>NZ_JACHJS010000001.1:0-1225731 GCF_014203755.1 Saccharothrix violaceirubra
GTCCGGCGTCTCGTCGTAGCGTTCATCGCCACGTCGAGTCGCGTCGCCGGAATCGCCGGACAGCTCGCGTTGCAAGGCATCGAAGTCGGTGGCGTGCGTGCTGTATTTCAGCTCCCTCGCCACCTTCGTCTGCTTGGCCTTAGCTCGGCCGCGCCCCATGGCTCGACCCCCTCGCACAGGGACGGGGGCGGCCGGGGGAACGGCGGCCCCACTCGTCTCGACAACTAGTTCCTGGTAACTACCGTACCGTGTCGAAGGGGTTCCCCGCGACGCGGTAGGCGTGAGACATACCGCCGGATCTCCGCGTGGGAGGATGCGCGGGTGCTACGACCGTTCGTCGCCTACCTCAGGGTGTACGAACCGCTGTCGGCTCTTGACGCACCGTTGGCGGAACAGGCCCGCAAGGCCCTCGAAGCCGGGGCGTTGAGCCGAGCGGACGTAGGCGCCCGCGAGCGCGAGCTGTGGCTGCGGTCACAGCTTGCCCGACCGCGGCGCCTGTTGCCCGGTGAGCGCGCCGACGGCGCCGTCGCCCCCGACGCGCCGTTCGACGTGCTCGCGCTCGACCCCGCCGACGTGCCCGGTGACGTGGGCGAAGGCCCGCTGGTGTGCCCGCTGGACCTGCGGGCGCGGTCCGCCGCCGCCCTGGTCGGATTCCTGGCGACGTCGACCGCGCCGCTGCGCGAGGCCGCCCTGTCCGTCGAGCCCGACGAGGTGCGGGCACGGGCCACCGCGGTCATGGCCGAGCTGAACCGGGGTGCCGTCCACGTCATCTCCACGACCTGGACCGTGCCGCTGCCGTGGTTCGCGCTCGTCGAGCAGGACGCCCGGCGGATCGTGCTCACGCCCAAGAACGACCCCGACCGCGAGGTGTCCTGGCGGGTGTCGATGGGCGAGGCGCGGGCACGCGTGGCGCGGGCGCACCGCGTCGTGTCCCAGTCCCTGGGAAACGACGGTCCGGCCAAGGTGCTGTCCGACACCGGCCGCTGGCTCGACCACTTCGCGCCGGACTCGGCGGTCGAACTCGACTACGGCGGCCTCGTGCAGCTGATCGACGACAAGGACCTCCAGGAGGACACGTCCGCCGAGGACGTCAACGCGATCGTGGACGCGTTCGAGAGCGGCGACGTCGAGGAGGTCGCGCTGCGGTACGAACGGCTACGGGAGTTCTGGGGCGAGCCCGCCCGGCGCGAGCGGCACGGCTAGGCCGTCTTCCGGGCGTGTCGCGATCGGCTCGTTCTCCGGGGTGGGCCTTGACCCGCGGTCGAAGCACGGCCCAGCAGCAGCCGGGCGCCGATCGCGGTCACGGCCGCGAGCAGCAGCGCGACGGCCCAGCCGAACGTGTCCGCGACCCAGGCAGCCAGCGGCGGGGTGACCGTGGCGGCCAGGTAGTTCGCCCCGTTCTGCATGGCGATCGCGGTGCCGCTGCGGCCCGGCGGCGCGAGTTCGCCCGCCGCCGTCAGCGCCACGCCGTTCCACGACACGGCGATCGCGGTCGTCGCCACGAACACCGCGCACACCACCCACGTCGGCGCGTCGACCGCCGCCGTGCACAGCCCGAACGCGACCGCGCAGGCCACGGCGAGCTTCCGCAACGGCCCGATCCGGTCGCGGACCGCGTCCGACCACACGCCGACCGCCAGCCGTCCCAAGCCGCCCAGCACCTGGGCGGCGGCGAACAGGCCGGCGGCGGGCCCGACCGGGACGCCGACCCGTTCGACGAGCAGCACGACCATGAGCGTGGCCGCCGTGAACTGGGGGACCACCAGCAGACCGCTCGCGACGCTCAGCCGGATCAGCCTCGGGTCGGCGAGCACGAGACCGGGTGCGCGGGTCGCCCGGACCGCGCCCGGCGGTTCCCGGACCAGCGCCGCCGTGGCCAGCGCGACGAACCCGGTCACGCCCGCGAGCGCCACGAACGCGACCGGCACCCCG
Organism: Saccharothrix violaceirubra; assembly: GCF_014203755.1. NCBI lineage: Bacteria > Bacillati > Actinomycetota > Actinomycetes > Pseudonocardiales > Pseudonocardiaceae > Saccharothrix > Saccharothrix violaceirubra. The sequence continues at coordinate 1,933 of NZ_JACHJS010000001.1, forward strand.
GCACCGATCGCCACGCCCGGCAGGACGGCTGCGGTCAGCGCGGCACCGAGCGGCGAGGCGGCCTGGCGCACGCCCATGGCCAGGCCGCGCTTGTCGGTGGTGAACCAGTTCATGACGGCCCGGCCACTGGCCGCGTTGACGCTCGCGCCGCACAGGCCGACGCCGACCAGGGCGACGCCCGCGAGCACCGGACCGCCGACCGCGGTCAGGGCGAGGAAGAGCGCGGCGCCGAACCCGCCGATCGTCATGGCCAGGCGTTCGCCGTGCCGGTCGGCGACCACGCCCCACGGCACGAGCGCGACCATCGTGCCGAGGTTGACCGCGCCGAGCAGCAGGCCGACCTGGGGGAGCGTCAGTCCGAAGTGTTCGCGCAGTTGCGGCGTGAGCGCGGGGAGGCCGAGGAAGACCGCCGCGTTGACCCCTTGCGCGACGGTGCCGACGGCGAGGACGACCCAGCGGTTGGCCATGGGTCGACCGTAGATCGGCTGTTCACTCGATGGGAAAATGTTTCCATCATGTGGTTGCTACTCCTTGCTTCGGCCCGGGTTCACCGGCCAGCCGCGCTCGGCCGCGAGCAGCTCGTCCACCGACGCGCTGCCGCTCTGGTAGCGGCTCGCGATCTCGGCGTTGAGGTGGTCGACCACGGCCTGGACCTCGCGTCGCCGTGTGGACACCGACGACTCCTCGCCGGCGAACGTGCGCAACGCCAACGCCAGCTTGTCGTCCGAGAGCGCGCTCACGTCCGACAGGTCGACGTCGGCCAGCAGCGCCTCGACGTGCCGCTGGTGCGCGTCCGCCCGGGACGGCTCACGGGTCTGGTAGCGGCCCAGCCCGCTCGCCGGTCCGACCGCGTTGCCCGCGAGGATCGAGGCCAACCGGTCGACGACGGCCGCGCCCCCCTCCGTCCGCCTGCGCATCTCCGCTCGCACGATGTCGATCCGGGCGTGCAGGAGCCGGCGCAGGTACGACAGGTCGGTCTCCTCCTGCGCGGCTTCGTCACGGAGCGCGCGCACTTCGCCGAGCGGGAGACGGTCGATCCCCTCGGCGTAATCGGGAGCGAGCACCCGGTCGATCCGGCGGCGCCCGCCAGGACGCACCTCGATCACGTACTCATCCTGAGGTAGTTCGTGCCCACCCGCCAACACAAACCTGCTTCCAAAGTCGTCTCAAACCTGTACCGGGTCGCGCACGCCGAGTAGTGCACGTGCATCGGCCGGTGAAAGTGGCGGTCGCTGCGCGATCCGGGCGAGACCGGCCGCGCGCGCCACCAGTTGTGCGTTGTCACGCACAGGTTGGCCCTGGGCATAGGAGAGGGTGTCCTCCATTCCCACCCGAAGGTGGCCACCCGCCCCCAGGGCCGTGAACATCACCGGGAGTGACGTCCGCCCGATGCCCGTCGCGGAGAACGTGGCACCTTCGGGGAGCAGTCGCAGAGCTGCGGTGAGCGTCTCGGCGTCGCCCGGCATGCCACCCGGCACGCCCATGACCAGGTCGACGTGCACCCGGCCGCCGGCGGGCAGACCGTGGCGGTCCAGCAGTCGGCGCAGGGCGGCCAGGTGGCCGAGGTCGAAGATCTCGTACTCCGGCACGATCCCGCGTTCCCGCATCGCCAGGTGCAGGGAGACGACGAACTCCCAGCGGTTGAGGAAGACCTCGTCCCCGAAGTTGATCGTGCCCATCGTGCAGGACGCCGAGTCGGGCAGGGCGTCGAGCGCCCGCAGCCGGTCGGCCTCCGGGTCGTGCACCGACCCGCCGGTGGAGAGCTGGACGACCAGGTTCGTCTCCGTGCGTAGAGCCTGCACGGTGTCCTTGAGCCGGCCGAGGTCCAACGAGGGCCGCGCGTCGTCGTCCCGGATGTGCACGTGCACCATGGCGGCGCCGACCTGTTCGCAGTCACGCGCGGTCTCCACCAGCTCCGGCAGCGTCACCGGCAGGTGCGGCACGTCGGACTTCGCGTGCTCGGCCCCGGTGGGGGCCACGGTGAGCAGCGTTCCGGGTCGGGACATGCGGTGATAGTGGCACATTCCCTGATCCGGTCAGATGAGGTGAACGGGTGGGAAACCCGGTTGTCGGCACGGTTCGGTATTCCTACCGACCACCAATGGAGCAGGTCGCGACGCGCATATGGACCAACCCGGGTGGTTCTCGCGGTGGTCCGCACCAGTGCGGACTCCTCCGTGCGCACCCCACGTCCGTTCGGCGCACCCCGCCGTGACCGCTTCCCCCGCACCGGTTTCACCCGTCCGGCCTATCGGCGGGACTTCGGGTCCGCACCGGTGCGGACCCGGAATCGTCACCACGCGCCGGCCGAATCGGCGGCTCGGACGGTCGCGTCCCGCCCGCCGCGCACCGTGACTCCGGGTCCGCGGCGGGGAGGGCGTCCGGTCAGGTGCGGCGGGTGAAGCCCTGCGCGGCCTGACGACCCAGGCCCGGCGTGTCCGCGGGGACGGAGTCGGGGTCGACGGTGGCCTGCACGACCCGGTCCTCCGCGCCGACCAGCAGCTCGGTCGACGGGTCGACCGAGCGCTTGACCAGGGCCAGCGCCACGGTGCCCAGCTCGTGGTGCAGGGCGACCGTGCCGACCCGGCCCACGACGCGGTCGCCTGAGGTCACCGGGTCGCCGGTCTCCGGCTGCACCTCGCGGGAGCCGTCGAGGTGCAGCAGCAGCATGCGGCGCGGCGGGCGGCCCACGTTGTGGACCTTCGACACCGTCTCCTGGCCCCGGTAGCAGCCCTTGTCCAGGTGGACCGCCGCGCCGATCCAGTTCACCTCGTGCGGGATGGTCTTCTCGTCGGTGTCCACCCCCAGGCGCGGGCGCAGGGACTCGACGCGCAGCGCCTCGAACGCCCACGTGCCGGCCGGTCGGGCGCCGGCATCGGTCAGCCTGGTCCACCACGCGGCGAGGTCCGCGCGGGGCACGGCGAGGTCCGCCGACAGCGGTCCGGGCCACGGCGTGCGGCGGACGAAGCCCGTCGGCAGCGCGGCGGCGCCGTGGGGCGCGTCCGGCAACGTCAGGTCCAGCTTGTCGAACACCTCGGCCAGGGCGGGGCCGGTGACGCTCAGGATCGCCAGCTCCGGCGTCGCGTCGCGCACCTCGACCTTCGACCAGAAGATCATCTTGGTCAGGTACGCCAGCAGGTCGCCCGCGCGCGCCGACTCGGTGTCCAGGTACACGACGCCGTCGACGTGGGCCACCACGACGTGGTGCTCGACCCGGCCCTGCACGTCCAGGATCAACGCCTCGGTCCCGACCTCGCCGAGCGCCGTGAAGTGCTGGCTGGTCAGGCTGTGCAGCCACGTCAGCCGGTCGGCGCCGCTCACCGCCAGGACCGCCCGGTGGGAGCGGTCGACGACGACGGCCGCGCGCGCCGCCGCCCGCTGTTCGGCGAACGGGTCGCCGAAGTGCCACGGCACGCCCTGGTCGGGTGCGCCCTCGAACGGTGCCACGGCACCCGGCAGGGCGAGCAGCGGTGAGTTCACTCAGGTCTCCTCGGGTACGTAGGACTCGACGCAGGACCGGCACGTCCCCGACAGCGCCAGGTGCCCCGCGTCCAGTTCGAACCCGTACTGCCGCTCGAGTGTTCCGGACAGCGGTTCGAGCAGGTCGCACGGCACCTCGTCGATCCGGCCGCAGCGGTGGCACACCAGGTGCACGTGCTCGTGCTCGTCGATCGAGTAGCTGGGTGCGCCGTGCCCGAGGTGCGTGTGCCGCACCGTGCCGAGCCGGTCCAGCAGGTCGAGCGTGCGGTAGATCGTGGTGATGTTCACGGTGGGTGCCGTCTCCTGCACCCGACGGCACACCTGCTCGGGCGTGGCGTGCCCGAGTTCGCGCACCGCGTCGAGGACCAGTTGCCGCTGCGGTGTCATCCGCATGCCGCGGTCGTGCAGCGTCTTGCGCAGGGCCTTCCGGCCACCGGCGGTCTCCACGGGTCCATCGTAGGCCGTGGGTACCCTCACGGGCATGCGCGTGCTCGCCCTGCCCGACGGAACGCTCGCCGACCCCGACCAGCCGTTCGTCCGCGCCGACGACCTCGGCCTGCTGCGCGGTGACGGCGTGTTCGAGACGGTCCTGGTCGTCGACGGAAAACCCCGCGAGTGGGCCGGTCACCTCGACCGCCTGGTCCGGTCCGCGGCCATGCTCGACCTCGAACCGCCCGACCTGGCCGGTGTCGAACGGGCGGGCCGGGCGGTGATCGACCACTGGACCGGCGGCGAACTGGCGTTGCGCCTGGTCTGCACGCGTGGTGCCGAGGGCGGCGACGGCACGCCCACGGTGTTCGCGCTGGGCTCGGAGGTCGGCGCGAAAGCACGTCGGCAACGCGTCGACGGCGTCTCCGCGATCGCGCTGGACCGGGGTTTCGACGCCGATCTCGCCGAGCGCGCGCCGTGGCTGCTGCTGGGCGCGAAGTCGTTGTCCTACGCGGTCAACATGGCCGCGTTGCGCGAGGCCGAACGCCGGGGTGCCGACGACGTCGTGTTCACGACACCGTCCGGCGAGGTGCTCGAAGGCCCCACGTCCACGCTGGTCCTGGTGCGCGGGCGGACGTTGCGCACGCCACCGTCCGCTTTGGGCATCCTGCCGGGCACGACGCAGGCCGCCCTGTTCGAGGTGGCGGCCGGTGCCGGGTGGACGACCGAGGTCGGCCGGGTCGACGTGGCGGACCTGTACGACGCCGACGCCGTGCTGCTGGCGTCCAGCGTCCGCCTGATCGCCCGCGTGCACACGCTGGACGGCAAGTCGCTTCCGGACTCGTCGGAGGTTCACGCCGAACTCGCGGCGTGCTACGAGTCCCGGTACTGAAAAAGGCCTTTCCCGGGAAGGATTTCCCGGGAAAGGCCTCTTCAGGTGGTGACTACTTCAGACCGGCGTCGACGGCGTTGATCAGGAGGCCGCCGGCGGTGTCGCCGGACATCTCCCAGATCATCGCGCCGAGCAGGCCCTTCGACTTCATCCAGGCGGTCTTCTTCTGGATGGACCAGACGTCGTCGAACGTCCACCACTGGCCGTTGTCACCGGTGAAGCACGAGGTGGCGACGGACGGTTCGTCGTGGACCACGGTGCAGTTCGGCACACTCGCGATCAGGTTGGAGTAGCCGCGCGTGCCGGCCTCCTCCTGGAACTGGCCCGGTGCCGCACCGGTCGCCGACTGCCACTCGCCCTTCTTGCCGCCGTCCTTCACGCCCTGCCAGCCGCGTCCGTAGAACGCGAGGCCGACCGTGATCTTGCGGGGCGGCACGCCGGCTTCGAGGTACGCGTTGACCGTGTCCTCGACGCTGAAGTGGAACGAGTACGGGTCGTCGGCGTCCTTGTACAGGTTGCCCTGGTGGCCCGTGCGGTTCGGCTCCCACGAGTTGTCGCTGCCCGAGCCGTGGAAGTCGTAGCCCTGGACGTTGAAGATGTCCATGGACTTGGCGACCCGGCCCAGCTCCCAACCGGCGTCGATCTTGGCGCGGTCGGCCGGCGTGAACGCCGTGATCTGGTAGCGCTTGCCGGAGGTCTTGGTCAGCTCGTCGAGCTGCTTGCGGAACTCCTCGATCAACAGGGTGTTGTTGACCTTGTCGTTCGGGCCGATGTGGTTGCCCGCGTGGCCTTCGGCGCCCGGCCACTCCCAGTCGAGGTCGAAGCCGTCGAAGATGCCCGCGGCCGTGCCCGGACCGCCCGCCGCGTTGTAGGTCGGCAGGTTGCCCTTGATGTACATGTCGATGCAGGACGACACGAACTTCTTGCGCGAGGCGTCCGTGGCCGCCACGTCGGAGAAGTACTTCGAGTACGTCCAGCCGCCCAGGGAGATCAGCACCTTCAGGTTCGGGTGCTTGGCCTTGAGCTTCTTGAGCTGGTTGTAGTTGCCGCGCAACGGCTCCCAGCCGGTGTCCGCGACGCCGTCGACCGACTGCGCCGAGGAGAACGGCCGGCTGTAGTCGGCTTCCGCGTCGCCCGCGCCGTCACCCTGGTTCGGGTCCTGCGGGTTGGGCGAGGTGCCCTTGGTGACGCCGTGGAGGCAGGTCAGGTTGACCGGGTCGATGTTGCCGAACGCGTAGTTCAGGTGCGTCAGCTTCGCCGCGGTGCCGCTGGTGTCCAGGTTCTTCACGAAGAACTGGCGACCGTAGATGCCCCACTGGACGAAGTAGCCGACCCGGGCGTAACCGCCGACGATGTCCGCCGTGGTCACCTTGACCGGGGTGCTCGCGGCCGAGATGTTGTCGTACAGGTCGCGAGCCTTGACGGAGAACGTGTACTCCGTGGACGGCGACAGACCGCTGACCACGGCGGTCGGCTCCAGGACGGTCGCGGCGACGGTGTCGCCGACGTAGACGTCGTAGTTCGCGACGCCCTTGTTGTCCGTGGAAGCGTTCCACGCCAGCGTGACGCTGCCCGCGTCCTTCGCCGTGCTGCGCAGGTTCGCGGGCACGGTCGGCGCCTGGGTGTCGTCGGCCGGGTTGTTCGTGGTGACCGACAACGCCGTGCTCGCCGCGGACAGGGTGCCCTTGGTGTCCTTGGCCTTCACGGTGAACGAGTACGCGGTGTTCGGGGTCAGACCGGTGATCGTCGCGGCGGCCGTGGTGACCGTGGCGGCGACCGTCGTGCCGTTGTAGACCTCGTAGCCCGCGACCGGCAGGGAGCCGGCCTTGGAGGCGTCCCACTTCAACGACACCGTCTTGGTCGTCTTGACCGGCGAGGTGAGGTTGGCGGGGACCGTGGGCGGCACGTCCGGCGTTCCGTCGCAGTTGGCGTTGTTGATCCGGCAGGTCACCGGTTCGACGGCCGAGCTGAGCTGGAACGTCGGGCTGTACGGCTCGGTGGTCTTCCGCGCCCCGATGGACTTGTTGTAGTGCACCGGGTTGAGGGTGACCGTGTTGCCGGACTGCGCGACGGTGCCGTTGTTCGCGTTGCTCGCGGTGACGCCCGAGGGCAGCGTGAACGTGATGGACCAGTCGGTCAGCGTCGCGTCGGTGTTGTTCGCGACGATGAACTTGCCCTGGTTGCCGTTGAGTTCGAACTCCGCGGCGACCGGTGCCGGTGCGGGGCCGGGACCACCCGAGCCGTCGCAGTTGGCGTTGTTGATGGTGCACGCCGTCGGGTCCACCGCCGAGCTGAGCGTGAACGTCGGGCTGAACGGGTCGGTGTTGCGCCCCGCCGGCAGGTTGCTGATGTAGTAGGCAGGGGTCAGCGTGACCTTGGTGCCGTTTTGTTTGGTGGTCGCGTTCTGCGCACCGCTCACCGTCACCCCGGCGGGCAGGTCGAACTTGATCGACCAGCCCGAGACGGCCGTCGTGCCGGTATTGGCCACGACGAACTTGCCGGTGTTCCCCGTGCGGGAGAACGTGGCGGTGAGGCCCGTGGCGGCGTTGGCGGCCGGCACGGCTAGTGCGGTCAACACGGTCAGTGCAAATAGCGCGGTGGCTAGTCGACGCATGGGTTGTGCTCCTCGATTGCAGGGACAGTCGAGAACCACGGCGGCCAAGGGAGAACGTAGGTCGTCGGTCGGGGTTCCACAATGGGTCTAGACCATTTGCGTCCGTTCAGCCCTGCGGGCGGAAGCGCACCCGTGTACCCGGACGGGCCTGTCCCAATTGGTGCAGCACCTGCGGTGCGACAACGCCGATCACCGGATAACCGCCGGTCGTGGGGTGGTCGGCGAGGAAGACGACCGGTCGTCCGTCCGCCGGAACCTGCACCGCGCCCGTCACCAGACCTTCGCTGGGCAGTTCGGAGTATCGCGTGGATTCCGTGCGGACCAGACTCGTACCTTCCAGGCGCAATCCGACACGATTGCTCTTTTCGGACACCGCCCAGTTCCCTTTGTCGAGCTGCGCGGCGGGATTGTCGAACCATTCGTGGCGTGGTCCCAAGAGGACCGGCACGACCAACTCCGGTGGAATTCGCACCGGGACGAGGACGTCCGCGCCGACCGGCACACCGCGTGCCGCGCCGAGGGGCAGCACGTCGCCCACCGCGAGCGGCCCGGGACCCAGGCCCGAGAGCAGGTCGGCGGCCCGGCTGCCGAGGACCGGCCGCACGTCCACACCCCCGGACACCGCCAGGTAGACCCGCAGGCCGTGTTCGGCACGGCCGATCGCCAACTCGTCGCCGGGCGCCAGGTGGACCGGGCTGTCGACGTCGCGGCCGTTGCGCCGGACCGGCGCGTACGGGCCCGTGACCGCGGCCGTGCAGGAGGCGGACGCGCGGACCGCGAGCCCGCCGATCAGGACCTCGATCCCGGCGGCGTCCCCGTCGTTGCCGACCAGGCGGTTGGCCAGGCCGAGCGAGACCGGGTCCAGGGCGCCGGACGGCGGCACGCCCAGGTGCGCGTGGCCGGGCCGGCCCCGGTCCTGCACGAGCGCCTGCGGGCCGGTGGCCAGGACGGTCAGCGTGCGCGACACCTCAGACCACCTCGAACCGGACGTGGTCGCCCGGCGTGAGCAGGGCCGGCGCCCGCCCGTCGGGATCGAACAGCGGCGCGTCGGTGCGGCCGATCAACCGCCAACCGCCGGGCGTGGCCCGCGGGTAGGCGGCCGTGTACTCGCCCGCGATGCCGACCGCGCCCCGCGGGACCTTCGTGCGCGGCGTCTCCAGACGGGCCTGGTGCAGGACGTCGGGCAGGCCGGTCAGGTAGGCGAAACCGGGCGCGAAACCGCAGAACGCCACCCGGTAGCGGGCCTCGACGTGCAGCCGCACGACCTCGTCGGCGGTGATGCCGGCGGTCGCGGCCACCAGGTCCAGGTCCGGTCCGTCGTAGACCACCGGCAGCACGACCTCGCGCGCGGGCGCCTCGTCGACGTCCGAGGGGTCGAGGTCGGCGAGCACGGCGCGGACCCCGGCACCACCGCCCACCACCAGCACGGTCCGGGCGGCGGGCACCACCTCGACCACCCCGGCGACGTCCCGCACGGCCCGGCGGACCGCCTCGACCTCACGGCCCGAGGAGACCTCGACCAGCACGCCGTCGGCACCGCACCGCAGCAGTCGCATCGGGTCCCGGTTCAGCCCACCACGCGGCGCAGGTGGGCGGACGTGTGCGGCTGGAGGGGCTGTCCGACCATGGCGCGCTCTTCCACGTACGCCAGGTCGCCGTTGTTCACGATGCCGTAGAGCCGCTGCGCCGCGACGACGTCCTTGGCCGTGGCCGTGCGGATCACCGCGTCGGTCCCCAGTTCCCACGACGTCTGCGTGCGCGGCTTGCCGTAGTACAGCTCCACGATCCCGGTGTTGTGCGTGAGCAGCACCTCGATCGTGTCGTCGGGCTGCGGACGCCAGAACCCGGTCTCGCGCGCGGCCGGGCGGATCACCGCGCCCTGCTCGTCGAGCAGCCACGACCGGGCCTCGTAGTAGAGGAACGGGCGGCCGTCGTGCGCGAACGTGACCTGCTGGCCGAACCGGTACGGGCCGTCGATCGTCGGGTACACGACCTCGCCCTCGCCGCGCCAGACGCCCACGAGCGGAAGCAGCGCCAGGCAGGCGTCGTGCAGGGACGGGCCCTCGCGCAGGTTCGCGGTGTCCGCCGGGATCGGCAGGTCGTCGAACTGCGGCAGATTGCGCGAACCGGTCGTCGCGGCCCGCGACGCCGCCGCCTGCACGGCCGCGTCGCCGCTGCCCGGAACGGGCGCGTCGGAGGTCATCAGCGCTGGTCGGAGTACAGCCGGTACACGACGTACCCGGCGAACCACGTGATCAGCAGCGAGACGAACACCAGCAGGCCTGTGAAGAAGTGTTCCACCCGTCGAGTTTATCCCCCGACCCCGGACGCGCGTCGGCCCCGGTGGCGAACACCACCGGGGCCGACTACGGGTACGAACGTCAGGCCGCGACCGTGACCTGCACGGTGTGGACACCCGGACCCTCGGCCGTCACGACCGCCTCGCCGTTGCCCGAGCGGTGCAGGGCGCGGATCGTCCACGCACCCGGCGCCGCGAAGAACCGGAAGTCGCCCTCGGGGGAGGACACGACCTCGGCGGTGAACTCGCCGGTCGAGTCGAGCAGGCGCACGAACGCGCCCTCGACCGGACCGTCCGCCGTGCTCACCTTGCCGGTGAGCACGACCTCGTTGCCGCCGACCTCCACGTCGACACCCTGCTGGGGCGCTCCGCAGCTGCTCATGTTCAGGCTCCCTTGCCGTCGCCGAGCTCCACCGGCACGCCGACCAGCGAGCCGTACTCGGTCCACGAACCGTCGTAGTTCTTCACGTCCTCGTGGCCGAGCAGCTCGTGCAGCGCGAACCACGTGTGCGAGGAGCGCTCGCCGATGCGGCAGTACGCGATCGTCTTGCGCGAGCCGTCGAACCCGGCCTCGCCGTAGATCGCGGCCAGCTCCTCGTCGGACTTGAACGTGCCGTCCTCGTTCGCGGCCTTGCTCCACGGCACGTTGATCGCCGAGGGGATGTGGCCGCCGCGCTGGGCCTGCTCCTGCGGGAGGTGCGCCGGCGCCAGCAGCTTGCCCGAGAACTCGTCGGGGGAACGCACGTCGACCAGGTTCTTGTTCCCGATCGCAGCCACGACCTCGTCGCGGAACGCACGGATCGACAGGTCCTGCTCCTGCGCGGTGTAGTTCGTGGCCGCGCGGGACGGGACCTCCTTGTCCAGGGGACGGCCGTCGAGTTCCCACTTCTTGCGGCCACCGTCGAGCAGCTTCACCGTGGTGTGGCCGTACAGCTTGAAGTACCAGTACGCGTAGGCGGCGAACCAGTTGTTGTTGCCGCCGTAGAGGACGACCAGGTCGTCGTTCGAGATGCCCTTCTCGGACAGCAGCTTCTCGAAGCCCGCGCGGTCGACGAAGTCGCGGCGCACCTGGTCCTGGAGTTCGGTCTTCCAGTCGACCCGGACGGCGCCGGGGATGTGGCCGCCTTCGTACGCGGTGGTGTCCTCGTCGACCTCGACGAACACCACGCCGGGCGTGGTGAGGTTCTCCTCGGACCAAGCGGCCGAGACCAGGACGTCTTCACGGCTCATCGAGCTGCTCCTGTTTTCCTTGAGTTGGTTGCTAGCTGCGTACGAGGGCGGGCGTGAAGCGGCGCAGGAGCAGGAACATCTCGCAGCCGAGGCACAGGCCGAGCGCGGCGTTGAGCAGCGCGGCGACCAGGGCACCGGACGTGGCGACCACTCCGAGCGCGGTGAGACCGGACGCGTACCCGATCGTGCCGACCGCGGCGAACACGAAGCCGACGCCCTGCGCGAACCGCAGGGGGGCGGTCTCCTCGCGTTCGGCGGTCGGCTTCAACCGGGGTGCGACGAAGGACCGGAAGACCGCCGTCCAGGGATTGGCGTTCAACGACACGAACGCGCCGAGGCCGAACAGCACCGCCTGTGCCGCGAGCACGGGCCACGCGCCGGTGAGCAGCACGACCACGAGGACCACCGCGGTGGTCCACGCGGTGAACCGCGGTCCTCTCGGGTCTACGGGGGAGTCCTTCGGCACGGCGATCTCCTGACGAACGGGGACGTGGTCCGGTCCGGGCGGCGGCGACGGTGCGTGCGCACGTCGTCGGGAGCCGTCCGGTCAGATCGCCGCGCGACACAGGCTGCTGCGCACGCGGCACAGGTCCACCGCGCGTCGTCGGGTCAGCAGCAGGGTCACGCCGCGAGCGTAGCCGGTCGTCCCTGCTGTCGGGAGTGCGGTCCACTGGATGGGAGATGCCAGGTTCGTCGTAACGCGACTCACCCCAAATGCGTTCGGAGCGCCTCCGCCAGGGCCTCCCGACGCGGCACGCCGCCGACCCGGAGCAGCTCCGCGCCGGACGCGTCGAACGCGATCGTCGTCGGCGTCCGCAGCACACCCAGGGTGGTCGCGACCTCGGGCCGGTCGGCCACGTCGAGTTCCGCGTGCCGCAGCCCGGGGGTCTTCGCGGCGAGGTCGGCGAGCAGCACGCGCGTGTGCCGGCAGGGCGCGCAGAACGTGGTGGAAAGCTGCACGAGCGTCACGGCGGCGTCCGCGTCGAGCAGGGCGCGCACGGGCTCGGGCAGGTCGACGGTCTTCCGCGCCGCGCGCACCCGCCCGTCACGCACCTTCTTCACCACGCCGATCGCCGCGACCACGAGGACGACGCCGAGCAACGCCCACAGCCCGGTCGTGCTCATCAGAAGGCCGCCTGGTCGAGCGGGATGTCGTTGACCGTGCCCTCGACGGTCAGCGCACCGCTCTCCACCTTCACCGACGTGGGAGTCACCTTGAACGGGAGGTTGCCGGGGTCGACGGTCACGCTCAGGGCCTGCCGCACCGCGCCGAGCACCTCGGCCAGCGCGCCCAGGGACGTGTCGTCGAGCTGCACGTCCGTGGTCGTGATCTGCACCCGGCCGCCGTCGAGCAGCGTGACCACGCCGGTCGCGGTGATCCGCAGCTTGCGGCCGGCGACCGTGGTGTTGCCGCCGAGCTTGACGCCCGCCTGCTTGGCGCTCACCGGGAAGCCGGGCAGCTCGGCGGGTTCGATGGACATGTCGGTGAACGGCGTGACCACGTTGACCAGTCGGTTCACGTCGCTGGCCTTGATCTTGACCGTGCCCTTGACCTGGTCGATCCGCGCGTCGCTGGTGTCGCCGGAGAGCAGCGGGGACAGCCCGATCCGCACGTGGTAGAGGTTGGCCTTGATCTCCAGGTCGCGGAGCTGGTCGTTGACGGGTACGCCGGACGCGCTGATCTCGATGTCGCGGTAGTCGCCCGCGACCGCCTGGGCCAGGAACGGGAACCCGTTGATCCGCACGTGCGGGTCCTCGCTGAGCCCGAACTTCGCGCGCATCTTCTGCGCCACCTGGTACTCGCCGGCGGCGGCGAGCCCGAAGTCGGCCGCCACGAGCAGGCCCACGAGCACGAGCAGCACCACGACGAGTCTGCGCCCGCGCGCCGGTCGGCGTGGGGTGTCGGTCACGGGTGCGGTCATCGGTTCTCCTCAGCGCGCCTGTCGAGCCAGGTCGCGATCCGGTCTACCAGAGCGGGTGTCATCGCGGACTCCGCGTGGCGCACTCCGGGCTCCAGCCACAGTTCGGCGTCGCCGCCCGCCGCGCGGTGCAACGCGGTCGAGTGCGCGGGCGCGAAGTAGTGGTCGAGTTCGCCGTGCACGAGCAGCAGCGGGACGGGCGCGATCCGGTGCACGACCTCGATCGGGCTCTCCGGCGCCACCGCCCACGGGTCGCCGAGCCGCACGCCGAGCGCACGGGCCACGACCCGGCCCTGCGGTTGTTCGAGCAGCCAGTGCACGCGTCGCATGGCCGGCGTCTCGCGCACCCACCAGCGGCTGGGGCTGCTGACCGCGGCGACGGCGGCGGGTCCGGGCACGTGGTCGAGCGCGGCGTGGCGCAGCGCCACCGACGCGCCCATCGAGAACCCGACCGTCACCACGCGTCGGTACCCGAGGTCGTGCGCCAGCGAAACACCGGCGGCGAGGTCGTGGGTCTCGGTGTCGCCGACCGACGACCGGCCACCGGAACGACCGTGTCCCCGGAAGTCGAGGGCGACGACGCCGCCGTGCCGGGCGAACCGGTGCAGCACGCGGGCGACGTAGGGCTTGCGCACGTGGTTGGTGAACCCGTGGCCGACCACGAACGCCAGATCGGCCGCCGAATGGCCGATGTGTACGCCCTGTAGTCGAATGCCGTCGTACGTCCGACGCGCGACCGGAACCGCCGCGGGTGTGATGCCGGTCGGCTGACCTGGGTTTTTCGTGGAACGCACGGGTAGGGTCTCCGGCATCCGCAGGCAACGGGGCCCGGTCACCGTACTTCGCCGCCGGGTGTTCGGTGACCCGACACCGGCCGAATCAGGAGGGCTGGCCCGCGATGAGCATCGACGTGCTGCTGCTGACCGCAGAACCCGACCACGAGACCGTGCTGCCCGCGCTCACCCTGCTCCCGCACGCGGTCCGCCCGCTGCGCCCGGAGGTGTCCGCGCTGCTGGAGGCCGGTCCGCACGACGTGGTGCTGGTGGACGCGCGCACGGACCTGGTGGCGGCGAGAGGCCTGTGCCGGCTGCTCGACTCGGGCGGCGTGGACGTGCCGGTGGTGGCGGTCGTCACGGAAGGCGGCCTGGTGGCCGTGAACGCGGACTGGAACGTGGACGAGATCCTGCTGCCCACCTCCGGCCCGGCCGAGGTGGACGCCCGGCTGCGGCTCGTGCGGTCGCGGCGGGGTGTGGAGAAGCAGGGCGGCGACGGTTCCCTCCAGCTCGGCGAGCTGGTGATCGACGAGGCCACCTACACCGCCCGGCTGCGCGGACGTCCGCTCGACCTCACCTACAAGGAGTTCGAGCTGCTCAAGTACCTGGCCCAGCACGCGGGTCGGGTGTTCACGCGGGCCCAGTTGCTCCAGGAGGTCTGGGGCTACGACTTCTTCGGCGGCACGCGCACCGTGGACGTCCACGTGCGACGCCTGCGCGCGAAGCTGGGTCCCGAGCACGAGTCGCTCATCGGCACCGTGCGCAACGTGGGCTACAAGCTCGTCCGCCCGCCCCGTCAGGGTGCGGCCCGGCGCCCGGCACCCCTGCTCGACGAGCTGGCCCATCGCGGCTGATCCGCGAGTCATACGTTCGGACACCGCGAGTTGTGCGTTCAGGCATCCCGAAACATGCATTCGCGCACCGCGGGGGTGGTGCCGGTCGTCACGATCGACGCCGTCGTGGACAGTGCTCTCCCGACTCGTGGTGCCTGAGTGCATATTTCGCGGTGTCCGAACGTATAACTCGCGTGTTGGCGTGTGCGCATGGTGGGACGCGGCGGTGGCGCGGGTAGGTTCGATCACGTGGAGACTGCCTGGTTCGAGGGCCTGACCGCGGCACGGATCGCGACCGTCGAGGCGCTGCTCGCGGCGGCGAAGGAAGCCGACGGCGTGGCCGCTGTCGGCGAGGCGGTCCACCTTCGTCTGCGGCCGGGTGCGACGGGGAGTAGGCACCTGCTGGCCGAGCGGGACGGCGTGCTGGTCGGCTACCTCCACTTGGACGTCGTAGGTGACGCGGACGGCAACAAGGTCGCCGAACTGGCCGTGCACCCCGAGCACCGTCGTCGTGGCGTGGGCACCGCTCTCGTCGAGGCGGTACTGGCGGAACGGCCGCGCATCTGGGCGCACGGCGGCCACCCCGGCGCCGAGGCGTTGGCGGCGAAGCTCGGCTTCCGCAAGGTCCGCGAGCTGCTCAAGCTCCGCCGTGACCTGGCCGGCGAGCTGCCCGAGGCCCGGCTCCCCGAGGGTGTGACCCTGCGGGCCTTCGTCCCGGGGCGGGACGAGGAGGCCGTCGTCCGGGTCAACGCGAAGGCGTTCTCGTGGCACCCCGAGCAGGGTGCGATGACCGAGGACGACGTCCGGCTCAAAGAGGCCGAGCCGTGGTTCGACGCGGCCGGGTTCCTGCTCGCGGTCGACGGCGACGACCGGCTGCTCGGGTTCCACTGGACCAAGACCCACGGTGCGCGGCGTGGCGAGGTCTACGTCGTGGGTGTCGACCCGGATGCGCAGGGCGGTGGCCTGGGCAAGGCGTTGACGCTCGCCGGACTCGCCCATCTGCGCGCGACCGGACGCGACGAGGTGGTCCTTTACGTCGAATCCGACAACGCAGCGGCACTAAGCGTGTACACCCGGTTGGGCTTCACCCGATGGGATTCGGATGCGCAGTACTCGAAGTAGTGACAAACCCATTACGTGCCGCAAACGCGCAGGTCACGGCATCACCCGATCGGCGGTGTGACTCGTCACCTCCCGCATGGAGTTCACCTCCCGTTCACGCCTTCCTGGGCACCCGTCCACCATCGCTACCTACCGTCCGTGGCGAGCGGCGTACCTCGCCGCCAATTGCTTCCGATGGTGGAGGACCCAGGTGAAGACCACGCGGCACGGCGCCGTTCTCGGGCTTATCGCGGCCGGTGCGCTTCTGCTCACCGCTTGCGGCAGCGACAACAACACCCCCGCAGGCAACGCGACCTCCGCGACGTCGGGTGCGGCGGCGGCCACGCCCGTCGAGTGCGGTGGGAAGGCCAAGCTGAACGCTGAGGGCTCCTCCGCGCAGAAGAACGCGATCGACACGTTCATCCAGGCCTACAAGGCCAAGTGCTCGGGCCAGGACCTCGCCTACAACGCGTCCGGCTCCGGCGCGGGCGTGAAGAACTTCAACGCGGGCCAGGTCGACTTCGGCGGCTCCGACTCGCCGCTGAGCAAGGACAAGGGCGAGGTCGAGGCCGCCACCAAGCGCTGCCAGAGCAACCCGGCGTGGCACCTCCCGCTGGTGTTCGGCCCGGTCGCCATCGGCTACAAGCTCGAGGGCGTGAAGGACCTGGTCGTCAACGGCGACGTCGCGGCCAAGATCTTCAACGGCACCATCAAGAAGTGGAACGACCCGGCGATCAAGGCCCTGAACGGCAGCGCCACGCTGCCGGACAAGGACATCAAGGTCGTCTACCGCTCCGACGAGTCGGGTACGACGGACAACTTCCAGAAGTACCTGAAGGCCGCCTCGAAGGGCGCCTGGACCCAGGGCGACGGCAAGCAGTTCAAGGGCGGTGTCGGCGAGGGCAAGGAGAAGTCCGCCGGTGTCGCGCAGGCCGTCGGCTCGGTCGACGGTGCGGTCACCTACGTCGAGCTGTCGTTCGCGCAGGACAACAAGCTGTCGATCGCCAAGATCGACGCGGGCCAGGGTGCCGTCGAGCTGACCGGCGAGTCGGTCGGCAAGTCCATCGAGGGCGCGAAGATCAAGGGTGAGGGCAACGACCTCGTCCTCGACCTCGACTCGATCTACGCCACCACCACCGCGGGCGCGTACCCGCTCGTGCTGGCCACCTACGAGATCGTCTGCTCGAAGGGCTACGACCCCGACGTCGCGAAGGCCGTCCGCGCGTTCCTGACCGTGGCCGCCACCGACGGTCAGGCCGGCCTGGCGGACGCGGGCTACGCTCCGGTCCCCAAGGCGTTCCAGGACAAGCTGCTGACCGCGATCAAGGCCATCGTCTGATCCGGATCGCCACCTCTCCCCGGCGACGCTGAAGCGATGAACGACCCCACCGTGGCCACCCGCCCCGCGGGCACCGGAGACACCGGTGCCCGCGGGGGCGGGCCGGCCGCTCGACCCGCCCCGGAGGCTCCGATTCCCCCGATCACGGAAGCCGACCAGAAAGCAGCGCACGTTCGGCCGGGCGACCGGATCTTCCGCGGCCTCGCCACGGGATCGGGCGTCTTCATCGTGGTCCTCATCGGGGCCATCGGACTGTTCCTGCTGCTCCAGGCCATTCCCTCGCTGCTGCTCGACAACGTCAACTTCGTGACGAGCCGCGAGTGGTCGACCGGCGACGTGAACGACCTGCGGTTCGGCATTCTCGACCTGCTGCTCGTCACCGTCGTGTCGTCCGCGCTCGCCCTGGTCATCGCGATGCCGATCGCGTTGGGCATCGCGCTGTTCCTCACCCAGTACGCGCCGCGCCGCCTCGCGCGTCCGTTCGCGTACGTCATCGACCTGCTCGCCGCCGTGCCGTCGATCATCTTCGGCCTCTGGGGCCTGCTGGTGCTCGGCCCGGTCCTGACGCCGATCGGCCAGTGGCTGACCGACAACCTCGGCTGGACCGGCCTGTTCGCCAAGGGCAACGTGTCGATCGAGCTGGGCGGCACGATCTTCACGGCGGGCATCGTGCTCGCGGTGATGATCCTGCCGATCATCACCGCGGTCAGCCGCGAGGTGTTCGACCGGACCCCGCCCATGCACATCGAGGGCGCACTGGCGCTCGGCGCGACGAAGTGGGAGGTCGTCCGCACGACCGTCCTCCCGTTCGGCAAGGCCGGCTACGTCAGCGCCTCGATGCTGGGCCTGGGCCGCGCGCTCGGCGAGACGATCGCGTTGACGATCATCCTGAGCAGCACGATCGAGCACTTCGGCTGGAGCCTGTTCGACGGCGGCGCGACCTTCGCGTCCAAGATCGCTCTCGCCGCGCCCGAGTTCAACGACCCGAAGTCGGCGGGCGCCTACGTCGCCGCGGGCCTCGTGCTGTTCGTGCTGACCTTCGTGGTCAACGCGCTCGCCCGGGGTGTCGTCGCCGGTCGCAAGGAGTACGAATGACCACCACGGCGGACCTCAACCGCCTCGCGACGCCGCCGACGTTCCAGAGCACGAGCGGCGCGCGACGGTTCAAGAACGGCTTCGCGACCGCGCTGGTGTACCTCGCCTTCGCGATCGCCATCGTGCCCCTGGTGTGGGTGCTCTACACGGTGGTCCAGCGTGGCTTCCCGGTCGTGCTGGACGGCGACTGGTGGCAGAAGTCCCTGTCGGGCCTGCTGGCCCGACAGTCCGGCGGCGGCGTCTACCACGCCATCTACGGCACGCTGGTCCAGGCGCTGGTCTGCGGCTTGCTGTCGGTGCCGATCGGCCTGTTCATCGCGGTCTACCTGGTCGAGTACGGTGCCCGCTCGCGGCTCGCCCGGATCACCACGTTCATGGTCGACATCCTCACCGGTGTCCCGTCGATCGTGGCCGCGCTGTTCGTCTACTCGCTGTGGATCACCACGTTCGGGCTCGACCGCAGCGGCTTCGCGGTGTCGTTGTCGCTGGTGCTGCTCATGGTGCCGGTGATCGTGCGCACGACCGAGGAAATGCTCAAGATCGTCCCGGACGAGCTGCGCGAGGCGTCCTACGCGCTGGGCGTGCCCAAGTGGAAGACGATCGTGAAGATCGTCATCCCGACGGCGCTCTCGGGCATCCTGACCGGTGTCATGCTCGCCCTTGCCCGCGTGATGGGCGAGACCGCGCCGGTGCTGGTGCTCGCCGCGTACGCGCCGTTCATCAACTACAACCTGTTCGACGGTCCGATGGCGTCGCTGCCGCTGCTCATGACCGTCGAGCGGAACAACCCCACGGACGCGGGCTTCGATCGGATCTGGGGTGCCGCGATCACCCTGGTGCTGATCATCACGCTGTTCAACCTGCTGGCGACGCTGCTCTCGCGGCTGCTCGCCCCGAAGACGAAGTGAGCGGGCGATGGCCAAGCGCTTGGATGTGAAAGACCTCAACATCTACTACGGCAAGTTCCACGCTGTGGAGAGCGTCTCGCTCGCGGTGCCGCCGAAGAACGTGACCGCGTTCATCGGCCCGTCCGGTTGCGGCAAGTCCACCGTGCTGCGGTCGCTCAACCGCATGCACGAGGTGGCGCCCGGCGCGCGCGTCGAGGGCAAGGTGCTGCTGGACGGCGAGGACATCTACGCCTCGACCGTGGACCCGGTGTCCGTGCGCCGCACGATCGGCATGGTGTTCCAGCGGCCCAACCCGTTCCCCACGATGTCCATCCGGGACAACGTGGTCGCGGGCCTGAAGTTGGCCGGTGCCAAGAACAAGAAGCAGCTCGACGAGGTCGCGGAGCGCTCGTTGCGCGGCGCGAACCTGTGGAACGAGGTCAAGGACCGGCTCGACCGCCCCGGCGGCGGCCTGTCCGGCGGTCAGCAGCAGCGGCTGTGCATCGCCCGTGCGATCGCGATCCAGCCCGACGTGCTCCTGATGGACGAGCCCTGCTCGGCTCTGGACCCCATCTCGACTCTGGCGATCGAGGACCTGATCACCGAGTTGAAGAAGGAGTACACGATCGTCATCGTGACCCACAACATGCAGCAGGCGGCGCGCGTCAGCGACCAGACCGCGTTCTTCAACCTGCTCGGCGTGGGCAAGCCCGGCCAGCTGATCGAGATCGACGACACGGAGAAGATCTTCTCCAACCCCAGCCAGAAGGCCACCGAGGACTACATCTCGGGCCGCTTCGGCTGATCCGGCAACGGAAAAGGGCCTTTCCGCATCATGCGGGAAGGCCCTTTTCGTCGTGGTGGAACAGCCGCATGCGTCAGGCAGGAGTGGATCGGTTCGGTGGGGACGGCGGTGCCGTCCCCACCGAAAGGGACTCAGACGTCGTCGCCGCCGTACCCGGGCATCCGGCCCGTGACGACGAAGACGGTCCGCTTGGCCACGGACACCGCGTGGTCGGCGAACCGCTCGTAGAAGCGGCCCAGCAGCGTCGTGTCGACGGCCGACGCGACGCCGTGCGACCACTCCTTGTCCATGATCACGGTGAACAGGTGGCGGTGCAGGTCGTCCATCGCGTCGTCCGCGTCCTCGAGCGACCGGGCGCGCTCGACGTCGCGGCTGCGGATGATCTCGGTGGCCTCGCGGGCGAGTTCGACCGCGATGCGGCCCATCTCCGCGAAGTACGGCTGGACGGTCTCGGACAGCACCGGGTTCGGGTGACGCCGCCGGGCCGCCTTCGCGACGTGCAGCGCCAGATCGCCCATGCGCTCCACGCTCTCGGCGGCGTGGATCACGGCGAGCACGACCCGCAGGTCGGTCGCGACCGGGGCCTGGAGGGCCAGCAGCGCGTACGCCTGCTCTTCGATGCTCGAACGCACGTCGTCGATCTTCAGGTCGTCGCCGATCACCCGCTCGGCGAGACCGAGATCCGCGCCCAGCAGCGCCGCGGTGGCGCGCTCCATGGCGTCGCCCGCCATCGCGCACATGTCCGCGAGCTGCTCGGCGAGTTGTCCTAGCTGGTCATGGTAGGCCTCACGCATGAGGGCAGCCTACGTCGGCGTTGTCGCGGCAGCGACATACCCCGATGAACCCGAGATGAACCGAAGGCGTCCAGATGGGCTAGGCGCAGGGGTCGCTCGCAGCGTTCACAATGGACAGATCCTTCGGTGTCGTCGGCTTGTCCGGGTCGCTCGCGCCGGCCTGTGGTGGCACGACCTTCTCGTCCCAGTCGGGGCTGAGCACCAGTTGGACGGCACCGCCCATGCTCTCGTCGAGCACCAGCTCCGAGTCCGGTATCGCGGCCTTGAGCGTCGCCGCCCAGTCCTCGCGACCGGTCGCGTAGCGGATCACGGTCTTGTCCACCGAGGGTGCACTTCCGGTGAACACGACGTCGAAACCCAAGCCCTGCAACGCTTCCGCGGTCGTGGCAGCCGCGCCGCCGACCCCGTTCTCGCTGTTGCGCACCTGGACCTTGACCTGCTTCGGGTCGATCACCTTGCCCTGCTTGGGCGCCGGCTTCTCGGCGGAACCCGTGGTGCTCGGCTGCGTCTGCTTGGCCGGCGTCTCGCCGGGCAGCGGCAGGCCGTCGATCACCGCCTGGAACAGCGTCTTGGTCTCCGGGAGCTTCAGCAGTTCCTTGTTGTCGTTCGGGGACGGCGTCGGTCCCTCGGAGGTCTCGTGCGGCACGGTGATGAAGCTGACCCGGCCGGCCTCCAGGCCCTGCAACGACTCCGCGAGCGTGAGCATGTCGTTGACGCCGATGTTCTCGCCCGAGGTCGAGGCGGCGAACGCCTCCATGAACGCCTTGAGCTTGCCCGGGCTGAGCAGGGTCTCCGACGACAGGACCTTCTTGAGCAACGCGGACAGGAACTTCTTCTGCCGCTCGATCCGGTCGTAGTCGGCGAACTGCTCGTTGAGCACGTAGCGCGCGCGCACGTAGTCCAGGGCCTTCTGACCGCTGATCTCGTACTTGCCCGGCTTGTCGAAGATCATGCCGAGCTTGCCGTCCTCCATGACCTTCGGTACGCACACCTCGACCGAGCCGACCGCGTCGACCATGCCCTTGAAACCGTTGAAGTCGACGGACACGAAGTGGTTGATCTTCAGGCCGGTCAGGTCGGTCATGAACTTCGTGACGCAGAGCGGACCGCCGTCGGCGTACGCCTCGTTGGCGAGCACGTCCTCGGCGGGTTCGAGCTGTTCGCCGGTGTACTGGCCGGTCGTGTAGTCCCAGCGCTCGCAGGCCGGGCGGGTGATGCGCAGGTCGCGCGGCACCCACACGACGACGACCCGCTTCCGGTCCGCCGGGATGTGGGCGAGCATCAGGACGTCCGAGCGGGCGCCCTTCTCCTTCTGCTCGGTGCCGACACCGTCCTCGGGCTTCGCGCCCGCGCGGGTGTCGGAGCCGACGATGAGGAAGTTCTCGTCGCCCAACTGCTTCTCGGCCTGGTGGACGTTCTTGTCGTCCCCGGGCAGTGCCTTGATCTCCTGGATCTTGCTGTCCAGGTAGACCATGGCGCCCCAGCCCAGGCCGGTGGAGACGAACACCAGGACGGCCGCCGCGAGCGCGACGATCTTGACCAGTCGCACGATCCGCTTGTGCTTCGGGCTGCGTTCCCGCCGCGCGGGCCCCTCTTCGTCGTCGCCGTCGACCGGCGAGGCGTACTGGGTGGCGTCCTCGTCGGCCTCGGACTTCCACGGCATGAGCTTCTGCCGGCGTTCCTTGCGCAGGCGCTCCTGCTCGGCGAGTTCGTCGTGCACCGCGGAGAACCGGGCCAGCGTGTGGTCGACCTCGCGGCGCTTGGCGACCTCGTCGCTGATGACCTCCATCTCGGTGGTCAGGCTCGCCGGGTCGATCCCCTCGCGCGGGTCGGGTCCGGGCGGCTTGGGGCCGCCGGGCGGCCGGCCCTGGTCCGGGTGGCCGGCGTTGCGGGGGCCGCTGTTCTGGGCGCCGTTCTGGGGACCCGCGTTCTGCGGGCCCGCGTTCTGCGGGCCCGCGTTCTGCGGGCCCGCGTTCTGGGGGCCCGCGTTCTGGGGTCCACTGCTTTGGGGCCCACTGCTTTGGGAGTCGCCGTTCGGGGTGCCGGCGAGCCGGTCCGCGACGCCGGGACCGTCACTCGCGAGCCTGCGCGGCACGTGCCCGTCGGCCGGTTCCGCGTCGGCGGCGAGCCGGCGCGGGGTGTGGCCGGTGCCCTGGGGACCCTCGGCGTCGTGGGGACGCCGGGCTCCCGGGCCGCGCGGGTCGAGGTCGGGCACCGGCATCCGGCGTGAGTCGGACCCGTCGGGACCGGGCGCGGGCATGCGCCGCGAGTCCGACGCGCCGCGGCGCTGGTCGGGTGCGTCGGCATCGGGCAGGCGGCGGGAATCCGGACCGTCGCGGCGCGGGTCGGCACCGTTCGGGCCGGGCAGCGGCATGCGCCGGGAGTCCGATCCGTCGCGGCGCGGGCCGGGACCGTCGTTGCCGGGCAACGGCATGCGTCGCGAGTCGGACCCGTCGCGCCCCGGTTCGGGACCGTTGTGGCCGGGCAGCGGCATGCGCTGCGAGTCGGACCCGTTGTGGCCGGGCAACGGCATGCGACGGGAATCGGATCCGTCGCGCCCCGGTTCGGCGCGGTCGAAGTCGGGGTCCGGCCCGCGTCGCGGATCCGGTCCGCCGGGTCGGGGGACACGCCGCGAGTCCGGACCGTTCGGGCCGGGCGGCGGCATCCGGCGTGGCCCGGAGCCGTCGGGCGGCATGCGGCGCGAATCCGGGCCGTCGGGTCCGGGTGCGCCTCGTCGGAGGTCGTCGGCATCCGGCACCGGGCCGCCGGGCAGCGGCATGCGGCGCGAGTCGGAGCTTCGCCGCGGGTCGGGGCCGTCGGGGGCCGGGATGCGGCGGGAGTCCGGTCCGGGCACGCCGGATCGGGGTTCGCCCGACTCCGACGTGCGCCGCGGGTCGGGGGCGGGCGGGCGGTCCCGGGTGTCGGGACCAGGCCCCTGGCCGGCGTGTTCGGCTGCCGGGAGGTGCGGTTGGTCCGGCCGACGCCGGGGGCCGCTGTCGCCGTCGGGTCGACGCGGGTCGCCGGGAGCGGCGAAGCGGCGCGAGTCGGGGCCTTGGCGCGGGTCGCCGGGCGGAAGCCGGTGCGGACCGGAACCGTCCTCGGGTCCACGCCGGTACCCCGGGTCTTGATCGGGTTCGGCGAGCCGCCGCGGCTCGGGCCGGCGGCCGGCACGGTCGGGTTCGGCGAGTCGTCGGGGGTCGTGGTCGCCGGCCCGCCGGGCGGGACCGCCGTCGTCCACCTCGCCGAGACGCGGTCCGACGTCGGGTCGGCCACCGGCTTCGGGCAGGTCCCGACCACGCGGGCCGGGTTCCGGTGCGCGGCGCCCGTTGCCCGGCTCGGTGGGAGGAAGTCCTTGACCACCGGGCGGGACGCGACGTCCGCCGTCGGCCTCGCGACCGCGGCCCGATCGGCTCCGACGCCCGTCGTCCTGGGGACGTCCGCGGCCGGGTTCTTCGTCCTCGGCCGCGAAACGGTGTCCGCCGTCGGCGTCGGCGCCTCGACGCCCGTCCGCGCGCCCCGGCCTGCCGCCTTCGGTCCGGGGACCTGTCCGGACCTGGTCGGGCTCGTCGGGCAAGGCCCGTCGCCCGCTGTGCGCGGCGGGCGGTTCCGGCTCGGCGGTACGACGTCCGCCGCCTGCTTCGCCCCGGTGGTCCGGTCCGTCGGGCAGCACCCGACGTCCGCCGTTCGGCTCCGGTTCGCTCGTCCGGCGTCCGGCGGTCGTGCCGGTCCGGTGGTCGGGTTCGTCGGGCAGGGCGCGACGTCCGCCGTTCGCGGCGGGCAGGTCCGGTCCGGCCGCGCGGCGTCCGTTGCCGGGTCCGGTCCGGCGTCCGCCGTCCGGGGCGGGGAGTTCCGGTTCGCCGGTGCGGCGTCCGTCCGCCGGGCCCGGACGGCCGTGCCCGGCGACTCCGCGTCCGTTTTCGGCCGCGGTCTGCCGATCGGGACGGGCCCGACCGTCGGTCCCGTCGGGCCGGGAGCGGCGTCGGCCGGGGGGTTCGTCCGGGGCGGGCTGTCCGCTGCCGGCGGTCGGGTGCGGCTCGGCGGCGCGGGTGTCCGCACGACGGGGATTGTCCGGGTTGCCGGTGCGGCCGAAGTCGGTGCCCGGTGCGGCGGTCTGGCGGCCACCGTCGTCCAGGCGGGCGCGGCGGGCTTCCGGGCCGCGTTCGGGGCGCAGGCCCGGATCGGACAGCGGTGTGTCGTCCGCGCGGCGGCGTCGGCCGCCCTCACGGGGTTCCGCGCCGTCCTGCTCGGCCGCGGCACGGCGTCCGCCGCGGCGGCCTCGTCGGTCGGCCTCGGGTGTGGAGCGGCGGAAGCCGACGGGATCGTCCGAGGTCGCGGAGGCGGGCGGTGTCGGGCGGTGTTCGGGCCGGTCTTCGGTGTCCGCGAGTCGCCGGCGGCCGGTCGGCCCGTCCGGCGGGACCGGGCGGGGGAGGTCGGTGCGGCTGTGCTGCTCCAGCAGTTCGGAGACGCTCAGTCCGCCGCCGTCCTCCCGCGACCTGCGCCGACGTCCGGTCGGGAGGTCGTCTTCGGGGCCCAGGTCAGCGCGGGAACCGGTGCCGTCGCGGCGGGGCTCGTCGGGCACCCGGTCTCCCTTCAGCTTCGGTCATTACTGGGTTGTCATCACGAGTTGACGACATCAAGGACACAGTGGTTGCACCAACGGCGTGTCACTTGCGTTGGCGATACTACGGATGACAGCCGATCCTGACGACCACTCCCGGTGATACAGGGGTCGGTAGGACTGCGGTACAAGCCCGCTACTACCCCCCGAAGGAGTGAGAATTATTTGATGCTCAGTAACCGGCTACGCGCGGCTCGGTGATTCCGCGTCGCCCGGAAGCGGGACCGGCCAGGCGGACCCGACCGCCCTCCCGGTAGGCGACCGCGTTGCGACCGGACTGCTTCGCCGAGTACAGGAGGCTGTCCGCGCGCAACAACTGTTGCTCAGGAGCAACGGCCGGTCGCGTCGACGCGTCCCCCGCCGGCGGTTCGCACGCCAGTCCCATGCTCACGGTCACCCGCAGCCCCGGCGCGAGCGAATCCCAGGCGTGACGCTCGACACGCGACCGGGTCGTCTCGGCGATCCGGACGGCCTCGGCGGCGTCCACGTCCGGCAGCACGAGCACGAACTCCTCACCGCCGTAGCGCGCGCAGAACGCGCCGTCCGGCAGGTCGACCTGCAACAGCTCCACCACGTTCTGGAGCACGCGGTCGCCGAGCAGATGGCCGAACGTGTCGTTGACCTGCTTGAACCAGTCCAGGTCCACCAGCGCGATGGCCAGTTCCGCGCCGCCGCCGCGCTCGGCCACCAGCGACACCAGGCGCTGGTCGAGGTACCGGCGGTTGTAGCTGTCGGTGAGGCTGTCCCGCAGGCTCTGCTCCCGGGCCTCCGCGTGCTCGCGCCGCAGCCGGTCGACCTCGCGGCGCAACTGCTCGGGCACCATCGGTCGCACGTCCTGCTCGGCGAACGCCAGGTCGTACGCCGAACGCAGGTGCCGGTACGCCTGACGCCACTGCCCGCGGGCGGCGAGCAGGGTCGCGATCGACTCGTGCAGGTGGACCAGGTCGGGCCCGTCGGCCAGACCGTCGGGCTCGACGATCTCGGGTCGCAGTGCGGTCATCGTGCTCACCTCCCTACTTGCCAAGGTGTCGTCCCTGATGAGGCGGCTCTTGAGCCGCAGGGACAGGTCGGCGGGTGATTTCCCTCGACTGGTTGACCGTGCACTGCTCCGAATCGGTGACTTTCCGCAATCACGTCGTCACGGAGACGGGTGGGTCACTTGCGCGTGATGCAGGGCGCGAAACCGTAGGCCCGGCCGTTGAGCAGCACGACGTGCTGCGAGCCGATCTGGCTGCCGATTTCCGTGCCTTCCTGGAACAGGGTCAACGTTACGGCGACCACGAACACCACGCCCCGCGGGTGTTCGTCCTGTTCGGGTGGTGTCCAGTCGGCGTCGAGCCGCAACGTGGCCAGCGTCGGCACGACCCGCAGCGTGCCCTCCGGCAGCTCGCAGTCGTCGTCCTCGAAATCGGGGTGCTGCGTCTCCCGCAGCAGCTCGCGCTGCTTGTCGACGCCCGCCGTGCCGGCCTTGTTGAGGTTGTCGAAGTAGCCGGAGACGAGCGCGCGCTCGGTGTCGGTGATCGTCAGCGGCTTCGGCGTGCCCGCCACGGCGGGACCGCACCCGGTGAGCAGGAGTGCGCAGAGGGCGGCGAGTGCGCCGCGCTTGTCAGCCACCGGAGTGCATCACGTCGGCACCGAGCGGGACCGTGTCGTCCTCGGGGTCGTCCAGCCAGCCCTCCGGCAGCACGACCTTCGCGGGCGAGCCCTGACGTCCGCGCGGCCCCTCGGCGTCGACCGGGGACTCCGCGTCGTGGTCGAGGCGGCCGAGCAGGTCGTCCAGCTCGGCGAGCGTGCCCACCATCGCCAACGACCGGCGCAGCTCGGAGCCGACCGGGAAGCCCTTGAGGTACCAGGCCATGTGCTTGCGCAGGTCCCGGACGCCCTTCTCCTCGCCGAGGTGGTCGGCGAGCAGCGCGCCGTGGCGGCCGAGGATCTCCGCGACCTTGCCCAGCTTCGGCGGCGGCGGTGGCGGCTGGCCCCGGAAGGCGGCCTGGAGTTCGCCGAACAGCCACGGCCGGCCCAGGCAGCCGCGGCCGACCACGACGCCGTCGCAGCCGGTCTTCGCGACCATGTCCAGGGCGTCCTGGGCGCTGAAGATGTCGCCGTTGCCGAGCACGGGCACGTTCGTGACGGCCTCCTTGAGCCGGGCGATCGCGGTCCAGTCGGCCTCGCCGGAGTAGCGCTGGGCGGCCGTGCGCGCGTGCAGCGCGACGGCTTGGGCGCCCTCGTCGGCGGCGATGCGGCCCGCGTCGAGGTAGGTGAGGTGCTCGTCGTCGATCCCGATCCGGAACTTCACGGTCACCGGGACGCCCGCGGGCTCGGCCGCGCGGACGGCGGCCCGCACGATCTGCCGGAAGAGCCGGCGCTTGTAGGGCAGTGCCGCGCCGCCGCCCTTGCGCGTGACCTTGGGGACGGGGCAGCCGAAGTTCATGTCGACGTGGTCGGCCCGGTCCTCGCCGACGACGATCCGCACGGCCTCGGCCATGGACTTCGGGTCGACGCCGTAGAGCTGCATCGAGCGTGGCCGCTCGCCCTCGCCGAAGGTGATCATCTCCATCGTCTTGGCATCGCGTTCGACGACGGCGCGTGCGGTGATCATCTCGCACACGTAGAGGGAGTCGGCGCTGCCGAACTCGCGGCAGAGCTGTCGGAAGGCCACGTTCGTGATGCCGGCCATCGGCGCGAGCACGACGGCGGGATCGACCGCGTACGGGCCGATCTTGAGCGACGGTGCCGGGTCCACGGGGTCAAGGCTAGCCCGCCGACGGCGCCGTTCCCGCCCGTTCGGCTGTGGCAGTGGTCGCGCGGTTCGGGGAGACTCGGGTGCGAGTCGTCTGTTCCCGACTCGGTGGCCGGATCGAGGGGACCGGCTCGCCGTGGGGGCGCAGGCGTTCCGTCCTGTCGAAGGGGAACGCTGTCATGTCCGAGCAACTCGTGCTCGTCCCACCACTGTCCGTAGTGCCTGCCGTCGTGCTTCCGGAGCCGGCGGTCGTGCCGGTCTCCATCGCGGTCCCGTTCACGCACCGCCTGTGACCTGATCCCCGGTCGACCACGCGCCGGGCCGGCGGTCCCGGCACGTGGTCGCGTGGGTTCTCGCAGGGGACGGGGTGATCAGAAGCGGACGGTCAGGCAGCCGATGCGGGCGCCCGCCGTTCCCGCATGACCCTCACCGGTGTGCGTGTGCTCCTCGTGGATCACGACGGCGTTGGCGTGGCGCTCCTTGAACTGCCACTTGACCTTCGTGTACGAGATGCCGCGCCCCTTGTCGTCGGTGGTGAAGTCGAGCCAGATCTCGTTCTGGGGGTTGGCGAACTTGGGGTCGGTCGCCCCGCCCTGCACGTTCTGGTAGTGCGGCCCGGCATCGGCCGGCTTGGGACCGCACGCGTTGACGTGTGCGTGCGCGCCGTACTCCCGGTTGGGCAGCAGACCGGTGGTCTTGAGGGCGACGATCGTGCTGCCGCCGAACGGGATGGACGTGACCGTGGCGCGGGCACCCTCGGGCACCCGCGGGTCGTAGCTGATCAGGTCGCCGGACACGTGGACGAAAGACGCCGCTGTCAGGGCGAGCGCTGCTAGGAGGTGCATGCACCCTCCCTATCGGGAGCCGCAAGCACTCTCCACCGCCGTCACACGTTCGGGTGCGGTTCGCAGAGGTGTTCGACCGACGTGGAATCGCAGACCGGATTTTTGTCGGTGTCGCCCTCTAACGTCCGGTTCGTGATCGCAGAAGTGCGGGGAAACCTGCTGGAAGCCGAGGCGGACGCCATCGTGAACGCCGTCAACACGGTGGGCGTGATGGGCAAGGGCATAGCCCTGGCGTTCAAACGCGCGTACCCGAAGAACCATGCGGAGTACCACGCTGCGTGCGCCCGCGGAGAGCTGGAGGTGGGCCGGCTGCTGATCCACGAGACGGGTCTGGAGGTGCCGCGCTACGTGATCAACCTGCCGACGAAACGGCACTGGCGTTCACGGTCGCGGCTCGCGGACGTCGTGGCGGGCATAGCGGCGTTACGGGAAGCGTTGGTGTCCTTGGACGTCCGCTCCGTGGCCGTGCCCGCTCTGGGCTGCGGCAACGGCGGCCTGTCCTGGTCGGAAGTCGGACCGGCCCCGCACGCGGGCCTGGCCGACCTGCCGGACGTGGACATCCGGCTCTACCTGCCGAACTGACCTCACGGCGACGGCACGTCGAAGCCTTCGGCCCGCAGCATCCTCCGCGCTCCCCACAGACCGGGCGGAGTCGCCCGCACGTGGGTCGGATCGGCCGGTTCGACCGCGCCCAGGGCCTCCGGTGCCGCGAGCACCGCCGGGAGATCCCGCTCCCACATCCGCTCTCGGAGACCGTCCATCTGGTCCACCAGGCCGACCGCGCTCTTGACCGGCACGAGTCGTCCCTTGAACGCCCGAACCAGTCGGGCGACCTTGGCCCACGCCACCAGCAGCGACACCTCCGACAGGTCCGCGGACCCGTCGACTCCCGACAGCAGTGCCAACTCGCGGGCGTCGTCCGGACGCAGGTGCTTCTTCGCGGTCAACGACCGACCCTCACCCGATCAAGCCACCAAAGCCCTGAACCGGGCGACCATGGCGGTACCGTCGGCCAAGGACTCCGCCTCGCCGTCGGGAAGACCCAACGCGGCCACTTCCAGCACGTGGCGCTACATGATCAACGCCAGCACGTCCCGGTCGTACTCGACCTCATCGGCCTGTACCGCCCGGAGAAAGCCGCGAACGGCGACCTCGTCCTCGATCTGAGGAACCATTCGAGCAAGAGCCACTCGACATCCGCCGAATCCCACCGCGTGAGCCGCTCCAGACCCGAGTCCAACGCCGCCTCCACGACGAACGGGTCGACATCGAACCCCCGCGCCACCGCCCAGTCGTCGAACTCGGCCACCAGCAAGTCGATCTCGTCGGGCTGCTCCGGGCCATCGCCACCGCCATGCATGGCCGAACGCTGTCCAGCACCGACGACCCGACCCGATCCAGGCACCGACATGCGGTCCCGGGCGTACCGACGACGAAAGTGACGAACCTGATCGAGAGTGCGTCGTACGTACTCGCGTTGACCAGCGGTTATGGTGGGCCGCCAGGGACTCGAACCCTGAACCCGAAGATTTCGAGACGACGTTGCTCGTCGTCTGCGGTCCGTGCTCGACACGTGCCGCTTCCTGCGCGAACCGGTCTTCGGACTGGACACAGTGGACGGACGTTGCCGGTCATTCGACGTCGTTCTGTGTGGGTAACCTGTGGCGTTGATCTTGCTCTCAACCGCGACCAGCGGGCCGACCTTCGCGCGTCAGCGGCTGTGACAGGCCTGGTCCTCGTCGCACATCCAACTGCGTGCCGTGACCCGTTGGCAAGACGGCGAAGCCGTTGCGGCAGCCGATCGCCGTGCACAGCTCGCCCAAGCCTCATGACCGCGCGATCGTCCGGAGTCTGAGCGCTGGAAGCTGCTGTGTGGTTCCTGGCTGCCCCGGTGGTTGGCGCGCCGCCGTCCCGGTCACGTGCACCGACTCCGCGCGCGGCCGACGGGCGGAGCGAAGCGGGAGCCCGGCGTGCCGCGATGCGGGGAGTCGGTGCCGACGTGAGCCGCACCCGGCCACGCGCCGCCGCAGGCGGCGCGTCTTGATCCCATAGAGCCGAATTCGGCAGTACCTCTCAGGTGAGTGCCGAGACCAGTGTCGACATGTCGGTGATGACGACCTCGGGGCGTTCGGCGGTGAACAGTTCGACCTTGCCCGGTTTGTTGGCGTAGCCGATGGCGTTGGTGTGAGCTGCCTTGGCGGCTTCGAGGTCGGTGAGGGAGTCTCCGACCAAGGTCGACCGTCCAGTTGCGACACTGAGCCGTGCGCAGGCTTGGTGGAGCAAGTGGGGCGCGGGTTTCAGCAACGCGGGCGCGGGTTCGGTGCGGGCTGACACGGCGTCGATGTGGTCGAGCAGGCCCGTGCGGTCCAGGTAGGCGTGGACGGCTGCGGCTGAGTTGTTGCTGACGACGGCGAGCTTGCGGCCGGTGCGTGGCCACGTGCGGATGAGGTCGTGCGCGCCGGGGGTCGGTTCGGCGGACTCGACGGCCTCGACCTCACTGTCCCGGAGCACGGCTTCCACTGCCCGTAGTTCGTGGGCGCCCAGCTCGGCGGCGTAGTGGAGCACGACGAACGGGTCTTCGGTCTTCTCGACCTCGGCGGGGAGGTCGTCGCGGAGGACATCCCTGAGTCGTTGGGCCACCCGGTCCGCAGGAAGTCCGGCGAACACCGAGCAGATCGGGCCGTCGAAGTCGAGCAACAGCGCGTCGGTGGCGGCGAGGACGGCGCGCAGTGCGGTCGGGTCGTTCAGGGGAACCTGGCCCAGGGTCACCGCTTGTGCTCCGTGGCGATGGTGTCCCAGATGCTGTCGAACCAGGTACGGGCCTGTTCGATGTACTGGCTGCCGGTGCTGGTGTTGTCGTCGGTCGTGCTGTGGTGGAACAGGATCGTGTCCTTGCCGACCAGGTCGTAGATCGGCTGGGTCTGGCCGTCCAACGTCAGGACGTGTTCGCGCACCGGGTAGAAACCGAAGAAGGCTTCCTCGTTGTTGATCAGGTAGAGCTTGAACAGCGGAGTTGCCGCGTGGACGCGGATTTCCGCCGTGGCTTCCTTGATCAGGCCCAGGTCGGCGAGTTCGGTGACGTTGTCGATGATCGCCAACGTGTGCCGTCGCATGATCTCGGCCATCCGGTCCCGGAACGCGGGGCTGTCGGCCTTGTCCTCGACGGTGCAGGGCACCGACCACGGCACGGTGGGGTCCGGCACCAGCATGCGGACGCGGATGGTCTGGGGCGTCAGGCGGCCGATGCGGATCTTGTCGAGCGGCTCTTGGAGAACGCCGTGCAACGTCTCGCCGGAGAACCCGGCGAAGTCGATCGTCACGTGGTCGGTCTCGAAGGCACGTTCGATGTGCGGGCGCAGTCCGACCGGGCGCTCGGTGCGTTCTCGGACGTAGACGCCGCTGCCCTGCCGGGAGACGATCAGACCGTCGTCGCGCAGCTCCCGGAGCGCGCTTTGGACGGTCATCGGGGCGACGTCGTACTGCTTGGCCAGCTCGGCGCGGGACGGCAGCCGGTCGCCGGGCTTGAACACCTTGGTCAGGATCGCGGCCTTCAGGGCGTTCGCGACCTGCATGTACGGCGGACGCGGGTCGTCCGGATCAAGTGGCACGTCGGTCTCCTCCACGTCCCAATGTCCAATGTGAGAAGTAGGGACATGGGACAGGCTTCAGGGTAGGGCACCTGCCTAGACGGCCTAGAGAGCTAGCTCAATCGGGTGATCGACGTGCGTCCGCTTGACCTGTCTAGCCAAGCTGGCTTACTTTCGAATCTGTACAGGCAAGCTAGCTGGGTTCGGAGGTGAAGGACGATGGCGGTTCCCTACGGGAC
This sequence comes from Saccharothrix violaceirubra, assembly GCF_014203755.1. NCBI lineage: Bacteria > Bacillati > Actinomycetota > Actinomycetes > Pseudonocardiales > Pseudonocardiaceae > Saccharothrix > Saccharothrix violaceirubra. Next base: position 34,452 of record NZ_JACHJS010000001.1, read on the forward strand.
GCGGTTCGCGGCGGCGTTCGACCAGGTCTTCCCGATGGGTGCGCTGATGGTCGGCGAGGTCGCGCCGGACATGGAGTACCTGAGCGCAGAGGACAAGGCACGCGGCAAGCACGCCAAGCAGCGCGTCGACGAACGAACCGGTAAGCGGCAATGGAAGGTGGTCGTGACCGACCCGTCCGCGGAGAAGGAACGGGACGCGTCGGTGACCGTGACGCTTCTGGCCGATGTGCAGCCGGTTCCGCCGGACTCTGTCCAGGTCATGCCCGGTATCGAGGTCCGGCCGATCGCGTTCGACGGGCTGACTGTCGAGCCACGGGTCATGGGCGATCGTTACAAGTACCAGGGCTTCGCGATCCGGGCGACGGCGTTGGTGTCGCCTCCGGGAAGTGCGGCCCGGCGGACACCCGACAAGACCGTGAACGAGTCGAAGGCGGCGTGACACGGTGCGGCCGTCGCCCGAAGCGGTCGCGCTGTGGGATGTCGCGTACGCGCAGCAGGTGCGTGCGTTGTTCGAGGCGTCCACTTCGGATGATCCTCGGTCGGTCCTCCGCGTGGCGGAAGGTCATGCGCGTCTGGCGGATGCGTGGCGGGCCCTCGCCGGTGACGTCTCCGTTGCCCTGTGGGCTCGCCACGCCTGTGCCGTCGCGGCTGTGGAGTTCTCCAGACGGGCACGCCTCGAACTCGCTCGCGTTGCCCCGGAAGAAAATGAGCGTAAATGCCATGGCGCAACGTAAGCGCAGTGATCCCACCGAAGATCGGTGGAACGAGGCGATGTCGGTTGAGCGGTTGAGTCAGGCGCACGACATCGTAGGCCGGTTGATGCCCCGTCCGGACGCCGCTTCGGAAGTGTGGATGGACTTCTACCGGCGCTCGGTCCGGGTGTACGAACGGGTGGCGGAAGTGGATCGAGGCCACCATCACGAAGCCCTGTATTGGGCGGGGCGCGAACGCGTGAAAGCGGAACTGTTGGCTTCTTCGGATCGGAATGACGAGTGAACGGCGTGCAGTACACGATCAGACTCCGGCGGGAGATGTTCCGGAAAGCGAAAAGGTTGGCGGGTTTCCCTTCGGATTCGGCCGTGGCGAAGGCAATCGGTGTGCACCGGTCGACGGTGAAGCGGATTCTGGATGGTGAGATCTATCCCGGCCCGGCGTTCATCGCGGGTATGATCATGGCGTTTTCCCCCTTGAGGTTCGATGACCTCTTCGAAATTGTGCGCGTCAAAGTCGATGCGTGACGGGCGGTGAACAGTGGGACGTGGTGGCTTGCGGTACGGGAACGTTCGGATACAGGGGCGAATGATCGCTGAAATGGTCCGTCAGGCGCGTCAGTCGAAGGGCATTTCGACCGGTCAGATGGTCGACCGGATGGGGTGGTTCCGCTCCGAGTTGTCAGGTGTGGAGAACGGTACCCGTCGATGTGAGGTCGACGAACTGGTGCTGTACCTGGCGATGTGCGATGCGGACCGCGAAACGATGGCCCGTGTTGTGGGAGTGCATCGGCAATGGGGTGACACCATGTTGGTCCATGGCCACGACTCGGGGCTTCCCGACACCATGTGGGCCTTGTTGAACTGCGAGAAGGCGGCCACTGCCGTAGCGGCGTACGACCCGGTACTCATTCCCGGACTCCTGCAGACCCAGGCGTACGTTCACGCGTTGCTTCTCGGTGCCGACGTCGATCCGGAGAAGATCGACGACAGGGTTCGCGACCGCATGGCGCGGCAGCAGGTGATGTTCGAGGCGAGTCCTCCCCGGTTCGAGTTCTTCGTGCCCGAAGCCGGGTTGCGCGCCGTAGTGGGAAGTCGTGAAGTGATGAGCGAACAGCTCATGTACATGGTGTTGCTGTCCAATCGGGACGGAATCGACATCCGCGTCCTCCCGTCGGGAATCTCCGGGTCGGCTTGGCTTCGCGGTCAGTTCGAGTTCATGAACCACGACGAATACCCTGCCGTCGTGCATGTGGAACTCGACACGGCGAGCGTTCTCGTCGACGATCGCGGCAGTGTCGACTGCTATCGGGACAGGATTCGCAGACTGCGAGAAGCGGCACTGGACAAGGCGCGGTCGAGAGCGCTCATGCTCGACATGGCGCACGAATACAAGACTCGGACCGTGAAGGTGGAACGTCTCCGCCCGTGATCGCGGGTGATATCGCCGGTCGGTATGAGTCGACGGGAACAGCCTGGAAGTCTTGGCGGGCCTCGTGCTGTTCCCGTCGACTCTGTCGACCGATCTTTCTCGCGGTTTCCTGACGACAAAGGATGTCCGGTCATGGCAAGGATATCAGCAGTCGGTGCGAACAAGTCAACACTGTGCGTACGTGCAACGTCGTGGAAGTTGTCGAATGGTCGCCGGTGCACGGGATGCCACAGGTTCGGTGTGTACGCACCGGGTCAGTTGGTGTGCTGCGGTTGCCTGGGTTGGCTTTCGCTGATCTTCGCCGGTGGTGTGCGGTGAGTGGGCGATGGGTCGATCCTGCGCCGTTCGAGGGTTCCCGGCCCCGGTTGCCATGGTGGGCGCTGCTGCCGGGGAAGGCAGGCGTGTTCGCGGCGGTGGCTGCGGTGGCGTGGGTCCTGGCTGCGGCCGTAGTGCGCCTGGTGCTTGTGGCAGTCCGCTACCCGATCTCTGTAGGACTGACAACGTTGTCGGCGTGGTTCTTGCTGCGTTTCGGCTGGTCCCCATTGGTCCTTGTGCTGTTGTCCTTCGTCGCAGCCGTGACGATCTGGTCCGGTCTGCACCGTCGCTCGTTCCTGCGGTGGTTCTGGCTGCGGGTGGTGACGGAGTGGCGGCGGGCGACGGTGTACGTGCCCCGGTGGCGGTCGGTGGTGCGGTTGTCGGGCCTGGTCGGTCGGGACCGGGGGCGTGAGTACCGGCCCCGGTTGCGGCGGGTGCGGTCGGAGGGGTGGCGGGACCGGGTCCGGGTGCGGATGGTGCCCGGCCAGGCGCCGGAGGCGTGGGAGGCGCGGCGGGAGGGGTTGGCGCACTCGTTCGGCGCGCGGTCGTGTCGGGTGCGGGTGCTGCGGCCCCGGGTGGTGGAGCTGGACCTCGTGCACTCGGACCCGTTGGCCCGGCCGGTGGTCGTGCCGCCGCTGGGCGGGGTCGAGGTGGACTTCCGCCGTGTGGTCGTCGGCGTGACGGAGTCGGGGCGTCCGTGGCGGCTGCGGTTGCTGGGCGCCCAGGTCCTGGTGGTCGGCGTGCCCGGCGCGGGCAAGGGCTCGGTGCTGTGGTCGCTGGTCTGGTTCCTGGCCCCGGCGGTGCGGGCGGGTCTGGTCCGCCTGGTCGGCATCGACCCGAAGGGCGGGATGGAGCTGGGGCAGTGCCCGGAGGCGTTCGACCGCGTCGTCTACGACAACGGGCCCGACGCGGTCGCGTTGTTGGAGGCCGTCGCCGCGCAGGTGAGGGAACGCGCGTCCCGCTACCGGGGTGTGCGGCGGCTGTGGACGCGGTCGGCCGGTGAGCCGTTCACCGTGCTGGTGGTGGACGAACTCGCGGACCTGGTCGCCTACCAGCCGGACAAGGGCCTGCGGGAACGCGCGGTGCGGGCGGTGCAGACGATCACCTCGCAGGGCCGGGCGCCGGGTTATGCGGTGGTGGGTCTGGTGCAGGACCCGCGCAAGGAGGTCGTCGGGTTCCGGCACCTGTTCTCCACCCGTGTGGCGCTGCGCCTGGACGAACCGGGCCAGGTGGACATGGTGCTCGGCGACGGGGTCCGGGAGCGGGGTGCGGCGGCGCACGAGATCGGCGAGGACACCCCCGGTGTCGCCTGGGTGAAGCAGGACGACCGCCGCGAGCCGGAGCGTGCCCGCGCGTTCCACGTGACCGACGGCGATCTGGTGGAGCTGCGCGACTACCTGACCTACGGCCGGGTCCACGAACAGCCCGACGACGGCGACCAGTGGCAGGAGGCGGCATGAACGGCGGGACTCGCGCTGAGCGGATGCGCCAACCCATGGCGCTGGACGTGGCCAAGGCGGCTGCGGAGAAGTACGGGGTGTGCGTGCGGCCGTTCACGATGGAGGTCGAGGACCGGGAGAGCTTCGAAGTCCGGTACGTGGCCGTGCCGTGCGGGTCCACTGTGGAGAGTGTGTGCGGGCCGTGTGCCCGCAAGGCCAGGGCGTTGCGGATGGCCCAGTGCCGCGAGGGCTGGCACCTGACGGAGGAACCCGACCTCACGCCGCGTCGACCGTCCGAGGACGAGACGGCGTTGCTGACGCTGCGGGCGGACTTGGTCGCCGCCTACCGGGAGACCGACGGCGACACCGACGACTTGCGGGAGGAGATCGCCTCGGTAGACGCGGAACTTCGGCAACTCGGCGTTCGGGGTCGACTGCCGTCCCCCGACGCCCCGGCAGCACGGCCGGTGAAGCGGTCTACGAAGCGCCGTCAGGACGCGCCGGACCTGCCCCGGCGTCGGGTCGAGAAGCGGACCGTGGGCAGGGAGTACGCGGGCCGGTTCCGGCCCTCGATGTTCGTCACGCTCACCCTCGACACCTACGGCCGCGTCCACGACGACGGCACCCCCGTGGACCCGACGACCTACGACTACCGGCGTGCCGCGCGGGACGCGGTGCACTTCGCGTCGCTGGTGGACCGCTGGTGGCAGAACCTGCGCCGCGTCGCCGGATGGGACGTGCAGTACTTCGCCACCGTCGAACCCCAACGCCGGGCCGCGCCGCACCTGCACGCCGCGTTCCGCGGCTCGCTGCCGCACGACACGATCCGCCTGGTCACCGCCGCCACCTACCACCAGGTCTGGTGGCCCAACCACGACGAACCCGCCTACGACCGCGACCACCCGCCCGTCTGGGACGCACGGGCCGACGCGTTCGTCGATCCCGACACCCGCCGACCCCTGACCCCGTGGGACGACGCGGTCCAGGCGGCGGACGAACCCGCGCACGTGGTCCGCTTCGGGTGTCAGGTGCACTCCAAGGGCATCCTCGGCGGCACGGAAGAAGCCGGACGCCACATCGGCTACCTGTGCAAATACCTCACCAAATCAATTGGAGAGGTGGTCGAACAGCGCACCGACCGGCAACGCCGACACGCCGACCGCCTGGCCGACGAGTTGGCCGTCACGCCCTGCTCGGACCGATGCGCGGTCTGGCTGCTTCACGGCGTCCAACCACGCGGTGCCGGTCCCCGGACCACCCCCGGCCACTGCAAGGGCCGCGCGCACCGCCGGTCGACGCTCGGCCTGCCCGGACGCCGGGTGCTCGTCTCCCGCAAGTGGTCAGGCAAGACCCTGGCCGACCACCGGGCGGACCGGAAGCGGTTCGTGCTCGACGCCTTGGCAGCGGTCGGCATCGAGAAGCAGGAACCGGACACCTCCCAACTCGTCTGGCACAAGGTCCGGCCCGGCGACCCCAACGTCCCGCCACGCGCACACCAACTCATGCACGCCATCGCCGAACGGACCCGATGGCGAGCCGAGTACGACCGCGCACTACTCGCAGCCACCGGCTCACCGCCAGGCGCAGATGTTTCGGCAACTCCGCAGGCAGCTTGATCAAAGGGGGACGAGATGAACGGGGAATTCGAACCGCTGTGGACCGTCGCCGACGTGTCCGCCTTTCTCGAAGTGCCGGTGCACACGCTCTACGGTTGGCGCACCAAGGGCTATGGGCCGCCTGCTCGTCGGGTCGGCAAGCACCTGCGGTACCTGCCTGGTGAGGTCCGTGCCTGGTTCGTGTCGCTGGACTCGGAGGCGGCCTGATGCCTCGGCCTCCACTGCCCATCGGCACCTTCGGCAGCATCCGCCACTACCCGACCGCGACCGGATGGCGGGCCATGACCATGTACCGCGACCGGGACGGTAAGACGCGGCCGGTCGAGCGGTTGGGAAAGACCAAGACGGCCGCTGAGCGGAACCTCAAGAAGGCGCTCGCCGAACGGTCGGGGCCGTCCATGGGGGATGCGCTGACCGCTGACAGCCGGTTCAAGAAGGCGGCTGAGCTGTGGTTCGGCAAGTTCGAGGCGGCGGCGAACGCGGGTTCGCGGTCACTCGGAAGTGTGGACACCTACCGGAGCATCCTCGACCGGCACGTGTTGCCGGGGCTGGGTGAGATCCGGCTGAGGGAGGCGACCGTTCCGCGCGTGGACGCCTTCCTGGACGCGCTTCGGCGCAACGTCGGGGTCTCGACGGCCAAGACCGCCCGGTCGGTGGTCTCCGGCGTCCTGGGTCTGGCCGTGCGACACGGCGCGTTGGACGTGAACCCGACCAGGGAGACGGCTCGGCTGGAGAAGGGCCGGAAGAAGGGGCCGAGGGCCTTCACGCTGGAGGAACGGACGCTCTTCCTCAAGCGGCTCGACGCGGATGAGAAGGCGAAAGCGCGGGACCTGCCGGACCTGTCGCGGTTCATGATGGCGACCGGGGTCCGGATCGGTGAGGCGCTGGCCGTGTACTGGGGAGACGTGGATCCGGACGCGCGGACGGTGGCCGTGGACCACACCGTGATCAGGGCCAAGGGCGTGGGTCTGTTCAGGAAGTCCACCAAGTCGGAGGCCGGTGAGCGGACGCTGTTGCTGCCGTCCTGGGCGGTCGAGATGTTGGAGCAGCGGAAGGCGATCACGCTCTACCCGTGCGGGCCGGTCTTCCCGGACAGCCTCGGGGGCCTGCGGGACCCGTCGAACACCCGTCGGAGCTTCCGAGAGGCGCGAGGAGCCGAGTTCGCCTGGGTGACCTCGCACGTCTTCCGGAAGACGGCGGCGACCATCCTCGATGAGGCCGGTCTCACCGCCCGGGTCGTGGCGGACCAGCTCGGCCACTCCCGGCCTTCCATGACGCAGGACGTCTACCTGGGTCGGAAGGTGGTCGATCGACGGGCGGCCGACGCCTTGGAGGGGGCTTTCGGGCAACCTCCCGAGGACGAGTGACCGCCCCGCCGGGTTATGGAGTCGGCACCCGTTTTGTGTGGCAAAGCTATGGCGGTGATCTGGAGACGCTGAAGCCCCAGGTCGTTGACCTGGGGCTTTGGTGGGCCGCCAGGGACTCGAACCCTGAACCCGAAGATTAAAAGTCTCCTGCTCTGCCAATTGAGCTAGCAGCCCTCGACGACAGCTTACCGACGGTGGTCCACTCAGCGGGCCCGGGTGGGGGACTCAGCGGGGCCACGGTTGCACGGTCGCACTCGGCTGTACCGGGTTTGTGGTGGTCAGCGGGGTTTTCGGGCCCCGTAGTCCGGTCAACTGGGGTGCGGTCAGACCGAACGCCTTCGGGGTCGTGGTCCACGTCTGCGCCGCCAAGGGGCCGTGGGACGCCGCCACGACCACGCTCCCCGGTCGCGAGCCCAGGAACACCGCCGCCTCCGCGAACAGGGTCACGTGCGCGAACGCCGCGTCCAGGGCCGCCACCGCGTGACCGGTGAACGTCAGGTCCGGGCCGTCCCACAGGTTGGCCAGCAGCAGGCCCGACGGCGCCACGCGCGGTGCCGCCTCGTGCAGGTACGGAACGGTCAGCAGCTCCGTCGTCACGGCACCTCCCCGGAACACGTCGAGCACGACCAGGTCCGCCCCCTCCACCGTCAGCAGGCCGGCCGCGCCGTCGCCCACGACGACCTCCACGTCCGGCACCGGCAGGTGGCGGGACACGAACTCCACCAGCGGCCCGTCCAGCTCGAAGACCGTCTGCCGCGACCCCGGCCGGGTGGCGCCGACGTACCGGGGCAGGGTGAGCGCGCCGCCGCCCACGTGCACGGCGTCCACCGGACCCGCGGGCCAGTGGTGGTCGATCAGGGCGCCCATCCACCTCGTGTACGGCACCCGCAGGAACGTCGGATCAAGCGTGTCCACATAGGACTGCGATACGCCGTCCACGGCCACGGTCCACCCGGTCGGCCGGGTGCGGTCCGGGATCAGGTCCGCCCGGCCGAAGAGCACCTGTTCCGTCACGGTCGTGCGCGTGTCCGATCCCACGGGGCGCGATGGTAGTTCTAACGTCGACCCCATGAGGCTGGCCACGTGGAACGTCAACTCGGTCCGTCAACGCGCCGCCCGGCTGCTGCCGTGGCTCGACGAACGCCGCCCCGACGTCGTCTGCCTCCAGGAGACCAAGCTCGCCGACGACGCCTTCGACACCCTTCTCGGCGAAGAACTCGCCGACCGCGGTTACGCCGTCGCCCGCCACGGCGAACCGCGGTGGAACGGTGTCGCCCTGCTTTCCCGAGTGGGACTCGAAAACACCGTTTACGGCCTCCCCGACGGTCCCGGCTTCCCACACGCCGAAGCGCGCGCCGTGTCCGCGACGTGCGCCGGCATCCGCGTGCACTGCGTCTACGTCCCCAACGGCCGTGAGGTCGACTCCGACCACTACCGCTACAAACTCGCCTGGCTCGACGCGTTGAGGAACTCCCTCGACGACGGGAACACCGTTGTGGCCGGCGACCTCAACATCGCGCCGACCGACGCCGACCTGTTCGACCCCGCCCGCTTCGTCGACTCCACTCACGTGACGCCCGCCGAACGCGATGCCCTGCACGCCCTCGGCCTCGTCGACGTCGTTCGCGAGCGCTGGCCCGAGGAGCGGGTCTTCAGCTACTGGGACTACCGCGCCGGCATGTTCCACCAGGACCTCGGCATGCGCATCGACCTCGTCCTCGCCACGGCCGACGTGGCCGCCCGCACCGCCGCCGCCTGGGTCGACCGCAAGGCGCGCAAGGGCGCCGGCCCCAGCGACCACGCCCCGGTGATCGTCGACCTGGACACCGCGCCCGACGGCGACATCGGCCCGGTCGTGCCCCCGCCGTCGGCGCCGCGCCGGCGTTGAAACCCGCCGGAACCCCGCGCCCGCCCCGGTCGTCCAACCGCCGATTGCAACATTTTCAGCGGTTGCGCCGATTTCCCGGGTAGGGACGCACAGGGGGGTGCATGGGGGAGTTCTTCTCGGTCGCACTGGGTTTTCCGACAGCCGTGTTGAGCATTCCGCTGGTCGTCGTCGTGGGCTACTGGGTCGTGGTCGCGTTCGGCGCCCTCGATCTCGACGTCGTGGACGTCGAACTCGGATTCGGGTTGGCGGGCACGCCGGCCGCGCTTTCGCTTTCCCTGTTGACCGCCTTCTCCTGGTTCTTCTGCCTCGGGGGCGCCGTGTTGCTCGACGGATGGGAACTGTCCACCGCCCTGTACCTCGTGATCGGCTTCCTCTTGCTGATCGTCGCGGTGCTCGTGGGCCTGATCCTCACGCGGATCGTGTCGGTGCCGCTGCGCCGACTGCTGCCCGACGACAAGTCCGACTCGCGGTCGGCGTTCGTCGGCCGCACCTGCGTGATCCGCACGAGTTCCGTCACGCAGACGTTCGGCCAGGCCGAGGTCACGGCCGACGACGGGTCCTCGGCCCTGGTGCAGGTCCGCCAGCCGGGCACCGACCACCTCACCGCCGGCAGCACGGCCGTGATCTTCGATTACGACGCGACCGGCGAGTTCTTCTGGGTAACGCCGCTGGACACGACCTTGGGGGGACAACACTGATGGGCGTCATCTCGACCGGACTCGGCATCCTCATCGCCGTCGTCCTGTTCATCCTGATCATCTTCCTGATCCTGTTCGGCCGCCTGTTCCGCAAGATCGAGCAGGGCAAGGCGTTGATCATCTCCAAGGTCCGCCGCGTCGACGTGACGTTCACCGGCGCCATGGTGCTACCGGTGCTGCACCGCGCCGAGATCATGGACATCTCCGTCAAGACCATCGAGATCCGCCGGGCCGGCACCGAGGGCCTGATCTGCCGCGACAACATCCGCGCGGACATCCGCATCACGTTCTTCGTGCGCGTCAACAAGACCGTCGAGGACGTCATCAAGGTCGCCCAGGCGATCGGCACGCAGCGCGCCTCCGACGTGGCCACGCTCCAGGAGCTGTTCAACGCCAAGTTCTCCGAGGCACTCAAGACCGTCGGCAAGCAGCTCGACTTCGTCGACCTCTACACCAAGCGCAACGAGTTCCGCGACCGGATCGTCCAGGTCATCGGCACCGACCTCAACGGCTACTCGCTGGAGGACGCGGCCATCGACTACCTGGAGCAGACGCCGATGGCGCAGCTCAACCCGACGAACATCCTGGACGCCCAGGGCATCCGCAAGATCACCGAGCTGACCGCGATCGAGCACGTCCGCACGAACGACTACCAGCGCGGCGAGGAGAAGGAGATCACGCGCCAGAACGTCGAGGCGCGCGAGGCCATCCTGGAACTCGAACGCCGCCAGGCCGACGCGGAGATCAAGCAGCGCCGCGAGGTCGAGGTGCTGCGCGCCCGCGAGGAAGCCGAGATCGAGACGGTCCGCGCCCAGGAACGGCTCAAGTACGAGACCGCCCGCCTGCGCGGCGAGGAGGCGATCGGCATCCAGGAGGAGAACAAGTCCCGCGAGATCGCCGTCGCCGAGAAGAACCGCGAACGCGTCATCGCCATCGAGACCGAGCGCATCGAGAAGGACCGCCAGCTCGAGGTCATCGGCCGCGAGCGCGAGACCGAGCTGTCCCGGATCTCCAAGGACAAGGAGGTCGAGGGCGAGAAGCGGGTCATCGCCGAGGTGGTCCGCGAGCGGATCGCGGTCGAGAAGACCGTGGCCGAGCAGGAGGAGAACATCAAGCGGCTGCGCGCGGTCGAAGAGGCCGAGCGGCTGCGCCAGACGATCGTCATCGGCGCCGAGGCCGAGGCGCAGGAGTCGCTGGTCAAGGACATCAAGGCGGCCGAGGCGGCCGAGGAGGCCGCGAAGTTCAAGGCCCGCGAGGAACTGCTGCTCGCCGACGCCCGCCGCCAGGCCGCCGAACTCGACGCCGCCGCCGCCATCCGGCTCGCCGAGGGCAGGCAGGCCACGGCCGCCGCGAGCGGGCTGGCCGACGTCCAGGTCCGCGAGCGCAACGCCGAGGCCGTCGAGAAGCTCGGCCGCGCCGAGGCCGTCGTCGAACGCGAGAAGGCGCTCGTCGCCGCGGAGGCCATCCGCGAGAAGCTCAAGGGCGAGGCCGAGGGTCTGGCCGACAAGGCCACCGCGATGGCCGCGCTCGACGAGGCCACCCGCGAGCACGAGGAGTACCGCCTGCGGCTGGAGACCGAGAAGGAGATCCGGCTCAAGGGCATCGACGCGCAGCGGCAGGTCGCGGAGTCGCAGGCCCTGGTGCTGGCGGCCGGTCTGGAGAAGGCCGACATCGACATCGTCGGCGGCGACGCCATGTTCTTCGACCGGATCGTCGGCGCGGTCACGCTCGGCAAGAGCGTCGACGGGTTCCTGGAGCACTCGGACGTCGCGCAGAAGCTGGTCAAGCCGTGGCTCAACGGCTCGGGCGACTTCACCCAGGACATCACGCGCATCCTCGGCTCGTTCGGCACCGAGGACCTCAAGAACCTCACCGTGTCGGCCGCGCTGCTCAAGCTGATCAACGCGGGCGGTCCGGACGAGGGTCGGCTGCGCGAGCTGCTGGCCATGGCCCAGCGCCTCGGCGTGGCCGAGCGGCCGATCGCCGCCCTCTCGTGACGACGGAGTTGGACGCGGGCACCTACGAGGTGCTGAAGGCCCGGCTGGCCGACCAGGCCGCCGGGCTCGCCGCCCGCGCCGGCGAACTCAACACCCGACGGCTGGAGGTGTTCGGCAGCGCCGAGCTGGCGCTGCTGGGCACCGACCGGCTCCGCACCGCCAACAACTGCGTGCCGGCCGACGCGGTGCACGTGGGCGGGCTCGTCCTCGTCGGCCACCAGGTGCTGCTCGGTCTCAAGGCCGAGGTCGCGGTCGCGGACGTGTTCACGCTGCACCGCCTGGTCCGCGCGGACGACGCGGTGCGCTTCGAGGACGTCGCGTCCGACGGGGTGCCCGGCCTGCTCGACGACGACCGGTTCCGGCGCGACTTCGCCGAGCTGCACCGGTACTTCCGGGACGCGCGGCTGATCCGCCTGCGCCGCGTGGAGGGCCGCCTGCTGGCGGTCTTCCGCACCGGCGGCGTCAACGGCGACGTGCGCGTGCTGCGCTGGCAGGTGGACCCCGACGGCACCGTGTCCTACGTGGACAACCAGGGCGGGCGCGACCACGTGTTCCCGCGGTCGCACGACTTCGACTGGACGCCGACCACCCGCGAGCAGCACGTCCTGGGCCGCCACCCGCACATCTCGATCGAGGACGAGGTCTTCGTCGAGACCGTGGGCGGCGACCTGACGGTCAAGGTCGAGGACAACACCGAGTCCGGCGAGGGCGTCTACCGCGAACCGGTCGACGACCCGTTGCAGTCGCTGGCCGACGCGGACGTGCACTACGCCCGCGTGGGCACGCTCATCGTGCTGCGGATCAGGCCCTACAACGAATCCGCGTGGCGGCACCTGGTGTTCAACACGCGCACCAAGAGCGTCGTGCGGCTCGACGGCATCGGTCTCGCGTGCCGACGCCTGCCCGAGGACCAGGGCCTGGTGTTCCCGGGCGGCTACTACCTGGCCACGGGCGCGAGCAAGACATTCGACACCGACGTCGCCGAGCTGGAGTTCGACCGGGAGATCCGGTCTGCCAACGGCGAGGACGTGCTCTACGTCTTCCACGACCGCGACGACCGGCGCATGCTCCTGCTGCCCTACAACGTCATCCGCAAGGAGATCGCGAACCCGTTGCCGTGCGGCGGGTACGCGCTGTATGACGACGGCACGCTCGTGGTGTTCCGCGCGTCCTCGGAACCCACCCGCGTGCACCCGGTGCAGGTCTGGCACACGCCGTACGAGTCGGACACGTACGCCGCCGCGCAGCCGACCGGCACCGGCCCGTTGGAACGCGTGGGCAACGCCGATCTCGTGCGCGGCATCTCGGACTGCCTGACCGTGCACCGCATGGTCGGCGAGATGGCGCCGTCCGTGCCCGTGTTCGAGGACCTGATCGCGACCTGCACCCGGGTCGACGACACCTACCACTGGCTGTCCGACCCCGATCTCGGCGACCTGCGCACCCCGTTGGTCGAGGTCCGGGCGACGGCCACGCAGGTGCTCGACGAGTTCGAGGCCGTGCGGGCGCTCACCGCGCAGGCCGCGGACGCCGTCGCCGAGACGGCCGACAAGATCGCCGCGTTCATCCGCCGCACGCGCGCCGAGGTGCCGTCGGACGCGGACGAGTGGGTCCGCCGACTCACCGAACTCCGCGCCACGCAGGGACATCTGGTCACGTTGCGCGAGCTGCGCTACGTGGACCTCGGCCGACTCGACGAGCTGGCCGGCGCCGTCGAGGCGGAGATCGACTCGACCGCGCACCGGGCCGTCGAGCACCTTCGCCACGAGGACGCGTTCGCGGGCTACTACGCGCACGTCGACGCGTTGGCCGGTCGTACCGGCGAGATCCGCACGGTCGCCGAGGCCAAGCCGGTGTACGACGAACTCTCGGCGCACCAGCGGGGTCTGGAGATCCTGACCGAGGTCGTCGGCACGCTCGACATCGCCGACGCCACCGTGCGCACGACCATCCTGGAGCGCATCGGAGAGGTGCTCGGCGGCCTCAACCGCGTCCGGGCCACGGCCGACGTCCGGCGGCGCGCGCTGCTGGCCACCGAGGGCCGGGCCGAGTTCGCCGCCGAGTTCGCGCTGCTGGGCCAGGCCGTCACGGGCGCGCTCGCCGTCGCCGACTCGCCGCAGCGCTGCGACGAGCAGCTCGGCCGCCTGCTGCTCCAGCTCGAGAACCTCGAATCCCGGTTCGGCGAGTTCGACGACTTCCTCGGGCAGCTCGACGCCAAGCGCACCGACGTGTACGAGGCGTTCGCGTCCCGCAAGCAGGCACTGCTCGACGACCGCGCGCGCCGGGCGGACCGGCTGGTCGACTCGGCCGACCGCATCCTGGCGAGCGTGGCCCGGCGGGTCGCGTCCCTGGGTTCGCTCGACGAGGTCAACGCGTACTTCGCGACCGACCCGATGGTGCTCAAGGTCCGGTCGGTCGCCGGCGAGCTGCGCGGGCTCGGTGACCAGGTGCGGGCCGAGGAACTCGACGGACGGGTCCTGGCCGCGCGCCAGGAGGCCGGGCGGGCGCTGCGCGACCGGCTCGACCTCTTCGACGGCGAGACGATCCGGCTGGGCCGGCACCGGTTCGCGGTCAACACGCAGCCGCTGGACCTGACGCTCGTGCCCGCCGACGGCGGCATGGCGTTCGCGATCACCGGCACGGACTTCCGCGCGCCCGTGCGCGATCCGGGGTTCGCCGCGACGCGCCCGTTCTGGGCCCAGACGATCGTGTCCGAGACCGACGAGGTCTACCGGTGCGAGCACCTGGCCGCCGCGATCCTGGCCACGCACCCGCTCGACGCGCTGCAGGCGGCCGGCGACAAGCTGCTCGACCTCGTCCGCCGCGAAGCCGACCTGCGGCTGGACGAGGGCTACGAGCGCGGCGTGCACGACCACGACACCACGAGGATCCTCGCCGAACTGCTGCGGCTGTACGAGGCCGCCGGGCTGCTGCGCCACCCGGCGTCGTCCCGCGCGGCGGCCCAGCTCCTGTGGGCCGGAGCCGACGAGGACACGCGGGGGCTGTGGACGCGACGCGCGATCTCGCTCGGCCGGGCACGGGCGAGGTTCGGCCCGTCACGGGCGTTCGCGGACCTGTGCGCCGAACTCGGCGACCTGGCCGGCGACCCGCTCGCGGGCGAGTACCTGGTCGAGGAGCTGTGCTCGACGCCGTTCGGGTTCGTCACGAGCGCGGGTGCGCGGGCACTGGTCGCGGAGTTCCACCGGGCGCTGGGGTCGCGCGTCGAGTTCGACGCGGACCTCGCCGCGGTCGACGCGACCGTCCGGCGTGAGCTGGTGCAGGGCTGGTACGAGGCGTTCCTCGGCGACCGCGACGAGCCCGACCTGCCCGAGGCCGTGGTGCTCGAACTGCACCCGGACCTGCCCCGGCGGCACTCCGACCTGTCGTTGGAGTCCACTGTGGACGGCCTGCTCGGCACGCACCCGCGCGTGGTCGACACCCGGCTGGCGTTCCGGTTCGACGAGCTGCTCGCCCGGACCCGTGCGTTCCGGGACCACCGCGTGCCCGGGTACCGCGCCTACCAACGGCTGCGCAACGACCTCGTGGCCCGCGAACGACACCGGCTGCGGCTCGACGAGTACCGGCCGAAGGTGATGAGCGCGTTCGTCCGCAACCGGCTGCTCGACGAGGTCTACCTGCCGCTGGTCGGCGACAACCTGGCCAAGCAGCTCGGTGCCGCGGGCGAGGGCCGGCGCACCGACCAGATGGGCCTGCTGCTGCTCATCTCGCCGCCCGGCTACGGCAAGACCACGCTCATGGAGTACGTGGCCAACCGGCTCGGCCTGGTGTTCGTCAAGGTCGACGGTCCGGCGCTGGGCCACGGCGTGACGTCGGTCGACCCGGCGGAGGCGCCGAACGCCACCGCGCGCCAGGAGGTCGAGAAGATCTCCTTCGCCCTGGAGTCGGGCAACAACGTCCTGCTGTACCTGGACGACATCCAGCACACGTCGCCCGAGCTGTTGCAGAAGTTCATCTCGCTGTGCGACGCGCAGCGGCGGATGGAAGGCGTGTGGGACGGCGGCACGCGCACGTACGACCTGCGCGGCAAGCGGTTCGCCGTGGTGATGTCGGGCAACCCGTACACCGAGTCCGGCTCGGTGTTCCGGATTCCCGACATGCTCGCCAACCGCGCGGACGTGTGGAACCTGGGCGACGTGCTGTCCGGTCGCGACGAGCTGTTCGGGCTGAGCTACGTGGAGAACGCGCTCACGTCGAACCCGGTCTTGGCGCCACTGTCCACAAGGGACCGTGGTGACGTCGAGCTGCTGGTGCGGATGGCGCAGGGCGAACCGGTGCGCGCGGACCGGCTCTCCCACCCGTACCAGTCGGTCGAGCTGGAGCAGGTGCTGGCCGTGCTGCGCAAGCTGCTCGCCGTGCGGGACGTCGTGCTGGCCAACAACCGCGAGTACATCGCGTCGGCCGCGCGGGCGGACGCGTCGCGCACCGAACCGCCGTTCCGGCTCCAGGGCTCGTACCGCAACATGAACCGGCTCGCGGAGAAGGTCGTGCCGGTGATGAACGACGCCGAGCTGGCGGGTGTCGTGGACGACCACTACCGGGGCGAGGCGCAGACGCTGACGTCCGGTGCCGAGGCCAACCTGCTCAAGTTCGCCGAGCTGCGCGGCACGCTCACCGCCGACCAGGAACTCCGGTGGGCCGAGGTGAAGGTCGCCTACCTGCGGGAACGGGCGCTCGGCGGCGCGGAGGACGACCCGATGAGCCGGGCCGTCGGCGCGGTCGGCCTGCTCGCGGACCGGATCGGCGGCGCGCTCGACCGCCTGGCGGACCGCGGCGTCAGCAGGTGAACCGGCGGCCGGGGATCGGGACGCCCCTGGTCCCCCGGTCGGCCGGGCGGCACTGGGGGCGGTGCGGGCGGTCCTGACCGGCGACCGGGTGCCGGTCCGCGTGACCCGACGTCCGATCCGGGCGCTGTCCGGGCCGGCCCGCGACCTCACCGGCGGCCGGGTGTCGGGCCTGCCCGGGGTCCCACGCCTGCGTGGGGCGACGGGTCGGATCCGGGTGCCGGTCCGCGCGCGGGCGGGAACCCGTGCCGGGCACCGAATACGTGCCGGGTACCGGGTACGCGCCGGGCACGGAATACGCGCCGGGTACCGGGTACGTGCCCGGTACGGAATAGATCGTCAAGCCGTAGTAGGGGGTCGGGCCGGAATACGCGCCCGAAGCGGAGTACGAGCCGACGTCGGAATCCGGCGTCGATCCGGAGGTGGTTCCCGGCACCGACCCCGGATACCAGTTCGGATCCGGGACCAGACCGGGGTAATCGGGGTAGTCCGGCCACTCGGGCCAGTCCGGCCAGTCCTGCTCGTCCTCGACGTCGTCTTCCTCGTCGTCCGGCTCGGGCCAGGAAGGGCAGAACGGCAACGGGCGGCACGTCGGGTGCGGCGACGGCTCGGTGGGCGTCGTGCTCGGCTCGGGCCGCGGGCGTTCCGCGGGCCGCACCGGGACGGTCCGGTCCACCTGGGCGTTGACCGGCGGCGGTGGTGGTGGCGGCGCCGGACGTGTCGCCTCGACGTTCGTCGTGTAGGTGGCGCTCAGCTCCGTCTGCGCCGTCTGACTCGGCGAGACCCGGCGTGCGTCGACCGGCCGCTGTCCGTCGGTCGAGACGAGCATCGCCGCGAGCGCGCCGGCCGCGAGCACGGCCAGTGCCCCGGCGAACGTGGTGCGCCTGCCGTTTCTCATCGCTGCAACCCGATTCCCGAACCCTCCACGGTGTCACGTGGAATCGTTCTGCCCGCTAAAGGTGTTACCACCAGGCCCATGCGTCCATCCTGGCGGCTGCACCCGCCGTGAGGTCTGTGTCACGATGCGATTCATGCGACCGGACGCCGGACTGCTCGGGCCTGGCTCCGTCACGTGGCAACTGCACGCCGATCCGGCGATGTGGATCGCGGGCGTCACGAGCCTGTACCTCCAGTCGCTGCACCCGTACGCCGCACGGGCCGTGGTGGGGAACTCGACCTTCCGCGAGGACCCGGTCGGCCGATTGCTGCGCACCGCGGATTTCGTGGGCGTGACGAGCTATGGCACGACCGCCGAGGCCGAGGCCGCCGGTGCCCGCGTCCGGGCCGTGCACCGGTCGTTGCGGGCACGGGACGAGCACGGCCGCACGTTCCGCGTCGACGAACCGGAACTGCTGCTGTGGGTGCACTGCGCCGAGGTGTACTCGTTCGTCACGGTCGTGCGCCGGGCCGGTTTCCGGCTCGCCGACGCGCAGGTGGACCGCTATTACGCGGAACAGCGCCGGATCGCCGCGCTCGTCGGCCTGCACGCCGAGGACGTTCCCGGGAGCGCGCGGGAAATGGCCGCGTACTTCGCCGCGATCAGGCCTTCGTTGCGGTGTGGCGCCGATTCCGAGGTGGTGTACCGCTTTCTGCGCCGGCCGCCGTTGACCGGCGCGGTGCGCTTCGGGCTCGGTGCCTACGAGCCACTGGTCGGACGGCTCGCGTACGCGCTCCTGCCGTCGTGGGCGGTCGCGCTCCACGGGCGGCGTCCGTACTCGGCGGCGACGGCGACCGTGGCCCTGCGGTCGTTGCGCGCCTTGGCTCTCGCCGTGCCCGCACATGTGCGGTGGCGGTACCCCGGCGGGCATGTGAACCGGGCTGTCGCACGCCTGGGCAAGGCCGCGACGCCGAGTCGAGCACTGCTCTCAGACCGGAGCATGATCGGCAAACCGCCTCGATGACGCCCGATCGTTTGGCGATCCAGCGGCTTTCCCCCCGCTTGCTTCGAACTGAACAAGCAGTGGCTCTTCAGTGGTAGTGCCGGGCGGGCCTTCGGCGATACAGTCGCCGACGCAGGCCGTGGTTTCTGTGTTCGTGTCTCACGCTCGCGGAACGCACGCGGGCGCTCCGTTCCCGCTTTTCGAAGCGGGGAAACGCCCCGGGACGGCCCGGGGCTGCATGGTGCAGCCCGACGCTTTCCTGCGTTGGAGGCAGGTAGATGGCAATCGGCACGGTCAAGTGGTTCAACGCCGAGAAGGGCTACGGCTTCATCGCCCAGGAGAACGGCGGTCCCGACGTCTTCGTGCACTACTCGGAGATCGACGGCGCGGGCTACCGGTCGCTGGAGGAGAACCAGCGGGTGGAGTTCGAGATCGGTCAGGGCACCAAGGGACCTCAGGCCCAGGGCGTGCGCGTCATCCACTGACGCGTCCGACGAACGTGGCACGGCCCCCGATCCGCAGCGGATCGGGGGCCGTCGACGTTCTCGGGAAATCGATCACATACCGCGCTGCCGGGCTTCCCACTCCAGTCGCTGCATGACCCATTCCGTGGCCAGCGCCTGGGGCGAGGTCTGCCGCTCGGCGGCCAGTTCCTTCAACTGCTCGTTGGCCATCAACTGCAGCCGCAGCTGGTACACCTGAGCGTTGCCGAAGCTCCCGGCGGTGGTCTCCGCGTCCGCGGCCGTCTCCGGCGCCAGCGCGGCGAGGTACGACGTCAACTCGTCGTCCGTACCGGGCTCTTCCTGCGAGGGCGGGCGGTGCCGCCCCGACTTCGAGCGTCCAAGCGATCCAAGAGGCACGGCGACACGATAACGGTTGGATTGCGGAGCCGCCGCAACTGTGACTTGCGCCACAGGGAGAGGCCCCCGCGCCAGGGGGAGGAACGCGGGGGCCGGAGGGGATCTCCACAGGTGCTGACCGGGGGTGTGTCAGCAATTCGGATTGTCGCACGCGTACCCGGAGCCGGCGAGTGGTTCGCCGGGAAAAACTTCAGCCAGCCGTCGCCCGGAACCCGCGCAGCCGCAAGCTGTTGGTCACCACGAAGACCGACGAGAACGCCATCGCGGCCCCCGCGAGCATCGGATTCAACAAACCGAGCGCGGCCAACGGCAAACCGGCGACGTTGTAGGCGAACGCCCAGAAAAGATTTCCCTTGATGGTGCCCAGCGTCCGCCGGGAGAGCCGGATCGCGTCCACGGCGACCCGTAGATCCCCCCGCACGAGCGTCAGGTCGCCCGCCTCGATCGCCACGTCGGTGCCCGTTCCCATGGCCAGGCCGAGATCCGCGGCGGCCAGCGCGGGCGCGTCGTTCACGCCGTCGCCGACCATGGCCACGACCCGGCCCCGGGCGCGCAGGCGTTCCACGACGGCCACCTTGTCGGCCGGCATGACCTCCGCGATCACCTCGTCGATCCCGACCTCGGCGGCCACCGCGCGGGCCACGACCTCGTTGTCGCCGGTGAGCAGCACGGGCCGCAGGCCGAGCGCGCGCAGCCCCCGGATCGCCTCGGCACTGGTCGGCTTGACCCGGTCGGACACCGACAGCAGGCCGAACGGCGCGTCGTCGACCGACACCGCGATCACGGTCCGGCCCAGCGCGCGCAACTCGTCGGCGCGTTCCTTGAGCTCCGGCGTCAGCGCCGCGGACCCGGTCCGGCCCGCGAACACCCGCCGGCCGTCGAGCACCCCGGTCACGCCGACGCCCTGGACGTTGCGGAATTCCCCGATCGTGGGCAGCGTGCCGACCTCGACACCGGCACCCCGGACGATCGCCGACGCGATCGGGTGTTCCGACCCGTCCTCGACCGACCCCGCGACCCGCAGCAGTTCCTCGCGCGACACGCCCTCGGCGGGCACCACGTCGACCAGGTCCAGCTTGCCCTCGGTCACCGTGCCGGTCTTGTCCAGCACCACGGTGTCCACGCGCCGTGTCGACTCCAGCACCTCGGGTCCCTTGACCAGGATGCCGAGCTGGGCGCCACGACCCGTGCCCACCAGCAGCGCGGTCGGCGTGGCCAGCCCCAACGCGCAGGGGCACGCGATCACCAGCACGGCCACCGCCGCGGTGACCGCGAACTCGACCGGCCGGCCCGCCAGCAGCCACGCGGCGAACGTGCCGAGCGCGATCACCAGCACGACCGGGACGAACACCCCGGAGATCCGGTCGGCCAGGCGCTGCACCTGCGCCTTGCCGGACTGGGCCTGCTCGACCAGCGCGGCCATCCGGGAGAGCTGGGTGTCCGCGCCGACCTTCGCCGCCCGCACGACCAGCCGGCCGCCGGCGTTGACGGTGCCGCCGACCACCCGGTCGC
This sequence comes from Saccharothrix violaceirubra, assembly GCF_014203755.1. Taxonomy (NCBI): domain Bacteria; kingdom Bacillati; phylum Actinomycetota; class Actinomycetes; order Pseudonocardiales; family Pseudonocardiaceae; genus Saccharothrix; species Saccharothrix violaceirubra. The sequence goes on from NZ_JACHJS010000001.1 coordinate 54,968, forward strand.
CGACGCCGACCTCCTCGGGCACGGACTCGCCCGTGACCATGGACCGGTCGACGGCCGACACGCCGTCGTCGACGACGCCGTCCGTGGCGATCCGCTCGCCGGGCCGCACCACGAACCGGTCGCCGACCTTGAGGCGCTCCACGGGAATCCGCGCCTCGACCCCGTCGCGCAACACCCCGACGTCCTTGGCGCCCAACGCGAGCAGCGCGCGCAAGGCGGCGCCCGCCCGCCGCTTCGACCGCGCTTCGAGCCACCGGCCGAACAGCAGGAAGACGGTGACGCCGACCGCGACCTCCAGGTAGATGTCGCCGCTCGTCGTGGGCCGGGGCACGAGGCTGAACCCGTGCCGCATCCCGATCATGCCCGCGTCGCCGAAGACCAACGCGTAGACCGACCACAGGTAGGCGACCACGACACCCATGGACACCAACGTGTCCATGGTGCTCGCGCCGTGCCGTGCGTTGACCGCGGCGGCCCGGTGGAACGGCCAGCCGCAGACCCAGACCACGACGCTCGCCAGCGCCAGCGAGAACCACTGCCACGCCGGGAACTGGAGCGCCGGTGCCATCGACAGGACGATCACCGGCACGCCGAGGAACGCCGCGATCCCGACGCGCAGCCGCAGGCCGCCCGCCTCGTCGTCGACGTCCTCGGTCGCGTCCGGTCGTGGCGCGGCGGCGTCGTACCCGGCCGCGCGCACCGTGGAGACCAGGTCCGCGACGTCCAGTCCGACCGGGAAGTCGACGGTGGCCTTCTCCGTCGCGTAGTTGACCGAGGCGGTCACCCCGTCGAGCTTGTTGAGCTTGCGCTCGATCCGGTTGGCGCACGAGGCGCACGTCATGCCGGTGATGGCCAGCTCGACGTGCCCGGTCTCCGCGGTGGGCATGGTCAGCCGACCAGCTCGTAGCCGGCTTCCGTGACGGCGGCGTGCACCTCGTCACGGGAGAGTTCGCGCTCGCTGGTCACGGTCACCGCGCCGGTGTCGACCTTGACGTCGACGGCGGTGACGCCCTCGACCCCGGTCAGCTCCTCGGTGACCGAGGCGGCGCAGTGGCCGCAGGTCATGCCGTTGACGGTGTACGTGGTGGTGACGGACATCGGGAAGCACCCCATTCTCTCGACGTGCCGCCCAATATACCCCTAGGGGGTAGAGGTGTCGTCGTCGGGTCGTTCCAGTTCGGTGATCTCGCCCTCCAGGCGGACCACCAGGTCCTCCAGACCGGCGAGCATGTCGTCGAGTTCGGTCATCTTGGCGGCCATCAGCGCGTCGAGGTCGGCCTCGATCGCGGACAGGGACAGACCTTCGATGGTCGGTTCGGGCGGTCCTTGGTCGTCACCCGATCGGACGGGTGGATCAGGCTCGGTCATGGGTACAGCCTAGGCAGCGAGGACTGGGCCGGCTTTCACAGACCGTGACGCTCCGTTGTGGCCGAATCACTCTGCGGGGGGCTGCGGCGGTTCGAGCGGCTCGCTTAGCCTCGCGCCAACCTCAAGTCGGGGAGGCGTCATGAGCGGGTCGATCGAAGTACGTCAGTTCCTGTGGAACCAGGACGACACGATGTCGAGGCCGGGAGCCGGAGGAGTGCCCGCACCGCGCAGCGGTGCGGAGCCGTCGCGGGTCTCCGACGACCAGGTCCACCGGGCGCGCTTGTCGGTCGCGCGGGGCGCCACGAGCGCCGAGGACTGCCGGTTGTTGCTCGACATGCTGGGGCTGTCACCGGGTGAGGACGGGGGCTCACCGCCCGTTCAGCGGTAACGAACCGTGCCGGGGCGTGCGTTCTCTGGGGGCGCGCGTCCCGGCGTCGACCACCTCCCCGCCTGGTCGAGTCTGGAAATCGCAGGTCAAAGAGTTGTCCGACCCCCGTTTTGGAAGTGCGGGCGGTCATGTCCTATGCTTACGATGCTTCCACCGGACAGCGTGGAGGGCCTGGGAAGATGGTGGCCCACAAGGGCTGGTCGGTCGGAACGGGTCCCCATCGTCTAGCGGCCTAGGACCCCGCCCTTTCAAGGCGGTAGCGCGGGTTCGAATCCCGTTGGGGGCACGTAGTACAGTAAGAGAAGCAAGGCCCAGTGGCGCAGTTGGTTAGCGCGTCGCCCTGTCACGGCGAAGGTCGCGGGTTCGAGTCCCGTCTGGGTCGCAAGGCAGTTCGGCTCCACGGCCGGGCCGCTACCTGGCCAGGTAGCTCAGTTGGTACGAGCGACCGCCTGAAAAGCGGTAGGTCGGCGGTTCGACCCCGCCCCTGGCCACCAATCCACCGAAAGCCCCGATTCCTCTGAGTCGGGGCTTTCGTGCATTCGCGGACAAATACCTCCACTGTGACGAGGCTCATCTTTCCTCGCACACATTTCGCGAGTCCTCCGCTCGGACACCCCGGAACACGCACTCAGGCACCCCGAAACACGCGTTCGCGCGCCCCTTGGCGTCAACCGAGGTTGACAAGTGGCGCACTGTCAACCAAAGTTGACGGCATGACTGAGGCGACGGCATTGGCCTCGGCGGCGGGAGACCGGGACCCGCGCGTCGGGCTGCGAGCGGTCAGCGCGTTGCGCAGGCTGCTCGAACAGCTCGAAGCGGTCCAGGTGCGCAACGCCCGCTTGTCGGGGTGGTCCTGGCAGGAGATCGCGGCCGAACTGGGGGTCAGCCGGCAGGCGGTCCACAAGAAGCACGGGGGCGGACGATGATCGGGGAGCGGTTGACCAAGGACGCGCGCAAAGCCGTGCGCGACGCGCTCGACGAGGCCCGTCGGGCGCGGGCGTCGTCGATCGAGCCGGAACACCTGCTGCTGGCGCTGCTCGACGACCCGGTGCTGACCTCGTTCCAGGTGGTCCGCGCGGACGTCGAGGCGGCGTTCGCGGCGGCCCGGCGCAAAGGCGGGCTGAGCGCCGCGGACACGGAAGCGTTGCGGGGCTTGGGAATCGACGTCGACCGGATCGTGGCGTCCGTCGAGCAGACCATGGGCGAGGGCGCGTTGGCCGTCGGACCGCCGAGGCGTCGGCGGTGGCCGCGCGGCAGCCTGCCGTTCGCGGCCGGCGCGCGGGACGTGCTGGAACGCGCGTTGCGGGAGGCCCGGGACCTGGGCCAGCGCCCGTTGCGCAGCGAGCACCTCCTGCTGTCCCTGCTCGCCGGTGGCGGGCTGGTCGAGGAGGTGCTCGCGGAACGCGGCGTGACCTACGGCGGGATCAGGCGTCTGGTGTCGACTCGACCCACGTGACCAGGGGCAGGAACGCCTGGGTCAGCGGGCCGATCGTCACCGCGTACAGGACGGTGCCGAGGCCGATCGTGCCGCCGAGCAGCCAGCCGATCGCCAGCACGGTCACCTCGACCACCGTCCTGACCAGGCGCAACGAGATCCCGGTCCGCCGGCAGAAACCGGTCGTGAGCCCGTCGCGCGGACCGGGCCCGAGCCGGGCGCCGATGTAGACGGCGGCGGCCAGGCCGTTGAGCACGATGCCCGTGACCAGGAAGACGGCGCGGAGCACGATGCCCTCGGGTGTCGGCAGGACCATGAGTGTGACGTCGACCGCGACACCGATCACGAGCACGTTGGCGACCGTGCCGACGCCCGGTCTCTGCCGCAACGGGATCCAGCACAGCAGCACGACGACGCCGACCAGGGCGGTGATCGTGCCGAAGCTCAGGCCGGTGAGCTTGGTGAGGCCCTCGTGCAGCACGTCCCACGGGTCCAGGCCCAGGGTCGCGCGGATCTGGAGTGCCATGCACGCGCCGTAGAGCCACAGGCCCGCGATGAGTTGGGGCAGTCGGCGGACGGGGCGGACGGTGACGGGAACCTGGGTGAGGGCTGCGAGCATGTGGCCATGTTCTGTGGCCATTGGCCTTGTTTTCCAGAGCCAATGTTCAATAATTGGCCTTATGAACATGGATGTCCCACCTGGTGGACGTATATCCGGGTTCCGGTTGGCCCAGCTCCTCGGGGAGTGGCGGCGTAGGGGCGCACGGCAGGGCTCGGCGGACCTGGCCGCCGCGATCCGCATGCTCGTGCTCGACGGCCGCCTGCCCGCCGGCACCCGGCTGCCCGCCGAACGGGAGCTGGCCGAGGCGCTGCCGGTCAGCCGCACGATGATCACCGCCGCGCTCGACCACCTGCGGTCCGAAGGGCTGGTCGCGTCACGGCGCGGCGCGGGGACGTGGATCAGCCTCCCGTCCGGCGGGTCCCTCGGCGGCGTGCCGGACACCCCGCTGGTCGGCACGTCCATGGTCGACCTGGCCCGCGCCGCGCCGCCCGCGCTGCCCGGCCTGCTGGCCGCGTTCGACGCCGTGCGGGTCCGGCTGCCCGAGCAGCTGGCCGACCACGGGTACTACGAACACGGCTGGCCCGAGCTGCGCCGGCAGATCGCCCTGCGGTACGAGGCACGCGGCGTGCCCACGTCACCGGACCAGATCGTGATCACCAGCGGCGCCCAGCACGCGCTGGCGATGACGTTGCGGCTGTTCACCGGCCCCGGCGACCGGGTCCTGGTCGAGCAGCCCACCTACCCGAACGCCCTGGACGCGATCAAGGCCGTGTCCGCGATCCCCGTGCCGGTCGCGATGACCGCCGGCGGCTGGGACCTGACGGGCCTGGCCGCGGCCCTGCGCCAGGCCGCGCCGCGCATGGCCTACCTCGTACCGGACTTCCAGAACCCGACCGCGCACCGGATGTCCGCCGAGGCACGGGCGCGGCTCGCGGACATCGCCCGGCGGGCCCGCACCCCGTTGGTGATCGACGAGACGAGCGTCGAACTGGACCTCGACGGCGACCCGCTCGACGGGCCACCGCCGATGGCCGCGTTCGGCGACGAACTGGTCGTGACGATCGGCTCGGCCAGCAAGTCCCACTGGGGCGGGCTGCGGACCGGGTGGATCCGCGCGTCGACCGAGATCGTCCACCGGCTCGTGTCGTCGCGGACGGCGCTCGACCTGGGCTCGGCCCTGGTCGACCAGATGGTCCTGGCCGAGATGATCGCAGACCCGGCGCACAGCCTGAGATCCCGGCGGGCCCTGCTGGCGGTCCAGCGCGACGCGCTGCTGGACGGGATTCGCGAGCACTGCCCCGGGTGGCGGTTCGACGTGCCGTCCGGCGGCCTGAGCGTGTGGTGCGAACTCGACGCGCCCGTGAGCACCAGGATCGCGGTGGTGGCGCAGAACCACGGAATCCGCCTGGCGCCCGGGTCGCGGTTCGGGGTGCACGGCGGGTTCGAGCGGTGGTTGCGGCTGCCGTTCGTGCTGTCGCCGGAGCTGCTCCGCGACGCCGCCCGTCGGTTGGGGCTGGTGGCCGCCTCCGTGTCGGGTCTCGCCGTGCCGACCGACCCGCCGGCCGACGTCCCCGTGGCGTGATCACGGGTGGACCTGCGGCGGGGGACGCTCCAGGGAAGGACGTCCCCCGCCGCAGGCTCCCGTGGCGGTCCCGGCCGGCACAGGGGCAGCGTGACGGCGGGACCTTGCCCGTTCCTGCCGGGGCGCGGTCGGCAGGACGGGAGTCCTGAGAGGGTGTACGGGGTGGTGGGGCAAATCGACTACGACTGACCGAAGGTGCGAGACCGGAACGTTCCCGGGGCACACGGGTGCCGTGCGGCGGGTCAGTCGGGCGAGGCGCTCGGCAGGCCCTGGGTCCGGCCGGCGGACGGCCAGTCCTCGCGGCGTTCGACGCGCCACGACGGGACCGGCCGGAGGGGGAACTGGTTGGCCACCACGGCGGACACGCCGGCGCGGTGGCTGTTCGACGTGTCCTGGGCACCGGCCGACGTGCCGCACGTGGGCGTGCCGGGGGACTGCTTCGGAGCGGGCGCGGGTGCCGGTGCTTCCGGCTTGTGCCACGTCACGTCGACGACCTGGACGGGTGAGGGTTCGGGAGCGGCCTCGGGGAGGGGTTCGGTCTCGGTCGGGGGCGTCCACGCGTACCCGGGTGGCGTGGGGGGTGCCTCGACGACCGGTGCGGTCTCGGGGGGCGGCGGCGGGGCCTCGTGCTGCTCGACCACGGGCGCCGGCGGCGCGGCGGGCGTGGGAGTCGGCACGGTGTTCGACACCGAACCCGTCAGCGTGGTCGGCGTCGTGCTCGTGGTCGAGCCCGAGTAGTCGGCTTCGGACTGCCGGTCGTCCTTCGTGGTGGACGCGGTGCCGGCGGTGGACGTCGACTGCGCCGGCGCCTTGTTCTCGACCAGGCCGGTGAGCAGGGTGACGTTGGCCGCGTGCTGCTGCTCCATCACCTGGAGCACGGTCTCGCGGGTCGTGGCACCGTCCTCCTCGGACGCTCCCGCGACGCCGTGGCCCAACAGCCACGCCACGGTCGCGACACCGCCCACCGCGAGCGTCCTGAGCAGCAGCGATCCACCGCGGCGGACGGAGTCCGGCACTGCCACGGGATCATCACCACCGTTCCGGTTTCGCGAACGCGGACAAGCCGTCCGAAGGTCGGCGTCGGGCTATGTGTAGCACCGAGCCCGGCGTTTTCGCACTGTTCGGCGACGAACCCACTCGGAAGGGCGGTCGTGTGCGGCTGTCCGGGTTGCCGGCCGGCCGGTCGGACACCGTCAGTCGTGTTCAGCGCATCGGGTGACGATCGCTCGCGTCCACTCCGGACCGCCGCCAGGGTGTCCGGAGTGGACGTCCACGACGGCGGTCCGCTGGCTGATCCGGCCGCGCGACGACGGTCCGACCGGTCGTCGGCGGTGCGTCGAGGGCCTCGCGCGGCTGTCGGGGATCTAGTTCTTCCGGGTGAATCGCGGGACGGCCGGAACGACGCGTCGACCGCACTCCGCGGGCTGCGTCGGTGGGTCGACCGAGTGGATGAACGTGGTGACGACACGTAGGGACGCGGGCTCGATCCGGGTCGGTTTTCACGCGATGAACCACGGCGTGGCGACGTCGTCCACCACGGCCTTGACCGGGCCGCGCGGCACGGGGTCGACGTGGAACCAGCCGTCGACGACCGGCACGGTGCGCGTGCGGCCGGGGTGGTGCAGGACGGCGTGGGTGCCGGTCGTGACCAGGCCGGTGAGCGCGAAACCGCCGCGGGTCGGGTCGAGGTGCAGGTCGAGGCCTGCGAAGCGCAGGGTCCGGGCGCCGTGGCGGGTGGAGTCGTGCCACAGGGTCGCCGCGTGTTCGTCGTGGCGTGCGCGCAACGCCTGCGTGGCCCGGAGCGCCAAGTCGCGTGGCATGGGGTCGACCTGGTCGAGCAGGGCGGCGAGCGCCGCGAGGAGGTCGGTCACCGGGCCGCCTCGGGCGTGATGCGTCGACGCAACACCTGGAGGCACCGGCCGCGGGTGGGGCCCAGGCTGCCGGGCGGGATGCCGACGGCGGTCGCGACCTGGGTGAACGTGAGGTCGGGTGCGTAGGCGACCAGGCGCAGGATCTCGCGGCAGCGGTCCGTGAGCGAGGTGAAGGCGTGCCAGAGCAGGCGGCCGGTGTCGGTGTCGATCGCGGCTTCTTCGGGCGACGGGCGGTCGTCGCGGGGATTCCAGTCGTCGAGGGGTTCTTCCTTGCCGCGTAGGCGCAACACGCGCAGGGCTTCGCGGCGTGCGGTCGTGACGAGCCACGCGCCGAGGCGGTCGGGGTGGTCGATGCGGGTGAGGTGCTCGGACAGCAGGAGCCAGGTGGTCTGGCTGACGTCGGCGGCGTCGTGGGGCGTGAGGCGGAGCGATCGGGGGACCGACCAGACCAGGCGGCCGTAACGGTGGACGAGCACGGTCCAGGCTCGTTGGTCGCCTTGTCGGGCAAGGGTCAGCAGTTCTTCGTTGGGCGCGTTCTCCATGTCCATGTGAGAAAGATTCGTCTTCGTCGGCTCCCGGGTCCGCCGGAACCGGTGAACGCGGGAACCGGTCGCGAGGTGCGGTAGTCCCAGCGGATTCGGCGCTTGGACGCAACGGTTCGGGTGCCCCGTCGTCCGGCTCGCGGTGCCGGAACGCACAACTCGTGGTGTCGGAACGCACATTTCGCGGTGTCCGAACGTATAACTCGCGCGGCAGGGGTGCCTGGGTGGAGGACTCGCGGCTATTCGGTGCGGAGGGTGGTGGGGTGCGTGACGGTGCGCAGGGCCGGGAGGGTGGTCAGGGAAGCGGTCAGCACCACGGCCGCCGCGGCGCCCACCGTCGTCGCGAGGTCCGCCCAGTCGACGTGGAACCGGTCGGCCGGGACGATCAGCCACGCGGTGACCAGGCCGACCGGCACGGCCAGGGCCAGGGCCGCCGCGGCGGGAATCGTCGACTGCCACCACCGCGCGCCGACCAGCACCCGCCGGGGCACGCCGTTGGCCGCCAGCACGGCGACCGGCCGTCGTTGTTCCCACGCCTGGTCCACGGCCGCGGCCACCAGTCCGATCATGGCCAGCAGGGTGAGCAGCACCGAGCCGCCGATCACGCCCCCGCGCAGGGACGTGAACAGCTCCACCTGACCCGCCTCGACGGCGACGTCCGGCTCCACCGCGCGGTCCACGCGCCCGGTCGCGGCGAGCAGCCGGTCGCCGAAAGCCGGCTCGGGGCTGCCGCGCACCACCAGGCGCACCGGCGGCAGCGACGCCAGGAGCGGATCGGTGCCGGTCGCCACGGTGAGCGCGCCCCAGCCCCTGACCCGCCCGCCGAGGTCGCGGTACGGCGGCACGGTCCACGGTTTGCCGTCCAACGTCGTCCTTGTCCCGGCGTCGGGCAGGCCGACGCCGGTCCGGTACGCCGCGCCGGGCACGCAGTCGGACACGCCGAGGCGTTCGGCGATCTCCACGCAGTCCGAGCTGACCACCTCGAACCCGCTGCCGGTCCGCGCCGAGCGCACCTCGCTGACCCGCCGGACACCGCCGACCAGGGAGACGGCCTCCTCCAACGACCGCACCGGCGTGTGGTCGGACATGCCGAGCACCCAGCGGTCCGGCGCGTCGCGGGGCACGGTGGTCTCGGTGATCCGGGCGGCGACGCCGAGCAGCACCTGGAGGGCCAGCGAACCGGCCAGCACCACCGCCACGCCGGCCAGCACGCGGGGCGTGCCCACGTCGGACCGCAGTCCGCGCAACGCCAGCATCACCGCGATCCGGTCCGGGTCGAAGCGCCGGGCCACCACGCCGACCAGCCACGGCAGCACGGCGCCCGTGCCGGCCAGCACCAGCGCGACGCCCAAGGCCAGACCCGTCGCCACGACCGGGTCGGCCAGCGCCTCCGAGTACGTGCCCACCCACGAGATCGTGACCAGCAGCGCGGCGCCGACGCCGAGCAGCGCGAACCGCCACCACGGCCGCCGCGCCGGCACCTCGGCCGTCGGGTCGAGTCCCAGGGGGCCGACCTCGAGTCGGCGTGACGCGGCCAACGACGCCGCGACCGCGGTCACCGGCACGCCGACGGCGATCAACGTGGCCACCAGCGGGTCGGGCACGAGATCGGTCGGGAAGAAGCCGACGCCCTCCACCTCGATGAAGCGCGTGAGCGGACGTGCCGCGAAGAACAGCGCCACACCGACCAGCAGGCCCAGCACCGAACCGGCCAGGGTCCCGCCGCCCGCGATCCACCGCGCCTGCGCGCGCGTGGCGCCGACCAGGCGGATCGCGGCCAGCCGCCGGCCCCGCCCGGACGCGCCGAGCCGCGTGGCCACCAGCGTGAAGATCCCCAACGGCACCAGCAGGGCGCCGATCGCCGCGATGGTCAGCACCCGGTACGCGGGCAGCAGGGTGGCCGGTACGCCGGCGCCGCCGAACCCGCCGACGGGTCGGGCGTCCGCCCGCAGCGACTCGGGCAGTCCGGCGTAGAACAGCAGCGACTTCGGCCGGGGCAGGCCGACGTCCCCGATCACGCCGACGACGCGTTCGGGGAACCTGGCCCGCAGCGAGTCGTCGCCCATGAGGTCGAGCAGTTCGGGCGACACCAGCACCTCGCCCGGTCCGGGCAGTCGCGCGACGCCCGGCGGCGGCGTGCCCTGCCCGGCGAACTCGGTGCCGGTGATCACCCGGCCCCGCCACGTCACGGTCACCTGTCGGGCGAGCAGGTCCGACGAGATCGCGGTCTCCGGCGTCGCGTCCCGTACCCGCAGGGACTTCGCCTCGCGGGCCGGGCCGATCGACGCGGCGAGCAGCAGTACCGCGACGCCCAACCCGATCGCCACGGCGGTGAGCGCCAACCTGGCCCACGACGTCCGGCCACCCCCGACGGACAGTCGGACGCCGAGGACCAGGTCGTCCACCCACCTCGTCGGCACGCGACGGGGTGTGGGAGCGGGGTGGAGCGAAGTGCGCAGCATGCGGGACCGTCCCGATCAACGAGGACGGCAGCCGCGCGGGACCCCCACCCCTTGTGTGCAATCTTCTCGCACAGACATGACGCACAGGAACCGGTTGGTGTTGTCCGCGCGCCGCCGATTCATTCGGCCCGCAGGCCCAGCGCCCCCGTCGCCCGGTTCAGCGCGGGCAGCGTCGCCGCCGTCACGCCGAGCACGACCACGACCGACGCGGCGGACAGCAGGCCGACACCGGCCCAGTCCAGTGCGAACGGCTCGTCGATGATTCCCAGCAGCAGGGCGGAGACCCCGCTGCCGACCCCGATGCCGACCAGCAGGGCGGGCACGAGCGGCAGGGCGTTCTGCACCAGCAACGACCGGGCCAGGACCGCCTTCGGGACGCCGCTCGCGGCGAGCACGGCCAGCGGGCGGCGGCGTTCGCGCAGCTGCTCGGCGGACTGCACGAGCAGACTGGCGCCCGCGAGCAGCAGGGTCAGGATCGAACCGGCGAGCAGCGCGCGCTGCAGACCGGCGAACCTGTCCTCGCGTGCCGACCGGCCCGTCTCGCCGGTGTACCCGACGGCGACCCGCCACTCGAGCGGCGCGGCGGTGTTGCGGATCTCGTCGATCAGGCCCGGCTTGGCGGGGTCGACCTCGGCCAGCAGCCTGAGGCCGCCGTCGTTCGGCACGGTGAGGCCGTCGAGGGCGCCGAGTGTGATGAACAGCCCGTCCCGGGCGGGGGAGCCGTCCGGAAGTCGGACGACCTCGTAGTCGGGCACCCGCCAGGACTGCCCGTCCAGGTCGAGGGTGGTGCCGGGCCGGGGCACTGGGCGGGAGGCCTCACCCGCGTAGCGGACGTCGTAGACGCGGCCGTCGACACAGGACGGCAGTGCGGTCCGGCGGAGCAGGCCCTCGCAGTCGCCGACGATCGCCGGCACGGTCTTCTCCGAACCCTCGTCGAACTGGATGTTCCTCGCCGATTCGACCGAGCGGACGCCGTCGAGCCGCGGCAGTTCCGCGGCCAGCCGGTCGGTGGCGGCGGGGTCGCCGGGCTCGATGTAGACGGTCACCGCGCCCTGGTCGGTGGTCGGCGGCGGGGACGTGACCACGCGGCTCGCCGTGCCGATCAGCATCGACTGGAGCGCGACCACGCCGGCCAGCACGACCGCCACGCCGCCGACCACGCGTGCGGCCGTCCCGCTGTCGAGTTGGAGCCGTCGCACGGCCAGTTGCCACGCGGGCGGACCGCCGCTGACCTTGAGCACCATCCGCTCGATCACCCACGCGAGCACCAGCGGACCGCCGATGAGCATCCCGGAGATCCCCAGGAGCAGCGCCATGGTGGAGACCGTGCCGTCGTCTTCCGCGAGCAGGCCGGTCTGGGTCGCCAGCAGCGCCACCCCGAGGGCGATGGGCAGGAGCCGCCACCACAGCCGCTTGCGCGCGGGAGTGCCGCGGCGGACCACGCCCAGCGGCTCGACGACCGTACGGCGCATGGCGACCAGCGCCGTCACGACGGCCGCCGCGGGCACGCCGAGCACGACCGGGACGACGAGCCACGGCGACGGCCACAGGTCGGAGGCGAACACGGTCAGGCCGAGCAGATCGATCTTCTCGACGACCGTGCGGCTGAGCAGGAAGAACCCGAAGCCCGCCACCAGGCCGCCCAACGAGCCGACGAGCGTCTCGCCGGCGGCGATCATCCTGGTCCGGTGGGCGGCGGTGCCGATCAGCCGCAACGCGGCCAGGCGCCGGTCGCGGTCGGCGCCGCCGGTCCGGGCCGCGGTCGCGACGAACACCAGCACCGGCGCCAGCAGCACGACCAGCCCGACCACGACCAGCATGGTCAGGATCGGGTCCGGACTCGCCGGTTCCTCTTCGCGCCCGCCGAAGCCGTGGAACGCGTTGTACTTGTCGTCCGGCACGCTCGCGCTGCCGGCGACGAACCTGAGGTCGTCGGGTGCGACCACGCCCGCCTCGCCGAGCGTGCCGACGACCTTCTGGGGGAACCGCGGGCGCAGCTCGGCGCCTTCGGGCGAGGCGAGCAGGTCGGCGAGCGCGGGCGACAGGTAGATCTCGCCGTCGCGCGGCAGCGCGGGCACGCCGGGTGGCAGGGCAGGGTCGCCCTCGCCCGGACGGACGAAGCGCCCGACGACCGCCTGCGACCGGTAGTCGGTGTTCCAGTCGACGAAGTAGATCCGGGGCGGTTCGTCCGCCTTCACGTACGGGAAGTTGTCCGAGGCCCGCTGCTCGCGGGCCTGGACGGCGGTCGGCAGCGAGGCGCCGACCAGGAGCAGGCCCACGCCGATGCCGATGCCGAGCGCGGTCAGGCCCATCCGCCACCACGAGGTGCGTCCGCCGGAGAGCGAGAGGCGTGCGCCCAGCAGCAGGTCGGACAGCGCGCGCTTCATCGGACGATCTCGACTTCGCGTGATCGCCCGTCGCGCACGACCACCTCGCGGTCGGAGTAGGCGGCGACGCGGGCCTCGTGGGTCACCAGGACGACGGCGGCGTCGGTCTCGCGCGCGGCCGTGACGAGCAGGCGCAGCACGCGTTCGCCGTTGAGGGAGTCCAGCGCGCCGGTCGGTTCGTCGGCGAACACCACGCGCGGGCCGGTGACCAGCGCGCGGGCCACCGCGACCCGTTGGCCCTGGCCGCCGGAGGTCTCGCCGGGTCGTTTCGCGGCGACATCGGCGACCTCCAGGCGTTCGAGCCATTCGGTGGCGCGGGCCTGCGCCTCGCGCCGCTTGAGGCCACTGAGGCGCAACGGGAGGGCGACGTTCTCCAGGCAGCTCAGTTCGGGCACGAGCTGGCCGAACTGGAACACGAACCCGAAGTCGGTGCGGCGCAGTTCGCTGCGTTTGGCGTCGGGCATCGAGCTGAGTTCGACGTCGCGGTAGCGGACCGTGCCCGCGTCGGGCTTGAGGATGCCCGCGAGGCAGTGCAGCAGCGTCGACTTGCCGGAGCCGGACGGCCCCATGATCGCGACGATCTCGCCCGCGTCGACCCTGAGCCCGGCGCCGTCGAGCGCCGGGGTGGGGCCGAACGCCTTGCGCAGCTTGACGGCTTCGAGCAGTGCGGTCACGGGTTCACCTTCTCGCGCAGGTCGCCGAGGCGGGCGGCGGTCAGTTCCAGCCAGCGCAGGTCGGCTTCGAGGTGGAACAGGGCGTGGTCGCAGATGAGCTGGTCGGCCAGGTCGCCGGCGGCTTTGCGCCGGGTCAGCTCGCGCATGGCGGCCAGGTGCGCGGAGCGCTGGAGGTCGAGTACGTCGTCGGCCGGCCGTCCGGACAGCAGGGCGAGCACGACCTTGGTGTAGAGCGTGTTCTGGAGGTACGGCTCTGGTGGTTCGGGCGTGGCCAGCCACTGTTCGACGTCGGTCACGCCGGCGTCGGTGATCGAGTAGCGCTTGCGGTCCGGTCCGTCGCCGGCCTCGACGCCCGCTTCCTCGACGAGTCCGTTGCGCAGCAGTCGGGACAGGGTGGTGTAGACCTGCCCGTAGTGCAGGGGACGGTCCTGACCGAAGCGAGCGTCGTAGGCGCGCTTGAGGTCGTAGCCGTGCCGCGGACCGCCTTCCAGCAGGCCGAGGAGTGTGTGACCGATGGACATGGCGCCACTATAACCACGGTGTATACACATGGCGAATAGCCGGACTGTCCGACGGCTGAACGGGCGAATGGCGTAACCAGTGAAAAGCACTTGACGGTTACTTCGCCACATGGGCACCTGCCGGCGCCTACAGTGGAGGAGTGACTGGTCTGGCAGCCGGCTGGGACCACGCGGCTTTCGCGCACGGTCGAGCCGGCGATGCGGAACACGATGTGGAGCTGCTGCTCGCTTTCCTGAACACCCGAGATCTCGAACTCGGCACCGACGTGCTCGACGACGTCGCGACGTGGCGGGCGTGGGTCACCGAGCGCGGACTGGGCCGGGTCGGCGACCTGGCCGAAGCCCTGAGCGTCCGCGACTCGCTGCGGTCCTCACTCGGTGAACGTCGGGCCGAACCCGGACCGCCACCCACGGCGGGACTCATCCGCGTGGACCTGAGCCACGGCGTGCCGACGATGTCCAGCGCGGACGCCGTCGGCGCCGTCCTGGGCGCGGCGGCGCGGCTCGCGGTCCTCGGCTCGTGGGAGCGGTTCAAGATCTGTCAGGCCGACGGCTGTCGTCGGGCCTTCTTCGACCGCTCGCGCAACCGGTCGCGAACCTGGTGCTCCATGCAGGTGTGCGGCAACCGCGAGAAGGCCCGCAACTGGCGGGAACGCCGTGCGCTCAGCGTGACCTGAGCGCGGGCGTCACACGACGAGCTGCCCGAGGGTGTAGATCACGAGTCCGGCGAGCGCGCCGACCACGGTGCCGTTGATCCGGATGAACTGGAGATCGCGCCCGACCTGCAACTCGATCTTGCGGGACGTCTCCTCGGCGTCCCAGCGCTCGACCGTGTCCGTGATCAGCGTGGTGATCTCGTCGCGGTAGTTCGTCACGACGTGCGCGGCGGCACCCTCCAGCCACCCGTCCACCTTGGTGCGCATCGCCTCGTCCGACCCGAGCCGCGCGCCGAACGACAGCAGGCCGTCGCGGACCCGTTTCCGCAGTTCGGACGACGGGTCCTCGGCGGCCGTCAGCAGCATGCCCTTGGCCGTGCCCCACGCCGAACCGATCACCTGCCGCACGGCCGGGTGGTCGACGACCTGCTGCTTGACCTGGTCGGCGCGCGCCATCGTGGCCGGGTCGGTCTGGAGGTCGCCGGAGAACTCCACCAGGAACTGGTCCAAGGCCTGCCGCATCGGGTGGTTCACGTCCGTCTTGACCGCCCACGCGAAGTTCAGCAGCTCGGCGTAGACCTTGTCGCCCAGCATGGAGTCCACGAACCGGGGCGACCACGTCGGCGCGCGGTCGGACACCACGTTCATGACCTTGTCGTGGTTGTCCCGCACCCAGTCGTAGGCGCGGTCGCACATCAGGTCCACGAGCTTGTGGTGCGCGCCGTCGGTCAGCACCTGCCCCAGCAGGCGGCCCAGCGGCGGGCCCCACTGCTGCTCGGTCAGCCGCCGCACGACCGCGTGCTCGACCACGGCCTGCACGTCGTCGTCACGCAGCACGGTCACCGCGCCCTTGATCACGTTCGACAGCTCGGCCGTGACGCGCTCGGCGTGCGCCTCGTCGGACAGCCACTCGCCCACCCGCCGGGCGATGCCCACCCGCCGCAGCTTGTCCCGCACCACGGCCTCGGACAGGAAGTTCGTGCCCACGAACGACCCGAGCGCGTCGCCGAACGCCTTCTTGCGGGTCGGGATGATCGCCGTGTGCGGGATCGGCAGGCCCAACGGCCGGCGGAACAGCGCCGTCACCGCGAACCAGTCGGCCAGCGCGCCGACCATGCCCGCCTCGGCGGCGGCCCGCACGTACCCGACCCAGGCCGGTCCGCCCTCCTCGAACAGCAGCGCCCCGAGGAAGATCGCGGACGCGGCGAGGAAGAACCCGGTCGCGACCAGCTTCATCCTGCGCAGATCCCGACGCTTGAGCTGGTCGGCGGCCGTCAGTTGCTCCACGGGGTCATTGTCCGTGAAGATCTGGGCTTGTGCGGGTACCAGCGCTAGTCACCAGGTTGCGGCCGTTCTCGTCGACGATCTTCGCGGAGATGACCGCGCTCGCGACCCGGCACGGTGCCGTGAACCTCGGCCAGGGCTTCCCGGACACCGACGGCCCGGTCTCCATGCTCGACGCGGCCAAGACGGCGATCGACTCGGGCGTCAACCAGTACCCGCCCGGTCCCGGCGTCCCCGAGCTGCGCCAGGCGATCGCCGAGCACCGCTCGCGGTACGGCACGGAGTACGACCCGGACACGGAAGTGCTGGTCACGGTAGGTGCGACCGAGGCGATCGCGGCGTCGCTGCTCGGCCTGGTCGAGCCCGGCGACGAGGTCGTGCTGATCGAGCCGTACTACGACTCGTACGCGGCGTCGGTCGCGTTGGCCGGTGCGACGCGGCGCACGGTCGGTCTCGTCGAGGACGCGTCGGGGCGGCTCGGGCTCGATGTGGCCGCGTTGACGGCCGCGATCGGACCCCGCACGCGGGCGTTGCTGGTCAACACGCCGCACAACCCGACCGGCACCGTGTTCACGCGAAGCGAACTCGACGCGATCGCGCGGCTGGCCGTCGAGCACGACCTCGTGGTGATCACCGACGAGGTGTACGAGCACCTGGTGTTCGACGACGCGTCGCACGTCCCGCTGGCCGCGTTGCCCGGCATGCGCGAGCGGACCGTGACGATCTCCAGCGCGGGCAAGACGTTCAACGTCACCGGCTGGAAGATCGGCTGGGCGTGCGCGCCGGCCGAGCTGCTCGGCGCGGTGCGCGCGGCCAAGCAGTTCCTCACGTTCGTGGGCGGAGCGCCGTTCCAGCCGGCCGTGGCGCACGCGTTGCGCACGGAGCTGGAGTGGGTCGAGAAGCTGCGGATCTCGTTGCAGGACAAGCGGTCCAGGCTCGCGGACGGGCTGCGCGCCGCCGGGTTCGAGGTGCGCTCCAGCGAGGGCACGTACTTCATCACGGCCGACGTGCGCCCGCTCGGCTTCACCGACGGCGCGGACTTCTGCCGTGCCCTGCCCGAACGGGCGGGCGTCGCGGCCGTGCCCGTGCAGGTGTTCACCGACCACCCCGAGCAGTGGAAGCACCTGGTCAGGTTCGCGTTCTGCAAGCGCGACGAGGTGCTCGACGAGGCGATCCGGCGGCTACGCGGGCTGTCCGGCTGACGTCCTCGGCCCGGCCAGCCGGTCCTGCACCAGGGCGTGGCGGAACTGGTAGCACGCGCCGGACTGGCGCAGCACGCCCAGCTTGCGGGCGTCGTCGAGGAACACCATCAGCTCCCACGGCACCTTGCGGCGCAACGCCAGCCACACGCGTGCCACCGTGAACCACCACCACCGCAGGTGCAGCACGGACAACGCGAACCCGAGCAGCAACCCGCACGCCAGGCCGAGACCGACCATGCCCGACTGGTGCGCGCCGAACACCAGCCCGCCGGCCGTGCCGAACGTGACCGACAGGACCAGCGAACCGGTCAGCACCGCGATCCGGTCGCGCGCCATCGTCCACTTCGGACTCGACGGGTGGGTCAGCTCGGCGTTGTCGGCCAACGCGAACCGCAGCGCGCTGGCCACGGCCAGGCCCAGGCCCACGACGAGGCCCGCCGACGGGCCGTACAGCGCGCCGAACACCAGGCCGACGGCCAACCCGAGTACGCCGCTGACCACCACCAGGCTGCGCCAGATCCCCGGTTTCGGCTTCGGCGACCGACGTCCGGAGGCGCGCAGCGCGGCGACCGCGACCGCGATCCCGGCCGCCAGTCCCGTGATCGGCGCGAGCTTCGGCGTGCTCGCGTACGCCATGAGCCACGCCACGCCGAAACCGCCGATCGTGCCCAGGACCAGCGCGCCCAGGACGGCCAGCCACTGCCGGCCCACCGACCGGCGCAGCTCCCACCAGGCCAGCTCGCGGACGCCCCGGCCGTGGAGTTCGCGGGCCAGGAACGTGAGCCAGCGGTGCGCGTCCGCACGGGACCACACCTGGCTGGCCCGGGCGTGGTGGGCCACGGCCCGGTCGCCGAACGCGGTCGTGACCAGCATGTCCACCAGGTGGTCCTCGACGGACGCGCGGTCGGGGAACCGGGCGCGGTCGAGCAGTTCGCTCGGCTCGCCGTCCGCGTAGACGGTGCCCGCGAGCCACACCGCCAGCGGCGTGGACAGGGCGTCGGCGAGCCGGTCGTCCGGCTCGGCGCGCAGGTGCAGGAAGATCGGCTCCCAGCGGGCGGCGATCACCGGGTCGGCGTGGGCGCGCAGGTAGCCCGCGATCTCCTCGTGGTCGAGCGGGTGGAGTTCGACCACGCCCGCGCCGGGCACGTGGCAGCCCGCGAACCCGTCCGTCCGGGACGTCAGGACCAGCGGCGTGGACGGGGGGAACGCGCGGTTGATCCGCTCCAGCGCGCCGGGGTGGCGGGCCACCTGGTCGAAGCCGTCGAGGATCGGCAGGACCAGGCGTTGTTCGACGAGGAGTTCGGCCGCGTAGCTGCCGTACAGCTCGGTGTTGCGCAGCGCCGGGTGGTCCTCGTAGAGGCGGCGGGTCAACCACGTGCGGACGTCCTCGACGTCCGGGTCCCACGTGGACAGCGGCAGGAGGATCGGGACCGGACCGGCGGTGTGCCGGTCGAGCAGGCCGAGCGTGAGCATCAACGCGGTCGTGCTCTTGCCCGCGCCGGGCTCGCCGAGCAGGACCAGGCGGTGGTCGGGTTGGCGTTCGAACGCGCCGACCACGGCGTCGCCGCGGCCCGGCGGCGCACTGCCGTCCGGCGAACTCCAGTGCAGGTCGAGCGGCGCGTCGTCGAGTCCGCGCGACCGGCTCTCCTCGATCCACTGGGCCTTGAGCGCCACGACCAGGTCGCGGGCCGCCGCCGCGAGCTGGTCCCCGGTGGACAGGCCCGCCGCCCGGCGTCGGTGCACCCACGGGTCGAGCGCGGCGAGCAGCAGCAGGAACCCGGCCGCGACGGCGACCAGCCACAGGTCCGGGTCGATGCCGTAGTCGGTGACGAACAGGCCCGCCGCCGTGAGCAGGGCGGCGAGCACGCAGCCGACGAGGACGGCTCGCTGACGCAATCTCGACACCCCGGCATCATGTCCCACCTGTCACCATCGGTGGCGAGGCGGTCACCCCTGTGGCGTGCGTACTCTCGATGACGTGATCTGCCCCAAGTGTTCGGACCTCATGAAGACGATCACTCGCGGTGCCGTCCACATCGAGCAGTGCGAGAACTGCAAGGGCGTGTTCCTCGACGGTGGCGAGTTGGATCAGATCGTGGCCGCGGAACGTGACCACTACGCGTCGCCGCCACCGTCGGTCGGGTCGGCGCCGGTCGGGTCGCCGGTGGGTTCGCCGGTCGGGTCGCCGCCGCCCTATCAGCCGCCGCCTCCGTACCAGCCGCCGCCCGGTACGGTGCCCGGTCCGCCGCCACCGCCCTCGCCGGGGTACTACGACTACGGCCACCACCAGCGGCGTCGGCGCAGTTTCCTGGAGGAGCTGTTCGACTGATCGGGGTCAGGCCGGCCACGTGCGGCCGGTCGGCGGGTGCGTGAAGTACGCCTCGGTGGGTGTGGCCGTGTAGGTGAACGCGGCACGGCGGGGGCGGCGGTACGAAAGCCACGTGCGGTAGGCGGCTTCGACTTCGTCCCACAGGCGGCGGTCGCCGGACTGGGCGACGCCGGCGCCGTTCTGGCGTGCCCACGAGCCGTCCGGCGCGACCAGGCGGACCGGATCCAGCCCCGCGACCACGCCGGGCAGGCACACTCCCGCGAAGAACTCGAACCCGGCGGTGGGGTCGACGACCGTGGAACCGGGCAGTTCGGTGAGGCGGACGTCCCCGCCCTCCCGTGCCTCGGCGAGCAGGGCGTCGGCCCAGGTCGGGGTGTGGGCGCGCAGGGGCATGAAGCGGCCGTCGTCGGCAAGGACCGGTCCGGTGCCCACGCCGTCGTGGACGGCCAGGCGGACCAGGCCGGCGCCGAGCGAGCGGTTGAGGGTCGTGACCACGACACCGCCGGGGGCGGCCTGGGCCAGCCATGCGGGTGGGACGCGGTCGACCGCGCATGTGCCGAGGATGTGGGTGTAAGGCGCGTCGGGCGGGTGACCCTGTTCGCCGTCGCCGAGCACGCATCGGGGTGCGTGGCCCGCCAGTGCGAGTGATTCGGTGGCGTGGGTGAGAACTTCGGGGTCGACGTCCACCGATGTCACGGCCTTGTCGTCGAGCGCCTGGGCGAGCAGGGCCGCGTTGTAGCCCGTGCCGGTGCCGATCTCCAGCACGCGGGCGCCCGGTTCGGGGGCCAGTGCCTCCAGCATGATCGCCATGATCACGGGCATCGAGGACGAGCTGGTGGGGGTGCCGCGCGCCCGGTGCGCTTGCCAGGCGGTGGTCGTGCCGCCGAGCTGGGTCACGAGGACGTTGTCGGCGTAGACCAGGTCGAGGTGGTCGGGGTGCTCGTCGGTGACCGCCGACCACGAGCCGTCGTCGTGGCGGACGAAGAACGCGCGCAGGAAGACGTGCCTCGGGACCTGGCGAAACGCGTCGACCCAGCGGGGTGTGCGCAGGGCGCCGACGGAGACGAGGTGGTCGACCAGCTCGTGCCGCAGGCGGGTGGCGCGGTCCATCGCCACACGGTAGCGCTGTGCGCGGGCACACGTCCGCTCCGCTAGCAGAGTGCTTGCAGGAGCTAGCATCCGCGCGTACCGTCGGAAGTGGAGGTGCCGCGGTGGACAAGTCGATCGACGAGGCGGTCGCCGACATCGGCGACTACATCCGCCGTCAGCGCAACACGGCGAAGATCTCGCTGCGGCAGCTGGCGAAACTCGCCGGCGTCTCGAACCCGTACCTAAGCCAGATCGAACGAGGGCTGCGCAAACCCAGCGCGGAGATCCTCAAGCAGATCGCCAAGGGGCTGCGGATCTCCGCCGAGGCGTTGTACGTCGAGGCGGGAATCCTCCAGGAACGCGCCGGAGGCGCCCTGGCCGACGCCATCGTCGCGGCCCCCGACCTGACCGAGCGGCAGAAACAGGTGCTGCTCGACGTCTACGAGTCTTTCCGGCGGGAGAACACCGCCGGTCCGGAGGAGTGATCTTCATGTCGAAGCTGCCCAACGCGGAAGAACTGCGCAAGGCCGGCGAGCAGGTCGCCGCCGCGGCACGGACCCCGTTGCTCGCCGCCCTGGGCGCGGGTGACCTGGCCGCCAAGGCCGTGATCGACGCTTTGGGGAAGGCGCGTGAGCGGGTGGAGTCCACCCAGGCCACCGACCTGCGCGACAAGTTCGACCCGGCGGAGTTGCGCAAGGTCGTGGACGCCTACACCCAGTCGGCGGTGAACCTGTTCCAGTTCCTGGCCGAGCAGGGGGAACAGACTTTGGAGAAGTTGAAGAACCGGCCTGAGCTGCAGAAGGCGATCAGCCAGGTCGAGGAGGTGGTGGGGACGGTGCAGAAGCGCACCGAGGAGGCCGCTTCCGAGGCTCGTGACCTGGCCGACGACGTGCTCGGCAAGGTGACGCGGCGTACTCGGGAGGCCGGGGAGAAGGTGGCCGACGACGTGGACACCGTGTCCGAGCGGGTGGCGGAGGCTGTGGTGGACGCCGGGGGTGAGGTGGCCGAGGAGGTGCGTACCACTGCTCGGCGGGCTACCCGGTCGCGTAAGGCTGCCGAGTAGGCGGGTTGTGTGTCCTCCACCCGGACACCCCGAAACACGCGCTCAGGCACCCCCGATCGGGTGTCAAGGCCCTCGCCAACGCGCGAGTTATACATTCGGACACCGCGAGTTGTGCGTTCAGGCACCGTGAAATGTGCGTTCAGGCACCATGAGCCGAGGTGCTCGGCGGGTTGCTTCGGCTGTACCGGGTCGGCTTGGCGCACGTAGGCTTGGCCTGTGCTGTCCATCCATCTACCACCGTTCTCACCCCTCTACCTCGACCTGTGGGTGTTGCTGATCTTGCAGTCGGTGGCGCTGGTCATGGGTCTGTTCGCGTTCGGCCACGCGCTGACGCAGCGGGCGGAGGCGTTCCAGGCCGCGGAGCGGATGACCAAGCCTGCCTGGCTGGGCATCACCGGCGGCGGCACGTTCGCGCTGATCCTCTTCGAGCTGCTCGGCGCCGGCAGCATCTTCTGGGTTGCCGGGTTCGTCGCGGTGTCGGTCTACCTCGTGGACGTTCGTCCTCGGCTGATCGAGATCCAACGCGGCCCGAGGTGGTGACCTACCGGAGCCACGGCTCCGGGGCGCCGGTCACTCTCATCGGGCACGGTCTGGGCGCCACGCCCGGCGAGGCCCGCATTCCCGCGTCCGGAGTACGCGGCACGCGGGTCGTCGTCACGCTGCCCGGGCACGGGGACGAGCCGGACGCCCCCGACGACTACTGGAACTACTCGCGCATTGCCGCCGACCTGCGTGAAGTCGCCCGTGAGGTGGGTGCCACGCGGGCCATCGGCGTGTCGTTGACCGCCGCTGCCCTGGTCGCGTTGCTCGCCGCGGAACCCGACGCGTTCGAACGGGTCGCCCTGCTGCTGCCCGCCGTGTTGGACGAGCCGCGTCCCCGGTTGTCCCGCGAGTCGATGATCACGTCGGTGGACGGGCCGGCCGACTACTTCGAGCAGCGGCGTTGGGCGTTCCGGCGGCTCGACGGGGCATTGGCCGCGTTGCCCGGACAGGTCGCGGTCACCGATCTTTCGCCGTTGAGGCGGGTTGTGGCGCCTGTGCTCGTGGTCGGCGCGGAGAACGATCCGCTGCACCCGGTGACCGTCGCGGCCCGGACCGCCGCGGCGTTCCCGAACGGGCGGCTGGAGATCGTTCCGTCGTGGCCGGACGCGCGACCGAGCGTGCGCGGGTGGTTGGCCGACCTGGTGTCGGACCGCCCGGTGCCCAGCCCGAGGTGACCGGTGTGGTCGGGGTCCATGGCCCCCGACCACACCGGTCAGAGGCGGGTCTGCGCGTAGACCGCGATGGCGTCGCGGACGTACTCGGCGAAACCCTCGGCGTGCGCGTCGAACTGGACCTTGAAGTCCTCGGCGTCGACGTAGAGCTGCCCGAGCCCGGTGTAGGACTCGCGGTTGGGCGTCCAGCTCCGCAGGATCCACCGGTAGTGGCGGTCGGTCACGTCCTGCACGCGCTGGTCGTCGGGTGCGACACCCGCGTCGAACGCGGCGGCGAACGCCTTGCCGATCTCTTCCCACTCGGCCATGAAGTCCGCGGCGTCGGCCTTGGACCAGCCCTTCATGCGGGCCTTGCTGTCCTCGATGTGCTCGGTGACGCCCTCGCCGTAGCGCTCGACGAGGTCGGCCTCGTAGCGGGCTTGGCGCTCGGCGTCGAAGCCCTCGAAAAGTTCTTCCATCTTCACCTCGGGTCCTCCTTCCAGTTCGGCGATCGTCTTGGCGACGGAGCGGGCGAGCGTGGCCAGGCGTTCCCGCTCGGCGCGGATCTGGCGCTCGTGGTGGCGCAGCACGTCGACCGCCCGATGCCGGCCGGCGAGCACCTCCGCGACGGTGTCGAGCGCCAGACCGAGGTCCCGCAGCAACAGGATCTGCTGCAACCTCAGCACTTGCTCACGCTCGTAGTAGCGGTAGCCGTTGTCGCCGGTCCACGCGGGCGTGAGCAGTCCGATCGAGTCGTAATGCCGCAACGTCCGCGAGGTCACCTTGGACATCCGTGCCACCTGTGCGATCGACCAGGCCATGTCCCGTCCCTCCCGTGCTCACCACGGTAGAGGTTGACGTAACGTCAAGGTCAAGCCGGCCGGCAGGATGGGGTGGATGTGGACGATCGCCGGAACCCTGAACCCCGTACCCGCCCCCGACCGGCCGGACCTCGTCGCGCCGCCGGTTGCCGCCCTGTTGGGCGCGTTCCCCGATGCCGCCCGGTTGGGTGTCGCCGAAATCGACCCGACGCTGGCCGACACGGCCGAGTTCTGCGCCCACTACGGGTCGCCTTTGGAGGCGTCCGCGAACTGCGTGATCGTCGCGGGACGGCGTGGAGACGTGACGCGTTACGCGGCTTGCGTCGTGCTGGCCACCACGCGTGCCGACGTGAACGGCGTGGTGCGTCGACTGCTCGACGCGCGTAAGGCGTCGTTCGCGCCCATGGACGACGCGGTCTCCCTGACGGGCATGGAGTACGGCGGCATCACGCCCGTCGGCCTGCCCGCGGAATGGCCGATCCTGCTGTCGCCCGAGGTGGCCGCCGCGCCGGAACTGGTGATCGGCAGCGGCATCCGCGGCAGCAAACTCCTCGTGCCCGGCGAGGTGCTGGCCAAACTGCCGGGCGCCCAGGTGGTGGAGGATTTGGCGCGGTAGGTGTTCAGAGTGTGACGTGGAGGTCGGCGAAGTCCTCGGGGATGGTCCCGTCGTGGTGCATGTAGGCGGCGAGGACTTCGCGCACGATGGCGAGCGGGACCTCGTGCCGTCGCGGGATCGGTTCGCCGTGTCCCTGGAAGTCGTACGTGGTTTCGCCGACGGCGTCGGCATCGCCGACGGTGCGGATGGACGTCCGACTGCCGATCCGCACATAGGCCCGTTCGGCACCGATCCCGGCGTTCAAGGACGGATGCCCGTACGGATCGCCGGCCACGTACATGCTTACGATCGAGGGGCACGGTTGGGTCGCGGATTTCGCGCTCACCCTGTCCACCAAGGCCGCCGGCTCCGCCTCGGTGCCGACGATGATCGCCGGGTCGCCTGGGCCGAAGTCGTTCTCGGGCATCTGGTCGTACCAGACCTCCAGCGTTGCCACGGCGCGCGCATCCCTCCGGTAAAGGTCTTCTGGTATCTCGGTCCGTAGACCCTGAGAGTGGACCCCGAGGTGATCGGAGGTCCGGGCGCGGGGAAGTCGATGGCTCGCAACATCCGCCACGCGTCCTGTCCCACTCCGGACCGCACTGTCGCCGGCAACTCCTTGCGAAGGTTCTCGATGTGTTCCGGTGAACCGCCTTTCGGCGACTGGCCCGGTAGTGGACCGTGCTCCGGGGTAAGTGGAATTCCCGCCCGATCGGTGTATTCGCGGATCGCGGCGAGTCGTGCGCCGATGCCGGTCGGCGGGTCGGTGATCCCGTCGACCACCGTGTCGAACCGCGCATGGGTCTGGGCGAAGTCCGCCTGGTCCGATCCCGCCCCGGCCGCGCTGATCAGGTCCTGGGCGTCCTTGGCGGGGTCAGCCGCGTGGTGTGCGGCACGGATGGCCTCGCCGAGTCGTGCCGCCGCGTTGACGAGGTGTTGTCCGACTTCTCGCAGTGAGGCCATCACGCTCCCCTCGGTCCACCGATGGTCGCACTGATCGGTGGCGACGTTCGGTGGAGCGCGGGGGCCTGGCGGGGCGCGGCGATTCCGTCGTGTAGCCGGTGAATGCTCAGCCGGCGGCGTAATCGCTCAAAAACTCGGTCGCCTCGGCGATGTCGTCGGTCACGAGAATCCAGCGCTCCGCCTCACGCCCGCGCGCCAGGTGCCGCACCAACGGTGCCGCCGGGATCTCCGTCGTCCAGAACTCCCGGCCCAAGAAGATCATCGGGGCCGGTGGGCCCACGGACGCGTAATGGTTCTGCGTGTAGTCCTGGAAGACTTCCTGCACCGTGCCGGCGCTGCCCGGCGTGTACACGATCCCCCCGGTCGCCACGGTGAGCAGGCCCTCTTCCCGCACCGAGTTGGCGAAGTACTTCGCGTGCAGTTCGCACGCCGGGTTCGGGGGTTCGTGACCGTAGAACCAGGTCGGGATGCCGATGGTGCGTGGACCATCCGTCTTCGGCAGTTCCGGGAACGCCGCCAGCCACCGGCCGATCGACTCGGGCGAGTCGCCGAACTTCGGCGCCTTCGCCAGTTCCTTCAGGACGATCTCGTCCACGCCCACCCGCACGCCCAGCGGCACGGCCTCCATGGCGCCCGGACCGCCTCCGGTCAGGACCGTGAAGCCCGCCCGGCCCAGGGCGTCGCCCAGTTCGACGGCACGCCGGTAGCCGGCGGTGTCACGCCCCAGGGCGTGACCTCCCATGACGGCCACCGGCGCACCGGTCAGGACCTCGTTCAACGCCTCGGTGATGGCGTGGTCGTGCAATCGTTCGGCCAACGCGTGCAACGGGTCCGGGTGGTGTCCCTGCTGCCTGCTGTGCCGGTAGACCCGGGCGTCCGGCGTGTCCGCGTAGGACTCCGGCCGGTCGGGGTCGAAGTCCGCGAACAGTTCGGCCGGGGTGTACAGGTGCGAGCGGTAGACCTCGTACGGGAGGTCCGGGATGTGCGGGAAGACCAGGGCGCCCGCCGCGTCGGCCCGGCGCTGTGTCGCCGGGGACAGCACGCAGCCGAGGAACAGGGCGCCGTCGAGCGGCACGCGCAGGTCGACGGCGGTCAGGTCGAGGCCGGTCAGCACGGCGCCACGCAGGTCCGCGGCGGCACGTGCCCCCTCGACGGTTCTGATCTCGGTGCGCACGTCCGCAGCCTACGTCCGCCGGCCGGACGTCAGGAGAAGAACAGGGATTTCGGCAGGAAGCCCACCGTGCCCAGGTCCGCCACGTCCTCGCTCACGACGACCGAACGCCCCTTGCACTTCGGCTCGGACCACAGCTTCACCGAGCCCGCTGTGGACAGCGACCGGAACTCGCCGCGCACGTCCTGGCACCCCGGACCGGCGATGCCGGTGGCGAAGTTGTTCCCGCTGGTGTCGTCGAAGTTCTTGCCGGTGAACAGCGTGACGGAGGTCGCGGGCTTCGCGGCCGGGTCGGGGGCCGGCGCGGGCCGGTCGGCCGGCGTACCCGCCTTGCGACCGTCGGGCGTGACGCCGAACCACGTGCCGCCGACGCCCTGGCCGAGCGTGTCGCCGGGTTTGGTGTCCTTGGCGAACCGGTAGACCGGCCACCCCTTGATCGTGAGCTGGGTGCGGCCGTCGTCGCGGCGGACGGAACCGACGTCGGCCTTGCGCACACCGGCCACGAACACCTTGCCCCCCTTGGCGATCGTGACCGGCGGCCACGTCTTCGCGCAGTCGCCCGAGCACGTGGACCGCGAGGGGCTCGCGGAGTCCTTGTCGAAGCGGTAGAGGGTCAGGCCGGCGCCGTTGACGACGACGGGGTCCAGGTCGCCGGCGCGCGACGCCCGCAGCTGGACCCACTTGTCGCGCACGTCCTGCGACGCGTCCGGGGGTGCGAGGTCGCCGGTCGTCTCGTCGGCCTTGTTGGAACGCGCGGTGCCGGCCAGGAACGAGACCTCGGACGGGTCGCCCTGCGGCTGCTGCTCGGCGGCGGGCGCGGGGGCGGGGGCCGGTGCGGGAGCCGGTTCGGCGGCGGGCTGCCCGCCGCACGCGGTCAGCGTGAACGCTGTCACGAGGGCGGCAAGGGACGCGACATGCTTGCGACGCATGGGGATTCTCCGGATTCGGAAAGCGGATCGGGCGTGACGCACCAAGGCACGTACGCCACGCCCGATCGGTTCACCGGAGTCCTCAGAAGATGACGGTCTGGTTCCCGTGCACCAGCACCCGGTCCTCCAGGTGCCAGCGCAACCCCCTGGCCAACACGACCTTCTCGATGTCCCGCCCCTTGCGGACCATGTCGCCGATCGAGTCCTTGTGGTCGACCCGGATCACGTCCTGCTCGACGATCGGCCCCTGGTCGAGGTCGGCCGTCACGTAGTGGCAGGTCGCGCCGACCAGCTTCACGCCCCGGCTGTGCGCCTGGTGGTACGGCCGGGCGCCGATGAACGACGGCAGGAAGCTGTGGTGGATGTTCAGCGCGCGTCCCGACCAGTCCGCGCACAGCTCGGGCGGCAGGATCTGCATGAACCTGGCCAGCACGACGGCGTGCGGCTTGTGCACGTCGACGAGCTGGCGCAACTGGGCGAACGCGGCCTGCTTGCCGTCCGGGTCGTTGGCCGGGAAGGGCACGTGGTGGAACGGGATGCCGTGCGCCCGCGTGATGCCCGCCAGGTCCGGGTGGTTGCCGATCACCGACGCCACGTCGACGTCGAGTTCGCGGGACGCCACCCGGCCCAGCAGGTCGTACAGGCAGTGCCCTTCCTTGGACACCAGCAGCACGACGCGGCGCCGTTCGCCGGTGTCGGTGACCCGCCAGTTGGCGTTGGCGCCCAGTTCGCGGGCGATCGCGCCGAACCGTTCGCGCAGCTCCTCCACTCCGAAGGGCAGCGAGTCCGCGCGCACCTCCTGGCGGGTGAAGAACCAGTTGGTGACCGGGTCGGTGTGGTAGGCGGCCTCGACGATCCAGCCGCCGTACTCGGTCAGGAACGAGGAGATCCTGGCCACGATGCCGGTCCGGTCCGGGCAGCCGAAGGTGATCACGTAGCGACGTTCTGGCGAAGGCACCCGCCGAGTATCCAGGATCTACGGCCGGGGAAGGCCGTCGAAGAGCCGTCGGTCACCCGACACGATGGCGCCGCCCGGTCGACCCCAGACCGCCCGGTACACCGCGTCGGCGGTGCCCGCGACCGTGGCGTCCGCGTCGGTGCCCGAACCGGTGACGGCGTGCACGGACGGCTTCCGGTCCGGTCCGACCACGACCTCCCAGGTGCGGCCGGCGTCGGCCGCGTGCAGGAGCACCCGGCCCTCGACCTCGATCGGGATCCGCTCGGCCGCGAGCGGCAGGATCCAGGTGAGGTACTCGTCCACGCCGTCGGCCGCGAATTCCGGGTCGAACAGCAGCGCCGGGGCTTCGGCGTCCCGCGCGGACAACGCGTCCAGATGGTGGATGCCGGTCTCGTGCGCCTGCCGCCGCGCCCACACGCCGGACTTCTTCTCCGGCACGAACGTCCACGCGGGCGCGTCCGGCCCGAGCCGCTCCAGGGTGTCCGCCAGTTCGGCGAACTTCCCCTCCCACCACGGCACGAGGTCGTCCCACGCGTCCGGCCGGTCCGGGATCGCGGGCCAGGCGCCGTCCGGCGGCGTCGACAGCGCGGTCAACGCCCACGAGTGCGTGCCGGCGAGATGCTTCACGAGGTCGAATACCGTCCACTGAGGACAGTTGGGCACGGGTGCGACCGGGTCGTTCGTCACGAGTGCCGCGTGTGCCGCCGTGTACTGGGTCTTCAGATGTGCCACGTAATCCGCGTGTTCCACTCGTCCCAGCCTAGGGACGGACGGCATCCCACCGCAGCGTGAATTCACCGAGTCGCCACCGCTTCCGGTCGTCGAGCAGCGGCCAGCCGCGTCCGGCGAGCGACCGCACGGCCTCGACCCAGCGCGCACGCGGCCCGAACGGTGCGAAAGGCGCTGCCGCGGCCCAACAAGCGTCCAGGTCGAGGAGCAACGCGTGCACGCGTTCACCCGGGACGTTGCGGTGGATCAGCGCTTTGGGCAGCCGTTCGGCCAGATCCCCCGGCGTTTCCAGGTCGGCGGGCAGGCACGACAACGTGAACGTCTGCGGTCCGTCCGAGGTCACGGTCACCCAAGAGCACCGTCGGCCGATCTCGTCGCACGTGCCCTCGACCAGCACGCCGCCGGGCGCGAGCCGGGACACCATGGTCGTCCACGCCTGCGTCGCCTGCTCCTCGGTGTACTGCCGCAGCACGTTGAACGCCCGCAGCACGTGGGGTCGCCGTCCGGCCAGCTCGAACCCGCCGCGTCGGAAGTCCAGCCGGGGCGGGTCGGCCGCGAGCCGGCCCGCCTCGACGCGCTCGGCGTCCAGTTCCAGCCCGAGCACGCGCAGGTCCGGGTTGAGCGGTCGGAGCCGGTGCGCCAGTTCGACCGTGGTGATCGGCGACGAGCCGTAGCCGAGGTCGACGACGAGCGGTTCGGCCGTGTCCCGCAGCAGGTCGCGGAAGCGGTGCGCCACGAACCGGTCCACGCGGCGCAGCCGGTTGGGGTTGGTGGTGCCCCGGGTCGGCAGCCCGAGCGCGCGGGCGCGGCCGGCCGCCAGCCGGGGAGTGCGTGCCATCAGGACCGGCGGTCGAGCCAGCCGTCGGTGAACGCGGTCTCGCGGTCGAGCAGCTCCACGACCTGGTCGGCGATCAACGACTCCAGCTTGCCGCCCAGCAGCGGGATGGACACCTTCACCTGGCCGGTCAGGGCGAGCTTCGTTCCGGTGCCGTCTTCCGACAGCGTGATCGTGCCGTCCACCTGGCCGGGCACACCGCCGACGGTGACCTCGACCGTCCCGGTGCGACCGGCGGCGGTCCACGCCTCGGCGCGGTCGATCACCAGGTCGCCGCCGAGCACGCCGCGCGCCACCGACGGGAGCTTCGACGCGTCCACGCCCTGGCGCAGCCGGTAGGACGTGGTGGCGCCGTCCGACGTGAACGCCAGCACCTCGCCGCCCTTGCCGCCCAACGCGCCCAGCCGGTCGCGCAGGTGGCCTTCGTCGACCAGCGCGGAGTACACCTCCCCGACGGGGTGTGCGAACGACGTCAGGTGCTCGATGCGGCGTGCCATGTCGCGGAGGCTACCGTTGACGGCCGTGACCACCCCGCTGTCCGGCACCGGAGTGCCCTTGTCGCAGTGCACGACGCTCCGACTCGGCGGCCCGGCGACCCGCTTCGTCCGCGCGACCGCGGCGGCCGATCTCGTCGAGGCCGTCCGCGATCTCGACGCGTCCGGCGACCCGCTGCTGCTCATCGGCGGCGGCTCCAACCTGGTCGTCGCCGACGAGGGTTTCGCGGGCACCGCCGTGCAGGTCGGCACGCTCGGTCGTCGGCTCGATCCGCTGGGCGACGGCCTGGTGCAGCTCACCGTCGAGGCGGGCGAGGTGTGGGACGACGTCGTGGCCGAGGCCGTCGCACAGGGACTGGGCGGACTGGAGTGCCTGTCGGGCATCCCCGGCCTGGTCGGCGCGACGCCGGTGCAGAACGTCGGCGCGTACGGCGTGGAGATCTCGCAGGTGCTGGACTCGGTCGACCTGCTGGACCGGCGGACCGGACGGGTGCACCAGTTGCCCGCGTCCGCGTTGGGCCTGGCCTACCGCACGTCGGTGTTGAAGGGCACGGACGCCGCGGTCGTGCTGCGCGCCCGGTACACGTTGACCTCCGGCGGCCTGTCCGCGCCGATCCGCTACGCCGAACTGGCCCGCGTGCTCGGTGTCGGCGCGGGCGACCGGGTGCCGGCGGACGCCGCGCGGAAGGCCGTGCTGGAACTGCGGCGCGGCAAGGGGATGGTGCTCGACCCGACCGACCACGACACGTGGAGCGCGGGCTCGTTCTTCACCAACCCGCTGCTCGACGACTCCACGTTCACCGGCGTGCTGATCCGGATCGCCGAACGCCTCGGCGCGGACGTCGACGTGCCCTCGTACCCGGCGGGTCCGGGGTACCGCAAGCTGTCGGCCGCGTGGCTGATCGAGCGCGCCGGGTTCGCCAAGGGGTACCGGGGCCACCGGGTCGCACTGTCCACCCGCCACACGCTCGCGCTGACCAACCGGGGCGGCGCGTCGACGCGTGATCTCCTCGGGCTGGCAAGGGAGGTGCGCGACGGCGTGCGCGCGGCTTTCGGCGTCGAACTCACGCCCGAACCGGTGCTTGTGGGCTGCGACCTGGGTTGACCGTCCGATACCGCCGCGTCGACCGCGGTTCGCCCGACGGCCACTACGGGGCCGACGACCCGTTTTCGGCGCGCGCAAGAGCCTGACCGGCCGAACGGGTGACTCCCTGTGACGAAGCCTCACGCCACGCGTTTCATGGAGGTAGGGGTATCTCCGGGAGGCCGTCATGGACCATCTGGACATCGTGCGGGCCGCGGTCAGGCCGGTCAAGAAGCTGGTCGAGGGCGACTTCCTGGCCCGCCCCGGGGTCGTCGGCGTCGACATCGGGCACAAGGTCGTGCGCGGGCGGCGTACGGGACGCCTGGCGATCGTGGTGTACGTGCGGCGCAAGCGCCCTTCGGGGCACCTGACGATCCCGTCCGATGTGCTCGGTGTGCTGACCGACGTCGTGCAGGACACGTTCGTGCCGCACCACACCGTGGCCCGGCCGGAGGGCGTGAGCGGCGCCGAACGGCACGAGCTGCTCCAGGGCGGGATCGGCGTCGGGCCGTGCCGGGCCGTGCGGCTGGTGCCGCCGGACGTGCCGTCGATCGGCGACTACCTGGTGGCCGGGACCATGGGCGCGTTCGTCACGCCGAGGGACAAGCGCAGCGTGATGGGCCTGACCGCGTTCCACGTGGCCTGTGTGGACGACGCCTGGGCGATCGGCGACCCCATGGTCCACCCTTCCCGAGTGGACGGCGGCCATCCGGTGCGCGACCGGTTCGGGACTCTCGCGCGCTGCGCGCTGAGCGGCCGGGTCGACGCCGCCGCGATCCAGCTCACCACGCCGCACTGGCGGGCGGAGGTCGTGGGCGCCGGGCCGATCGACGGCCACGCCGCGGCACACGAGCACCAGCGCGTGCGCAAACGGGGGCGCACCACCGCGCTCACCGCCGGCGAAGTCGCCTCCACCGACGCGGTGATCACGCTGGACTTCGGCCAGGGGCTGGGCGTGCGCACGTTGCGCGACCAGATCAGGGTCGAGGGCCCCTTCGGCGACCACGGCGATTCGGGCGCCGTGCTGCTCGACGACGCCAACCGCGTGGTCGGGCTCTACTGCGGCGGCAGCGCGCTGCGCGCGTTCGCCAACCCGATCGGACCGGTCCTCGACCAGCTCGACGTCAGCCTGCTCGGTGGATCCGTGCCGCCGCAGCCTGGTCACGCGGCTTGAGGTCGATCCGGTCCAGGTTCACGTGCGAGGGCCTGGTGACGGCGAACGCGATCACGTCCGCCACGTCGTCGGCGGTCAACGGCGTCAGGCCCCGGTACACCGCGTCCGCGCGGTCCGCGTCCCCCTCGAAGCGGTTGAGCGAGAAGTCCGTTTCCACCATGCCGGGCAGCACCTCGGTGAACCGCACCGGCTGCCCGAGCAGTTCCCCGCGCAACGTCCGGTGCAGCGCCGACTGGGCGTGCTTGGCCGAGGTGTAGCCGGAGCCGTTGTCGTACGCCTCGACGGCCGCGACCGACGTGACGGTGACGACGTGCCCGTCACCGGAGGCGATCAGGGCGGGCAGCAGACCCTTGGTGATCCGCAACGTGCCGAGCACGTTGGTCTCCCACATCCACCGCCAGTTGTCCTCGTCGGCCTGGTCGACGCGTTCGAGTCCGCGCGCGCCGCCCGCGTTGTTCACGAGCACGCGCACCTGGTCCGGCACGGCCGCGAGGAACGCGGCGACGGAGTCCGCGTCGGTGACGTCGAGCGCCAGCGCGGTACCCCCGATCTCGTCCGCGATAGCCTCGAGGAGGTCCAGCCGACGGGCGCCGAGCACCACGTGGAAGCCCTCCGCCGCGAGCCGGCGGGCGGTGGCCTCGCCGATGCCCGCGCTCGCTCCGGTCACGATCGCGACAGGTCGGTTCACACCGGCGATCCTAGGGTTGTGACGGGTATCACCCGCACCGCGAGGTCCGGTGGCACGTCCTTTGCGGCAGGAGGTCGAAATCGTGCTCAGGAAGTTGACGGCGCTGCTCCTCGGCGGTGCCCTGCTGGTCGGTTGCTCGTCCGGGACCGAGCAGGGGACGCCGAAGTCCGAGGGCAAGGACGCCGCACCGGTGGCCAAGTTCGTCGCGGAACCCGCGTCCGGCGCCGCGGACGTGCCCGTGACCACACCGGTGAAGGTGACGGTCTCCGACGGCACGATCGACCAGGTCACGCTGACCAACCCCGAGGGCGCGGCGGTGGCGGGCAAGCTGGCCGACGACAAGAAGTCGTGGCAGACCACCGAACCCCTCGGCTTCGGCAAGGCGTACACGTACGCGGGCAAGGCCACCGGCACCGACGGCAAGTCCGTCGAGCTGACCGGGTCGTTCACGACCTCCACCCCGACGAGCCAGGTCCGCGCCACCCTGTTCCCCGGCGACGACCAGCAGGTCGGCGTCGCCGTGCCGATCATGGTCAAACTCGACCAGGAGCCCGCGGACCGGGCGACCGTGGAGAAGGCGCTGATCGTCACCAACTCGGCCGGGATCAAGGGCAGCTGGGCGTGGCTGAGCGGTACCGAGGTCCACTACCGGCCGGAGAAGTACTGGCCCGCCGACACCAAGATCCACGTCGAGGCGAAGCTGTACGGCGTCGACTACGGCAACGGCGCGGTCGGCCGCGCGGACGTGACCAGCGACTTCACCATCGGCCGCAACCAGGTCGTCAAGATCGACACCCCGACGCACCAGCTCGTCGTGCAGCGCGACGGCCAGACCGTGGCCACCTACCCGGCGTCGTTCGGCAAGGACGACGACGCGGAGCTGACCACGCCCAACGGCACGTTCGTGGTCATGCAGAAGGACCCGCAGTTCAGCTTCGACAACCCGCGTTACGGCTACACCAACGTGCTCAAGAAGTGGGCCGTCCGGTTCTCCAACCACGGCGAGTTCATCCACGAGAACAACGACAACGCGGCCAACATCGGCAAGGTCAACTCGTCCCACGGGTGCGCCAACCTGCTCGAAGCCGACGCCAAGGCGTACTACGACAGCGCGCTGGTCGGCGACCCGGTCGAGGTCACCGGCTCGATCACCACGCTGCCCGCCCAGTTCGACTGGTACGACTGGCAGATCCCGTGGTCCCAGTGGGTGACGATGTCGGCCCTGTAACACGTCCGACGTTGTGACGTTCGCGGTTATCGGACGTTCACGGGAAGGTACGTGCGGGTAGGGCTGTTGAGTGACGGCGTGAACACCACTCACGTCGCCGGGGTCCACCGGTGAAGCGCGTCGCGATCCTGTCGGTGCACACGTCGCCGCTGGAGCAGCCCGGCACCGGTGACGCGGGCGGCATGAACGTGTACATCGTGCAGACCGCGACCCGGATGGCGCGGCTCGGCGTCCAAGTGGAGATCTTCACCCGGGCCACGTCGTCGGACCTGCCACCGGTCGCGGAACTCGCGCCGGGCGTGAAGGTGCGCCACGTCGTGGCCGGGCCGTTCGAAGGCCTGGACAAGAACGAGCTGCCCGGCCAGCTCTGCGCGTTCACGGCCGGCGTGCTGCGGGCCGAGGCCCGGCACGAACCCGGCTACTACGACGTCGTGCACTCGCACTACTGGCTGTCCGGCCAGGTCGGGTGGCTCGCGCGAGAGCGCTGGGCCGTGCCGCTCGTGCACACCGCGCACACCCTGGCCAAGGTCAAGAACCAGGCGCTGGCCGCGTGCGACGCGCCCGAACCCCGGACCAGGGTGATCGGCGAGGAGCAGGTCGTCGCCGAGGCGGACCGGCTCGTCGCCAACACCGACGTGGAGGCCGCCGAGCTGGTCGACCTGTACACGGCCGACCCGGCGAAGGTGCTGGTCGTGCCGCCGGGCGTCGACCTGGAGCGGTTCGTGCCCGGCGACCGGGCCGCCGACCGGGCCGCGCTGGGGCTGCCCGCCGACGCCGTCGTGCTCACGTTCGTGGGCCGCATCCAGCCGTTGAAGTCGCCCGACATGCTGATCCGGGCCGCCGCCGAGATGGTGGTGCGCGACCCGGGCCTGCGGTCGCGGCTGGTCGTGCTCGTCGTGGGCGGGCCGTCCGGTACGGGCATGAAGATGCTCGACGAGCTGCGCGATCTCGCCGCCGGCCTGGGCGTCGCGGACCTCGTGCGGTTCATGCCCCCGCAGAGCGGTGCGGCGCTCGCCCGGGTGTTCAGGGCGTCGGACGTGGTGGGCGTGCCCAGCCACAACGAGTCGTTCGGGCTCGTGGCGCTGGAGGCGCAGGCGTGCGGCACGCCCGTCGTGGCGTCGGCCGTCGGCGGCCTGCCCGTGGCCGTGCGGGACGGGGTGTCCGGCGCACTGGTCGCCGGGCACGAACCCACCGCGTGGGCGCGTGCGCTCGAAGCGATCGCGTTGAACCCCGCCTACCGTGGTGAACTGGCGGGCAACGCCGTCGAGCACGCGCACCGGTTCTCGTGGGAACGCACCACGCGGTCCCTGCTCGACGGCTACGAGCAGGCCCGTGACACGTTCCGCGAGGAGGTGTTCGCTTGACCGTCTCCGTGATCAGGTCGGCGTTGGACGAACGCGGACTGGACTACGAGGAGCCCGAACCCGGGCGGTTCTTCGTGACCCTGCCCGGCACGCACAAGCAGCGGACCAACTGCTGGCTGGTGGTCGGGCGGCACGCCCTGCTCGTGGAGGCGTTCGTGTGCCGCCGGCCCGACGAGGCGTTCGAGGACGTGTACCGGTTCCTGTTGCGGCGCAACGCGAAGCTGTACGGCGTGCACTACACGATCGACCAGGCCGGCGACATCCACCTGATCGGCCGAATCGGGCTGCACGCCGTGACACCCGACGAACTCGACCGCGTGCTCGGGCAGGTGCTGGAGGCGGCGGACGGCGACTTCGACACGTTGCTGGAGATCGGCTTCGCGGGCGCGATCCGGCGCGAGTGGGCCTGGCGGGTGTCGCGCGGCGAGTCGGTGGCCAACCTCCAGGCGTTCCGGCACCTGGTGACTGAATCGTGATCACACGCTGAGCAACTGCTCTTCGGTGCTCCTCCGTCCAACGAGTGAACTCGGAACTCGGGAGGGGCAATGCGAAGACTGGTCGCGGCGGGGTTCTTGGTCATGGCGACACTGGTCGCGGGGTGCTCGACGGACCTCCAGTCGGCGTCCGCCCCGGCCGTGGACGCGGCGTCACCGCCCGAACCGAATGCCGGCCAGGCCAAGGGGGAGGGCCAACCGGAACCGGCGCAGCAGCCCGCGGAACGGCAGGTCGTGCGCACCGCGGAGATCGACCTGCGCACGTCCGACGTGCCCGGGACCCTCGGCCGGGTCAAGGAGGTCGCCACCCGGTCCGAGGGGTTCGTGGCCACCGAGACCTCCCGTGAGTCGTCCGGGTCGCTCACCCTGCGCGTGCCCGCGGCCAAACTGGACGCGGTGCTCAAGGCGTTCGGCGACCTGCCCGACGTGAAGGTCGGCCGGCGCGAGGTCCGGTCCGAGGACGTGACCGGGCAGTTGATCGACGTGGACACCCGCACCGCGAACCAGCGGGCCAGCGTCGAGCGGCTGCGGGCGTTGCTCGACCGGGCCGGCACGACCGCCGAGATCGCCCAGATCGAGGGCGAACTGACCCGGCGGCAGACCGACCTTGAGTCGTCCTTGCGGCGGCAGGAGGCGTTGCGCGACCAGGTCGCGCTGTCGACCGTGCAGGTGGGCGTGACGAGGTCGGACTCGTCTGTCCCGGTCGCGGAGGAGGACGCGGGCTTCCTGGACGGACTGGCCGGCGGCTGGGGCGCGTTGCGCGACACCGTGGCGTGGCTGCTGATGGCGTTGGGCGCGGCACTGCCGTGGCTGGCCGCGCTCGGCATCGTCCTGTTCCTGGGCGCCCGGATCCGGCGTTGGTGGCGCAACCTCGGGCAGACGCCCGCACCGGCCGGTGCGGTGGTGGAGACCGAGGAGAAGTGAGGCGCGGGGCGGCTTGGGAGAGAGGGGGAGTCAATGCTCAAGCCGCCCCGCGTCGGTTTTCCCGCCTCTTGGGGACGCGGGCGGGGGGAGCCCGGCATCCGGAGCGGGCCCGCGGTTCGACGGGGGGATTGCGACCGCGGGACATGCCCGCCGGGACGTGTGGAGTGCGTGGGAGCCGACCCGACGAGCCCTGTCAACTTGGCAGATCGCCGCCGATTACCACAAGGTTTTGCGCTACTCCATTCGTGTGCACTTGGTGATTGGTGGTAACGCCGAGGTCGCGACGCGCGAACGGCTTGACCACGGTTGCCGGCGGCACCACGATGACCGGATCGCCGCCGCCGGATAGTGAGGCCACGTATGGTCTTCCGCAGTCCGTTCCCCGATGTCGCCGTACCGGACGTCACCCTCCACGACTTCCTGTTCCGCGACCGCACTTCGACCCGGGTCGCCCTGGTCGACGGAGTGGGCGGGCGGTCCCTCACCTACGCGGAGTTGGCCGAGGCGGTCGAGCGGCTCGCTTTCCTGCTCGTGTCGCGGGGAATCGGACGCGGTGACGTGGTGGGCATTCTTGCGCCGAACGACCCGTATTACGCGGTGGTGTTCCACGGCATTCTGCGGGCCGGTGCCACCGCGACCACGATCAACACCCTGTACACGGACGCGGACGTCGCTTTCCAATTGCGTGACGCGGGCGTGAAACTCCTTTTCTCGGCGCGTCCGGTGGATTTCCCGGACACGATCCCGTTCTCGGACCTGCCGGAACTCCTGATGCCCGGTGCCGCGCCGGAGGTCCCGGTGTCGCCCGACGACGTGGCCGTGCTGCCGTACTCGTCGGGCACCACGGGCCGGGCCAAGGGCGTGATGCTGACCCACCGGAACCTGGTGGCGAACATCGTGCAGTGCGGGCCGTTGTTGAAGGTGGAGTCCGACAGCCGGATCCTGGCCGTGCTGCCGTTCTTCCACATCTACGGCATGCAGGTGCTGATGAACCTCGGCCTGCACATGGGTGCGACCGTCGTGACGCTGCCGAAGTTCGACCTGGCGGAATTCCTGCGCGTGATCCAGGACCACCGGACCGACCGCGTGTACATCGCGCCGCCGGTGGCCGTGGCGTTGGCCAAACACCCACTGGTCGACCAGTACGACCTGTCGGCCGTCGACACGGTGTTCTCGGGCGCGGCACCGTTGGACGTCGAACTGGCCGAAGCCGTGGCCCGACGCCTGGACTGCCACGTGCGGCAGGGCTACGGGATGACGGAAATGAGCCCGGTGAGCCACGCCATCCCGGACGGGCGCGACGACATCCCGGTGGGGACGGTCGGGTTCATCGCACCGAACATGGAATGCCGCTTCGTCGACCCGGCCTCCGGCGCGGATGTCGGCGTCGGGGAACGCGGCGAACTCTGGTGCCGCGGCCCGAACGTGATGAAGGGGTATCTGAACGACCCGGAGGCCACGGCCGTGACCCTGGACTCCGAGGGTTGGCTGCACACGGGTGATGTGGCGGTGATCGACTCCGCGGGTGCGGTGACCATCGTCGACCGCGTGAAAGAGTTGATCAAGTACAAGGGCTACCAGGTCCCGCCGGCGGAACTGGAGGCTCTGTTGCTGACCCATCCGGCGGTCGTGGACGCGGCGGTCGTCGGCGTGCAGGTGGCCGACGTCGGCGAGGTGCCGAAGGCTTTCGTGGTGCGGGCGGACAATTCCTTGACGGAGGCCGACGTGATCGCCTTCGTGGCCGAGCACGTTGCCCCGTACAAGAAGGTCCGTCAGGTCGAGTTCATTTCCGCGATCCCGAAGTCCGCGTCCGGGAAGATCCTGCGGAAGGACCTCCGGGGTCGGGACGTCGTCTGACCCGCTGCCGGCGTCCAGCCCGGGACGAGTTCAGGGCCAGGTGCGTCGGATTCCGTCGGAACCCACCGCGTAGGCCGCCGGTCCGCCACGGTGGGCCGCGCGGTAGATGCGCTGCTGCGCATCGTGGAAACGTCGGACCATCTCGGCGCGGACCAGCCGTTGGTTGTCGAGGTAGAAAAGCACGGCCGCGTGGACCTCCAGAGGTGCACGTTCGGCCTCGCGTCCTTTGATACGGCCGTCCTTGCACAACGGACTCCAGCCGTGCTCAAGTCCGTAGGCGAGCCAGACCTCGTCGCTGATGTGCTGGGCGTCGTTCGGAAAGTGCTCTGCGGCGCGGTGGACCATCCAGCCCAATGCGGTCAGACTTTCCGCGACGCCACGTCCCAAGCCCCGGTCGAGGAAGAACTCAGGCCGCATTGGCGACCCGGCAGATGGACTCCACCTGCTCTCGTGTCATGTCGTACTCGTACGCGACGTCGTCCAAGCTCTCACCGGCTCGCCAGAGGTCGACCACCGCGTGGACGGGCACCTTGGTGGACTCCACCACCGGTGTGCCCCAGCCGAACTGGGGGTCGATGATCACCGGCGCGACATCGGGGTACTGGCGCAGTCGGAGTCGAGCGGGGAAATCATCCCCGTTCTCCCAGGTGATGAACTTCAGGTAGTCGTCGATCACTTCTCGTATCGGGCGTTGCCCGTCCCCCGCCCGTGCGAGCTGATCGTCGGCGTAGTGGATGAAAATGTCGATGCCGTCGGTCGCTATACGTCTCGTGGCAAGGCCGTACGGTGTGCCGAATTCCCTGCGGACCGCGGCGGCGGTATCCCGGATCTTGGCTTTGGTGAGGCCGAGTGCGCGAAGCGAGCGGAGGACGTACGCTTCGACGACGGCGACGAATGGAACTGACGGCCGCCCGCGTTTCGCCTCGTTCACCTGATGGACGAGTGGAGACCCATTGGCCTGCTCGTGCAGCCAGTAGTACATGGTCGTGTGAGGGATCTGGAGATGCCGTGCGGCTTCTTTGGGGGTCATCAGCGGGTCGGTGAACCTGTCGACCATGCGTCCTCCCTGTTCCCGTCCACGATCCCACATGCTTTCCGGTCGGAACAGTAGCCCATTCGACACGAGTTGCCCTCGACGCGCGCCGAGGAGATGTGTCACCACCAGGCGGATCCTTCTTCGGGGTGGTCGAAGCCGTCGATGTCGCTCAGTCGTTCGTTGACGGCGGGCAGCCAGACCACGGTGGCCGTGAGGTGCTCCTCGGGTGCCGTGAAGGCGCGGGTGATGCTTTCGGTGTCGCGGAGACTCAGGTGCAGGCTGCCCTCGGTGGAGACGGCTTCGACGTGGCCCGGGAACGCCATGCCCCAGGCGGCGATCCGGCCGTCGGCGTGGTCGCCGTAGATCTGCACTACCGCGAACAGCCGGGGTGCGGTGTCGCGGACCATTCCGTCGACCACTTCGGCGAACCGTTCCTTGATGTCGCTCATGCGCAACGCCTTTCCGTTGTCGTTTCGCCGGTCAATCTGTTCGTCGGGATCGACGGTGTCCATACCGGTCGGCGATGGGGTATCGGGTTCGCCGTTATTGGTGGTGCTGCGGCTACACTCTGTTCAAGGCTCGGAAAGGTCGACTATGCGAAACCGCCGCTGTCGCGTGTGCTCAACCCGGCTGGCCGCCGACAACAAAGGCTACGAGTGTTCGCGTTGTGCTGCCGGTTTCGTGTCGGGTGCGCCGGTCGTGCCCGCCGATTTCTGGCTGCGCCCCGCACTCGCGGATGCGTTGCATTCACGCAACATAGGCCGGGTGTTCCTGGCCTATCGCAAGTCCTGGAATCCCTGGATCTCCCAGACCCGGCTCGCCGAATGGCTGGACCTGACCCAGGGCCGCATCAGCGAACTGGAACGGTCCCGCCGGGCGGTCACGGACCTCGACCGGCTGGAGCGGTGGTGCGACGTGCTGCGCGTACCGCCCCGGCTGCGGTGGTTCGCGAGTCGGTCCGACACGGCCAATTCCGGCCCGGAGTACGCCGAGGGTCTCCCCGCTACCGTGGCCGTGGTGGCCGTTTTGGGGAGGCAGGACATGGAGCGCAGGGCGTTCCTGGCCGGGGCGCTGTTCAGCGTCGCCGCGTCCGTGGGGCCGAGCCGCGACTGGCTGGTGGCGACCCTCGACGGGACCGGTGCGGGACGGTCTGTCGGAGGTGAGCAGGTCGCCGAGATCCGGCGGACGTTCGCCGTGTTCCAGGAGCTGGACGTGATGCGCGGGGGCGGGCACGCGCGTGAGCAACTGTCGAAGTACCTGACCTCCCAGGTCGTGCCGTTGTTGAGGGAGAACGACCCGGCTTCGGACAGCGGGCGTGCTTTGTTCGAGGCGGCGGCCGAGCAGTTGTACCTGTTGGGGTGGATGGGGTTCGACAACGGTGAGCATTCGTCGGCGCAGCGGTACCTGGTGCAGGCCCTGAGGTTGGCCGAGGCCGCCGGCAGTCCTGAGTTGGGGGCGCACGTGCTGGCCGGCTTGTCGGATCAGGCGACGTTGACCGGGCACCCGGACCACGGCGTGCAGTTGGCGCGGGCGGGCAGAGTCGGTTTGGCGCAAGGACATTCGAACGCGTGCGCGGCCAGGTTGTGGGCGTTGCAGGCCAAAGCCGAAGGTGCGATGGGCGACGCGGGCGCGGTGGTCCGCAGCGTGGGCCAGGCTGAAGCCGCCTTCGGCAACATCGACTTGGACGACGAACCCGAATGGGCGAGGTTCATCGACGCCGCATACGTGAACGGCGAGTTCGCCCACGCCTTCCGCGATCTGGCCTGCCCCGAGGAAGCCACCCGATACGCGACGGTGTCCGCCACCGAATCCGAACGCCTCAACCGCGCCCGCCGGGGAGCCATGGCCCAGGCCACTTTGGCACGGGCGGCTTTGGACAGCCACGACCTGGAAGCCGCCGCTACCGCCGGAAGCACCGCCGTGAAACTCGCCGCGACCGTGACGTCGACCCGCTCGACAGCCGCGATCCACGACCTCCGAACCCGTTTGATGCCGCATCGGGCCGCACGCGTGGTCCGGGAGTTCTTCAGCCTGTCGACGGCGCTGCTGCCCGCCGCAGGGGTCTGAGCAGGATTCCGAGACTCGGGTGAACCGAATGAAAATCGGGCTGTCGGCCACTAGAGTCCCTGGTCAGCAAGTGTCCTCCCCGCGCATGCGGGGGTGTTCCCGGGGTTGTCCACAGGTGCGGGGGGCGTTTGACGTCCTCCCCGCGCATGCGGGGGTGTTCCCGCGACAACCGGCCCGTCGGCCCACGTGCCGGTGTCCTCCCCGCGCATGCGGGGGTGTTCCCACGGTCGTCATCGTGGGCCTGGCCCTCGGTGTGTCCTCCCCGCGCATGCGGGGGTGTTCCGGAGGTGCGAACAATGGCGGCTAGGAAGACCACGGTCCTCCCCGCGCATGCGGGGGTGTTCCCCGGCATGCTCGCGGACCACCGACCGAGCGCTAGGTCCTCCCCGCGCATGCGGGGGTGTTCCGAGTGCGAGCTGGACGGCTGCGGCCGGCCACGAGTCCTCCCCGCGCATGCGGGGGTGTTCCCACGCGGGTCGCCGCGTCGGAACCGCGTTTCGTGTCCTCCCCGCGCATGCGGGGGTGTTCCTCCGTTGACGCCGATCGACGCGACCAGGTCCTCGTCCTCCCCGCGCATGCGGGGGTGTTCCCATCCGCAACACTCGGCACCACCAGCACCACCCGTCCTCCCCGCGCATGCGGGGGTGTTCCCGCGATCTGGGTTCCGACGTTCACCGTGCACCGGTCCTCCCCGCGCATGCGGGGGTGTTCCGAAGCCGGCCACGCGCTGCGTCGTGGCGACGGTGTCCTCCCCGCGCATGCGGGGGTGTTCCCGTCGTCGCCGAGCAGAGCCGCCAAGCGCGGCCGTCCTCCCCGCGCATGCGGGGGTGTTCCCGGACCCTGACACCCTTCGCACGTCCCGACCGGGTCCTCCCCGCGCATGCGGGGGTGTTCCGACCACCAACGGCCAACCCTCGCGCCGAACCCCGTCCTCCCCGCGCATGCGGGGGTGTTCCCCGCGCGCAACTCGCCCCGCACTACGCGACCGCGTCCTCCCCGCGCATGCGGGGGTGTTCCCCCGCCCCGCGCACCGAAGGCCGGGCGTCGCGGGTCCTCCCCGCGCATGCGGGGGTGTTCCGAGTTGGTGCCCACCCACGCCTCGCGGCTGGCTGTCCTCCCCGCACACGCGGGGGTGTTCCGCGGCAGCCGACCTCGACCGCCACATCCAGGAGAGTCCTCCCCGCACACGCGGGGGTGTTCCGTGGAAGAGCGCCGGACGTCGCGTCGGCGGTCCGTCCTCCCCGCACACGCGGGGGTGTTCCTCGGTCGGTGAAGGCTTCGGTCTCCTCGCGGTGGTCTTCCCTGCACAGGCGATGGTGTTCTGACCTGCGTGTTCGCATAGACGGGCGTCCGTGCGACGCGAGCCGGTGGTCGTGTAACCGTGTGCTGCGGGTCGTGCTCGCACCCGGCCAACGGCTGACCGTGCACTGGCCTGGCGGATCACGGACCTACATCGGACGAGAGGAGCGGTGACTGTGGGATACGTGCTCGACGTCGCCTACCGACACGGCCAACCCGTGACCCACCTACGCACGGACGCCGACGTCGACGCGTTCGTCGACCTGCTGCTCGACCCCGACCTCGACCCGCGCTACCGCGCGGCCACCGCCTACGCGGTCGATGAACGGACTGACACCGAAGGCCTCAAGCACGAACTGCTCATCGGCGTGAATCCCGCGACCGGACGTGGCGCGGTGCGCTATACCGGGGACGAGGGCACCTGGTACATCGCCGGCGGCGACGTCGACCCCGTCGGTGCC
The DNA here is from genome assembly GCF_014203755.1 of Saccharothrix violaceirubra. NCBI lineage: Bacteria > Bacillati > Actinomycetota > Actinomycetes > Pseudonocardiales > Pseudonocardiaceae > Saccharothrix > Saccharothrix violaceirubra. The sequence goes on from NZ_JACHJS010000001.1 coordinate 98,747, forward strand.
GTGGTGTTCCCCTATTTCGGCGTCCCGGCCGAGTTTCCCGCCGACGCCGAGGTCCCGGTCGACCTCGTCCGTCGTGCCCTGCGCGGTCTGCTCGCCGGCTGCGGGGCGCGACCCGAGGCCGACGGTCTGGTCTGGGTCGAGACGGACTGAAATGCAGCCAGAGGAACGCGGGGGCGTCTTCGAAGCTGCTACGCCGGGTCCAGGAAGGCGCCTACGGCAGCCTCGAACTCGTCCGGCACCTCCAGCCAAGGGATGTGGCCCGCGTCCTCCAGCACGACCCGCTTTGCCGACGGCAAGGTCTCGAACAACGAGTCCACCGACCACCGTGGCCGCAGGTCCTGGGCGCCATCGATGATCAGGGTCGGGACCTCCAACTGTCGGCACTCCGTGAAAGCCGAGGGCCACGTTTCCTTGCCCAGCACGGCATTGCACTCGTAGTTGATCTCGAACCAAGGGTTCGCCATGCGTTCCGCGTAGCCCCTCGCCTTCGACCGGTCCGCGAAGTCGGCTGACCACTGCAGCACGGCGAGTTCCCGTTCTTCATCCTCGGTCCGACGGCGTGACCTCAATTCCCGCCACCGTTCCCACTCGTCCCCCAGTCGCGCGGTGAAGTTCGCCCTGAACTCCTCCTCCCACCCCTCGTCCAACCCCGTGCCCGACACGTACACCAGCTTCTCGACCCGGTCCGGGTGGGCCACCGCGTACCTCAACGCCAAAGTCGCGCCCCACGAGTGGCCCAGCAGGGACACCCGCGCAAGCCCGTAGCGCCTGCGTACGGCGTCCAAGTCCGCGATCATCCGCTCGACCGTGTACGGGCCCCGGCGTTCCGACCTTCCGCCTCCGCGCTGGTCCCAGCGGATCGCCGGCATTCGGAGGTCCCCGAACATGTCCCACAGGCCCGGTCCGCCGTGGCAGAGGATCAAGGGGCCGCTTCCCGTCGTCCACAGCCGGCAGTCATCCACATGATCGAGTATCACCTGGACGAGTGGCTCGGCTGGCCTTTCGACACCAGGCACAAGAGCATTCGCGTGCCAATCCCCGATTCAAGCGGAGTTGTTCCATGCGCATTCTTGGCAAGGTCGCGCTCGCCCTCGGCATGCCGGCCGTCGCCCTTCTCGCCGCCTCGCCCGCCGCCAGTGCGGCCGACGAGTCCGCCCACGGCGGCGCCGGCCTCCTGTTCCGGGACGTCGTCGAGGTCCACGACAGCCTCATCAAGGCCGAGGTGCTGCCGATCCACACCGGCGGGGCGCTCAACTGAAGTCGTGGGGCCGGTCCGGACAGTGGGCCGGCCCTACAACGATTCAGTCGGCATGAGCAGGGACACGTCCGCTCCTCTCACCCCATCTGGCAGGCTGACGGCCATGGCTGTGGGAACCCTGGTGCTGCTCCGTCACGGCGAGAGCGTGTGGAACGCCGAGAACCTCTTCACGGGCTGGGTGGACGTCGCCCTCTCCGAGAAGGGCGTCGGCGAGGCGAAGCGTGGCGGCGTCCTCCTCCGCGACGCCGGACTGCTGCCGGACGTGCTGCACACGTCCCTGCTACGCCGCGCGATCCATACCGCGAACCTCGCCCTCGACGCCGCCGACCGCCACTGGATTCCGGTCAAGCGGGACTGGCGGCTCAACGAGCGCCACTACGGCGCTCTCCAGGGCAAGAACAAGAAGCAGACCCTCGCGGAGTTCGGCGAAGAGCAGTTCCAGCTCTGGCGCCGGTCCTACGACACGCCCCCGCCGGTGATCGAGCGCGGCTCCGAGTTCAGCCAGGACGCCGACCCGCGCTACGCGGGCCTGGGCGACGACCTGCCGCTGACCGAATGCCTGCTCGACGTCGTCAAGCGCATCCTCCCGTACTGGGACGAGGAGATCGTCCCCGACCTGCGCGCGGGCAAGACCGTCCTCGTCGCGGCGCACGGCAACTCGCTGCGCGCCCTCGTCAAGCACCTCGACGGGATCTCCGACACGGACATCGCCGGTCTGAACATCCCCACCGGCATCCCGCTGCGCTACGACCTCGACGACGACCTGAAGCCCACCAACCCGGGCGGCACCTACCTCGACCCGGACGCGGCGGCCGACGCGATCAAGGCCGTGGCCAACCAGGGTCGCTAGGACCGGTCGGAACGGGGCGGTACGCGCACGCGTACCGCCCCGTTCCCGTCTCCGCAACCCGCCAGTATGGACATAACGGGCATACGTCTACCGACAGTGGTAGTGGTCCACCACACGTCCACGGCAAGTCCTCCGCATGTCACCTGGAAGAGACCCAGGCTGCGGCCGTCCGAACAGGACATGGCGGGTTTGGACACGACTGGGTGAACTGCAAACGGCGTACGAGAAAACATCGGAGCCAGACGGTGTCGGCGGCGTCACGAACCACGCCTGTGGTCTAGGCCGGACCCCGTCTGAGCTGCTTACGATGCGCTCGTGACCGCAACGGGTTACCTCGTCCTGTCGATCGGCGCTCTGCTGATCGGCGGCGGGGCTTTTCTCGCGGGGCGGGCCACCGCCCGCCCCAGGACCGAACGCCCGGCCGGCCTGACCGTGGCCGACCTGATGGGCATGGTCGTCCAATCCGCCCATGACGGGATCGTCGTCCTCAACGGTTTCGGCGACGTCGTCCTGCACAACCCGCGTGCCGCCGACCTCGGCGTGGTGCGCAACAACCGCGTGGACGACCGCGCCCGCCGGGCCGCCGAACTCGCCCGCGAGACGCACGAGGTCGTCCCCGTCGACCTGTCCTCACTGGAGGTCAAGGGCCGCCAGCCCGAGGCCGTCCACGCGCAGGTCAAGGTCCTCGTGGACGGGTTCGTCGTCGTGCACGCCTCCGACGAGTCCGACGCCGTGCGGCTGGAGGCCACCCGGCGCGACTTCGTGGCCAACGTCAGCCACGAGCTGAAGACACCGGTGGGCGCCCTCGCCCTGCTCGCCGAGGCCGTCCTCGACGCCTCCGACGACCAGGAGGAGGTCCGGCGGTTCAGCGCCAAGATCATGCAGGAGGCCACCCGCCTGGGCACCCTGGTCACCGAGTTGATCGCGCTGTCGCGGCTGCAGGGCGCCGAGAAGCTGCCCGAGCTGAACCGGGTGGACGTCGACGTCGTGATCAGCGAGGCGCTGGGCCGCTCGCGCCTGGCCGCCGAGGCCGTCGACATCGAGATCACCACCGACGACCCCTCCGGCCTCGGCGTCGAGGGCGACCGCACGCTGCTGGTCACCGCGTTGAGCAACCTGCTCGACAACGCTGTCGCCTACTCGCCGCCGGGCAGTCCCGTGTCGGTCAGCCGCCGCGAGGTGGCGGGTTTCGTCGAGATCGCCGTCACCGACCGGGGCATCGGCATCGCCGAGGACCAGCAGACCCGCGTGTTCGAGCGGTTCTACCGCGTGGACAAGGCGCGGTCGCGGGCCAACGGCGGCACCGGGCTCGGGCTCGCGATCGTCAAGCACATCGCCGCGAACCACGGCGGCGAGGTGAAGCTGTGGAGCCTGCCGGGCACCGGCTCGACCTTCACGCTGCGCATCCCGGCGCACCAGACCGGGGAAGGCCATACCGCCGACCCGTCCCCATCGGAACTCGCCACGACGCGACTCGGAGGAGAGCTGTGACCAGGGTGCTCATCGTTGAGGACGAGGAGTCCTTCGCCGATCCGCTCGCCTTCCTGCTGCGCAAGGAGGGCTTCACCGCCGCCCTCGCCGGCACCGGCCAGGAGGCACTGGAGGAGTTCGACCGCAACGGCGCCGACATCGTGCTCCTCGACCTCATGCTGCCCGGCATGAGCGGCACGGACGTGTGCAAGCAGTTGCGCCAGCGCTCAGCCGTCCCGGTGATCATGGTGACCGCGCGGGACAGCGAGATCGACAAGGTCGTGGGCCTCGAACTGGGCGCCGACGACTACGTGACGAAGCCCTACTCGGCGCGCGAGCTGATCGCCCGCATCCGCGCCGTGCTGCGCCGGGGCGGCGAGTCCGAGGAGCTGCTGCCCCAGGTGCTCGAGGCCGGACCCGTCCGGATGGACGTCGAACGGCACGTCGTGACGGTCGACGGCGGCGAGGTCAGCCTGCCGCTCAAGGAGTTCGACCTCCTGGAGTACCTGCTGCGCAACGTCGGCCGCGTGCTGACCCGCGGCCAGCTCATCGACCGGGTGTGGGGCGCGGACTACGTCGGGGACACCAAGACCCTGGACGTGCACGTCAAACGCCTGCGTTCGAAGATCGAACCGGACCCGTCCGCGCCCCGCCACCTGGTGACGGTGCGTGGTTTGGGTTACAAGTTCGAGAGCTGACCCCGTCGCCGGGTACGGTGCACCGCGTGCGCCTCGGGGTGCTTGACGTCGGGTCCAACACCGTCCACCTCTTGGTGGTGGACGCTCATCGTGGTGCCCACCCGACGCCCATGAGTTCGGAGAAGGCCGTCCTGCGGCTGGCCGAGCAGCTCGACGACGCCGGAATGCTCACGCGCGACGGTGCGGACCAGCTCGTCCGCACCGTCGCCGCGATGAAGGCGACCGCCGTGCAGCTCGGCTGCGCCGACCTGATGGCGTTCGCGACGTCGGCCGTGCGCGAGGCGGCCAACTCCGCGGAGGTCCTGGACCGGGTCCGCGCCGAGACCGGCGTCGACCTCAAGGTCCTCTCCGGCGCCGACGAGGCCCGGTACACGTTCCTCGCGGTCCGCCGCTGGTACGGGTGGTCCGCCGGGCGGCTGCTGAGCCTGGACATCGGCGGCGGCTCGCTGGAACTGGCCGTCGGCCAGGACGAGGAGCCCGAGGAGGCGATCTCGGTCCCCCTGGGCGCCGGCCGCCTCACCCGCACCCGCTTCCACCACGACCCGCCGACCAGGGCCGAGGTCCGCGAGACCACCGAGTGGCTCGCCGAGCAGCTCGCACCCGTGGCGAAGAAGCTGCTCAAGGGCGGCACCCCGGACCGGGTCGTGGCCACGTCCAAGACGTTCCGCACGCTGGCCAGGCTCACCGGCGCGGCGCCGTCCTCGGCCGGACCGCGGGCACGACGCGTGCTCACCGACGCCGGCCTGCGCCAGCTGATCGCGTTCATCTCCCGGATGAACGCGGCCGACCTCGCCGAACTGGAGGGCGTGAGCCCCAGTCGATCCCACCAATTGGTCGCCGGTGCCCTGGTCGCGGAGGCGTCCATGCGGGCGCTCTCGCTCCACGAGTTGGAGATTTGTCCCTGGGCCCTGCGGGAAGGTGTCATCCTTCGTCGGCTGGACCACACTAATGGATCGGACCAGGAGACCCCCCCGGCTCGCGCCCGGCGGTCGGGTGAGACTGGACGGAACGGCCGCCACGGGGCACGGTGGAGTTGATGAGTCGAGAGAGCGAGTCGGAGCAGACCACGCGTACCGTCGCGGAGTTGCTCGCCCAGTACGGCGGCGCCTCCGGTGACGCACAGCCGCGTCGACGACGGCGCCGTGCCGCCGAGGACGCGTCGGACACCGCTCCACAGTCGATCATCGACCGGGTCAACTCCGACAGTGGGCGGCTGCTGCCGATCCGCGACGAGCCGCCGCCGGCCGCCACTCCGCCGCCGGTCGCACCGCCTCCGATCACGCCGCCACCGGCCGCGCCACCGCCACCTCCGGCATCGAAACGCGGCCGGTCCTCCCCGCCGCGCCGACCCGAACCCGAACGCACCACCTACGCACCGCCCGTGCGGACCGACCCGGCGCCGACCTCCCGGATGGACCCGGTCGACCTGCCGCGCCGCACCGGCGAACCGCAGCGCCACGAACCGCAGCGCCACGACCCGTTCGGTGCCGAGACCTTCGCGGGCGGCGACCCGTTCGACGGCCCCGAGACCGGCCCGTCCCGGCGGGCCGAACCCGGCGCCGCGCGGCCGTTCGGCGGCCCGGAGACCTCGTCCTCGCGCCTGGACCCGATGGTCGGCCCGGAAGCGAGTTCGCCGCGCCTGGACCGGCGTGCGGAGACGTCCTCGTCCCGGCTGGACCCGGTCCGGCGTGCGGAGACGTCCTCGTCCCGGCTGGACCCGGTCCGGCGTGCGGAGACCTCGTCGTCCCGGCTCGACCCGTTCGCCGGGGCGCCCCGGCGCGGCGTGCCCGAGGACGCGGCCGAGCGGACCAGCGTCGTGCCGCCGATCGTCGACGACTTCGAACCCCCGCGCCGACCCGGTCCGCCGCCGCTTCCCGCGCGCGAGCCCGTGACCGAGGTCATGCCCCGCATCGACGAGCGGCCCGACCTGCCCCTGGAGGCCCGGCCGACCGAGTCCGTGCTGATCGTCCCGCCCGCGCCGGCGCGCATGCCCGACCCGATCCCCGGCCAGTCGCCCGAGGACTGGTTCGGCGACGACGAGCCGCAGCCGCGCCGCGAGGGGATCGAGCAGGAGGGCACCCAGTTCCACCCGTACGTCGACCTTGACGAGGAGGACGACCGCGGCCCCGCCGGGCTCGACGACGAGAAGCCCGCCGGGCTCGCGGACGACGACGAGGAGGACGCGCCCGCCCGCCGCTCGCCCGGCAAGGAATGGGCGCTCATGATCGGCCAGCTCGCGATCGGCATCGTCGGCGGCGCGGCCCTGTGGCTCGGCTTCAGCTTCCTCTGGCGGACGCTCGCGCCGGCCGCCCTGGTCGTCGCACTGGCCGTCACCGTCGGACTCGTCCTGATGGTGCGCAAGATCCGCCGCGCGGACGACCTCCAGACCACGGTGCTCGCCGTGCTGGTCGGCCTGATCGTCACGGTCTCACCGGCGGCCATGCTGCTGGTGAAATCTTGATCCCGGTCGGACTCTCCACCGCGGCCGTGTGGCCGCAACCCGCCGGTGCCGCGTTCGAGGCCGCCGCCGAACTCGGCTACGACGGCGTCGAGGTCATGGTCTGGGCCGACCCGATCAGCCAGGACGTGCGCGCCCTGCAACGGCTGTCGAACCGCAGCGGCATGCCCGTGCTCGCCGTGCACGCGCCGTGCCTGCTGATCAGCCAGCGCATCTGGTCGCCCGACCCGGTCGAACGGCTGCGCCGCAGCGTTCGCGCCGCCGGTGAACTGGGTGCGCGCACCGTCGTGCTGCACCCGCCGTTCATCTGGCAGCGCCGCTACGCCGAAGGCTTCGCCGAGCTGGTCGCGGGCCTGGAGGACGAGAGCGGGATCGCGATCGCGGTCGAGAACATGTTCCCCGTGCGGCGTGGTCTGGGACGTGGTCGTGCCGTGCAGGTCACGGCGTTCCGGCCGTCGATCGACCCGACCGACGTCGGCCACCGCAACTACACGCTCGACCTGTCGCACGCGTCCGCCGCCGGCATGGACGCCCTGGAGCTGTACAAGCGCATGGGCGACGGGCTGACCCACGTGCACCTCGCGGACGGCAGCGGACTGCCGAAGGACGAACACCTCGTGCCCGGCCGGGGCAGCCAGCCGTGCGCCGCGCTGTGCGAATCGCTGGCCGGGTCGGGATTCGCAGGCCAGGTCGTGTTGGAGGTCAACACGCGCCGGGCGCGCACCGCCGCCGCGCGCCGCGAACTGCTCGCCGAGTCACTCCGGTTCGCCCGCCGCCACCTCGGCTGAGACGGCCTTCCAGTCGATCACCGGTTAGGGTCACGACCGTGCACCCGCTCGCCGCCGCGGTCCGTCGCCTCACCCTGCCCGTCGTCCGGCGCTTCACCGCCGGACGGACCGTCTCCGATGCCGTCGACGCGGCGGAAACCCTGGTGGACCAGGGGTTTCGGGTGACATTGGCCGGTGGGGGTGTCGACGGGGAGTCGTACCTGCGGCTGGTGGAGGAACTGGCGGCCGGGGGGCTGCTGGAGGACACCGACCTCGAACCCGAGGTGGACGCCGACCGGGTGCGGGCCTTGGGTGCCCGTGTGGTGCGGCGGGTACCGGCGTCGGACCGGTTGGCTGTCGAGTCCGACCGTGTGCACTTGGCGGAACGTGGGCCTTCCCATGCGGCCAAGCTCGACTACGTGCGGTGCGTGAACGCCTTGCTGGCGGCGCCCGGTGAGCCGGTCTTCTCCACCGGGGACCGGCGCTTGGTGGAGATCATCGGTGAGCGTGCCCGGTGGTACGACCGGCCGCCGGGGTCGTTCGAGTACGAGGTGCCGTTGGGGGCGCGTGGGCGGCACGCGTTGTCGGCGTTGGGGCACACGGTGCGGGTACGGGTGCCCTTCGGGCCCCGCTGGTACGCCGTCGGTCGCCGATGAACGCCGGATTCTCCGCCGCGAGCGCGGTCCGGTCGCTCGGGGACGGGACGTACACGGCTTCGTTGCCTGTCGAGTGGACCGTGGGGCCCAAGCCGCACGGTGGGTTTCTGCTCGCGGTGCTCGCGCGTGCCGCTGTGCATGCCGTGGGGTCGCGAGTCGCCTCCGACGAATTGGCGCCCCTGGTCGTCTCCGGGCAGTTCTTGCGGTCGCCCGAGGTGGGGCCGGTGTTGGTGCGGACGGACGTGCGACGGGTCGGGCGGACCGCGAGCGTGGTCAACGCCGTTCTCGAGCAGCGTGGTCGGTCCTGTGTCGAGGTGAGCGTGACCGTGGGGGTGCTGCCTTCTTCCGTGCCCGAGTATTCGGCTCTGCCCGAGATGGAGGGGGAGCCGCCGGCGGATGCGGTGGATCTGGCTTCGTCGACCCCGCGTGGGGTGTTCAACCTGTCTTCCGTGTGCGATGTGCGGCTTGATCCCCGTACGGCCGGATTCCTGTTCGGGCGGGTGGGGGATCCGTTGGAGTTGACGTTGTGGGCCCGGCCTCGGGGGGAGCGGCCCGATCCCTACTTCGCTTTGGTGGTCGGGGACATCTCGATGCCGGTGACGTTCAACCTGGGACGATTCGGGTGGTCGCCTACGGTGCAGCTCACGGCTTTGGTGCGGGGGGTGCCGGCGGTGGGTTGGTTGCGGGCCCGGTTCTCTTGTTCTTCCGTGGCGGGGCGGTGGTTCGACGAGGACGCGGTCATTCTCGACTCTTCCGGGGCTCTGGTGTGTCAGGCCCGTCAGTTGGCCTTGACCCCTGCCGACTGACCCGCGAGTCCTCCACTCGGACACTCCGAAACACGCACTCAGGCACCTTCGTCCGGGTGATCCCGCCCCTCTACCGCGCGAGTTATACGTTCGGACACCGCGAGTTGTGCACTCAGGCACCCCGAGTTGTGCGTTCGGGCACCGAAAGGTGGGCGGCTCGCGTTCGGGGCTTGGACCGGCGGGTGGTGGTTGGTCCGGGGCTGTTTGCCGGTGTGCGGTGGGTGTCGTTCGGGGTTGGTTCGGGGAAGCGTGAAGGGCGACGCTCGCCGCTGGGCAGACCACCAGAAAGGGGCACTCAGGGGGACTTCGCCTCCGACTGCTGCCGTCGTGGGTCGCTTGCCTTCCTCTTCGCGAACGCGCGAGTCCGCCACTCGGACACCCCGAAACACGCACTCGGGCACCTTCGATCGGGTGGTGGTTGTGGTTGCTTGTGCAACTGCGGGAGTGGTCCGAACGGGGGCGTGTGGGGCGTAGGAGGATTGGGCCATGACGACGATCGCGGTGCTTGGGGCTGGGAAGATCGGTGAGGCGTTGTTGTCCGGGTTGCTCGACGGGGGGCGGCCTGCCGGTGACCTGTTGTTCACCGAGAAGCATGCGAAGCGGTCCGCCGAGTTGACCGGGCGGTACGGGGTCGAAGGGGTTTCCGTCGGGGAGGCGGCCAAGCGGGCCGACGTGTTGGTCGTCGCGGTCAAGCCGCAGGACATCGAGCCCTTGTTGGATCAGCTTGTCGGGGATCTCGCGCCCGGGACGTTGGTCGTGTCGCTGTGCGCCGGGTTGCCCACCGCGCTCTTCGAACGTCGTCTACCCGCCGGTACGCCGGTCGTCCGGGTCATGCCGAACACCCCGATGCTGGTCGGCGAGGCGATGAGCGCGATCTCCGCCGGTCGGCACGCCGGGGAGGAGCACCTCGACCTCGTCGAGGAGCTGCTCGGCACGGTGGGCAAGGTCGTGCGGGTGCCCGAGTCCCAGCAGGACGCGGTCACGGCACTGTCCGGCTCGGGGCCCGCGTACTTCTTCTACCTGGTCGAAGCCATGATCGACGCCGGGATCCTGCTCGGCATCCCGCGTGAACTCGCCGGCAGTCTGATCATCCAGTCCGCGGTGGGTGCGGCGACCATGCTCGCCGAGGGCGGGCAGCACCCGGTCATCCTGCGCGAAGCCGTCACGTCGCCCGCCGGCACCACGATCATGGCCATCCGCGAACTGGAGAAGCACGGCGTGCGCGCGGCGTTGCTGGCCGCTATCGAAGCCGCTCGCGACCGGTCCGTCGAGCTGGGCAACGCGCACGAGAAGGGCTGATCGCGCCATTGGCCGTCGCACCAGCCCCACCCGTCCCGTTACCCTCAGGGCAGCACGTGCGTGTCGAACCGTCGGTGGGGAAGCCGACGGCACGACGCGTGTCGAAGGACGCGGTGATGTCGATGACTGCGGAGGAGAAGCCGATCGTCGGGGTGAAGTTCCTGACGGTCGCCGAGGTCGCGCTGGTGATGCGCGTGTCGAAGATGACGGTCTACCGGCTCGTGCACTCGGGCGAACTGCCCGCCGTGCGGGTCGGCAAGTCGTTCCGGGTCCCGGAGAAGGCGGTGCACGACTACCTGCGCAACGCCTACTTCGACGCCGGGTGAGAGCGGTGCGTGGCCAGCGGGTAAAGTGGTAGGCCGTTCGTGCCTGCTGGTCGGCGTGCCCCGTTGACGGGTGTCTCCACCGGCGCATGGAGACCCACCAAGACGTCTAGTAGTTAAGGAACCCGCATGGGCTCGGTCATCAAGAAGCGCCGCAAGCGCATGTCGAAGAAGAAGCACCGCAAGCTTCTGCGCAAGACTCGGGTGCAGCGCAGGAAGCGCGGCAAGTAGACCTCTGCGGGTTTCCGGTGCCGCCCGCGTTCGCCCTCCGGGGAGGAACGCGGGCGGTCCCGTCCGTAGCATCGTGGTGATGGCGCCCAAGGTCGTTCTCGTCACCGGATGCAGCCGCTTCCTCGGCGGCCACCTCGCCGCGCGCCTCGCGGCGGATCCCGCCGTCGACCGGGTGCTGGCCGTCGACACCGAACAGCCCTCGCGCGATCTGCGCCGACGGATGGGCCGCGCCGAGTTCGTGCGCGCCGACATCCGCAACCCCCTCATCGCCAAGGTCGTCGCCACCGCCCAGGTGGACACCGTCGTGCACGCCTCCGTCACGGCGAACCCCGCCGGGCCGACCGGGCGGACCGCGATGAAGGAGATGAACGTCCTCGGCACGATGCAGCTCCTCGCCGCCTGCCAGCAGTCGCCCCACGTGCGCAAACTCGTCGTCAAGTCGACCACGGCCGTGTACGGCGCGTCATCGCGTGACCCGGCCGTGTTCACTGAGGAGATGGGTCCCAAGGACCTCCCGTCACGCGGGTACGCCAAGGACGCCGTCGAGGTCGAAGGTTTCGTGCGCTCGTTCTCCCGCCGCCGGCCCGACGTGGACGTGACCGTGCTGCGGTTCGCCAACTTCATCGGCCCACGCATCGACACCGTTCTGACCAGGTACTTCGCCCTGCCGGTCGTGCCGACCGTGCTCGGCTACGACGCGCGCGTGCAACTTCTGCACGCCGAGGACGCGCTGGCCGTGCTCGACCGCGCGGTCCGCCACGACCTGCCCGGCGTGTTCAACGTCGGCGGGGACGGGGTGCTGATGCTCTCCCAGGCCATCCGCCGCGCGGGCCGGGTCAACCTGCCCGTGCCGAGCCCGGCCGTGCCGCTGACCGGACGCGTGTTCCGGGGCGCGCGGCTCGTCGACTTCTCACCCGACCAGATGCGGTTCCTCAACTGGGGCCGGGTCGTGGACACCACGCCGCTCAAGGAGCGGTTCGGGTTCACGCCCCGGTGGACCACGCTCCAAGCGTTCGACGACTACGTCAGCGGTCGCGGCCTGCGGCCGGTCGTGGACCGCGACCTGGTGGCCTCCGTGGAGCACCGTGCGCTGGATCTGGTCTCGTGGCTGCGCGGGGACGGGCGATGAGCGGGGACTGGGAGCGGCGGCTGGCCGACCTGTTCGCGTTCGCGCGCCGGCGGCTGGAGGGCGAGTACGAGATCGACGAGTTCGGCTTCGACCGCGACCTCACCGCGAACGTGCTGATGCCGCCGTTGAAACCGCTGTACGAGAAGTGGTTCCGGGTCGAGACGATCGGGCTGCACCACGTACCGGCCGAAGGCGGGGCGCTGCTCGTGGCCAACCACTCGGGCACGTTGCCGCTGGACGCCCTGATGACCGCGTACGGCGTGCACGTCGACCACCCCGCGCACCGGCACCTGCGCATGCTCGGCGCCGACCTGGTGTTCCGCACGCCCGTGCTCGGCGCGTTGGCGCGCAAGTCCGGGCAGACGCTGGCGTGCCACCCGGACGCGGAACGGCTCCTGCGCTCCGGAGAACTGGTGGGCGTGTGGCCGGAGGGGTTCAAGGGCATCGGCAAGCCGTTCAAGGACCGGTACAAGCTCCAGCGGTTCGGGCGCGGCGGGTTCGTGTCGGCGGCGTTGAAGGCCGGGGTGCCGATCGTGCCGTGCGCGATCGTGGGCGCGGAGGAGATCTACCCGAAGATCGGGGATATCAAGCCGTTGGCCAGGCTGTTCGGGTTCCCCTACTTCCCGGTGACGCCGACGTTCCCGTGGCTGGGGCCGTTGGGCGCGGTGCCGTTGCCGTCGAAGTGGTACATCGAGTTCGGCGAGCCGATCCGGACGGACGGGCACGGTGAGCACGCGGCGGACGACCCGATGCTCGTGTTCAACCTGACCGACCAGGTGCGGGAGACCATCCAGCAGACCCTGTACCGGCTGCTCACGCAGCGGCGCAACGTGTTCCTGGGCTGAGAGCGCATTCCGTGCTGCCCGAGTGCGTATTTCGCGGTGCCTGAGTGCGTGTTTCGTACTGTCCGAGTGCGTGTTTCAGGGTGCCTGAGCGGAGGACTCGCGGGTCACTGGCGGCGGCGGTAGGCGAGGCCGGCGGCCACGGCCACGGCGCCGGCGCCCAGCACCGACGGGACGCCGATCTTGGCCGCCTTGCGGCCGGTGCGGAAGTCGCGGATCTCCCACGCCCGTTTGCGGGCCACCTCGCGCAGGCCCGAGTCCGGGTTGACCGCCACCGCCGTGCCCACGACCGACAGCATGGGCACGTCGTTGACCGAGTCCGAGTACGCGGTGCAGCGCCGCAGGTCCAGGCCTTCCTTCGCGGCCAGCGCGCGGACCGCGTGCGCCTTGGCCCGGCCGTGCAGCAGGTCGCCGACGAGCTTGCCGGTGTAGATGCCGTCCTCGGACTCGGACACGGTGCCCAGCGCGCCGGTCAGCCCCAGCCTGCGGGCGATGATCCGGGCCAGCTCCACCGGGGTGGCGGTGACCAGCCACACCCGCTGGCCCGCGTCCAGGTGCATCTTCGCCAGGGCCTGGGTGCCGGTCCAGATCTTGTCGGCCATCAGCTCGTCGTAGATCTCCTCGCCGAGCGCGACGAGTTCGGCCACCGACCGGCCGGCCACGAACGACAACGCCTGCTCACGGGACGCCTTGACGCTCTGCGGGTCCTCCCGGCCGCCGACCCGGAACTTGATCTGCTGCCAGGCGAACCCCATCAGGTCGGAGTTCTTGAAGTACTTGCGCGCGGCCAGGCCGCGGGCGAAGTGGAAGATCGACGCGCCCATCATCATGGTGTTGTCCACGTCGAAGAACGCCGCCGCGGTCAGGTCCGTCGCAGCCGCCGTCTCCAGGCCGGGACCGACGGCGAGCGCGGCCTCGGCCGAGGCCTGACCGGCCAGTTCGGCGAGCCGTTCGCGCTCTGCCGTGCCTTCCACCACCCGCCTCCTCACCACGTCGACGCCTCCCGTTGATCCGATGGGGTCAAGGGTAGCGATCAGCCGCTGAGACCGGGCAGCGGCAACGGAAGCGGCAGCGTCAAGGGCAGGCCGGACGTCGTCGGCACGGTCGTCGCGGGCGGCACGGGCAACTGCGCGGAGGGCACGCCGGGACCGCCGGTCACCGTGCCGGCGGGCGGTGCGGCGGTGCCGCCGGGAGTCGTGGCCGTGACGGCGCCGCCCGGAGTGGTCGGCGCGGGCTGTCCGGGAGTGGTCGGGTTCTGCCGGGTGCCGGGCGTGCACGCTTCGGCGGCCGGGAGCGGACCGACCTCGTCGACCCCGCCCGACGTGATCACCGCGCAGCCGACGCGGGTGGCCAGGTCAGCGGCCCGCCGCGCGATCCGGCCGAGCAGGTCCAGCGACGCGTCCGCGCGCGACCCGGCCTCGGCCGGCAGGTCCGGGCGCAGCCGGGCCAGCCGGTCGGCCTGCGCGTTCGCCCACTCGGTCAACGCGGTGAGCGTGCTCGGGTCGGTGGTCGCGGCCAGGGACCGTGCGCCCGCCGCCGCGTCGGAGTCGAAGTCGGTCAGCGCGGTGAGATAACCGCCGAGCGGCCCGCCGCCGTCCGGGTTGCGGTCGGTGAGCGTGGTCAGCTCGTCGACGCGCGCGGTCGCGAACTCCAGGCGTTTGTAGCCCTTGTCCTCCTCGTCGAAGGTCAGGCCGAGGGACGCCGATTCGGCGGTGCGCTTGAAGCCGTAGAGCGCGTCGCCGGGCAGCGCGTCGCGGCTGAGGAGAAGGCTCGTGCCCGCGAGCGAGAGGACGAGCAGCAACCCGGCCGCGGCGGCGACCGCGATCCGGCCACGCGTCCCGGCGCGGGAGCGGCGGCGGTCAAGCCGGGTGGGAGGGGGTGGCGTCGGCTCCCGGTTCCCCTGGGGCGCGGTCGGGTCGGAGTCGCGGAGGCCGGTCGGGTCGGCGGAGTGCGTGCGGGGTCGGGGTACCGGGGTGGGGTGGCGGGTGTCGTTGCCGGCCGCCGTCGGGTTGGTCACCATCGGGTCGGCGGCGGCTTGGACCGCCGTGCCCGGTGCGTCGCCCCGGGGCGCAGGCTCGGAGATCGCGTCGGTGTCGGGCGGGTTGCCGCCGGCGGGGGTACTGCCGGAAGAAGGGCTGCCGGCGTCCGGCGTCGTCAGGTCCGGGGTGGTCAGGCCGGTCAGGATGCGGGCACGCATGCGGGAACGGGCGGCCTCGTCGGGGCCGGGGGTGGTGGGGTCCAGGGCCGCGGCCAAGGCTGCGGAGTCCCGCAATCCGGCCACGACGGCGAGTTCGGCCGCGAACGGCGACCCGGGGTCCACCTCGCCGGGCTGTGCGTCGACGGCGCGGGCGAATCGCTCGCGCTCCCTGCGACGCCCAAGAGGCGTGATCCCTCTGCCCACCATTTCCGCAACCGTCCCGCCGGGTTCCTGCACCGGTAACGACCCGATGTCGACCCGGGTTACGCGCCGGTCCTCACCGCAGCCACGACGGCAGCATCCTCGCCAATCGGCGCACCGCACGGTGTTGCAGGGCCTTGATGGCGCCTTCGTTGCGTCCCATCCTCGCGGCCGTTTCGGCTACGGACAAGCCCTGGATGAAACGGAGGGTGATGCATTCCCGCTGGTCGGCACCCAATTGGGCGACGCAGCGGTGCAGTTCGGCGTTGGCCGCGTCGGTCAACACCTCCTGTTCGGGACCGTCCGCGACCTCGCGGTTGTCCGCCAGTTCCGCGGTGGTGACCTCCAGTCGGTACCGGCTGGACTTCACGTGGTCGAACACGATGTTGCGGGCGATCGTCACGAACCACGCGCCCACGTCACGGCCCTGGTAGCTGATCGACCCGATGCCCCGCAGCGCGCGCAGGAACGTCTCGCTGGTCACGTCCTCCGCCAGCGTGCGGTCACCCACCCGGAACAGCACGTATCGGTAGACGATGTCCACGTACCGGTCGTAGAGCACGCCGAACGCGTCCGTGTCGCCCTTCTGAGCGGCACGGACGAGGTCCCACGGCTCCTCGGCCGCGTCGGTGTCCACGCTCTCGATCGTGCTGGCCCGCCCTCCCGTGCTCCAAAGCGTACGGAGCGTCCGGTTCGGTCGGGAGGCGCCCTCGGAGGCCGCCTGTGCGGTCATCTGCCCGAGACATCCCTACGGCTTGCTACTCCCGGGTAGGGGTCGCCTGGTCGCCCGTGGTGCAAATGCGCTGCGTGACGACGGCGACACGTGGAAGACTGCGGACGAGGTCCGTCGTGGTCCCCAGGAGGTCGCCTTGACCACTCCCGCACGCAACGTCGCCGACCTGGTCCGCGGTGCCGCACACCGTGGACCCAAGCACGTCGCACTGGTCGATGTCACGAGTGGCCTCTCGCTCACGTGGAGCGAGATCGACGCGCTCGCCGACGCCGAGGCGCACCGCCTGGTCGCGGCGGGCGTCGAACCCGGCGACCGGGTGCTGGTGCGCCTGCCCACCGGACCGGCGTTCGCGGTCGCGGTGTTCGGTGCGTTGCGCGCGGGCGCGGTGCTCGTACCCGTGGGACCGAACCACCCCGAGGCCGAGACCCGCCGCGCGCTCGCGGACAGCGGCGCCCGGCTCGTCGTCGACGCCGGGCACCCGCCCGCCGACGCGCCCGGCGAGCCGTTCGAGACCCGGGGCGGCGGCGAGGACCTGGCCGTGCTCGCCTACACGTCGGGCACGTCCGGCGTGCCGCGCGGCGCGATGCTGACCCACCGCGCGCTGCTGGCCAACATCACGCAGTGCGCGACGCTGCGCCCGGCACCGGTCACGGCCGGGGACCGCGTGCTGCTGGCGTTGCCGCTGTTCCACGTCTACGGCCTGGGCCCCGGCCTGTTCCAGGTCGCCGGCGCGGGTGCCACGGCCGTGCTGCTCGAACGCTTCGACGCGGACAGCGCGCTGACCGCGATCGCCGAGCACCGGGTGACCACCGTCGTCGGCGTTCCCCCGATGTACCAGGCGATCCTGGCCGAACCGGTCGAGCGGCTGCGCACCGACCTGGCCACGGTCCGCCTGTTCACCTCCGGCGCCGCGCCGCTCTCGCCCGGTCTGCTCGTCGAGCTGTGGCAGGCGGTCGGCCTGCCCGTGTTCGAGGGCTACGGCCTGACCGAGACCGGCCCGGTGCTCACGACCACGCTCGGCGGCGCACCCAAGCCCGGCTCGGTCGGCCGGCCGCTGCCCGGTGTGGACGTGCGCCTGGTCGACTCGGACGGCCGCCCGATCGGCGAGGACGACGAGAACGGCACGGGCCTGGTCGCCGCCCGCGGCGACAACCTGTTCAGCGGTTACTGGCCCGACGGCGTGGACGGCCCGGACGCCGACGGCTGGTTCCGCACCGGCGACGTCGGCTACCTCGACGGCGAGGGCGACCTGCACCTCGTGGACCGCGCGGGCGATCTGATCATCGTCAACGGCTTCAACGTCTACCCGCACGAGGTCGAACGCGTGCTCTGCCAGCTCGACGGCGTCGTGGAGGCGGCGGCGGTCGGCGTGCGGGACGAGCGGACCGGCGAGACGGTCAAGGCCGTGCTCGTGCCCGCCGAAGGCGTGACGCTGACCGAGGACGCGGTCAAGGAGCACTGCGCGACGCGGCTGGCCAAGTTCAAGGTGCCGACCGTGGTCGAGTTCGCCACCGCGCTGCCGCACTCGCCGACCGGCAAGCTGGCCCGCTCACGCCTGCGGCTGCCGCTGGGATGATGGCCGCCATGAGCCATCGCGTCACCCTGCTCGGCCGCGTCGACTGCCACGCCTGCGACCAGGCCAAGGCCGATCTGGACCGGATCTGCGGCGAACTCGGCGTGCCGTGGGAGGTGGTCGACGTCGACACCGACCGTGAACTGCGTGCCGAGTACGGCGACCGCGTGCCGGTGATCCTCGTCGACGGAGACGAGCACGGGTACTGGTCGGTCGAAGAGGACCGGTTGCGCGCCGCGCTGCGCTGAAACGCCGACACCGGTCACCCGATCCACCCGCGTCGACAGGCGAACCGGACCGGGCCCGGTGTCGAATCCCCGGTATGAAGCGTTGGACCGCCGCACTGATCGGTGTCCTGGCCGTCGCCGCCGCGCTCGCCGCCGGACACCTCGTCGCGGGTCTGGTCGGCACGGGCGCGTCGCCGTACCTGGCCGTCGGCAACACCGCGATCGATTTCACGCCGTCGTTCCTGAAGGACTTCGCCGTCCGCACGTTCGGCACCTACGACAAGCTCGTCCTGCTGCTGGGCATGGCCCTGGTGATCGCGGGTCTGGCCGTGCTCGCCGGACTGCTGTCCCGGCGGTCGCCGTTGCCGGGCACGGTGTTCGCCGTGGTGCTCGGGCTGGTGGGCGTCGGCGCCGTGCTCTACCGGCCGGACACGGACGCGTTGGGCGTGCTCGCGCCGATCGCGAGCCTGGCGGTCGGGGTCGCGGTGTTCCGGTGGCTGCACCGCACCGGACCGCTCGACGGTCCGGGCCGGCGTAACTTCCTGCTGGTCGCGGGCGCGGCCGTGCTCGCGGCGGGTGCGGGCCGGCTGCTCGGCGACCGCGTCGACGTCGAGGAGTCGCGGCGCGCGGTCGGCGACCTGACGCCCCGCACGAAGGCGCCGGCCATCCCGGTCGACGCGGATTTCCAGGGCGAGGGCACGCCGTCGTTCATCACGTCGAACGCCGACTTCTACCGCGTGGACACGGCGTTGACCGTGCCACGCGTGCGGGCCGAGGACTGGAGCCTGCGCGTGCACGGCCTGGTCGACCGCGAGCTGAACCTGCGCTTCGAGGACCTGCGCCGCCGTGACCTGGTCGAGCGCACGATCACCATGACGTGCGTGTCCAACGAGGTCGGTGGGCCGTACACGTCCACCGCGAACTTCGTGGGCGTGCCGTTGCGGGACGTGCTGCTGGAGGCGGGGGTGAAGCCCGGTGCCGACCAGTTGTTCTCCACGAGCGTCGACGGCTGGACGGCGGGCAGCCCGATCGACGTCGTGCTGGAGGAGGAGCGCGGCGCGCTGATCGCGTTGGGCATGAACGGCGAACCGCTGCCGCCCGAGCACGGCTTCCCGGCGCGGTTGGTCGTGCCCGGCCTCTACGGCTACGTGTCCGCGACCAAGTGGGTCGTCGACCTGGAGATCACCACATTCGCGGCGAAAAAAGCCTATTGGCTGAACCGGGGTTGGGGTGAGCGCGGGCCGATCAAGCCCATGTCGCGCATCGACCGGCCGCTGGGGCTGTCGACGGTGAAGGGGTCGAAGGTCGTGGTCACGGGTGTCGCGTGGGCGCAACCCGTGGGCGTGGCCAAGGTCGAGTTGCGGGTCGACGGCGGGCCGTGGCAGCAGACCACGCTGGCCGCCCATGTGAACGCGGTGACGTGGCGGATGTGGCGGATCGCGCTCGATCTCCCCAACGGGGGACACACGGTCGAAGTGCGCGCTACGGACAAGAACGGTTTCACCCAGCCCCAGGAGCGGGTCGAGCCCATTCCGGATGGCGCGACCGGGTGGCACTCGATTTTCTTCACCGTTGAGTAGAACCGGATCGGGCGCTGCTTCGAACGTCTTAGTGACCACCGAAGCCGGTTAAGAAATCTTGAGGAGTGATCCGCAGTGCGGAAGACCATGATCGCCGCCGTCGCCGCCCTGGCCGCCGCGTCCCTCACGCTGACCGCGTGCAGCTCGGACGACACGGCCTCGACGTCGTCGAGCACCACGTCGGCCGCGGCGGGGACGTCGTCGACCGCGATGGCCGCGTCGGACGGCGTCACCAAGACGTCGGACGTGTTCGGCCCCGGATGTGCGAGCGTCCCGCAGGACCCGTCGAACAAGGGCTCGCTGGAGGGCATGGTGACCGACCCGGTCGCCACGGCCGCGAGCAACAACCCGCTGCTCACGAAGCTCGTCGCGGCCGTCAAGGCGGCGAACCTGGTCGACACGCTCAACTCGCAGGCGTCGCTGACCGTGTTCGCGCCCGCCGACCCCGCGTTCGCCGAGCTTGGCGACGCCAAGTTCGCCGAGCTGGCCGCCGACCCGGCCGCGCTGGGCAAGATCCTCCAGTACCACGTCGTGGCCAAGCGCTACGACGCCGCCGGTCTCAAGGCCGCCGGCACCGTGAAGTCCCTCACCAACCAGGAGCTGAAGATCGCGGGCTCGGGCGACTCGCTGACCGTCGACGGCGCGCCCGTGCTGTGCGGCAACATCCCGACCAAGAACGCCACCGTGTTCGTCATCGGCAAGGTGCTCACGCCGCCCGCCGCCTGATCCGCTCCCCGTTTTCACCTGAAGGTGGGTCGTCCCCGCGTATCCGCGCCGGGGGGCGGCCCACCTTTCGTGTGGGGGGTTCGAACATGGGGGAGCACTGCATCGTTCATGCAGGTGCACGTGCACGCGAGGGCTGTCGGCGCCGACTTTGTGCATGCGTTCACAAGCGGTACGGTGGAATCATCACTCCGCTGGTGAAGGTGCCCGGCGGGTCAGTGCGTCCGACGTCGAGGAGTACCAGCGTGGCGGCTCAGCGGGGCGAAGGTGACGAGGTCGTGACCAGCCCGGCGACGACCACACCCGAGCCGGCCGCCGACGTCCGCGAACGCGCCCGCGCCATACCCGAGGCGGCCGTCGCGCGACTCGCGGTCTACCTGCGGGTGCTGTCCGGACTCGGCGACCAGGGCGTGACGACCATCTCCAGCGAGGAGCTGGCGGGCGCGGCCGGGGTCAACTCGGCGAAGCTGCGCAAGGACCTGTCCTACATCGGCTCGTACGGCACGCGGGGCGTCGGCTACGACGTCGAGGTCCTCGTCGGCCACATCGAGCGCATCCTCGGACTGACGCGCAAGCACTCCGTCGCGGTCGTCGGGATCGGTAATCTTGGTCACGCGCTGGCCAATTACGGCGGCTTCGGCAGCCGGGGTTTCCCGGTCGCCGCGCTGTTCGACATCGACGACGACCTCACCGGTGTGCCGGTAGGCGGCATCCCGGTGCACCACATCGACGACATCGTGACCGTCTGCACCGAGCGCGAGATCTCCATCGGCGTCATCGCCACGCCGCCGCAGGCGGCCCAGGCCGTCTGCGACCGTTTGGTATCCGCCGGAGTCCAGTGCATCCTGAACTTCGCACCCGTCGTCCTCCAAGTGCCGGACAACGTCGAGGTGCGGAAGGTCGACCTGGCGGTCGAGATGCAGATCCTGTCGTTCCACGTCGCGAGGCGGGCCGACGAGGCCGCCGGGGACGTGGTCAACGGCGTCGGTGTGGACGGGGTGGTGATTCGCCCGTGATCGTGCGGGTTGTGATTCGGGACGCGGTGACGGCATGAGCGTGCTCGTCGTCGGTCTGTCCCACCGCACCACGCCGGTACCCGTGCTGGAGCGCGCCGCCATCGCGGACGCCGACCTGGGCAAGGTCCTCGACCAGCTCATCAAGGCGCCGAGCGTGTCCGAGGCCGTGCTCCTGTCGACCTGCAACCGGGTCGAGGTCTACGCCGTCGTCGAGACGTTCCACGGCGGCATGAACGAGGTCGTCGAGGTGCTCGCCCGGCAGGCCGGCGCCGAGCCCCCCGACCTCTTCGAACACCTGTACGTGCACTACTCGGCGGCGGCCGTCGAGCACCTGTTCTCCGTCGCGGGCGGCCTGGACTCCATGGTCGTCGGCGAGTCCCAGATCCTCGGCCAGCTCCGCGCCGCGTACGGCGCCGCGGACCGGGTCGGTGCGGTCGGACGCACGCTGCACGAACTCGTGCAGCAGGCGCTGCGGGCCGGCAAGCGGGTGCACAGCGAGACCGGCATCGACCAGTCCGGCGCGAGCGTCGTCTCCGAGGCGCTCGACGACGCGGCGACCGTGCTCGGCGGGCTCGCCGGCCGTTCGGCGCTGATCGTCGGCGCGGGCGCCATGGGCGGGCTGGCAGCCGCCCACCTGCGCCGGGCCGGCATCGGCGAGGTCGTCGTCGCCAACCGCACCGCCGCCAACGGCGCCCGGCTGGCCGCCGCGCTGGTCGCGGACGGCATCACGGCCCGCTCCAGTGGTCTGGACGACCTGGTCACCCAGGTGGCCCGCGCCGACGTGCTGTTCGCGTGCACCGGCTCGGTGGACACCGTCGTCGGCGCCGAGCACATCGGCGACCGCGAACCCGGGCGTCCGCTGGTCGTCTGCGACCTCGGCCTGCCCAAGGACGTCGACCCCGCCGCCGCGCTGCTGGCCGGCGTGCGCGTGGTCGACCTGGAGACCCTGCAGCGCAGGCTGTCCGACGCCCCGACCGGGCAGGACGCCCTGCGCGCCGCGGAGATCGTGGCCGAGGAGGTCCGGGCCTACCTGGCCGGGCAGCGCTCGGCCGGCGTCACGCCGACCGTCACGGCACTGCGCAAACGCGCCGCCGAGGTGGTCGACGCCGAACTGCTCCGGCTCGACTCCCGGCTGCCCGCCCTGGACGGCACCGTGCGCGCGGAACTGGCCAAGACCGTGCGCCGGGTCGTCGACAAGCTCCTGCACACGCCGACCGTCCGGGTCAAGGAACTGGCGGCGGCGCCCGGCGGCGACGGCTACGCCGACGCGCTGCGCGAGCTGTTCGGCCTCGACCCGCAGATGCCCTCGGCGGTCAGCTCCCCCCACACGACGCGACCCAAAGGTGAACCGCGGTGAACCGCACCCTGAGGATCGGCACGCGCGGCAGTGCGCTCGCACTCGCGCAGACCGGTCACGTGGCCGACGCGTTGCGCGCGGCCGGCGCCGAGATCGAGATCGTCACGGTCTCCACGCCCGGCGACCGCTCGTCCGCGCCCATCGCCGAGATCGGGATCGGGGTGTTCACCTCGGCCCTGCGCGACGCGCTGGCCGACGGCGAGGTCGACATCGCCGTCCACTCCTACAAGGACCTGCCGACGGCACCGGACCCGCGGCTGTCGCTCGCGGCCGTGCCGCCGCGCGAGGACCCGCGCGACGCGCTCGTCGCCCGCGACGGGTTGACGCTGGGCGAACTGCCCGCCGGCGCCAAGGTCGGCACGGGTTCGCCCCGTCGGGCCGCGCAGCTCGAAGCGCTCGGCCTCGGCCTCGACGTGGTGCCGTTGCGCGGCAACGTCGATTCGCGCATCCGCCGCGTGGCCGACGGCGAACTGGACGCCGTCGTGCTCGCCCGCGCGGGCATCTTCCGTCTCGGCCGCACCGCCGAGATCACCGAGACCCTGGAGCCGATCCAGATGCTCCCGGCGCCCGCACAGGGCGCGCTGGCGGTGGAATGCCGGGTCGACGACGTCGACACCGAGCACCTGCTCCAGTCCACTCTGGACGATTCGGCCAGTCGGGCCGCTGTCGCCGCCGAGCGCGCCATGCTGGCCGCGCTCGAAGCGGGGTGCAGCGCGCCGGTCGGCGCACTGGCCGATGTGGTGGAAGACCTCGACGACAACGGCGCGGTGGTCCTGCGCCTGTCGTTGCGCGGGGTCGTGGCCGCGGCGGACGGCGACCTTTTCCGCGCGTCCGCCACCGGTGACTTGACCGCAGCAGAGGAACTCGGCCGCGCGCTGGCCGCCGAGTTGCTCGACCTCTCCGGCAGTGCCGCAGTGCGGCCGGCGGGGCGTAGTTGATGGGGAGTGCCCAGATGAACCGCGCACGCAAGACCCCCGGACGAGTCGCGTTCGTCGGCTCCGGCCCGGGAGACACCGGGTTGCTCACGGTTCGAGCCCGCGACCTGCTCGCCAAGGCCGACCTGGTGGTGACGGACCCGGACGTGCCCTCCGACGTGGTGGCGCTCGTACCGTCCGGAGTGGAGGTCAGGCCCGCCGTCGGCGACCCCGCCGACGTCGCCAAGGACCTGGTCGCCGAGGCGAAGAACGGCAGCGCGGTGGTCCGGTTGGTCGCCGGCGACCCGCTGACGCTCGATTCCGTGGTGAAGGAGGCCAACGCGGTCTCCAAGACCACGATCGCGTTCGACGTGGTGCCCGGCGTCCCGGCGGGCACGGCCGTGCCCGCCTACGCCGGCGTCGCGCTCGGCGCCGTGCACACCGAGGCCGACGTCCGCGGCGTGGAGGACTGGGCCGGCCTGGCCGCCGCGCCCGGCACGCTCGTGCTGCACGCCACCGGCAGCCACCTCGCCGAGGCGGCGTCGTCGTTGGTGGAGAACGGCCTCGCGCCGCAGACCCCGGTCGCGGTGACGGTCGACGGCACCGGCTTCGGGCAGCGGACCGTGGACACCACGCTGGCCTCGCTCGCGGCCGACGCGGGCGAGTTGGCCGGACCGCTCGTGGTCACGGTCGGCAGCGCGGTCGCCAACCGCACCAGGCTGTCCTGGTGGGAGTCCCGCGCCCTGTACGGCTGGCGGGTGCTCGTGCCGCGCACCAAGGAGCAGGCGGGCGCGATGAGCGACCGGCTGCACGCGCACGGCGCGATCCCCGTGGAGGTGCCGACCATCTCGGTCGAGCCGCCGCGCAGCCCGGCGCAGATGGAGCGTTCGGTCAAGGGCCTGGTCGACGGCCGCTACCAGTGGGTGGTGTTCACGTCGACCAACGCCGTCCGTGCGGTGTGGGAGAAGTTCCGCGAGTTCGGGTTGGACGCCCGCGCGTTCTCCGGCGTGAAGATCGCCTGCGTCGGCGAGGCCACGGCGGCGAAGGTGCGCGGCTTCGGCATCATCCCCGAACTGGTCCCGTCCGGCGAGCAGTCGTCCGAGGGCCTGCTGGCGGACTTCCCGCCGTACGACGACATCCTCGACCCGGTGGACCGCGTGCTGCTGCCCCGGGCCGACATCGCCACCGAGACGCTCGCGGCGGGTCTGCGCGAACGCGGCTGGGAGATCGACGACGTGACCGCGTACCGCACGGTCCGCGCCGCTCCGCCGCCCGCCGACACCCGCGAGATGATCAAGTCGGGCGGGTTCGACGCGGTGTGCTTCACCTCGTCGTCCACGGTCCGCAACCTGGTCGGCATCGCGGGCAAGCCGCACGCCCGCACGCTCGTGGCGTGCATCGGCCCGCAGACGGCCGAGACCGCCCGCGAGTTCGGCCTCCGGGTCGACGTGCAGCCCGAGGACGCCAACGTGCCCGCGCTGGTCGACGCGCTGGCGCAGCACGCGGCCCGGCTGCGCGCGGAGGGCGCGTTGCCCCCGCCGCGCAAGACCAAGCGTTTGCGTCGTTCGTGAACTGATCGGGGCCGCTGCGAGGCGGCCCCGATCTCGTTTCCCAGGGAGTTGGACGTGTTCCCCGCACACCGCCCACGCCGGTTGCGCACCACGGCCGCGTTGCGCCGCCTCGTCAGCGAGACGACCGTCCGGCCGCGCCAGCTCGTGCTGCCGATGTTCGTCAAGGAGGGCGCGTCGGCGCCCGTGGAGATCAAGAGCATGCCGGGCGTGCTCCAGCACACCCGCGATTCGCTGCGCAAGGCCGCCGTCGAGGCGGTTCGGGCGGGCGTCGGCGGGCTGATGCTGTTCGGCGTCCCGGCCGAGCGGGACGCGGTCGGCTCCGGCGCGACCGACCCGGACGGCATCCTCAACGTGGCGTTGGAGGACCTGCGCGCCGAACTCGGCGACGACACGGTGCTGATGTCCGACTGCTGCCTCGACGAGTTCACCGACCACGGCCACTGCGGCGTGCTCACGCCGACCGGCCAGGTGGACAACGACGCCACGTTGGAGGTCTACGGCGAGATGGCCGTCGCGCAGGCGCGCGCGGGCGCCCACGTCGTCGGGCCGAGCGGGATGATGGACGGGCAGATCGGCTTCATCCGGTCCGCCCTGGACGAAGCCGGGTTCGCCGACACCGGGATCCTGGCCTACTCGGCCAAGTACGCGTCGGCGTTGTACGGGCCGTTCCGCGACGCGGTCGAGTCGCAGCTCCAAGGCGACCGCAAGACCTACCAGCAGGACCCGGCCAACGGGCGCGAGGCGTTGCGCGAGGTCGAGTTGGACCTCGCCGAGGGCGCGGACATGGTCATGGTCAAGCCCGCCCTGCCGTACCTGGACGTGCTGGCCGAGGTGGCGCGACTGTCCACTGTGCCGGTCGCGGCGTACCAGATCTCCGGCGAGTACGCGATGGTCGAGGCCGCCGCCGCGAACGGCTGGATCGACCGGCGGAGGACCGTGCTGGAGACGTTGACGTCGATCCGCCGCGCCGGTGCGGACATCGTGCTGACGTACTGGGCGGCCGAGGCCGCCGGCTGGCTGGACCGGGAATGACCCCGCCCAGGGTCCTGGAGATCTCGCGGCTGCTGTGGGTGGCCAGCGCGCTGGTCGGGATGCTGCGGTTCGTCGTGCAGCTCGCGGACCGGGACATGCTGATCGACGAGCTGCTGCGGCAGAACCCCGGCCTCGGCCAGGACGAGATCGACCTGACCGTCAACGGCAGCATCGTGGTCGGCCTGCTGTTCGGTGGCCTGCTGGTGCTCGTGTACGCGTTGCTGTCCAGGCGGATGCTCTCCGGGCGCAACTGGGCGCGTGTCGTGCTGACGGTGTTCGGTGCGATCGGCGTCTTCGTCGGGCTGGGGCGGTCCCTGTTGGTGGTGAGCGGTGCCGCCGCTGCCGCCGGGGTGGCGGTGACCGCCGTGGACGTGGTCGCCGGGTTGGTGACGGCGGCGCTCGACGGCACGGCCGCGGTGCTGATGTACCGGAGTGCTTCGTCGGCGTACTTCGCCGCGGTGACGCGCGCACGTGCCGTCGGCGGCGTGGTCTGAGGTGGACACGATCCGGTCGGCCGATCTAGCGTCAGCGCCGTGACCAGCACCGAGGATTCCTCGCCCGCCACGCTGCCCGTGCCGACCGAGGTGCGCGCCGCGTACTGGATCTGGATCGTCGTCGCGGTGGTGTCGGGGGCGAGCGCGCTGTTCCTGCCCACCCAGCGGGCCGTGCTGGAGCAGGCGATCCGCGAGTCCGACTTCGGCCGGACGCTGACGCCGGAGCAGCTCGACGTCGTCGTGACGACGAACATCGTCGTGCCGGTCGTGTTCTACCTGCTGATCGCGGTGCTCGGGGCGTTCTTCGCCTTCCAGGCCCGGCGTGGGCGCAACTGGGCCCGGATCTCGCTGGCGGCGTTGACCGTGCTGTCGATCCTGTACGTGTTCGGCAACCGGTCGGTGATCGGGCTGGCGGTGACGTTCCTCGCGGTGGTGGCCGTGGTGCTGCTGTTCATGGGCAAGCCGAACGCGTTCTACCTCGCGCACAAGCGCCCGAAGTTCTGATCCTCGGGATTCCGCGCGCCCGGTGAGGCACAGTGGACGCATGACCGCTGTCGGTCGGGGCTGTGCCGTCTGCCTGGTTGCCGCTGGTGGGCCGGACTGCTCGTCCTGGTGACGATCGCGGCCGTCGTGCCGATGTTCTCCCGGGAGACCGGTCTCTACCTGAACGCGGAGGGGCGATGACGACACCGGGTGGGATGCGCGGGATCGACCAGAACCTGGCGCCCGTGCCGCGCCGGCCGGCGATGATCCACCTGGCGTTCGCGCTGTGGCTGGCGACCGCCCTGCTGTGGCCGCTGGGCACGGTGCTCATCGTGGTCGCCGAGCCCGGCTTCGACCCCGTCGGACTGGCGATGCCGCTCTTCGCCTCGGTGTGCGTCGCCGTGGCGATCGGGTGGGGTGCGTTCCTGGTCCGGGCGGGCAGCCGGTCCGGGCGGATCGGGGTCAGCCTGGGTGTGCTCCTGCTCGGCTTCATCCTCGTCGGGCAGATCGTCGGCGCCGCGCGCGGCGACTCCGTCGCGGTCGAGTGGATCGTGCTGCCGACCCGGCTGCTGCTGTCGATCGCGGCCGTCGTGGCGAGCTTCGGTCCCGGCACGCGCGACTGGTACCGGGAGGCGTGAGTGGAGCAGCCGACCCTGTACGCGGAGTCCGGCGGTTCGTGGTGGCCGGTACTGGTGGCACCGGCGCTGACCCTGCTCGGGGTGCTCGTCGACGCGCTGTCCGACGGCCTGGCGAACGTGACCCTGTGGCTGTTCGTCGGCCTGGCCCTGCTGCTCGCGACGGCGGTGTGGGTCAACGGGCGGCGACGGGCCAGGGCCGTGCGGCTCACGCCCAAGGCACTGCACCTCGGGCGTGAGGAGCTGTCGGTGGCCGAGATCGCGTCGGCGGTCGCCGAACCACGTGCGGGCGCACGCGTGCTCGGCGGCGGGTGGGCGTTGCCCCGAGGGGTGACCGAGGTGCCGTTGCGGCTGACCGACGGCACGGTGGTCAGCGCGTGGGCCGCCGATCCGGCCGGGCTCCAGGCCGCACTCGTCAAGCTGCTCGCGCTCCGGGCGTGAGATGCTGGCCGGCGTGACGACCGTCGAACCCGCTCTGCACCAACCGAAGCGGACGCTGATCGCGGGCGCCGAGGTGATCGTCGTCGTACTGCTCGGCTTCGCCGTCGTCTGGTGCTGGCAGCGTGGCGTGCGGCACCTGAGCTTCCCGGTCGCCGACCACGCGCCGCTGGAGTCGACGCGCTACCTGGGCAACTGGATCGGCGCCGCAATCGCGCTGTCCACGGTCGCGGGCGTGCTCGTGCTCGATGCCGTGCGGCAGACCGTGCTCGGCGTGCGCACCCGTGGTCGGAGGAAGGCCGAACCGGCAGACATGTGAGACTGGCTCCGTGACAGCGACGCGATCCCAGGCTCTGTTCGAGCGCGCGGCTGAGGCGATCCCCGGCGGCGTGAACTCGCCGGTCCGGGCCTTCCACTCGGTCGGCGGAACGCCCCGGTTCATGGTCCGCGGCGACGGTCCCCACCTGTGGGACGCCGACGGGAACCGGTACGTCGACCTCGTGGCCTCGTGGGGGCCGATGATCCTCGGGCACGCGCACCCCGACGTCGTCGAGGCGGTCCGCGCGGCGGCCGGGAACGGCCTGTCGTTCGGCACGCCCACCGAGGGCGAGATCGACCTGGCCGAGGAGATCATCGCCCGGGTCGCGCCGGTCGAGCGCGTCCGCCTGGTCAACTCGGGCACCGAGGCCACGATGAGCGCCATCCGGTTGGCCCGGGGCTTCACCGGGCGCCGCAAGGTGATCAAGTTCGCGGGCTGCTACCACGGCCACGTCGACGCGCTGCTCGCCCAGGCCGGCTCCGGCGTCGCCACGCTCGGACTGCCCACGTCGCCCGGTGTCACCGGCGCCCAGGCCGCCGACACGATCGTGTTGCCCTACAACGACGTCGAGGCCGTGCGGCAGGCGTTCGCGGAGAACGCGGGCGAGATCGCCTGCGTGATCACCGAGGCCGCCGCCGGCAACATGGGAGCGGTCGCACCGAAGTACAACGCCGAGCTGCGCGAGGTCGCGCACGAGCACGGCGCGCTGCTGGTCATGGACGAGGTCATGACCGGGTTCCGGGTCTCGCGGTCGGGCTGGTTCGGCCTGGAGGCCGTGCCCGGCGACCTGTACACGTTCGGCAAGGTCATGTCCGGCGGTCTGCCCGCCGCCGCGTTCGGCGGGCGCGCGGACGTCATGGCCCGCCTCGCGCCGGCCGGTCCCGTCTACCAGGCGGGCACGCTGTCCGGTAACCCCGTCGCCGTCGCGGCCGGGCTCGCCACGTTGCGCGCGGCCGACGACGAGGTCTACCGCAAGCTCGACGCCAACGCGTCCCGACTCGGCGCGCTGTTCACCGCCGCGCTCACCGAAGCGGGTGTCGCGCACCGCGTGCAGTTCGCGGGCAACCTGGTCAGCGTGTTCTTCACCGACGACGAGGTCGTCGACTACGCGGGGGCCCAGGCCGCGCAGACCTGGCGCTTCCCGCCGTTCTTCCACGCCCTGCTCGACCGGGGCGTGTACCCGCCGCCGAGCGCGTTCGAGGCGTGGTTCGTCAACGCGGCCATGACCGACGAGGACTTCGCGCTGATCGCCGACGCCCTCCCGCACGCCGCCCGTGCCGCAGCGGAGGCCCGTCCGTGACCCGTACCGTCGTCCACCTGCTCCGTCACGGCGAGGTGCACAACCCGACCGGCATCCTCTACGGCCGCCTGCCCGGCTTCCGGCTGTCCGACCGGGGCCGCCGCCAGGCGCTGACCGTCGCGGAGCACCTGCGCGACCACGACATCGCGCACGTCGTGGCGTCCCCGCTCGACCGCGCCCAGCAGACCGCCGCGCCGATCGCCGACTCGCACCGGCTGGAACTGGCCACCGACGACCGGCTGATCGAGGCCGACAACCGGTTCGAGGGCCTGAAGGTCGCGGTCGGCGACGGCGCGCTGCGCTCGCCCAAGCACTGGCCCAAGCTGGTCAACCCGTTCAAGCCGTCGTGGGGCGAGCCCTACCTGGAGATCGCGCACCGCATGTACGGCGCCGTGCAGCGGGCACGTCTGGCCGCCGAGGGCCACGAAGCCGTGTGCGTGTCGCACCAGTTGCCGATCTGGACGCTGCGCCGGTTCGTCGAGGGCCGCCGCATGTGGCACGACCCGCGTCGGCGCGAGTGCTCGCTCGCGTCGCTGACCAGCCTGGTCTTCCAGGGCGAAGAGCTGGTGCGCGTGGTCTACACCGAACCCGTCGGCGCGACCAACCCGAGGGTGACGGGCGCGTGAGGAGACTCCTGCCCGTCCTGCTCCTGCTGCTCACGACGGCGTGCGCCACCGGCGACGACGCCGTGGTCGCGGGCGCCGAGTTCCAGTTCGTCGCGCCCGACGGCCAGGTGCGGCTGCGCTACGAGGGCGACGAGCGCAAGCCGATCAAGGGATTGAGCGGCCCGAGCCTGATGGAGGAGGGCCGCACGATCTCGCTCTCGGACTACGAGGGCAAGGTCGTCGTGGTCAACATCTGGGGCGCGTGGTGCCCGCCGTGCCGCACCGAGGCGCCCGAGATGCAGAAGGTGCAGGACGAGACGGGCCCGCTGGGCGTGCAGGTGCTCGGCCTGGACGTGAAGGAGCCCTCGCCCGAACCGGGCCGCGACTTCATCCGCAACCGGAAGCTGACCTACCCGTCGATCTACGACGAGTCGGGCCGCACGCTGCTGGCGTTCCGGGGCTACCCGCCCAACGTCGTGCCGTCCACGATCGTGCTCGACAAGCGGCACCGGGTCGCGGCCGTGTTCCTGGAGGGCCTGATCGCGACGGACCTGGTTCCGCTGGTCAAGGAACTGGCCGCCGAGCAGTGAGCACGGTCTCTCCAAGCACCCCTCGGTCACGGGCCCTCAGGTCCGGCTACCTACCCTGTCGTCCGTGAACCCGATCACCGACCTGGCCGTCAACGGCCCGCTGGTGCTCGCCACCGGGCTGGCCCTGGTCGCCGGGATCGTGTCGTTCGCGTCGCCGTGCGTCGTGCCGCTGGTGCCCGGCTACCTCGCCTACCTGGCGGGGCTGGTCGGTGCCGAGGCGCCGGCCGTGCGCGCGGACGAGGACGCCAAGAAGGGCCGGTTCCGGGTCGCGGGCGCGGCTTTGCTGTTCGTCCTCGGATTCACGGTCGTCTTCTCGCTCGCGTCGTTCGCCGTGCTCGGCGCGACCGACGTGCTGTGGTTCAACGAGGACGTGTTCCAGCGGGTCGGCGGCGTGATCACGATCGCCATGGGCCTGGTGTTCATCGGTCTGATCCCGGCGTTGCAGAAGGACGTGCGGCTGCACCGCCGGCCGCGCGCCGGGCTGCTCGGCGCGCCGCTGCTGGGCGGTGTGTTCGCGCTGGGCTGGACGC
Source organism: Saccharothrix violaceirubra (assembly GCF_014203755.1). Taxonomy (NCBI): domain Bacteria; kingdom Bacillati; phylum Actinomycetota; class Actinomycetes; order Pseudonocardiales; family Pseudonocardiaceae; genus Saccharothrix; species Saccharothrix violaceirubra. The sequence continues at coordinate 130,052 of NZ_JACHJS010000001.1, forward strand.
CGTGCGTCGGCCCGACGCTGGCCGGGGTGCTCGCGTTGGCGCGCAGCACCGAGGTCGGTTCGGCCACCACGCGCGGCGCCGTGCTCGTGCTCGCGTACTGCCTGGGCCTGGGACTGCCGTTCGTGCTGATCGCGCTGGGCGCGCGGTGGGCCGTGCGGGTCACGGGGTGGCTGCGCAAGCACACCCGGCACGTGCAGATCTTCGGCGGCGTGCTGCTGATCCTGGTCGGCATCGCGCTGGTGACGGGCGTGTGGGGCGAATTCGTGGGCTGGCTGCGCGACGCCGTGGTCAACGACCTGAAGCTGCCGTTGTAGTGGCCACCCGGAACCTCGCCGCCGGTCTGGCGTTCCTGCGCAACACGTGGCGCGGTCTCACGGCCATGCGCACCGCGTTGACGCTGCTGTTCCTGCTCGCGCTCGGCGCCATGCCCGGCGCCCTGCTGCCGCAGCGGTCGCTCAACGCGCAGAAGGTCACCGAGCACATCGCGGCGAACGGCTGGTGGGGACGCTTCCTCGACGACCTCCAGTTCTACGACGTGTACGCGAGCTTCTGGTTCTCGGCCGTGTACGTGCTGCTGTTCGTGTCGCTGGTCGGCTGCCTCGTGCCGCGCATGTGGGAGTACTTCAAGCAGATGCGGGCCAAGCCCGTGCTGACCCCGCGCAACCTGTCCCGGCTGCCGCACCACGCCACCGCGGACACGGTGGAGGACGTGGCCGAGGTCCTGGCCCGTGCCCGCAAGCGGTTGCGCGGCTGGCGGCAGGTCGAACGCGAGGAGGCCGACGGCGCCCGCTCGATCAGCGCCGAGCGCGGCTACCTGCGCGAGACCGGCAACCTGGTCTTCCACTTCGCGCTGCTGGGCCTGCTGATCGCGTTCGCGCTGGGCAAGATGTTCGGCTACGAGGGCCAGGTCATCGTGCAGGCGAACGGCGGCCAGTTCTGCAACTCCGGCGTGTTCAACTACGACACGTTCCGGCCCGGCCTGCGGGTCGACGGCACGGACCTGTCGCCGTTCTGCGTGAAAGTCGACAAGTTCACCGCGAGCTACCTGCACAACGGCCAGGCCGACAAGTTCCTCGCCGACATCGGCTACCAGACCGGCGACGACCTGGAGACGAACACCTGGCGGCCGTACCCGCTCCAGGTCAACAGCCCGCTGCGCACCGCGGGCGACCGCGTCTACCTGCTCGGCCACGGGTACACGCCGCTGTTCACCGTCACCTTCCCCAACGGGGAGACGCGCACGGGCGCGACCCAGTGGCGGCCGGTGAACACGGTGACGCTGGCGTCCGAGGGCGCGACCAAGTTCGACCCGCCCGACACCCCCGACGCCGAGCAGCGGCGGCGCTCCCAGTTGGCGATCACCGGGCTGCTCGCGCCGACGGCCGCGTTCCGGGGTGAACTGCTCGACTCGATGTTCCCCGAGGCCCGCGACCCGGCCGTGGCGATCGACGTCTACCGGGGCGACCTGGGCACCGACTCGGGGCGCGGGCAGTCGATCTTCTCCATCGACCAGCAGATGGTCACCGACGGCAAGCTCGCCAAGGTCGCCCGGCAGAACCTGCGCCAGGGCGAGTCGCTGACGCTGGACGACGGCACGGTCATCCGCTTCGACGGCGTGCGCGACTGGGTGTCGTTGCAGATCTCCCACGACCCGACGCAGGCGTGGGTGCTGGCGTTCTCGGTGCTGGTCATCGTGGGTCTGGCGACCTCGCTGAGCATCAAGCGCCGCCGGGTGTGGGTACGCGCGGCACCCGGACCGGACGGGCGTACGGTAATCGAGGTCGGCGGGCTCGCCCGGACCGATCAGGCGGGGTACGGCGAGGAGTTCACGCCGTTGTCCCGGGACCTGCTCAAGGAGGACGGCTGATGCCGGTCAACAGCACACTGGCGACGTTCAGCGACTGGACTTACGGCGCGACCGTGGTCGTCTACTGGTTCGCCGTCATCCTCTACCTGTGCGAGCTGGCGTTCGGCCGGACCAAGGCCGAGGTCCGCGAGCGCGAGATGGCGATCGCCGGCGGCAGCCGCGAGGACGGCACGTGGACGCCGGGCCTCGTCGTCGAGGCGCCCCGGCGGTCGCGTGCGGAGAAGCTCGGCCGCATGGGCATGGCGCTGACCTACCTCGGCGCGTTCCTGCACCTGTCCGCCCTGGTGCTGCGCGGTGTCGCGACCTCGCGTGCGCCGTGGGGCAACATGTACGAGTACGTGGCGTTGCTGACCCTGGCCGCGGTGATCGGCTGGATCGTGCTGATGCGCATGTTCCCGGTGCGCAAGCTCGGCGGGTTCGTGCTCGTGCCGATCGTGACGTTGATGTTCCTCGGCGGCACCGTGCTGTACGCCGACGCCGCGCCCGTGCCGCCGCCGCTGCGCTCGTACTGGCTCGTGGTGCACGTTTCGGTGATCTCGGTGTCGTCCGGGCTGTTCCTGCTGCCCGGTGTGGCGAGCGTGCTCTACCTGCTCAAGAACAGCGGTCGGGCGCGATTCTCCCGACTGCCCGACGCCGACGTGCTCGACCGGCTCGCGTACCGCAGCACGGTGTTCGCGTTCCCGCTCTTCACGATCGGGATCATCTGCGGCGCGATCTGGGCCGAGGCCGCGTGGGGCCGTTTCTGGGGTTGGGACCCGAAGGAGACGGTGTCGTTCGTGGCGTGGGTCGTCTACGCGGCGTACCTGCACGCACGGGCGACCGCCGGCTGGCGCGGAAAGCCGGCCGCATGGGTGAACACCGTCGGCTTCGCGCTCACTGTTTTCAACCTTTTCTTCATCAACCTGGTCACGACCGGATTGCATTCGTACGCCGGAGTGAGCTGATCCGCACCCACTGTCGTGGAACCGCTCGGCGCCCACTACCGTCGGAAACGTGGGGCCGGGGAGGTCCCGATCAGAATCGCGCCCAGGGAGGACCCCAGCGGTGACCGGTCGCTACGAGAATCCTGAACCGTCGTGGCAACCGCCGGCCGGTGCCGAGGGTGTGAACGAGAACCGGAACGTCGACCCGCGGACGGTGTACCTGGACCCGCTGCCCGTCGAGGGCTCGCCGGCCGGGTTCCCGACCGCCGGTGGCGCCTACCCCGCGGCCGGCCAGGCCGACCCGCAGCAGGTCGCCGGCACGTCGGGCGCCTACCCGGTGGCGGGCCAGAACGGTCCGAACCAGGCGGGCGGCGGCGCTTCGGGCGCCTACCCCGTCGCGGGCCAGAGCGGTCCGCACCCGGTGGGCGGCGGCCCGTCGGGCGCGTACCCGGTGGCGGGTCAGAGCGGTCCGTACCAGGTGGGCGGCGGCCCGTCGGGCGCGTACCCGGTGGCGGGTCAGAGCGGTCCGTACCAGGTCGGCGGTGGTGCTTCGGGCGCCTACCCGGTCGCCGGGCAGAGCGGTTCCCACCCCGTCGCGGGGCAGAGCGGGCCGTACGCGGTGGGCGGGCAGTCCGGCCCCCACCCGGCCCAGCAGCACCAGCACCAGCAGTCCTACCCCGGCGGGTTCCCGAACAACTTCCCGCAGAGCGTCCAGCCGCAGCGCCCGCCCACCACCGCGCACGACGTGTCGTCCCAGCAGTTGATCAAGAAGTCGAAGCGCCCGCCGCAGTCCGGGTGGCGCAAGGCGGTCCACTCGATCACCGGCGGCCTGGTCAACCTCGGCGAGAGCCCGGCCGACCTGCGTCGGCGCGAGCTGATCTCGCGGATCAACCAGCCGCTGCGCGGGTGCTACAAGATCGCGATGCTCAGCCTCAAGGGCGGCGTCGGCAAGACCACGACCACGACCACGCTCGGCTCGACGTTCTCGTCGTTGCGCGGCGACCGGGTCATCGCCGTGGACGCCAACCCCGACCGCGGCACGCTCGCGCTCAAGGTGCCGCGCGAGACCACGGCGACCGTCCGCCACCTGATCCGGGACGCTTCGCGGATCACCAAGTACAGCGACGTGCGCGCGTACACGTCCCAGTCGCCCAGCCGGCTGGAGGTGCTGGCGTCCGAACAGGACCCGGCGGCCTCGGAGGCGTTCAGCGACCAGGACTACCTGCGCACGGTCGGCCTGCTCGAACTCTTCTACAACATCGTCCTGACCGACTGCGGCACCGGCCTGATGCACTCGGCCATGCGCGGCGTGCTCGACCAGGCGAACTCGCTGGTGCTGGTCTCGTCCGGCTCGGTCGACGGCGCGCAGACCTCGGCGGCCACGCTGGACTGGCTGGAGGCCCACGGGTACCGGGACCTGGTCGCGCGGTCCGTCGCGGTGATCAACTCGGTGCGGCCCGGATCGGGCAAGGTCGACCTGGACAAGTTGTCCGCGCACTTCGCGCAGCGGTGCCGGGCGGTCGTGCGCATCCCGTTCGACGCGCACCTGGAGGAGGGCGCCGAGATCGAGCTGGACAAGCTCGCCCCGGACACCCGCCTCGCGTTGCTCGAACTGGCGGCGACCGTCGCCGACGACTTCCCGAACCACTGACCGTCGTGGTGGGGACGTCCCGCGTCCCCACCACCCGGTGTCACTCCTCGTCCGGCTTCTTCCGGCTCTGCTCACCGAGCTTGCGCAGGAACTCCGGGTCGTCGTCGGGCGCGACGAAACGGGTGGGGGCGGTCTCGACCCGATCGGGTCCGAACGCACGCCACAGCAGCACGGCGATGGTGAGCGCACCGATCACCGCGAGCAGGTAGAGCATGGTCGCCACCTCCTTTGCCACGAGATTACCCGCGTCAACGAGGTGTACGGGCCTACTGCCGGACGGGTTCGGTCGCCTCCGTCGTCAACTGCGACAACAGCGCCTGGACCTCGGATTCCCGGAAGCGGCGGTGGCCGCCTGGCGTGCGGATCGACCCGATGCGGCCGGCGGTGGCCCAGCGCGTCACCGTCTTGGGATCGACGCGGAACAGGTTGGCGACCTCGCCGGGCGTCAGCAGTCGTTCCCCGGCGTGATGCTGGATCGCTGTCACGGTGTCCTCCCCGATCGCGAACAGACGTACCGGACGCATGGTGGCATCCCACCCGTCGGGTACTCGAACGCTTGCCTGATGGTAAAGAGGTAGTAAGGGGCAAATCGCGCGGTTCGGACATCGCGGTGGTGGGGATTAAAGTGGCGCGGTGGACGCTCTTGATCGGCAGATCATCGCCGCGCTCCGGGAGAACGGACGCGCCACCTACGCCGACCTGGGCCGCAAGGTCGGGTTGTCGGCTTCGGCCGTGCACGAGCGCGTGGGCAAGCTCGAAGCCACCGGCGTCATCGTCGGCTATCACGCGGTGGTCGACCCCAGCGCCGTCGGCCTGGGGGTGACCGCCCTGGTCGGGGTGCACCCGACCGACACGGCCGACGACGACGAGGTGGCCGACTCGCTGGGCGAACTCGTCGAGGTGGAGTCGTGCTACCGGGTCGCCGGCGACGAGTCGTTCATCGTGAAGGTGCGGGTGGCGACCGTGGACGACCTCGAACGGGCCCTGGGCCGGTTGCGCCGCATCCCGGGCGTGGCGCGCACGCGGACGACCGTGGTGCTGTCGACCCGGTTCGAGGGGCGTCCTAACAACACCGGCACGGAGGACGGCGCGTAGCCTGGGTAGCCGTGCACCTCGGACGTGATGTGACGCTCTACGTCGGCGCTCGGCTGAGCATGGTCGCGGTGGTGACCCTGGTGTTGCTGATGCTCAACGTGCCGCTGCTGGTGGCGCTGGCGGTGGGGGTCGTCGTGGCCCTGCCCCTGTCGTTGTTCCTGTTCAAGGGACTGCGGGAACGGGTGGCCGCCGGTCTGGCCGTGAAGCAGGACCGGCGCCGCACCGAACGCGAGAAGCTCCGCGCCGAACTGCGCGGCGACACCGCCTGATCGCGAGTCCTCCACCCGGACACCCCGAAACACGCACTCAGGCACCCTGAGCCGCGAGTTATGCACTCAGGCACCGCGAGTCGTGCGTTCAGGCACCCTGAGCCGTGCGTCCAGGTGCCCTGAACCGTGTTCGGGCACCACGACCGACACCGCTGATGCCGTCGGGATGCCGCCGGCCCGCTGCCCTCAGCCCCGCACCAACGTCAACGCGGCCACGGCCCGACGCGCCGACTCGGCGATGGCGTCCCGCAGCTCCAACCGCTCGAGCCAGTGGCGCGGGATGGCCTGCTCCCCGGCCACGGCCCCGAGGATGTTGCCCGCGATCACCCCGGTCGAGTCGCTGTCCCCGGAGTGGTTCACGGCCAAAAGCAAAGCGTCCCCCAAGTCCCGGGCCGCCAACGCCGCGTGCAGGCCGATCGCCAACGCCTCCTCGCCGACCCAGCCGCCGCCGAAGTTCTGCTCGATGAACTCCGGCGAAGGCCTGGTCCCGGCCAGGTTCACGGCCCGGTCCAGCAGCACGAGCTGCTCCTCGTGGTCGGGCCGCAGGACCAGTTCCGCACGGGCCGTCGCCACGGCTTCCCGAAGCTGCCGTCCGGCCAGCAACTGCTGCACGATCACCGCCAGCACCCCCGCCGACAGGTACCCGCTCGGGTGACCGTGGGTCAGCGCCCCGGTCGCCGCCGCCAGCGCGAACACCTGCGCCGGGTCGTCGGACCACAGCGCCACGGGTGCCGCCCGCATCACCGCGCCGCACCCCTTGGAGTCGTTCAACGGGTTCGTGATGGTCCCGGCCTTGCCCGAGCGCAACGCCACCAGGCACGTGTTGCCCGGCGCGCGCAGGTCGTGGATGTCCTCGTGGTCGAGCAGCCACCCGTCCTTGGGCACGTTCGCGGCGGGCCCCTGGATGCCCTGCGTGGACAGCCACCGCAGGTACGCGGCGTGCACGGACTCGACCGGGTTCAGGCCGCGTTCCCGGGCCAGGACCAGACCCTCCAGGGTGAACAGGGCCATCTGGGTGTCGTCGGTGATCGCGCCGAGCTTGCCGTACGCGGGCGCGTAGTCGGTGAGCCCGGAGGGCCCGTACCTGGCACGGATCTTGTCGATCGACTCGAACTCGATCGAGGCGCCGAGGGCGTCCCCGACCGCACCTGCCAGCAAAGATCCGGAGAATGAAGTCACGGACAAGAAGTTATCGTGCGAGCCGTGACCGCTTACGTCGATCGTTGCAGTTCGCGCACCCGCGAATGGGTGTGCGAAGCCGTCCGGATCATCGAGGCCGACGCGAACCGCAGCGCGGACACGCACCTGCTGCACTTCCCGCTCCCGGCGGAGTGGGGGATCGACCTGTACCTCAAGGACGAGTCGACGCACCCGACCGGTTCGCTCAAGCACCGGCTCGCCCGCAGCCTCTTCCTGCACGCCATCTGCAACGGCTGGGTCGTCGGCGGCACGCCGGTCATCGAGGCGTCGTCGGGCTCGACGGCCGTCTCCGAGGCGTACTTCGCCCGCCTGCTCGGCCTGCCGTTCATCGCGGTCATGCCCCGGTCGACCAGCCGGGAGAAGGTGGCGCTGATCGAGCGGCAGGGCGGCCGATGTCATTTCGTCGACGACCCGCGCGCGATCTACGACGAGTCCCGCCGGCTCGCGACCGAGTTGAACGGTCACTTCATGGACCAGTTCACCTACGCCGAGCGCGCCACGGACTGGCGCGGCAACAACAACATCGCCGAGTCGATCTTCGATCAGATGGGCCTGGAGTCCGCGCCCGAGCCCGAGTGGGTCGTGGTCGGCGCGGGCACGGGCGGCACGAGCGCGACCATCGGCCGCTACGTCCACTACCGCAAGCTGCGCACCCGGCTGGCCGTGGTCGACCCCGAGCACTCGGTCTTCTTCGACGCCTGGTGCTCGAACGACACCGACCTCGTCGGCACGCGGGGTTCGGGGATCGAGGGCATCGGCCGCCCGCGCGTCGAGCCGTCGTTCGTGCCGCAGGTGATCGACCGGATGTTCAAGGTGCCCGACGCCGCGTCGATCGCGACCGTGCGGCACGTCGAGGAGGTGCTCGGCCGCCGCGTGGGCGGGTCGACCGGCACGAACCTGTGGGGCGCGTTCCAGCTCATCGCGGAGATGCGGGCGTCACGTCAGCGCGGCAGCCTCGTGACCCTGCTGTGCGACGGCGGCGAGCGTTACGCCAACACGTACTACGACGACGACTGGGTGGCGGCACAGGGTTTCGACCTGTCGCCGTACCTGGCGACCCTGGTCCGGTTCCGCTCTTCGGGTGTCTGGGCGACGTGACCGGGAAATCCGGTGGAACGCCGGGCACCCCGGGCGCGTCGCAGCGTGACGGGTCCGTGTGTCGTCCGGTCGGAGGTGTGGGGATGGGGCACGCGTGGCGCACGCCGGAGGTGCGCACGGCCGAGGAGGTGCTCGGCAGGACGATCGCCGAGGCCGACCGGTCGATGCGGGAGGCGGCGAAGGTCCGGCCCGGCCGCGAGCCGTCGGCTGAGGACGTCCGCCGGGTCATGGCCTACGCCAAGTCGCCCGACGCGTCGCCGGAACTCCAGGCGGTGCAGCGCCGGGTGGCGCGGGGCGATCTGAGTTGGCGGCAGATACTGCTCGGCGAGGCTTCGGGCGATCGCGGTGTGCGGGCGGCATTGGAGGCCGAACGGACCACGCTGGCGGCGTTGTGCCGGGGCGAGGACCCGAGGCCGGCGCCGCGGCGCCCGGTCCGTACCGAGGACGACGAGCCGACGAGCTTCACCGAGGACGCGTGGTGAGCTAGGAGCTGTTTGGGGTTGGGATCATGTGGTTGGGGTAAGGGTCTTCAACCACACGATGGCTCCTCGTAGATGCAGTCCGGCCTCGTAGCTTTGTGGTGTCTTGTCGTAGCGGGTGGCCAGTCCGCGCCATGTCTTGATCTTCTGGAAGAGGCGTTCGACGGTGTTGCGCCGCCGGTAGCGCACGGGATCGAAGGACACAGGCCGCCCGCCGGCGGAGCCCTTGTTCCTGCGGTTGGCCCGCTGGTCGGTCTTCTCCGGGATCACAGCCGTGATCCGGCGGCGGCGTAGGTAGGCCCGGTTGGCTTTGGAGGAGTACGCCTTGTCCGCGGCCACCGCGTCCGGACGGGTGCGCGGCCTTCCGACCGGGCCGGGAACCCGGATCCGGTCCAGCACCGTCCGGAATTGCGGGCTGTCCCCGGCCTGGCCAGGGGTGAGCACGAACGCCAACGGCAGCCCGGCGGCGTCGACCGCGGTGTGGACCTTGCTGCTCAGCCCGCCCCGGGACCGGCCGAGCCCGGCCGCCGCAGCCCGCGCCTTCCGACGGCGCCTACGGGCGGCACGGTCCCGACCGGCAGATGTGCCCGCGTCGGTCGTGTCCGGCGCGGACCGCGACGCACCACCCGCAGCACGCTCCGCTGGACGGGCAACGGAGCCCCTTTTTCCCCGGTCAACGCCTGTTCCAGCGCGTCAAGGGTCTCCCCGGTCACCGCGAGTCCGGCCGATTCGTGGTGTGCCCGCACGATCGTGGAGTCCACGCTCACCAGTTCCAGGTCGACCTGTCCGCGGGAGGCGGCCTCGGCGATCAGCGCCTCCATCAGCGTCTGGAACACTCCGGTCTTCGCCCAGGTGTTGAACCGGGAGTAGACGGTGGACCAGGGACCGTACCGTTCGGGCACGTCACGCCAGCCTGACCCGGTGCGGAACCGCCACAGGATCCCGTTGAACTGCTCCCGCACCCGACGTGGCAACGGCCCGGTGGCCGCCACCGGCATATGCGGCTCGATCAACGCCCACTCGGCATCGGTCAGATCAAAACGCGCCACATCCGTGTTCTACCAGCCCAACCAGCACACCACCGGGCCCACCTAGATCCGAACTTCAAACAGCTCCTAGGACGCGAACAGGGCCACCGTGACCGTCACGCCCCACACGAGCATGGCCAGTCCGGTGTCCCGCAGTACGGGGATCAGCGCGAGACCCGTCGCGCCGCCCGCGACCCGCCGCACGCCCGGGATCACCAGCGGCACGGCGAGGAAGCCGACGAGCGTCCACGGCACGACGACCGACAGTGCGATCGTCACCGGGAACGGCAGGGTCACCAGCGTCAGGTAGAGCCGCCGCGCGCCCGCGTCGCCCAGTCGGTTGGCCAGGGTCCGCTTGCCCGCCTCCAGGTCGGTGGGGATGTCGCGCAGGCTGTTCGCGATCATGACGCCGGTGGAGAACGCGCCCATCGCGACCGCGCCGGCCACGCCGACCCAACCGATCCGCCCGGACTGCACGTACAGGGTGCCCAGCACGGCCGCCGGTCCGAAGAACACGAACACCGCGAACTCGCCGAGACCCGAGTAGCCGTACGGCTTGCGCCCGCCGGTGTAGAACCACGCCCCGGCCAGGCACACCGCGCCGAACGCGATCATCCAGTACCGGCCGGTCGACAGGACCAGCACGAGTCCGACCACGGCCGCGAGGCCCAACGCGGCGAACGCGGCGTTGCGCACCGCCACCGGCTCGGCCGCACCGGACCCGACCAGCCGGAACGGCCCCACCCGGTGCTCGTCGGTGCCCCGGATGCCGTCGGAGTAGTCGTTGGCGAAGTTCACGCCGACCTGGAGCGACACCGACACCACGAGCGCGAGTGCCGACCAGAGCGCGGAGAACGCGCCGAGGTGGTGGGCCGCGCCCGCGCCGACCAGCACGGGCGCGATCGAGTTCGGCAGTGTGCGGGGTCGGGTGCCCGAGATCCACTGTGCGGCTGTGGCCATGCCGGACATCCTCCCCACCGGGCGACGGGCGGGGACGGGCGGGTGGTCAGCAGGCGTTCACGGTGGGCGCGTCGACCAGGTAGGTCCTGCTGACGAACATGCCCGACGCGATCCGGTACCAGATCGCGGACGTGCCCTGCGCGCCGGTGATCTTCTGGCCGGTGGTCTGGCATTCCAGGCGCAGCTGCGCGTAGTTGGCGGCGAGACCGACCTGGGACGCGGTGACCGAGGGCGCGGACCGCACGTTGAGCGGGCCGCCCTCCGTGCGCACGTAGGCGACCGGGGCGGTGCCGGTCCACTCGAAGGTCACGGTCACCCACGCGTTGTCGGTGAGCTTGAGGCCGTCCCAGAACACGCCGTCGGCGAGGTCGATCCCGGCCGGGTTGGACACCGTGCGGCCGAACTGGTCTTTGCCGCCGTTGTACTTGTCCTGGTAGGCGGCCTGCGCCTCGGGCTTGCCCTGGGGCAGGCCGGTCCACGTCTGCCGGGTCGCGTTCCAGTAGTCGTCCTTGGTGTTCCACGGGCCGACGTCCCACACCGGCGCCCACTCGCAACGACCGTTGGACGCGCACACCTTGACGCTGTACGTGCCGGTGCCCTTGGGCGACAGGCCCAGGCGCGACGGCAGCGCCACGAAGTGGTCCCGGTCGGTGATCACGTGCCCGTTCGCGGTCGTGCCGCCGACCAGGCCCTCGCGCGTGGCGAACACCCGGTACTCCAGGCCGGCCGAAGGCGCGGCCGTCGCCGGCACCGCGAGGGCGATCATCAGGACCAACGCGGCGAGCGGTGCGAAGCGGCGCATGGGACGACTCCTCCGGTGCGGGATCTCTTCGGAGAAATCGACCGGCGGTGCACCGACCTGCCTACTCGAAGGTGTGAGCCACCGCCGTCCGGTCGACCTTGCCCGGACCACGCAGCGGCAGGGCGTCCGCGAACGCCACCCGCTTGGGCACCGCGAACCGGCCGACCTCGGCGCGCACGGCCGCGGCCAGCCCCTCGACCGCCGGCGGGTCCGCCGGGTCGACCGCCACGACGACCGCCACGACGACCTGACCCCATTCCGCGTCCGGCACGCCCACCACGCACGCCTCCAGCACGCCGGGCCGGGCCGCGAGCACCCGTTCCACCGCGGCCGGGTCGACCTTCTCGCCGCCCGTGACGATCACGTCGTCGGCCCGGCCCAGCACCCGCAACACGCCGTCGTCGAGCACGCCGAGGTCGTCCGTGCGGAACCACTCGCCGAACCGCTCACCACCCCGGTAGCCCAGCGCCAGCGTCGGACCGGCCAGCTCGACCCGGCCGTCCACGATCCGCACCCGCACACCGTCCAGCGGCACGCCGTCGTACACGCACCCGCCGGCCGTCTCGCTCATCCCGTACGTGGTCACCAGTCGCACGCCCAGCTCACGGCCGCGCGCCAGCAGGTGCGGCGGCGTGGCCGCGCCGCCGACGAGCACCGCGTCGAACCCGCGCACCGCCGCCAGCCCCGGACCGTCGGCCGCGATCAGCCGGGCCAACTGCGTGGGCACCAGCGCGGTGTAGTGCGGACCCGGCTCGGCGAGCACGGGACGTGCGGCGGCGGCGAACCCCGAGGCGCGGAACCCGGCCGACAGGTCCGTGCGCCCCGGCTCGGTGCCGGCCACGACCGACCGGACCAGCACCTGCACGCCCGCGATGTGCGTGGGCGGCAACGCGAGCAGCCACGTGCCCGGCCCGCCCAGCCGCGCGTGCGTGGCCTCGGCGGACACGACCAGCGCCTCCGCCGACAGCAGCACGGTCTTGGGTCCGCCGGTCGACCCGGACGTGGGCACGGCCAGCAGCGCGTCCGCCTCCCAGCCCGGCCCGCCGTCGGTCAGCAGGCCGGGGTCGAGCACGTCGGCGAGCGCGTCCCGCAGCTTCATCAGTAGTGGTACGGGTAGTCGGACCAGTCGGGCGCGCGCTTCTCCAGGAACGCGTCGCGGCCCTCCACGGCCTCGTCGGTCATGTACGCCAAGCGCGTGGTCTCGCCCGCGAAGAGCTGCTGGCCGACGAGCCCGTCGTCGATCAGGTTGAACGCGTACTTCAGCATCCGCTGCGCGGTCGGCGACTTGCCGTTGATCTCGCGCGCCCACTCCAGCGCGGTCGCCTCCAACTCGGCGTGCGGCACGACCGCGTTGACCGCGCCCATCCGGAACATGTCGTCGGCACTGTAGGTGCGGCCCAGGAAGAAGATCTCGCGGGCGAACTTCTGGCCCACCTGACGGGCCAGGTACGCCGAGCCGTAGCCCGCGTCGAAGCTGCCGACGTCCGCGTCGGTCTGCTTGAACTTGGCGTGCTCGGCGCTGGCCAACGTCAGGTCGCACGTCACGTGCAGGCTGTGCCCGCCGCCGGCCGCCCAGCCGGGCACGACCGCGATCACGACCTTGGGCATGAACCGGATCAGCCGCTGCACCTCCAGGATGTGCAGCCGGCCCGCGCGCGCCGGGTCGACCGTGTCGGCGGTCTCGCCCTCCGCGTACTGGTAGCCGCTGCGCCCGCGGATCCGCTGGTCGCCGCCGGAGCAGAACGCCCAGCCGCCGTCCCTCGCGGACGGGCCGTTGCCGGTGATCAGCACCGTGCCGACGTCGGACGACATCCGCGCGTGGTCGAGCGCCCGGTACAGCTCGTCGACCGTGTGCGGGCGGAACGCGTTGCGCACCTCCGGCCGGTCGAACGCGATGCGCACCGTGCCCTGGTCCACCGCCCGGTGGTAGGTGATGTCGGTGAAGTCGAAGCCCTCGACCCGCTTCCAGCGCGTGGGGTCGAACAGCTCGGAAACGCTCTGGTCTGCCACTCCGCGACTGTATGCCCGGCCACCGCTCTCAGCTTCGGCCGGGGCCGCCCGCCACGCTGGGCGACAATGGGCCGGTGAACCCGTCCACCGCGCAGGCCGAGGTGCTTGTCGACGAACTGATCCGCAACGGCGTGAGGCACGTGGTGCTCAGCCCCGGATCGCGCAACGCACCCCTGTCGTTCGCCCTGGAACGAGCCGCGTCCGCCGGGCGCCTCGCCTTGCACGTGCGCATCGACGAGCGCTCCGCCGGGTTCCTGGCGCTGGGCCTGGCCCGCGGCGGCGGCGAGGTCACGGCCGTGACCTGCACGTCCGGCACGGCGGTTGCCAACCTGCACCCGGCCGTGCTCGAAGCGCGGTACGCGGGCGTGCCGCTGATCGCGCTGACCGCGGACCGGCCGGTCGAGTTGTACCGGACCGGCGCCAGCCAGACCGTGGACCAGCACGGGCTGTTCGGCCTGGACACGCTCCAGTTCCCGATCGCCGAGCGGCGGGCCGGGCAGAACGGGCTGTGGCGGTCGCTGGTGTGCCGGGCCGTGGCGACCGCGCGTGATGGCGGGCCGGTGCACGTGAACGTGCCGTTCCGGGAACCGCTCGTGCCGGACGGGTCGGCGTGGGACCTCGAAGACCTGGACGGCCGACCGTTCGACCAGCCGTGGACGCGGGTGGCGCCGCGCACCACCACGTCCGTGCACAGCGCCGACCACCTCGGGCCGCGCACGCTGGTGATCGTGGGCGACGGCGCCGACCCGGCGGTCCTCGACCTCGCCGAGCGGGCCGGGTGGCCGGTCGTCGCCGAGCCGACCGCGTGCGGGCTGCGGCACGGGTCGTTGCTGCTCAACGCCGACACGCTGCCGCCCGAACTGACCCCGGACGCGGTGGTCGTCGCCGGGCGGGCGACGTTGTCGCGCGGCGTGCTCGCGGTGATCGGGCTCGCGCGCGTCGTGCACGCGGTCAGCGCGCACCCCGAGTGGCCGGACCCGCGGTTCGCGGTGACGCACACGTCCACACACCTGGTGCTGGGCGAGCACGAGGTGGACCCGGAGTGGCTGACCGCGTGGCAGCACGCGGACAAGGCGGCGGCGGACGTGGTGTCCGAACTGCTCGCCGCGCAGCCGTGGCCGACCGGGCTGCACGTGGCACGCGACCTGCTGCGCAGCCTGCCGTCCGGGACGAACCTGTTCCTCGGCTCGTCGAACCCCGTGCGGGACGTGGACCTGGTGGCCGTGCCGCGCCCGGACGTGACCGTGCACGCGAACCGGGGCGTGGCGGGCATCGACGGCAGCGTGTCCACGGCGGCGGGCATCGCGTTGAGCGCGGGTCCGACCGTGGCGCTGCTCGGCGACCTGACGTTCCTGCACGACTCGGGCGGGCTGCTGGTCGGGCCGCTGGAGGAGCGGCCGGACCTGACCGTGGTCGTGCTCAACGACGACGGCGGCGGGATCTTCACCCTCCTGGAGCAGGGTGCGCCCGAGCACGCGGCTGGTTTCGAACGCGTCTTCGGCACCCCGCACGGCGTGGACCTGGCGCACCTGTGTGCCGCCCACCACGTTCCGCACGTACTCGTGGGAAGTCCGGACGAATTGAGACGCGAGGTGTCGTCCGTTCGCGGGGTGAAAGTCGTGGAAATCCGGGCGGAACGGGCGGAATTGCGCGAACTCCATGCCCGGCTCAAGGGTGCCGTGTCAATGGGGTTCCAATAGTCAGGAGCCTGCGCTTGGGGGTACAGCGCGTGGTGCCGCGTCGATAGCTTCAGCCGCATGTCCCTTCGAGCGAAGCTCACCATCGGCACCGCCACCGCGGCGTCACTGTTGTTGCTCGCCGGAACCGCGTCCGCCGCGACACCGGGCGCACCGGGTATCGGCGACCCGTACTACCCGAACGCGGGCAACGGCGGCTACGACGTTTCGCACTACGACGTCAGACTCAACTACCGGCCCTCCGACGACAACCTTTCCGGAACCACCACGATCACCGCGAAGGCCACCCAGGACCTGACCGGGTTCAACCTGGACTTCGTGCTGAACGTGAGTTCCGTGCGGGTCAACAACCGCGTCGCGTCCTTCAAGACCGAGAAGGGCGAATTGGTCGTCGACCCGAAGGCGACCCTGCGCAAGGGCGCCGACCTGACGATCGTCGTGACCTATTCGGACGCGCCCTCGAAGCGTTCGGTGGACGGCTACACGGCCTGGCGCCGCACGGCCGACGGCGCGCTGGCGATCGACGAGCCGGACGCCGCCCCGTGGTGGTACCCGAGCAACAACCACCCGACGGACAAGGCGACGTTCGACGTGTCGGTGTCCGTGCCGGACGGCTTGGAGGTGGTTTCCAACGGCACGTTCGCGGGCACGGTCAAGCAGATCAACGGCTGGACCCGGTGGCGCTGGCGCAGTGTGAAGCCGCAGGCCACGTACCTGACGTTCGTGGCGATCGGCCAGTTCGAGGTGCGCCACCAGGTCGCGCCCAACGGGCAGCCGTTCGTCACCGCGTACTCGTTGAGCAGCGACAGCGCCGACGACGAGGCGGCCAAGGCCAGCGTCGAGCGCACGCCCGAGATCGTCGAGTTCCTTGAGGGCAGCTTCGGGCCCTATCCGTTCGAGGCGCAGGGCGGCGTCGTGACGCCGGGCATCAACTTCGCGCTGGAGAACCAGACGCGGTCGACCTACGGCACCGCCTTCTTCCGGCGTGGCGCGAACACCTACGTCGTGGCGCACGAGAACGCCCACCAGTGGTGGGGCGACTCGGTGTCCGTGCACGCGTGGCGCAACATCTGGCTGAACGAGGGGTTCGCCAGCTACGCGGAATTCCTGTGGTCGGAGTACATCGGCGAGGGAACGGCTCAGGAGAACGCGCAGTTCACCTACGACCTGTACCCGGCCGACAGCCCGTTCTGGCAGGTGCTGCCCGGTGACCCGGGTGCCGACAAGCAGTTCGACGGCGCGGTTTACGACCGCGGCGCGTTGGCCGTGCACGCGTTGCGCGTGGCAGTCGGCGACCAGCACTTCTTCGAGATCCTGAAGACCTGGCTGGCCAAGAAGAAGTACGGCGACGCGACCATCGAGGAATTCGTGGCGCACGCCGAGAAGATTTCCGGCAAGCCGCTCGTCGAGCTTTTCCAGACCTGGTTGTTCACCAAGGGCAAGCCGGCCGCCGCGCCGGGCGGCCAGGTCGGCATCGCGGCGAAGTCCGTCGCCAAGCCGAAGTCGTTCGACCAGATCCGTGAGACCCACCGGATCCTGTCGCAGTCGTAATCCGCGTGGAATGACGCCACCCCGTCCGGGAAGATCGCCGGACGGGGTGGTTTCCGCGTTCGGGAGGCGTGTGATGGGTGGGTACGGGTTCGTCGGCACGGGTGCGATCACGGCGGCGGTCGTCGAGGGTCTGGGCGGCGGGGAGATCCACCTGTCGCCGCGTGGCCGCGAGGTCGGGCGCGTGCTGGCCGACCGGTTCCCCGGCGTCCGGGTGTGCGCGACCAACCAGGAGGTGCTCGACCGCGCGGACGTCGTCGTGCTCGCCGTCCGCCCGCCGGTGGCCCCCGACGTGCTGCCCGGCCTGGAGTTCCGGCCCGACCACGTCGTGGTCAGCGCGATCGCCGGCCTGGAGATCGCCCGGTTGCGGGACTGGACCGGGCCGGTGGCCGCGATCGTCCGGTCGATCCCGCTGCCCGGTGCCGCCCGCGGCCGCAGCCTCACCGCCCTGTACCCCGACCACCCGGTGGCCCGGGACCTGTTCGAGCGGGTGGGCGGCGTGGTCGTGCCGGAGGAGGAGCGGACGCTGGACGCGTTCAGCACGGTGACCGGGACCTTCGCCGCCTACCTCGAGTACCTGACGACGATCACGCGCTGGCTCGCCGACCAGGGGGTGGCGGCCGGTACCGCGAGCGCGTACCTCCGCCACATCCACGGCACGCTCGGCGAGTCGCTGCCGGCCGCGGAGTCCCTGACCGCCCTGTCCGCCGAGTTCACCACGCCGGGCGGGCTCAACGAGCGGTTCGCGACCACGCTGCGCGCGGCGGGTGTGCCGGACACCGTCCGCCGGACCCTGGACGAACTCCTGGCCGGGCTGCGCGACCGCTAGGAGAGGGCCTCGCGCAGCGGGCGCATCTTGGCGTGCGCCTCGCGGACCTCGGTGTCGGGGTCGGAGGAGGCGACCAGGCCGCAGCCGGCGAACAGGCGGGCGGTGCGGCCCTCGACGTCGGCGCAGCGCAGCGCGATGCCCAGTTCGCCGTCGCCGCTGCCGTCGATCCAGCCCACCGGACCGGCGTAGCGACCGCGGTCCATCCGCTCCAGGTCGGCGATCATGGCCAGAGCGGCGGCGCGGGGCGTGCCGCCCACGGCGGCGGTCGGGTGCACGGCCGCGCCCAGGCCCAGCAGCGAGGGCGAGTCGCGCAGCGTGCCGACGACGTCGCTGGACAGGTGCGACACGTTGGGCAGGTGCAGTACGGCCGGCCCGTCCACCGACAGCGAGGAGCAGTACGGCCGCAACGCGTCGGCCAGGGATCGCACGGCGTACCGGTGCTCGTCCAGGTCCTTCTCCGACGTCAGCAGCGCCGAGGCGAGTTCGGCGTCGGACAGCCCGTCACGCGGCCAGGTCGTGCCGGCCAGCACCCGGGAGTCCACCACCTGGCCGGTGCGGCGCAGCAGCAGTTCGGGGGTCGCGCCGATCAGGCCGTCGACCGCGTAGGCCCAGCAGTCGGGGTAGCGGCGGGCCAGGACCGACAGCAGGTGGCGCTGGTCGATGTCCTCGTCGGCCACGGCCAGCAGGTCGTGGGCGAGCACGACCTTGGCCGCCTCGCCCGCCCGCATCCGGTCCACCGCCGTGCGGACCGCCTCGCGGTACGCCGGGACCGGCAGTCGGCCGTCGAGGTACCGCACTCCGGTCGGCCGCCGAACAGCCGTCACGGGCAGTTCCGGGTCGGTGCCGATCGTGGTCACCCACGAGTGGTTCCCACGCCGGCCGACGATCACCTCGGGCACGATCAGCACCGAGCGGTCCTCGTCGCCGAACGCCAGCGAGACGAACGCCACCGGCCCGCTGCCGGGCACGCCCACCTCGTCCACCACGTCCAGCGACGCCGTGAACTCCGCCCACCACCGGTCGGCCAGCGCGAACCGGTCCGGCCCGGAGATCTCGAACCGGGCGGCCTCACCCCATCCGACCAGGCCCGATCCGTTCCGCACCCAGGCCAGCGCGCCGATGGGCGCGGGCAGCGCGGCGAGGAGTCCGGTGTCCCCGGCACGCCTGGTCAGGACGCCGAGCCGGGTTCCGGTCCGCGAGGCAGGGGCAGTCGTCACGCAGTCGAGGGTATGGAGTCGACCCTGAGATTCCCCGCCCGCCCGGCCCTAGACTCCTGCGCTGTGGTGGACGACGCAGTGGTGACCCGTGCTCGCCCGAAGGGACGACTCCTCGTCGGCCGGGCCCTGCTCGTCCTCGGGCTGCTCGTGACGCTGATCGGGCTCGTGCTGGTGGGCGCGTGCTTCAAGGACGACCTGGCGATCGAGAAACGCACAGGTCATGTGACGGCCGAGGTGGTCTCGGTCTCGTTCCAGCGCACGGTCGTCCGGTTCGCGACGCCCGACGGCGCGGTGTACAGCCCGTCGCAGGGCGTGCTCTACCCGGACGGCCTCGAACCCGGGCAGCTCGTCCGCGTCGAGTACGACACCGCGAACCCGGAGCTGGCCCGTGTGCAGGGCCGCACGTACACGCTCGCGTTGCTGCCAGTGGGCACGTTCCTGCTCGCCGTGTGGGCCGTGCTCGCGGTGCCGGTCTGGTGGCTTCGCCGACGCGTGTGACACCTCTCCCCGAAAATGGGCTTCGTATGTAACATCGGTCGCATGGACCTCGAAGCCCGGTTCGAGCGCACGATCGCGTCCGAGCAGCGCGTCGAGCCCCGGGACTGGATGCCCGAGGGCTACCGGAAGACGCTGGTCAGGCAGATCGCCCAGCACGCGCACTCCGAGATCATCGGCATGCAGCCCGAGGGGAACTGGATCACCCGCGCGCCGTCGCTGCGCCGCAAGGCGATCCTGCTCGCCAAGGTCCAGGACGAGGCCGGCCACGGGCTCTACCTGTACGCCGCCACCGAGACCCTCGGCGCCGACCGCGCCGACCTCACCGAGAAGCTGATCACCGGTCGGCAGAAGTACTCGTCGATCTTCAACTACCCCACGCCCTCGTACGCCGACGTCGGCGTGATCGGCTGGCTGGTCGACGGCGCCGCGATCTGCAACCAGGTCCCGCTGTGCCGCACCTCCTACGGCCCGTACGCGCGGGCCATGATCCGCATCTGCAAGGAGGAGTCCTTCCATCAGCGCCAGGGCTACGAGCTGCTGCTGACGATGATGGCCGGCACCGACGCCCAGCGCGCCATGGTCCAGGAGTCCGTCGACCGCTTCTGGTGGCCCGCGCTGATGATGTTCGGCCCGCCCGACGCCGAGAGCACCAACTCCGAGCAGTCGCTGGCGTGGCGGATCAAACGCGACACCAACGACGAGCTGCGCCAGAAGTTCGTGGACATGACCGTGCCGCAGGCCGAGAAGCTCGGCGTGACGCTGCCCGATCCGGAGCTGCGCTGGAACGCCGAACGCGGCCACCACGACTTCGGGCAGCCCGACTGGGACGAGTTCTGGCAGGTCGTGAAGGGCAACGGACCGGCCGGCGCCCAACGCCTCGCCCACCGGCGCAAGGCGCACGAAGACGGCGAGTGGGTGCGTGAGGCCGCACGTGTGCACTCGGAGAAGAAGCGGGGTGTCGAATGAGCGCGTCGTGGCCGCTGTGGGAGGTCTTCGTCCGGGGCAAGCGCGGGCTCAACCACGTGCACGTCGGCTCGCTGCACGCGCCCGACGCCGAGATGGCCGTGCGCAACGCCCGTGACGTCTACACCCGGCGCAACGAGGGCGTGTCGATCTGGGTCGTGCCCGCCGCCGCGATCACCGCGTCGTCGCCGGACGAGAAGGACCCGTTCTTCGCGCCCAGCGGCGACAAGGTCTACCGGCACCCGACGTTCTACGAGATCCCCGAGGACGTGCCGCACCTGTGAACGCCTACGAGGACCTTCTCGACCACGAGGACGCGCACTGGGCGTTCGGCACCGGGTTCGCCGATCCGCTGACGGGTGTGGACCGCGCCGTTCCATCCGATGTGGACGGACTGTTCGAGGGTTGCCTGGCGTTGGGCGACGACGCGCTGGTGCTGGCCCAGAGGTTGGCGCAGTGGTGCTCGCGGGCGCCCGAGCTGGAGGAGGACGTGGCGCTGGCCAACATCGCGCTCGACCTGCTCGGCCAGGCCCGGCTGCTGCTGACCCGCGCGGGCGAGGTCGAGGGCGCGGGGCGGGGCGAGGACGCGCTGGCCTACCTGCGCGACGAGCGCGAGTTCCGCAACGTGCACCTGGTCGAGATCGAGTGCGGGCCGCTGGTCGGCGGTGACTTCGCCACGACGATCGCGCGGTTGCTGGTGTTCTCGTCGTGGCGGCTGGCCGTGTTCACGCGACTGTGCGGGCACGCCGATCCGGTGTTGGCGGCGATCGCGGCCAAGGGCGTGAAGGAGTTGGCGTACCACCGGGACCACGCGGCGCAGTGGGTCGTCCGGCTGGGTGACGGCACGGAGGAGTCGCATCGGCGGATGACGGCCGGGTTCGAGCGGGTGTGGCCTTACGTGCCGGAGCTGTTCGATGCCGACCCGATGGTCGACATGGCCGACGTGCGGTCCGAAGTGGACAGTGTGGTGGACGCGGTGTTCGGGGCGGCCGGGCTCGAACGGCCCTCGGTCGGACCCGCCTCGCGCGTGAACGGACGGGCCGGACGCGCGGGCGTGCACACCGAGGCCATGGGCTACCTGCTCGCCGAGATGCAGTACGTGCACCGGTCGTTGCCGGGTGCGCGATGGTGACCGCGTACGAGGTCGCGTCGGCCGTGCGGGACCCGGAGCTGCCGGTGCTGACGCTGGCCGAGCTGGGCGTGCTGCGGGACGTGACCGAGGAGGACGGGCGGGTCCGGGTGACGATCACGCCCACCTACTCGGGGTGCCCGGCGGTGGCCGAGATGGGCGCCGACCTGCGGCGGTCGCTGCTGGCTGCCGGGTACGGCGAGGTCGAGGTGCGAACCGTGCTGGCGCCGGCGTGGACCACGGACTGGATCACCGCCGACGGGCGGCGCAAGCTGGCCGAGGCGGGGATCGCGCCGCCCGGTCGGGTCGGGCCGGTGGTGTTGAACCTGGTGCCGCCGACGCGTCGCGTCGCCTGTCCCCGGTGCGGCTCTTCGTCCACCCGTGAGCTGTCCCGGTTCGGGTCCACGGCGTGCAAGGCGTTGTGGCGGTGTTCGGATTGCGCCGAGCCCTTCGAGTACCTCAAGGAGCTGTGATGCGGTTCCACAAGCTTCCGATCGTGTCGGTGGACCGGTTGTGCGCGGATGCCGTGGCGGTGACGTTCGACGCCGACTTCGGGTTCCTGGCCGGGCAGCACGTGACGTTGCGGCTGGGCGAGGAGCGGCGGCAGTACTCGATCTGCGCCGCGGTCGGCTCGCCGTTGCGCATCGGGGTGCGGTGGGTGGACGGCGGCGTGTTCTCCACGTACCTGGTCGATCAGGCCCGGCCCGGGGACGTGATGGAGGTGTCCGAGCCGCAGGGGAAGTTCACGCCCGCGCGGCGGGGGCACCACGGGTTGATCGTGGCCGGGTCCGGGATCACGCCCGCGTTGTCGATCGCGGCGACCGAGCTGGCGGCGGGGTCGCGGGTCACCCTGCTGTACGGGAACCGGCGTACGGACACGGTGATGTTCGTCGACGAGTTGGCGGATCTGAAGGACCGGTACCCGACGCGGTTCCAGTTGGTGCACGTGCTGTCCCGTGAGCCGCGTGACGTGGAGTTGTTCACCGGGCGGTTGGACGCGGTGAAGCTGCGGGAGCTGTTCTCGACCGTGGTGCCGGCCGCGGACATTGACGAGTGGTGGTTGTGCGGGCCGTACGAAATGGTGCGGGCCGCCCGTGAGGTGTTGGGCGACCGGGTGCCCGTGCACCACGAGCTGTTCTACGTCGACGAGCCGCCGCCTCCGGTGCGGCGGGTGGCGGAGCCGGTCGAGGGCGGGGTCGGGACGGTGGTCCTGGACGGGCGGACGACCTCGGTGCCGCTGCCCGCCGGGGTGTCGATCCTGGACGCGGCCCAGCGGGTGCGCGCGGACCTGCCGTTCGCGTGCAAGGGCGGGGTTTGTGGCACCTGCCGGGCGCGGGTCGTGGCCGGGCGGGTGGAGATGCGGCGCAACTACGCGTTGGACGAGGACGAGGTGGCGGCCGGGTTCGTGCTGACGTGCCAGGCTGTGGCGTGCACGCCTGCCGTGACGGTGGACTACGACGCTTAAGGGCGTGGTTCGAGCACGGCGATGCGGGTGACGTCCTCGAGCAGGCGGTCGTCGGGCTGCCCGGTCAGGGGTTCGGCCTCGGCGGTGACGGTCGTGGTGCCGTTGATCGTCGAGTCGTAGTGGTGGGCGGTGAAGCGGACGTCCGCGATGCCGATCGTCGCGCCCGGCAGCGGGGACACGTCGCCGGTGCCGTGGATGTCCTCGATCCGCTTGAACTCCCGGGCGCCGGCGCGCGTGCCGTACTCGACCCAGGCGATGTGGACGACGATCGTGGTGCCCTTGTCGTCGGCCAGGGTCATCAGGGTCCGGCTGAGCGAGACGCAGGGCATGGTGGCCATGAGCTGGTTGACCTCGCCGAACGTGTGGGGTGGGCACGCGGGGTCGTGGTGCGAGGCCTTCCGGACGATCTTGAGGCCGAGGCCCTGCCAGGCGTCGTCCACCGATCCGGGTTGGCTGTTGCCGGTGCCGACGGCGACCGCGCCGACCACTGCCGCGGTGGCTATCACGCCGAGGAGTTTCACGGGCCCACCTCCTCCCGGCTCGTTCCCCGTGGAGCGATGGTCCCAAACCAGGGGCCTGCCGGCACGTGGTCGGGACCTATTGACGGAATTCGCCCGAATACGCCGGTCCGGGATCGGGTTGGGATCATCCCGCCATGTCCTGGCACAGTTTCCTCGACGAATCCCGTCGAGGGCCGGTTTACCTGCTCGCCGTGGTCACCATTCGCTCAGGTCGTCTCGCCACGACCCGGACGGCACTGCGGTCGTTGGTGAAACCTGGTCAACGCCGCCTCCATTTTGCCTAGGAGGGCGATGCCCGGCGGCGGGAGGCGATCGCGCGGCTGTCCGGCCTGGACCTGAGCGGCAGGGTGTGGCTGTGTCGGGAGTCCGACGACCTCGTCGCCCGCCGGGCGTGCCTGACCGCGGTCGTCCGGACCGTGCTCGACCTGGGTGTCGTCCGGTTGTCGCTGGAGAGCGCCCAGCACCAGGACGCCCGCGACCGCCGGACCATCGCCGCGGTCGTCGGCAAGGCCGCCGATTTCGGTTACGACCATTTCCGGTCGTCGGAAGAGCCTCTGCTGTGGGCCGCCGACGCGTTGGCGTGGTGTTTCGGCGCGGGAGGCGAATGGAGGCGTCGGGTGGAACCCTTTGTCGACGAAGTGTTCCACCTCGACGCCCCGTGAAGATCGCGACGCCCGGCAACCAACCGTCCGGATGGTGAACCGGGCTCACTTCCGACCCCTATTGGGGAAGGCGACGACCGGATTCTACGAGCAGGACCCGAACCCGGGCAACCTCACCGCACCATCGACGACTGCCACCAGCCGAGGACCTCCTCCGCCGAGTCGGGCATCGCGACCAGCAGGCCGTCGACCGGCAGCGACACGTCGTCGCCCCGGCGGTCCAGGACCGTGGCACCCGACTCGACCGCCAGCGCCACCGCGCCGGCGACGTCCCACTCGTGGTAGCTGTCCAGTACCGCCGCCGCCGCGTGGCCCAACGCCACCTGCGCCACGGCCAAGGCCTTCGAACCCAGCATCCGCACACCCGTACCGGCCGACGCCGCCCGCGTGATGAAGTCGCCCATGCCCGGCCACGGGCCGGTGCGGGTCAGTTCCGTGCACACGATCGGGCTCACCGGCTGTTCACCCAACCGCACCGGGCGGCCGTTGGCGCGCATTCCTCTTCCCCGGGCCGCCGCGTAGATCTGAGCCCGGTACGGATCGGCGACCACGCCGACCACCGGTCCCCACCGGTCGACCAGGGCCAGGCTGTACGCGCACCACGGCATGCCCGCCACGTAGTTCGCGGTGCCGTCCACCGGGTCGACGACCCAGCGGTACTCGGCGTCGCTCACCGTGTGCGCGTCGGTGTCCTCGCAGAACACGGGGATGTCCGGGAACTCCGAGGCCAGGACCCTGCGCGTGTGCCTTTCGAGGGTCCGGTCCGTATCCGTCACCCAGTCGAACGGGTACGGGTCGTCGTCGGGACGGGCGCCCCGTCCGGCCGTGGCCACGATGACGTCGGACGCGTCGTTGGCCAGGCGCCCCGCGATCTCCAGCGCTATCGACACCAGGCCGGGGTCGACGGGCTGCGCGGGTCGGGACGGCAAGACGGTCATGCCGCACTAGTTTCACCGCACCGGGTGTCCGCGAGCCGTCTACGAGGTGAAGCGGCGACGATCTCCCGCCCAACGTCAACCGCGACGCGAGGAGTTCGACGGAGGTTCCGCAATCCGTCACGCCCCCGTGTCCTTCGCACCGCAAGGTGATCCAGGTGCGCGTAGCGATCGTCACCGAGAGCTTCCTGCCCCAGGTCAACGGCGTCACGAACTCCGTGCTGCGGGTGCTGGAGCACCTCGCCGCCCGGGGGCACAAAGCCCTGGTCGTGGCACCGGGCGCCGGTGACGACCGCCACGGCGACACGCCCGTGGTCCGCGTGCCCGCCGTGGACCTGCCCAGGTTCAGCTCGCTGCCGGTGGGCGTGCCCACCCGCCGCGTGCTCACCGCGCTGGAGATGTGGCGTCCCGACGTGGTCCACCTGGCCAGCCCGTTCATCGTCGGCGCCAAGGGCCTGTCGGCCGCGCGCCGCCTGGGCGTGCCGACGGTCGCGGTCTACCAGACCGACGTGGCCGGGTTCGCCGGTCACTACGGCCTGGGCCTCACCGCCCGCGCCGCCTGGCGGTGGACGCGCAGGCTGCACAGCCAGGCCGACCGCACGCTCGCCCCGTCGTCGTGGGCGGTCGACGCCCTGCGCGACCACGGCGTCCCGCGCGTGCACCGCTGGGGGAGGGGCGTGGACGTCGAGCTGTTCCACCCTGGTCGACGGGACGACGCCCTGCGCCGGAGCCTCGCGCCGGACGGGGAACTCCTCGTCGGCTACGTGGGCCGGCTGTCGCCGGAGAAGCAGGTGCACCGGCTCGCCGTGCTGCGCGACATCCCCGGCGTGAAGCTGGTCGTCGTGGGCGAAGGACCGGAGGAAGGGGCCCTGCGCCGGGAACTGCCCGACGCGGCGTTCCTCGGTTTCCGGGCCGGCCGGGATCTCGCCGCCGCCTACGCGAGCCTCGACGTGTTCGTCCACACCGGACCGCACGAGACGTTCTGCCAGGCCGTGCAGGAGGCCATGGCCAGCGGTCTGCCCGTGGTGGCGCCGGACGCCGGCGGTCCGCGCGACCTCGTCCACCCCGACACCGGCCACCTGGTCACGACCGACGCCGGGCTGCGCGCCGCCGTGACCGGCCTCAAGGACCCGCTGCACCGCCGCCGGCTCGGCCAGGCCGCCCGCCGCCGGGTCCGGGGCCGCACGTGGTCGGCCGTGTGCGACGAGCTGCTCGACCACTACGCCGCCGTCCTGGACCTGCCCGAACGCCGGGCCGCATGAGGATCGTGCAGCTCGCCAACTTCTACGGCCCGCGTTCGGGTGGCCTGCGCACCGCCCTGCACCACCTGGGCGCGGGCTACGCGGCCGGTGGGCACGAGGTCACGCTGGTCGTCCCCGGCCCGGCGCACGCCGACGAACGCCTCGGCCGGGTCCGCCGGATCACGCTGCCGGCACCGCGCCTGCCCGGCACCGGCGGCTACCGGGCCGTCGACCCGTGGCGGGTGCGGCGGCTGCTGGACCACCTGCGCCCGGATCGCCTGGAGGTGTCCGACCGGCTGACCCTGCGCGGCATGGGGCACTGGGCGGCGGACAACGGCGTGCCCAGCGTCGTGATCTCCCACGAACGCCTCGACCGGCTGCTGGAGCAGTTCCTCTTCCCCGCGGCGCTGGCCAGGCGGGGCGCGGACTGGGCCAACGCCCGGATGGCCGCCTCCTACGACACGGTCGTCTGCACGACCGGGTTCGCGAAGGAGGAGTTCGACCGGATCGGCGCGCGCAACGTCGCCCGCGTGCCGCTGGGCGTCGACCTGAGGACGTTCACGCCGACCCGGCACGACCGCGCCCTGAAGGCCGAGCTGGCCCGGGGCGCCGACGCCCTGCTGGTCCACTGCGGCCGGCTCTCGCCCGAGAAGCACGTCGAACGCAGCGTCGACACGGCGGCGGCCCTGCACGAGGCGGGGCACGACGTCCGCCTGGTGATCGCCGGCGACGGTCCGCGCCGGGAGGCGTTGGAGAGGCGGGCCGCCGGCCTGCCGGTGACGTTCCTCGGTTTCGTCGGCGAGCGCACGGCCGTCGCGACCCTGCTGGCCAGCGCGGACGTGTCGCTGGCGCCCGGACCGCACGAGACGTTCGGCCTGGCCGCGCTGGAGGCGCTGGCCTCGGGCACTCCGGTGGTCGTCTCGGCCAGCTCCGCGCTCAAGGAGATCGTCCGGCCGGGCTGCGGCGTGGCCGTGCCCGACCACGCGCCGGCGTTCGCGGGCGCGGTGAACGCCCTGCTGGACGACCCCGAGCCCGCCCGGCGGCTGGCCGCGCGGACCCGGGCCGAGGAGTACCCCTGGCAGGCGGCGGTGGACGGGATGCTGGCCGCGCTGCGCGTCACTTAGTCTCTAGGCCATGGCGCGTGCAGGTCTGGACAAGAACCCCCGCGAGGTCGCCGAGATGTTCGACGGCGTGGCCCAGGGCTACGACCGCACGAACTCGGTCATGACGCTGGGCTTCGACCGCCGGTGGCGCGAGTGGAGCCGCCGGGTGCTCGACGCCCGCGCGGGCGAGAAGGTCCTGGACCTGGCCGCCGGCACGGCCGTGTCCACGGTGGAGTTCGCCGCCCAGGGCGCGTGGTGCGTGGCCGCCGACTTCTCCCTGGGCATGCTCCGGGGAGGCGGGCACCGGCCGGTGCCCAAGGTCGCCGCGGACGCCCTGAACCTGCCGTTCGCCGACGACGCGTTCGACGCCGTGACGGTGTCGTTCGGCCTGCGCAACTTCAACGACACGGAAGCCGCCCTGAAGGAGATGTCCCGGGTCGTGCGGCCGGGTGGCCGGCTGATGATCTGCGAGGCGAGCACGCCGGTGTTCGGGCCGTTCCGCTGGGTCTACAAGAAGCACCTGCTCAAGATCCTGCCGTTCGTCGCGAAGTTCGTCTCGTCCAACCCCGAGGCGTACCACTACCTGGCCGAGTCGATGCGGGAGTGGCCCGACCAGCGCACACTCGCGGAGAAGATCGCGCGGTCGGGCTGGGAGGACGTCGCCTGGTTCAACCTGACCGGCGGTCTCGTGGCCCTGCACCGGGCGACCAAACCGCTCTGAGCGGACCTTCAGGAGCCCGCAAGTAGACTCGGACCGGCTTTGTGAACTCAGGCACAAGGAGCGGTCATGACGACTCCCCGCAGGCGACAAGCGACCGATGACGCCGATGTCATCGTGGTCGGGGCAGGGCCTGCCGGGTCGACCGCGGCCACGTACCTGGCGCGTGCCGGGCTGGACGTCCTCCTGCTGGAGAAGAGCGTCTTCCCGCGCGAGAAGGTGTGCGGCGACGGGCTCACGCCCCGCGGCGTCAAGCAGCTCATCGACCTGGGCATCGACACCCGCGAGGAAGCCGGGTGGCTGCACAACCGCGGCCTGCGCGTCGTGGGCGGCGGCGTGACCCTGGAGCTGGACTGGCCGGACCTGTCGACGTTCCCGCCCTACGGCGTGGTCCGCCCGCGGCAGGACTTCGACGAGCTGCTCGCGAACACCGCGAAGCAGGCCGGCGCCCGGCTCGTCGAGCACACCACGGTCACCGGCGCGATCGTCCACAACGGACGCGTCGTGGGCGTGGAGGGCAAGCAGGGCAAGGAGAAGGCGCCGGTCTCGTACCGGGCGCCGCTCGTGCTGGGCTGCGACGGCGTGAGCGCGCGGCTGGCGCTGTCCGTGGGCATCCAGAAGGACGACGCCAAGCCGATGGGCGTGGCCGTGCGGCGGTACTACGACAGCCCGCGCACGAAGGACGACTTCCTGGAGTCGCACCTGGAGTTGTGGGACCGCGCGAACGACGTGCTCCTGCCCGGCTACGGCTGGATCTTCGGCATGGGCGACGGCACGGTGAACGTCGGCCTGGGCATCCTCAGCACGTCCAAGGCGTACGGCACGACCGACTACCGGGCGTTGTTGCGCTCGTGGCTGGACGGCACGCCCGAGGAGTGGGGTTTCCGCGAGGAGAACGCCACGGGCCGGATCGGCGGTGCCGCGCTGCCCATGGGCCTGAACCGCAAACCCCATTACCGCAACGGTTTGCTGCTCGTGGGCGACGCGGGCGGCATGGTCAACCCGTTCAACGGCGAGGGCATCGGGTACGCCATGGAGTCGGCGCGGATCGCGGCCGAGTCCGTCGTGCAGGCCCTGGCCCGGCCGGAGGGTCCGAGCCGGGAGCGCGCGCTGCACGCGTACCCGGTCCGCATCGAGCAGGCGCTGGGCAGCTACTACCGCCTGGGCAACGTGTTCTCGAAGCTCATCGGGAACCCGACGGTCATGCGCACGGCGACCAAGTACGGGTTGCCGCGCAAGACGCTGATGAAGCTGGTGCTGAAGCTTCTCGCCGGTCTCTACGACCCCAAGGACGGCGATTCTTTCGACCGTCTCATCACGGCGGCCACGAAACTCACTCCAACGGCGTAATCGCCGGGCACAAACGGACGCGGCATCGGCTACAAGTCGGTGCCGTTTCGTTTTGGTGTGGCCCCGTTCACTCGGGGTTCCGCAAAGCGTCGCCCGGATGGGGATATTCGCTGGTCAGAGGCATTGTGGGGGTGCCGTCAACGCCACACTGTGACGTTCTACACTGGCCCCCGGGTCTTGTGAATCACTTCACAACCGGCTGTGATGCCTTGTGAAGTGTTTCACAAGCGACCCGCGGAACGTTAGGTACGCCTAACTTCCGTGGGCCGGTCGAACACCCCTTAGGGTGCGAAACGCCTCGGCCGTACACCACCACGTGCGGCCGAACGCGAGGAAAGGACGACGGAGAGTGCTGCAGCCCTACCTCCCCCTCGTATTGATGTTCGCCCTCGCCGCGGCGTTCGCCCTGTTCTCGGTGACGGCCGCGCCCTACATCGGCCCCCGCCGCTACAACAAGGCGAAGCTCGACGCCTACGAGTGCGGCATCGAGCCGAGCCCGCAGCCCGTGGTCGGCGGTGGCCGCATGCCGGTCGCGTACTACCTCACCGCGATGCTGTTCATCCTGTTCGACATCGAAATGGTGTTCCTCTACCCGTTCGCGGTGTCCGCGGACCGGCTGGGCCTGTTCGGCCTGGTGGAGATCGCCCTGTTCGTCGCCACGGTCGGGTTCGCGTACGCCTACGTCTGGCGGCGCGGCGGCCTCGACTGGAACTGAGGGGGAAGACCCGTGGGTCTCGAAGAGAAGCTCCCGAACGGCATCCTGCTCGCCAGCGTGGAGAAGCTGGTCAACTGGACCCGCAAGTCCTCGCTGTGGCCGGCGACGTTCGGCCTCGCGTGCTGCGCGATCGAGATGATGACCACCGGCGGTCCGCGCTACGACCTCGCGCGGTTCGGCATGGAGGTCTTCCGCGCCTCGCCGCGCCAGGCCGACCTGATGATCGTGGCGGGCCGGGTGACCAACAAGATGGCGCCGGTGCTGCGCCAGATCTACGACCAGATGCCCGAGCCCCGCTGGGTGCTGGCCATGGGCGTGTGCGCGTCCAGCGGCGGCATGTTCAACAACTACGCGGTCGTGCAGGGCGTGGACCACGTCGTCCCGGTCGACATGTACCTGCCGGGCTGCCCGCCCCGACCGGAGATGCTGATCGACGCGATCCTCAAGATCCACGCGAAGATCATGGACGAGCCCCTCGGGCCGACCAGGGCCGCGCTGCTCGCCGAGAGCGGCAAGACGACGGACCTGATCCCGTCCTCCCAGCGCTTTGCGAAGAAGTGAGCACCGATGGCTGACGAGAAGAACCCCGAGGCCCTGTCCTCGGCGGACCTGACCCCCGCCGAGGCCGCCGAACACCAGGCGCACGGCGGCGTCGTCGCCGGTCGCGCCCGCCAGGGCATGTTCGGCATCTCCGGTTCCGGCGACACCTCGGGCTTCGGCGGCCTGCGGCTGCCCGCGCACGTCGCGGCCCGGTCCGAGCGGCCCTACGGCGGCTGGTTCGACGAGGTCGCGGACGAGCTGGCCGCCGCGATCCGGGAGAAGGGCCTGCCCGACGACACCGTCCAGCAGGTCACCGTCGCCCACGGCGAGATCACGTTCTACCTGCGCCGCGAACACCTGGTCGACACCGCCCGCATCCTGCGCGACGACCCGGCCCTGCGGTTCGAGCTGTGCAGCTCGGTGTCCGGTGTGGACTACGGCGCCGACGCGCCGCAGCGGCTGCACTCGGTCTACCACCTGACCTCCATGACCTACCGCCGGCGCATCCGCCTCGAGGTCGCGGTGGACGTCGACGACGCGCGCATCCCCAGCGTGGTCTCCGTCTACCCGACGGCCGACTGGCAGGAGCGCGAGGCGTGGGACATGTTCGGGATCGTCTACGAAGGACACCCGGGCCTGACCCGAATCCTCATGCCGGACGACTGGGACGGCCACCCGCAGCGCAAGGACTACCCGCTCGGCGGCATCCCGGTGGAGTACAAGGGCGCGGAGATCCCCCCGCCGGACCAGAGGCGGTCTTACTCATGACTGAGCAGCGAGTTTCCGACTACACCACGGGCACCGACACCAGCGCCGAGGGTCGGGCGAGCGACGCGTACGCCGGGTCGCGCCAGACCACCGAGGGCACCGTCTACACGGTCACCGGTGGCGACTGGGACGACGTGCTCGCGGACGCCGCGGGCGAAGAGCGCATCGTCATGAACCTCGGCCCGCAGCACCCGTCCACGCACGGCGTGCTGCGGCTGGTGCTGGAGCTGGAGGGCGAGACCGTCACCCAGGCCCGCAGCGTCATCGGCTACCTGCACACCGGCATCGAGAAGAACGTCGAGTACCGGAACTGGACCCAGGGCGTCACGTTCGTGACGCGCACGGACTACCTCGCGCCGCTGCACCACGAGACCGCGTACTGCCTGGCCGTGGAGAAGCTGCTGGGCGTCGAGGTCCCGTACCGCGCCCAGGTCGCCCGTGTGATCCTCATGGAGCTGAACCGGATCAGCTCCCACCTGGTCGCGCTGGCCACCGGCGGCATGGAGCTGGGCGCGCTCACCGGCATGACGGCGGGCTTCCGCGAACGCGAGGAGGTCCTGCACCTGCTCGAGTTCCTGACCGGTCTGCGGATGAACCACGCGTACATCCGGCCCGGCGGCCTCGCCCAGGACTTCCCGCAGGGCGCCGAGAACCGCATCCGCGAGTTCCTCAAGGTCATGGACTCCCGCCTGCCCGACTACGACAAGCTGCTCACCGGCCAGCCGATCTGGCGCAACCGGTTGCAGGGCATCGGCTACCTGCCCGTCGACGCGTGCCTCGCGCTGGGCATCACCGGTCCGATCCTGCGGTCGGCCGGCCTGCCCTGGGACCTGCGCAAGATCGAGCCGTACTCGGGCTACGAGCACTACAAGTTCGACGTGCCGACCTCGAACGAGGCCGACTCGTTCGCCCGCTACCGGCTGCGGGTCGAGGAGATGCACCAGTCCCTCAAGATCATCAAGCAGGGCGTGGACTTCCTCCAGCCCGGCCCGGTCATGGTCGAGGACGCCAAGATCGCCTGGCCCGCGCAGCTCACCATCGGCGCCGACGGCATGGGCAACTCCCTGGAGCACGTCCGCAAGATCATGGGCCAGTCCATGGAGTCCCTGATCCACCACTTCAAGCTGGTGACCGAGGGCTTCCAGGTGCCGGCCGGTCAGGTGTACGTGCCGGTCGAGTCGCCGCGCGGCGAACTGGGCTACCACGTGGTCTCCGACGGCGGTACGCGCCCGCTGCGCGTCCACATGCGTGAACCCAGTTTCGTGAACCTCCAGTCGATGCCCGCGATGTGCGAGGGCAGCATGGTCGCCGACGTCATCGCGTCCGTGGCCTCCATCGACCCGGTGATGGGCGGTTGTGACCGATGACCCAGACGCAAGAGCCCGTGATCTTCGACCAGGGCACCGTCGACCGCGCGAACGCGCTCGTCGCCCGCTACCCGGTGCCGCGCTCGGCGTTGCTGCCGATGCTGCACCTGGTGCAGTCGGTCGAGGGGTACGTGAGCCAGGCGGGCATCGCGTTCTGCGCGGAACGCCTCGACCTGACCACCGCCGAGGTCAGCGCGGTCGCGACCTTCTACACCATGTACAAGCGCCGCCCGTGCGGCGAGCACCTGGTGAGCGTCTGCACGAACACGCTGTGCGCGGCGCTCGGCGGTGACGCCATCTACGCGAAGCTGCGCGAGCACCTCGGTTCCGAGGGTCGCCCGCTGGGCCACGAGGAGACCTCGGGCGAGCCGGGCACGCCGGGCTCGATCACGTTGGAGCACGCCGAGTGCCTCGCCGCGTGCGACCTCGGTCCCGTGCTCCAGGTGAACTACGAGTTCTACGACAACCAGACGCCGGAGAAGGCGCTGGAACTGGTGCAGCGGCTCCAGACCGGCGAGAAGCCCGCGCCCACGCGCGGCGCGGCGCTGACCGACTTCCGCCAGGCCGAACTCCAGCTCGCCGGCTTCTTCGAGGGCCGCGACGCCGCCGACCTCGACGGGCCGTCGGCCGCACCCGAGACCGTGCGCGGGGCGAAGATCGCCGCCGACCGCGGCTTCACCGCGCCCGCGATGCCGGACAACGCGGAGTTCCCGCCGCTGCCGGAAAAGAAGTAGGGGGAGGCACGCAGTGGTCGACCAACTCACGCCCGTCCTCACCAAGCGCTGGCTGTCGCCGCGCTCGTGGACGCTGAAGACCTACGAGCAGCTCGAGGGCTACACGGCGCTGCGCAAGGCGCTGACCGCCCACCCGGACCAGCTCATCCAGCAGTGCAAGGACTCCGGCCTGCGCGGTCGCGGCGGCGCCGGCTTCCCGACCGGGCTCAAGTGGGGCTTCATCCCGCAGAACGACGGCAAGCCGCACTACCTCGTCATCAACGCCGACGAGGGCGAGCCGGGCACCTGCAAGGACGTCCCGCTGATGATGGCGGACCCGCACTCGCTCATCGAGGGCATCATCATCACCTCGTACGCGATCCGCGCGAACTTCGCCGCGATCTACGTGCGCGGCGAGGTGCTGCACTGCATCCGCCGCCTCAACGCGGCCGTGCGCGAGGCGTACGAGGCGGGCTACCTGGGCAAGGACATCCTGGGTTCCGGGTTCGACCTCGACCTCGTCGTGCACGCCGGCGCCGGCGCGTACATCTGCGGCGAGGAGACGGCCCTGCTCGACTCCCTGGAGGGTCGGCGCGGCCAGCCCCGGCTCAAGCCCCCCTTCCCGGCGACCTCGGGGCTCTACGCGTCGCCCACTGTGGTGAACAACGTCGAGACGATCGCGTCGGTTCCCTACATCGTCAACGGCGGCGCGGACTGGTTCCGGTCGATGGGCCGCGAGCGCTCGCCCGGCCCGAAGATCTACTCGCTGTCGGGCCACGTGGAGCGCCCCGGCCAGTACGAGGCCCCGATGGGCATCACGCTGCGCGAGCTGCTCGACCTCGCGGGCGGCATGAAGGACGGCATCCCGCTGAAGTTCTGGACGCCGGGCGGCTCGTCCACCCCGCTGTTCACCGCCGAGCACCTCGATGTCCCCCTGGACTTCGAGGGCGCGGCGGAGGCCGGGTCCATGCTGGGCACGACCGCGTTGCAGATCTTCAACACCACGGTGTCCGTGCCGTGGGCGGTCATGAAGTGGACCGAGTTCTACAAGCACGAGTCGTGCGGCAAGTGCACGCCGTGCCGCGAGGGCACGTACTGGCTGGTCCAGATCCTCCAGCGGATGGTGCGCGGCGAGGGCACGGCGGGCGACATCGACACGCTGCTCGACGTCTGCGACAACATCCTCGGCCGGTCGTTCTGCGCGCTCGGCGACGGTGCGGTCAGCCCGATCACCAGTGGCATCAAGTACTTCAAGCAGGAGTTCCTCGACCTGTGCGACCGGAATTCGGCCGCCCGGTACGAGGAGACGTTGGCAGGAGCAGGCGCATGACGATCGCCCCTGACAAGAGCACCGAGCTGGTCGTGCCGGAAGGCCACGTCAAGCTCGTGATCGACGGCCTGGAAGTGGTGGCGCCCAAGGGCGAACTGCTCATCCGCACGGCCGAGCGCCTGGGCATCGTGGTGCCCCGCTTCTGCGACCACCCGCTGCTCGACCCGGCCGGCGCCTGCCGGCAGTGCCTGGTCGAGGTGGAGATGGGCGGGCGGCCCATGCCCAAGCCGCAGGCGTCCTGCACGATGACGGTCGCCGACGGCATGGTCGTGAAGACCCAGCTCTCCTCGCCGGTCGCGGACAAGGCGCAGCAGGGCGTGATGGAGCTGCTGCTCATCAACCACCCGCTGGACTGCCCGATCTGCGACAAGGGTGGCGAGTGCCCGTTGCAGAACCAGGCCATGAAGCACGGCCGCGCGGACTCCCGCTTCCACGAGCACAAGCGGACGTTCCCCAAGCCGATCGCGGTCAGCGCCCAGGTGCTGCTCGACCGCGAGCGCTGCGTGCTGTGCCAGCGGTGCACCCGGTTCTCCAAGGAGATCGCGGGTGACCACCACTTCCTGGACCTGCTCGAACGCGGCGCCCAGCAGCAGATCGGCACGGCCGAGACCGCCCGCATCGAGGGTGCCGAGGCCGACCGCAACCAGTCGTACTTCTCCGGCAACACCATCCAGATCTGCCCGGTCGGCGCGCTGACCAGCGCGGCCTACCGGTTCCGCGCCCGGCCGTTCGACCTGGTCTCCACGCCGGGCGTGTGCGAGCACTGCTCGTCGGGCTGCGCCGAGCGCACCGACTGGCGGCGCGGCAAGGTGCAGCGCAAGCTCGCCGCCGACGACCCCGAGGTGAACGAGGAGTGGCTCTGCGACAAGGGCCGGTTCGCGTTCCGCCACGTCACGTCGACCGACCGGATCACCCGGCCGCTCATCCGCGACGAGGCCACGGGCGAGCTGCGCGACGCGTCGTGGACCGAGGCGCTGCGGCACGCGGCCGAGGGCCTGGCCAAGGCCCGTGACGGCAAGGGCGTCGGCGTGCTGGCGGGCGGCCGGTTGACGGTCGAGGACGCGTACGCGTACTCGAAGTTCGCCCGGATCGCGGTGCGCACCAACGACGTCGACTTCCGCGCCCGGCCGCACTCCGACGAGGAGACGGCGTTCCTCACCGCCGAGGTACTGGGCCGCACGCCCGAGACCGGCGGCGTGACCTTCCGGGGCATCGAGCAGGCGCCGGCCGCGCTGCTGGTGGCGTTCGAGCCCGAGGAGGAGGCGCCGATCGTCTTCCTGCGGCTGCGCAAGGCCGCGCGCCGCAACCGGACCCGCGTCTACCACGTCGGCCAGTTCACGACCCCGGCCGTGGAGAAGACGTTCGGCACGCTGCTGGCCTGCGTGCCCGGCGGCGAGCCGGCCGCGCTCAACGCACTGCCCGAGCACGCCTCGGACGTCGTCGAGGACCTGGCCAAGCCCGGCTCGGTGATCCTGGTCGGCGAACGTGCCGCCGAGGTGCCGGGCCTGTTCTCGGCGGTCTCCGCGCTGGCCGCGCGCACCGGCGCCCGCGTCGCGTGGATCCCGCGCCGGGCGGGCGAACGCGGTGCCCTGGAAGCGGGTCTGCTGCCCACGCTGCTGCCCGGCGGTCGCCTGGTGACCGACGCGGACGCGCGGGCGCACGTCGAGCGCACGTGGGGCCTGGCCGAGGGTGCGCTGCCCGCGACCCCCGGCCGCGACTCCACCGGCATCCTCACCACCGCGGCGAGCGGCGGCCTGGACGCCCTCGTGGTCGGCGGCGTCGACCCGTACGACCTGCCGGACCCCGGTCTGGCGCTGCGCGCCCTGGAGCTGGCCGGGTTCGTGGTCAGCCTGGAGCAGCGGCACAGCGCGGTCACCGAGCACGCCGACGTGGTGCTGCCGGTCGCGCCGGCCGTCGAGAAGGCGGGCTCGTTCCTCAACTGGGAGGGCCGCCGCCGGACGTTCGGCACCACGCTGGAGGGCACGGGCACGCTGCCCGACAGCCGCGTGCTCGACACGCTGGCCGTCGAGATGGACGCGGACCTGTTCACCCAGACCCCGGCCGCCGCGTGGGCGGACTTCGAGCGGCTGGGCTCGGCGCCCGCCGCCGCGACCGCGCCGAGCGTGGTCGCGCCGCTGCCGACCCCGCCCCGCGCGGGTCAGGCGGTGCTCGCCACGTGGCGCCGGCTGCTGGACAACGGGACGCTCCAGGCCGACGAGCCGCACCTGGCGGCCACCGCCCGCGCGCTCGTCGCCAAGCTGTCGGTCGCGACCGCCGAGCACCTCGGCGTCGAACTCGGCGGCGACATCGTCGTCTCGACCGACCGGGGCGGGGTGACGCTGCCGGTGGAGGCGGCCGACCTGCCCGACGGCGTCGTGTGGCTGCCCGCAAACTCGGGCGAGGTCACCGTACGGCGCACCCTCGTCGCCGGCCACGGATCAGTGGTGGCCGTCTCCCGCGGAGGCAACGCATGAACACCGCGCAGCTCCTCGCCGACGACCCGTTGTGGCTGATCATCGTCAAGGTGGTCGGGATCTTCGCGTTCCTCGTGGTCATGACCCTGTTCATGATCAACTGGGAGCGCAAGGTCGTCGCGCGCATGCAGCAGCGGCCCGGACCCAACCGGGTCGGTCCCGGCGGCTGGCTCCAGTCGCTCGCGGACGGCCTGAAACTGGCGTTCAAGGAGGACATCCGCCCTGTCCTGGCGGACAAGTGGGTGTTCTTCCTCGCGCCGGTGATCTCCTGCATCCCCGCGTTCGTCGCCTTCTCGGTGATCCCGCTGGGCGGCAAGGTCACGATCTTCGGCGAGGAGACCGCGCTCCAGCTCGTCGACCTGCCGGTCGGCGTCCTGGTCGTGCTCGCCTGCTCCTCGCTGGGCGTCTACGGCATCGTGCTGTCGGGCTGGGCCTCCGGCTCGCCCTACCCGCTGCTGGGCGCGCTGCGCTCGGCCGCGCAGGTGATCTCCTACGAGATCGCCATGGGCCTGTCGATCGTCGCGGTCGTCATGCACTCGCACTCGCTGTCCACCTCGGACATCGTGAAGTCGCAGGGCAGCGGCTGGTACTTCTACCTGCTGCCGGTCAGCTTCGTGATCTACGTGATCTCCATGGTCGGCGAGACCAACCGCGCGCCGTTCGACCTGCCCGAGGCCGAGTCCGAGCTGGTCGGCGGCTTCCACACCGAGTACAGCTCGCTGAAGTTCGCGCTGTTCTTCCTCGCCGAGTACGTGAACATGGTGACCGTCTCGGCGCTGGCGACCACGCTGTTCCTCGGCGGCTACCGGTTCCCGTTCGTCGGCGACGACCACCTGCTCAACAGCGGCTGGTTCGGCCTGCTGTGGTTCGTGGTCAAGACGCTCGGGTTCCTGTTCCTGTTCATCTGGCTGCGCGGCACGCTGCCCCGCCTGCGCTACGACCAGTTCATGCGTCTGGGCTGGAAGTTCCTGGTCCCGATCGCGCTGGTCTGGTTCGTGGCCGTGGCGTTCGCCCGCTACGTGCGCCGGGAGATCGAGCAGGGCGCCTTGGAGACGAGCACCGCACTGGTCGTGATCGGCGTCGTGCTGGTCGCCGTGCTGCTGATCGCCTTCATGCTGCCGGACCGCCGGGCCCGCGTGGACCCGAACGCGGTGCCGGTGACCGGGGGCGGCTACCCCCTCCCGCCGCTGGACCTCGAAGTGCCGAAGTCGCCGCCGCGTCGCCGCCAGGTGCCCGTCGCGCAGCTACCGGCGAAGGAGAACACCGCGGTCACCGTGTCTGCAAAGGAGGTCGGCAATGGGGATGCTTGATCCCGTCAAGGGCTTCGGCGTGACCTTCGGGACGATGTTCAAGAAGGTCGTCACCGAGGAGTACCCCGAGGTCCAGAAGGTCACCGCACCCCGGTTCCACGGCCGCCACCAGCTCAACCGGCACCCGGACGGCCTGGAGAAGTGCGTCGGCTGCGAGCTGTGCGCGTGGGCGTGCCCGGCGGACGCGATCTTCGTGGAGGGCGGCGACAACACCGAGGACGAGCGCTACTCGCCCGGTGAGCGCTACGGCGCCGACTACCAGATCAACTACCTGCGGTGCATCGGCTGCGGCCTGTGCATCGAGGCGTGTCCGACCCGCTCGCTCACCATGACCAACGAGTTCGAGCTGGCCGACGACAACCGGCAGAAGCTGATCTTCACCAAGGAGGACCTGCTCGCGCCCCTGCTGCCCGGCATGCAGCAGCCGCCGCACAAGATGCTGCTGGGCGAGAACGAGCAGGACTACTACGTGAACGGCCCGGCCCTGGCGAAGGAGGCCGGCCAGTGATCGGCGCCCTCCTCGCCCAGATCGAAGAGCCCGTGCAGCAGGCGGTCGACACCGTCACCACCGGCGAGGCCGTCGCGTTCTGGGTGCTCGGCCCGCTGGCCCTGGCCGGCGCGCTGGGCATGCTCTTCGCCCGCAACGCCGTGCACTCGGCGCTGTGGCTGGTGCTCACCATGCTCAGCCTCGGCGTGCTCTACATGGTCCAGCAGGCGCCGTTCCTCGGCTTCGTGCAGATCATCGTCTACACCGGCGCGATCATGATGCTGTTCCTGTTCGTGCTCATGCTCGTGGGCCGGGACAGCTCCGACTCGGTCGTGGAAGTGCTGCGCGGACAGCGGTTCGCCGCGACCGTCCTGGGTATCGGCTTCGCCGGCCTTGTCGTCGGCTCGCTCGCCCGCGCGCTCACCGACGTGAAGCCGGTCGGCCTGGCGCAGCCCAACGCCGAGGGCGGCAACGTCGCCTCGATCGGCGAGCAGCTGTTCACCACCTACCTGTTCCCGTTCGAGCTGACCTCCGCGCTGCTGATCACGGCGGCGGTCGGCGCGATGGTGCTGGCCTTCACGTCCAAGTCCGGCGAGACCAAGAAGACCCAGCGCGAACTGGTCGAGGAGCGCTTCCGCGGCGACCGCGTCGGCTCGCTGCCCGGCCCCGGCGTGTTCGCCACGGCCAACTCGGTCGCGACGCCCGCCCTGCTGCCCGACGGCTCGGTCGCGC
The DNA here is from genome assembly GCF_014203755.1 of Saccharothrix violaceirubra. NCBI lineage: Bacteria > Bacillati > Actinomycetota > Actinomycetes > Pseudonocardiales > Pseudonocardiaceae > Saccharothrix > Saccharothrix violaceirubra. The sequence continues at coordinate 169,746 of NZ_JACHJS010000001.1, forward strand.
AGGAGTCGCTGTCCGCGCTGATCGAGACGACCGCGAAGGAGACCCTCGCCGACGACGTCGCCGAGGTCGCCGGCACCGGGCACCAGCCCGACGCGCACGCCCTGAAGGGGGAGTCGTGACCCCGCCGTCCGCGCTGCCCGGACGCACGCCGTCCGCGCCGCCCTCGTCGATCGGGCGACTGCCCGTCCGGGTCTCCCGCCGCGCGCCGTTCGCCTCCGCGTGGACCGCCCTCGTGGTGCCGGACCCGCGCGTGTCCAAGGGAGCGTCGTCATGACCCCTACGTACTACCTGCTGCTGTCCGCGCTGCTGTTCAGCCTCGGCGCGGTCGGCGTGCTGGTGCGGCGCAACGCCATCGTCGTGTTCATGTGCGTCGAGCTGATGCTCAACGCGGTGAACCTCAGCCTGGTCACGTTCGCCCGGATCAACGGGCAACTCGACGGCCAGGTGATGGCGTTCTTCGTGATGGTCGTCGCGGCGGCCGAGGTCGTCGTCGGCCTGACGATCATCATGGCGATCTTCAAGACGCGTCGCTCGGCCTCCGTCGACGACACCAACCTGCTGAAGTACTGAGAGGTCACCGGTGACGGAACCTGTTGCCGCCAGCGGGATCGGCGGTCTCGCCTGGCTGTTGCTCGCACTGCCCGCGTTCGGCGCGGCCGTGCTGCTGCTCGGTGGCAAGCGCACCGACAAGTGGGGTCACCTGCTCGGCACCGCGACGGTCGTCGGCGCGTTCGCGTACGGCCTGGTGCTGTTCTTCGACACCCTGGGCCTGGACCCCGAGAAGCGGACGTCCGAGCTGCACCTGTTCGACTGGGTGCCGGTCGAGGCGTTGGACGTGGAGTTCGGGCTGCGCCTGGACCCGCTGTCGCTGACGTTCGTGCTGCTGATCACCGGCGTCGGGTCGCTGATCCACGTCTACTCGATCGGCTACATGGCCCACGAGGCCGGGCGGCGCAGGTTCTTCGCCTACCTGAACCTCTTCGTCGCGGCGATGCTCCTGCTGGTGCTGGGCAACGGGTTCGTGACGCTCTACTTCGGCTGGGAGGGCGTCGGTCTCGCGTCCTACCTGCTCATCGGCTGGTACCAGTACAAGCCGGAGGCCGCGTCCGCGGCGAAGAAGGCGTTCCTGATGAACCGGGTCGGCGACCTGGGTCTGGCGATCGCGATCTTCATCCTGTTCAAGGAGCTGGGCACGACCCAGTACACCGAGGTGTTCGCCCGGGTCGGCGAGCTGTCCGCCGCCGAGGTCACGGCGGTGACGCTGCTGCTCCTGCTCGGCGCGTGCGGCAAGTCCGGCCAGTTCCCGCTCCAGGCGTGGCTCCCGGACGCCATGGCCGGTCCCACGCCGGTGTCCGCGCTCATCCACGCGGCCACGATGGTCACCGCCGGCGTCTACCTGATCGCCCGCTCGAACCCGCTCTACAACCTCAGCGCGGACGGCCGCCTGGTCGTCATGTGCATCGGCGGGTTCACGCTGCTGATCGGCTGCCTCATCGGCTGCGCCTACGACGACTTCAAGAAGGTGCTGGCCTACTCGACGGTCAGCCAGATCGGCTACATGATCCTGGCCGTCGGCCTCGGACCGGTCGGCTACGCGCTGGGCATCATGCACCTGCTCACGCACGGCTTCTTCAAGGCCGGGCTGTTCCTCGGCGCCGGTTCGGTCATGCACGGCATGAACGACGAGGGCGACATCCGGCGGATGGGCGGCCTGGCCCGCAAGATGCCGATCACCTTCGTCACGTGGACGCTGGGCTACCTGGCCCTGATCGGCTTCCCGTTCCTGTCCGGCTACTTCTCCAAGGACGCCATCATCGCGGCGGCGTTCTCCGAGCACGGCTGGCGCGGCTGGGTGTTCGGCGGCGTGGCGGCCCTGGGCGCGGCCATCACCGCGTTCTACATGACCCGCCTGCTGATCCTGGTCTTCCTGGGCAAGGCCCGCTGGACGGACCTGAAGTCGGCCGACGGTCGCGACTACCACCCGCACGAGTCCCCGGCGTCGATGACCGTGCCGATGATCGTGCTGGCGTTCGGCTCGGTGGCCGCGGGCTTCCTGTTCTCCACCGGCGACAACCTCGCCGGCTGGCTGGAGCCCTCGCTCGGCGCGCTCCAGGAGCAGCACGGCGTGCTCGACCACACCGCGGTCAACTTCCTCGTGCTCGGCCTGTCCGCGCTCGGTGTCGTCGTCGCCTGGCTGGTCTTCGGCCGCCGGCCGCAGCCGGTGCAGCGCCCGCTGCGGGTGTCGTTCCCGGTCCGCGCCGCGCGCGCCGACCTGTACGGCAACGCGCTCAACGAGGTCCTGTTCGCGCGGCCCGGCACGTGGCTCACCCGCGCGCTGGTGTTCGTGGACAACAAGGGCGTCGACGGTCTGGTGAACGGCACGGCGGCCCTGCTCGGCGGCAGCTCCGGCCGCCTGCGCAGGCTCCAGACCGGGTTCGTGCGCTCCTACGCGCTCTCGATGCTGCTCGGCACGATCTTCGTGCTCGGCGCCCTGCTGGCGGTGAGGTTCTCGTGACCACCGCCGGACTGTTCCCCGCGGAGGCGGCGAAATGAACTGGACCCTGATCGTGCTCCTGGTGCTGCCGCTCGTCGGCAGCGTCGTGGTGGGGCTGCTGCGGCGCAACGACGCGGTCGCCAAGGCGATCGCGCTCACGGTGGCGCTGCTCGAACTCGTCGTCGCCGGGTTCGCCTGGGTCGGCTACGACCCCGACGGTGCCCGGCTGCAGCTGACGTCGTCGGCGGACTGGATCCCGAAGTTCGGCGTGCACCTGTCGTTCGGCGTCGACGGCATCGCGCTGGTGATGATCGCGCTGATCGCAGTGCTGGTGCCGATCGTCATCGGCGGCTCGTGGGCCGACCGGCTGCCCGAGGGCCGCAGTGCCGGCGGGTTCTTCGCGCTGCTGCTGGCGATGGAGACCGGCATGGTCGGCGTCTTCGCCGCCACCGACGTCTTCCTGTTCTACGTGTTCTTCGAGGCCGTGCTGGTCCCGATGTACTTCGTGATCGGCCGGTTCGGCGGGCCCAACCGCCAGTACGCGGCGATGAAGTTCTTCCTGTACTCGCTGCTCGGCGGCCTGGTCATGCTGGCTTCGGTGATCGGCGTGTACGTGGCCGCCGCCGACAAGCTCGGCGCGGGCACGTTCGACTGGGCCACGCTGGTCACGGTCACCCGTGACCTGCCGCTGGAGCACCAGATCTGGCTGTTCCTGGGCTTCTTCGTGGCGTTCGCGATCAAGGCGCCGCTCGTGCCGCTGCACACGTGGCTGCCCGACGCCGGCGCCGAGGCGCCGGTCGGCGCGGGCGTGCTGCTGGTCGGCATCCTGGACAAGATCGGCACGTTCGGGTTCCTGCGCTACTGCCTGCCGCTGTTCCCCTTGGCCAGCAAGGAACTCACGCCGGTGGTCATGGTGCTCGCGGTCGCGGGCATCCTGTACGGCTCGCTGCTCGCCGTCGGCCAGTCCGACCTCAAGCGGTTCGTGGCGTACACGTCGATCGCGCACTTCGGCTTCATCGCGCTGGGCATCTTCGCGTTCAGCTCGCAGGCCGGCACCGGTGCCGTGCTCTACATGGTCAACCACGGCATCTCGACCGGCATGCTCTTCCTGGTCGTGGGCATGGTCATGGCCCGCGGCGGCTCCCGTCTGATCGACGACTACGGCGGCATGGCCAAGCTGACGCCGGTCCTCGGCGGCCTGTTCTTCCTGGCCGGCCTGTCCTCGCTGGCGCTGCCCGGCACGAACTCGTTCGTGAGCGAGTTCCTGGTGCTGATCGGCTCGTACCCGAACCAGCCCGTGTACACGATCCTGGCGGCCGTCGGCATGGTCCTGGCCGCGCTGTACGTCCTCTGGCTCTACCAGCGGGTGTTCCAGGGGCCGGTGCGCGGCACCGCGCTCGTCGGCGCGACCGGTGGGCCCGGTGCGGTGGTCGATCCGGAGAAGGCGACGATCGCCGACCTCGGCAAGCGCGAGATCGCCGTGCTGGCACCCCTGGTGGTGCTGGTCGTGCTGCTCGGCTTCTACCCGAAGCCGGTGCTGGATGTGATCACGCCGTCCGTCGGGGCGACGCTCACCGAGGTCGGCGTGGTCGACCCAGTGCAGGAAGGCAAGTGACGTGCTGACGTTCCTGGCACAGCAGGGGCAGGAGTTGCAGGCCCCGCCGATCGACTACGGCGCCGTCTCACCGATTCTCATCGTGCTCGGCGCGGCGTGCCTGAGCGTGCTGGTCGAGGCGTTCCTGCCCAAGGCCCAGCGGTGGAGCAGCCAGGTCGTGCTGACCCTGCTCACGCTGGCCCTCGCGGCGACCGGGCTCATCGCGTACGCGAACTCGGGCTCGGCGCCCAAGGAGGGCAAGCTGACGTTCGCCGGCGCCATCGCCGTCGACCAGCCCGTGCTGTTCCTGTGGGGGACGTTGCTGCTGCTCGGGTTCGGCGCGGTCCTGCTCATCGCGGACCGCTCGGTCGAGCCCGGCGGCGCGTTCGTCGCCGAGGCGTCGGTGCTGCCCGGCACCATCAAGGACCGGGCGCAGGCCAACCGGCTGGGCATGCAGACCGAGGTGTTCCCGCTGACGCTGTTCGCGCTCGGCGGCATGATGGTCTTCGTCGCGGCCAACGACCTGCTGACGATGTTCATCGCGCTGGAAGTGCTGTCCCTGCCGCTGTACCTGATGTGCGGCCTGGCCCGCCGTCGCCGCCTGCTCTCGCAGGAGGCCGCGGTGAAGTACTTCCTGCTCGGCGCGTTCGCGTCCGCGTTCTTCCTCTACGGCGTGGCCCTGCTCTACGGCTACGCGGGCTCGGTCAAGCTCGCCGACATCGCCACCGCGACCGCCGGCACCGACCGGTCCGACACGCTGCTGTACGCGGGCTTCGGCCTGCTGGTGGTGGGTCTGCTGTTCAAGGCGTCCGTCGGCCCGTTCCACGCGTGGACCCCGGACGTCTACCAGGGTTCGCCGACGCCGATCACCGCGTTCATGGGCGCGTGCACCAAGGTCGCCGCGTTCGGCGGCATCCTGCGCGTGCTGTTCGTGGCGTTCGAGAAGTCGAGCTGGGAGTGGAACTACGTCCTGTGGGGCGTGGCCATCGTGTCGATGGTGATCGGTGCCGTGCTCGGCCTGACCCAGACCGACGTGAAGCGCATGATCGCGTACTCGTCGGTGGCGCACGCGGGCTTCCTGCTCGTCGGGTCGATCTCGCTGTCGGCCGAGGGCCTGTCCGGCACGATGTTCTACCTGCTGGCGTACGGCTTCACGACGATCGCCGCGTTCGGCGTGGTGTCGTTGGTGCGCAACGCGGACGGCGAGGCGACGCACCTGTCGCAGTGGGCCGGCTTGGCGAAGCGCTCGCCGGTCACCGCGCACGTGTTCACGTTCCTGCTGCTCGCCCTGGCCGGTATTCCGCTGACCAGCGGGTTCATCGGCAAGTTCGTCGTGTTCGCGGCGGCGTTGCAGAGCGGCATGGCGCCGCTGGTCGTGGTCGCGCTGGTGGCCTCGGCCGTCGCCGCGTTCTTCTACCTGCGGGTGATCGTGCTGATGTACTTCAGCGAGCCGGCGGCCGACGGTCCCACGGTGAGCGTCCCGGGTGCCTTCACCACGGTGGCGATCACCCTGGGTGCCGCGATCACGCTGGTGCTGGGCGTGTGGCCCGCGTTCGCCCTCGAATGGGCGGGTGCCGGCGGGTTCGCCTTCTAGTGGTACGTAGGCTCACGGGCGTGACCAGTAGCGAGCAGGCGGGGGCGGGGTTCCGGTTCGCGGACCCCGTGCTCGCGGACGTGGTGCAGGGCGGCCTGACCGAGGTGGAGGAGCTGCTGCGCAAAGTCGTGCAGAGCGAGTTCCACCCGGTCATGGAGACCGCACTGCACCTGGTTGAGGCGGGCGGCAAGAGAATCCGGCCGCTGTTCACGATCCTGTCCGCCCAGTTCGGGTCGACGTGGGATCGCGAGAGCGTCGTCAAGGCCGCCGCGGTGGTCGAGCTGACCCACCTGGCCACGCTGTACCACGACGACGTGATGGACGAGGCGACGATGCGGCGGGGCGCCGCGTCGGCCAATGCCAAGTGGGACAACAGCATCGCGATCCTCACCGGCGACTACCTGTTCGCGCACGCGTCCGCTCTGGTCGCGGACCTGGGCACCGCCGCCGCCCGGATCATCGCGGAGACGTTCTCCGAGCTGGTGACCGGGCAGATGCGCGAGACCGTGGGGCCGCGGCCCGGCGAGGACCCGGTCGAGCACTACCTGACGACGATCGCGGAGAAGACCGGGTCGCTGATCGCGACGGCCGCGCGGTTCGGGGCGATGTTCTCGGACGCCTCTCCCGCGCAGGTCGCCGCGTTGCAGGCGTACGGGGACGTCATCGGGGCGGCGTTCCAGATCTCCGACGACGTCATCGACATCGCCTCGCCGTCGTCCGAGTCGGGGAAGACGCCCGGTACGGACCTGCGGGAGGGCGTGAAGACCCTGCCGATGCTGTACGCGTTGGCGGACGAGCCTTCCTCCCGGTTGGCTTCTCTTCTTGCCGGGCCGATCGCGTCGGACGAGCTGGTGGTCGAGGCCCTGGAGTTGTTGCGGTCGTCTTCGGGGTTGGTGCGGGCTCGGGCCACTTTGGACGAGTACGCGGCACGGGCGCGGGCTCATCTCGACGCCCTGCCCGCCGGTACGGCCCGGGACGCTCTGGCTTCCGTCAGCGACTACGTGGTCACCCGCACGCGCTGACTTCCGCCCGCCCCCAAACCGGACCGCCAGTCAGCTTCACCCCCGCAAACGCGCGAGTCATGCGTTCAGACACTACGAAATGTGCACTCGTGCACCCCTCAGTCCGCGAGTCCTCCACTCGGACCCCCTGAAATACGCACTCAGGCACCCCGAACGTGTATCCCGGGGTGCCTGAGTGGTCTTCGAGAGCCCTCACGGGGACTGGCGGAAGCCTGCCTTCACCGCGTCGGCGACCGTGCGGAACCAGACGTCGGCACGGGTGTCGCGGAAGTTCGCGCTTTCCGCCGTGAAGTAGCGGCGGCCGGTCAGCGTGGCCTTCACCTCGAACTCCGGCGCGGGGGCCTTGCCGTCCGAGCGCGGCAGGACGGAGCCCGGACCGAACGGCGAACGCGGGTTGAAGCCCTCCGGCTGCTGGTAACGGGCCGACGGGGTGGCCGGCTCCGCACCGGTGCTCGGGCTGAACCCCACGGGCCGGGGGCGTTGCGGCAACGCGTTGTTGCCGGTCGCCGGACGCGTGGGCAGCGGCTGCTCCGGGGTGCCCATCGACGCGAGCAGCTCCGGTGCCAGGGTCGGCACGAACGGCTGGTCGATGACCGGCTTCGACGACGCCGGCCTGGGGGTCTCCAGCTCCTTGCCGTCCTCCGGGTCGGTCAGCGGCTCGAACAGCGAACGCGGGCGCGCGGGCTCGTCCGGCTCCGCCGCGGTGGGCGCGAACGGCTCGAAGGTCTCCTTCGGCGCGGCGAACGGGTCGAACTTCGGCGGCTCGGGCGCGGGCGGGAGCGGCTCGTAGTCGTCCGGGTCCGGCTCGGTGAACGGGTCGAAGGCGGTCGGTTCCTCGGAACCCGGCTCGCTGAACGGTCGGTACGACTCGGGCTCGACCGGCTGGGACACCTCGGGCTGCTCCTCCTCGTCGACGACCGGCTCCAGGAAGGTGGTCTCCTCGGCCGGGGTCTCCTCGGCGACGACCGGCTCGGGTTCCTCGACGACCTCGAACGTCGTCGTCTCCTCGGCCGCCACCGGCTCGAAGCGGCCGGTCATGTCGTGCTCGGGCCACGCCTGGCCGTCGTCCTCCGCCGGTCGGGAGTCGACTTCGGCGATCGCCTGGGCCAACGCCGTGGCCGGGATCAACGTGGTGGCCTCGGCGGCGGACGGGCGCTCCGGCTCGTCCTCCTCGTCCCGGTGCGGACCGGCGACGGGCTCGGGCGCGTCGTCGGCGTACATGCCGTCCCACGGCTCGATCAACGCCGTCCGCTCGGTGCCCTCCTCCAGCCGGCGCAGCTCGTCGACGGGCTCGTGGTCCCGCACCGGCGGCGTCTCCGGGAACACCCGGATCGGCTCGGACAACGGCACGAGGCCCTGGTCGAGCGCGTCCTCGTAGGCACGGCGGCTGTCCGGGTCCACGGGGTCGAGCGGTGCCTCCACCGCCGGGTCGAACGGCGTGCGCACGATCTCGTCCGGCTCGGACTGCGGGTAGGACGGCTCGGACTGCGGGTAGGACTGCGGGTAGGCCGGCTCGGCGCGGTCGTCCGCCAGCTCCGGGTGGTCCTCGAAGCGGCGCTCGTCCTCGGCCACGTGCCGCGGCTGCTCGACACCCACGGGCACGGGCCAGTCGTCGAAGTCGTCACGCGCCGCCGGCGGCGGTGCCTGCGGGGTCCGTGAGCGCAGCGCCTGGACCTCCTGCTTGAGGGGCCGGACCAGGACCAGCCAGGTGAGCAGGACACCCGCCACGAACGACAGCAGGCTCCACAGCCACACCTGCCCGAATATCCACACGGGAAGACCCTCCCACTGCCGCTCGACCACCCGACACGTCCGCGTCGCAGCGCGGAGCGCTGCAAAACTACCCCGACGGTCCAACCTCGGGGTGGTTGCCCGGCCCACGGTCGGGCAAAACCGGCTGACCTGCTCAAACGTGCGGCGTACAGTGACGTTCGTGCCGCCGTTGACCAGTTCTCCCGCTGTTTCGTCAACTGTTGACCAAACGAAACGCGGCATCGCCTACAGCGCCGGCGCCTACGTGCTCTGGGGCGTGGTCCCGGCGTTCTGGCCGTTGCTCGTCCCCGCCGCGCCGACGGAGATCCTCGCGCACCGCATCGTCTGGTCGTTGGTCGTCATGGCCGCGATCACGACCGCGGTGCGCGGCTGGCGGGTGCTACGCGCGCTGCCGGCGAAGGGCTGGCTGCTGGTGACGGCCGCGTCCGCGCTGATCGCGGTCAACTGGGGCGTCTACATCCACGCGGTCAACACCGGCCACGTCGTCGAGTCCGCCCTGGGCTACTTCATCAACCCGCTGGTCAGCGTCCTGCTCGGCGTCCTGGTGCTGCGCGAACGCCTGCGCCTGCCACAGTACGCCGCGATCGCCGTCGCGGTGGCGGCCGTGGTCGTGCTGGCCGTGGACTACGGCCGGCTGCCGTGGATCTCGCTGGTGCTCGCCGGGTCGTTCGGCGTCTACGGCCTGATCAAGAAGACGATCGAACTCGACGCCCGGTCCAGCCTCATGGCCGAGAGCATCGTGCTCGCGCCGATCGCGCTCGGCTACCTGGTCGTGTCCCCGGGCGGCACGTTCACCGGCCACGGCTTCGGCCACGCGGCGCTGCTGGCGTCGGCGGGCGTGGTGACCGCGATCCCGTTGCTGCTGTTCGGCGCGGGCGCGAAGCTCGTGCCGCTGGTCACGATGGGCATGCTCCAGTACCTGGCGCCCATCCTCCAGTTCTCGTGGGGCGTGTTCGTGATGCACGAGCCCATGCCGCCGTCCCGCTGGTTCGGGTTCGCCCTGGTGTGGGTGGCGTTGGCGGTGTTCACGTTCGACGCCGTGCGCCGGGGCCGGCGCCGGATCGTCGCGCCCGTGGAATGAGGAACGGCCGCGACCCCTCGGGGTCGCGGCCGTCCTGGTGAGAGGTCTCAGCCCACCACGGTCCAGGTGTCCTTGCCGCGCAGCAGCCCGGCCAGGTCCGCCTTCTTCTCCGCCTGCGCCTGCTCGACCTGCGCACGGGCCGCGTCGTCGTACGTGGCACGCCGCGCGCTGCGGAACACGCCGGTGACGGTGTGCTGGAGGTCCTGCGTCGACAGCCGCGACAGCGCGAACGCCAGGTTCAGGTCCTCGGCGTCGTGCACGACCACGTCCTGCGGCGCGACCTCGGACGTCTTGGCCACGGCCAGCCCGAAGCCCTCGCGCACGACCGCGTACTCGCCGTCCTTGCCGAACGTGATGGGCCGCCCGTGGACCACGTCGATGATCCGGCGGGCCGCCTCGTCGGCGTCCTTGAGCACATCGAACGCGCCGTCGTTGAAGATCGGGCAGTTCTGGTAGATCTCGACCAGCGCCGAACCCCGGTGCTCGGCCGCCTGCCGCAGCACCTCGGTCAGGCCCTTGCGGTCGGAGTCGACCGCGCGCCCGACGAACGTGGCCTCGGCGCCCAGCGCCAGCGACACCGGGTTGAACGGGTGGTCCAGCGACCCGACCGGCGTCGACTTGGTGATCTTGCCTTCCTCGGAGGTCGGCGAGTACTGGCCCTTGGTCAGGCCGTAGATCCGGTTGTTGAACAGCAGGATCTTGAGGTTGACGTTGCGCCGCAGCGTGTGGATCAGGTGGTTGCCGCCGATGGACAGCGCGTCGCCGTCACCGGTCACCACCCACACCGACAGGTCCGGCCGGGCGACCGCGAGACCGGTCGCGATGGCCGGCGCACGACCGTGGATGGAGTGCATGCCGTAGGTGTTCATGTAGTACGGGAAGCGGGACGAGCACCCGATGCCCGAGATGAACACGATGTTCTCGCGCTTGAGCCCCAACGTCGGCAGGAACGACTGCACGGCGTTGAGCACGACGTAGTCGCCGCAGCCGGGACACCAGCGGACCTCCTGGTCCGACTTGTAGTCCTTGGCCTTCTGCGGCTCGTCGGCCGCGGGGACACCGGCCAGGCCCGGCAACCCCAGGTCGATGGCGGTCATGCGGAGACTCCCTTGATGACGTCGGCGAGCACGTCCTGAAGCTCTTCGGCCTTGAACGGCAGGCCCTGCACCTTCGTGTAGCTGACGGCGTCGACGAGGTAGCGCGCCCTCAACAACAACGCCAGCTGGCCCAGGTTCATTTCGGGCACGATCACGCGCTCGTACCGCGACAGCACGTCGCCGAGGTTGCGCGGGAACGGGTTGAGGTGCCGCAGGTGCGCGTGCGCCACGGGCATGCCGAGCTTGCGCACGCGGCGGGCGGCGGCGCCGATCGGGCCGTACGACGAGCCCCAGCCGACGACCAGCACCCGGGCTTCCCCGGACGGGTCGTCCACCTCGACGTCGGGCACCTCGATGCCGTCGATCTTGCGCTGGCGCAGCCGGACCATGTGGTCGTGGTTGGCCGGGTCGTAGGAGATGTTGCCGTGGCCGTCGGCCTTCTCCAGACCGCCGATGCGGTGCTGGAGACCGGCCGTGCCGGGCACCGCCCACGCGCGGGCCAGCGTCTCCGGGTCGCGCAGGTACGGCCAGAACTCGCCGGAGCCGTCCGGCGCGTTCGGCTCGGTGGCGAACGGCGTGCGCAGGTCGGGCAGCTTGTCGACGTCCGGGATCAGCCACGGCTCGGAGCCGTTGGCGATCGCGCCGTCGGACAGCAGCAGCACGGGCGTGCGGTACTTCAGGGCGATGCGCACGGCGTCGAGCGCGGCGTCGAAGCAGTCCGCGGGCGAGCGCGGCGCCACGATCGGCACGGGCGACTCGCCGTTGCGGCCGAACATCGCCTGGAGCAGGTCGGCCTGCTCGGTCTTGGTGGGCAGACCCGTGGACGGGCCGCCGCGCTGCACGTCGATCACGACCAGTGGCAGCTCGGTCATCACGGCCAGGCCGATGGTCTCGGACTTGAGCGCGATGCCCGGACCGGACGTGGACGTCACGCCGAGTGCGCCGCCGTACGAGGCGCCGAGCGCCGCGCCGATGCCCGCGATCTCGTCCTCGGCCTGGAGCGTGGTGATGCCGAAGTGCTTGTGCTTGGACAGCTCGTGCAGGATGTCGGAGGCGGGCGTGATCGGGTACGTGCCGAGCACGACCGGCAGACCGGACTGCTGACCGGCCGCCACGATGCCGTAGGCGGTGGCCGTGTTGCCGGTGATCTGGCGGTAGGTGCCGACGTCGAGCTTGGCCGGCGCGACCTCGTAGGTGACCGCGAACGACTCGGTGGTCTCGCCGTAGTTCCAGCCCGCGCGGAACGCGAGCACGTTGGCCTCGGCGATGTCGGGCTTCTTGGCGAACTTCTCGCGCAGGAAGCGTTCCGTGCCCTCGGTCGGCCGGTGGTACATCCAGGACAGCAGGCCCAGGGCGAACATGTTCTTCGCCCGTTCCGCGTCCTTCTTGCCCAGGCCGGTGTTCTCCAGGGCGCCGATGGTCAGCGTGGCCATCGCGACCTTGTGGACCTGGTAGGCCTCCAGCGAGTCGTCCTCCAGCGGGTCGGTCTCGTAACCGACCTTGACCAGGTTGCGCTTGGTGAACTCGTCGGTGTTCACGATCAGCATCCCGCCGTGCGGCAGGTCGCCGATGTTGGCCTTGAGCGCGGCCGGGTTCATGGCGACGAGCACGTCGGGCCGGTCGCCGGGCGTGAGGATGTCGTAGTCCGCGAAGTGCAGCTGGAAGCTGGAGACGCCCGGCAGCGTGCCCTGTGGCGCCCGGATCTCGGCGGGGAAGTTCGGCAGGGTCGCGAGGTCGTTGCCGAACGCGGCGGCCTCCGAGGTGAAGCGGTCGCCCGTGAGCTGCATGCCGTCACCCGAGTCGCCCGCGAAACGGATGACGACCCGGTCCAGCTTGCGGACCTCGGTGCCACCCGGCACGGCGTTACCAACGTCGGTAGTCATTCCTACGTCGATCCCTCTCTTACGCCTTCGAGAAGCCTGTGCCCCTCGGGCCCCATTGCCGAGGGTAGCCGGGCCTGTCCATCGGCCGGTCTTCGCCGTACCACTGTGCGGGACGATTCGTTCCACTTGTTGTCCCAGGCGGCACGGTTCGGCCACCGGGAGTGCGGTGGGTCACGTCCGGGCGGTGATCCGGGCCTTCAACCGGGCCAGCTTCTCCTGGAACTCCGGGGTCCCGATCGAGGCGGCCTGGGGGACCAGCTCGGTCGCCACCGCGGTCGCGTGGTCGGCGGTCGCGGCCGTCTTCCGCATGGTCGCCTTGATGGCGAGCACCAGGTCCCGCGAAGCTTCGGCCGAAGACGCCGCCAGCGCGACGGCCGCCGCGACCGGGTCGTCCGCCCGTTCGTAGGCGAGGCCCCTGGCGACGGCCTCGTCGGCGTCGAGGATCCGACCGAACAACGTCATCGCGGTCGCCGTCTGCGTGCCGACGAGGCGTTGGAGCATCCACGTCATGCCGCCGCCGGGGTGGATGCCGAGTTGGAGGAACCGCGCGTCGAACCGCGCCCCGGGGCCGACCACGCGGACGTCGCACGCGAGCGCGAGGTTGAGGCCCGCGCCCACGGCCGCGCCGCCCACCGCCGCGATCGTCGGCAACGAGCAGGCCGCCACCGCGAGGAACCCCGCGTAGATGCGCTTGAGCCCTTCTTCGCGCGCCTCGCCGAGCGCGGTCAGGTCGGCGCCCGCGCAGAACGCCGGTGGCGTACCCGTGACGACGACGGCGTGCACGTTCGTGTCCGCCTCGCAGGCGTGGACGGCCTCGGCCAGCCCGGCGGACAGGTCCAGGGTCAGCGCGTTGCGCCGATCCGGGTCGTGCACGGTGACGACCGCAACGCGGCCGTGGTGTTCGATGAGAACCTCGCCCATGAAACGGACTTTAAGGCGCCGGAGGCCGGTCCAGGAGCCGCGAAAGCACGACGGTGGACACCGTGCGGTCGATGATCTCTACGGCCCGCAGCCGTTCGAGTGCGGTTTCCAGGTGGTGGATGTTCGCGGCGCGCAGGTGGACGATCGCGTCGGCCGCGCCGGACACGGTGTAGGCGGCCATGACCTCGGCCAGGGGTTCGAGGCGTTGGCGGATGTCCTGGGGTGTGACGTTGCCCCGGCAGTGCACCTCGACGAACGCCTCCGTGCCCCAGCCGAGCTGTTCGGGGTCGACGACGGCCGTGAAGCCGCGCAACACACCGGTGTCCAGCAGCCGGTCCACCCGGCGCTTCACCGCGGGCGCGGAGAGGCCCACTTCCTTGCCGATGTCGGCGTAGCTGGAGCGTGCGTTGGCCATGAGGCACGAAATGATTCGCTGGTCAATCGAGTCCACACGCAACATTCTGCCCTACAAGACGCAACATGGCGGCGTTGTTCGATGGTCGGACCCTGACTTACATTTCGATCCATGACCTCGGTATCTCTCCTGGGTGGCGCCGACGCCGCACCGATCGTGCTCGACGCGACGCCCGCCCGCGTGCCGACGACCCGGCGCTACCTGATGTGCGAACCGCGCCACTTCACGGTCGAGTACGCGATCAACCCGTGGATGGACCCGACGCGGCCGACGGACACCTCGTTGGCCGTGGCGCAGTGGACGGCGCTGAAGGAGACCTACGAGCGCCTGGGCCACCAGGTCGAGGTCATCGAGCCCGCACCCGGCCTGCCCGACATGGTGTTCTCGGCGAATTCGGGCACGGTGATCGACGGCCGGGTCCTGGGCGCGAAGTTCCGCGCCCCCGAGCGTGCCGCCGAAGCCGACCACTTCCGCCGCTGGTTCCTGGCGAACGGCTACCAGGACGTGGTCATGCCGGAGATCACGAACGAGGCGGAAGGCGACTTCACCTGGACCGGGAAGTACCTGCTGGCCGGCACGGGCTTCCGCACCGACCCCCGTGCGCACGCGGAGGCCCAGGAGGTCCTTGGCGTCCCGGTCATCTCCCTGAACCTCGTGGACCCGCGCTACTACCACCTGGACGTGGCGCTGTTCGTGCTGACCGAGGACTTGGTGGCCTACTACCCGGACGCGTTCTCCGTCGGTTCGCAGGAGGTGCTGCGCAGGCTCTACCCGGACGCCATCCTCGCCACCGCGTCGGACGCCGCGTGCCTGGGCCTGAACGCGGTCTCCGACGGTCGGCACGTGGTGCTGCCGGTGGAGGCGACCGCGTTGGGCGAGCAGGTGGCGGCACGCGGCTTCGAGCCCGTCTACGTGGACATCTCGGAACTGCGCGCCTCCGGTGGCGGACCCAAGTGCTGCACGATGGAGCTGCGGGGCTGAGCTTTCAGGGGCGGACGATCTCGAAGAGGTCGTCGAAGTCCAGCGGTGACAGGGCGGTGAGCGCACCGGCGACGAAGGCCGCTCCGGGGTTGAGTTCGCCGGTGCGTACACGGGTGACGGTGGTGCGGTTGACGCCCATGGCCTTCGACAGGACGTAGTCGGATCGGAAACCGGCCAAGAGCATGGCTTTGGCGAACGGGATCGTGCGGAGTCGGATGGTGTAGCCGGTCACCACCACGTGCCGTTCTCGTCCTCTTCCGGCTGGTCGACGGCGGGCTCGTCGAGGCGGGAGTTGAACGCCGGCAGCCACACGACGGACGCGGACAGGTCTTCGTGCTGCGCGGTGAACGCGGGCACGGTGCTGTCCGCGTCACGGACCCGCATGCGCATGCCGCCGTCGGTCGTGACCACTTCGGCGTGCTCGGGGAAAGCCATGCCCCAGGCGGCGACGCGTCCGTCGAGTCGGTCGCCGCGTACCTGGACGACGGCGAACAGCCGCGGCGCGAAGTCGGTCACCATCCCGTCCACCACCTCGGCGAACCCGTCGCGACTGAAGATCTTTTCGAGATCCAGGACGTCGGTCATGCCGGCACCTCCGATTAATCTGTACAGAACTTATGGGGTGCAGTAGATCGTGGACCGGCCTCGGAGGCAAGCTATTCTGTACAGAAGTTGCGGCTGCAAATCCGAATGGGTGACGGCGGTCAGCCCTGCGAGTCGAACTTGTACTCGAGCACGTACGAAGCGCCGTCGAGCACCATCACCGTGACCTCGACCGGAACGTCGTCGGCGGCGTGGGCGTACCGCACGATCTCCACGACGGGCGTTCCCTGGGCGAGTTCGAGGTCGACCCGCTCCTCTTCGCGGGGCATCCGGGCACGAAGTTCCTCGCGGAACCGGACCGGTGGGTGACCGAGTTCCGCGAGCCGGGCGTACGCACCGCCCTCGCCTGTGTCCTCGCGGGTGATCGCGGAGTCTTTGACCAGGTGTTCGGGGTAGTAGGAGGTCGCCAACTGGACCGGCTTGCCCTCGACCAGGTAGCGCCGCCGCCGGACCACCGCCAGCCCGTCCGCCGTCAGGCCGAGCGCGTCGGCGATCGGCGTGACCGGGCGCTCGGCGGCCACGGTCGGCTCACTTACGTAAGGCCGTTGGGAGACATCGGTGCCCCAGATCGACTCGCCACCACCCCACACCGACGACCGCAACCGGTCCGGCGTGACCCGGCGGATCCGCTTGAAGTCGCGGACGTAGGTGCCCGATCCCCGCCGCGCGACGATCAATCCCTCGTTCTTCAGCAGGTCCAACGCCCGCCGGGCAGTGGGCTGCTCGACCCCGTACTCCGCCGTGATCTCGTTCTCGCCTGGTACCCGATCGCCGGGTCCGAGCCGGTCGGGGCCGTCGGAGTCGATGCGCGCCCGCAACGCGTCCGCGATCTCCCGATAGCCGTACCGGTCCGACCTCGCAGCCATCGACCGCACCTCCATGGCACTCCGGTCCTGTTCGGTCCCGAAGTTACCCCGGCGCCGTGCTCGGCCGTTCGACCTGGTGTCGATCGATGAAGCCGAAGGGGCAATTGCCCGGCCGCAAATCGGGTCGACGGTCTCGGCGCCACGCGGCGGACGCCACATCGGCCGCGATTCCGTCAATTACCTGGAATCGGCAAGGTCAGCCCAGAGCCTGTCGCACCGTCGAGACCTTGATGACCAGCCTGCGCGGATTGCCGGCCACGGATTTGAAGTCGTATTTCCGGTAGAACTCGACCGCCCGGTCGTCGATGGCGTCGACCACGATCAGCCTGCCCGACGCCAACTCCGCGGCTTCGACGATGCGGGTCAGCGCGTCGTGGAGCAATTCGGCTCCATGGCCTTGGCCGTGCAGTGACCGGTCAAGCGCCAATTTGGCCAGCAGGTACGCCGGAACCGGGGCGCTGAGGCCACCCGCCTGCGCGGAGGTCAGTCCCTCTCCGGCCACCAGATGCGGCGTGATGGCGTAGTACGCCACCACCGTGTCGCTGCCGATGGGGGTCCAGACGAAGGTTTTGGCGGTTCCGCGCTTGGCCGCGTCGACCGCCTGAGTGGCGAGCCAGCCGTTCAGTGCGGGGGTGCCGCAGTCGAACGTCGTCAACTCGTGCTCTTCACCCAGCGGGGAAGAGGCCCAGTCCATCACTTGCGCACATACCCCCGGTGAACCGAGTTGAGCTTTGCCAGGCCGGGAGCCTCGTCCGCCACGTCGAGAGCCGACATGAGGGAATCGAACTGCTCGGCGGACATGATTGTGACATCCGCACGCGCGAGCACCTTGTCCGCCGCGTCCATCGCGGCGTCCACCACGAACGCACTGGTCGATTTCCTGCTCAACTCGGCCGCGCGTTCGATCCGGCCCTTTTGGTCTTGATCGAGCCGGAAGTCCAGGCGGGCTTCCTTGGTCGACATGTCACACCTCCCCGTCGGTGCTCGTCCATCGGCACCCGACACCCTCCTACTGTACGGCGTTTGTACGGAGGCGGCGAGAGGGTTCTGCCGGAGTCGGCCGGGCCGCGAGCCCCGCCGTCGTGGGCGGTGCGAACGTGGCCGTCGGTCGACGACCACCGCTTGAGGGCGTTCTGCCGCAGGTCACTGGTGCCCGATCAACGTCCGGAACGCCATCCAGAGGTGCTCGCCGCCCGCCCCCAGGATCAACTGCCCCGCGGTCGCCGCCACGTGCCGCCCGGCGGCCAACGCGGGCGCCGAGTGCGGGTTGCCGTGCTGCGCGGCATTCGCCAACAGGGCCAGGCTCCGGTCGAACTCCGCTGCCTCGTCCGGCCGGAGCATCAGGTTCCGCCGGTGGCGCGAGACGATCTCGACGACGTCCAGCAAGGTGCGCGCCGGGGACGGCGGCGTGGGGTCGGTTCCGTAGTTGTTCTGCGTGGCGTGGGAATTTTCGCCGTATTGGTTGATGTAGTTGTTCACCGGTCACCCCCGAGGTTGTTCTGCGTCGCCACGGCTCCGGCACCGTATTGGTTGATCACGTTGTTGATCGTGCGCTGGAACGACGCGTGCGGGTCGTTGATCGCGTCCACGATCGACGTCGTCAACTCGCGCATCGCCGCACCGTCCCGACTCGCCAACGCGTCCGCCGAACCCGCCGCCGTCTGGAGTACCAGCCGGTACAGGGGTCGTGACAGCAGTTTGACGAGCAGCCGCACGGTCACGCCCAGGCCGATCACCACGGCCACCAACCCGCCCAACTCGCCCAGGCTGTAGGAACCGTTGCCGACCCCGATCGTGGTCGACGCGCCGATGAACCCCATGACCAGCACGAACGCCGCGCACCACGCCACGGCCTTGGACCACTCCCACAAGGCCGTCGAGCGCCGGTACCGGACCTCCTTCAGGTCCGCCATCGTGATGTTGGGCAGTGGATAGGCCCGACTCCCTATCCACAGGATGCGGTTGCGCACCGCTATGTCGATCACATCCCGTGCCACTGAAGATTCCCCCTGCGATGCGAGCGGTTGCACGGCGAAGTCATCGTGCGCCGAAAGGGTTAATCGGGCAATGCGCCTTCCGGTTTGACCGGGAATGCGTCGGATAGGTGTGAAATCCACGTCCGCCGGCCGTCCGCAACCCCTCCCGTGCCGTGGGACTCGTGTCACCCGGAGGGCTGAGCGCACTAGCGGTGCGGCGACCGGTGATGTTCCGATCAACCTCATCCGCCTTCGAGCACGTAGGGAGCGCGCCATGAACGACGTCGACAAGCGTCCGCAGCCGAGGCCGGAGCACGACGAGGCGGAACGGCCCAAGACCGAGGCACCGAAGCGGCTCAGCGGCTTGGAGTGGCTGGTCAAGCAGGCCAAGAAACGGACCGCCAAGAGCTAGTCCGGCACCTCGCGCTGGAACGCCGCCCACAGCAGGTTGAGCGGGTGGTCGGCGGGGAACTTCGCCCGCTCGTCGGTGCGGGCGAAGACCCCGACCAGGCGTTCCAGCCGAGGCTTGCGGTCGTTGGTCAGCTCGACCACCCGCAGGCCCGACCCCTCGCGCAGTTCGTTGTTCGCCGCCACGACGCCCAGCCCCGACGTGACGATCATGCAGCCCGACACGAGCCCCGACCGCAGCAGCGACATGCCGTACTGGATCTCGTCGATCTCGGCCGCGATGTCCAGCTCGTTGCGGTAGTCCGGCCCGAACCAGCCGCGCAGGAACTCGGCGATCAGCCCGTCACCGGGCACGACCAGCGGCAGCCCCGGCAGGTCGCCGGTGCCCACGCTCGCACCCAGCCGGTGCTCCGGCAGGTTCGTCAGCAGCGCCAGCCCGCCCCGCCGCCACTCGATCACGTCGAACTCGTCGAACCCGGCACCCGCGCCGTCGGCCGGCGTCACGACGCTGCCGCAGACGATGTCGACCTCCTTGCTCTCCAGGCTCGACCAGATGTCCTTCGTCCGGATGTGCACGACCTTCAGCTCGACGTCACGCCGCCGGAAGTCCTCGGCCACGTGGTGCCACGCCTTGGCCAGCGAGTCGAGCATGAACCGCGTCGTGCCGACGGTCAGCGTCGTGCCGAGCTTGCGCCGGCACTCGTGAATGGAATCCAACCAACTGCCCAACGTGGTGCGCGCCAATTCGACCAGCGCTTCCCCGGTGGGTGTGATGAGTACGTCTTTTCCCCGGCCCTGCTTGACGACGAGCGGTTCGCCGCACAACTGCTTGAAGTTCCGGTTCAGCGTGTCGAGCTGCTTCTGCACGCTCGATTGCTCACGTCCCAGCGCCCGCGCCGCACGCAGGGCCGACCGCGTCTCGTACACCGTGATCAAGGTCCTGAGCTGGTCGAACGTGGTGTCCATCAGTACCGGTGACGCGTGCAGCAACCGGCTGAGCTGGTTGCCCGCGGGCAGGAGCAACCGGGCGGACGTGGACATGGAGTCCCTTCTGGTCGGGGTGTTGATGTTCTACCGATTAGTTGTACTGAACTTGGCCACAGTTCATGTCGAAATTATCCGAAGATCTTGGACATTCGGTCTGGACAGGTATACGCGAGTCGTAAGAGACTTTGTCGGCAACCAGGTGCGCGTGCACGTGGGAGCAATCGTCAGGGGGGTTTAGGGGGGTTGGGGACCCGCCGGGTGGGAGCCCGGCGGGTCCCCACGTATTAACCTCACCCGACGTGACGGTTTCCACGCTGGACTGGGGCACGACGTACCGGATCACGGTGCTCGACCTGGGACTCGCCTGCTGCGGCGTCGAGGTGATGGCCGCGTTGGAGGGTGACCACGACCTGGCCGCGTTGGGCGTGCGTCCGGTGCACGACGCGGGGGAGGCCCACGTGCTCGTCGTCTCCGGCACGGTCACCGATGCCATGTTGCCCGCCGTGATCGCGACGTATCAAGAACTGCCCGAGCCCCGGTACGTCCTGTCCGTCGGCGCGTGCAGCAACACCGGCGGTCCGTACTGGGACTCCTACAGCGTCACCAAGGGCATCGACCAGGTGCTGCCCGTGCACGTCGCCGTCCCCGGCTGCCCGCCGCGCCCCGAGGCCCTGCTCGACGGCCTCGCCGCCCTGCACCGGCTGGTCTCGTGACCACCTCCGACGCGGACCTCGTCCCGGGCGCCGTCGTGAAGACCGCGTTCGGGCAGACCACCGCGCACGTCGAACCCGACACGTGGCACGCGTCCGCCGCGACGTTGCACGCCGCCGGCTTCGCGCTGTTCGACTGGCTCGGCGTCGAGGACGCGGGCCGCCCCGGTGCGAGCGGCACGGCACACGCCGTCCTCCTGCACGTGATCAACCCCGACACCCGGCGCGGCGTCCTGTTGCGCACCGTGCTCACCGGCACGCTGCCCAGCGTCGCCGACCTGTGGCCCGGCGCCGCGTGGCACGAGCGCGAGGCCGCCGAGATGTTCGGCCTCGCCCTCGACCGGCCCGCCGAACGCCTCCTGCTCGCCGACTCGTTCGCCGGCCACCCGCTGCGCAAGGACTTCGTGCTCGCCGCACGCGTCGTCCGTCCCTGGCCGGGACGACTCGAACCGGGCGAGGACGGCACGTCCGCGCCCAGCCGCCGCCGGACCGCACCACCCGGCGTTCCGGACCCGTCCTGGGGTCCGAGGAGGGAGGACCGGTGACCACCGCACCCCGCACGCGCGGCGTCATCGCGCTGCTGGAGGCCAACTGCACCGTGTGCATGATCTGCGCGCGCGAGTGCCCCGACTGGTGCATCCACATCGACTCGCACACCGAGACCGAGCAGCAGTCCGGCACGGCCCGGCCCCGCGCGCGCAACGTGCTCGACCGGTTCGCCATCGACTACGGCCAGTGCCTGTACTGCGGCATCTGCGTCGAGGCTTGCCCGTTCGACGCGCTGCACTGGGCGCCCGACTTCTCCTACCCGGGAACGGGCACCACCGACGGCGACGGTGCGGTGGCCGAACTCGTCCACGAGCGCGACGTCCTGGCCACCTGGGTCGCGCACGTGCCGCCGCCGCCACCGCTGGACCCGGCCGCCGAACCGGCGCCGGAGACCGCCACCGGACGCCCGGGACGACCCGGTACCGGAACCACCCGCCCGGCCGGGGCGTTGAGGGGGAGGACGTAGGACACCGCGGAGGGCACCGTGTACAAGCACTGCAACGGCGTGAGAACCGTGCTGCTGCTGGGTGCGCTCAGTGCGCTGATCGTCGTGGTCGGCGGGCTGTTCGGCACCACCGCGCTGGTCGTCGGCCTGGTGGTGGCGGTGGGCGTGGACCTGTACGCCTACTTCAACTCCGACAAACTCGCCCTGCGTGCGCTGAACGCCCGGCCCGTGTCGGAGGTCGAACAGCCGGTCGTGTACCG
Source organism: Saccharothrix violaceirubra (assembly GCF_014203755.1). Classification (NCBI taxonomy): domain Bacteria; kingdom Bacillati; phylum Actinomycetota; class Actinomycetes; order Pseudonocardiales; family Pseudonocardiaceae; genus Saccharothrix; species Saccharothrix violaceirubra. Next base: position 191,405 of record NZ_JACHJS010000001.1, read on the forward strand.
GATCGTGCGCGAACTCGCCCACGCCGCACGGCAGCCGATGCCGCGGCTGTACGTCAGCCACACCGCCGCGCCCAACGCGTTCGCCACCGGTCGCAACCCGCGCAACGCCGCGATCTGCTGCACCACGGGAATCCTGGAACTGCTCGACGAACGTGAGCTGCGGGCCGTTCTCGGGCACGAACTGTCGCATGTGTACAACCGCGACATCCTCGTGTCGTGCACGGCCGGTGCCCTGGCGGGCGCGGTGAGCGCTCTCGCCGGCCTGGCGCTGTTCGCGGGCGTGTTCGACGAGGACGGCAGCGAGGACCGGGCGAACCCGTTCGCCGTGTTGCTGGCGGCCGTGCTCGGCCCGGTCGCGGCGGGCATCGTGCGGCTGGCCGTCAGCCGGTCGCGCGAGTACCAGGCCGACGCGGCCGGCGCGGAACTCACCGGCGACCCGCTCGCGCTCGCGTCGGCGTTGCGCAAGATCGCGGACGGCACGCGCGCGGCACCGCTGGCCGCCGAGCCCGCGGTCGTGGCGCAGTCGCATCTGCTGATCGCGAGTCCGTTCCGGCCGGACGAGCAGCGCGCCCGGCTGTTCGCGACGCACCCGCCGATCGCCGACCGGGTGCGCCGCCTGGAGGAGATGGCGCGTCGGACGCCTTAGAGGCCTTCGCTCGCCACGGCCATCACGTACTGGCCGTAGCCCGACTTGGCGAGCTTCTCGCCCAACGCGTAGCACTCGGCCGCGGTGATGAAGCCCATGCGCAACGCGATCTCTTCGAGACACGCGATGCGCACGCCCTGCCGGTGCTCCAGCACCTGCACGAACTGGCCCGCTTCGAGCAGCGAGTCGTGCGTGCCCGTGTCCAGCCACGCGAAACCGCGGCCGAGGTCGACCAGGTTGGCCTTGCCCTCGCGCAGGTACGCGAGGTTCACGTCGGTGATCTCCAGCTCGCCGCGGGCCGACGGCTTGAGGTTTCGCGCGATCTCGACGACGTCGTTGTCGTAGAAGTACAGGCCGGTGATCGCCTTGTTGGACTTGGGCGTCGCCGGCTTCTCCTCGATGGAGACCAGCCGGCCGGAGTCGTCGACCTCGCCGACGCCGTAGCGCTCGGGGTCCTTGACCGGGTAGCCGAACAGCACGCAGCCGTCGAGCGACCGGGCGTTGGACTGGAGGACCTTCGAGAAGCCCTGGCCGTAGAAGATGTTGTCGCCCAGCACGAGCGACACGTCGTCGTCGCCGACGAAGTCCGCGCCGATGACGAACGCCTCGGCCAGCCCGTTGGGGTGGGCCTGCTCGGCGTAGGAGATCGAGAGCCCGAACTGCGCGCCGTCGCCGAGCAGCCGGCGGAACAGCGGCAGGTCCGTGGGCGTGGAGATCAGCAGGACCTCGCGCACGCCCGCCAGCATCAGCACCGACAGCGGGTAGTACACCATCGGCTTGTCGTAGACGGGCAGGAGCTGCTTGGACACGGCCTGCGTGATCGGGTGCAGCCGCGTCCCGCTGCCGCCCGCGAGGACGATGCCCTTCATCGGTAGTTGGTGAACTGGAGGGCGATTCCGAAGTCGGAGTTCTTCAACAGGGCGATGACGTCCTGGAGGTGGTCCTTCTTCTTGCCCGAGATCCGCAGCTGGTCGCCCTGGATCTGTGCCTGCACACCCTTGGGCGCCTCGTCGCGCACCTTCTTGGCGATCTCCTTCGCCTTCTCGCTCGAGATGCCCTGCACGAGCGAGCCCGTGACCTTGAACACCTTTCCGGAGATCGCGGGATCGCCGACCTCGAACGCCTTCATCGAGATGCCGCGCTTGACCAGCTTCTCCTGGAAGACGTCGACGGCGGCGCGGCACCGTTCCTCGGTCTCGGCCTGGAAGGCGATCGCCTCCTCGCCGGCCCAGGCGACCTGCGCGCCCGTGTTGCGGAAGTCGAAGCGCGTGCCCAGCTCCTTGGACGCCTGGTTGAGCGCGTTGTCGACCTCCTGCCGGTCGACCTTGCTCACCACGTCGAACGACGGGTCTGCCACGAGCGCGATACCTCCGCGTAGACGGGTCTGCGAACCGCGGAAAGCCTACCGGGGATACCCCGTTGCGAGGCCCCTGGAGGGGCTATGTATCGTTCTGTCCGCACCCCGGCGCACGCCGGGACGCGGCGGGTTGCCCGAGCGGCCAATGGGAGCGGACTGTAAATCCGTCGGCTTAGCCTACGTAGGTTCGAATCCTACACCCGCCACACCAGGGAAAAGCCCCTGTGACCAGCGAGAACGGGTCACAGGGGCTTTCTCGTGCCCGGCCTTGGGTCGTCAGCACGTGTAGACGGACGTACACGACGACTCGCCGCCGACCGCCATCAACACGATCACCGCCCCGGTGATGAGGGTCGGCACGATCACCGCGGTCCAGATCAGGATGCGGCGGATCGAGTGCAGAACCATCACGCCTTCCGCGATGCCCTGCGCGATCGCCTCGTCGGTGGTGGCCTGCTCGTCGATGCGTTGCACGGTCCGTCGGGCGAAACCTGTCTCCCAGGAAGGGCCGAGTAGCGCTGCCTCCGACTTTCCAACGGTGACCTCGAATTTCCGGTCCGGCGTCGTGGTCATCTGCCCTCCAGCACGCTGTGGCGGTGTGAAGGTGTTCGTCGGGCCGTCGCGACCTGTTACGGCCCGTGGGGGCTTTTGTTTTCCGGCAATGGGAAGACCCCCGCGATCTGGTCGGTCGCGGGGGTCTTCGTCGTTCCGCCCGGGAGGAGGGGTGGGCGGTCCGTGGTGGAGGGGCCGACGCGCAAGCGCTTCCTCCCGCTTGCGTGCCGGCCCCGGTTCGGAGCATAACCCATGTCGAACACTTGTTCGAGGGTTACGCGATGGCGGCGTGGCCCAGGTCCGTCAGCTCGGCCCCGACTCGGACGCCGAACCGCGCGTGGGTGCGCAGCAGGCCCGCGTTCACGAGTTCGTGGGTCACCGTCTGGTCGCAGCACGGCAGGCCGTCCACGTACAGATCCGGTTCACGTCCACCCGACAGCTCGCCCCGCCCGGCCGCGACAGCGCGCAGCATGGCCTTGGCCCGTCCGGACAATTCGACCGCCGTCGTCATGACGACCCCCTTGCTTCGAGACACCCCTTGCTCTGGAGGAGGCGTCGGCTGATGTTCGGGTACACCGGGTCTCGTGGTTCACCCTGCCGGACCACGGTGGAGTCCGGCCGGCACGCGGCGGTCGGTGCGGTACGCCCCCATACGGACCCCGGCGGAGCGGCTTGCGGGAAATCCACGAGCGCGTTCATCCGTTCGTGAGTCCTGGATCGGGTGACCCGTCCGGGGCTGTCCGGAGCCCGCTGAACGTCCGGCGTCGCTGGGAAGAACACTCGCAAACGCTTCCGTCCACCCTGTCCACGGGCGCGGACGGACTGTCACTTGTTGTGGCAATTGGTGGGTCGACCTGCCATTTCATCGCCCGACCGGGGTACATTGACAACCCTTGAGGGGTCTCGGTGGGTGTTCGGGACCCCTCAGTCACGCCAGGAGAGCGGAGGCCGGCGACCCGGCCTGCGGTGCCCCGCGGCCGACGAGGGAGGCTGGATGTCCGACCACGCGTCGGCAGCGGCGTCGAGCACGCCGACCCGGTCGACGAACCGCGCGTTCAGCGCGTTCGCCGTCCTGCTCCTCATCGCGGGCGTCGCGGCGGCCTACGCCGTCGGCGACTGGCTGCGCGAGGACGCCCTGGACCTCGACCGCCTCTTCTGGGTCGGCCCGCTGCTCGTGGTCGGGTTCCTCCTGGCCGAACAGCTCGCGATCAACGTCGACGTGCGCAGCGGCGACGCGTGGACGATCTCCTTCACCGAGATCCCGCTGGTCCTGGGCCTGCTTGTGGCACCGTTCGAGGTCGTGCTCGCCGCGCACGTGGTCGCGGGCGTCGGCACGCTGCTGGCCCGCCGGGTGCTCGACCGCGCGGTCTACAACGCCGGCCTCATGTTCATGGAGATCGCTGTCGCCTTCGCGGTCGCGAAAAGCGTCGAGGACTTCCTCGGCGGACGCGGCCCGATGTGGGCGGGCGCCTTCGTCGGCACGATCGCCGTCCCGCTGCTGGCCAGCCTGCTCGGCCTGACCGCGTTGCGGTTGCTGGGCAACGGCATGCGCGTCGGCCCCAGCGTGCGACTGGTCCTCCAGACCCTGGTCGTCGCGCTGCTCAACACGTCCGCCGGCCTGGTCGGCTACGAGATCGCCACCCGCGCGCCGTGGGGCGGCCTGCTGATCCTGCTCGTCTTCGCCGGCATCACGGCGATCTACCTCGCGTACTCGGCCCTGCTGCGCGAACAGCGGGACCTGGAGGCGCTCGGCGAGGTCTCGCTGCGCGTCGCGCGGTCCGGCCGGCACGCCACCGGCCCGCGCGGTCCGGGTTCGGGCAACGCCGTCGACGACGGCCGGGCCGAGGACGACGAGTGGCAGTCGATCGCCGAACGCATCCGCGACCAGCTCGACGCCGGTCGCGTCGTGTTGCGCCTGCGCACCGATCCCCAGACGCCCATGCGCACGCTCGTCGTCGGCGAACCGCTCCCGCCCGGCCTGCGTCGCGAGGACCCGCGCCTGCTGCGCGAGGACGCGCTCCTCCAACTGCCCGGCACCGAGGTCCGGTACTTCCGGGTCGGCGAGGGCGGCGACGACGTCACCGACGCCCTCGGCCGGCGCGAGGCGCAGGAGGCGCTCGTCGTCCCGTTGCGCGCGGGCACGCAACTGCTCGGCGTGGTCGAGGCGCACGACCGGCTCAGCCGCTGGCGCGGCTTCGGCAAGGCCGACATCCAGCTCCTGCGCACACTCGCCAGCCACCTTTCCACGGCCGTGGACAACCGCCGCCTGCTCGCCCGGCTGCGCCACGACGCCTACCACGACCCGCTGACCGGCCTGCTCAACCGGCCCGGCCTGCGCGAGGCGACCGGCGAACCCATGCGCCAGGCGGACCTCGCCGTCGTCGTCCGCGTCGACCTCGACGTGCTGTCGACGGTGTCCGACGCGCTCGGCCAGGTCTGGGGCAACCAGATGCTCGTCACCGCCGGCCGCCGGCTGCGCGACGAACTCGGCCCCGAGGTGCCACTGGCCCGGCTCGAAGGCGGCTCGTTCGCCGCCCTGCTGCTCGACCGCACCGCCGAGCGCATCGAGGAGATCGCCGAACGCCTGCGCAACGCGCTGTCCGTGCCCTACCCGGTCGAGCGGTTCACGGTCGAGGCGAGCGCCGTCGTCGGCTGGGCGTCCACCGCCGACTGCGAGGTCGAGGACCCCGACGCCGACGCCCTGCTCCAGCGCGCCGACGTCGCCGTGAGCGCGACCAACGAGAACAACCCGCTGCGCGCCTACGCGCCCAGCATGGGCCAGATGTTCCTGCGCCGCTTCCAACTGGTCACCCAGTTCCGGTCGGCAGTCGAGAACGGCCAGATCTCCGTGCACTACCAGCCCAAGGTCGCGCTGCCCAGCCGCCAGGTCGTCGGCGCCGAGGCCCTCGTGCGCTGGAAGCACCCCGAGTTCGGCCGCGTCGACCCGGACGAGTTCGTGCCCGCCGTCGAGGCCACCGGCCTGGTCGACGTGCTCACCGACTTCGTCATGGACAAGGCCATGGAACGGGTCCGGCTCTGGCTCGACCGGGACCTGCGCATGTCCGTCGCGGTCAACCTGTCGGTGCGCACGCTCGCCGACGAGGAGTTCCCCGACCGCGTCGGCCGTGCCCTGGTCCGCCACGGCGTGCCGCCCGAGCTGCTCACGTTCGAGCTGACCGAGTCCGGTGTCATGGCCGACCCGGAACGCGCGCTGCCCGTGCTGCGCAGGCTGCACACGATGGGCGTAGTGCTCGCGGTCGACGACTTCGGCACGGGCTACTCGTCGCTGGCCTACCTGCGGCAGCTCCCGGTGGACGAGGTCAAGATCGACAAGAGCTTCGTCCTGGGCATGGGCACCGACCTCGGCGACATGGCCGTCGTCCGCTCGATCGTGGAACTGGGCCACTCGTTGGGGCTCACCGTGGTCGCCGAGGGTGTCGAGGACGACGCCGCCCGCGACCAACTGGTCGGCATGGGCTGCGACGTCGCGCAGGGCTACCTGATCTCCAGGCCGCTGTCCGAGGACCGCTTCGAAGCGTGGTTGCGAGCGCGAACCGTGCAGGTCAGGGGAGCGCGCGATGAGACGGTGCTCACGTTGGTCCACTGACCCCGGACCCCGATTTCGCTCTCGCGGTGATGTTGTGTAGAGTTCACCTCGCTCCGCAAGGGTAAGAGCAAGGCCCCTTTAGCTCAGTCGGCAGAGCGTCTCCATGGTAAGGAGAAGGTCTACGGTTCGATTCCGTAAAGGGGCTCCAACGACTGGCCGCGGTGCACCAGCATCGCGGCCGTGTTGTTGAAGCGGTGTAGCTCAGTTGGTAGAGCAAGCGGCTCATAATCGCTGTGTCGCCGGTTCAAGTCCGGCCACCGCTACGCGAATGGGTGACCCATGTCCACGGAGAGCGTGGACCTGGTTCGCTTCGCATCACACTGGGGGCGCGGCCCCCAGACCCCGCCCAGGGAGGGCTTCGCCCCCCTGGACCCCCTTCCCGTTGAGGTTCGTTCCAGCCCGGGGTGGGTCATGGGTGGGGTTTTTGTGTGTGGTGTGGGGGTTCGTGTGTTGTTGTGTGTGTGTTGTGTGTGTTGTGTGTGTCAGCCCGCCAGGCGGTAAGCCCGTGCTGGGGTTCGGGGATCGTGTGCTCTAGGAAGGCAAGGAAACGTGGCTGCGACCGACGTTCGGCCGAAGATCACCCTCGCGTGCGAGGAGTGCAAGCACCGTAACTACATCACGCGGAAGAACCGGCGCAACGACCCGGACCGCCTGGAGATCAAGAAGTTCTGCCCGAACTGCAAGACGCACAAGGCGCACAAGGAGACCCGCTGAGGGTTTCGCGTCGCCGGTGGCGTACGCGAGCTTGAGTGTGTGTGGGGCCCGTCCTGGGGAACCGGGGCGGGCCCTTTCGTGTGTGTTGAGGGAAGAGGGAGGGGGTCGCGTAGCCTGCTGCGGTGGCTCTCGACCAGTCCTTTGTCGGACGTTCCTATCCGCCGTCGTTCGTGTACGAGGTGGGGCGCGAGAAGATCCGTGAGTTCGCCGATGCGCTTGGCGACGGCAGTCCGGTGTACAGGGAGGTGGAGGCCGCGCGGGCGGCCGGGTACAAGGACGTGATCGCGCCGCCCACGTTCGCGATCATCGTGTCGCTCATGGCCAACGACCTGTTGGTGTCCGACCCGGAGTTGGGGTTGGACTACAGCCGGGTGGTGCACGGCGACCAGTCGTTCGAACACCACCGGCCGATCACGGCCGGCGATCGGCTCGAAGTGGTGCTGCACGTGGACGGCATCACGTCGCGCATGGGCAACGACATGTTGACCGTGCGCGCGGAGATCAGTGCCGAAGGCGAAGCCGTCGTGACCGGGCGGTGCACGCTCGTCGTCCGTGGGGAAGGTGCGTGATGGGCGTTCGTGCCGCCGACATCGCAGTCGGGGATTCGTTGCCGCCGTTGACGTTGCGCATCACGCGGGCCGACCTGGTGCGGTACGCGGGCGCCTCCGGCGACCTCAACCCGATCCACTGGAGCGAGCGGTTCGCGGTCGGGGTCGGGCTGCCCGGCGTCATCGCGCACGGCATGTTGACCATGGGCATGGCCGCCCGGATCGTCACCGAGTGGACCGGCGACCCCGGTGCCGTGCTGGAGTACGGGGTGCGCTTCGGGCGGCCCGTGCCGGTGCCCGACGACGACCTGGGCGCGCTCGTGGAGGTCACCGCCAAGGTGACCAAGGTGCTCGACGACGGGACGTTCAAGGTCAACGTCACGGCCGCGTTCGAGGGCAAGTCGGTGCTGGGCGGCGCTTCCGCCCGCGTGCGGCTGGCCTAGAAGCGCAGTTCGCCGCCCGGGTACCACGTGCCGCGGAAGAAGTCGTCGCCGTGGAAACCGTCGCACAGGGCGCTGGTGAACGGTCCGGTCGCGGTGGCGGAGCGGCGTTCGACACCGTCGACGCCGACCTCGCACGCGACCGAACCGCCGCCCGCGCCCATCTGCACCGACAGCACGCCGTCGCGCACCTCGTCGTGGACGGTCAACTCCTTGCGCCACGGGAACGACGTCAGCTCCTCGCGCGCGGTGCCCGCCTCGGTGAACGTCGAGTAGACGACCACCGCGCTCTTCGCCTCGCCGGTCACCTCGTAGACGACGACCGAGGGCTCCTCGGGCGCGGAGGTCGAGGCGACCGCCGCCAGTCCGGTGACCACGAGCACGGCCGCGCCCGCCATCAAGAGCCAGTTCCGGCGCTTGGCCGACTCGGTCATGCTGATGCTCCTCGGGTGAAGATCCATTCGGCTGAATGGAGCATCGGCATGTCTGCGTTCCGGGTTACCCCTTTCACTCTTGAAGGGGGTCTTCCGATGGATTGGATGGCGACGGACCGACGACGAGGTGCTGTCGGCCACAAGCCTTCGGGGGTCGCCGGAACGACGAAGGGCGCCCCGGCAGGGCGCCCTTCGTGACGGAACGGGGAGCGGTGTGTCAGCCGATCTCGCCGAGGAGGTCGGCCAAGCGGGTGATCCCGGTCTTCAGGTCGTCGTCGCCCAGGGCGTACGACAGGCGCAGGTAGCCCGGCGTGCCGAACGCCTCGCCCGGCACGACCGCGACCTCGGCGTGCTCCAGGATCAGCGCGGCGAGCTGCACGGTGTCGGTGATCGTGGTGCCGCGCAGCTCCTTGCCGATCAGCGCCTTCACCGACGGGTACACGTAGAACGCGCCCTTCGGGGTCGGGCACTCCACGCCCGGGATCGCCGACAGCAGTTCGACGATCGTGCGTCGGCGGCGGTCGAACGCCACGCGCATCTCGTGCACGGCCTCCAGCGAACCGGACACGGCCTCCAGTGCGGCGCGCTGCGACACGTTGGCCACGTTGGAGGTCAGGTGCGACTGGAGGTTCGCCGCGGCCTTCACGACGTCGGCCGGACCGATCAGCCAGCCCACGCGCCAGCCGGTCATCGCGTAGGTCTTGGCCACGCCGTTGAGCACGATCGTCCGGTCCGCGATCGCGGGCACGGCGACGGGCAGCGACACGGCTTCGGTGCCGTCGTAGACCAGGTGCTCGTAGATCTCGTCGGTGATCACCCACAGGCCGTGCTCGACGGCCCACTCGCCGATCGCGACGAGCTGCTCGCGGCTGTACACCGAACCGGTCGGGTTGGACGGCGAGCACAGCAGCAGCACCTTGGTGCGCGGCGTGCGCGCGGCTTCGAGCTGCTCGACGGTCACCAGGTAGTCGGTCGACTCGTCGGCCGTGACCTGGACCGGCACGCCGCCGGCGAGCGTGATCGCCTCGGGGTAGGTGGTCCAGAACGGCGCGGGCAGCAGCACCTCGTCGCCGGGGTCGACGATCGTCGCGAACGCCTGGTAGACGGCCTGCTTGCCGCCGTTGGTCACGAGGACCTGCGACGCGTCCACCTCGTAGCCGGAGTCGCGCCTGGTCTTCTCGGCGATGGCGGCGCGCAGCTCGGGCAGGCCGGCCGCGGGCGTGTAGCGGTGGTTGCGGGGGTCGGCGCAGGCGGCCTGCGCGGCGGCGACGATCGCCTCGGGCGTCGGGAAGTCGGGTTCGCCGGCGCCGAAGCCGATCACCGGTCGGCCGGCCGCCTTGAGCGCCTTCGCCTTCGCGTCGACCGCGAGGGTGGCGGACTCGGCGATGCCGCCGATCCGCTTCGAGATCCTCGGGTGTGCGGAGGTGCCGGTACCGGTGGTCGTGTCGGACGTAGCCATGGCCCAATCGTGGCAGACCGCAGGGTGTGATCCACCCCGGGTACCCCCTGTCTGACCAGCCCGGTTGGGAAGGCGGGTGGACCGTGCCGTATGCTTCTGTTCTCGGAACGTCCGGACACCGCCTCACGGGCCACGTGAGGAGAGTCGAGGACGGCTCCGGCCAGGTGCAGGCGTCCCCACCGGGACCGTCTGTGCGCCAAAGGGGTGTAGCTCAACTGGCAGAGCAGCGGTCTCCAAAACCGCAGGTTGCAGGTTCAAGTCCTGTCGCCCCTGCGTCGAAACGCGATGGTTGAGCGGAGGACGGCATGAGCGAGGGCCGCGAGCAGGACCAGCCGGACGAGCGCGAGAGCGTGAACCGGCCGTCCACCGCCGCAGCACGGCGCGAGCGTCGCGGTACCGCCCGTCCGGCGGGCCGCAAGGACTCCGCCGCTCGGCCGTCCGAGGCGGGCGAGGTCGCCAAGGCCGACTCCGTCACCGAGGACAAGAAGGGCCGCCCGACCCGGAACCGGGACGGGCAGGAAAAGCGTCCGGGACTGTTCAAGCGGTTCGGCCGCTTCGTCCGTGAGGTCGTCAGCGAGCTGCGGAAGGTCATCTGGCCGACCCGCAAGCAGATGGTCACCTACACCTCGGTCGTGCTCGTCTTCGTGGCCTTCATGGTCGCGCTGGTGTACGGCTTGGACGCGGGCTTCACGGCGGTCGTGTTCCAGGTGTTCGGCTGAGCCGGACGTCCCGGCGGCCCGTCGCGGTGGCCGGACACGTGACGCACGAAAGGAAGCGAGACCCACAGTGACCTCCGACAACGGCGTTGACACCCGCGAGTTGGCCGACCTCACCGACGAACGGGACCTCGGGGCCACCGAGGCGGACGTCGACCAGGCCGACGAGGCGGCGGAGGACACCGAGGAACCCGCTCCGGCTTCCACGCAGTCCGTCGACCTCGACGAGGAGCCCATCGACGCCGCCGCCGAGATGCGCGAGGCCCTGCGCCGCGCGCCCGGCGACTGGTACGTCGTGCACTCGTACGCGGGCTACGAGAACAAGGTCAAGGCGAACCTGGAGACGCGGATCCAGACGCTCGACATGGAGGACTACATCTTCCAGGTCGAGGTGCCGACCGAGGAAGTCACCGAGATCAAGAACGGCCAGCGCAAGCAGGTGCAGCGCAAGGTGCTGCCCGGCTACATCCTGGTCCGCATGGAGCTGAACGACCCGTCGTGGAGCGCGGTGCGCAACACCCCGGGCGTGACCGGGTTCGTGGGCGCGACCTCCAAGCCGTCGCCGCTGACGATCGACGACGTGCTGAAGTTCCTCCTGCCGCAGGGCGAGCAGAAGCCCGCCGCGGGCAAGAAGGCCACGTCGACGCCGGTGAAGACCGCCGTCGAGGTCGACTTCGAGGTCGGCGAGTCGGTCACGGTCATGGACGGTCCGTTCGCCACGCTGCCCGCGACGATCAGCGAGGTCAACGCGGACGGCCAGAAGCTGAAGGTCCTGGTGTCGATCTTCGGCCGCGAGACGCCGGTCGAACTGTCGTTCAGCCAGGTCTCCAAGATCTGACGCGTTCGGGGGCACCCCGCCGGCGCGGGGTATCCTCGACTGTCGTGCAGAACCACCCCGCTCGCGCGGGGTGGTTTCCCGCTGTCAGCGGGACTGGTATCCCGCGCGAGCGGGGCCGTCGGACCGCCGCGGCCGGCAGGGTCGCGCGCCGGAACAAGAGAGTACGGAAATGCCTCCCAAGAAGAAGAAGCTCGCAGCGATCATCAAGCTGCAGATCAAGGCCGGTGCGGCGAACCCCGCCCCGCCGGTCGGCCCCGCGCTGGGTCAGCACGGCGTCAACATCATGGAGTTCTGCAAGCAGTACAACGCGGCGACCGAGTCGCAGCGCGGCACCGTGGTGCCGGTCGAGATCTCCGTGTACGAAGACCGGTCGTTCGACTTCAAGCTGAAGACGCCGCCGGCCGCGAAGCTGATCCTCAAGGCCGCGGGCGTGGAGAAGGGCTCCGGCGAGCCCCACCGCGTCAAGGTCGCCAAGATCACCCAGGACCAGGTCCGCGAGATCGCCACCGCCAAGATGGTCGACCTGAACGCGAACGACGTCGACCAGGCCGCCAAGATCATCGCCGGCACCGCCCGCTCCATGGGCATCACCATCGAGGGCTGACCGCCGCACCGCGTCTTCACCACTGCTCGGGGCCATCCCCAGCCGTGAGGTCGCCGTTGCCGTCTGGACTGAGTCATTTCGATCCGCCCGAAGGGCCGATCGAAATCACGAGGGAAGACGGCGACTCCAGGGCGACCGAACCGCCCCGACGAAGTCGGGGCTATCGAACACAGTGGGAGAGCTGAGCGCAGCTCGCACCACGACTGTTGCTTAAGGACAGAAGCATGAAGCGCAGCAAGGCGTACAAGAACGCCGCCGAGCTGGTGGACCGGGAGCGGCTGTACTCGCCGCTGGAGGCCGCCAAGCTCGCCAAGGACACGTCCAAGGTCAAGCTGGACGCGACCGTCGAGGTCGCCATCCGGCTCGGCGTGGACCCCCGCAAGGCCGACCAGATGGTCCGCGGCACCGTGAACCTGCCGCACGGTACGGGCAAGACCGCCCGCGTGATCGTCTTCGCGACGGGCGACAAGGCCGCCGAGGCCGAGGCCGCCGGTGCGGACGCGGTCGGCTCCGAGGACCTCATCGAGCGCATCCAGGGCGGGTGGCTCGACTTCGACGCCGCGATCGCGACGCCGGACCAGATGGCCAAGGTCGGCCGCATCGCCCGCATCCTCGGCCCGCGTGGCCTGATGCCGAACCCGAAGACCGGCACCGTGACCCCCGAGGTCTCGAAGGCCGTGACGGACATCAAGGGCGGTAAGATCAACTTCCGCGTGGACAAGCAGGCCAACCTGCACCTCGTCATCGGCAAGGTGTCGTTCGACGCCGAGAAGCTGGTCGAGAACTACGCCGCCGCGCTCGACGAGATCCTGCGCGCGAAGCCGTCCGCCGCCAAGGGCCGGTACCTGAAGAAGGTCACCGTCTCCACGACGATGGGCCCCGGCATCCCGGTCGACCCGAACCGCACGCGCAACCTGCTGGCCGACGAGGCCGCGGTCTGACGTCCGCGAGTCCGTCGAAGTGCCCCCGGCCCACGCCGGGGGCACTTCGCGTTTCAGCCCGTCGCGCAGTCGGCGGGTTCGGCCTCGTACCCGCTGATCACCCACGTGTTGTTGACCTGCCGGGTCAGCACGAACCGGCCGAGCCGCGGCCCGCCGGTGACCTGGAGCGCGCACGAGCTGACCTCGACGCCGGCGCCCTTCGGCGTGCCGCGCATCTCCGCGGGGAAGCCGACCTGCCGGTAGTCGGCCTCGTTGGTGACCTGCTTGTTCAACGCGTGCACGGCGGCGGCGCAGTCCTGTGCGCCGAACGCGTCCGCGAAGGACTTCTCCGCCCTGTCCTCGCTGAAAAGCGCGCACGCCCGCCCGGCGTCGTCGGTGATCACGTGCTTGTAGAACATCGCCACCGTGCCCTGGATGCCCCAGGGCGTCTGCGGTGCGATGACGTTGCCCTTGTCGCCGCCGCTGTCCACGGCGACGTCGCCGACGTCGTCCGTGCCGAAGAACCGCTCGTAGAAGTACGAGAGCACCAGCAGCACCAGGACGAGGGAGACCAGCCGCCGGAACAGCCTGCTGCCCACGAGGACACGCCACAGGGGCTTGCCCGGTGCCTTGGCGGGCTTCGGGTCCGGCGGGAGCGGCACGGGTGGCTGCGCGCCCGCCGGCTGGGAACTCGGCGGCAGGGCGTGTTGCCCCTGCGCCTGCTGGAAGCGCTGGAACTCCTGGAACCGTTGGAATTCCTGGAACTGCCTGAGCTGTTCCGGGTCGATGTCCGGCTGCTGCGGGCTCCGGGGCGGCTCGTCGGTCACAGGTCACATCATGCCGAATTTGGTCGTGGCTCCGGCCCTTTGCTACGGTTGGCGCGTTCCACCGAAGACCGTCGGTCTTCGTCGATCCCCTGGGATCGGCGAACGAAGGCTCCGCGAGCACGCGGGCGGCCCGCGCAGGAGGACGAGGAAGCAAGGCGGGTTCCGATCCGCTTTCGACGCCCCGTGCCGATCGCGCAGGGGCGTTTTTTCGTGCCTCCGGGCGGCCGGCGTGTTGTCACCCCAGCCCAGAGAGGAGGCGATCATGGCGAAGCCCACCAAGGTTTCGGCCGTCGCCGAGCTGTCGGACAAGTTCCGCGGTAGCTCGGCCGCTGTCGTGACCGAATACCGTGGCCTCTCCATGGCGCAGCTCACCACGCTGCGTCGCGCTCTCGGCGCGGGCACCACGTACACCGTCGCGAAGAACACGCTGGTCAAGCTGGCCGCCAAGGACGCGGGCGTCGAGGGCCTCGAGGCCCTGCTCGTCGGTCCGACGGCCATCGCTTTCGTCGAGGGCGAGCCCGTCGACGCGGCGAAGGCCCTGCGCGACTTCGCGAAGGACAACAAGGCCCTGGTCATCAAGGGCGGCTACATGGACGGCCGCCCGCTCAGCGTCGACGAGGTCACCGCGATCGCGGACCTCGAGACGCGCGAGGTGCTGCTCGCCAAGCTGGCGGGCGCGATGAAGGGGAACCTGGCCAAGGCCGCGGGTCTGTTCAACGCCCCGGCTTCCCAGGTCGCCCGCCTGGCCGCTGCCCTTCAGGAGAAGAAGGCGGCCGAATCGCCCGCCGACGCTCCCGCCGAAAGCTGATCACCGAACCCACGCGTCCGGCTTTCGGGCGTCGCACTAGAAAGGACCGCCGACCATGGCGAAGCTCAGCACCGAAGAGCTGCTCGACGCGTTCAAGGAAATGACGCTGCTCGAGCTGTCGGCCTTCGTGAAGCAGTTCGAGGAGACCTTCGAGGTCACCGCCGCCGCTCCGGTCGCCGTCGCGGCCGTCGCGGGCACGGGCGCCACCGCCGCCCCCGCCGAGGAGGAGAAGGACGAGTTCACCGTCGTCCTGGAGTCCGCCGGCGACAAGAAGATCCAGGTCATCAAGGTCGTCCGCGAGGTCGTCTCGGGCCTGGGCCTGAAGGAGGCCAAGGAGCTGGTCGAGTCCGCTCCGAAGCCGCTGCTGGAGAACGTGGCCAAGGACGTGGCGGACGCCGCCAAGGAGAAGCTCGAGGCCGCGGGCGCCAAGATCTCGCTCAAGTGATCTTGCGTTTCGACGCCTGAACGGGGCGGACATCCTCACGGATGTCCGCCCCGTTCGTTTTTGTGGCCGAACGCGCGATATCACCCGACCGACGTACATCAAGTGATGTCAGTCACATTTTCCGGGCCGCATGGTGGCGGTTTCGGACAGTTCCCTCGATCGAGTCCGCATCCCCGTCAAAGAGTCGCCGTTGCTCACTTCGAGGTGTTTGCGCAGGTCAAGCCCGCCACGCGGAGTAAACGCGCACTGCGCCACAGGGGTGATCGCCGCGTGGCATCTTGACTGCGGGCGTCGGCGGGGTCACTCTGTCGTTGAACACGAGAAAGGTCCTTCCAGGTGCCTCTCGACAGTTGGCGTGCGCGTAGCTAGACTGCCCCTTTGCGCTGCCCTCTTTCCGTTTGCCCTTCGCCGAGAGCTGGATTGCCGGGCATCGCCGCACCCTTGACAGCCGTGCTAGTCCGCTGCTAGTCGGCTAACTGTCCCTGGAAGGACGCATCTTGGCGATCTCTCGCGCGACCAAGGCCACTGCTGCGACCAACTCCACGTCGGGGATCCCCGGAGCGCCGAAGCGGGTCTCGTTCGCGAAGATTCACGAGCCGCTCCAGACGCCCAACCTGCTGGACCTCCAGATCCAGTCCTTCGAATGGCTCACCGGCGACGAGGCGTGGTTCCAGCGTCGCGTCGACGCCGGCGACGAGGCGCCGACGGGCGGCCTCGAAGAGGTGCTGAACGAGATCTCGCCGATCGAGGACTTCTCGGGCTCGATGTCCCTTTCCTTCTCCGACCCGCGCTTCGACGAGGTCAAGGCCTCGACCGAGGAGTGCAAGGACAAGGACATGACGTACGCGGCCCCGCTGTTCGTCACCGCGGAGTTCACCAACCACACGACCGGCGAGATCAAGTCGCAGACCGTGTTCATGGGCGACTTCCCGATGATGACGGACAAGGGCACGTTCATCATCAACGGCACCGAGCGCGTCGTGGTGTCCCAGCTCGTCCGGTCGCCCGGCGTCTACTTCGACACGGCGATCGACAAGACGACCGACAAGGACGTGTTCAGCGTCAAGATCATCCCGTCGCGGGGTGCCTGGCTGGAGTTCGACGTCGACAAGCGCGACACCGTCGGTGTCCGCATCGACCGCAAGCGCCGCCAGCCCGTCACGGTGCTGCTCAAGGCCCTCGGCTGGAGCACCGAGCAGATCCGCGAGCGCTTCTCCTTCAGTGAGACCCTGCTGACCACCCTGGAGAAGGACCACACCGCGGGCACCGACGAAGCGTTGCTCGACATCTACCGCAAGCTGCGTCCGGGCGAGCCGCCCACGAAGGAGTCGGCGCAGGCCCTGCTGGAGAACCTGTTCTTCAAGGACAAGCGCTACGACCTGGCCAAGGTGGGTCGCTACAAGGTCAACAAGAAGCTCGGCCTCGCCGCCCCGATCGCCACCGGCGTGCTGACCGAGGACGACATCGTCACGACCATCGAGTACCTGGTCCGCCTGCACGCGGGCGAGACCTCGATGCAGCCGGGCGAGACCGAGGTGCCGGTCGAGGTCGACGACATCGACCACTTCGGCAACCGCCGCCTGCGCACCGTCGGCGAGCTGATCCAGAACCAGATCCGGGTGGGCCTGTCGCGCATGGAGCGCGTCGTGCGCGAGCGCATGACGACCCAGGACGTCGAGGCCATCACGCCGCAGACCCTGATCAACATCCGCCCGGTCGTGGCGGCGATCAAGGAGTTCTTCGGCACCTCCCAGCTCTCGCAGTTCATGGACCAGATCAACCCGCTGGCGGGTCTGACCCACAAGCGCCGCCTCTCGGCGCTGGGCCCGGGCGGTCTGTCCCGTGAGCGCGCCGGCATGGAGGTCCGCGACGTCCACCCGTCGCACTACGGCCGCATGTGCCCGATCGAGACGCCCGAAGGCCCGAACATCGGCCTCATCGGTTCGCTGTCTTCGTTCGCGCGGGTCAACCCGTTCGGCTTCATCGAGACGCCGTACCGCAAGGTCGTCGACGGCCGGGTCACCGACCAGATCGACTACCTGACGGCCGACGAGGAAGACCGGTACGTCAAGGCGCAGGCCAACGCGAAGATCGACGACGAGGGCAACTTCGTCGAGGACCGCGTCCTGGTCCGCAAGAAGGGCGGCGAGGTCGAGTTCATCGACCCGGCCGACGTCGACTACATGGACGTCTCGCCGCGCCAGATGGTGTCCGCGGCGACCGCGCTCATCCCGTTCCTCGAGCACGACGACGCCAACCGCGCCCTCATGGGCGCGAACATGCAGCGCCAGGCCGTCCCGCTGCTGCGCAGCGAGTCGCCGCTCGTCGGCACCGGCATGGAGTCGCGCGTCGCGGTCGACGCGGGCGACGTGATCGTGGCCAAGAAGCCCGGTGTGGTCGAGGAGGTCTCCGCCGACTACATCACGGTCATGGCCGACGACGCCTCGCGCCAGACCTACGCGCTGCACAAGTTCCGCCGGTCCAACCAGGGCTCGTGCATCAACCAGAAGCCCATCGTGAACGAGGGCGACCGGGTCGAGCACGGTCAGGTCATCGCCGACGGTCCGTGCACCGAGAACGGCGAGATGGCCCTGGGCAAGAACATGCTCGTGGCGATCATGCCGTGGGAAGGCCACAACTACGAGGACGCGATCATCCTCTCCCAGCGGATCGTGCAGGACGACGTCCTGACCTCGATCCACATCGAGGAGCACGAGATCGACGCCCGCGACACCAAGCTGGGCGCCGAGGAGATCACCCGGGACATCCCGAACGTCTCCGAGGAGGTCCTGGCCGACCTCGACGAGCGCGGCATCATCCGCATCGGCGCCGAGGTCCAGCCCGGCGACATCCTCGTCGGCAAGGTCACGCCCAAGGGCGAGACCGAGCTGACCCCCGAGGAGCGCCTGCTGCGCGCGATCTTCGGCGAGAAGGCGCGCGAGGTGCGCGACACGTCGCTGAAGGTGCCCCACGGCGAGTACGGCAAGGTCATCGGCATCCGCGTGTTCAGCCGCGAGGACGACGACGAGCTGCCCCCGGGCGTGAACGAGCTGGTCCGCGTCTACGTGGCCCAGAAGCGCAAGATCCAGGACGGCGACAAGCTCGCCGGCCGCCACGGCAACAAGGGCGTCATCGGCAAGATCCTCCCGGTCGAGGACATGCCCTTCCTGGAGGACGGCACGCCGGTCGACATCGTGCTCAACACGCACGGTGTGCCGCGTCGTATGAACATCGGCCAGGTCCTGGAGACCCACCTCGGGTGGATCGCCAAGCAGGGCTGGTCGCTCGAAGGGGACGAGTCCTGGGCGCAGAACCTGCCCGAGGACCTGCTCCACGTCGAGCCGGGCACCAAGACGGCGACGCCGGTGTTCGACGGTGCGCGCGAGGACGAGCTGATGGGCCTGCTGGGCTCGACGCTGCCCAACCGCGACGGCGAGCGCATGGTGAAGCAGAACGGCAAGGCGACGCTGCTCGACGGGCGTTCCGGCGAGCCGTTCCCGTTCCCGGTGTCCGTCGGCTACATGTACATCCTCAAGCTCGGCCACCTCGTGGACGACAAGATCCACGCCCGGTCGACCGGCCCGTACTCGATGATCACCCAGCAGCCGCTCGGCGGTAAGGCCCAGTTCGGTGGCCAGCGCTTCGGTGAGATGGAGTGCTGGGCGATGCAGGCCTACGGAGCGGCCTACACGCTCCAGGAGCTGCTCACCATCAAGTCCGACGACGTGCTCGGCCGCGTGAAGGTGTACGAGGCCATCGTCAAGGGCGAGAACATCCCGGAACCCGGTATCCCGGAGTCCTTCAAGGTGTTGTTGAAGGAGCTTCAGTCGCTGTGCCTCAACGTCGAGGTGCTGTCCTCGGACGGCGCCGCGATCGAGATGCGCGACGGCGACGACGAGGACCTGGAGCGGGCGGCGGCGAACCTCGGCATCAACCTGTCGCGGTCCGAGTCCCCCTCCGTCGACGACGTCGTCAACTGACCTCGCCGGTCACCGGGGACGCCCCCTACCGCGTCCCCGGTGACCGAACCACCGGCTCCGCCACACCGCCTTCCTGGGCGACCGATCCAAAAAGGGGAAGAGAGTAGACGTGCTCGACGTCAACTTCTTCGACGAGCTCCGCATCGGTCTCGCGACCGCGGACGACATCCGGCAGTGGTCCTACGGCGAGGTCAAGAAGCCCGAGACCATCAACTACCGCACGCTCAAGCCGGAGAAGGACGGCTTGTTCTGCGAGAAGATCTTCGGTCCCACGCGGGACTGGGAGTGCTACTGCGGCAAGTACAAGCGCGTGCGCTTCAAGGGCATCATCTGTGAGCGCTGTGGCGTCGAGGTGACCCGCGCGAAGGTCCGCCGCGAGCGCATGGGCCACATCGAACTGGCCGCGCCCGTCACGCACATCTGGTACTTCAAGGGCGTCCCGAGCCGGTTGGGCTACCTGCTCGACCTGGCCCCCAAGGACCTCGAGAAGATCATCTACTTCGCCGCCTACGTGATCGTGGGCGTCAACGCCGAGCTGCGCCACAACGACCTGCCGACGCTGGAAAGCGAGATGCAGGTCGAGCGCAAGCGCGTCGAGAACCGGCGGGACGCCGACGTCGAGGCCCGCGCGCAGAAGCTGGAAGCCGACCTGGCCGAGCTGGAGGCCGAGGGCGCCAAGTCCGACGTCCGCCGCAAGGTCAAGGAGGGCGGCGAGCGCGAGATGCGCCAGCTGCGCGACCGCGCGCAGCGCGAGCTGGACCGGCTCGACGAGATCTGGTCCACGTTCACCAAGCTGGACAAGGCCCAGCTGATCGCGGACGAGCTGCTCTACCGCGAGCTGTACGACCGCTACGGCGACTACTTCACCGGTGCCATGGGCGCCGAGGCGATCCAGCGGTTGCTGGGCGACTACGACGTGGACGCCGAGGCCGACAACCTGCGCGAGACCATCCGCAGCGGCAAGGGCCAGAAGAAGCTGCGCGCGCTCAAGCGGCTGAAGGTCGTGGCCGCGTTCCAGGCCACGCGCAACAACCCGCAGGGCATGGTCCTGGACTGCGTCCCGGTCATCCCGCCGGACCTGCGCCCGATGGTGCAGCTCGACGGTGGCCGCTTCGCGACGTCCGACCTGAACGACCTGTACCGCCGCGTGATCAACCGGAACAACCGCCTCAAGCGACTGATCGACCTCGGCGCACCCGAGATCATCGTCAACAACGAGAAGCGGATGCTCCAGGAGGCCGTCGACGCGCTGTTCGACAACGGCCGCCGCGGTCGTCCGGTCACCGGTCCGGGCAACCGGCCGCTCAAGTCGCTGTCCGACCTGCTCAAGGGCAAGCAGGGCCGGTTCCGCCAGAACCTGCTCGGCAAGCGCGTCGACTACTCGGGCCGTTCGGTCATCGTGGTCGGCCCGCAGCTCAAGCTGCACCAGTGCGGTCTGCCCAAGCAGATGGCGCTGGAGCTGTTCAAGCCGTTCGTCATGAAGCGGCTCGTGGACCTCAACCACGCGCAGAACATCAAGTCCGCCAAGCGGATGGTCGAGCGTGCGCGCCCGGCCGTGTGGGACGTGCTCGAAGAGGTCATCACCGAGCACCCCGTGCTGCTCAACCGCGCGCCCACGCTGCACCGCCTCGGCATCCAGGCGTTCGAGCCGCAGCTGGTCGAGGGCAAGGCCATCCAGCTCCACCCGCTGGTCTGTGAGGCGTTCAACGCCGACTTCGACGGTGACCAGATGGCCGTCCACCTGCCGCTGTCCGCCGAGGCCCAGGCCGAGGCGCGCGTGCTGATGCTGTCGTCGAACAACATCCTCTCGCCCGCGTCGGGCAAGCCGCTGGCCATGCCGCGTCTGGACATGGTGACCGGCCTGTACCACCTGACCCGGCACAAGGAGGACGACCTCGGCGAGGGCCTGGCGTTCTCCTCGCCGGCCGAGGCGCAGATGGCGTACGACCGCAAGGTGCTGGGTCTGCAGGCCATGGCCAAGATCCGCATCTCGGACAAGAACCCGCCGAAGGGCCAGGAGCCGGAGGGCTGGGAGCCCGGTCAGCCGTGGCTGGCGCACACCACGCTCGGCCGCGTGCTGTTCAACGAGATCCTGCCGCAGGACTACCCGTTCCTGAACGAGGTCATGCCCAAGAAGCGGCAGGCCACGGTCATCAACGACCTCGCCGAGCGGTACCCGATGGTCACCGTCGCCCGGACGCTGGACAAGCTGAAGGACGCGGGCTTCCACTGGGCCACCCGGTCGGGCGTCACGGTCGCGATCTCGGACGTCCTCGTGCCCGAGGCCAAGCAGGGCATCCTGGACGAGCACGAGAAGCTCGCCGACGCGGTGGAGAAGCGCTACCAGCGCGGTCAGCTCTCCTACACCGAGCGCAACAGCGAGCTGGTCAAGGTGTGGACCAAGGCGACGGAAGAGGTCGCCGAGGTCATGGAGGCCAACTTCCCCGAGGACAACTCGATCCGCATGATCGTGAAGTCCGGCGCGGCGGGCAACATGACCCAGGTCCGCTCGCTGGCCGGCATGCGTGGTCTGGTGACCAACCCGAAGGGCGAGTACATCCCGCGTCCGATCAAGAACTCGTTCCGCGAGGGCTTGTCGGTGCTGGAGTACTTCATCGCGACCCACGGTGCCCGCAAGGGTCTGGCCGACACCGCGCTGCGCACCGCCGACTCGGGTTACCTGACCCGTCGTCTGGTGGACGTGTCGCAGGACGTGATCATCCGCGAGATCGACTGCAACACGACCCGCGGCGTGAACATGACCGTCGGCGAGCGCCTGGGCGACAAGGTGGGCCTGCACGAGTTCGCGCAGACCTCGGTCTACGCGCGGACCATCGCGGAGGACATCACCGACGCCGACGGCAACGTGGTGCTCAACCGCGGTGACGACCTCGGCGACCCGGCGTTGCAGACGCTGATCAACGCGGGCGTCGTCCGGGTGAAGGTCCGCTCGGTGCTGACCTGCGAGTCCGCGGTCGGCGTGTGCGCGTCCTGCTATGGCCGTTCGATGGCGACCGGCAAGCTGGTCGACGTCGGCGAGGCCGTCGGCATCGTCGCCGCCCAGTCGATCGGTGAGCCCGGCACGCAGCTGACGATGCGTACGTTCCACCAGGGTGGTGTGGCCGGTGACGACATCACCACCGGTCTGCCCCGTGTGCAGGAGCTGTTCGAGGCCCGCGTCCCCAAGGGCAAGGCCCCGATCGCCGACGTCGACGGCCGCGTCCGCATCGAGGACGGCGACCGCTTCTGGAAGATCACCCTCATCCCGGACGACGGGTCCGAGGAGATCATCTTCGAGAAGCTGTCGAAGCGTCAGCGCCTGGCCAACACCCCGACCGGCCCGTTGCAGGACGGCGACCACGTGGCCGTCGGCCAGCAGCTGCTGGAAGGCACGCCGGACCCGCACGAGGTGCTGCGCGTCATGGGCCCGCGCGAGGCCCAGCTGCACCTGGTCCAGGAAGTGCAGAAGGTGTACCGCGCCCAGGGTGTGGCCATCCACGACAAGCACATCGAGGTCATCGTGCGGCAGATGCTGCGCCGCGTGACGATCATCGACTCGGGCGCGACGGAGTTCCTGCCGGGCTCGCTGGTCGAGCGGTCGGACTTCGAGTCGGGCAACCGCCAGGTCGTCGCCGAGGGCGGCGAGCCGGCCGCCGGCCGTCCGGTCCTGATGGGCATCACGAAGGCGTCGCTGGCCACCGACTCGTGGCTGTCGGCAGCGTCCTTCCAGGAGACCACGCGAGTCCTGACCGACGCCGCCATCAACGGCCGGTCGGACAAGCTGATCGGCCTGAAGGAGAACGTGATCATCGGCAAGCTGATCCCGGCCGGCACCGGCATCAACCGGTACCGGAACATCCAGGTCCAGCCCACCGAGGAAGCCCGCGCGGCGGCCTACGCCATCCCGAGCTACGACGACGGCTACTACACGCCCGACGTCTTCGGCACGGGCACCGGCGCAGCCGTCCCGCTGGACGACTACGACTTCGGCCGCGACTACCGCTGACCGAAGTCGACAGAAGCACAAAGGGAATGGCCCCCGGCAGACCGCCGGGGGCCATTCCCTTTCTACCGCCGCGTTCGGCAACCACGAGCCACAACGAAAGCCGGGGGCGCAAGCCCAGACGGAGAACCGAGCACTTACCTTCTCTTTGGCGGCCTGCCAAGCGGCGAGCGTCGCTTCAAGCTCTTCGCTCTCGATCTTTCGAAGACTTCACGACCGCCGACGAGCTTTACCCAACGCCCGAGCCTTGGCCACCAGGTCGTCCACAAGATCCGCGTCGGCGAGTGGGGGTACACCGTCCGCACAGCAGGGCGGCTTCGTCCGCCGCTCGTCCAACCGAGGCGCCACCCCGGCCAACTCGTACAACGCGTCGTAAAGATTCCGCCCGGGATCATCGTCATGCCGACCGACCAGCAACACCCACGCCGTGTCGACAGACGGAAAAGCCACCACGACCCGATCGGCCCCGCGCAGGTGCTTCACGCACAACCGCGACAACGGCTCGGGCCCGGTGACCCGGTACCCCATCGCGGCGCAGCCGGAATGGGACAGTTCATCGAGGAACCGTTCATATGCCTGCCGTGCAGGCCCGCGTAATCCGGCGGCTTGCAACGAGGCCACCGGCGTTTCGACTACTTCGACCAACCTGTGCGGACCACGCGTCCTTCACCGCGGTTCATCTGGGCGATGCTCTCGACCAGGTCCGGCCGCTCGACCAGCGCGGCGTCGCTCAACCTGCGGTGCACCTCGTCCAGCAGTCCCCGCGTCTTCCCGGCCCGCCGCAGTTCGGCCACGACGTGCATGACCTCGTGCAGGCGGACGGCGTCCAACAGCATCCGGGGCGATTCGCTGTGCACGGCGAGCACTCCCTCGCGTGCCCAGGCTTTGACCGTCTTCTCGGTCAGGTCGAGCAGTTCGCCCGCCACGACCGGCCGGACGGGTGGTGCCGAGGACAGCACCCGCTCGACCACGTCGGTCAGCTTGGAGCGCCGCTCGTCGTCGGCGGACAGCGTGAACGCGACCTCTTCGATGTCCTCGACCTGCGCGAACAGGTCCCGGATCAGCGCGGCCTCGGTGGCGACGGACATGACGGCTCCCTCCGTTCACTACCGATTATCACGCCTTTTCTCGGTAGTGACAACCCGGTGGCCCCGCCCTGCGGCGAGGCCACCCCGGCGGGGATCAGGAGGAGAAGAACAGTCCCGCGAGCCCGTGGTGCTTCCGGTGGCCGTACCCGTGCCCGTAGCCACCGTGACCCCAGGCGGGCTGGGTCTGCACGTAGTGGACCTGCGGAGCGGGCGCGTGCGCCGCCGGCGGCGGGGGCGGCGGGGTGTGCGTCTGGGCCTCCAGGCGCGTGATGGCTTCCAGCTCGCCGTAGTCCAGGAAGACGCCCCGGCAGCCGTCGCACTGCTCGATGTGCACACCCATCCGGTCGTAGGTGCGCATGTTCGCATGGCACTTGGGACACTGCATCGTGTGAGCCTCCTGCTCTCGGTGCTGTACCCGCGATATTAGCCGCGAGCCATGGGTACATGCGTGGAGACGATCCGGGCGCAAGCATCCATCAGGGCACTTTGCGCCGACTCCAAACGCTTGCCGTCACGCTCCGCAGCGGTGAGCGCACGTGCCGCCATCTGGATCACCAACGCCCGCGCCGGCACCTCCAGCGCCGCCCAAGGGTCGTCCCGCCGCACGGCCGTACCGCCGGCGTCCAGGTAGGCGTCGAGCAGCCGCGCCCACGTCACGTCGTCGAGCACGCCCGCCAGCAGCAACGCCGCCGGGCGGGCCAGGTCCCACGCCGGGTCGCCGAACCCCAGGTCGTCCAGGTCGATCAACCACCACCCGTCCCGCCACAGCAACTGGCCCAGGTGCCAGTCGCCGTGGACGAGCGTCGACCCGGACGGCCCCCGCTCGGGCAGGGTCGCGAACGCCCGCTCGACGAGCGCCGCGCCGTCGACGTGCGTCGGCATGTCCCGCACGGCACGCACCATCCGCGCCCACGCCGTGGCCTCGGGGCTCCCGGCCGGCGCCGGCACGCGGTGCAGCTCGGCCAACAGCCGTCCCGCGACTTCCATCGGCAACGACTCGGGCTCGCCCTGCGGCACCGGCCGCCCGTAAGGCCACGACGTCACCACCCGGTCGCCGACCACGACCGGCGGACCCAGCGGCGGCAGCAACACCCGGCCCAGCCGCTCGGCCACGGCCAAACGCAGTGTCAACGCGTCCAGGTCCGTGCCCGGCTCGTGCGCCTTCAGCACGACGTCGCCCACCCGCACGACCACCACCGGGCCGCGCACGGCCAACACCTCGTGCGCACCGCCAGCGGCGAGCGCGACCATCCCCGCGACCAGGTCGTCCACGGTCACAGTGAATCACCGGGACCGCCGGTCTCCACCGGCTCCCGCAACGCCTCCGAGTAGCTGTAGAAGAAGCCGATCAGGTAGGTCGCCGCGTCGCCCGGGTTGTCGAAGCTGCCGGAGAACCGCCTTTCGCCCCGGAACGACCAGAACACCACGAAGTAGTCGCCCTCCCGCACCAGGCACAGTGCACCGTCCACTTCGGAGCCGATCGAGTACGCCGACGGTGCCAGCCCAAGGAACCGTGCGACGCTCGCCGCGGACCCGTAAGCCTGCTCGACCTCGGCCGCCAGACCCGGCTCGACGTCCTCGGCCGTCCCGCCCTGGTACTGCCGGGTCACCAACGACGTGGCACGGGCGAGCAGCGCCGTCGGCAGCCGCGTGGTCCCCGAGTAGCGCACGTGCCGGATGTGCGCGAGGAAGTTGTTGTCCGGCGCGATGTCGTAGTGCTCCAGGTAGTGGGTGACCGACTCCGACCACACCCAGCGGCCGTCGGTCAGGTAGGTCATCGGCACGCGCTGCTCGCGTTCCGGGTGCATCAGGTCGGGGGCGTGCCCCCGACCCGCCAGCACCACGACGCCGCCGCGCAGGAAGCCGAGCAGGAGCTGCTTCTCGTCGGCGTTCACCGGCTGGCGGTGGAACACCGGCGTGTCGCCCTCGACCACCGCGTCGAACGTGCGTGCCGACGTCAGGTCGGACGAGAGCGCGGGCTGCCACGGGTCGAGCCTGCCCGTCCCGGCGCCGACCTCCAGGTCGAGCAGTTCCGCCGCCGCGCGCACCAGCCAGTCCGGCGTGTCGCCCAGGGCACGCGGGAAACGCAGCAGTTCCTGCCGTGCGTACCCGAAGTCCGGCTCGTCGTGGGGGCGGAAGTAGAACGGGCGCCACGGCGGTTCCGTCTTCCGGTCGTAGGCCACCCGGGGCGTGCCGTCACGCTCGACCACGTAGTCCGCGCGGTACCAGGCACCGGACGGGCCGTAGGTGGCCGTGCGCAGCCGGGTGAAGCCCTGGCCCACCATCGGCCGCGGCGACCAGTGCACGACGCCGGCGGTGGTCGTCGCGGACGCGGTGAGCAACTGCCAGGCACCCAGCGCCCACACCTCGACGTCGATCCTGGTCCAGCCTTCGGGTGCGTCCTCGGCGAGCGCCCGCGTGATCTCGTCGAGGTACCGGCCCTCGGCCTCGGACACGTCCGGCACCGGGTACGCGGGCGGCAGGTACAGGAACGGCGCCGGCTGGTAGTCCGGCGCCGGCAGCACCTCGTACCGCACCTGGAACAGGCTTGCGCACTCCGTCACGGGCACGACCTCGACCGCGTCGGGTGCGTACGTGTCCCCGGCATGCCGCCAGCCGCCCGGCACCACGGCCGCGGTGCCGTCGTCCCGGACCTCCACCAGCGTGGCGAACCGGTTACCGACCCGCACTCCGGGTCGGAGCTGGAACGACGACTCAGCCCCGTTGTGGAGCAGGGTCGTCGCGTCCTCGTCGGCCACCACGACGACCTCGCCGAACGGTCCGACCAGGTACTCCGCGACCGGGTACAGCCGGTCGGCCCAGACGACGTACCCGGTCGGGTCCGTCCGCTCGGGGAAGATCGCCTTCACTGCCGGGTTCCTTCGTTCAGGGCGTCCATTTCGGCGCGGAACTCGAAGCCGGGGTTCTCGACCGGCGGCAGGAACCGCGTCCCGTGCACGCGGTACCGGCCGTACTCGTCGAGCCTCAGGGTGATCAGCATGGGGAAGGCCCGCAGGACGTGCGCCGCCGGGAACCCCTCGTCGAACAGCAGCAGACCCCGCCGCTCCGGCGGCAGCGACCGCAGGCCGTTGCGATGCCGGGTGATGTCGACGTGCAGGCCGTGCCGGTGGTGGCCCTCGTAGAGGTGCTCGACGACGGTGCGGGATTTCGAGTCCTGGGCGACCTGCGGGCAGCCGGGTGCCGGCGTCCCGAGCAGGGCGACCTCGATGGCGGTGTGGAACAGGACGAAGTCGTCGTCGCCCTCGACGCCCGGGAAGTCCTCGTCGACCGGCGGGATGGGGCCGTGCGCCGGGAAACCGTTCGCGAAGACGTCGTCCGGCTCGCGGGGATCACGGCGGAACAGCGCCTTCTCCGGGCGGAGGTAGGCCGCTTCGAGCCTGATGGAGATCATGCCGGACGCTCCGGTGTGCCAGGGCGCCCGGTTCGCGCGCCGATGAAGTTCGGGTTCTCGATCGCGGGCTGGAATTTCGTGCCGACCTCTTTCAGGAGGCCGTCCGGACCCTTCCGGTAGGTCACGTGCACCGGGAACACCCGTGCGACGTACTTGAAGTCGATCCCACCGGGGAACACCACTTCGCTTTCCTGGTGATTCGACGTGGTGTCGCCGGCCATCCGGCGCGTGGCGTCGACGTCGATGCCGTGCGGATGATAAGCCTCGTAAACGTATTCGAGGCGCACCTCGAAGCCCTCTTCCTCTCCTCCCGAGATCAACTCGGCGTCCTTCTGGGAATCGCGGGCGACCAGGTCCTCCAGGCTCTTGGTGAACGAGGTGAAGCCCGAGTTCCTCGTGGCACCGAGCACGTGCGCGTCGATGTTCAAGTCGGTCCCGTGCGGCAGCAGGCCGCCGTCGGCGATGACCTTGGCGAACGAACGCCCGTCCCGGCGGTACACCGCGTTCTCCGGTGCGGTCCAGTCCGGTTGGTCGCGCCAGACCGGCCGCACCCCGTGGTTGTCCGCCGCGAGTCCCTCGGCGATGGTGTCCCGGCCCATCGCGGGGGCGTCGTGCATGCCCTGCGTCGGAAGGGTGACGCTCAGCGGCAGGTGGTCGGGCAGCGGCAGGTCCGGGTCGAAGTCGGGGAACGGCACGGAGGACGACCCGCGCATCTCGACGTACACGGCCAGCTTGTCCAGGTAGAGCTCGTCGATCGGGACCGGGCGCGGCGGCAGCTGGACGAACCGGCCGTCGGAGGCGACCACGCTGGAGGTGTTCTCCTCGCGTGCGGTGGCCTCGTCGACCCCGCGTTCGGCCATGTAGTGCCGGACTGCCTGGTCGCGTAGGGCGATCTCCGCCTTCGACAGGTCCCCGGTCAGCTGTTGCTGCCGGGTGTGGACCCATTCGAGCCCGTCGTCGGTGACCTTCCTCGGTGTGCCGGCCGGGGTGACCCGGGCCGGTTCGGCCGCGACCGGAGCCGTGGGCTGGTTCCACTGCCGTGCCGTGTTCGCGGGGTCGGGCCGGCCGGCCTGAGGTTGTGGGTGGGTCGGCTGTTGTGGTTGCCCGTGGAACGGCTGTGGTTGTCGGAACTGCTGTTGCCCGTCAGGCGGTTGTGGCGCGAGAGGTTGCCGCGGCGGCGGTGCGGGGTCCGGTGCGCGGAACGGTTGCCTCTGGGGAGGTTGCTGCACCGGTGGCCGGTGGCGGCCCTGCGGGAAGGCCGGTTGCCCGTGCCCCTGTCGCGGGTCCGGCGTCCACCCCCGACCCGGAGGCGGCTGCCGGTTGCCCTGCGGGTACGTGGCCTGCTGCGGCGAGGGCCGGGGTGGCTGCCGACGGTTGTCGTGGCGGTCCTGGCCGGGACGGGCCTGGTGGCCGCGGCCGTCGGGCGGGGACAGGGGGCGGTACGACGACTGTCCGGCGTTCGGATCGGGACGCCGGTTGGCCGGTGACGGGACCTGCTGCCCGGTGTTCGGGGCTGTGCCGCCTCCGGACATCCCGTGCGCACGGCCCTGGCCGAAGCCGCGAGCGGGGTCGAAGCCTTGGCCCGGATTCGTCCTGTACGCGGGGTTGTGGGCCTGGTTCGTGCCGTGGCCGGGGTTGTGGGTTCGGCTCGGATTCGTGCCGTAGCCCTGGTCGTGGTGCCGGGCCGGGCCGGGGCCGAAGCCGGTGTCGGGTGCGCCGCCGGTGCGCGGGCCGAAGCCCGGCGGTGGTGCGAAGCCGGAGTCGTGGCCGGGAGGCGGACCGATGCGGGGACCGGGAGGCGGACCGATGCGGGGACCGGACCCGAAACCGGGGTGACCGGTGGGGGCGGGCAGGGCGCGCGGATCGGGACCGTGGTTCCACCCCGCCGGGTTCTGCCAGTCCTGGTCGTGCCACGGCGGCCTGTTCTGGTGCCGGTCCGCTCCCTGGTGGGGCATCGGCTGGAACGCGTTGGGGGCGTTGTGGGTGCCGTTGCCCCACACGGGCATGAACGGTTCGCCACGTCGCCAGGCTCGGGGTTTGTCGTCGGGCACCTTGTCGCCCCAGGTGGGGGTGTGGCCCGGTGGCGTCGGTTCGCCGTGCGGGGTCGAGGTGCCGTCGGGGCGGAACGTGGACCACGCGCCGTCGGGCGGCCAGCCCGGGGTGAAGTCGCCCGCCCGGTGGTCGAACGAGGCCGACGAGGCGAACACGTTGCCCGACTCGTCGACCCAGGCGTCCCGGTTCGGTGCCACGACGTCGACGCCGAGTTCCCGGGCGAGCCGGGCCGCGAACCCGTCCCCGTTCGCCCCGGTCTGGCAGGACACGAGGCGGATGGGCTTGGTCCCGTCCCAGTCGCCGCTCGACCTGATGATCGCGGCGAGCTGCTCCGGGGTCAGGTCGTGCTCGCCGACGCGCACCCGGCCGGAACTGCCGTGCAGGTCGACGGTGTACCGGTCGGGGTCGGGTGCCACCTGCTGCGCGGAGCGCTTCACGGACAGGTTGGCGTTGTCGTACAAGGAAAGTCCGGCCGGGCTGAACGACACCGCCCGCGACAGGTGCCCGAGTCCGTCGGGCAGCGGGACCGGGCGGTTCAACCGCTTGATCTCGTCGAGGAACGCCTGCGCCTTGGCCTCGGCGGACAGCGGCGCCTCGGTGGGCACCGCGTTCCGGGCGGGACGCGCGTCGACCTCGGGCGGCTGCCACGGCCGCCCCGGCTCGCCGCGGTGCTCGGCCGTCGAGGGCCGGGTCGCACCGGGCAGAGCGGTGTCGGGACGGGTGGGTTGCCGCTGCGCGGCGTCGGGTTGCGCGGCCCGGTGCGACGCGGCGTCGGGCCGGGTTCGCGGTGCCGCGTCGGAGTGGGCCGCCGGTGGTCCGTCGGGTCCGATGCCCGGTGTCGCGGGCCGGTTCCCGGGGACGGGCCGTGCGGGCGGCGGCGTGCCGGGTCGGGCGTTCGCCGGCAACCCGGTCGACGCCGGACGCGGGCCGGTGTCGGTCCTGGCGGGCAAGGCGTTCGGGCCGGGACGGGCGGCGTTCGGCGCGGTCCGGTGTCCGGCTGCCGGGGGAGTGTGTGCCGGAGCGGTGCGTCCGGGTGCGTCGGGCGTCGCGGGCCCGGGGCGGCCGGTCGGGGTCGGCGGGCCCGTCGGGGGCATGGGCCGCGGTGCCGGCGTGGACAGCGGACGGGGCGGGTGTGCGTGGTCGGGTGGGACCGGCCGCATGCCCGGTTGGCCACCCGGGGTGGGTCCGCCGGTCGGTGTGCCGTGCCCGGTCGGTTGACCGGTCGTCGGGGTGATCGGGGGCGCGGTCGCCGTGCTGCCCTGGGCGCGGGTCTCGTGCCGTGCGTCCGGCTGGGCGTGACCCGACGGCGAGGAGTGCGCACTGTTCGGTGTCGTGCCGGTGGACTGCGGACCGGGCGTCGTGCCGGGAGTGTGGGGACCCGCCGGTGGCGCCGCGTGCTGGGCGTGCGTGCTCGGCTGCTGGGGCGGCGCGGAGGGCGGTGCCTGTGGTGTCGCGGTGTGCGCCGCCGCCGCGGACGACGTCGCCTGTTGAGCCGGCGGGTGCGGGCTCGCCTGAGCCGGCGGCGTCGCCTGGTGGGCCGGTGCCGGCGAGCTCGCCTGGTGGGCCGGGGCGTGCGGCGTGGAGGTGGGCGACGCCGCCTGCTGTGCCGGGGCGTGCGAACCGGCCTGCGGTGCCGTGGTGGGCGGTGTCGGACCGGCCTGGTGCGCCGGAGCCTGCGTGTGGCTGCCCGGTGACGCGGACGTCGGCCCGGTCGGCACGCCCCGGTTGGGCGTCGACGCCCCCGGTTGCGCCGCACCGGGGGAAGCCTGGCCCGGGGG
Source organism: Saccharothrix violaceirubra (assembly GCF_014203755.1). Taxonomy (NCBI): domain Bacteria; kingdom Bacillati; phylum Actinomycetota; class Actinomycetes; order Pseudonocardiales; family Pseudonocardiaceae; genus Saccharothrix; species Saccharothrix violaceirubra. Next base: position 222,633 of record NZ_JACHJS010000001.1, read on the forward strand.
AGCCGAGCGCTCCGACGCGCGATCCTGGGGCGGCCCCGAGGGCGCGACGGTCGAGGTCGACGGCGGCGCGACCCCTCCGGGCATCCCGGCGGACCGGTCGGGCGCGGTGAACGCCGACGCGGCCGTCCGGGTGGGCCCGTCCGCCTCCTGCGCCGACGACCCCGGCTGTCCCGGCGTCCCGGGAAGCGACGGCGTGGGCACGTCGGCGGTCGGCGCCGCGTAGGAGGCCGAGGTCGTGTCGGACGGGCGTACCGGCCGCGGCACGTCCGCAGTGGACGACGACGCGGGCGACGCCGACAAGTCCGGTGTGGACGAAAGGTCCGGCACGTCGACCCGCATGCCGTCCAGGTGCGCCTTGGTACCGCCCACCGCGCCGCCGACACCGCCCGACACCGTGCCCTGCACGACGTCCTCGAGCTTGAGCCCCTCCTCGCTCATCAGCCCTTCGGCCACCGACGACAGCCCACCGGTCACGGCCTCCTCGCCGGCGTTGCGCGCCACCGACTTGGCCAGGCCGTCACCGACACCGTCGCCGAGGGCCTTCCCCATGCCCTCGGCGACGCCCGCGCCGATGACGCCGGAGATCGCACCCGACTTGGCCGCGTCCAGCGTCAGCTTCGTGTCGACGGACTCGCGCGTGCCCTTCATGATCTGGAACGCCTGCACGCCCAGGTCGGTCGCGACCGACGTCACGACCTCCATGCCGACGTTCATCGCGATCCGCCCGATCAGCCGCCGTCCCATGTTCTGCATCAGGGACTGCACGAGCCTGCGGTAGATCATCTGCACGGCCGCGCGCGTGGCCAGCTGCGCCGGGACGATGCCCGCGGTGGACGCGCCGAACGTGGCGACGGCCGACGCGATCATGATCGCGATCTGGATGGCCAGCAGCGCGATCGCCACGTACGTCGAGAGCTTGGCGTACTCGATCTGCATCGCGCAGTTCCGGCACGCCTTGGCCAGCTCCTCCGAGACGTGCTTCATCTTCGGCAGGGTGGCGTCCTCACCCTGTGAGACCTTGGCCCAGTACTCCTCGAACGCCTTGGCCGCGGCACCGTCCATGTGGGACATGGCCTGCTTGGCGGCGGCGTCCGCGTCGCGCAACGTCGTCTCGATGTCCTGTGCCGAGCGTTCCCACGCGTCGGCGAGCAGGGCCACCTTCGTCTCGTCGCCCTCGGGCCAGTCGCCGCCGGCGATCCACGCGAGCCAGTGCAGCTCGGCGGGCAGTTCCATGCCCATCAGGCGTCCAGGCCGTCGAGTGCGGCGGCGTTGCCCCCGTCGAGGGTCCGCATGGACTCGGCCTGGTCGACCAGGTTCTTCGCGATCGCCTGGAGCGCCTCGGCGATCTTGTGCATGGCCTCTTCCATGTTCCCGGACGCCGGCACGTAGTCCTTGGCGAACGCCTGGCCGGACTCGTCGCCGCCCCAGCACGCGCCCTGGGCCTGCAACGCCCGCGTGAGCGCCTCGGCCCGTTCGACCATGTCCTCGCCGACGTGACCGAGCTTCTCGGCACTCGCGACGACCTGGTCGACCTCGATCCTGGTCAGGCCGGTCACCAGCGGTCACCCCGCTTGAGGATCGAGCCGTCGCCGAAGTCCTCGTCCGGTTCGTCCGACCGCACGACGGGCCGGCGCGCGGGAGCGTCGTCGCGCAGCACGGAACCGCCGTACTCCTCGGCGGCGGGCACGGGTTCGTCGCGGCTCGCGACCCGGAACATGTCCCGCAGGGACGGTGCGCCGGGTACGAGGTCGGGCAGGTCGACCATGGTCTCGTCGGAGGTGAGCGGCGTCATCCGGGCGCTCACGCGTTCCCGCACGCCACCCGCCGCCTCGCGGACCACCTGCGTGATCACCCGCGCGAGCTGTTCGGGCGTCGTCCGCTCGAACGCGCGCGACGACAGGTCGAGCCGGTCGAGCAGCCCGGTGGAGTCGACCCGCGCCGTCACGGTGCCGTCGGCCGACGACGCCTCGCCCGCCATGCCCGCGATCTCCTCCTGCGCCTCGCGCAGCCCGTCGGTGCGTTCGCGGAGGTCGCGCATGAGGCCGTCGACGGTGTCGCGGAGCCGCGCGTTGCGTGCGGCCAGGGCGTCGGTGTCGTCCCAGTCGGACATCAACGGTCGGTACCTCCGTGCTCACTCAGGGGAATGGCCTGGAACGTAACGAGGTTTTCCGCACCTGTACGGCGAACGGCCGGATTCGCGCAGTGGCCTGCGTCATTCCCCCGGCGGTGACGGGAACCGGACCGGGTGACACCCGGTCGCGTGGATCTGGGCGAATCCGGCGCCGCGGAACGGTGTCGTGCGCGGCCTCCGCGCCGGCTCGTCCGATCTTGCGAACGCCCTGCCAGGGCACCCCGCATCCGTTTTGACCCTTGGGATCGGGGAGGGGTATCTTTGGTACTCGTGCCCGACCCATGTCGGGCCGCTCCGCGTGCCTACGCGCCAGTTGTGCTGGACAGCCGGCCGCGGTGACCTCCACTCGCAGGGGCGTCCTGGGTCGTCGCCTGCGGACCTGGGAGAGCGGGCGACACGCCCGACCTCGGGTGCAGAGAGGGACCAGGTAAACAGTGCCCGAAGGTCGGTCGACCGGCGGGTACTCCACAGGAAGAAGCAGTCGGCGAATGCCAACGATCCAGCAGTTGGTCCGCAAGGGCCGGCAGGACAAGGTCGCGAAGCAGAAGACCGCGGCCCTCAAGGGCAGCCCGCAGCGGCGCGGCGTGTGCACCCGCGTCTACACGACCACGCCCAAGAAGCCGAACTCGGCGCTCCGCAAGGTCGCCCGCGTGAAGCTGACGAGCGGCATCGAGGTCACCGCGTACATCCCGGGTGAGGGCCACAACCTCCAGGAGCACTCGATGGTGCTCGTGCGCGGCGGTCGTGTGAAGGACCTCCCCGGTGTCCGGTACAAGATCATTCGCGGTTCGCTCGACACGCAGGGCGTGAAGAACCGCAAGCAGGCTCGCAGCCGCTACGGCGCGAAGAAGGAGAAGAGCTGATGCCCCGCAAGGGACCGGCCCCGAAGCGGCCGCTGATCTCCGACCCGGTCTACAGCTCTCCGCTGGTGACCCAGCTCATCAACAAGGTGCTGGTCGACGGCAAGCGCTCCGTGGCCGAGCGGATCGTGTACGGCGCCCTTGAGGGCGCCCGCGAGAAGACCGGCACCGACCCGGTCGTCACGCTCAAGCGTGCGCTCGACAACGTGAAGCCCGCCCTCGAGGTCAAGAGCCGCCGCGTCGGTGGTGCGACCTACCAGGTGCCCGTCGAGGTGAAGCCCGGTCGCTCGACCACGCTCGCCCTGCGCTGGCTGATCACCTTCTCCCGGCAGCGCCGTGAGAAGACCATGATCGAGCGCCTGATGAACGAGCTGCTCGACGCGAGCAACGGCCTGGGCGCGAGCGTCAAGCGCCGCGAGGACACGCACAAGATGGCCGAGTCGAACAAGGCCTTCGCCCACTACCGCTGGTGACGTGGTGCCGGGTGGTCCGCCCCGAGCGGACCGCCCGGCCCTCCCAGCCCTAGTGAGCCTGCCACCAGAGCTCAAGACAGGGGAAGACACCCGTGGCACAGGACGTGCTCACCGACCTGGCCAAGGTCCGCAACATCGGGATCATGGCCCACATCGACGCGGGCAAGACCACGACGACCGAGCGGATCCTGTTCTACACCGGGATCAGCTACAAGATCGGCGAGGTCCACGACGGCGCGGCCGTGATGGACTGGATGGAGCAGGAGCAGGAGCGCGGCATCACGATCACGTCGGCCGCGACGACCTGCTTCTGGAAGAACCACCAGATCAACATCATCGACACGCCCGGCCACGTCGACTTCACCGTCGAGGTCGAGCGCAACCTGCGCGTGCTCGACGGTGCCGTTGCCGTCTTCGACGGCAAGGAGGGCGTCGAGCCCCAGTCCGAGCAGGTCTGGCGCCAGGCCACCAAGTACGACGTCCCGCGCATCTGCTTCGTCAACAAGATGGACAAGCTCGGCGCGGACTTCTACTTCACGGTGAAGACGATCTCCGACCGCCTGGGCGCGAAGCCGCTGCCGATCCAGATCCCGATCGGGTCGGAGAGCGACTTCATCGGCGTCGTCGACCTGGTCGAGATGCGTGCGCTGACCTGGCGTGGCGAGGTCCAGAAGGGCGAGGACTACGCCATCGAGGAGATCCCCGCGGACCTCCTGGACAAGGCGCAGGAGTACCGCGAGGCGCTGGTCGAGGCCGTGGCCGAGACCGACGACGAGCTGATGGAGTCCTACCTCGCGGGCGAGGAGATCACCGTCGCCCAGATCAAGGCGGGCATCCGCAAGATCGTGGCCGAGGGCTCCGCGTACCCGGTGCTGTGCGGTTCCGCGTTCAAGAACAAGGGCGTGCAGCCCATGCTCGACGCGGTCATCGACTACCTGCCGGCACCGCTGGACCTCCCGCCGGTCGAGGGCACGCTGCAGGACGGCGAGACGCCGGCCTTCCGCAAGCCGTCCACCGACGAGCCGTTCTCCGCGCTGGCGTTCAAGATCGCCGTGCACCCGTTCTTCGGCAAGCTGACCTACATCCGGGTCTACTCCGGCCGGGTCGCGACCTCGACGCAGGTCATCAACTCCACGAAGGACCGCAAGGAGCGCATCGGGAAGATCTTCCAGATGCACTCCAACAAGGAGAACCCGGTCGACGAGGCCATCGCGGGCCACATCTACGCCGTGATCGGTCTGAAGGACACCACGACCGGTGAGACCCTGTCGGACCCGCAGCACCCCATCGTGCTGGAGTCGATGACCTTCCCCGAGCCGGTCATCGAGGTGGCGATCGAGCCCAAGACGAAGGCCGACCAGGAGAAGCTGGGCACCGCGATCCAGAAGCTGGCCGAGGAGGACCCGACCTTCCGGGTCAAGCTCGACCAGGAGACCGGCCAGACCATCATCGCCGGCATGGGCGAGCTCCACCTGGACATCCTGGTGGACCGCATGCGCCGCGAGTTCAAGGTCGAGGCCAACATCGGCAAGCCGCAGGTGGCGTACCGGGAGACCATCCGCCGCAAGGTGGAGAAGTACTCCTACACCCACAAGAAGCAGACCGGTGGCTCCGGCCAGTTCGCGAAGGTCCTCATCGACCTGGAGCCGCTGGAGAAGCAGGAAGACGGCGCGCTCTACGAGTTCGTCAACGCCGTCACCGGCGGTCGCGTCCCGCGCGAGTACATCCCGTCGGTCGACGCCGGTGCGCAGGACGCCATGCAGTACGGCGTGCTCGCGGGCTACCCGCTCGTCGGCATCAAGGTGACGCTGCTCGACGGCGCCTACCACGAGGTCGACTCGTCGGAAATGGCCTTCAAGATCGCCGGTTCGATGGCGCTCAAGGAAGCCGCCCGCAAGGCCGACCCGGCTCTGCTGGAGCCGCTCATGGCGGTCGAGGTCACCACGCCCGAGGAGTACATGGGCGACGTGATCGGCGACTTGAACTCCCGCCGTGGCCAGATCCAGGCCATGGAGGAGCGCAGCGGTACCCGTGTCGTCAAGGCGCTGGTCCCGCTGTCGGAGATGTTCGGGTACGTGGGCGACCTGCGGTCGAAGACCCAGGGTCGCGCCAACTACTCGATGACGTTCGACTCCTACGCCGAAGTTCCCACGAACGTGGCCAAGGAGATCATCGCGAAGGCGACGGGCGAGTAACCCGGACCGGAGCACCGCAGCACCACGCGGGCTCCCCGGGTTGTGAGTCCCTGGGGTCCGCAAAACCCTGACGTGACGCCCGGCGGGCAAGGCAATCCACCCGCCGGGCACAGCAATAGAAGTCCAGGAGGACAATCCAGTGGCGAAGGCGAAGTTCGAGCGGACGAAGCCGCACGTCAACATCGGCACCATCGGTCACATCGACCACGGCAAGACGACGCTGACCGCGGCGATCTCCAAGGTCCTGCACGACAAGTACCCGGACCTCAACCCCTTCACGCCGTTCGACCAGATCGACAAGGCGCCGGAGGAGAAGCAGCGCGGCATCACGATCTCGATCGCGCACATCGAGTACCAGACCGACAAGCGCCACTACGCGCATGTCGACTGCCCCGGTCACGCCGACTACATCAAGAACATGATCACCGGTGCGGCGCAGATGGACGGCGCCATCCTGGTGGTCGCGGCGACCGACGGCCCGATGCCGCAGACCAAGGAGCACGTCCTCCTGGCCCGCCAGGTCGGCGTCCCCTACATCGTGGTGGCCCTGAACAAGGCCGACATGGTGGACGACGAGGAGATCCTGGAGCTCGTCGAGCTCGAGGTCCGCGAGCTGCTCTCCGAGTACGAGTTCCCGGGCGACGACCTGCCGGTCGTGCGCGTCTCGGCGCTGAAGGCGCTCGAGGGCGACGCCGAGTGGGGCGAGAAGCTCATCGGCCTCATGGACGCCGTGGACGAGAACATCCCGGAGCCGGAGCGCGAGGTCGACCGCCCGTTCCTGATGCCGGTCGAGGACGTCTTCACGATCACCGGTCGTGGCACCGTCGTGACCGGTCGTATCGAGCGCGGCATCGTCAAGGTCAACGAAGAGGTCGAGATCGTCGGCATCAAGGAGACCTCGAAGAAGACCACGGTCACCTCGATCGAGATGTTCAAGAAGTTCCTCGACGAGGGCCAGGCCGGCGACAACGCCGCCCTGCTGCTGCGCGGCGTGAAGCGCGAGGAGGTGGAGCGCGGCATGGTGATCGTGAAGCCGGGCACCACGACCCCGCACACCGAGTTCGACGCGCAGGTCTACATCCTGTCGAAGGACGAGGGTGGCCGCCACACGCCGTTCTTCAACAACTACCGTCCGCAGTTCTACTTCCGGACGACCGACGTGACCGGCGTCGTGACCCTCCCCGAGGGCACCGAGATGGTCATGCCGGGCGACACCACGACCATGGCCGTGAAGCTGATCCAGCCGATCGCCATGGACGAGGGCCTGCGGTTCGCCATCCGCGAGGGTGGCCGCACCGTCGGCGCCGGCTCGGTCACCAAGATCATCAAGTGACCCGGCGCTAGAACTCCACCCCCGATTTGGCCCCGCGCACGTCGTGTGCGACCATTGACGGGTTGCTCGTCGGGGCGGCCGGATTCATCGAATACGGCCGCCCCGTCACGAGCGGGGTTATCAGTACGACAATCCCACAGGTTTCATCAGTGGGACCGGTCTGAGCAGAGGGCGCGACACGCCCGACCGCGTGGACCGGGCACCGTGACACCGCGCAGGTGTCAGTCCTGAATAGGGGGCGGAGCGCGCCGGAGGTCCCGTGACCTCGTGAAAGGTGCCCGCGCCGCAGCGGTACTAGAAGCAGAGGAACGGCAAGCCATCATGGCGGGACAGAAGATCCGCATCCGGCTCAAGGCCTACGACCACGAGGCGATCGACGCGTCCGCGCGCAAGATCGTCGAGACCGTGACGCGCACCGGCGCTCGGGTCGTCGGGCCTGTGCCGCTGCCCACTGAGAAGAACGTGTACTGCGTCATCCGCTCGCCGCACAAGTACAAGGACTCGCGCGAGCACTTCGAGATGCGCACGCACAAGCGCCTGATCGACATCCTCGACCCGACGCCGAAGACGGTGGACGCGCTCATGCGCATCGACCTGCCGGCGAGCGTCGACGTCAACATCCAGTAAGCGTGGACGCGGCAGTGTTGATCCCATTTGGGGCGGAGAGTAACGAGAACCATGTCTGACAGGCAGGTCAAGGGCCTCCTGGGCACCAAGCTCGGCATGACGCAGGTCTTCGACGAGAACAACCGGATCGTCCCGGTGACCGTCGTCAAGGCCGAGCCGAACGTGGTCACCCAGATTCGGACCCAGGAGAACGACGGCTACTCGGCAGTCCAGTTGGCCTTCGGCGCGATCGACCCGCGCAAGGTCAACAAGCCCGTCGCGGGCCACTTCGCCAAGGCGGGCGTCACGCCCCGTCGACACCTGGCGGAGCTGCGCACCACGGACGCCTCCGAGTACCAGGTCGGCCAGGAGATCACCGCAGAGGTGTTCGAGGCCGGCGCGGTTGTCGACATCGTCGGCACCTCCAAGGGCAAGGGCACCGCGGGTGTCATGAAGCGCCACGGCTTCGCCGGTCTCGGCTCGAGCCACGGCACCCAGCGCAAGCACCGCTCGCCGGGTTCCATCGGCGGCTGCGCCACGCCCGGCCGCGTGTTCAAGGGTCTGCGCATGGCGGGCCGCATGGGCCACGCGCGCGTGACCACCCAGAACCTCAAGGTGCACAAGGTCGACGTCGAGTCCGGCCTGCTGCTCATCAAGGGCGCGGTGCCCGGTCCCAAGGGCGGCACCGTGTTCATCAAGACCGCTGCGAAGGGTGGTGCCTGATCATGACGTCGGTCGAGATCCGCACCCCGGACGGCAAGAGCGACGGTTCCGTCGAGCTGCCCTCCGCCATCTTCGACGCCAAGGCGAACATCGCGCTGCTGCACCAGGTCGTCGTGGCCCAGCAGGCCGCCGCGCGCCAGGGCACGCACAAGGTGAAGACCCGCGGCGAGGTGTCCGGTGGCGGTAAGAAGCCGTACCGCCAGAAGGGCACCGGCCGCGCCCGCCAGGGCTCGACCCGTGCGCCGCAGTTCGCCGGCGGTGGCGTCGTGCACGGCCCCGTGCCGCGCGACTACAGCCAGCGCACCCCCAAGAAGATGAAGGCCGCCGCCCTGCGTGGCGCCCTCTCCGACCGGGCGCGTGCCGGCCAGGTCCACGTCGTGAGCGAGTTTCTCGCGGGTGACGCCACCCCGTCGACGAAGACCGCCCGCAAGATCCTGGACTCGGTCACCGAGGCTCGCCGGGTGCTGGTCGTGCTGCTGGAGAGCGAAGAGGCGTCGTGGGTCAGCCTGCGCAACCTCCCGCACGTGCACCTGATCACGCCGGGTCAGCTGAACACCTACGACGTGCTCGTCAACGACGACGTGGTGTTCACGAAGGACGCTCTGGACGTGTTCCTCGCGAGCAAGGCCCAGCAGGGCAAGGGCTCGGCCGAGGCGGTCGCCGGTTCGTCCGAAGTGGAGGACGACAAGTGATCCCCGACCACCGGGACATCCTGCTCGCGCCGGTCATCTCCGAGAAGTCCTACGGGCTGCTCGAGGAGAACAAGTACACCTTCGTGGTGGCTCCCGGCTCGAACAAGACCCAGATCAAGATTGCCGTGGAGAAGGTCTTCGGCGTCAAGGTCGTCAGCGTCAACACGATCAACCGTCAGGGCAAGCGCAAGCGGACCAAGACGGGCTACGGCAAGCGCAAGGACACCAAGCGCGCCATCGTGACGCTGTCCGCCGAGAGCAAGCCGATCGAGATCTTCGGCGGCCCGGCCGCCTGATGACGACGAGGACTGCGTAGAGATGGGCATTCGCAAGTACAAGCCGACGACCCCGGGTCGTCGCGGTGCGAGCGTCTCCGACTTCGCCGAGATCACTCGGTCGACGCCGGAGAAGTCGCTGATCCGTCCGCTGCACGGCCGCGGTGGCCGCAACGCGTCGGGCAAGATCACGACGCGGCACAAGGGCGGCGGCCACAAGCGGGCCTACCGTCTGATCGACTTCCGCCGCACCGACAAGGACGGCATCCCGGCCAAGGTCGCGCACATCGAGTACGACCCCAACCGGACCGCGCGCATCGCGCTGCTGCACTACGTCGACGGCGAGAAGCGCTACATCATCGCCCCGGCGAAGCTCCAGCAGGGCGACGTCGTGGAGAACGGCCCCAAGGCCGACATCAAGCCGGGCAACAACCTGCCGCTGCGCAACATCCCGGTCGGCACGGTCGTGCACGCGATCGAGCTGCGCCCCGGTGGCGGCGCCAAGATCGCCCGGTCGGCCGGTGCGAGCGTCCAGCTCGTCGCCAAGGACGGCCCGTACGCCCAGCTGCGGATGCCTTCGGGCGAGGTCCGCAACGTGGACGTGCGCTGCCGCGCCACGGTCGGCGAGGTCGGCAACGCGGAGCACCAGAACATCAACTGGGGCAAGGCCGGCCGCATGCGCTGGAAGGGCAAGAAGCCCACGGTGCGTGGTGTCGCCATGAACCCGGTCGACCACCCGCACGGTGGTGGTGAGGGCAAGACCTCCGGTGGTCGCCACCCGGTGAACCCGGCCGGTAAGCCCGAAGGCCGTACCCGCCGCCGCAAGGCAAGCGACAGGCTCATCGTCCGGCGTCGTCGCACCGGCAAGAAGCGCTGAGCAGGGAGGGAGTGAAGGATGCCACGCAGCCTTAAGAAGGGCCCCTTCGTGGACGACCACCTGCTCAAGAAGGTGGACGTCCTCAACGAGTCGGGCAAGAAGACCGTCATCAAGACCTGGTCCCGCCGGTCGACGATCATCCCCGACATGTTGGGCCACACGATCGCGGTGCACGACGGCCGCAAGCACGTGCCGGTGTTCGTGACGGAGTCGATGGTCGGGCACAAGCTCGGCGAGTTCGCGCCGACGCGCACCTTCAAGGGCCACATCAAGGACGACCGGAAGTCGCGCCGCCGCTAGGCGACGAACTAGAGGAAGAGCAAGGGGAAGCAGCGATGAACGCCCGTAACGACGCCACCGCGCAGGAGTTCCCGCGCGCCGTGGCTCGGGCTCGCTACGTCCGCGACACGCCGATGAAGGTGCGCCGCGTCGTCGAGCTCATCAGGGGTCGTAGCGCCAGCGAGGCCCTGGCCGTGCTCCAGTTCGCTCCGCAGGCGGCAAGCGAGCCGGTCCGCAAGGTGCTCGCGAGCGCCGTGGCCAACGCCGAGAACAACCTGTCCCTGGACCCCGACACCCTGTGGGTGTCGAAGGTCTACGTGGACGAGGGTCCGACCCTCAAGCGGTTCCGCCCGCGCGCCCAGGGCCGCGCCTACCGGATCCGCAAGCGGACGAGCCACATCACCGTCGAGGTGGAGAGCCGTCCCAAGAAGACCAGCGCGAAGGGGAGTGCTCGGTAGTGGGTCAGAAGATCAACCCGCACGGCTTCCGGCTGGGGATCACCACCGACTGGAAGTCCCGCTGGTACGCCGACAAGCAGTACGCCGAGTACGTGGCCGAGGACGTCAAGATCCGCAAGCTGCTCTCGCGCGGCATGGAGCGTGCCGGCATCTCCAAGGTGGAGATCGAGCGCACCCGTGACCGGGTCCGCGTCGACATCCACACCGCCCGGCCGGGCATCGTCATCGGTCGCCGCGGCGCCGAGGCGGACCGCATCCGCGGCGAGCTGGAGAAGCTCACCAAGAAGCAGGTCCAGCTCAACATCCTCGAGGTGAAGAGCCCGGAGTCGGACGCGCAGCTCGTGGCGCAGGGCGTCGCCGAGCAGCTGTCCAACCGCGTGGCGTTCCGCCGCGCGATGCGCAAGGCGATCCAGTCGGCCATGCGCTCGCCGCAGGTCAAGGGCATCCGCGTGCAGTGCGGCGGCCGTCTCGGCGGCGCCGAGATGTCCCGCTCCGAGCACTACCGCGACGGTCGGGTCCCGCTGCACACGCTGCGCGCGGACATCGACTACGGCTTCTTCGAGGCCCGCACCACCTTCGGCCGCATCGGCGTGAAGGTGTGGATCTACAAGGGCGACATCGTCGGTGGCCTCAGCGCCAAGCGCGAGCGTGACGCGGCCCCGGCCGCCGACCGCGCGCCGCGTCGTGACCGCGGCGACCGCCCGAACCGGGCGCGTCGTTCGGGCGCCAGCGGCACCACCGCCACCAGCACCGAGGCCGGCCGCGCCGCCGCCGACGCGCAGGCGGACGCTCCGGCAGCAGAGAAGACGGAGGGCTGAGTCTTGCTGATCCCGCGCAGGCTCAAGCACCGCAAGCAGCACCACCCCGGTCGGTCCGGTGCTGCCAAGGGCGGTACGCGTGTCACGTTCGGCGAGTTCGGCATCCAGGCGCTGGAGCCGGCCTACGTGACCAACCGGCAGATCGAGTCCGCCCGTATCGCCATCACGCGGCACATCCGCCGTGGTGGCAAGGTCTGGATCAACATCTTCCCGGACCGCCCGCTCACCAAGAAGCCCGCCGAGACCCGCATGGGTTCCGGTAAGGGTTCGCCGGAGTGGTGGGTGGCCAACGTCAAGCCGGGTCGGGTGCTCTTCGAGATGAGCTTCCCGAACGAGGCTGTGGCCCGCGAGGCGCTTCGTCGCGCGATCCACAAGCTCCCGATGAAGTGCCGCATCGTTACGCGTGAGGGTGGTGATTTCTGATGGCAGCGGGTACCGCCGCTTCCGAGCTGCGCGAGCTGACCGAAGAGGAGCTGGTGCTGCGTCTGCGGGAAGCGAAGGAGGAGCTCTTCAACCTCCGCTTCCAGATGGCCACCGGTCAGCTCGACAACAACCGTCGCCTGCGCACGGTCCGGCACGAGATCGCCCGGATCTACACCGTGATGCGGGAACGGGAGCTGGGTCTCTCCGCTTCCCCGGACGGTTCCACTGGTGAGGGTGCGGCATGAGCGAGAACAACGAAGTGACGACGACCGAGGTCCGCGGCGAGCGCAAGGTCCGCGAGGGCCTCGTCGTGTCCGACAAGATGGACAAGACGATCGTGGTCGCGGTCGAGGACCGCAAGAAGCACCGCCGGTACTCCAAGGTCATGCGCTCCACCACCAAGGTGAAGGCGCACGACGAGCAGAACGCCGCCGGCATCGGCGACCGCGTGCTGCTGATGGAGACCCGGCCGCTGTCCGCCACCAAGCGCTGGCGGCTCGTCGAGATCCTCGAGAAGGCCAAGTAAGTCCCTCCGGGGATTCGGGCACAGTAGACAGACCGAGCCCGTCGGGTCGGAAATCCGGCGGGCCAGGAATGGTCAGGAGTAGGTAAGTGATCCAGCAGGAGTCGCGGCTCCGCGTCGCCGACAACACCGGTGCGAAGGAAATCCTTTGCATCCGTGTTCTCGGCGGCTCCGGCCGCCGCTACGCGGGCATCGGGGACATCATCGTCGCCACGGTGAAGCAGGCCATCCCCGGCGCCGGTGTGAAGAAGGGTGACGTCGTCAAGGCGGTCGTCGTCCGCACCGTCAAGGAGAAGCGCCGTCCCGACGGCTCTTACATCCGGTTCGACGAGAACGCCGCCGTGCTCATCAAGAACGACAACGAGCCGCGTGGCACCCGCATCTTCGGCCCGGTCGGCCGCGAGCTGCGCGACAAGAAGTTCATGAAGATCATCTCGTTGGCGCCGGAGGTGCTCTGACCATGAAGGTGAAGAAGGGCGACACGGTCGTCGTCATCGCCGGCAAGGACAAGGGCGCCCGGGGCAAGGTCATCCAGGCCTACCCGACGCAGAACCGGGTCCTGGTCGAGGGCGTCAACCGGATCAAGAAGCACACCCGGATCACGCAGACCCAGCGCGGCGCACAGTCGGGCGGCATCGTGACCCAGGAAGCGCCCATCCACGTGTCGAACGTGATGGTGGTCGACTCCGACGGCAAGCCGTCCCGCGTGGGCTACCGGACGAACGACGAGGGCAAGCGGGTCCGCATTTCCCGTCGTAACGGGAAGGACATCTGATGACCACCGCAGAGAAGACCACCCCGCGGCTCAAGACCCGCTACCGCGAGGAGATCGTGGCCGAGCTGCGCAAGCAGTTCGAGTACGCGAACGTGATGCAGATCCCCGGCGTCGTGAAGGTCGTCGTCAACATGGGCGTCGGCGACGCCGCCCGTGACGGCAAGCTGATCGAAGGCGCCGTCCGGGACCTCTCGATCATCACCGGCCAGCGTCCCGAGGTCCGCAAGGCCCGCAAGTCCATCGCGCAGTTCAAGCTCCGCGAGGGCATGCCGATCGGTGCGCGCGTGACGCTGCGCGGCGACCGCATGTGGGAGTTCCTGGACCGGCTGCTGAACATCGCACTGCCCCGTATCCGCGACTTCCGCGGCCTGTCGGGCAAGCAGTTCGACGGCAACGGCAACTACACGTTCGGTCTGAACGAGCAGTCGATGTTCCACGAGATCGACCCGGACGCCATCGACCGCCCGCGCGGCATGGACATCACGGTCGTCACCACCGCCACCAACGACGAGGAGGGCCGGGCGCTGCTCAAGCACCTGGGCTTCCCCTTCCGGGAGAACTGAGATGGCCAAGAAGGCTCTGATCAACAAGGCCGCGGCCAAGCCGAAGTTCAAGGTGCGGGGCTACACCCGGTGCCAGCGCTGCGGCCGACCGCACTCGGTGTTCCGCAAGTTCGGCCTGTGCCGGATCTGCCTCCGCGAGATGGCCCACCGGGGCGAGCTGCCCGGCGTGAGCAAGTCCAGCTGGTAAGTCCGGCTCGGCGGCAGGTTTTTTCGAAATCCACTTCGCTGTAGGCCCCGCCACGACCAGTCCGCTCCGGACTCGGACCCTGGCCGGCGAACCGCAGCGAGAAAGGTTGACCAGGTCACCATGACGATGACCGACCCGATCGCAGACATGCTCACCCGTCTGCGCAACGCGAATTCGGCGTACCACGACAAGGTCGTGATGCCGCACTCGAAGCTGAAGGCGAACATCGCCGAGATCCTCAAGCGCGAGGGCTACATCGCGAGCTACCGCGACGAGGACGGCGACGTCGCCAAGCAGCTCGTGATCGAGCTGAAGTACGGCCCGAACCGTGAGCGCAGCATCGCGGGTCTGCGCCGGGTGTCCAAGCCCGGTCTGCGCGTTTACGCGAAGTCGACCAACCTGCCGAAGGTTCTCGGCGGTCTTGGCGTCGCGATCATCTCGACCTCCGGCGGTCTGCTGACCGACCGTCAGGCGAACAAGCAGGGCGTGGGCGGCGAAGTCCTCGCCTACGTCTGGTAACGGAAGGGGGACAACAGCATGTCGCGCATCGGAAAGCTGCCGATCACCGTCCCCTCCGGGGTCGACGTCAAGATCGAGGGCCAGGAGGTGAGCATCAAGGGTCCGAAGGGCACCTTGGAGCTGACCATCGCCGAGCCGATCTTCCTGGAGCGGGCCGAGGACGGCACGCTCGAGGTCAAGCGCCCGAACGACGAGCGTCGCAGCCGCTCGCTGCACGGCCTGTCGCGCACCCTGGTGCAGAACATGGTCGTCGGCGTGACCCAGGGCTACGAGAAGAAGATGGAAATCCACGGCGTCGGCTACCGCGTCGCGCTGAAGGGTTCCGACCTGGAATTCGCGCTGGGTTACAGCCACCCGGTGAAGGTCGAGGCCCCGGAGGGCATCACCTTCGCGGTGGAGACCCCGACCCGGTTCTCGGTCTCCGGCATCGACAAGCAGCTCGTCGGCGAGATCGCCGCGAACATCCGCAAGCTGCGCAAGCCCGACCCGTACAAGGGCAAGGGCGTGCGTTACGCGGGCGAGAAGATCCGCCGCAAGGTCGGAAAGACGGGTAAGTGACATGAGCGAGACCGCAACGAAGCGCAAGCCGGTGGGCACGGACATCTCGACCACCCGACGCATCGCCAAGACCCGCCGTCACTTCCGGCTCCGCAAGAAGGTCAGCGGTACGCCGGCACGCCCGCGTCTGGTCGTGCACCGGTCGTCGAAGCACATCACCGTGCAGATCATCGACGACCTGGCGGGCCACACCCTGGCCGCCGCCTCCTCGGTCGAGGCGGACGTCCGTGCGGTGGACGGCGACAAGAAGGCGAAGGCCGCCAAGGTCGGTCAGCTCGCCGCCGCCCGTGCCAAGGACGCCGGGATCAGCAAGGTCGTGTTCGACCGCGGCGGCAACGCCTACCACGGTCGGATCGCGGCTCTGGCGGACGCGGCCCGCGAGGCCGGGCTGGAGTTCTGACAAATGATCATCACTGGAATTGAGAGGGACGCCTGATGCCAGGACGCACGCGTCGCGAAGGCGGCGGGGGCGAGCGCGGAGAGCGTCGCGACCGTCGTGACGGCGGCCGCGGCGGCGCGGCCCAGGAGAAGACCCCGCACCTGGAGCGCGTGGTTGCGATCAACCGCGTCTCCAAGGTCGTCAAGGGTGGTCGTCGCTTCAGCTTCACCGCGCTGGTCGTCGTCGGCGACGGCGACGGCATGGTCGGTGTCGGCTACGGCAAGGCCAAGGAAGTGCCGGCGGCGATCGCCAAGGGTGTGGAGGAGGCGAAGAAGAACTTCTTCCGCGTCCCCCGCATCGCGGGCACGATCCCTCACCCGGTCCAGGGCGAGAAGGCGGCCGGTGTCGTGCTGCTGCGTCCGGCTTCGGCCGGTACCGGTGTCATCGCCGGTGGCGCGGTCCGCGCGGTGCTGGAGTGCGCCGGTGTCCACGACGTGCTGTCCAAGTCGCTCGGCTCGGACAACGCGATCAACATCGTGCACGCCACCGTGGAGGCCCTGAAGGGTCTCCAGCGTCCCGAGGAGGTGGCGGCCCGTCGCGGTCTGCCGCTGGAGGACGTCGCCCCGGCCGGCATGCTGCGCGCCCGCGCAGGGGCGGTGTGACCATGGCCCAGCTCAAGGTGACCCAGGTCCGCAGCAGCATCGGTACCAAGCACAACCACCGTGAGTCCCTCCGGACCCTCGGGTTGCGCAAGATCCGCCAGTCGGTGGTCCGCGAGGACTCGCCGCAGGTGCGCGGTTTGATCCACACCGTGCGTCACCTGGTGGTCGTCGAGGAGGTCCAGTCGTGACCATCAAGATCCACGACCTTCGTCCGGCTCCGGGCGCCAAGCGGGCCAAGATCCGCGTCGGCCGCGGTGAGGGCTCGAAGGGCAAGACCGCCGGTCGCGGTACGAAGGGCACCGGGGCGCGCAAGAACGTCTCGCCGCGCTTCGAGGGTGGCCAGATGCCGCTGCACATGCGGCTGCCGAAGCTCAAGGGCTTCCGCAACCCGTTCCGCACCGAGTACCAGGTCGTCAACGTCTCCGACATCGCCCGGGTGTTCCCGGAGGGTGGCCGGGTCGACGTGGACGCGCTGGTGGACGCCGGCCTCGTGCGCAAGAACGAGCTGGTGAAGGTGCTGGGCGACGGCGACCTCGACGGCGTCAAGCTCGACGTCGTGGCGCACAAGTTCTCGCGCTCCGCGGTCGAGAAGATCACGGCGGCGAGCGGCACCACCACGGTGCTCTGAACGCCGCATGAACCGTGAACGGCCCCCGGGACTCCCGGGGGCCGTTCGCATTACCGACCCCGGTCTCGTTCGCTCACGGCGCAAATACGTCGGTCACCCGTACCGGCGTCACCCGCGGGTGTTCTCGGGGTCGCTATGGCGTCGGTGGATCAGGGTGTCGGGCGAGCACCGGAAATGCTCGTCACCGCCTTTCCGGCGGTATTGACGAGCCCCTCCGGCAGGGGTCGGCGCGGGCTCGGGCGTACCGGCCCGGTACGCCCGCGACCTGCCCGGGTACGGTCGAACTTGATCCATTCGGAGGCTTGCGGGCCGAAGGTTCCGATCAAGTGCGAAGTGTGAACGCCGACTGGCTACGGCGATCGGCCCG
Source organism: Saccharothrix violaceirubra (assembly GCF_014203755.1). NCBI lineage: Bacteria > Bacillati > Actinomycetota > Actinomycetes > Pseudonocardiales > Pseudonocardiaceae > Saccharothrix > Saccharothrix violaceirubra. The sequence goes on from NZ_JACHJS010000001.1 coordinate 239,937, forward strand.
GTGGCTGTTAAAGTCGCGGGCTGAACCCGGATGTCGTCCGGGTCGGTCGCGGCTATCGCCACGTCCGCCGCTCGTCGGCGACAGCCCGACGGCAACCAGCAGGACTGTGCCGGCAACACGGTCGGTACCGCAGGAGATGCCGACCCCGATGGGCGGCAACGCTGATGGAGGTTCGCGTGCTCGGCGCATTCCGCTCGGCTCTCGCGACGCCGGACCTACGAAAGAAGATCCTCTTCACGTTGGGGATCGTCGTCGTGTACCGGTTGGGCGCGACCCTGCCCGCGCCGGGTGTCTCCTTCAAGAACGTGAAACAGTGCGTCGAGCAGGTGGACCAGCAGGGGATCTACTCCCTGATCAACCTGTTCAGCGGCGGCGCGCTGCTCAACTTGTCGATCTTCGCGCTGGGCATCATGCCCTACATCACCGCCAGCATCATCATCCAGCTGCTCACCGTCGTCATCCCGCGGTTCGAGCAGTTGAAGAAGGAAGGCCAGGCGGGCCAGGGCAAGCTCACGCAGTACACCCGGTACCTGACGATCGCGCTGGCCGTGCTCCAGTCCACGGGCATCATCGCCCTGGCCGTGCGCGACCAGCTGTTCCAGGACTGCCAGGTGCCGGTCATCCCGGACGAGAGCATCTTCTCGCTGTGCGTGCTGGTCGTGACGATGACCGCGGGCACCAGCGTGATCATGTGGCTCGGTGAGATCATCACCGAGAAGGGCATCGGCAACGGCATGTCGTTGCTGATCTTCACCGGCATCGCCGCCCGCATCCCGGCCGAGGGCCAGATCATCCTCAGCCGCGGCGGTCTCACCTTCTTCCTGGTCCTCGTGGCGGCGCTGCTGATCATTGCCAGCGTCATCTACGTCGAGCAGGCCCAGCGCCGGATCCCGGTGCAGTACGCGAAGCGCATGATCGGCCGCCGGATGTACGGCGGCACGTCGACCTACCTGCCGCTGAAGGTGAACCAGGCCGGTGTCATCCCGGTCATCTTCGCCTCGTCGCTGCTGTACCTGCCGGACCTGATCTCCCGGTTGACCGCCTCGAACGACGGGTCGGCGCCGGGCTGGTGGCAGACGTTCGTGCAGACGTACCTGGTCAGCCAGTCCAACCCCGTGCACATGGGGCTGTACTTCCTGCTGATCGTCTTCTTCACCTACTTCTACGTGGGCATCACGTTCAACCCGGACGAGCGTGCCGACGAGATGAAGAAGTTCGGTGGGTTCATCCCGGGTATCCGCCCCGGCCGGCCCACCGCCGAATACCTCCGCTTCGTCCTGGGGCGGATCACGCTGCCTGGCTCGCTCTACCTGGGCATCGTCGCCATCCTGCCGAACCTGTTCCTCGACCTGACCGGTCAGGGCCAGAACCAGAACTTCCCGTTCGGCGGTACCGCGGTGCTGATCATGGTCGGTGTCGGACTCGACACCGTGAAGCAGATCGAAAGCCAGCTCATGCAGCGCAATTACGAAGGGTTCCTCCGCTAGTGCGACTCGTTCTCGTCGGCCCGCCCGGAGCGGGCAAGGGCACCCAGGCCGGACTGCTCAAGAGCAAGCTCGGCGTGCCGCACATCTCCACCGGGGACCTCTTCCGCGCGCACATCGGCGAGCAGACGGACCTCGGCCGGGAGGTGCAGCAGTACCTCGACTCCGGTCGTCTCGTCCCCGACGAGGTGACCAACGAGATGGTGCGCGCCCGGCTCGCCGAGCCCGACGCCGCCGCCGGCTTCCTGCTCGACGGCTTCCCGCGCAACGTGGCCCAGGCGGGTGTCCTCGACGAGATCCTGGCCTCCGGCGGCCACAAGCTCGACGCCGTCGTGGAGTTCCGCATCGACGAGGAACTCGTCGTCGAGCGGCTGCTCGCCCGCGGGCGCACCGACGACAAGGAGGACGTGATCCGGCACCGGCAGGAGGTCTACCGCACGGAGACCGCGCCGCTGCTGGACCACTACTCCGGCATCCTGGTCACCGTCGACGCGGTGGGTGGGATCGACGAGATCAGCGAACGCGCGCTGGCCGCGCTTCGCGGCCCGAAGTGACCGGTGGACTCTTCGATGTCCTGCGCCGCGCGTTGCCGGGCGGTCGCGACCGCATGATCGAGATCAAGAGCCGCGGCCAGCTCGAGGCGATGCGCGCCTCGGGACTGGTCGTGGCGCGTACGTTGGCGGCCCTCGTCGGGCACGCCAAGGTCGGGGTCAGCACGGCCGAACTGGACGAGCTGGCCGAGACCACCATCCGCGAGGCGGGCGCCATCCCGTCGTTCAAGGGCTACCACGGGTTCCCGGCGAGCATCTGCGCCAGCGTGAACGAACAGGTGGTCCACGGCATCCCCAGTCGTACCCAGGTCCTCGCCGAGGGCGACCTGATCTCGATCGACTGCGGTGCCATCCTCGACGGCTGGCACGGCGACTCGGCCGTGACGGTCGAGATCGGCCAGGTCACCGAGGCCGAGCGCAGACTGTCCGAGGCCACCAGGCTGTCGATGCTCGCGGGCATCGCCGCGGCCGTGCCCGGCGGGCGCCTGAGCGACATCTCCTTCGCCATCGGCAACGAGACCGTGCGCGTCGGCCGTGAGCACGGCGTCACCTACGGCATCGTCGACGGCTACGGCGGCCACGGCATCGGTTCGAAGATGCACATGGACCCGTTCCTGCCCAACCGGGGCAAGCCCGGCAAGGGGCCCCGGCTCAAGGTCGGCATGGCCATCGCCATCGAGCCGATGCTGACCCTGGGCACCGAGCGCACCGTCGAACTCGACGACGGCTGGACCGTGATCACCGAGGACGGGTCGCGCGCGGCGCACTGGGAGCACAGCGTCGCCATCACCGACGACGGTCCGTGGGTGCTCACCGCGCCCGAGGAGTAGGGGCGACCCTGATGTCGTCACCCGGGGATTTGCGGGGGTTGGCCCCATGGTCGACGACGTCCGGCGACGGGACGATGAGCGCGTGAGCCAGCCTGTGCGCCCCGAGGACATCAGGGTTTCAGACGCCGAGCGCGAGGTGGTCGTGCGCCGCCTGCACACCGCGCACACCGACGGCAGCCTCGACCTGGCCGAGTTCGACGCCCGGGTGGTGAGCGCGTGGAACGCCAAGACCCGCGGGGACCTGCTGGTGCTCGTCGCCGACCTGCCCGAGGACGCCACGCGGGCCATGCCCGTCGTGCCGCTGGTCCCCCCGCCGCCGGTCCCGGCGCGCAAGAGCGGCGGACAGCGGGCGTTGCGGGCCCTGACCACCGTGTGGCTGAGCGTCAGCGCGTTCAACTTCGCGATCTGGCTGCTGGTGAGCCTGCTCGGCGGCGAGGGCTTCGTGCATCCGTGGTTCCTGTGGGTGGCCGTGCCGTGGGGTTCGGTCCTGGGCGTCGTCTGGCTGGCCACCGGCAAAACCCGCTGACCGGCGGATTTGGGCGTACTCCCAGGTCCGCGTAGTATGGACGGGTGGCGCACACGTCGCGCCGGTTCCGTCATGCCCGTGTCGGTGGCTTCCACTCGCGGGTGGACCGGGTTCGCAAGGGCCTGAGGAGTCGGGGTGTCGTGTGCCTCGCGACCGAAGCAACACCCACCGTCACGAAACGCGGAGGACATGGGCAAGAAGGACGGGGCCATTGAGGTCGAGGGCCGCGTAGTCGAGCCGCTCCCCAACGCGATGTTCCGCGTCGAGTTGGAGAACGGGCACAAGGTCCTGGCTCACATCAGCGGCAAGATGCGCCAGCACTACATCCGTATCCTCCCCGAGGACCGGGTTGTCGTGGAGCTCTCGCCCTACGACCTGTCCCGAGGGCGCATCGTCTACCGCTACAAGTGACCTCTGACGCAGGAGCTCAGGCGTGAAGGTCCAGCCGAGCGTCAAGAAGATCTGCGACAAGTGCAAGGTGATCCGCCGTCACGGTCGGGTCATGGTGATCTGCGAGAACCTGCGCCACAAGCAGCGCCAGGGCTGAGCGAGCACATCGCACTCGTCGAGTCTTCCGACGCGACACGAATAGAACTCCCCGCACCTGCGTGCACACCGTGCACGCGCACCCCCGGACTCCAGGCCGGGGCCGGGACGCCGATCGCGAGAGCGGTCGGAACTGACACAGCGAGTCAGTCCCGGAATCGGACGGGGAGCAGACCTGGAGCGACATCATTGTGAGGAGCTAGCGCCGTATGGCACGACTCGCTGGCGTAGACCTCCCCCGCGAGAAGCGGTTGGAGATCGCGCTCACCTACATCTTCGGCATCGGCCGTACGCGGTCGAAGGAAGTGCTGAAGGCGACCGAGATCTCGCCCGACGTCCGGGTCAAGGACCTTGGTGACGACGACCTGACGAAGCTCCGCGAGTTCATCGAGAGCAACTTCAAGGTCGAGGGTGACCTCCGCCGCGAGGTCGCGGCCGACATCCGCCGCAAGATGGAGATCGGCTGCTACGAGGGCCTGCGCCACCGTCGCAACCTGCCCGTCCGCGGGCAGCGCACCAAGACGAACGCGCGCACTCGCAAGGGTCCGAAGAAGACCGTTGCGGGCAAGAAGAAGGCCGGCAAGAAGTAAGACCTCGCGTACCTAACAGGAGATCACCAAGACATGCCACCCAAGTCCCGTCAGGGCGCCGGGGTCAAGAAGGTCCGGCGCAAGGAAAAGAAGAACGTCTCGCACGGCCAGGCCCACATCAAGAGCACGTTCAACAACACCATCGTGTCCATCACGGACCCGCTGGGCAACGTGATCAGCTGGGCTTCCGCCGGCCACGTCGGCTTCAAGGGCTCCCGCAAGTCGACCCCGTTCGCCGCCCAGATGGCAGCCGAGAACGCCGCGCGCAAGGCCGCCGAGCACGGCATGCGCAAGGTGGACGTGTTCGTGAAGGGTCCCGGCTCCGGCCGTGAGACCGCGATCCGTTCCCTCCAGGCCGCCGGCCTGGAAGTCGGCACCATCCAGGACGTGACCCCGCAGCCCCACAACGGCTGCCGCCCGCCCAAGCGGCGCCGGGTCTGAGGCACGGGGAGGAGTAACAGATGGCTCGCTACACCGGACCGGCAACGCGTATCTCGCGCCGGCTCAAGGTCGACCTCGTCGGTGGGGACCAGGCGTTCGAGCGCCGTCCCTACCCGCCCGGCCAGCACGGCCGCGGCCGGGTCAAGGAGTCCGAGTACCTGCTTCAGCTCCAGGAGAAGCAGAAGGCCCGCTACACGTACGGCGTGCTGGAGAAGCAGTTCCGCCGCTACTACGAGGAAGCGGTCCGCCGCACCGGCAAGACCGGTGAGAACCTGCTCCAGATCCTGGAGTCGCGGTTGGACAACGTGGTGTACCGCTCGGGTCTCGCGCGTACCCGCCGTCAGGCCCGCCAGCTGGTCAGCCACGGTCACTTCATCGTGAACGGCCACAAGGTCAACATCCCGAGCTTCCGGGTGTCGAAGTTCGACATCATCGACGTCAAGCCGAAGTCGCTGCCGACGCTGCCCTTCGAGGCCGCGCGTGCCTCGTTCGGCGACCGGCCGATCCCGGCCTGGCTCCAGGTCGTGCCGTCTTCGCTGCGCATCCTGGTGCACCAGCTCCCGGAGCGGGCGCAGATCGACACGCCCGTCACCGAGCAGCTCATCGTCGAGCTCTACTCGAAGTGATCCTCCCGGGGGGACCGCCGCGGCGGTCCCCCCGGTCGGGTCCCGCGGCGGCACGGAATGGTGTGCCGCACGCGTTCGCCGGTCTCCGCGACCGGCTCTCCCGACGTCATATGGCGGTCGTCGGGTTGGAGAGAGGAAGAACCCAGTGCTGATTTCCCAGCGCCCCTCGCTCAGCGAGGACGCGGTCAACGAGACCCGCTCCCGGTTCGTCATCGAGCCGCTGGAGCCGGGCTTCGGCTACACCCTCGGCAACTCCATCCGCCGGACCCTCCTGTCGTCCATCCCGGGCGCGGCGGTGACCAGCATCCGCATCGACGGCGTGCTGCACGAGTTCACCACCGTTCCGGGCGTCAAGGAGGACGTCACCGACATCATCCTCAACCTCAAGGAGCTGGTCGTCAGCTCCGAGGAGGACGAGCCGGTGACCATGTACCTGCGCAAGCAGGGACCCGGTGCGGTGACCGCCGGCGACATCGTGCCCCCGGCCGGTGTCACCGTGCACAACCCCGACCTGCACATCGCGACCCTGAACGGCAAGGGCAAGCTGGAGATCGAGCTCGTCGTCGAGCGCGGTCGCGGCTACGTCCCCGCCGTCCAGAACAAGCAGGCCGGTGCCGAGATCGGCCGCATCCCCGTCGACTCGATCTACTCGCCCGTCATGAAGGTGACCTACAAGGTCGAGGCCACCCGTGTCGAGCAGCGGACCGACTTCGACAAGCTGATCCTCGACGTCGAGACCAAGCCCTCCATCACGCCGCGCGACGCCGTCGCGTCCGCGGGCAAGACGCTGGTGGAGCTGTTCGGTCTCGCGCGCGAGCTGAATGTCGACGCCGAGGGCATCGAGATCGGACCGTCGCCCGCCGAGGCCGACACCATCGCGGCGTTCGCGATGCCGATCGAGGACCTGGACCTCACCGTCCGGTCCTACAACTGCCTCAAGCGCGAGGGCATCCACACCGTGGGTGAACTCGTGTCGCGCAGCGAGGCGGACCTGCTGGACATCCGCAACTTCGGTGCGAAGTCGATCGACGAGGTCAAGATGAAGCTCGTCGGGCTCGGCCTCGCGCTCAAGGACAGCCCCCCTGGGTTCGACCCGTCGGCCGCCGCGTCCGACTACCCCACCGAGGGTTGGGGCGTGGACACCTCCGTGGACACGCACGACGACGGCCAGGACTACGCGGAGACCGAGCAGCTCTGAGGCCGTCAGCGGCCGGGCCGGAGCAGAGGATCAGGAAAGAATCCGAGGAGCAAGTCGATGCCCACCCCCACGAAGGGCCGCCGACTCGGCGGTTCCCCGGCCCACGAGCGGCTGCTGCTGGCCAACCTGGCCACCTCGCTGTTCACCCACGGCCGGATCACCACGACCGAGGCCAAGGCCAAGCGCCTGCGCCCGTACGCCGAGAAGCTGATCACGAAGGCGAAGATCGGCGACCTGCACAACCGTCGCGAGATCCTCAAGGTCATCCGTGACAAGGACATCGTGCACAAGCTGTTCGCCGAGATCGGCCCGCAGTTCGCGGACCGGGCCGGCGGTTACACCCGCATCACCAAGACGCTGCCGCGCAAGGGCGACAACGCCCCCATGGCCGTGATCGAGCTGGTGCAGGAGAAGACCGTCACCTCCGAGGCCGAGCGTGCCCGCAAGACCAAGTTCGCCAAGGACGAGGCGCCCAAGGCCGCCGTCGTCGAGGAGAACGAGGTCGAGGCGACCGAGGCTGAGTCGACCGAGGCTGAGGCCGAGGCCGTCGAGGTCAAGGACGAAGACAAGAAGGACGAGTCCTGACGGACGAGATTCTTCCCGCCGAGCCCGTTGTCCCCACTGGGGGCGACGGGCTCGGCGGCGTTCGTGTGCGGTTCGACCTGGCTTATGACGGGACCGGGTTCTCGGGGTGGGCTCGGCAGCCTGGGCGGCGGACCGTGTGCGGGGTGCTGGAGGACACGTTGTCCAAGGTGCTGCGCGAGGACGTGAACCTGACCGTGGCCGGGCGGACCGATGCCGGTGTGCACGCCGCCGGGCAGGTCGCGCACGCGGATCTGCCCGGCGGTGTCGATGTGCCGGGGCTGCCCAAGCGGTTGGCGCGTGCGTTGCCGGACGATGTGCGGGTGTTCGCGGCGCGGGTGGTGCCGGGTGAGTTCGATGCGCGGTTCTCGGCCTTGCGGAGGCACTACGAGTACCGGGTGACGGATGCGGATTCGGGGGCGCACCCGTTGCGGCGGTTGGACACCCTGGCGTGGCCGCGTCCGCTGGATCTCGACGCGTTGAACGCGGCGTCGGCGTTGTTGTTGGGGGAGCGGGATTTCTGCGCGTTCTGCCGGCGGCGTGAGGGTGCTACGACGATCCGTGAGTTGCAGCGGTTGGAGTGGTCACGGGATGGGGACGTGTTGACCGCTTTCGTGTCTGCGGATGCGTTTTGCCACTCGATGGTGCGGAGTCTGGTGGGGGCTTTGCTTGCCGTCGGTGAGGGGCGCAAGCCGGTCGAGTGGCCTGCTTCGCTGTTGTCTTTGAGTGCGCGGGCCAGTGGGGTGACGGTGGCTCCGCCGCACGGGTTGGCTCTGGTGCGGGTGGACTACCCGGAGGATGCCTCGCTTGCCGCTCGGGCTTTGGTCACGCGCAACGTCCGGGTTTCTCCCGGGACGTAGAGCTTTCCCGCACTCGCGAGTTGTGCGTTCGGACACCGCGAGTTGTGCGTTCAGGCACCGTGAAGCCGCGCCCGCCTCCACGGGGAGACGGGCGCGGGTGTCGTGTGTGCCCGGGTCAGCGGCGACGGCCGCAGAGGCGGGCGATGATCGTGGCCGCGAAGGGGCTGTGCTCCAGCTTGGCGACCAGTTCCGCGTAGTCGCGGTGTGCGCAGTCCTCGGCGGTGATGAGGGATGCGGCCTGCTCCGCCGGCTCCGTTGTCGTGGGTGCCTGGCTCTCCGACGGCGGTGGCGGGGGTTCGGTCGGGGTCGGGGTGGGCCCGACCGGTTCCGTTGTCGACGGGTCCGTCGTGGTCGGGGGCGTGGTGGCCGCCGACGGGTCCACCGTGGTCGGGTCGGTCGGTTCCGCCGTGGTGGTGGGCTCCGTGGTCGGGGTGGGTTCGGGGGTCTCGGTCGGAGGTTTCTCCTCTTCACCGGGTGCCAAGGGTGTGACCTCGACCGTGCCGTCCGAGTACGTGCGCATCCAGCTCTCGACCAGTTCCACGTACGTCTTGGAGTGGTTGTACCGGTACAGGGCGGCGTCCAGGTCGGATTGCCGTTCCAGGTCGAAGTCGCCCGAGCACAGGTAACGGCCTGCCGCCACGGCCGAGTCGACGATGTTGTGCGGGCTGGTCACGCCGTCGCCGTTGCCGTCCACCCCGTAACGCCGCCAGGTGCCGGGGATGAACTGCATCGGGCCGACCGCGCGGTCCCACGTCGGGTCGTCGTCGTGTTCGCCGCCGTCGGTGTCGTGGATGGCCGCGTACGCGCCGCCGTCGAGCACCGGGCCGAGGATGTGCGGGCGGGCCTCGCCGTCCGGGGTCGCCCGGCCGCCCCTGGCGTGACCGGATTCGACCTGGCCCACGCCCGCGAGGTGGTACCACCGCAGGTGGCAGCCCGGGTGTGACTCGGCGAGTGCCTTTTCCGCCGTGCGGTACGCGGCGAGGACGTTCGACGGGATGCCGTGGTCGGCCGGTGCCGGCAGGGGCAGGGCCGACTCCTCGGGTTCGGGTGGTGCGGGTGGCGGGCCGACGTCCCTGATCACGTCGTTCGGCGTGTCGTCCGCGGCACGGGGCTTGGCCGACGTCCGGTACTCGACGGCCCGCACGGGTTCGACCCGCGGCGGTGCGGCGGTCGGCACGGTGGCCACGGAGCCCGGTGCGGCGGTGAGCAGGGCGCACACGACCGCGGCGATCACGGTGAGCGCTGCTCGTCTGCGGTGGACGGTGGAGCGGAATCGTGAACGCACGGTGTCCCCAACGGCTAGGTGGTGAACGCGGTCCCCGTCGACTTCTAGCACGGCCGTCGGACCCATTAGCGGGGTCGGTGCGGGAAGTTCCCTCGAAAGAATGGCCGGTGATGATCACATAATCGACACTCCGGTCCTGACCTACCTCGATGCGGTGAAAACCCGCTCGTGCGAATGCGCTGCCGGCGGAATGGGATGAGGGTTCCCTCGGGTTCGTCCCGCCTTTCCTGATCGACAGCAGCCTCGAAGGGGGCCACGCCGTGGCACGTTCCAGGTTCTCCCGTCGAATAGCCGCGGCACTCGTGTCCGCCGGTGTGGTCGCGTGTTCGGTGGTGGTCTCCGCGCCGACCGCGAACGCGGCGGTCGTCCGACCGTTCACCCTCAATTTCAACGAGGAGGTGTACGGCGACTTCATCGAGGTCGGCAACACGGTCACCACGTGCCCCTCCGGCGCCGATCCGATCGACCCCCTGACGGCCGAGCCGCACGAGAACTGCGACACCGCCCAGGGCGGCACGCTCCCCAACGCCAACGCCGGCAACGACGCGTACTACATGCGCTGGTACGACGTCGACGGCCAGGGCAACACGGTCAACTCGACGCGGGCCTCGATCACGATCCCGCCCGGTGCGCGGGTCGACTACGCCCGGCTGAACTGGGCCGGCGACACCGGCACCATCCGCCTGGCCGACGGCACGGTCTCCCCCACGCCGGGGTGCAGCACCCGCCAGTTCCTCGGCGGCGCGGGCACGTCGAACCTGCCCTCGGGCACCCCCGAGTCCACGTCCGTGCGGGTCACCATCGGCGGCGGCACCCAGACGTCCTACGCGCCGCAGGTGATCAGCCGCGACGCGCTGGCCAACGTGCCCAACAGCCAGCCCCAGTTCTACTCGGCGTACGCGAACGTCACGAGCCAGTTCGCCGCCGCGCCGACCGGTTCGGCCCAGACCATCACGGTCGGCAACATCTGGACCCCCGAGGGCTTCGGCTGCTTCGGCGGTTGGTCGCTGGTCCTGGTCTACGCCTATGACCAGCCCGATGCCACCTACGCGCCGACCAAGCGGGAGATCTTCCTCTACGACGGCCACGTGCGGCAGTCGTCGGCGGACCCGGCGACCACGACCACGGTGTCCGGCTTCCGCGTGGCGGCCAACGGCGTGCGCGCCGGCCTGACCGCGTTCGAGGGCGACGCCAACATCACCGGCGACCAGTTCTCGATCAACGGAACGGCGGTCACGGAACCACTGCCGGGCGGCTCGGACACGAACTACTTCGTGTCGAACTCGAACGGCGACACGACACCCTCGACGGTCAACAACCTGAGCGTCGACGCCAAGGAATTCCCCACGACCCTGCTGCCCGTGGGTTCGACGTCGGCGACACTCACGTTCAGTACCAGCGGCGACACGTACATGGCGACGAACCTGGTGCTCTCCGTACCGATCCCGTCGGTGAGCCTGAAGAAGGTCGTCACGTCCGCGACCACGGTCCGACCCGGCGACACGGTGAACTACGAGATCACGGTGGTCGCGCCGGGTAGTTCGAACGCGGTCGGCGTGAGCGTCGCCGACCCGCTGGCCTCCGGCTGCAACCGGGCCATCGGCAACCTGACCGCCGGTACCCCGTACGTCTACACCTGCTCGGGACCCGCGCCCGACGACGACTTCACGAACGTCGCGACCGCCTCGGGTCTCAGCGACTTCGGTGATCCGGTGACCGGCAGCGGCCAGGCGGCCGTCACGGTGATCAACCCCGAGTTGACGATCACCAAGGTGCCGGACCAGTCGACGTACACCACCGGCCAGACGATCACCTTCACGATCACGGTGACCAACACCGGCAACTCGGCGTTGACCAACGTCAGCGTCGCGGACCCGGGCGTGCCGTCCTGCGCCTCGCTGCCGCAACCGCTGGCCGAAGGCGGCTCGTTCACCTACACGTGCACGGCGACCGCGCCGCTGGCCAGCGACACCAACACCGCGACCGTCACGGGCACGGACGCCCTCAACGGACCGGTGACCGCGTCGGCCACGGCCAGCGCGCCCACGCCGAGCGTCGTCACCGGCCGCGTGTTCAGCGACCGCAACAACAACGGCGTGTTCGAGAGCGGCCAGGGCGACACCGGCATCCTCGGCGTGCCGGTCCGCCTGCTCGGCTCGACCACGGCGGGCGTCCCGGTCGACACGACCGTGAACACGATCGCGAACGGCACGTACACCTTCACCAACGTCGTCGCCGGTACGTACTCGATCATCGAGTCCACCCAGCCGGTGGACTTCGACGACGGCATCGACACGCCGGGCACCAGTTCGTCGCCCAGCTCGAACGACCGGTTCACCCTGGTCAAGGCCGGCGGCGTGGACAGCACGGGCAACAACTTCGCCGAACGTCCCACGTCGAGCCTGTCCGGTTCGGTCTACGAGGACACCAACGGCAACGGATCGCGTGACGGCGGCGAGCCCGGTCTGTACGGCGTGGCCGTCAGCCTGTTCGGCACCGACAGCGCGGGCAACAGCGTCTCGTTCGCCACGTCGACCGTCAGCGACGGCCTGTACTCGTTCCAGGGCCTGCGGCCGGGCAGCTACCTGCTCGCCGAGGAGACCCAGCCGGCCTCCTACGCCGACGGCGCCGAGGAGGCGGGCACGGCGGGTGGTGTGCCCAACGGCGGCGACGCGATCATCAACATCAACCTGGACCCCCGCACCGACGGGACCGGGTACACGTTCGGCGAGTACGTCGGCGCCACGCTGACCGGTCGGGTGTTCGACGACGGCGGCAACGGCATCCCGAACGTGCAGATCAACATCGCCGGACCGGGTGCGTTCACGACCACGACGGGACCCGACGGCACCTACTCGTTCTCGAACCTGCCCCCGGGCACGTACACGGTGACCGAGGTCCAGCCGGTCGGGTACGGCGACGGCGCCGAGACCGCGGGCACCGCCGGCGGCATCCCGGGTCCGATCGCGACCGACCAGATCACCAACATCGTGCTGCCGTCGCGGGCGACCGCCTCCGGCTACACGTTCGCGGAGGACCGCGGTTCGCTGGCCGGCACCGTGTACGAGGACATCGACAACGACGGCGTCAAGGACATCGGCGAGAACGGTCTGTCGGGCGTGTTCGTGACGCTGACCGGCACCGACTACCTCGGCCGTGGCGTGAACATCAACACGCTCACCGCCGCGAACGGCACGTACTCGTTCGCCAACCTGGTGGGCGGCTCGTACACGCTGACCGAGGTCCAGCCGGGCGCGTTCGCCGACGGCAAGGAGACGATCGGCAACTCGGGCGGTGTGCTCAGCCCGCCGAACTCGATCACCACGATCCCGTTGGCCGGCGGGTTCGACGCCACCGGCTACCTGTTCGGCGAGTTCGTGGCCGCGACGCTGTCCGGTCGGGTGGTCGACGACGCCGGCACCGGCATCGCCGGTGTGGTGATCTCGGCCACGAACGGCGACGGCACGGTCACCGCGACCACCATCGCGGACGGCACGTACTCGTTCCCGTCGCTGCCGCCGGGCACGTACACGATCACCGAGGCGCAGCCCACGGGCTACGGCGACAGTACGGACACCGTCGGCTCGGCCGGCGGTACCTACTCGGCACCGGACTCGTTCGTCGGCGTGGTCCTGCCGTCCGCGACGACCGCGACCGGCTACGAGTTCACGGAGGACCGGGCCTCGCTGGCCGGCACCGTGTACGAGGATCTGAACGGCAACGGCACCAAGCAGCCGTTGGAGCCGGGCATCGCCGGCGTGACGGTCGCGTTGACCGGTCTGGACGCGCTGAGCGCGCCGGTCTCGCTGACCACGACCACGGGCTCGGACGGCACGTTCCTGTTCGAGGGTCTGCTCGGCGGCACCTACACGCTGACCGAGACGACGCCGGCCACCTACGCCGACGGCATCGACGTGCCGGGCAGCGCGGGCGGTACGGCCAACCCGCCGGACTCCATCGTCACCATCCCGCTCGGCGGCGGTGTCGAGGGTGACGGCTACCTGTTCGCCGAGTACAAGGGCGTCGGGCTGTCCGGTTCGGTCGTGAACGACCAGGGCAACGGCATCGCGGGCGTCACGCTCACGCTGACCGGTCCCGGCGGTCCGTACACGCAGGTGACCGCCAACGACGGCACCTACGCGTTCACCAACCTGCCGCCCGGCACGTACACGCTCGTCGAGACGCAGCCCCTGGGCTACGCCGACGGCACCGAGACGGTCGGCACGGCCGGCGGCACCGCGACCGACAACCAGATCGCGGGCATCGTGATCCCGTCGGGCGGCTCGGCGACGGGCTACCAGTTCGCCGAGGACCGCGGTTCGCTGTCCGGCACGGTGTACGAGGACGCGGACGGCAGCGGCACCAAGCAGCCGCTCGAACCGGGCATCGCCGGCGTCACCGTGACGCTGACCGGTCTGGACGCCGCGAGCAACTCGGTCTCGCTGACCACCACCACGGGCTCGGACGGCACGTACACGTTCACCGGCCTGCTCGGCGGCACGTACACGGTCACCGAGACGACGCCGGCGACGTACACCGACGGCATCGACGTGGTCGGCTCGGCGGGCGGCACGCTCGAACCGCCGGACTCGATCGTGTCGATCGGGCTCGACCCGGGCGAGGACGCCACCGGCTACCTGTTCGGCGACTACAAGGGCGCGTCGTTGGCCGGTTCGGTCCTCGACGACGGCGGCAACGGCATCTCCGGTGTCACGGTGACGCTGACCGGCCCCGGTGGTCCGTTCACCGCGACCACCGACTCGTCCGGCACGTTCTCGTTCACCGGCCTGGCGCCGGGCACGTACGCGCTGTCCGAGGCCCAGCCGACCGGCTACGGCGACGGCGCGGAGACCGCGGGCACCGCGGGCGGCACGACCTCGGACAACCTGATCTCCGCCATCGTGCTGACCTCCGGCACGGCGGCGACCGGGTACTCGTTCGCCGAGGACCGCGGCTCGCTGGCGGGTTCGGTGTTCGAGGACCAGAACGGCAACGGCTCCCGCCAGATCGGTGAACCGGGCATCGAGAACGTGACGGTGACGCTCACCGGCACGGCGGTCGGCGGTGCGTCCGTCAGCCTGACGACGACCACGGCCGTCGACGGCGGGTACGTCTTCGAGAACCTGGTCGGCGGCACGTACACCGTCGCCGAGCCGACCCAGCCGACGGGCTACCTCGACGGCGTCGACACGGCCGGCACCTCGGGCGGCACGGCGACCCCGCCGGACTCGATCGTGAACCTCACGCTCGCGGGCGGGGCGGACGCGACCGGGTACCTGTTCTCCGAGTACGTGGGCACGTCGATCAGTGGGTACGTGCTCGACGACGCCGAGGACGGCGTGGCCGGTGTGACGATCACGCTGACCGGTCCCGGCGGGCCGTTCACGGTCCAGACCGGCAGCGACGGTCTGTGGGCGTTCCTCGGTCTCGCGCCGGGCACGTACACGGTCACCGAGACCCAGCCGCTCGGGTACCTGGACGGTCCGGACACGGCCGGCACCGCCGGCGGCACGCCGGGGTCCGACGCGTTCACCGGGATCGTGCTGGTCTCCGGCCAGGTCGCGACGGGCTACACGTTCACCGAGGACCGGGGCTCGATCGCGGGCATCGTGTTCGACGACCTCGACGGCGACGGCGTGCTCGACCTCGGCGAGGTCGGCATCCCCGGCGTGACGCTCACGTTGACCGGTACCGACGACGCCAGTGGTGCGGTCACGCTGACCGCGGTCACCGACAGCGGCGGCAACTACACCTTCGACGTCATCGGCGGCACGTACGCGATCACCGAGACGCAGCCGACGGCCTTCGTCGACGGCACGGAGACCGCGGGCACGGCCGGCGGCGAGATCGAACCGCCCGACTCGATCGTGGCCATCGACCTCGATCCGGGCGAGGACGCCACCGGTTACCTGTTCGCCGACCTGAAGGGCGCGTCCGTCAGCGGCTACGTGCTCGACCAGAACGGCGACGGCATCGCGGGCGTCACGATCACGCTGGTCGGTCCGACGGCCGGGGCGAGCGTCCCGCCGCCGTCGCAGACGACGGTGACGAACTCTGAGGGCTTCTTCCAGTTCCTGGGCCTCAAGCCGGGCAGCTACTCGCTCATCGAGAGCCAGCCGCCGGGTTACCAGGACGGTGGCGACCAGGCCGGCGACGGCGGCGGTTCCGCGGGCAACGACACGATCACCGACATCGAACTCAGCCCCGGCCAGGAGGCCCAGGACTACGAGTTCGCCGAGGTGTCGGGGTCGATCGCGGGCACCGTGTTCGTCGACAAGGACGACGACGGCGTCCTCGACCCGGGCGAGGTCGGCATCGAGGGCGTGCAGCTCGCGCTGCTGCCCGACGGCAACCCGCCGGTCACGCTCACGACCACCGACCAGGACGGCAACTTCGTCTTCACCAACCTGGCGGCGGGCGAGTACACCATCGCCGAGAACCAGCCCACCGGGTACGGGCAGGGCCAGGTCGTCGTCGGTACCGGCGGCGGCACGGTGGAGGGCGACGTCATCGAGGGCATCGTGGTGCCCACCGGTCAGGCCGTGACGGAATACCTGTTCGCGGAGCTGGCGGGCACGATCAGCGGTGTCGTCTGGGAGGACGACAACGGCGACGGCGAACTCGCCGGCGAACCCGGCCGGCTCGCGGGCGTGACGATCGTGCTCCAGGACGACGAGGGCACGGAGATCGCCACCACCGTGACGGACGTCAACGGCGGCTACTCGTTCCCGAACCTGATCGCCGGTGACTACACCGTCGTGGAGGAGCAGCCGGACGGCTACGGGTCGACCACGCCGAACTCGGTCGACGTGACGATCACCGACGACACCGGTGCGACGGTGGACTTCGGCGACCAGCAGGGTTCCATCGGTGACTTCGTCTGGGACGACACCGACCGCGACGGTGTCCAGGACGCGGGCGAGCCCGGCATCCCGGACATCACCGTCGAGCTGCTCAGCCAGACCGACGAGGTGCTCAAGACCGCGATCACCGACGAGAACGGCCACTACCGGTTCGTCGGCATCGAGGCCGGGCTGTACGGGATCCACGTGGTCGCGCCGGCCGGGTGGACGTTCACCACGCCGGGCGTCGGCGACGACGCGACCAACTCCGACGTCGGCCGGGAGACCGGTCTCGCGGAGCCGATCCAGATCACGCTGACCGGCGACGACATCACCCAGAACGCGAACGTGGACGCGGGCCTCGTGCCGGTCGCGGTCGACCTCGCGGTGGAGTTGACGGTCGACCCGGAGACGTCCTGGGTCGGTGGTTGGGTCACCTTCGCCGGTCGGGTCGGCAACGCCGGCACGGTCACCATCGCCGGTTCCCGGACCGTGATCACGGTCCCGGTCCAGCTCGGGATCGTGGAGATCACCGGTGACGGGTGGACGTGCGGCGTCGCGGGTCAGGTCGTCACCTGCACCAACGACGCGGTGCTCGAACCCGGGCACGTGACGCCGTTCGTTCTGGTCAAGACGGCCGTGATGAGCACGTTCACGGACGTGGCCGCGACCGCGGCGGTGACGCTGATCAACGGCGAGGCGGACGAGAACCCGCTCAACGACACGGCGACCGTGACCGTGTCCGCGACGGAGGAGCAGCCGCCTCCGCCGCCGGTGCAGCCCGGACCTCCGCTGGCCTGGACCGGTGTGTCCGGTGTCCTGCCGCTGCTGTTCCTCGGCCTGGGCATCCTGGTCGTCGGTGCGGTGACGGTGCGGATGACCACGCGCAAGCGGTAGTCCGCGAGTGACCGGGCGGCCCCGCCATCCACGTGGATGGCGGGGCCGCTCGTCGTCAGGGGTCGAGCGTCCAGGATTCGAGGGTGCCCGCGTCCTGGGCGACGTGGTCGACGACGCGTAACCGCCACGTGCCGGTGGCGTTCTCCGTGGAGACGTCGACGCGGTAGAGGTCGTCCACGTCGTCGCGGGCGTCCGTGCCGGCCGGGGCCTTCAGCAGGCGGGTCGTGCCGCTCGGGGTGACCAGCGTGATCGACAGGTCGCCGCGGTAGGGGTGCCGGATCCTGACCCTGATCGTGGTGCGGGGGCTTGCCTTGCCCGTGCAGGTCGTGGTGATCGTGCCGGTCGCCGTGCCGGGGTCGGGGATCGGGTGCGCGGTGGTGTCCGCGACGGGTTGGCAGCCGGACGGGTCGGGATCCGGTGCGGCGGTCACGCGCAGCAGGCGGTTGGGCGAGCCCGTGCCCGCGTCGGCGACCCGGTTCGGCGACGACGCGGCGACGAGGGCGTCGCGGACCTCCTGCGGGCGGGCCGTCGGATCGCCGGACAGGTAGAGCGCGGCGGCCCCGACCACGTGCGGGGTGGCCATCGACGTGCCGTTGAGGACGTGGGCCTCGGTGTTGGAGCCGCCGATCCACGCCGACGTGATGGCACTGCCCGGCGCGAACACGTCCAGGCACGTGCCGACGTTGGAGTAGGACGCGCGGGTGTCGTCCTTCGTGGTGGCGCCGACCGTGATCGCCTCCTGGGTGCGGGCGGGCGACCGGGTGCAGGCGTCGGAGCCGTTGTCGTTGCCCGCCGCGACGCCGTAGGTGATGCCCGAGGCGATGGAGGCGCGCACGGCCCGGTCGAGCGTCTCGTCGGCCCGGCCGCCGAGGCTCATGTTGGCGACGGCGGGTTTGACGGCGTTGCCCGTGACCCAGTCGATGCCCGCCATGACGCCGGCGAGCGTGCCTTCGCCTTCGCAGTCAAGGACGCGCACGGCGACCAGGTGGACCTTCTTGGCGACGCCGTACTCCTTGCCGCCCAGGGTGCCCGCGACGTGCGTGCCGTGGCCGTCGCAGTCGGTGGCGTCGTTGTCGTCGTCGACCATGTCGTAGCCGTGGGCGGCCCGGCCGCCGAAGTCGGCGTGGTCGACCTGGATGCCCGTGTCGATCACGTAGGCGGTGACCCCTTCACCGCCGTTGGGGTAGGTGTAGGAGCCGTCGAGCGGGGGCGCGGGTTGGTCGATGCGGTCCAGGCCCCAGGAGGGGACGGGGGACTGGGTGTCCTGTTTGGTGAGGACGACGTCTTGGCGGATGTAGGCGACTTCGGGGTCCTGGGCCAGTTTCCGGGCTTGGTCCTGGGACAGGTGTGCGGAAAAGCCTTTCAGCGCGTGGGTGTAGGTGTGGTCGGGTTTCGCTTCGTGCTTCCGGGTGATCGCGTCGGGGTCGGCGTCGTCGGTGAGGACCACGACGTAGTCGTCCGTCGGGTCGGCTTGAACGGGGGACGCGATGGCCAGGGCCAGGGCCGCGGTGGTCCACAAGGCGTTCTTCATGGTGCCGTCCTTCCTGGGTACCGGTCTCGTCCTAGCCGGCCTTCCCGGTCGGGCGCAACGGCTTCTCCCGGTAGCAGCCGGACGGCCGCACCCCTTCGCCGCTTTCGCGAGTCATCCGTTCGGACACCGCGAAATACGCACTCGGGCACCTTCTTTCGTGTGGGTTTCGGGGGAGGGGGTGGAGTTGTCCACAGGCTGGGGCTTGTGTCCGCTCTCATCCGGGTGATGCCGGTAGAATGGGTGCGGGGCGCTCCCCCTGAGGAGGGTGGGGGCATGTACACCTGAGGCTGTTCGCGGAAATGCGAAATTTGGGCCGGTGGTTGGTGGGGTGTTTTGGGTGTTCTGGCTTTCGGGTGTCGTCGTTGGGCGTTGACGGAAGCGTTCAAGAGCGTCGCTCGCCGCTCGGGCCGACCACCGGAAAGGGGCTGTCGTATCCCTCCCCGCATGGCCTGCCAGAGGCGACCACACGCGTCAAGGGCCCCAGATTTCGCGTCGTGTGCTTGTTTGCGTTGTTCTGGGGCCCTTGACCCGTGCAGTAGGGCTGCGCCCAGGTGCCGGCGGGGTGTGCGCGTGTCTTGGTGGTCGGCGGTCAGTCGCCGCGGCGGACGGCGCCCAGGATCTGCTTTTCGCCTGGGGTTGTCACCAGGCGTAGTGGTTGCCAGAGGTTTACGCCGAAGGCGATCACCTGGTCGTCCTTCAGCGTGGTCAGCTGGTGCACCAAGGGGGGCGGTAGGCGCCAGATCTGTGCTGCCAGCTGCGCTTGGCCGATGGGTAGGCGTTGGATCAGCACGAGGTCTGCCGACGTCAACGTCGACGACGCCTGGGGGTGCAAGTAGGGCAGGACGTACATGGTCGTCTGCCACGGTGCGCGTGGCGGGAAGAGTTCCTGGGGGACGTGGCCGCCGTCGTGGACCACCAGCAGTGGGCTGTCCTCGGACGGGCGGGGGAGTTCCACCGGATTGAGCAGGCGCAGTTGCACGGCGGGGGACGGGCGGCCGTCCGGCGTGGTTCCCGCTGCCCTGACGACGGGTTGCCAGACCTGGGCCCGGCCCGTCGCGATGGTCACCCACGCGCCGGTCGCCATGGCGCGCAACGTGATCTGGCGGGCCAGGTACAGCCCGCCCACCACGACCATGCGGGTCGGGGTCGAGCGCAGGACCGACACGGTCAGGGGTTCGCCCTTGGCGCCTGAACCCAGGACCATGCCGCCGCGGTCGCCGGGTGGGCTCACGACGTCGAGCAGTTTCGGGTCGACCAGGAATTCCGGGGCCACGCCGCGGTCCTGGCCACGCGTGTCCAGCAGCCGGCTGTTGCTCACGCGACGCCTCCCAGCGGCAGTGTCGAGGCCAGACCCGAGACCTGGAGTCCGTTCAACGGGGTCAGCTTGATGTCGAGCTTGCCCGCCAACGCCTTCAGGCGGTCGTCCGCCTTGTCCAGTTCGCTCGGCGTGCGGGCGCTCACCCGCACGATGCCGCGCAGGCCCACCTTGCCCTGCTCGCTGCTCGGCGAGATCGACATCGTCAGCGTCGACGACAGCGCGCGCACGCCGGTCAACGCGTTGAGGTTGTTGCGCATGCCCTTCGCGGGCCAGCCGGTGATCGCGTAGCTGGCGTGGCCGACGCCACCCGCCGTCACGCCCGACCACTTCTCGCGCAGCGACACCGATTTGTCCGAACCGGCCACGGAGTTCAGTTCCGCCGCCGAGATGCCCGCGCGCAGCAGCTCGTCCGAGTCCAACGGGCGGATCGTGACGCCGGTCGACTCCAGTGCGTTGCGGATGCGCGACAACGCGCCGATCAGCGCGCGGTGTGCGCCCACGACGCCGCCGCCGCGCTCGCGAATGGCCGCCGCACAACGCTTCGGGTCCAGGCGGACCGCGATCCAGGTCGTGCGCCGGGCCGCCGCGGGCAGCGGGCCGAGGACTTCGAGGTACGAGTGCAGCGCCGGGGAGTTCACCGGCAGCAGCGCCGAACCCGGATAGCAGTGCCAGATCACCGAGATCGCGTCCAGCACCACGCCCCGGTCCTCGAGGCACGGTGCGAGCGCGCCCAACGGCAGCGCGGGCGCGCTGCCCACGGCCGTGATCAGACCGGGCGCCGGGTCGACCAGCAGCACGGCGGTCCACGCGCCCTGGTGCCAGGCCATGCCCAGCGGACGGCGCTCGTGGTCGACGCCCTTGGCCACCACCAGGTCCGGCACGGCCAGCCGCAGCAGGGCCACGCGCGGGTCGTCCGGTCCGATGACCGACGTCTCCTCTTCGGACGGTGCCTTCTGTTCGACCGGGCCGTCACGCCGGACCGTGCGGCCGTGGCCGCGGAAGGTGTAGCGGGTCACGAGACCGATCCACTGGGTCAGCCAACGGCCGCGCGACCGCGTGAACGCCAGGATCAGTGCCACCAGGACGATGCCGCCCGCCGTGTACAGCAGGGCGGGCGCGATGCGGTCACCGGTCGTGCCGACGGCGAGCAGGATCAGGCCGATGGCGACGCCGACCTCGAGGACGACCAGGTTGGCGACCGGGAGCGAGCCCAGACTGGCACCGGCCGTGCGCCGGCGGGCCCGCAGCACGGCGGCGCGCACGGCACCGCCCGCGGCCTGTGCACGGGCGGCAGGGTTGGGCGTTCCCGGATGTGGGGTGGACACGGACATCCGCTCTGGTTCTCTTTCCCGTCGGCGTTCGCCGGGCGGGTCCGATCGGGTCTGACCAACCCGCACACGGACCACCCGCCGTCCGGCTATCGTGCAGACCGTACCGCGACTGGGAGAGCAGCGAGCCGAGAATGGCATCAACACCCACCACGAAGTCACAGGTCCAGGCGTACCGCTTCGTGTTGCGCCGGATGCAGTCCGCGTTGGTGCGCCGGGACGCCGTCATGCTCCACGACCCGATGCGCACGCACTCGCGCGCGACGGCGGTCGGCGTGATCCTCGGCGTCATCGGTCTGATCGGTTTCCTGGTGTTCGGGTTCTTCTCCCCCGACCCCAGGCTCGACGACGAGACCCAGATCGCGATCAGCAAGGAGACCGGGCAGGTGTACGTGGTTCGCAAGAACCCGACCCAGCTCATCCCCATGACCAACCTGGCCTCGGCCCGGTTGCTGCTGCTCGCCCAGGCCAACCCGGACAAGGCGCAGGCCGCCGGTGGCGGTGACGCGCCCGCCGGCCAGTTGGGCGCCGCGCCCGGCGTCCAGGGCGGCGACCCGAAGCTGGTCAGCGAGAAGGCGTTGGCGAAGCTGCCCAAGGGCCGGCTCACCGGCATCCCGGACGGGCCGGACATGCTGCCGACCAAGGTCGAGGACCGCATCGGCGCCGAGTGGTCGGTGTGCGACACGCTCGACCTCGACGAGTCGCTCAACGACCAGGCCACCGGCAAGTTCCAGACGACCGTGTTCGCGGGCGTCGGCGCGGGCGGTTCCCCGTTGGACGGCAACAAGGCGTTGCTGGTGCGGGCGAACACCGACGACAAGCAGGCGTACCTGATCTACAAGGCGCCGGTGGACTCGAAGATCACGTCGACGTCGACCGTGCGGGCCAAGGTGGACCTGAGCAAGAACGAGGTCGTGACCGCGCTGAACCTGCGGGGCAAGAAGGTCCGCGCGATCAGCTCCGGCGTGCTCAACGCCATTCCCGAGGCCAGGCCGCTGGTCGCGCCGACCATCGACGGGCGCGGTGCGGCGGCGACGTACATCACCGGCGTGAACCTCAAGGTCGGCGACGTGATCGAGGTCGCGCGCACCGGTTCCGACTCGGTGTTCTACGTGGTGCTCAAGGACGGTCTCCAGGAGATCAGCCGGGCGTCGGGCGACCTCATCCGCGCCGCCTACGCCCAGGGCGCCGAGCCCAAGAAGGTCGACATCGCGCGCATCCCGGACAAGAAGCCGGCCGAACGCCTCGACCTGCTCGACTACCCGAGCGAGGTGCCCGACGTGCTCGACCCGAACCAGAACAACCGGGTCGTGTGCCTGGGCTGGCGGGCCGAGAACCCCCAGGCGGACAACCGCTCGCAGCACACGCAGGTCACCATCGCGCCGTCGCTGCCGATGCCGTCCGGTGCGATGGCCGTCGACGTCAACCAGGTCGGCGCGACCGGCGAGGTCGTCGGCCAGTTCGTGATGGCGCCGGGCAAGGCCGCGGTCGTGCGGTCGTCGACGTCCACCCAGGACTTCCGCTCCGGCCCGATCCACCTGATCACCGGACGCGGCGTGAAGTACGGCGTCCCGGACACGCTGACGGCGGGTGCCCTGGGTCTGGGCACCGAGTTCGTGCCCGGACCCGAGTCGATCCTGCGGCTGCTGCCCAACGGCCCGCAGCTCAACCGCAACGACGCGTCCCGCAGCTGGGACTCGATCCCGGTGCCCAAGAACGCGGGTCTGTTGCCCGAGCAGCAGCAGGCCAAGCAAGGCGGCTGAGCAGGCGCGGGCGAGCAAGGCGGCCGAGCGGGGCGACCGGGCAGGTTGCCGAGCCGGTCCGCTGAGCGGGATGGGGCGCCGGTCGGTCAGGTGGGCGGCTGAGCCGGGTCGGCGGAACCGTGCCGGTTCCGCTCGCGTCGGTCCGGGTCAGGGAGGTTTCGGTGGACGGACGGATTTCGGTCGACGCGCGGTGGCTCGAGCTGTACGCCGAGCGCGTCGACGAGGCGGCGGCCGGGTTGTCCGAGGCGCGGGCCCGGCTGCGGGTCGCGCCGCCCCGGTCGCGGAGCTTCGGCGAGTTGGGGCGGACCGTGCGGTCGTCGGACGCCTACCGGCGTGCGGCCGAGCTGCTCGACGGTCAACTGGACCGGGCGTGTGAGGTGCTGACGTCGGCCGCACGCGGCCTGCACGCCGTGGCCGACCACTACGGCAGCCAGGACGACGACGCGGTCGCCGCGATCAAGCGCGCCGGTCAGGGGCGGTGACCGTGCGGCAGGGCAAGGACGGGCGGCAGCTCGCCGCCGAGATCGGCCCGGAACTGGACTACCTCTCGGGGATCAGCCGCAGGCTGGGTGTGCGCGACCTCGTCGCCGACTACTTCACGCCGGTCGTCGGGCAGTGGAACGACCTGCACGAGGAAGCCGAGCGGTGGCGTGCGGCCGGGTTGGCGGCCGAGCACGTCACGCGCGACCTGACCGGGCCGCTGGGCCGGTTGGACTCGGCGTGGCAGGGGCGTGACGCGGACTCGTTCGTCGAGCACATGCGGACCGTGGGGTTGGCCGGTCACGACCTGTCCGACGCGATGCACGCCATGGCCGACGCGTTGGACGAGACCGCCGAGGGCATCCGGGGCATCGTCGAGGACATGTCGCGGCTGTTCGCGGACGCGGCGGACGTGGTGTCGACGGCGGCGTCCCTGCCCCTGGACGGGGATCGGCGCGTGATCGAGGTCCTGGACGACCTGCACGACCCGGCCCGTGAGCTGCACGAGTCGGTGCGCGACGTGCTGGAGGCGTTCGCCCGGCTGTGCGATGGCATGTCCGGCGAGTCGGGGTTCGCCGAGGTCCGCATGTCCCACCACTACCCGGAGAAGGACTGGGCGCCGGTGCTGCCCGCGAAGCCGGAGTCGGGTGGGACGGCTGTGGCAGGTGAGGCGAAGGCGGCGGCGACCGCCGCGGCGGGTGCCCTGTCGGGGTCGGTCGGTGGTTCGTCGGCCACGGTGGGCGGCGGTGTTCCCGGAGGTGCTGTGGGTGGTGGTGTGGCCTCGTCGGCGGACGCTCCTCAGCCGTTGGAGCAGGGTGGTGCCACGGCCGTGGCCGAACCCCGTCCCGAGCAGCCGCGGCCGGCCGTGGCCGCCGCCGGTGCGCCGGCCCCGACCACGGCCGCGACGGGCGGCATGGGCATGGGCATGGGCGGCGGCATGATAGGTGCCGGCGCCGGCGGTCAGCAGGGCGGGGACAAGGAACACAAGTCCAAGTACGCCCTCTCCGGCACCTCCGAGGCCCTGCTGGGCAAGCCGAAGAAGACGGCCCCGCCGGTCCTGGGCGACGACTGACCCGCGAGTTATACGTTCGGACACCACGAGTTATACGTTCGGACACCGCGAAATGTGCGTTCAGGCGCTGCGAGTTGTGCGTTCGGGTAGCGGAAGTCCTGCGGTCGGACACTGTGGAAAAGCGTTCGGGCACCTGCGTCGCAGGTGCCCGAACGTGGTCGTTCCCGATCCGGGGATCTAGGGCGACGCGCGGCGCGGGGTGGCGGCGCGGTTGCGGTTGCGGTTCACGGTGTGGACGACGAACAGGGTCAGCAGCAGCAGTCCCACGCCGGCGCCCGTACCGGCCAGCGCCACGATCATGGGCGTACGGTTCGGCGGGTCGAGCGGGTCCAGGTTGGTGATCATCTGGTCCGGGTCGGCCGGCTTGGCGTCGGTGCGCTCCATCGGCAGCTCGGCCGTCAGGGCGGCCACCGGGTTGACCATGCCGGCACCGATCTTGTGGTCGCGTCCGCCCGGGTTGCCGGGGTGCTGGGCCGTCGCCTTGATCCGGTCCATCACCTGGTGCGCGGTCAACTTCGGGAAACGCTCACGGACCAGCGCGGCGACACCGGCGACGTAAGGCGACGCGAAGCTCGTGCCCTGGATGCGGATCAACGCGCCGCGCTCGTCCACGTTCGCGTTGGTCAGCCCCGCACCGGCCGGGTCCAGCGTGGTGATCTCCTCGCCGGGCGCGGCGACGCTGACCCACGGGCCCCACACGGTGAACGACGACGGCTGGCCTTCGCGGTTCATCGACGCCACGGACAGCACGTCATTGGCGTACCACGGCGGCGACGCCACCACGTTGACGACGCTCGAGTCCTGGTTGTCGTTCTGGATGTTGCAGCTGGGGTCGTTGGAGTTGTAGTTGCCCGCCGCCGTGACGATGACGACGTCCTTCACGTTCACCGCGTAGTCGATCGCGGCCTGGAGCTGGCGCTCCTGCGTGCTCGGTTCGCGCGGCTTCTCGCACGCGGTCAGCGAGATGTTGATGACGCCGACACCCGCCTCGGCGGCCATCACGATCGCCTGGGCCAGCGTCTGCACGCGGCCCGCCGACGGGCGGCTGTTCGCCTTGTTCGCCTTGTCCTCGTACGTGTAGTACGAGCTGGTCTGCCGGAACGACAGCACCTTCACGTCCGGTGCCGCGCCGACGAAGCCCGTGTCCTCGTCCCGCGACGCCGCCGCCACGCCCGCGACCTCGGTGCCGTGGCCGTCGCAGTCGACGGTGCCGCCCTCGTTGGCCACGTAGTCGCCGCCGCCGGTGACCCGGCCCGCGAGCCGGGGGTGGGACGCGTTCACGCCGGTGTCGATGATCGCCAGCGTCACGCCCTTGCCGGTCGCGAAGCGGTGCGCCTCCTCCAGCCGCAGCTGCATCTGCCCCCACGGCTTCTGGGGCAGCGGCCGGTCCTTGGTGTCCGACGTGATGCAGGTCTTCTTCTTCTCGTACGGGACGTCCGGCGCGGGCTTGGCGGCCGGGGGCCGCAGGCCCGGTTCGAGCTTGGGCGGCACCGAGTTCACGCCGGGACGCGTGGTCGTGGTCGGCTGCGCCTGTGCGAGCGGCGTCGTCACCAGGGTCAACGCGACCGCGGCGGCGGCCGTCAGCTTCTTCGTCGTCCGGTGCACGGCGGCCTCAGGCGGGGATGAGCTGACGCATGGCCATGTACAGGTTCAGCACGGCGAGCGCGAGCGGCAGCACGGCGGCGATCAGGATCGCCTCCAGCACGTCGACCGTGCGGCGCAGCACCGGCGAGAACTTCTGGCCCGGCACGATCACGCCCAGCACCAGACCGACCGCGCCCACCACCAGCAACGAGCCGAACACGTACAGCAGCCGGTGGTCGGGCGTGGACTCCACGAGCCAGCCGATCAGCACGCCGGTGCCGGTCAGCATGCCGGACACCAGCAGCGCCACGGCCTGCGCGCCGTTGGCGTACGCCCGACCACGCAACATCAGCACCAGGGTCACGACGATGGCCAGCAGCGGGCCCCACATCGTGCCGTCGGTGGCCGCGATGATCGAGAACAGCGCGGCGACCGCGCCGCAGCCGATGATCATGCCGGTGAGGTACTCGTGCGCGTTGGCGGTGCGCCGTTCGATCACCGCGTACTCCGGGAAGCCGGTGTCCTCCTTGAGGTCCTCGGCACTGCCCGGCACGGTCGGCAGCGGCAGCTTCGCGAGCTGGATCGTCAGCCGCGGCAACATCGACAACGCGGCCAGCGACACGGCCGCGGTGCCCGCCGCGATGCCCTGGACCGTCTCGTCGACGAACAGTCCGACGAGGAACGCCAGGCCGCTGAGCGCGCCGGCGGTCGCGGCGGCGATGAAGACCGTGATCCCCTTGCCGATCAAGAGGATCGCGGCCGAGGAGACGATCAGCACGAGCACGCTGGCCAGCAGCAGGTTCGGCCGGTCGACCTGGCCGGGCACGGTGTAGAGGCCGGCGACGTAGGCCATGGGCAGCCCACCCGACGCGGCGATCAGCACGCCGGTGCCGGTCGCGTTGTAGGCCCGGGACACGACCGAACCGGCCGCGAGCGCCAGGACCGCGGCGACGCCCGCGCAGATCGCGGGCACCAGGCTGCCGCCGCCGGCCAGCGGCCCGGCCAGCAGCACCGCGATCGCGGACGTGATCAACGCCAGCGCGCCCGCGAGGTGGCCGTAGCGGCGCGCGGTCTCCTTCGTCCACGGGCGGAAGCTGTCCGGATCGGACTCGGCGATCGCGTCGACCACGTCGTCGTAGAGCGGGGGCGGGGGGTTCTCGTTGCGTTTGCGCAACTGGAGCAGCTCGCCGTCCACGACGCCGAGCGACGCCAGCGTCCGGCTCGGGTCGAGCGGGCTGTCGCCGAGCTTGGCCAGGGCCCAGCCGCCGTGCCGGACGCCACCGTCCGGAGTGGCCTCCTTGGCCATGTTCAGCAGCATGGGAAGCAGGTCCGCCACCGCCACGTCGGCGGGCAGCGCGACGTCGATACGCGTTCGCGGCGCAACCACCGTGACCCGGCTGAACACCGTCGTACCGGTCGCCACCAGCGCCCCCTAAGTCCTGATGAGTGTGTGCTGTGGACGGCGAAGACCCTATTGCTTGCTCACTGCCTGTCCACCGGGCCGCCCCAGTATGAACCGATCGGGGACCCGAACAGGTGCGTTCCGGGTAACACGTGCACCCCCGATTTTTCCGGACCCACCGTCGCACCGACGCCGGATGCGCCATAGTGTCGTTCGCGACCAGGCCGCGGCCGGGCGTTCGATCGACGAGTGTGAAGAGGTGCCAGTCAGGTGAGCACGTTGCAGTTCAAGCGGACGGCACGCCTCGCCGCCCCTCGTCCGCCGGGCGGCGAAGTCCACCTCGAACCCCCGCCCGAGGTACCCCGCGTCATCCCCGGCAACATCATGATGAAGGCGTTGCCGGCGGTCATGATCGTGTCATCCGTCGGGATGATGGTCTTGATGTTCAGCTACAGCAACAAGAACCCGGCCGCGATGATCATGCCCGGCATGATGATGATCTCGACCATCGGCATGATGGCCGGCGGCATGGGCGGTGGCAAAGGCCAGAAGAAGGCCGAGATGAACGAGGACCGCAAGGACTACCTGCGGTACCTCGGCCAGATGCGCGACCGTGCCCGCGAGTCCGCCGACGAGCAGCGCGCCGAACGCGAGTGGGTCCACCCCGACCCGCAGATGCTGTGGTCGCTGGCCACCACCCGGCGCATGTGGGAACGCCGCCAGAACGACCCCGACTTCTGCCACCTGCGCGCGGGCCGCGGCTCGCAGCGCCTGGCCACCCGGCTCGTGCCGCCGCAGACCGGACCGGTCGAGGAACTGGAGCCCATCGCGACGTTGGCGCTGCGCCGGTTCGTGCGCGCCCACTCGCTCGTGCCCGAACTCCCGATCTCCATCGCGCTGCGCGGGTTCGCCGCCGTCGGCCTGCTCGGCGAGATCGAGGAACGCCGCGGCCTCGCCCGCGCCCTCATCGCCCAGATGGCCACCTTCCACTCGCCCGACGACCTGCTCATCGCCGTGGTCTCCACCGGCCAGGCCAAGCAGCACTGGGAGTGGGCGAAGTGGCTGCCGCACGTGCAGCACCCGTCCATCGTCGACGGCATCGGCCAGCTCCGGATGATGGCCGGCTCCCTGGCCGAGGCCGAGCAGATGCTCGACGAGCAGCTCCGCGACCGCCAGCGGTTCACCCGCAACGCGCCGCCGCCGTCCGACCAGCCGCACGTCGTGATCGTGATCGACGACGGCGACGTCACCCGCGAGGAGCAGATCCTCCTGGAGGAGGGCCTGGTCGGCGTCACGCTGCTCGACCTGTCCGAATCCCTGGGCAACCTCACCGCCCGACGCGGCCTGCGCCTGGTGATCGAGGACGGCCGGCTCGGCGCGCGCAGCGCCGGCGGCGTCGAGTGGTTCGGCGCACCCGACTGGCTCAGCGTGGTCGAGGTCGAGGCGCTGGCCCGCCGGCTGTCGCCGTACCGGGTCGGCGGCGTCGACACGGGCGGCTCGGACGAGGACCCGCTGTCGTCCAACCCGGCCCTGCTGGAACTGCTCGGCATCCCCGGCGACCCGATGACGTTCGACATCCAGCAGGCGTGGCGGCCACGCCCGGTGCGCGACCGCTACCGCGTGCCGTTCGGCATCGGCGAGTTCGGCCAGCCGGTGGAACTGGACATCAAGGAAGCCGCGATGGAGGGCATGGGCCCGCACGGCCTGTGCGTCGGCGCCACCGGTTCCGGCAAGTCCGAGTTCCTGCGCACGCTCGTGCTCGGCCTGCTGGCCACGCACTCGTCGTCGTCGCTCAACATGATCCTCGTCGACTTCAAGGGTGGCGCGACGTTCCTCGGCCTGGACTCCGCGCCGCACGTCGCCGCCACGATCACCAACCTCGCCGGCGACCTGACGCTGGTCGACCGCATGAAGGACGCGATCGCGGGCGAGGTCGCCCGGCGCCAGGAGATCCTGGCCAAGGGCAACTACAAGAACGTCTGGGACTACGAGAAGGCCCGGGAGAACGGCGCCCCGATCGAACCCCTGCCGGCGTTGTTCATCTGCATCGACGAGTTCTCCGAGATGCTCACCGCCAAGCCCGACTTCATCGAGATCTTCCTCCAGATCGGCCGCGTCGGCCGGTCGCTCCAGATGCACATGCTGCTCGCCTCGCAGCGCCTGGAGGAGGGCAAGCTGCGCGGTCTGGACACGTACCTGTCGTACCGGATCGGTCTGAAGACGTTCTCCGCCGCCGAGTCGCGCGCGGCCATCGGCGTGCCCGACGCGTACGAACTGCCGCCCATCCCCGGCTCCGGCTACCTGGGCGTGCAGGGTTCGCCGCTGACCCGGTTCAAGGCGCTGTACGTGTCCGGTCCGTACCGGCCCGCCGGGTTGCAGCCCGCCGGTCCGTCGGTCGCGGTCGCGGGCAACAAGCTGCCCAAGTTCTTCGTGCCCGAGTACGTCGAGATCCCCAAGGAACCGGTCCGCCCGGCCGAGCCGGTCCAGCAGCAGAAGAAGAAAGAGGAGAGCCTCGAACCCTCCGAGCTGGAGGTGATCGTCAAGCGGCTGCGCGGCCAGGGGCCCGATCCGCACAAGGTGTGGCTCGACCCGCTGGACAAGCCGCCGTCGCTGGACGGCATGCTGCCGCCGTTGCAGGCCACCGACGACCGGGGCCTGACCGCGCCGGGCTTCTTCGCCAACGGCAAGCTCCAGGTGCAGATCGGCACCGTCGACAAGCCCTTCGAGCAGCGGCGTGACCCGCTGTGGGCGGACTTCTCCGGCGCGGCCGGCCATGGCGCGATCGTGGGTGGTCCGCAGTCGGGCAAGTCGATGGTGCTGCGCACGCTGGTCACGTCCATGGCGTTGACGCACACGCCCGAGGAAGTGCAGTTCTACTGCCTCGACCTCGGCGGCGGCACGCTCGCGTCGTTGGAGAACCTGCCGCACGTCGGCGGGTTCGCGTCGCGGCTCGACGTGGACAAGGCCCGCCGCATGGTGGCCGAGCTGTCCGGGTTGATCACCGAGCGCGAGCAGCGGTTCCGGGCGCAGGGCATCGACTCGATGGTCGAGTTCCGCAACCGCAAGCGGCGCGGCGAGATCCGTGACGACGACTTCGGCGACGCGTTCCTGCTGGTCGACGGCTGGATGAACTTCCGGCAGGAGTTCGAGGTGCTGGAGCCGCAGGTGCAGGCGCTGGCCGCGCAGGGTCTGTCGTACGGCGTGCACGTGGTCGTCACGGCCAACCGGTGGGCCGAGATCCGACCGGCGATGAAGGACCTGCTGGGCACCCGGTTCGAGCTGCGGCTGGGCGACCCGACCGAGTCCGACGTCGACCGCAAGGTGGCGGTGAACGTGCCGGCCGGGCGTCCCGGTCGCGGCCTGTCGCCGCAGAAGCTGCACTTCCTGACCGCGTTGCCGCGCATCGACGCGCAGGAGGACCCGGAGACCGTCGCCCAGGGCGTGCAGGACATGGTCGCCAAGGTGTCCGGTGCCTGGCGTGGCCGCCGTGCGCCGCAGGTCCGCCTGCTGCCCGACCTGCTGCCGCACGCCGACCTGATGAACCGCGTGCAGCAGACCGCGCCCAACCGGGGCCGGCTGGTGCCGATCGGCGTCAACGAGGACGAGTTGGCGCCGGTCTACCTGGACTTCGACGCCGACCCGCACTTCATGTGCCTGGCCGACGGCGAGAGCGGCAAGACGAACCTGCTGCGCACGATCGTGCGGGGCATCATGACGTCGTACACGTCCAGCGAGGCGTTGATCCTGCTGGTCGACTACCGGCGCACGATGCTCGGGTTCATCGACACCGACCACCTGCTGTCGTACGCGGTGTCGTCCGCGGTGCTGGCCGACAACGTCAAGGACGTGCGCACGTCCATGACCGGCCGGCTGCCCGGCCCGGACGTGACGCAGGAGCAGTTGAAGAACCGGTCCTGGTGGAAGGGGCCGGAGCTGTTCGTGATCGTGGACGACTACGACCTGGTGGCTCCGCAGGGCGGGGCGAACCCGTTGCAGCCGCTGGCCGAGTTCATCCCGCAGGCCAAGGACGTGGGGCTGCACATCATCACGGTGCGCCGCATGGGTGGCGCGTCGCGGGCGATGTACGACCCGATCCTGGGCAAGCTGAAGGAGATCTCGGCGCCGATCCTGGTGGGCTCGGGTTCGAAGGAGGAGGGCGCGATCGTGGGCAACCTGAAGCCGTCGCCCCAGCCTCCGGGCCGGGGCACGCTGGTGACCCGCAAGGCGGGCCAGCAGCGCGTCCAGATCGCCTGGATCCAACCCGACTAGCCGCCGCACTCCCGCTACCCGGACAAGGCCCCGCCCCCTCGGCGGGGCCTTTCCTTTCGCGATCCCACCCGCAAACGCGCGAGTTATGCGTTCGGACACCGTGAGTTGTGCATTGGGACACCATGAGTTGTGCGTTCGGACATCGCGAAATGTGCGTTCAGGCACCCGTGAGTCGACTACGAAGCGCCTACTGGCACCACACGTTGTGGATCAGGTGCTGTGGATGAGCCATGCGCTTGAGCGAGGCCAGGTACCCGAGAAACCGGAGAGACCCAAGGGTGAATGGCAAGGCGAATCCGCCGGCGAAGGGGAAGGCCACCCGAAAGAAGGTGTCCGAACGCGTAATTCACGGTGTCCGAACGGAAGACTCGCGGGGTAGGGCTCGCGGCCCGCGAGAGTCGGGAGAGGTCGTCCCGCGGGCCGCGTCACCCTCGGGGCGGGCAACGGTCGACCCCCGACGACCGCTGCGCCCGCCCCGGGACGGACGGCGGTACCCCCCTGGGTCCGTGATCGCCGTTCGTCCGGTGATTCGGGACCGACTCTGCCCGGCGGCTCTCACACTCGGCTCACGTCCGGTGTGGGTGCCGGTGGCGGAACCAAAGCTGGGGGTCTCCGGTTCCACCACCGACGTCGCCGCCGGTTCACCGTGCCGGCTGCCGGGCCATGGGGCCCGAGGTCGAGTGTGGCCGGTAAGGCTCACACACGTGTCACAGCTCCCTCACACGCGAATAGACTGATCGCCGTTTCCTCTGGGGGAGGACGGCGGCCCGGCCCTGCGCCGGACGGCGTCCTCGGTCGTCCCGGTGGGCGGTCGGTGGTCCGGACCACCGTCCCCGCCGGGGCATCAGGCGTCCGCCGGACGTCGGTGACGCGCTTGAGGTGGGGGAATGACACGGTTCAGCGTGCTCGGTCCGTTGGAGGTGTGGCACGACGGCGCCCCGGTACCGGTACCCGCCGGGCGGGCCCGGGTGCTGCTCGCCACCCTCCTCCTGCGCGCCGGGCGGTCCGTGCCCGTCGACGACCTCGTCGCCCGGCTCTGGGACGGTGACGTGCCCAACCCGCACCGGGTCCGGGCGACGCTGCACATGGTCGTCACGCGCCTGCGCCAAGCCCTCGGCCCGGCCAACGTGGTCCGGACCACCACCAACGGCTACCGCGTCGACATCCTTCCCGGCGACCTCGACCTGCACCGCTTCCGCGACCTGTCGGAACGGGGCCGCTACGCCGACGCCTTGGCGCTGTGGCGCGGCACGCCCCTGTCCGACGTCCGCTCGGACCTGCTGCACGCCGAGGACGTCGCACCGCTGCTCGAGGAACGCCTGCTCGTGCTCGAACGCCGCGTCGAGGCCGATCTCGACGCCGGCCGCGCGGGCGGGCTCGTGGCCGAACTGCGCTCGCTGACCCGCGAGAACCCGTTGCGCGAACGGTTCTGGGGCCAGCTCGTGCTCGCCCTCTACCGCTCCGACCAGCAGGCCGAGGCGCTCGCCGCCTACCAGACCGTGCGCGAACTCCTGGCCGACGAACTCGGCGTCGACCCGAGCGAGTACCTGCGCGGCGTGCACCAGTCCGTGCTCAACGGCGACGCCGTGCCGCCCGCGTGGCCGGTGCTCTGCCAGCTCCCGCCGGACAACGTCGACTTCGTCGGCCGCGCGGACCTGGAGGCCGAGGCGACCGAGCTGCTCGCGTGCGACCGGGGCGTGCCGGTCGTGGCGATCACGGGCGCGCCGGGCACCGGCAAGAGCGCGCTCACGGTCCGCATCGCGCACGAGACGCGCGCCAGGTTCCCCGACGGCCAGCTCTTCGTCCGCCTCGACGGCGCCGGCGGCAGCCCGCGCGACCCGGCCGAGGTGCTCGCCGAACTGCTCGCGGCCGTGGGCGTCGACTCGGCCAAGATCCCGGACCGGATCGACGCCCGCGCGGCGGCGTTCCGCGCCCGGATCGCCGACCGGGCGGTGCTCGTGGTGCTCGACGACGCCGCCGGGCTCGACCAGGTCCGCCCGCTGCTGCCCGGCACGCCCGGCTGCGCGGTGCTGATCAGCAGCCGCAACCAGCTCACGGGCCTCCAGGGCGTGCGGGGCGTGCGCATCCGGCCACTGGCGTTCGAACCGGGCCTGGACCTGTTGTCCCGCATGGTCGGCGCGCAGCGGATCGCCGAGGACCGGGTCGCCGCCGCGGCGATCGTGGAGGCGTGCGGCGGTCTGCCGCTGGCGCTGCGGATCGTCGGCGCGCGGCTGGCCGCCCGCCGGTCGCTGCCGCTGGCCAAGATGGCGTCCCGGCTGGCCGACGAACGCCGCCGCCTCGACGAGCTGTCGATCAGCGACCTGGAGGTGCGGGCCGGTCTCGCGCTGAGCTACGCCGCGTTGAGCCAGGACGCCGCGCTCGCGTTCCGCCGCCTCGGGCTGCTCGGCGCGGCCGACATCGCGGCGTGGGTGGTCAAGACGCTGGCCGGGCTCGACGACCCGGACCCGGCGCTGGAGCAGCTCGTGGACGCCAACCTCATCGAGGAGGTCGGCCGCGACGCCACCGGCGAGCCGCGCTACCGCCTGCACGACCTGCTCGCCGTGTACGCGGCGGAGTTGGCCCGCGCGGACGGCGACGAGGTGTGCGACGACGCGTTGCGCGCCTACGCGGACGAGTTGCTCGGCCTGCTCGACCACGTCGTGAAGAGCACGTGGCTGGGCACGGACGAGCTGCCGCTGCTGCCCGTGCCGCCGCCCGCGCTGCTCTCCCAGATCGAGGTGGACCAGCTCGTCGGCGATCCGGCCGAGTGGTACGCCCGCGAGGCGTCGCTCGCCCTGCGCGCGGTCGAGCTGTGCGCCACGCGGGGCTGGGCGCCGCTGGCCCACCACATCCTCGACCGGCTGCTGGTCGACGACCGCGCGCACCTGGCCGTCGACTCGGCGATCAGGATCTGCGAGGTCGTCGTGGACGCGGCGAGGCGCGACGGCCTCGACCACGTGTACTGGCGTGCCGAGCTGCACTACCTCCAGGAGACGGCCAAGGTCGCGATCGACGGGTCGCTGCTGGGCCGTTACATCGACTGCGTCCGCGCGCTGCACGACCTCGACCGCCCGGCCGAGGAGGCGATCGCACTGGCGTCGCTGGTGCACTTCCGTCGGCTGCACACGGGCGAGCCCGACGTGGCGTCGGCGGAGGCGGCGGTCGAGGCCGCGACCCGGGCGGGCGTGGACAGCGTGCTGATGTCCACGTTGCGCGAGTTCGCCTCGATGCTGGCCGCGTCCGGCCGGTACGCCGAGTCGCTGCCGCACTTCGCCCGCCTGGTCGAGGTGTCCGCGCGCAGCGGCGATCCGGCCGGCGAGGCCCTGGTGCAGTACCGGCTGGGCACGTACGCGATGGCCGAGGGCGACATGGACCGGGCGGTCGAGGCCGCGCAGCGGTCCGTGGAGCTGATGGACCGCACGGACGACGTGCGCGGCCAGGCGTACGTGGGGAGCCTGCTCGGCCGGGTGCTGATCGCGGTGGGCCGGGCGCCGGAGGCGTTGGACCTGCTGGTCTCGGCGCACCGCGAGTTCACCGCGATCGGCGAGGTGCTCGGCATCGCGAACGCGGTGGCGGGCCTGGCCGAGGTGTACCTCGCGCTCGACGACCCGGAGAGCGCGCTGGAGGTCATCGAGCCGTTCCTGCGCGACCACCGCGACGTGGGGCTCGTCGACGTGGACGAGCGCGTGGCCAAGGCGTACCAGGCGGCGACGGGCGCGCTCGGCCGGTAGCGGTCCGGGCACGACGACCGCACGGTCCGGCGTGGTCGGGTATGCATGTGCGGACGAGAGGGGATGGCGGCTGTGGGTCTGAGCGTCGCGGTGGACTTCGGCACCTCCAGCACCTGCGTGGCGATCTCGGTCGACGGTCGGGAGCCGCAGGTGGTGGTGGTCGACGGCCGCCCCCTCGTGCCCTCGGCGGTGTTCGCCGCCGCCGACGGCACGCTGTTCGTCGGGCAGGAGGCCGAACGCCAGGCCGCCGTCGACCCGTCGCGCTACGAGCCGCACCCCAAGCGCCGCGTCGACGAGGGCGAGCTGCTGCTGGGCACGAGCGTGCTGCCGGTCGTGGACGTGGTGCGCGCGGTGCTGCGCCGCGCGGTCGACGAGGCACGGCACGTGGCGGGCGGCGCGCAGGTCGACCTGCTCGTGCTCACGCACCCGGCAGACTGGGGCGCGATCCGCACCCGCGTGCTGCTCCAGGCCGGGCGCGGGCTCGGCCAGGAGATCAGGCTGGTGCCCGAACCCGTGGCCGCGGCGGTGTTCCACTCGGCGACGCACGCCCTGTCCGACGGCGCCGCGCTCGCCGTGCTCGACATCGGCGGCGGCACGGTGGACGCGAGTGTCGTGGTCGCGCGGGGCAAGTCGTTCCGCGTCCTGGCGACGAAGGGCGATCCGGCGTTCGGCGGCGCGGACATCGACCAGGCGTTGCTCGAACACGTCGGTTCGCTGGTCTCGCCCGGCGACCCGGAGGCGTGGCGGCGGTTGGTCGAGGGCCGGGAGTTGGCCGATCGGCGCAAGCGGCGCGTGCTGGGCCAGGACGTGCGCGGTGCCAAGGAGACGTTGTCCCGGCACGCGTACACCGACGTGCCGATGCCGCCGCCGTTCCCGGACGCCCACGTGACCCGGTCCGATCTCGAACGGCTGGTGACCGGGCCGCTGGACCGGGCCGCCGCGCTGGTCGCCACGGCCGTGCGCGAGGCCGGGCTGAGCCCGCGCGGGCTCGCGGGCGTGTTCCTGGTCGGCGGCACGAGCCGGATCCCGTTGGTGGCGCGGCTGGTCCGCGAGCAGACCGGTGTGCTGCCGACGAGCATCGACCAGCCCGAGACGGTCGTGGCGCGGGGCGCGTTGCGCGCGGTCTCGCAGGACCCGTTGCGCACGGGCGCGTTGCCGCCGGGGCCGGACGAGGTCACCCACAAGATCACGCCGGACGACGCGACGCGGCGGATCACCCGGCGGATCGTGCCGCGGCGCCCGCCGTCGGCGCCGTTCCCGCCGGTCGACTTCCCCGCTCCCCGCCCGGCCGCGCCGACGCGGCGGTCACGGGCGCCGTGGTTGATCGGCGGCGCGGTGGCGCTGGTGGTCGTGGTCGGCGGTTCGATCGCGTTGGCGCTCAACCGGGACCGCCTCGGCGGTCCGACGCCGACGTCCGCCGAGGGCCGGGTCGTGGCGCAGTACGACTACCGGTTCACGATGCCGGAGAGCTGGGAGCAGACCGGCAGCGACGCTTCCACCCGGAAGGTGCTGTTCAAGCCGAGGGCGGCGGCCACCGATCTGGAGGTGATCGCCGTGCAGGAGCAGAAGCTGACCTACGACTCGTCGCAGGAGCACGACCGGGCCGTCGGCGAGCTGCGCGCGGAGTACGACCGGGGCTCGAACCTGTCCGGCTTCCAGCCCGCCGCGGACTTCGCCGGCAAGCGGGTGGTCCACTACCGTGAGGCGGCCGGTGCGGCGACCATCGACTGGTACGTGCTGTTCCAGGGCACGGCGCAGGTCAGCGTCGGCTGCAAGTACCCGGCGGACGGCGGCGACCGCGTGCGTCCCGTGTGCGAGCAGGTCGTCCGGACGCTCACCGTCGACTGAAACCTGGGAGTGGCAATGTCGGGTGTCCCGGAACTCGTCGGCCGGTTCCGCGCCGACGTCGGCGCGGCCGTGACCAGGGCCCGCCGCGCGGCCTCCGAAGCCGGCGTGCGGGTGGCCGCGCAACGCGCCGGCAACCGCACGCGGGGTGGTGGCGCGGCGACCTCCGGGGACGTGCGCCGGGTCGCGACCGGATTCCGCGTCGAACGCGGTCTGCCGCTCGGACCGGTGGATCTTCCCGAGTCCGAAGAATCGCGGAAGCAAACGGACACGAATGCAAATGCCGAGCCGCCTTCGAGGTTCCGTTCCGCGCCCGGTCCGCGTGGTCGACTTCCCCGTGAAAGTGGCGATGACGAGGACTTTTCGCAAGCGCGAATCCTCTCCTGAACCACTCGCGAATGCGAACGCGTTTACGAGCGCAACTACTTCGAAGAAAGTCGCGACACCGTGGAACCGGACGTGACAGGGTCTGCGTCGGAAGTGGCGTACCGAGTAAGAACGGGTACGACCTGACTGACCCATGAAGGGGGTTCTCCCAATGGCTGGTGGCTACGGTACCGGTACCGAGGAGCTCGTCGGCGCGGCGACGGACATCGTCAGCACCGACGAGCACGTCCAGGGCATCCTGCGCAGCCTCCGCGGCACGGTCGACACGGTCGGCGCGTCCTGGAAGGGGCAGGCCGCGACCGCGTTCCAGAACCTGATCAACCGGTTCGACGAGGACGCCCGCAAGCTCCAGGAGGCGCTGCGCGCCATCGCCGAGCAGATGAGCGGCAGCGCCGACATCTACCGCCGGCAGGAAGAGGAGCAGAACCAGTCGATGGGTGGCCTGCTCGGCCGCCTGAACGGCTGATCGACCGCTTCAGCTCTGCTCCATCACCAGCCAGGCACTGACTTCCGAAGGGGAGAACAATGAACGAACGCATCGAAGTCAACTTCGGCGAGCTGGCGAACGCCGGCGGCGAGATCGCCTCGCAGGCCAACCAGGTCCAGCAGGCGCTCGACGACCTGAAGCAGCGCCTCGCCCCCGTCATCGCCCAGTGGGACGGTGGCGCGTCGGAGGCCTACCAGCAGGCGCAGAACCAGTGGAACACCTCGGCCGCCGACCTCCAGTCGGTGCTCGCCGCGATCGGTGTGGCCGTGCAGCAGGCGACCGACGCCTACCAGCAGGCCGAGCAGCAGAACACCGTCCGCTGGTGAATCGGGTTCACCCGATCGAAGCGTGACCCGGGCCCCGGCCCCCTTCGTGGGGGTGCCGGGGTCCGTCCGTGTGCGGCGCCGGTCGCCCTAGTGGGGGTCGTTTTGACCCGGCCATGACCCACCCGGTATCTTTCTACGTTGTTGTGCGGTACTCGTGGCGCTGTGCGCGCCTCGTGTTCTGGTCCACTTGCCCACCTGGGGTCTTAAGGTCCTGAGCAACCGCCGCAATGACCCCAGACGCAAGTGACGACGAGGTAGACCCGTGCCCACGTACAGCCCGAAGCCCGGCGAGGTGACCCGAGCCTGGCACGTGATCGACGCCCAGGACGTGGTGCTCGGTCGGCTCGCCACCCAGGCCGCGACGCTGCTGCGCGGCAAGCACAAGCCCACTTACGCCCCGCACGTTGACACCGGCGACTTCGTCGTGATCATCAACGCGGACAAGGTGGCGTTGACCGGCAAGAAGCGTGACCAGGAGTTCGTGTACCGGCACTCCGGTTTCCCGGGCGGTCTGCGCAAGCAGTCCTTCGGCGAGGTGCTCGACACCCGCGCCGACCGGCTGGTCGAGAAGGCGATCAAGGGCATGCTGCCCAAGAACCGCCTCGGCCGCGTGATCGCCGGCAAGCTCAAGGTCTACACGGGACCGAACCACCCGCACGCTGCGCAGCAGCCGCAGCCGTTCGAGATCAAGAAGGTCGCCCAGTGACCGAGCAGCAGACCGAGGACACCGACGTGACGACCCCCGAGGCCGCCGAGTTCGACGAGGCCGTGGAGGCCGTCGAGGCGGGCACCGCAGTCGAGGCCGAAGCCGTTGTCGAGGCTGACGCTGACGCCGAAGCCGTTGTCGAGGCGGACGCCGTCGAGGCCGACGCCGCGGACGAGGCCGACGACGCCGCCGTCGAAGGCGACGCCGAGGAGGAGTCCGCCGCGGCTCCGGTCGTGCGCCACCAGCTCAACGGTGCGCACCACCTGGCGCAGACCGTCGGCCGCCGCAAGGAGGCCATCGTCCGCGTGCGCCTGCTTCCCGGCACCGGCAAGTTCACCCTGAACGGCAAGTCGCTCGAGGCGTACTTCCCGAACAAGGTGCACCAGCAGCTCATCCGCGAGCCGCTGGTCACGACCGAGAAGCCGGAGACGTTCGACGTCGTCGCGAACCTGCGTGGCGGTGGCACCACCGGCCAGGCCGGTGCGCTGCGCCTCGCGATCGCCCGTGCGCTGATCGCCGTCGACTCCGAGGACCGCCCGGTCCTGAAGAAGGCCGGCTTCCTCACCCGCGACCCCCGGGTCAAGGAGCGCAAGAAGTACGGTCTGAAGAAGGCCCGCAAGGCGCCTCAGTACAGCAAGCGCTGACCCTTCGCGGTCGAGCCCGAGCACCACCGCAGCGGGAGCAGCCAGTTCTTCGACGAACTGCTGCTCCCGCTGTGCTTTTCCCCGCCCGAAGATGTGTGGTTGATCACGGAGGCTCAGGCGACCATGGCACGGTTGTTCGG
This sequence comes from Saccharothrix violaceirubra, assembly GCF_014203755.1. Taxonomy (NCBI): domain Bacteria; kingdom Bacillati; phylum Actinomycetota; class Actinomycetes; order Pseudonocardiales; family Pseudonocardiaceae; genus Saccharothrix; species Saccharothrix violaceirubra. Next base: position 280,208 of record NZ_JACHJS010000001.1, read on the forward strand.
CACCGACGGCGTCCGCGGACGCGCGAACACGACCCTCACCCCGGAACTGGCACTGTCCCTCGCTTCCGCCGCCGCCAGGGTCCTCGCCGAACACGACCGCTCGCACCGGCCGGTCGCCGTCGTCGGCCGCGATCCCCGGGCCAGTGGCGAGATGCTGGAGGCCGCCGTCGTCGCGGGCCTCGCCGCCGCCGGCGCGGACGTGCTGCGGGTCGGCGTGCTGCCCACGCCGGCCGTGGCGTTCCTGGTCGCCGACCTCGGCGCGGACGTCGGCGTGATGATCTCCGCGTCGCACAACCCCATGCCCGACAACGGCATCAAGCTCTTCGCGGCCGGCGGGCACAAGCTGCCCGACGCGGTCGAGGACGAGATCGAGCAGCGCATGGCCGACGCCGACGCGCACCGGCCGACCGGTGCCGATGTCGGCCGCGTCCGCGACATCGCCGACGCCGAACGCCGCTACGTCGACCACCTGCTGTCGGTCACCCCGCACCGCCTCGACGGCATCAAGGTCGTCGTCGACTGCGCCAACGGCGCCGCGTCCGTCGCCGCCCCCGACCTGTACCGCCGCGCCGGCGCCGAGGTCGTGGAGATCCACGCCGCGCCCGACGGCCTCAACATCAACGAGGGCTGCGGCTCGACCCACCTGGACCAGGTGCGTGCCGCTGTCCTCGAACACGGCGCCGACCTCGGCATCGCGCACGACGGCGACGCCGACCGCTGCCTGGCCGTCGACGCGGCGGGCGTGGAGATCGACGGCGACCAGATCATGGCCGTGATCGCGCTGGCCATGCGGGACGCGGGCGAGCTGACCGACGACACGCTCGTGGCGACCGTGATGAGCAACCTCGGCCTGCACCTGGCCATGCGCGAGCACGGCATCACCCTGCGCACCACCGCTGTCGGCGACCGGTACGTGCTGGAGGAGCTGCGGGCCGGCGGGTACGCGCTGGGCGGCGAGCAGTCCGGCCACGTCGTGCTGCCCGCGCACGCCACGACCGGTGACGGCCTGCTGACCGCGTTGCGGCTCATGGCCCGCATGGCCCAGACCGGCAGATCGCTCGCCGACCTCGCGGGCGTGATGAAGCGGCTGCCGCAGGTGCTCGTGAACGTCGTCGTCGCGGACAAGGCGGCGGTGGCCGAGGCGGTCTCGGTGAACGACGCGGTGGCGGCCGTCACGGCGGAACTCGGCGACGAGGGACGCGTGCTGCTGCGCCCTTCCGGGACCGAGCAGTTGGTGCGCGTGATGGTCGAGGCGTCGACCCACGAGATCGCGGAAACGGCGGCGCGGCGACTCGCGGGCGTAGTGTCCTCTGTGCACTGATCGCCGTATTTGCTTAGGCACCGTGAATAGGCGTTCCGCGGTATTTCCCGCCGCCGAGCCGGCACCCTGACCACGGAACCCGAAGACGCTTCGCGGCGTCCGATCGGGGAACGAGGGGAGGCAGGACATGGCCGGCTTCGGCGTCGGACCGGGTGAGTTGCAGAACGTGGCCAAGCAGTACCAGGACCACGGTGCGGACATCATCCAGATGAAGAGCGGGGTGACCCCGGCCGTCGGTGCGGGCCAGGTCGGCCGCAAGTTCCGCGGCGTCGAGACCAAGTACCGGTCCTATTTCGACCGCCTCGGCGCGAGCATGGAGACGTTCGGCACGGAAGCGAACAACGTGGCGCAACGTCTCAACGACGTGGCGAAGTCGTACGAGAGCAACGAATCGGCCACGTCCGGCCAGTTCCAGGGGTGACGTGGTGGCAGACCAGAACGAGATCAAGCAGCTCCTCGACGACCCGAACGTCACGCCGGAGACCAAGAAGCAGTTGGTCCGCGCGCTGGCCGGTTCCGGTGGTTCGGAGGAGGACGTCCGCCGGTACGCCGAGGCGAACGGCGTCGAGGTCCCCGACGACCCGGGCTTCTGGCAGCACGCCGGCGGTGTCCTGCTCGCACCCGTGACCGGCGGCGCCAGCGTCGCCTACAACGTCAACGAGGAGATGGAGCACGGCGCCTGGACGATGGAGGGCGGCGAGGCCGACTCCTTGGTGAACAAGGCCAAGGAGGAGCGCGAACTCGGCAGCACGCAGAAGGTGCTGAACGAGACCGGCGACGTGCCCACGTCCGACGTGCTGCTCGACGCCGGCGCGCCCGGTCTGCGCTTCTTCGAGAAGTTCATCCCGATCTACGCCGAGGCCGCGCCGGTCATCGGGCACAACGGCCAGGCGCCGCAGCTCACGGAGTACATCTACCGGAACTACGACGAGGTCTCCGAGATCGACTTCGCCAAGTTCCGCGAGGACGCCGAGAAGATCAACAAGGCCGCGGCCGACCTCGACAACCACGAGAACGGCCTGGGCACGGCGTGGAACGCGCTCGGCGCCTGGGAGGGCGACGCGGCCAACGCGGCCAACGGCTACAACGGCAAGTTCCTCAACACCGCGGGCACGTTCATCCAGAACACCAAGGGTGCGCCCGGCACGATCACGACCGCTGTGGGCACGATGCAGCAGCAGGTCAAGGAATTCGCCCAGCACGTGCACGACATGTACTCGGAGCAGTGCGGCGGGCTGACCGTCGACCAGGCCAAGGAAGCCATCCGGCAGGCCAAGGGCGACGTCTTCGAGAACGACGGCGGCATCCTCGACTGGCTGGCCGGCGTGCCGGGCTGGTTGACCGGCACGGTCATCGGCGCGATCTGCGGCGGACCGCTGGGCATCCTCGTCGGCATGGGCTGGTCCGACTGGATCACCGACGTCCGCGACCGGATCATCGAGGACGCCAAGAACAAGCTGCGCGGGCTGTGCCAGGAGTTCGACGGCAAGAAGCAGGCGTTCGACGGGTACTGCCAGGCCGTGCAGACCGGCGTGCAGGGCACGTACGACACGATGTTCGGCCAGCTCGACGGCCAGCTCACCGACAAGCCGTTCGGGCAGGTCGGCGACCCGCCGTCGTTCACCGGCGAGCAGGGCGGTCGGGACAAGGTCGACCAGCCGGGTGGCACGTCCGGTACGCCCGGCGGCACGTCCGGTACGCCTGGTGGGGGCGGCACTCCGCCCGGTGGCGGCGGGACCCCGCCCGGTGGCGGCGGCACGCCCGAGGTGCCCAAGATCGAGAACCCGTTGGACAAGGACGGGGACGGGAAGCCGGACGTACCCGGTGACACCGATGGCGACGGCAAGCCCGACGACCTCGACGGTGACGGGAAGCCGGACGACCCGAACGCGGGCAAGCCGGACGGGCTCAAGGGCGAGGAAGAGCCGGAGACCGTCAAGATCCGCAGCGGTGAGAACGAGATCACGGTCACCGAGCCGGACGAGAACGGCCACGTCAAGATCACCGTCGACACGCCGACGAGTGAGCCGAAGACCTACGACGTCGACTTCGGCAAGAACCCGGACGCGCTCAACGCGTTGTTGGGGCAGAACGGTGCGGCTCCGTTGACCGGGACCGTGCCGGGTGGGGCCGCGGCCGGTGGGACCGCGCCGACTCCGGCCGGTGGCCCCGCCTCCGCGGGCGACGGGTCGGTGCCGGTGCAGGCGGGTGCGGACGGCAAGGCGTTGATCGAGCTGGAGGGGTTGTCGATCACCGCCGAGGTCGATCCGCTCACCGGTGAGATCAACCTGACGGTCGACGACGGTGACGGGACGCCCGAGGAGTACGGGGTCGGGTTCGGTGCGGACAAGGCGGACGAGAAGCCCGGTGTGCCGGGTGACGTGACGACCTTGCCCGCGCCGGACGAGGGCTTCCGCGCGTTGCCGGTGGACGAAGGTTTCCACGCGTTGCCGGTGGACGGGCCGGTCGACGGCGGTGTCGGGCCGAGTGGGGCGACGCAGGAGGGTTCCGCGTCGGGTGGGTTCGGCTCGCCGGACGGTGTGACGCAGGGCAGTGCGGTGGCGGACGGTGTGGTCCAGGGTGGGCCCGCGCCGGCGGAGGGGGCGACGCAGGGCAGTGCCGTGTCGGGAGGTGTCGGTACGCCTGCCCAGGGCAGTGCTGTCCCGCCCGCCTGGGGTGTGCCCGTGGCGGATGTGAGTGCGCCCGTCCACGGCGATCAGGGTGCCTGGACCGCGCCGACCGGCGATCGACCGGCTCACGGTGACCACAGCTTCGGTGGACCGGCGCATGCCGGTGTGCCTGGTTCGGGGTGGGCCGCGCCCTCGTTCGACGGGGCGTCCAACGAGGGTGTGACCACCGCGTCGGGTGCGTCGATCCTGGGTGGGAACGGCGGGTTCGACGTCGCGGACTCCGTGCTTGGCGGTTCGGGTACGGACACGCCGTGGAGTGGGTCGGCCGGCGATGCGGACCTGGCGGACACCAACGCGTCCCAGGCCGGTGAAGCCGGGTCGGCGACGTTGCCGAGCATGCAGGACGGCCCTCATCAGACCACCGGTACGGCCGGTGGGGGCATGATGGGCGGCGGGATGATGGGTGGCGGCATGGCCGGGGGCGGGCAGCAGCAGAACGGCGAGTCGGAGCGCAGCCCCAGTCAGTGGCGGACCAGCGGGTCGCTGTTCGACGACGACATGAACCTGAGTCGGGTGCAGGGCGTTCTGGGTGACGAGGGAGGTCGTTGACGGTGAGCGTCATCGAGGTCGACCCGGCGGTGAAGGCGGCTTTCGACGAGCGGCTGGAGGCAGCGCGTCGTGCCAATGCGCAGGTGACCGGGGCCCTTCAGGCCGATCGTGAGCGGTTGGCCGCCGAGGCTCGTGAGCGTGAGGCCCGGTTGGTGGCTGATCGTGAGCGGTTGCGCGAGAAGGCCGAGAAGGTTGTCGCGGAGGGGGACAAGGCTTCTCAGCGGCAGTCGCAGTGGGCGCCGGCTCAGCAGCGTGATGGGGAGTTGGCGTTCGGGCCTGAGGAGGAGGACGACGTTCCTCCTGCTCCTGCTCCTGCTCCTGCTCCGGTTTCGGCTGGTGTGCCGTTGCCGCCGGCCACGCCGCGGCGGCGTTCGGCGCCGGTCGAGGACGATGACGATCTGAGCGGGCAGAGCTGGTTGACCTGAGTTCGAACGCGCGAGTTATGCGTTCAGACACTGCGAGTTGTGCGTTCGGACACCGTGAAATGTGCGTTCGGGCCTGAGGGTGTGGCCGTGCTGGTGGTGTCCCGCTTCAGCGGTGGAGGGTCAAGGGGGCGCCCTTGACCGGGGACGTCAGTAGTTCGTCCCAGCGGTTGTCCTTGGTGAGGATGCGCAGGAGGAAGGCTGTCGCCAGGGACTTCGCCAGGCGCTGTGCCGTGCGTTCGCCCTTGCCGTCCAGCAGCAGTTCGCTCCAGTGGCGGCCTTCCGCGAAGCCCAGGTGGGTGGTTTTCGGCAACGTGCGCAACTGCACCGGGCCGGCCCAGGCGGTCACTATCGCCTCGGCGTGTCCCACGGGTGGGGCGATGCGGTCTTCCGCTGCGGCCAGGTGCAGGCCGGGGACGGTGATCTCGCGGGCTGCGTCCAGTGCCGACGGGTGGGTTTCCGTGACTGCCAGGGTGACCACCGCGCGGACGCGGTCGTCCTCTGCCGCCGCCAGCACCGCCGCGCCGCCGCCCATGGAGTGGCCCGCCACGGCGAGACGGGTCGGGTCGACGCTGATCTCGCCGTCGCCCAGGCGCACGCCCGTGCACACGTCGAGGGTGGTGCGCAGGTTCGTCGCCAGTAGGCGTGCCGACATCAGCGGTCGGGTGGCCGGGGCGGCGGCGACGATTCCCCACGAAGCCAGGTGCCTGAGCAACGCCCGGTAGCGGTTCACGGGTTGGAGCAGGCCGTGGCCGAACGCCACGGCGGGCAGTCCCAGGCCGCGTTCGGGGGTGTAGACGACCCCGGGCAGTCCGGCCACGCCCAGGTCGCCGCGCAGCACCCTGTGCGGTCCGGGCCTGCCGAGCGTGTCGAGGACCTGCTTCGCCGAGTCGCCGCTCACCGGATGAACGGTAGTCGATCGTGGTCGGTGGGCGCACCGGACAATTGGTCTACACCATTCTGGGGGTTGACCAGCGAAAACGTGGCCGGCGCCTCTTTTGGGTGACATCACTGGTCTGGCTACGCTGTGCGTCGTGTGCGGAATCGTGGGATACGTGGGACACCGCTCGGCGCTCGACGTCGTGCTGGACGGGCTCCGACGACTGGAGTACCGGGGTTACGACTCGGCCGGGGTCGCCGTGCTCGACGGCGCGGGCGGGCTGGCCGTCGAACGCAAGGCCGGTCGGCTGGCCAACCTCGAAGCCGTGCTCGACGAGGTCGGTCGCGGTGTCTTCGCCGGCACGGTCGGCATGGGGCACACGAGGTGGGCCACGCACGGTGCGCCCGTCGACCGCAACTCCCACCCGCACCGCGACACCACCGGACGGGTCGCGGTCGTGCACAACGGGATCATCGAGAACTTCGCCGTGCTGCGCGCCGAGTTGGAAGCCCTCGGCATCGAGATGGCCAGCGACACCGACACCGAGACGACCGCACACCTCGTCGCCCTCGCGTACGCCGCCGGCGACACGGCCGGTGACCTCGTCGCGAGCGTCCGCACCGTGGTCCGCCGCCTCGAAGGCGCGTTCACCCTGGTCGTGACCCACGCCGACCAGCCGGACGTCGTGGTCGCCGCCCGCCGCTCGTCGCCGCTGGTGGTCGGCGTCGGCGTCGGCGAGACGTTCCTGGCCTCGGACGTGTCCGCGTTCATCGAGCACACCCGCGAAGCCGTCGAACTCGGCCAGGACCAGGTCGTGGTGATCGACCGCGCCGGGTACACCGTGACCGACTTCGCGGGCGAACCCGTCGAGGTCAAGCCGTTCACGGTCGACTGGGACCTGTCCGCCGCCGAGAAGGGCGGCCACGAGTACTTCATGCTCAAGGAGATCGAGGAGCAGCCCGAAGCACTCGCCAACACGCTGCGCGGCCACTTCCGCGACGGCCGGATCGTCCTCGACGAACAGCGCCTGTCCGACCAGGACCTGCGGGACGTGGACAAGGTCTTCGTCGTCGCGTGCGGCTCGGCCTACCACTCGGGCCTGGTCGCGAAGTACGCCATCGAGCACTGGACGCGGCTGCCCGTCGAGGTCGAACTGGCGTCGGAGTTCCGCTACCGCGACCCGGTGCTCGACCGTGACACGCTCGTCGTCGCCGTCTCCCAGTCGGGCGAGACCGCCGACACGCTGGAGGCCGTGCGCCACGCCCGCGCGCAGAAGGCCCGCGTGCTGGCCGTGTGCAACACCAACGGCGCACAGATCCCGCGCGAGTCCGACGCCGTGCTCTACACGCACGCCGGCCCCGAGATCGGCGTCGCCTCGACCAAGGCGTTCCTCGCCCAGATCGCGGCGAACTACCTGGTCGGCCTTGCCCTGGCGCAGGCGCGCGGCACGAAGTACCCCGACGAGGTCGCCCGTGAGTTCCACGAGCTGGAGGCCATGCCCGACGCCGTCGCACGGGTCCTGGAGAAGGTCGAGGACGTGCGCGCGCTGGCCCGGTCGCTGGCCGACTCGAAGGCCGTGCTGTTCCTCGGTCGCCACGTCGGCTACCCGGTCGCCCTCGAAGGCGCGTTGAAGCTGAAGGAACTCGCGTACATGCACGCCGAGGGCTTCGCGGCGGGCGAGCTGAAGCACGGGCCGATCGCGCTGATCGAGCCGGGCCTGCCGGTCGTGGTCGTGATGCCGTCCCCCAGGGGGCGTGCGGTGCTGCACTCCAAGCTGGTCTCGAACATCTCCGAGATCCAGGCCCGGGGCGCGCGCACGATCGTGATCGCCGAGGAGGGCGACGAGACGGTCCGGCCGTTCGCCGACCACCTGATCGAGGTGCCGGCCGTGCCCACGCTGCTCCAGCCGCTGATCTCGACCGTGCCGTTGCAGGTGCTGGCCGCCGAGATCGCCAAGTCGCGCGGGTACGACGTGGACAAGCCGCGCAACCTGGCCAAGTCCGTGACCGTGGAGTAGGGCAGGCTGGCCGGCGTGCGAGGGATGTGGACCGCGGCCGAGGTCAGGGCCGCCGAGGAACGTGCGCCGGTCGCGGAGTCCGTGCTGATGCGGCGTGCCGCGTTCGGCACGGCGACGGTGGCGCTGTCCATGCTGGACGGACGCCGTCGGGTCGGTCTGCTCGTCGGTGCGGGCAACAACGGCGGTGACGCGTTGTGGGCCGGGTACTTCCTGCGCCGACGCGGCGTGCGCGTGTACGCCGTGCTGCTCGCTCCCGAACGCGCGCATCGGGCCGGGTTGGCGGCGTTCCGCCGGGCCGGTGGTCGGGTCGTGGACCTGCTGCCCGAGGTGGACCTGGTCGTCGACGGGATCGTGGGCCTGTCCGGTCGCGGCGGGTTGCGCCCGGACGCCGTGGCGCACGTCGAGCGCGTGACGGCGCCGATCCTGGCCGTGGACCTGCCGAGCGGGCTCGACGCGGACACCGGTGCCGCGTCGGGCCGGCACGTGCGGGCGGCGGTGACCGTGACGTTCGGGTGCCTCAAACCGGTGCACGCCCTGGCCGACTGCGGTGACGTGCGGCTGGTGGACATCGGGCTGTCGGTGGACTCGCCGTACCTGTCGGAACTGACGTCCGCCGAGATCGGTGCGCTGTGGCCGGTGCCGGGGCGGTCGTCGGACAAGTACACGCAGGGCGTGACCGGGGTGGCGGCCGGGTCGTCGGTGTACCCGGGCGCGGCCGTGCTCGCCACGGGCGCCGCCGTGCTCGGCACGTCGGGCATGGTGCGCTACGCCGGTGCCGCCGCCGAGGCCGTGCGGGCGCGGTGGCCGGAGGCGATCTGCACCGGGTCGATCACGGACGCGGGCCGCGTCCAGGCGTGGGTGGTCGGGCCGGGTCTGGGCACCGGGTCGAGTGCCGAGGCCGCGTTGCGGACCGTGCTCGAAGCGGGGGTGCCGGTGTGCGTCGACGCCGACGCGATCACGCTCCTCGCCACGAACCCGTCCCTGTCCGACGCGCGCGACCCCGCGACGCCGCTGGTGCTGACGCCGCACGACCGCGAGTTCGCACGGCTGGCCGGGGCGGTCGGCGACGACCGGGTCGGTGCCGCGCGGCGGGCCGCCGCGCGGTTCGACGCCGTGGTGCTGCTCAAGGGCCACGCGACCGTGATCGCCGCGCCGGACGGGCGCACGCTGGTCAACCGGGCCGGGTCGTCGTGGGCCGCGACGGCGGGGTCGGGGGACGTGCTGTCGGGGTTGATCGGCGCCCTGCTGGCGTCCGGGACGGACCCGCTCCTGGCCGCGGCCGGCGCCGCCCACGTCCACACGCTGGCCGCCGACCTGGCCGCATCGGGTGCTCCGATCCCGGCTTCGAGCCTGCTGGCGGCCGTGCCCGACGCCGTGCGGACGGTGCGCGCCCTCGTGCCTTCGGAGTAGCGGCGGGTGCGCCGTCAGGGCGGTCGAGGGCCCGCGGTGTGCCAACATGAAGGAGTTATGGCTGCTCACCTTCATGCTGAAGTCCGGGTCGACCTCGATGCCCTGCGGCACAACGTGGGCCTGCTCGCCGCCCTCGCGCCCGGCGCCGCGACCATGGCGGTGGTCAAGGCCGACGGGTACGGGCACGGTGCCGTCGAGGTCGCACGGGCGGCGGTGGCGGCCGGGGCGTCCTGGCTGGGCGCCGCGTCGTTGAGCGAAGCGCTGGTGCTGCGGCGGGCCGGGCTCGAGGTGCCCGTGCTGTGCTGGCTCGACCCGGTCTCCGTGGACTACTCGGCCGGGATTTCGGCCGGGATCGACCTGTCCGTGTCCTCCGTGCGCAGGTTGGAGGCCGTCCAGGCCGCCGCACGGGTGGCCAAGCGGCGGGCCCGCGTGCACCTCAAGATCGACACCGGGTTGTCGCGCAACGGCTGCCGGCCCGAGGACTGGGCCGACCTGGTGCGCAGGGCCGCGAAGGCGCCCGAGGTCGAGGTCGTGGCCGTGTGGTCGCACCTGGCCTGCGCGGACGAGCCCGGCCACCCGGCCAACGACCTCCAGGCCGCGCGGTTCGCCGACGCCTACGCGCAGGCGCGCGACGCCGGGCTGGAGCCCTTGCGGCACCTGTGCAACTCGGCCGGCCTGCTGACGCGACCCGACCTGCACTTCGACATCGTCCGGCCCGGCATCGCCCTGTACGGGCTCGACCCCGTGTCCGGTGCCGTCGACCTGCGGCCGGTCATGTCCTTCCACTCGTCGGTGGCGCTCACCAAACGGGTGTCGGCCGGTGATTCGGTCTCCTACGGTTTCACCTGGACCACCAAGACCGATACGACCGTGGCGCTGGTTCCCGTCGGGTACGCCGACGGCGTGCCGCGCGGGCTGTCCAACCGCATGCACGTCCTGCTGCGCGGGCGCCGGCGCCCGGTGGTCGGACGGGTCTGCATGGACCAGATCGTGGTCGACTGCGGTGACGACGTGGTCGAGGAGGGGGACGAGGTCGTGCTGTTCGGGTCGGGTGAGCGGGGCGAACCCACGGCTCGCGAGTGGGCCGACACGCTGGGGACGATCGACTACGAGATCGTCACCGGCATGTACCGGGCACGCGTGCACCGGACGTTCCGGTGAACGCGGTCTGGAAGACGGTCGGCTGGGTCGGGGGGATCGTCGGTGCGGCGGCCACGGGCGTCGCGGTCGGCGTCGCGGCGCACCACAAGCGGGTGAACCACGATCGCGGGATCGCCGATCCGTACGCCGACGAGCCGTTAGGCCGCCTGGTCCCGTCCCGCGAGTCGACGGTCGCGGCCGACGACGGCGTTCCGCTGTCGGTCGAGGAGGTCGACCCGGAGGCGGGCGACGCCGTGCTGACCGTCGTCTACGTGCACGGGTTCGCGCTCGACCGGCGGTGCTGGCACTTCCAGCGGCGAGACCTCGCCGGACTGGTCGACCCGCCGGTCCGCCAGGTGCTGTACGACCAGCGCGGGCACGGCCGGTCCGGGCAGCCGGGCCCCGAGGGCGGCACGATCGAGCAGTGCGCCGCCGACCTCGACGCGGTGTTGCGCTCCGTCGCGCCGGACGGCCCGTTGGTGCTCGTCGGTCACTCCATGGGCGGAATGACGATCATGGCGCTGGCCGAGCGCCGGCCCGAGCTGTTCGCCGAGCGGGTCCGGGGCGTCGCGCTGGTCGGCACGGCGGCCGGCGCGGTCGGCGGCGCGGGCCTGCCGAAGTCGGTGCTGTCCCGGTACAACCCGGTCACGCTCGGCGTCGGGCGGCTGGCGGGGCTGCAGCCCGGGGTCGTCGAGTGGGTGCGGCGGCGGGCGGACCTGCTGACGTGGAGCGGGATCCGGGCGCTCGCGTTCGGCGACCGCGACGTGGGCGCGTCGCTGGTCGACCTCATGGCCGAGATGATCAACGGCGTGTCGGTGCGCGTGCTCACCGGGTTCCTCGAAACGCTCGGCACGCACGACCGGTATAAAGCTCTCGCCGGTCTGAAGCACTGCGAGGTGCTCGTGATCAGCGGTGACGCCGACCGCCTTACGCCGTTCTCGCACGCCGAGCGGATGGCCGAGGAGATGCCGCACGGCGAACTGGTCCGCGTCGAGGGCGCGGGGCACATGGTCATGTTGGAACGGCCCGGACTGGTGGACGAGCACCTGATCGGGCTGGTTCGGCGCAGCGCCGCCGAACGGGTCGAAGGCGGGCTGCGGTGACGACGAGCGTGGAACTGGCGACCGTGGAGGACACCGAGGAGTTCGGGCGGCGACTGGGCGGTGTGGTCGGCGGCGGCGACCTGCTGCTGCTGTCCGGTCCGCTCGGCGCCGGGAAGACCGCGCTGGTGCGCGGGCTGGCGTCCGGGCTCGGCGTCCTCGGGCGGGTCAGCTCGCCCACGTTCGTGATCGCGCGGGTGCACTCGCCGGCGCCCGGGGGCCGCAGCGTGTCGTTGGTGCACGTGGACGCGTACCGGCTCGGCGACCTCGACGAGCTGGACGACCTCGACCTCGACACCGACCTGGTGGACGCGGTCGTGGCCGTGGAGTGGGGCGAGGGCGCCGCGCGGCTGTCCGACGACCACCTGCTGATCGAGTTGGAGCGCCGGGACGACGACGTCCGCGTCGCCCACCTGCACCCGCACGGCACCTGGGTGGACCGGGTCAGCGCAGTTCGCGCTTGAGGACCTTGCCCATGTCGTTGCGGGGCAACGAGTCCACGAACCGGACCACCCTGGGGCGCTTGTGCGGGGTGAGCAGGCCGGCCACGTGGGAGGCCAGCTCGTCGGCCGTGACGTCCGAGTCCGGGACCACCCAGGCGACGATGCGCTCGCCGAGGTCGTCGTCGGGTTCGCCGGTCACCGCGACCTCCCGGACGGCCGGGTGCTCCAGGAGCGCGTTCTCCACCTCGCCCGCGCCGACGCGGTAGCCGCCGGTCTTGATCAGGTCCGTCGCCTGCCGGCCGACCAGGCGCAGGTAGCCGTCGTCTTCGAGGACGCCCAGGTCGCCGGTGCGGAACCAGCCGGCGCGGAACGCCGCGGCCGTCGCGTCGGGGCGGTTCAGGTACTCCAGGAACAGGTTCGGGCCGCGCACCTCGACCTCGCCGAGGGTGTCGCGCGGTGCCGGGACGCCTTCCTCGGTCACCACGCGGACCTCGACGCCGTCCAGCGGCGGGCCGACGGTCCCGGGCCGACGTTCCCCGCCTGCCCGCACACCGGTGTTCATCAACGTCTCGGTCATGCCGTAGCGCTCGACGACCTCCTGCCCGGTCAGTTCGCGCACGCGTGCGTGGACGGTCGCGGGCAGGGCGGCCGAACCGGAGACCAGGAGCCGGGCGTGGCGGAAACCTCCCGCGTCCCCGGCGGTCAGGCGGTGGTACATGGTCGGCACGCCGAAGAAGACCGTGCCGTCGCCGGCCAGCGCCGCCGAAGCCGCGGCGGCGGAGAACGTGCCCAGGTGGTGCACGGTCCCGCCACGCCGCAGCACGCCGATCACCCCGACGACCAGGCCGTGCACGTGGAACAGCGGCAGGCCGTGGACCACGACGTCGTCGGCGGTCCACTCCCAGGCGGACGCCAGCGCGTCCAGGTTGGACGCCAACGCCCGGTGCGGCAGGACGACGCCCTTGGGCGGGCCGGTCGTGCCCGAGGTGTAGACGATCAACGCCGGGGTCTCGCCGTCGACGGTCGGCAGCGCACCGGGCTCGCCCGCCGGCAGCTCGTCGTCGATCACCAGGTCGGGTGAGCTGTCCGCCAGCACGTGGTCCAGCTCGCGCGACCCCAGCTTGGGGTTCAGCGGCACCACGGCCACGCCCGCCAGCAGCGCGCCGACGATCGCCACGCACGTCCGGGAATCCGGCCGGGCCCACACCGCGACCCGGGAGGCCCCGGCCAGTCCCGCCGCCACCGCCGCCGCCTCGGCGGCCAGTCCGGCGTAGGTCAGCGAACGGTCGGGGAAGCGCAGGGCGGTGCGGTCCGGCGGGGCGGCCAGGGCGGGCAGCAGCATGGGCCAACCTTGTCACCCCGGGTGGTGTCGCGGCCACGGCGGCGCGTGGACGGCCACCCCGGGGCGGCACGGCCACGCCGCTTCGGCCGCGGACCCCCGAGGTCCGGACACCGTCACCCCAGGTGCGGCTCCAACCAGGCCAGCAGCTGGGACTTCGGCCGGGCACCCACGATCTGGGCCACGAGTTCGCCGTCGCGCCACAACTGCATCGTCGGCGCGGACATGACCTTCTGGTCCCGTGCGGTCACCGGGCTCTCGTCCGTGTCGATCTTGTACACGTCCAGGCCCGCCAGTTCCCGGTCGATCTCGTCCAGCACGGGCTCGACCATCCGGCACGGCGGGCACCACGTGGCCGAGAACTCGACCAGGACGGCACCGCCGCCCACGGTCTCGCGGAACGTCTCGTCGTTCAACGTGCGCACGGTCTTCCCCTTCGTTCCGCCTGCTCCAGTTGTGCGCGCACCCGGTCGCGGGCGGCCTCGAGCCTGGTCACGCACTCCTCCAGCTCGGCGAGCTTGCGCCGGTACACCGCGACCGACGCGGGGCACGCGTCGCCGCTGGAGTGCCCGTCGCGCAGGCACTCCACGAACGGCCGGGTGTCCTCCAGCGCGAAGCCGAGTCCGGTGAGCGACCTGATCTCGGCCAGCAGCCGCAGGTCGTCCTCGTCGTACTCGCGCTGTCCCGTGGAGTTCCGCCGCGCGGTCAGCAGGCCGAGCGATTCGTAGTAGCGCAACGCCCGGGTGGTCGTCCCACCCAGCCGAGCCAGTTCCCCGATGCGCACGCTGCCCACCTTCCGGGTTGACGTGGACGTCAACGCAAGTGTCGTACCGGCCCACCCGTACAGTGGACGACTGTGTTTGTGCTCGCTCTGGACACCGCCACCCCCGCCGTGACCGCCGGGGCCGTCGAGCTGACGGCGGACGGGCCGCGCCTGATCGCCCAACGGGTCACGGTCGACCCCAAGGCGCACGGCGAGTTGCTGACACCCCACCTGCTCGAGGCGTTGGCCGAGGCCGGCCTGGTCTTCCCGGACCTGGACGCGATCGTGGTCGGTTCGGGGCCCGGCCCGTTCACCGGTCTGCGGGTCGGCCTGGTCACGGCCGCCGCGCTGGGCCAGGCGCTCAACCGGCCTGTCTACCCGGTGCCCACGACCGACGCGATCGCGCTCGCCGCGCACACCGGTCAGCCGCTGCTCGTGGCCACCGACGCCCGCCGCCGCGAGGTCTACTGGGCGGCGTACGACGCGGCCGGCCGGCGCACCGACGGCCCGCACGTCGAAAGCCCGGCGGACCTGGTGGCCAAGCTGCCCGCGTTGGGCGTCGCGCACGCCACCGGCCAGGGCGCCGAGCTGTACGACCTCGGCCTGCCGGTCCTGGACACCCGCTACCCGACGCCGGACGCCCTGGTGAAGGCCGCCGCCGCGGACCTGCTCGCGGGCGCCCGCCCGGCCGCGCTGACCCCGCTCTACCTGCGCCGGCCCGACGCCGTCGCGCCGACCGGCCGCAAACGGGTGCTGAAGTGACCCCGGTCGTCACCATCGCGCCTCTGCGTGAAGAAGACGTGCCCGAGTGCGTCCGGATCGAGCACGAGTCGTTCCCGGCCGACGACCCGTGGAGCGCCGACGCGTTCCGCGGCGAACTCCGGGCCGGCCACCACTACGTCGGCGCGTACGTGGCCGACGAACTGGTCGGCTACGCGGGCCTGGGCCTGACGGACTTCGAGAGCAGCGTCCACACGATCGCCGTCGACAAGCGGTGGCAGGGCAACGGCATCGGCCGCACGTTGCTGCGCACGCTGCTCGCGGTGGCCGACGAGCGCCGCGTGCCGGTGTTCCTCGAGGTGCGCACGGACAACGTTCCGGCGATCACCCTCTACGTCGCGCACGGCTTCGAGCACCTCGGCCGGCGCCGCCGCTACTACCAGCCGTCGGGTGCCGACGCGTACACGATGGGAAGGCCCGCGAAAAGTGACTGACCGGCTCATCCTGGGATTCGAGTCCTCCTGCGACGAAACCGGCGTCGGCATCGTCCGGCTGGGACCGGACGGCGCGCTGGAGCTGCTCGCCGACGAGGTCGCGTCCAGCGTCGAGGAGCACGCCCGGTTCGGCGGCGTCGTGCCCGAAGTGGCGTCGCGGGCGCACCTGGAGGCCATGGTGCCGACGATGCGCCGGGCGTTGGAGACGTCCGGGGTCGAGCTGTCTGACGTGGACGCGATCGCGGTCACCGCCGGTCCCGGGCTCGCGGGCGCGCTGCTGGTCGGGGTCTCGGCGGCGAAGGCGTACGCGGCGGCGTTGAACAAGCCCCTGTACGGCGTGAACCACCTGGCCGGGCACGTCGCGGCCGACACGCTCCAGCACGGCCCGCTGCCGGCCCGCTGCCTGGCGCTGCTGGTCTCGGGCGGCCACTCGCAGCTACTGCTGATCGAGGGGCTGGCGCACCGGATCACCGAGATCGGGTCCACTGTGGACGACGCGGCGGGCGAGGCGTACGACAAGGTCGCCCGGCTGCTCGACCTGCCGTACCCCGGCGGTCCGCCGATCGACAAGCTCGCCAAGCAGGGCAACGCGTGCGCGATCGCGTTCCCGCGTGGACTGACCGGTCCGCGCGACCCGCGTTACGACTTCTCGTTCTCCGGCTTGAAGACGTCGGTGGCCCGGTGGGTCGAGCGCGCGGAGCGGGCCGGCGAGGAGATCCCGCTGGCCGACGTGGCCGCGTCGTTCCAGGAGGCGGTGGCGGACGTGCTGACCGCGAAGGCGATCCGGGCGTGCAAGGACCTGGAGGTCGACACGCTGGTGATCTCCGGCGGTGTCGCGGCGAACTCGCGGCTGTCGGGCTTGGCGGCCGAGAGGTGCGCCGAGGCCGGGATCGAGCTGCGCGTGCCCCGGCCCCGGTTGTGCACGGACAACGGCGCCATGATCGCGGCGTTGGGCGCGCACCTGGTCGCGGCCGGTGCGGGTCCGTCGCGGTTGGACCTGTCGACGACGCCCGGTCTGCCCGTGTCCACGGTTCAGGTTCCCTGAAGTACGGCTTCGATCCGGTCCACGTCGAACCGTTCGGCCGCGGGCAGCGGGGTGTCCACGGACAGCCGCAGCCGGGTCGCCTCGTCGAGCAGCCGTCGGGCCTCGGCGTGGTCACCGGCCAACGCGTGCGCGCCCGCGAGCCCCTCGCACGCCAACGCGATCGCCCTCGGGTCGCCGATGCGTGACGCCAGGGCGTGCCCTTCGGCGTGCCACGCCGCCGCGCGCTCGGCGTCACCACGCATCTCGGCCACGAACCCGAGTTCGGCCAGGACCAGCGTGCCCGCACTCTCGAACCCCTCGGTGCGGTGCCACGCCAGCACGCGGTGCAGGTGGTGTTCGGCGTCGTCGAGACGCCCTTCGCGCCGGGCGCCCAGGGCGAGTCCCGTCTCGGCGTACATCGTGGCCGGCGTGAACGCGCCCGCGAGCCCTCGGGCCCGCTCGTGGTACTCGCGTCCACGGACGAAATCGCAGGTCAGCAACGCCACGCGGCCCAGCCAGGACAGCGTGAACGACACCTCGGGCCACGACCGCAGCTCCTCGGCGAGCACCAGGCCCTCGCCGTGCACCCGGGCCGCCTCGGGGTAGTCGCCGGCCATGGCCGCGAGCGTGCCGCGCACGAACGTGACCTGGAGCCGGCCCCACCGGTCGCCGGTCCGGTCGAACAGCGTCGACGCCCGGTCCGCGGCGGCCCGCGCGCCGACAAGATCGCCCCGGGCCAGGGACTGGCTGACCACGTCGATGGACGCGGCGGCCACGCCCCAGTCGTCGCCGTGGTCCTCGAACACCCTCAGCGCCCGCTCGGTGAGCGGCTCGGCCGCGGGCATGTCGCCGACCGTGGACAGCACGTAGCCCAGGAACCAGCGCGTGTACGCCTCCTCGACCGGATCGGCGATCTGGTCGACGGTGGCCGGCACGTCCGGCGGCAGCGGGTCTCCCGCGAGCACGCCGAACGCCGCCTCCCACACGATCGCGGCCGGGTCGGCGGACCCCGCCAGCGCCCGGCGGGCCTCGCCGAGCCGGCCGCGCAGGAACCAGTACCAGGTCAGCGCCTTGGCCAGCCGGACCCGTTCGGCGCCGGTGAGCACGTCCAGCGCGGCACGCAGGTTGGCGGTGTCCGCGTCGAGCCGGGCCAGCCGGGCGAGCTGGCCGCCGGCGCGCAGCCCCGGGCGTTCGGCGAGGGCGAGGTGGAACCGGGCGTGGGCGAGCCGGACCGGGTCCTCCTCGCCGGCCTCCCGCAAACGTTCGCGCCCGTAGTGCGTCACGGAGTCGAGCAGCCGGAACCGACCCTCGGCGGCGACCACCAGCGACCGGTCCACGAGCCGGGTCAGCACGTCCAGCGCGTCGTCGCCCGCCACGGCCTCGGCCGCGTCCAACGCCCACCCCTCGTCGTGCACGGCCACACGGCGCAGCACCACGCGTTCCGCGTCGCCGAGCAGGTCCCAGCTCCAGTCCAGCGCGGCCCGCAGCGTGCGGTGGCGTTCGGGCGCGTCCCGGGGGCCGCCCGCGAGCAGCCGGAGCCGGTCGTCGAGCCGGTCGAGCACGCCGCCGGCGCCCAGCGCGCGCACCCGGCGGGCGGCCAGTTCCAGCGCCAGCGGCAGGCCGTCGAGCCGACGGCAGATCGCGGCCACGGTCCCGTCGTCGCCGTCGAGGAACCCGGCGGCCCGTTCGGCGAACAACGCCATCGCGTCCGGCAAGGGCAGCGGGGGCACCACGTACAGCGCCTCGCCCGAGACGCCGAGGGGTTCCTGGCTGGTCGTGAGCACCCGCAGGCCCGGCGCGGCGCGCAACGCCCGGGACACCAGCGTGGCCACCTCGTCGACCACGCGTTCGCAGTTGTCCAGCAGCAGCACGGTCTCCCGGACCCGCAGCGTCTCCGCGACCGCGTCGACCAGGTCGCCCTCGTCCCGCACGCCGAGCACCGCCGCGACGACGGCCGCGACCCGGTCGCCGGTCGCGCCGGACAGGTCGACCAGCCACACGCCGTCCGCCGCCGTCAGGCCGTGGGCGGCGGCCAGCGCGAGCCGGGTCTTCCCCACGCCGCCCGGCCCGGTCAGCGTCACCAGCCGTGCCCGGTCGAGCAGCGTGCGCACGGCCGACACGGCGGAATCCCTTCCCACCAAAGGGGAAACGGGCGCGGGCAGGTTGTGCCTCGGCCGGGCGCCGCGCGTCACGTCGTGGGTCAGCACGGACTGGCGCAGCCGGACCAGTTCGGGGCCGGGCTCCAGGCCCAGTTCGGCGTCGAGCCGGTCGCGCAGGTCGGTGAAGCTCGCCAACGCCTCCACGTGCCTGCCCGACAGGTACAGGGCGCGCATGTGCAGGCCGCGCAGGCGTTCCCGGGTCGGGTGCCGCGCCACCTCGGCGGAAACGTCCACAGTGGACCCGATCGCCAGGTGTGCCGCCGCGCGGTCCTCCACCGCCGCGATCCGCTCATCCTCCAGGTCGTCGCGGTCACCGCGCCACAACGTGACCGCGTCGTCCAGCAGCGCCGCCGCCGCGACCGGGTCGGCCGTGCGCGCCCGGGACACCAGCTCGCGGAACCGCAGCAGGTCCAGCGTGCCCGCGTCGACCCGCAGCGCGTACCCGGCGGCCGAGTACGTCACGAGATCACGCGTGCCCAACGCCCGGCGCAGCTGCGAAACCCTGGTCTGCAACGTGTTGCGCGACCGTTCCCGACCGTCCCACAGCACCTCGACCAGCCGGTCCGCCGACACCGGGCGACCGGCCGCCAGCAGCAGTTCCGCCAGCAGCGCACGGACCTTGGTCTCGGGCACGGCGACGGGCGTGCCGTCGTCGTCCCACACCACGAGCGGACCGAGCACCCCGAATCGCACGCCACCAGCAAACCCGCAGCCGACCCGCAGCGGCAAACGCGAACCTCGTCGCAAGGGACGAGAGAGGACCGACATGACCGACAGCAGGACCCCGTTGACCCTGATCGGACTCGGGCCGATGGGCCAGGGCATGGTGAAGTTGTGGCTCGCCGCGGGCCACGCCGTGACCGTGTGGAACCGGACCCGGTCGCGCGCGGACGACGTGCTCGCGGCCGGCGCGGTGTGGGCGGAGCGGGCCGACGCCGTGGCCGCGAACCGGCTGATCGTGCTCAGCCTCACCGACTACCGGGCCGCCGACGCCGTGCTCGACGGGCTCGACCTGACCGGCAAGGTCGTGGTCAACCTCAGCTCGGACACGCCCGACCGGACCCGCGAGGCCGCCGAGGCGGTCGCCGCCCGCGGCGGCACGCTGCTGGTCGGCGGCTTGATGGTGCCCGCGCCGCTGCTCGGCACGGAGGCCGCGTACGCGTTCTACAGCGGGCCGGAGGACGTGTTCGCCGAGTACCGCGACACGCTGGCGCTGCTCGGCCGTACCGACTACCTCGGCGCCGACCCGGTGCCGGCGCAGCTGCACTACCAGGCGCAGCTCGACCTGTTCCTGACCGTGCTCGCGGGCATGCTGCACGCGTTCGCCCTGGTCGGCACGGCCGGGGTGTCGGCGAAGGACTTCGCACCGTACATGCGCGAAACCCTCGACACGATGTCGTTCTACCTCGACGAGACCGTGACGAGCGTCGACAGCGGGCAACACCCCGGCGACCTCGCGAACATCACGATGATGGGTGCCACGACCGACCACATCGTGGCCGCGAGCGAGGACGCCGGGCTCGACGCGGGCCTGCCGAAGGCGGTCCAGGACCTCTACCACCGGGCGATCGCGGCCGGGCGCGGCGGCGAGAACTGGACCGCCCTGGTCGACCTGATCCGCCGCTGATCCGGTCCGGGTGCGCGGCACCGGCCGCGCACCCGGCGGAACATGAGGTATTAACGCAGGTCCCCGGTACTCCGCCTCCACACGAGGGCAGCCGCCGCTCCCCCGAAAGGTGAGTCCTCAGAAGGTGAGGCACCGGCCATGACCGACGACATCGGCTCCGGCAACCGCAGACTCCTCGACCTCGTCACCCGCAGACAGCGCGCCGTGCTCGACGACCCCACCGCGTTCTTCCCCTGGCGCCGGCCGTGCACCGTGAAGACGCTCCTGGTCACCGACGGCATCCTGGACTTCGGCCTCGGCGACTTCGGGTTGCGCACGTTCGTCGACGTGCTGATCAACGACAAGCGCTCGTACGTCCGCTTCGACCTCACCGTCGCGCACTTGAGCGCGACCGTGTCGAACGCGGCCGTGCTCCAGGGCGTGCCGGGGATCTCCCGAAGCATCAAGGGATTCGTCTTCGACGACCCCGACCACTTCACGCCCGAAACGTACGACGTGGTGTGGCTGTTCGGCTTCGACTCGTTCATCCACGGCGTCGACTACCCCAACCGCACCGCCGACCCGGCCCGCTACCCGGCCACGCGGCTCGGCGACGCCGAACTCGACGCGTTGACCGCCCACGCCAACCGGGGCGGCGGGCTGTTCGGCACCGGCGACCACGGCTCGATCGGCAGCGCGCTGTGCGGCTCGGTCGACCGGCTGCGCGGCCAGCGCCACTGGCAGGACTTCGGCGCGAGCGAGGTCGGCATGACCACCGCCCGGCGCAACGACTCCAACCGGATCGGCCACGACGCGGGCTCGCAGTTCAGCGACCAGAGCGACGACGTGCCCCAGGTGCTCGACCTCAAGCTCTACAGCACCCGAGTCGGCCTGCTGAAGGCCGCGCGCTACCCGCACCCGGTCCTGTGCAGCCGCCTGGGCCGCATCGACGTGTTCCCCGACCACCCGCACGAGGGACAGGTTCGCGTGCCGCCGAACCTCGGCCTGTCGTGTCGGGACGGCAGCCCCGAGTACCCGGACGCCGCCGGCGGCGGCCAGGTCGTGCCTGAGATCGTCGCCACCGGACGGGTGCCGGCCGGCAACACCGCGTCGTCGAACGGTGGGCTCAACCTCAAGACGCCCACCATCGCGCACACGTTCGGGGTCGTGGCCACGTACGACGGTCACCGGGCCGGGGTGGGTCGCGTGGTCACCGACTCCACGTGGCACCACTTCGTGAACGTGAACCTGATCGGCGTGGTCGAGGGCGGCCTGTTCGACGACTTCGTGGGACCCGGCCCGGGGCCGGGCACGCCCGGCACGCACTTCTCCAAGCACATCGGGTTCCTGGCGTCGCCGTCCGGGCGGGCCGCGTTGGACAAGATCCGCGAGTACTACGTCAACGTCGGCGTGTGGCTCGCGCCACCCGCCCGGATCAAGTGCATGAACAGCAGGTTCTGGTGGGAGCTGCTGTGGTCGGACCGGATCGTCGAGGCCACCCTCCAGCGGCCCGACCTGACCCTGGACAAGGTCGCGCTGCCCGAGCTGTTCCACATCGGCGTGCACGCGCGTGACGTGCTCGGCCGGCACGCGGGCGCGTGCCGGACCCTGCACTGGGTGTTCCCGCTGATCGTCGACCTCCAGGTGGAGCTGCGGCCGTGGATCGACCCGTGGTGGCCCGGCGACGACCGGCGCGAGGTCGACCCGCCGCTGCCGTGGCTCGACGTCCAACCGCTCGTGGACGTCGCCGTTGGCGGCGCGCTGGTGGCGTTGCGCGGCGCGTTCCCGCATCCCGGGACGGACGTCGACTTCGACGACAAGGCCCGCGAGGTGGCTTTGAAGGGCGCCCGCACCGCCTACGAGCGGGGGCTGGAGCGGTTCCGGGGTGACCTGAAAGGCGCGCTGCGGTTCACCTTGCCGGGGGAGGAGACGGGGGTTCGTTGAAGCGTTGGCACTCGCATGGGTAGAGTGCCAGATGCACGGCACCAGCGACCGCCCCGACCCCCGCGACGGCGGGGTGGCAGGAGCCGTAAACGCAACCTGCCAACGCTTTCGACGACCGTGGAGGTCAGCCCGGTGAGCGTGAACATCAAGCCGCTCGAAGACAAGATCCTGGTCCAGGCCAGCGAGGCCGAGACCACGACGGCCTCCGGCCTCGTGATCCCGGACACCGCGAAGGAGAAGCCCCAGGAGGGCAAGGTCCTCGCGGTCGGCCCCGGCCGGATCGACGACAAGGGCAACCGCGTGCCGGTCGACGTCGCCGTGGGCGACGTCGTCGTCTACTCCAAGTACGGCGGCACCGAGATCAAGTACAACGGCGAGGAGTACCTGATCCTCTCCGCCCGCGACGTGCTGGCCGTCGTCAACTGACGACCCCGCTGTCATGAGGCGCCCCGGCGGCCCCACCCGGGGTCTTCGGGGCGCTTCCGCTTCCAGGAGAGGCTCACGTAATGCCCAAGCAGATCAGCTTCGACGAGGACGCTCGTCGGGCGCTTGAGCGCGGCGTCAACAAGCTGGCGGACACGGTCAAGGTCACCCTTGGCCCGCGTGGTCGCCACGTCGTGCTCGACAAGAAGTTCGGCGGCCCCACCGTCACCAACGACGGCGTGACCATCGCCCGCGAGATCGAGCTGGACGACGCGTTCGAGAACCTCGGCGCGCAGCTCGCCAAGAGCGTGGCCACCAAGACCAACGACGTGGCCGGCGACGGCACGACGACCGCGACCGTCCTGGCCCAGGCCATGGTCCGCGTCGGCCTGCGCAACGTCGCCGCGGGTGCCAACCCGACGGCGCTGGGCCGGGGCATCCAGTCCGCCGCCGACGCCGTGGTCGAGGCGCTCAAGTCCAAGGCCACCCCGGTCAAGGGCCGCGACAACATCGCCCAGGTCGGCACCGTCTCGTCGCGTGACGAGTCGATCGGCGCCCTGCTCGGCGAGGCCATCGAGAAGGTCGGCGAGGACGGCGTGATCACCGTCGAGGAGTCCTCGACGCTGGCCACCGAACTCGTCGTCACCGAGGGTGTGCAGTTCGACAAGGGCTACATCTCGGCGCACTTCGCGACCGACCTCGAGGCCCAGGAGACGGTGTTCGAGGACGCCCGCATCCTGCTGCACCGCGAGAAGATCTCGGCCCTGGCCGACCTGCTGCCGGTGCTGGAGAAGGTCGCCGAGTCGGGCAAGCCGCTGGTGATCATCGCCGAGGACGTCGAGGGCGAGGCGCTGTCCACCCTGGTCGTGAACGCGCTGCGCAAGACCCTGCGCGTCGTCGCGGTCAAGGCGCCGTACTTCGGCGACCGCCGCAAGGCGTTCCTGGACGACCTCGCGGTCGTCACCGGCGGCCAGGTCATCGCGGCCGAGGTCGGCCTGAAGCTGTCCGAGGCCGGCCTCGACGTGCTGGGCAGCGCCCGGCGCATCGTGGTCTCCAAGGACAACACCACGATCGTCGACGGCGGCGGCACCAAGGCCGACGTCGCGGGTCGCGCGGAGCAGCTGCGCCGCGAGATCGAGGCGACCGACTCCGACTGGGACCGCGAGAAGCTCCAGGAGCGGCTGGCCAAGCTCTCCGGCGGCATCGCGGTGATCAAGGTCGGCGCGGCCACCGAGACCGAACTCAAGGAGCGCAAGCACCGCATCGAGGACGCGGTCGCCGCGACCAAGGCCGCGGTCGAGGAGGGCATCGTGCCCGGCGGCGGTTCCGCGCTGGTGCACGCCGCCAAGGTGCTCGACGGCGGGCTCGGCCTGACCGGCGACGAGGCGACCGGCGTGGCCGTGCTGCGCGAGGCGCTGGGTTCGGCGCTGTTCTGGATCGCCGCGAACGCGGGCCTCGAAGGCGCCGTCGTGGTGAACAAGGTCCGCGAGGGCGACTGGGGCTTCGGCCTCAACGCCGCCACGCTGGTCTACGGCGACCTGCTCGAGGCCGGGATCATCGACCCGGTCAAGGTCACCCGTTCCGCGGTGGCGAACGCCGCCTCGATCGCGCGCATGGTGCTCACCACCGAGAGCGCGGTCGTGGAGAAGAAGGAAGAGGAAGCCCCCGCCGCGGCCGGTCACGGTCACGGCCACGGCCACTGACCCCAGCGGCCAGGGCGGCTCGCATCGCCGGTCCCGGTAGTCCGCTCGACCCGTCGGGGGTGCCGATCCTGGTAGGCGGGTCGTCCGACCTGCCGAAGGTCGGTTTCCCGGTGGGTCGGACGACCCGCCGGCGGTCGGTCGCCCGGATCGCCTGATCCGGGCGGGCAGGCCCCCGGGTCGGCGGGCCACCGGGTACGCGTTCGGGTTCCGACGCGAAGGGGCGGCACGGAGGACTTGTCCTCCGTTGCCGCCCCTTCCGCGTGCCGCCGCTCTTCAGGCCATGGTGAGTTGCCGCTTGCGGGCCTTGATGATGGTGTCGCGTTCGGACTCGGAGAGCCCGCCCCATATTCCGTACGGCTCCTGCACCGCCAACGCGTGCCTTCGGCACATCTCCAGCACCGGACAGGAGAGGCACACGGCCTTGGCCCGTGCTTCCCGCCGTGCGCGTGCCGGTCCGCGTTCACCGTCCGGGTGGAAGAAGAACGCACTGTCCATGCCGCGGCAGGAGCCGCGCATCTGCCAGTCCCACAGATCCGCGTTCGGACCGGGAAGCCTTCGGGTGTCCGCCATCTAGACCGCCTCCTTGGCCCAAGGACCAATACTCCGTTCGGCCTAACGATGATCCACCGTAGAACCGCGTCAAAACTTGTTCAAGGGGGTGCCCGACTGAACCTGGTCAATTCATTCGATGGGTGATCACCCCGAAGTCGCCCGTGACCGGAGGTGAACGGACGAAGCGCCGGCGACCAGGCCCGTCGGCCATGCCGGGGCGTTGTCGCACGACGCGACGGAATCCGTTGCGGCACAAGGTGATCGAGCCCACCGGGCACCACCCGGGGTGGAGCCGCCCGCCATGGTCCCGACGTGGCGCCGGCCGCGACGCGTACCCCTGATCGCCGGTTCCATGCGAACTCTGTGATCACACAACCGGGCGACACCACGAATACGCACCGACGGGCACCGCCGCCCGAAACGCACACCGCGCACGCACCACCGCGCTGAATCTCCGGTACCGGGCCGACGAAGCCCTCACGGGCCCACGAGCCCACCACGCCCCACCCACCGGACCGATCGCGAACAAGATCATCACCGGGCCCGCGACACCGCCGCCCCCCGCCGCCCGTCGACACGCCCCGACCGTGCCGCCCCGACCACGTCGACCGCCTGGACGGCCACGTCGATCGAAAGCCTCGACCCATCCGGGCATCCAGCCGGTCGACCACCGGCAGGCCACCTGGACCGCATCGACCGGCCGCTCCACCGCCGGCCACCTCCACCGGTCCGGAACAGGCCGAGGGGGACCCGGCACGGGCTCCGGGTGCGGTGCCGCCGGGTTCGGCGCGCTGCGTGAGGATGCCGTGGGGCGTGGCAGAGGTGAGTCGCGCCGGGTCCGGTGCGTCGGGGTCCGGCGCTGGGTAGGTCCGGTGCCGGGTAGGGCTGTGCCGGGTGGGTCCTGCGTTGCCGGTCCGGAGTCGTGTGGGCCTGGCGTCGTGGGTGTGGTGCCGGGTGGGCGTCGTGGGTGCGGCGCGGTGAGGGTGTGGCGCGGCGGCTGCCTCCGCACGACATCCCGTCCAGCCGACCCGGTGATCGACCCGCCGCCCGGGCCTTGGGCGCGTGTCGATCGTCCCCACCCCTGACGGCACGGGTTCCGGATTCCTGCGTCGTCCGGCCGAGGGTGATCACCTCCCGAGGACCGGCCGTGCGCGCTCGTCCTATCCACCCCGTGCCCCGCCGTCGAGGCGGGGGTCGGGCCGACGCGCTCCTCGGCCCGACCGCCGACCCGACGGGCGGGTGGTCGGGGTCGTCCCGCACCCGCCGAAGGCGACGTTCCGTCACCATCCGGTGGTCGTGGCGATCCGACCGCCGACGCACCCGCCCGCCCTCGCGGGTGGGCCCCCGGTACGCGACAGACCCTCGCGTCCTGTCCCGTCCCGGGGACCGCGTCGGTGGAGTGGGGGACACTCGAAAGCGGCCGACGGGGCGCGTAGCTGCTAGTATGTGACCTAAATCACACCAACTCCACGGGGCTGTTTTCGTTGTCCCGGCCGGTGGTGTCCGGTGCCTTCACGATCGGCGCAAACCGCAACAGTGCGGGCGGTGAAAAGTTGGCGAACACGGCCGAAACCGCTCTGAGCTGCACGTTACGGAGAGCTGATCCGATCAGCCGACGACCCCGCGCCCGCCGGCCGTCGCCGCCGGCGGCGCTGCTCCGTTCCGGGGAACCCCCGAACGCAGACTCGAAGACGAACTTCTGGACGGATTAAGCACCGGATCGTGTCAAGGTTCGGGCCCCGGCGTCCGATAGGGGAAGTGGAACGTCACTCGGCTGCAGGAAGGAGTCCCCGTGACCACGGTCCTTATTTGCGACGACCGGCGCAGTGTGCGGGAGGGCCTAACCCGTGTGATGTCGGCTGTCCCCGGGGTCAGTCGCATCGACTGCGTAGCGCACGGTGACGAGTTGTTGGCCCGCTTCTCCCGTCAGCCGGTCGACGTTGTGCTGGTGGGAACCCAGCGCGCCGTCCCGACCGGGGTCGAAGCGACCCGTCGACTCGTCTCGGCCAACCCGCAGGCAAACGTCATCGTGTTCGGGGCGCCGGACGACGCGGGCAGCATCGCTGCCGCGATCGCCGGCGGCGCACGCGGTTACCTCCGCTGGGACGCCTCGCGTCCCGAGTTGGTCGCCGCGCTCGCGCACACCCTCGCCAGCACGAGCGTGCCCGCACCTCGTCAGCCCTCCGATCCGGGCGTCCAGCTCACCGAGCGCGAACTCCAGGTTCTGCGCGGGATGAGCCAGGGCAAGAGCAACGGCCAGATCGGCCGCGAGCTCTACCTGTCGGAGGACACCGTCAAGACCCACGCGCGCCGGCTCTTCCGCAAGCTCGGCGTCCGCGACCGCGCCCAGGCCGTCGCGCACGGCTTCCGTCGCGGCCTGGTGTCGTAACCCGCCGCCGATCGGACCCTCCCTGCACCAGCCCGGTGACAGTCGTCGCCGGGCTGGGTCCGTGTCGTCGGCGTGTCGCCAGGTCAGGGGTGGTGCGGGGGACCTGTCGACCACCGGAGGTCGACGCAACCGGTACGGTATTGGTCACCGGTACGGGCGACGTCGGACGTCGACGTGCCGTTCGTTGTCGGTACGCGTACGCGTAACACCAGGGCTGTTGTCTGCGATGACCAACTTGGGGGACGGACTGGACGCCGAAGTGGGCGCAGCCGTCGATGGCGACCGCCACGCGATCGAGAAGCTGCTGGCGTCCATACGCCCCCTGGTGGTGCGGTACTGCCGCGCCCGAGTCGGAAGGCAGGAGAGGTCTTTCGCTTCGGCGGACGACGTGGCCCAGGAGGTGTGTCTCGCGGTGCTGACGGCCTTGCCCAGCTATCGCGACCAGGGTCGGCCCTTCTTGGCGTTCGTGTACGGCATCGCGGCGCACAAGGTGGCCGATGCCCATCGGTCGGCCGCGCGGAACCGGTCGGAGCCGGTTCCGGAGGTGCCGGATGCCCCCGAAACCGAGGCCGGGCCCGAACAGCGCGCCATGCAGGGCGAACTGTCCGGCCGGATGGCCCAACTCCTGAAGATCCTTCCGGAGAAGCAGCGGGAAATCCTGTTGCTTCGAGTGGTCGTCGGTCTGTCGGCCGAAGAGACCGCCGACGCCGTCGGGTCTACGCCGGGTGCGGTCCGGGTCGCGCAACACCGCGCGCTCGCCCGCCTCCGCAAGACCTTGGCGACGGAGGAGGTGGTCTGAAGTGGTCGACCAGCACGGGAAGGGCAACGGCAAAGTCGTGCGCGGACAGGATGAGAGAACCCCGCTCACCCCGGAGGACGAGCCAGGGGACGACCTCGCCGGCATTCGAGCCGACGACGCACTGCTGGACGCGTTGGGCGGACGCGTCGGGGACCAGGACGAGTCGCTCGTCGACGACGAGCTGAACGCACTGCTGCTCGCCTGGCGCCGCGAGGTGCACAGCAAACCGGTCGGCGAACTCGTCGACGTCGACACCGCCGCGGCCACGATCGCCGCGGCCCGGCCCCAGCAACGCGGCCGGCACCGCTTCCTCATCCCCCTCGCCAGCGCGGCGGCGATCCTCGCCATCGCGTTCACCGGCGTCAGCCTGGTCGCGCGCGACGCGCTGCCCGGCGACACGCTGTGGGGGCTGACCAAGGTCCTGTACTCCGAGCACGCGCGGTCCGTGGAGGCCGCCGTCGCGGTGCGCACCGACCTCGACACCGCCCGCGCCGCACTGCGCGACGGTCGGGTCGACGAGGCACGCGACCTGCTCGACAAGGCCGGCGCCTCGCTGCCGTCGATCTCGGCGGACGACGGCAAGGCCGACCTCACCCAGACGCACACGTCGCTGATGCAGGAGCTGACCAGCACTCCGGCGCCGACGAGCACGCCGTCCACCCCGCCGCCCGCGCCGAGCACCACGCTCACCACGACGCCGCCGAAGGTGGAGCCGCAGCCGACGACGATCGAGCCGACAGTGCCGCAGTCCACCACGCCGCCGACGACAACGAACGAGACCACGGTCCCTGCGTTGCCCAGCGGCACGCAGTCCGAGAACGGGGCGCGCAACGAGATCGTGCCCGAGCAGTCGTCCCCGACGAGCTGAACCACGAACGCGAAAGCCCGTCACCTCCGCGGAGGTGACGGGCTTTTGTCGTCAGTGACCGGGCTTACGTGTACTTCGGATCACGTCGTCAGCGCGCGTTCTCGCTCGCGGTGACGCCGTCCGCGTAACCGCGGCAGTACTCCCAGCTCACGTACGCGGCCGGGTCGGGGTCGAACGCGGGCTCGTGCGGGCGCATCCGGCCGTCGGACAGCAGCTGTTCCAGCGACGACCTCAGCAACGCCCAGTCGTGGTAGTGCGGCTCGTCGCACTCACCGCAGTCCACCACGATCCCGCGCACCCCGCGGTGTTCCAGCAGCGCCTGGTAGACGGCGAGGTCGCTGAGGTCCCCGATGAGTTCGGCACGCTCGGTGTCGTCCATCGGCGGGTGGTCGTGGTCGTCGACGGGCTCGCCGAGGGTCCGGGCCGGGTCCTCGGGGTCGCCCGCGAACGGGTCTGGTGGCAACGCGTCGTGCGGCACGACCCCGCACGGTACCGGCAGGACCCCCGACCGCGTCCAGATACCATGGGCTGAACCCATCGCCGCCTGCGGAAAAACCGGCCGCGACGGCGGGATCACCGCACGACGGAAGGCACGCAAGCCCCCATGACCAGCGAGCTGAACGCAGACGGAGTCCCGAGCAAGTTCGCCATGCTGGGACTGACGTTCGACGACGTACTGCTGCTCCCCGCCGAGTCGGAGATCATCCCGAGTGCGGTCGACACCGGCACCCGGCTGACCCGTAACGTCCGCCTCGGCATCCCGCTCGCGTCCGCGGCGATGGACACGGTCACCGAGTCGCGCATGGCCATCGCCATGGCCCGTCAGGGCGGCATCGGCGTGCTGCACCGCAATCTGTCGATCGAGGACCAGGCCCGCCAGGTCGAGACGGTCAAGCGGTCCGAGGCGGGCATGGTGTCCGACCCCGTGACGTGCACGCCCGACGACACGATCAAGCACGTCGACGACCTGTGCGCGCGCTACCGGATCTCCGGCGTGCCGGTGACCGACGACAACGGCCGGCTCGTCGGCATCATCACCAACCGCGACATGCGCTTCGAGGTCGACCACAACCGCCGGGTCAGCGAGGTCATGACCAAGGGCCCGCTGGTCACCGCGCAGGTCGGTGTCTCGGCCGAGGCCGCGCTGGGCCTGCTGCGCCGGCACAAGGTCGAGAAGCTGCCGATCGTGGACGGCGACGGCAAGCTGCGCGGCCTGATCACGGTCAAGGACTTCGTCAAGACCGAGCAGTACCCGAACGCGTCGAAGGACCCGGACGGCCGCCTGCTGTGCGCGGCGGCGATCGGCGTCGGCGAGGACGCGTTCTCCCGGGCCATGGCGCTCGCGGACGTCGGCGTGGACGTGCTCATGGTCGACACCGCGCACGGCCACCAGCGCAACGTGCTGGAGATGGTCGCGCGGATCAAGAAGGAACTCGGCGACGCGGTCGACGTGGTCGGCGGCAACGTGGCCACGCGGGCCGGCGCGCAGGCGCTGGTGGACGCGGGCGCGGACGGCGTGAAGGTCGGCGTCGGCCCCGGCTCGATCTGCACCACGCGCGTGGTCGCGGGCGTGGGCGTGCCACAGATCAGCGCGATCTACGAGGCGAACCTGGCGTGCGACCCGGCCGGTGTGCCGGTGATCGGCGACGGCGGCATCCAGTACTCGGGCGACATCGCCAAGGCCATCGCGGCGGGTGCCGGCGTGGTCATGGTCGGCAGCCTGCTCGCGGGCACGGCCGAGGCGCCGGGCGAGGTCGTGCTGGTCAACGGCAAGCAGTTCAAGACCTACCGGGGCATGGGGTCGCTGGGCGCGCTGCGCGGCCGTGGCGACAACACCAAGTCCTACTCCAAGGACCGCTACTTCCAGGACGACGTGCTGTCCGAGGACAAGCTCGTGCCCGAGGGCATCGAGGGGCGCACGCCGTTCCGCGGCCCGCTCTCGCAGGTCGCGTACCAGCTCGTCGGCGGCCTGCGGATGGCCATGGGCTACACGGGCTCGCGGACCATCGACGAACTGCGGACCAAGCAGCTGGTCCGGATCACGGCGGCGGGGCTGAAGGAGAGCCACCCCCACGACATCACGATGACCGTGGAAGCCCCGAACTACACGAGCCGCTAGCAAAGCTCCACGAGAGGACGAACAAGGTGCGCGATCTGGTCGAGATCGGCATGGGCCGGACCGCGAGGCGGGCCTACGAGCTGGACGACGTCGAGATCATCCCGTCCCGGAGGACCCGCTCCTCCAAGGACGTCTCGACGGCGTGGCAGATCGACGCCTACCGGTTCGAGATCCCGTTGATCACCCACCCGACCGACGCGATCGTGTCGCCGGGCACGGCGGTCGCGATCGGCGAACTGGGCGGCTTGGGCGTCCTCAACGCGGAGGGCCTGTGGGCCCGGCACGGCGACGTGGAAGAGGCGCTGTTCCGCCTGGTGCGCGCGGTGGAGGACACCGACGACCCGGCGGCGCCGGTGCGCGTGCTCCAGGAGTTGCACGCGGCGCCGGTGCGGATGGACCTGATCGCCGAGGCGGTCAAGCAGGTGCGCGAGTCGGGCGTGACGGTCGCGGTGCGGGTCAGCCCGCAGCGGGCGGCCGAGTTCGCGCCGGACCTGCTGGCCGCGGGCGTGGAGATCCTGGTCGTGCAGGGCACGATCATCTCGGCCGAGCACGTGTCCCGGGACGGCGAGCCGCTGAACCTCAAGTCGTTCATCGCCGACCTGGACATCCCGGTGATCGCCGGCGGCGTCGGCGACTACCGCACGGCCATGCACCTGATGCGCACGGGCGCGGCGGGCGTGATCGTCGGTTACGGGTACGCGCCCGGCGTCACGACCACGGACTCGGTGCTGGGCATCGGCGTGCCGATGGCGACCGCGATCGCGGACGCGGCGGCGGCCCGGCGCGACTACCTCGACGAGACCGGCGGCCGGTACGTGCACGTGATCGCCGACGGCGGCGTGCTCACGAGCGGCGACGTGGCCAAGTCGATCGCGTGCGGCGCGGACGCCGTGATGCTCGGCGAGCCGCTCGCGGCGGCGGCCGAGGCGCCCGGCCAGGGCCTGTACTGGACGGCGTCCTCCGCGCACCCGTCGGTGCCACGCAGCCACGTGTCGACGGGCGTGGACCAGGTCGTGGACCTGAGCAGCCTGCTGTTCGGGCCGTCGGTGGACCCGCGCGGCGTGACCAACCTGTTCGGCGCGCTGCGCCGGGCGATGGCCAAGACGGGCTACTCGGACCTCAAGGAGTTCCAGAAGGTCGGGCTCACCATCCGCGGCTGAGCTGGTCGACCAGGGGAAGCTCTCGCTCCGTGACGGGGCGGGAGCTTCTTTCCTTTCCAGTGGGACTACCGCGCCGACCAAGATCGAGTAGTGGCGTCGTGGCATTTCGTGTTTTCTTTGGTACTCACATTGTGGTACCGCGATGTATTGGTTTTCTTCCCTATTGTCCACTCGGTTGGAATAACGATTGATTCCTTGCAATCGGCGTATTCGCCGATGCATGATGGAATAGGTCGCGCCAGGGGGGCTGCGACCGACGACAACAGGGGGACATACCTGTGAAGTCACGAATGATCAAGCTGCTGTCCATGGTCGCCGCGGTGGGTTCGCTCGCCATTCTGGGGGCGACCCAGGCCAGTGCCGCGACGACGGATTCCGGCCCCGCGAAGGCCACCGACGTCAAGGTGAACGGAGACGTCTCGACGCAGGCGTGCTTCGGTCCGTTCAAGATCGTCAACCCGTACAGCAACACCGTGGTCGACATCGACCGCGCGTCGCTCGCGCCCGGTGCGCGGATCACGACGGCCGTCCGCAGCACCAGCGCGAGCCAGCTCTGGTACCGCTGCGACAGCGCCTTCGGCGGCTCGGTGCTCATCTCCGCGCACTCGGGCTACTGCATCGACGCCGCGCTGGTCCCGGGTCAGAACCTGACCCAGGAGTCGTGCGTCGGCGGGTTCGACCAGCGGTTCACCTCGGTGCTCCGGTTCGACGGCTACTACCAGACCGAGAACGTGGGCACCGGTCTCGCGTTCGACACCTGGCAGACCCTCGCGCCGAAGTACCTCGGCCAGGACGTCCGCCAGATCACCAGCCCGCGCCAGGCCTGGTACGCCGAGTACGTGGCCACGCCCGGCACCCTGGCGCCGGTCGCCTGATCCGGTTTCCCCGGAAGGCACCAGGTAATCGCGTGACATGAAAAACCGTGTGGGTGGACCCGGTGCACAGGGTCCGCCCACACGGGTGGTTCCGCTTTCGTGGAGGCGGCCCATTTCCGTGGAGGAAATGGGCCGCCGAGTGGCGCCTGGAATCAGAGTGCGATTCCGGTGAGCACCAGGGTGCGTTCCTCGGTGAAGTCGTCCATCGCGGAACGGACGCCTTCCCGGCCGGTGCCCGAACCCTTGACGCCGCCGTACGGCATCTGGTCCGCGCGATAGGACGGCACGTCGCCGACGATCACGCCGCCGACCTCGAGTTCCGCCGCCGCTTCGAACGCCACGGTGACGTCGCGCGTGAAAATACCCGCCTGCAATCCGAAATCGGTCGCGTTGACCTGGTCGAACGCCTCCTGCACCGAGTCGACCACGGACACCGACAGCACCGGGCCGAAGACCTCCTGGTGCCACACCCGCGCCTGCACCGGCACGTCCTGGAGCAGGGTCGGCGCCACGGTCGCGCCCTCCCGCTGCCCGCCCGTGTGCAGCACCGCGCCCAGGGACACGGCCTCCTGCACCCACTCCTCGACGCGCTTGGCGTTGGCCTCGTCGATCAGCGGCCCGACCTCGACCTCGGGGTCGTGCGGGTCGCCGGTCTTGAGCGCCTTGACCGCCGCGACCAGCTTGGGGATGAACTCGTCCGCGATGTCCCGGTGCACGACGACCCGCTGCACCGCGATGCACGACTGGCCCGCCTGGTAGTTGCCGAACGTCGCGATCCGCGCCGCCGCCCGGTCCAGGTCCGGCCAGTCCGGCAGCACGACCGCCGCCGCGTTGCTGCCCAGCTCCATGAGGACGTGCTTGCCCGGCGCCGCCTCCGTGATCGCCTTGCCGACGCCGGTCGACCCGGTGAACGAGATGATCGGCAGTCGCGGGTCCGTGATCAGCTTGTCCATGTCACGACCGCGCACGGGCAGTACGGAGAACGCGCCCTCGGGCAGGTCGGTCTCGGCGAGCAGTTCGCCCAGCAACAAGGCCGACAGCGGCGTGGCCGACGCGGGCTTCACGATCACCGGCGTGCCCACCGCGAGCGCGGGTGCCACCTTGTGCGCCACGAGGTTGAGCGGGAAGTTGAACGGCGCCACCGCCAGCACCGGTCCGCGCGGCTGGCGGCGGATGATCGCCATCCGGCCCTCGCCGTTCGCGTCGGTGTCCAGGCGCTGCAACTCGCCGACGTAGCGGCGGGCCTCCTCGGCGGCGAAGCGGAACGTGTTCGCGGCCCGGCCCACCTCGGCGTAAGCCCACTTCAGCGGCTTGCCGTTCTCGGCCGTGATGGTCTCGGCGATCTCCTCGACCCGCTCCTCCAGCAGCCGCGCGACCTTCTGCAACGCGGAGGCGCGCACGTGCGCGGGCGTGCGGCGGAACTCCTTGGCCACGGCCGCCGCCGCGGCGATCGC
Organism: Saccharothrix violaceirubra; assembly: GCF_014203755.1. Classification (NCBI taxonomy): domain Bacteria; kingdom Bacillati; phylum Actinomycetota; class Actinomycetes; order Pseudonocardiales; family Pseudonocardiaceae; genus Saccharothrix; species Saccharothrix violaceirubra. Next base: position 314,571 of record NZ_JACHJS010000001.1, read on the forward strand.
CTGCTCGACCTGCGCCGGTGACGGCACGGCGACCGTGGCGACCTCGGTGTCGTCGAACGGGTGGGTGACGGTGATCGAGCCCTCGCCCTGCTCGGGGCGCCCGGCGATCCAGCAGGGGCGGGGCTGGGGGGTGGTCGCGTCCATGGCCCCCACCGTAGGCCGCGCGCACGGCGGGTGTTATTCGGTGGGCGCACAACTCCGGTGAGCGGCGGCCCCGCCGCGTCTGACATGCTTCACCTGCGCGTATTCGCCCCGACGAGAGGTTTTGACAGCAGTGGCCGACAGCAACAACCGTCCCGTACTGGTCGTGGACTTCGGCGCGCAGTACGCGCAGCTGATCGCCCGCCGGGTGCGTGAGGCTCAGGTGTACTCCGAGGTCGTGCCGCACACCGCGACCGCCGACGAACTGCTGGCCAAGGACCCCGCCGCGATCGTGCTGTCCGGCGGCCCGTCCAGCGTCTACGAACCGGGCGCACCGCAGGTCGACCCCAAGCTGTTCGAGCTGGACGTGCCGGTGTTCGGCATCTGCTACGGCTTCCAGGCCATGGCCCGCGCACTCGGCGGCACGGTCGCGCACACCGGCACCCGGGAGTACGGCCGCACCGAGCTGACCGTCGGCGGCACGGCCGGCGTGCTGCACGACGACCTGCCCGCCGGCCACCCGGTGTGGATGTCGCACGGCGACTGCGTGACCGAGGCGCCCGAGGGCTTCACGGTCACCGCCGGTTCCGAGGGCGCGCCCGTGGCCGCGTTCGAGGACCGCGAACGCCGGTTCGCCGGCGTCCAGTACCACCCGGAGGTCGGCCACTCGCCGCACGGCCAGGAGGTGCTGCGCCGGTTCCTGCACGACATCGCGGGCATCCGTCCCCAGTGGACGACCTCGTCGATCGTCGACGAGCAGGTGGCGCTGATCAAGAAGCAGGTCGGCGACGGCAAGGCCATCTGCGGCCTGTCCGGCGGCGTGGACTCGGCGGTGGCCGCGGCCCTGGTGCAGCGCGCCATCGGCGACCGGTTGACCTGCGTGTTCGTCGACCACGGCCTGCTGCGCGCGGGCGAACGCGCCCAGGTCGAGCGGGACTACGTGGCCGCGACGGGCGTGAAGCTGGTGACCGTGGACGCGCGTGAGCGGTTCCTCGGCGCGCTGGCGGGCGTCACCGACCCCGAGCGGAAGCGCAAGATCATCGGCCGCGAGTTCATCCGCGTGTTCGAGCAGGCCGAACGCGACCTCAAGGCCGAGGGCGACTACCGGTTCCTGGTCCAGGGCACGCTCTACCCGGACGTGGTCGAGTCCGGCGGCGGCGCGGGCACGGCGAACATCAAGTCGCACCACAACGTGGGCGGCCTGCCCGACGACCTCCAGTTCGAGCTGGTCGAGCCGTTGCGCGCGTTGTTCAAGGACGAGGTGCGCCGGGTCGGCACCGAACTGGGCCTGCCCGAGACGATCGTGCAGCGCCAGCCGTTCCCCGGTCCCGGTCTGGGTATCCGGATCATCGGCGAGGTGACCGCCGAGCGCCTGGAGATCCTGCGCAAGGCCGACGCCATCGCCCGCGAGGAGCTGACCTCCGCCGGTCTGGACAACCAGATCTGGCAGTGCCCGGTGGTGCTGCTGGCGGACGTGCGCAGCGTGGGCGTGCAGGGCGACGGCCGCACCTACGGCCACCCGGTCGTGCTGCGGCCGGTGTCCAGCGAGGACGCCATGACCGCGGACTGGACGCGCCTGCCCTACGACGTGCTGGAGCGGATCTCGACCCGGATCACCAACGAGGTGGCCGAGGTCAACCGCGTGGTGCTGGACGTGACGAGCAAGCCGCCGGGCACCATCGAGTGGGAGTGAACGCGGGAAGGGCCGTCCACAGTGTGAACTGGTCCCCGAAAGTTGGACGGCCCTTCTTCCTTCCGCGAGGTCAGCGCTTGCGCCGGGCCGCGCCGGCCAGCAAACCGATGCCGATCACCATCGCACCGCCCGCCAGCAGCCAGCGCACGTCCAGGAACGCCGGCCACGACTTCCCGTCGGAGAGCATGTAGGCGGCGGCGACCAGGGCCGAGACCCCGAACACCAGCCCCACCACGTCGACTCCCCGGTTCGTCTCCACCTCAGCCACGGGTCACCATCACCTCTCCGACGCCGGCACGCACGTCCAGCTCGATCTTGAGTCCGCCGGGACCGTCGGCCCCGCTGTCCACGACCCGCTGTTCGCGGTCCGCGCCGTCCTGCTTGTGGTCCAGGCAGTCGAACGAGCCCAGTTCCGCCGCGCAGGTGACCGTGACGTCCGCGTTCTCGGGCACGAACACCTGCGCCGTCCCGACACCGACCTCGACGGTCGTGCGCACCGACCCGGTCGTCGGCAGCTCCCGCAGGTCCACCACGACCTCGCCCGCGTTCGTGTCGTAGCGGGGCTGCACCTGCTCGATCGACGTGGGCGTGTCCCGGTAGTCGCCGATCCGCTCCGAGCCGAACGACGACCCGTCGATCGACGTCATCCCGACGCCCGCCAGGGCCAGCGGCACGACCAGCCAGATCAGCCCGCGCGCACCGCCCCGGAACGCGCCCACCACCAGGCCCAGGCCCAGCACGGCGACGACGAGGCCGAGCACGTGCGGCGCGGTGAACCACGCCGCCGAGTCCGAGGCGATCGCGGAACCCGCGACCACGAGCATCACCAGGCCGAACGTCACCTTGCCCACCCGCGAGCGGCGCCGGCGTACCGGCGGCGGGGGCGGTTCGTACACCACGGCCGGCGTCGGCTCGGGCAGGTCCCACGCGAACGGCGCCGCGCCGAGCGGGTCCCACGCGGGCGGTCCGGACGGCGTCGCCGTCGGCGGGACGGTGGCGTGCCGATCGGTCCGACCGTCGGCGGACTGGTCCATGGTCACCTCCGGGGTCGGGGCCGGCCGGTTGAGCGCGCCCCGGTTGCGGTGCAGCAGGTAGACGCCGCCGACGGACAGCAGCACGCCGGCCACCATCGTGAAACCGCCGTCGACGAAGAAGCCGGTGGCCGGGAACACCGCCAGGCCGAGCAGGATCGTCAACGGGGTCGGCGTCGAGCTGCGGCCCCGGCCCAGCAGGGCCTCGGCCGGCGACACCTGGTCGTCGCTCTGCGCGAGCCACAACCAGCCCAGCAGGTAGATGAGGAAGCCGGCACCGTTGCACAGCGCCATGGCCACGAACGCGATCCGGACGATCACCGGGTCGATCCGGTACCGCTCACCGATACCCGCGGCGACGCCGGCGATCTTGCGTCCCGCCTGCGGTCGCCTGGGCCGACTGGCCCAGAAGTCCTTGAGCGTCTCCTCGACGCCCGCCGTGCTCAGGTTCCCGCTCACGATGACGAGCATGCTCGCCGCGGGCGCGGCACACATCGGGGAGGCACCCTGAACCGGGCATCGGGTGGAACCCTGATGTAGGGGCTCCCCGTCCGTGTGACCATCTTGGGGTGAGTTCGCAGGTGGAGACGACGCGCCAGTACACACCCGTGCGCCGCCGCCGCACCGGCCGGGTGGTCTCGGGCGTCGCGGGAGGCATCGCCGACCACATCGGCGTCGAGGTGTTCTGGGTCCGCGCGGTGTTCGCGGCGTTGACCGCGTTGAACGGCGTGGGCGTCGTCGCCTACGGCCTGCTGTGGTTGTTCGTGCCGCAGCCGCCGGTCGGCACGCCCGAGAGCACGCCCGAGCCCAAGGAACGCCAGCAGGCGCTCGGCCTGGTCGCGCTGGGCATCGGCGCGGCCGTGCTCACCGGCCTGCTGACCGGTCCGGTCAACGGCTGGATCACCGGGCCGCTGGCCGTCGCCCTGGTCGGCGCGGCCGTGGTGTGGCGCGAGGCGGACGAGGCGCAACGCCGCCGCTGGCGTGACGGCGCCCGTTCGGGCCTGCTCGGCTCGGGGCGTTCGGCGATCATCCGCGTCGGCGCGGGCGTGGCGCTGGTCGCCATCGGCATCGGCGTGCTGCTGATCAACAACTACGGGCTCGACCAGCTCCAGTTCGCCCTGGTGGCCGTGGTCGCCACGCTCGGCGGCGTGGGCGTGCTCACCGTTCCGCTGTGGCTCAAGCTGATCAACGACCTGGGCGAGGAGCGCCGGGTCCGCATCCGCACCGAGGAACGCGCCGAGATCGCCGCCCACCTGCACGACTCCGTGCTCCAGACGTTGGCGTTGATCCAGAAGCAGGCCGAGAACTCCCGTGAGGTCAAGCGCCTCGCGCGCGGCCAGGAACGGCAGTTGCGCGACTGGCTCTACGGCCGTGACGCGGTCGAGGGCGACTCCCGGCCGACCACGGTGTCGGCCGCGGTCGCCAAGGCGGCGGGCGAGGTCGAGGACGCGTTCGCGTTGAGCGTGCAGCAGGTCGTCGTCGGCGACTGCGAACTCGACCACAACCTGGTCGCCCTGATGAACGCCGCCCGCGAGGCCATGGTCAACGCGGCCAAGCACGCGGGCGTGGGCGAGATCAGCGTGTACGCCGAGGTCGAGCCCGAGAAGGTCGCCGTGTTCGTGCGCGACCGCGGCAAGGGCTTCGACCCGGACACCGTCTCCGAGGACCGGCATGGCCTCGCCGACTCCATCCGGGGGAGGATGGACCGGCACGGTGGCGAGGTCAGGCTGCGCACCGCCCCGGGCGAGGGGACGGAAGTGCAGCTGATGATGCCCAGGAGAGCGGAGGCCAGGACATGACGGTCCGGGTGTTCCTCGTCGACGACCACGCGTTGTTCCGGGCGGGTGTCCGCGCGGAACTCGACTCGATCACCGACGAGATCGACGTGGTCGGCGAGGCGGGTTCGGTCGGCGAGGCGGTCGCGGGGATCGGGCACCACCGACCCGACGTGGTGCTGCTCGACGTGCACATGCCCGACGGCGGCGGTGCCGAGGTACTGCGCCAGGTGCGGACGGCGTTGCCCGAGGTGGTGTTCCTGGCCCTGTCGGTGTCCGACGCGGCCGAGGACGTCATCGCGGTGATCCGGGCGGGTGCGCGCGGGTACGTGACGAAGACGATCTCCAGCCAGGAGCTGGTGCGCGCGGTCGTGCGGGTGGCGGAAGGCGACGCGGTGTTCAGCCCGCGCCTGGCGGGCTTCGTCCTGGACGCGTTCGCCGACCGGCCGGGCGCCGCGCCGATCAGCGATCCGGAACTGGACCTGCTGACCCCCCGCGAGCGGGACGTGTTGCGACTGCTGGCGCGCGGTTACGCCTACAAGGAGATCGCGTCCGAGCTGTTCATCTCGGTCAAGACGGTCGAGACGCACGTGTCGAGCGTCCTGCGCAAGACCCAGCTTTCCAACCGCTACGAGTTGTCACGCTGGGCCTCCGACCGTCGTCTGGTCTGAACGGGTCGTCCGGCCCTCGGACCCCCTGCGTGTCCGAGGGTTGGCGGCCGGCGGTCAGTTCGTGACGAGCTTGGCCAGCTCCCGGTCGAAGTCGATCCACAGGTCCTCTTCACCGGGCTGGACGACGTCGTAGGTCATGTCCAGGAACTCGGCGACGGCCTCGGCCTCGGCGGACAGGATCGCGAAGCCGGTGGGCGCGTTCAGCTCGACCAGGACGCGCTCGGCGTCGTCGGCGGCCGGGCGGACGAGGATGTCGCCCTCGCCGGACGGGGTCAGCAGGCCGTCGGCGAGCAGGTCGCGGGCGAAGATCCACTCGACCTTGCCCTGCCCGGTGTGGAACAGGACGGCGACCGCGTACGGGTCCTCGGGCTCATAGTGCAGCTCGGCCTCGACGGGTGTCGGCGCGACGCCGGGCACGAGGAGGTGGAACGTCGTCGTGGTGGTGATGCTCTCGGTGCTCATGTGCTGTGGCCTTCCCGCTCGGACTTCCGCTCTCACGAGAGGAGACGCCCGAGAACGCGGATCGGGACGTGGTTCTGCCGAACACCACGCGATCGGGGGAGGCCCTGCCCTCAAGTACACCCGTTTGCCCAGGTCGCTTGTCTCAGCACGGTTTACCGCCAAGTAACACAGCGTTATCCGGGATCACTTGCGCGTAGTCGCGGGCTCCTCGACCGGGGTGACGGCCGTCGCAGGCTGCCTCCGGGTGAGCGCCACGCCGACCAGGACGACCAGCATGCCGGCCACGACGCGCAGGTTCAGCTCCTCGTCCAGGACCGCCGCGCCCAGCAGCACGGAGACGACCGGGAGCAGGTATCCGACGGTCGTGGCGTTGGTCGGGCCCTCGTCCTCGATCAGCCGGTAGTTGATCATGTACGCGAGGCCCGTGCCGAAGACGCCGAGGATCACCACGGCCAGCACCGACCGCCAGTCCGGGTGCATCGGCTGGAGCCCGCCGACCGGGACGACCACGGCGGTGAGCCCGGTCGCGGCCACGAGCTGCGCGGACGACAGGCCGATCGACGACAGGCCGCGTCCGGACAGCGTGCGGCCGATGTAGGTGTAGGCGACCGCGTACGACGCGGCGGCGGCCAGGCAGGCGAGCGCGCCCCAGCTCGCCAGGCCGCCCTTCTGCCACGGTGCGAAGATCAGCAGCGTGCCGACGAAGCCGAGCAGCAGCCCGGCGAGTCGGACCGGGTTGCGGTTGCGCTCGAAGCCGAGCGCGAGACCCAGGGTCAGCGTCCACAGCGGCGTGGTGGCGTTGAGCACGCCCGCGACCCCCGAGTCGACGCTCTGCTCGCCGATGCCGAACAGCACGAACGGGATCAGGTTGGCGAACAGCGCCGCGACCGCGAGGTGCCCCCACACCCGGCGGTCGCGCGTGAGCCGGTGGCCGCGCGAGTAGGCGAGCGCGACGAGCACCAGCGCGCCCAGGACGGTGCGCCCGAACGCGATCTGCACGGGCGAGAACCCCGTGAGCGCGATCTTGATCCAGAAGTAGCTGGACCCCCACAGCAGGGCGAGTACACCCAATCTGACCAGCGTGCCCCGGTTGTTCACAGGCCTTAGAGTGCGCTACACAAAGCATCAGCACAAGTGAATAGAACTGCATGACAGTTAAGTTCAACTGTAAGGTCGGGCCAATGCTGGACGTACGCCGCCTCCAAGTCCTCCGAGCCGTCGTGACCACCGGTTCCATCACCGCCGCGGCCACGAACCTCGGCTACACCCCGTCCGCCATCAGCCAGCAGGTCGCCGCCCTGGAGAAGCAGGCCGGGCTCGCCCTGCTCGACCGCGTCGGCCGGGGCGTCCGGCCGACGGTCGCGGGCCGGCTGCTCACCGAGCACGCGGGCCGCATCACCGAACGGATCGTCGAGGCCGAAGCCGCCCTCGCCGACCTGCGCGCCGGCCGCACCGGACGGCTGCGCGTCCGCTACTTCGCCACGGCGGGCGCCGCCCTCGTGCCGCCGGCCGTCGCCGCGTTCCGCACCGGGCACCCCGACGTGCAGCTCGACCTCAAGCTCACCGAACCCGACGACCCCATGGTCGAGGTCGAGGCCGGTCGCGCGGACATCGCCGTCGTGATCCCGGTACCCGGCGTCGCCGCACCACGCGGCGTCCACCTGGAACACATGCTCGACGACCCGTACGTCGCCGTGCTGCCGCGTGGGCACGCCCTGGCCCGCAAACGCGTCGTCGACCTGGCCGACCTCGCCGACGAGCCCTGGGTCGACGCGGTCGTGCCGCCCGGACCGTGCCGCGACATCGTGCTCGACGCGTGCGCGGGCGCCGGCTTCAGCCCGAACATCGTCGTCGAGGCCGACGACCACCCGACCGCGCAGGGCTTCGTCGCCGCCGGGCTCGGCGTCACCATCGCGCCCAGGCTCAGCCTCGACGTCGTGCACCACGGCGTGGTCGTGCGCCGCCTGCGGCACCCGGAACCCATGCGGACCATCTGCGTGGCCGTCCGTGACGAGGCCGTCGGATCGCCCGCCGTGACCAGCCTGATCGAGGCGCTGAAGACCGCCGGGAGATCACACGGGCAAGAGCGTCGTTCACCTTGACAGGCGCTTGCTCGTCCCATCGCGTGGTGCGCGCACGATTGCGGCCCACGCGCCGTCGATCACGCGTACAACGAACGGACCCTGTGTACTCGAAAGGCGGCCGACGATGACCACGATCCTGCCGAGCAGCACGTCCACGGCGTTCCGCGCCACCGTCGGCGCGATCTTCGCCCACCACCTCGCCGCGACCGCCCACGCCGTGGAGATCGGCTGCACGGACGGCGACCGCGAAGGCCGCCACGTCGACCCCGCCGGGCCCTACCCGCTGCCCAGCACGTCCACGCTGGACTCCGTGCCTCGGCTGCCGGGCGTGCGGCTCGACGACGGCGAGGCCGACTCGCGGATGCGCGTACTGCTCGCGTCCCTGGAGGAGACGGTCCAGTGCGTCCGCCACGACGTGCAGGTGCGGGCCCAGGACGTGGCCAACCGGTACCACCACGACCAGGACGCGCACGCGTTCCGGATCGACGTCGAGGAGCTGAAGGCGTTCGCCAAGGCCGGCGTCGACCAGGCGCTCGAACGCTGGTTCGCGTCCGTGTCCGACCTCGGCGACCGGTTCCCGCTGGCCCGCGACCGCGTGCTCGTCACGACCCAACGGGTCGGCGGGCTGGTCACCGCGTTCGTGATCGGCTTCGTGAACTTCGCGACCGACCTGGCCAACACCGTGCCCGACCGCGGCGCGCGGGCCTACGAGAAGGTCACCGACTACTTCGAGACCGTCTCGTCCGGCCTGCGGCACGCGTTCCGCGGCCTGCGCTGATCAGACCTGGAGCTTGTCCTGGCGGGAGATGTACAGGGTCGTCGACGCCCACTTGAGGATGAACAGCTTGCGGTCCTTGGTGACCGACTTGTCCTTGTTCGTGACCTCGTAGGTGACGTCGTACGCGTAAGGCCCGTGCATCGCGAGGTTGGTGATCTTGACGCCGGTGACGTCCTTCCAGGACTTCGCGTACGCGTCCTTGCCGCCGATCGCGGACTGCATCTCCGGCGCGAGCCGTTCCCAGCCGTTGTCGACGTCCTGGGGCAGCACCGCGAAGTAGTCCCGGACCGCCTGCTCCTGCTGGTCGGCCGAGGGCTCGGCGGTGATCGTCTGCATCGGCGGCGGGGCCTTCTTCGACGTCGTCGTCACGGACGGCTCGCCGCCGCCGGCCGGCTGGGTCGTCGACGTGTCGGCGCCCGCCTTCGACTCGGGGCCGCCGTCGGACAGCATGCTCGCCAGCAGGATGCCGACCACGGCCGCGCCCGCGATCGCCAGCGCGGTGAACACCGTGGACCGCTTGCCCCGTGCGGGCGGCGCGGCCTTCACGGCCGGGCGCGGCGCCGGCCGGTTCGGCGGTGCCTGTCTCGGCGGCTGGTTCAGGACCGGGTTCGCGGCGACCCGCGTGGCGTTGGGCTGCGGCTTGTTCTGGGCCGGCGGCGGGCCGACCGGACGCGTGGCGGCGGTCTGCGGCGTCGACACGGGCTTGCCCTGCCACGACGGCGGGTGCGTCGGCGGCACGGCCACCGGGAACTCCGGCGCCGACCGGCCCGCCGCGACGGCGGCCAGCGCCTCGCGCGCCTCTGCCATCGTCGGCCGGTCCTCCGGCTCGGCGCGCAGCAGGCGCATCAGCAGCGCGGTCAGCGGACCGGCCTGCTTGGGCGGCTGGACCTTGCCCGCCGCGACCTGGTGCAGCAGCGCGATCGTGTTCTCGTTCAGACCGAACGGCGGCGTGCCCTCGATCGCGGCGTACAGCGTGGAGCCCAGCGAGAACACGTCCGAGGGCGGACCCGGGTCGTAGCCCTTGGCCACCTCGGGCGCCAGGTAGGCGGGTGTGCCCGCGAGCATCCCGGTCGCGGTGACGGTGACGTCGCCGGTCGCCCGCGAGATGCCGAAGTCGGTGATCTTGACCGTGCCGTCGTTGCCCAGCAGCACGTTGCCCGGCTTGATGTCCCGGTGCACGATGCCCGCGTTGTGCGCGGCGGCCAACGCCGAGGCGACCTGGGAGCCGATCGACGCCACGTCGCGCGCGGACAGCGTGCCGCGTTCGGACAGCACGGTCGACAGGCTCTCCGACGGCAGGTACTCCATGACCAGCCACGGCTGGCCGTCGTCCTCCGCCACGTCGTACACGGCGATCGCGTGCGGGTGCTGGAGGCGGGCGGCGATGCGGCCCTCGCGCATGGCGCGGCGCTTCGCCTCGTCGGTGTCCGCTTCGGCCAGGCCGGGCTGCAACAGCAGTTGCTTCACGGCGACAGTGCGGTGCAGGCGCTCGTCGTGTGCCTGCCAGACGATGCCCATCGCTCCGCTGCCGATCCGCCGGCCAAGGCGGTAGCGGCCGGCGACCAGGCGGCCATCGTCGGTCACGGCTGCTCCCAGTGCGGTTGTACGGCTGTGGCGACCAGCCACTTGGACAACAACGGTGCTTCACCCGATCGGGGTTCGCCACCACCTTACGGTGGTCAGCCGTTCCCCTGTACCGGTGTGGTCGTTACCGACGCAGGAGGCACGGTCGTGGTCTGTGTCGGCTTCTGGCTGGTCGTGGTCGGCGGCGGCGTGGTCGTCGTCGTGACCGCACGGGTCGTCGTCGTCGGCTCCTCGGTCGTCTCGACCGTCCGCTCGGTGGTCGGCACCGTCGTGACCGGCGCGGTCGTCGTGGTCGGCACCGCCGTGCTGGACGAGTTGGTCGCCGGCGGCGTCGCCGGGTCCTTCTGCTTGGTGTCGAACACGTCCAGGGCCACCAGCAGGATCGTGATCAGCAGCAGGAGGCCCAGCGTCACGGCCACGATCACCAGCGGCAGGTTGTTCGAGGGTTTTCGCGGCGGCGGCGCGACGACCGGCGGCAGCGCGTCGGCCGTGCGCGGGTGCGTGCGGTTGTTCGGCCGGACCACGTGCGTGCGGTCCGAGTCCAGGACCGTGGTCGCGGTCGCCGGGCCGAGCGGCAGCACGCCCGGCGTGCTCGCCGGGCGCAGACCGGTGAGCGTCGGCGGCCGGCCGTTGGCCACGGCGTTGAGCAGGTCGCGGGCCTGGGCCATGGTCGGGCGGTCGGCCGGGTCGTAGTTGAGCAGCCGCAGCAGGACGTCGGTGAGCGGGCCCTCCTGCGACGGCGGGTTGATCCGGCCGGCGGCGACCGCGTGCAGCACGCCCAGCGTGTTCTCGGACAGGCCGAACGGCGGCTCGCCCTCGTGCGCGGCGTACAGCGTGGAGCCCAGCGAGAACACGTCGGACGCGGCCGACGGGTCCTGGCCGCGGGCGATCTCCGGCGCGAGGTAGGCGGGCGTGCCGGCGATGAGCCCGGTCTTGGTGACCGTGACGTCGTCGCTGGCCCGGGAGATGCCGAAGTCGGTGATCTTGACCAGGCCGCTGTCCGCGAGCAGCACGTTGCCGGGCTTGACGTCGCGGTGCACGATCCCGGCGGCGTGGGCGGCGGCCAGCGCGGCGGCGGCCTGCGCGCCGATCCGGGCGACCTCCAGGTCGTCGAGCGGGCCGTGCTCGGAGAGCGTGTCGGCCAGGCTGTCCGACGGCAGGTACTCCATGACCAGGCACGGAGCGCCGTTCTCCTCGACGACGTCGTAGACCGCGATCGCGTTGGGATGGTGCAGCTTGGCGGCGATCCGGCCCTCACGCATGGCGCGCTGGATGGCCTCGTCCTGCTCGGTGGCGTCGAGGCTGGGCTGGAGCAGCAGTTGCTTGATCGCGACGATGCGGCCGAGCCGTTCGTCCTGGGCACGCCAGACGATGCCCATGGCGCCACTGCCGATCCGGTCGAGGAATCGGTAGCGCTCGGCGATCAGCCGGCCGTCGGTGCTCATCGGACCACCCCGCTGGGACGCTGCGTGACCGGCGCTTGGGCGGCAGGTCTCACGCTCGGGCTCCTCGTCGTGCGGATCGGGGTGGCGCCGGTCGGCGCGCTGGTCTGGACCGGGGCCGGTTATGCCCGCAGAGCCTACCTCGCGGTCCGCTGCCCCATTCGCCCCGTTGCGCAGGTCACGCGAGCGCCGGTCCGCCGGGGAAGGGATACCCGATACCGGCCCGTAAGGTCACCAATTCGGGTGAAGATCGCCAATTTTGCCTCCGTCCGGACCAGTCCGGACGGAGCGGGGGCGCGGGTCGTCCGGTCGTCCCGCGAATGGCCGCGACCCAGGGTTTCCGATCGGTCACCGGGGGTGTCGGCGTCGGGGTTCAGGACGCCGGGGCGAAGAAGTCGAACGCGCCGATCGGGTCGAGCGAGACGCCCAGGACGCTCGTGGGGATCAGCGGCGTGGCGGAGGGTTCCGCGGACGGCGCTGAAGAAGGCTCCGAAGAAGGCGCTGCAGAAGGCACCGAAGGCTCGGTCGACGGCGCCGACGACGGACCGCCGGTCGGGGCATCGGGTGCGGAGGCCGGCGTGGACGAGGCCGTGGTGGTCGGGTTCGCCGGCGGGTCGGTCGTCGTCGGCGTGGTGGTCGTCGGGGCCGTCGTGGACCCGGGTGTCGTCGTGGTCGGCGTCCCGGTGGTCGGGGGCTGCGTGGTGGTCGGCTGCGGCTGCTGGGAGCGCGGCCGGTCGACGGTCTGCCGCGGCTGGTCCTCGACCGTGGTCCCGGTCGTGGTCTCGGCCGTCGTCTCCTCGGTCGTGGTCGACTGCCGGACCTCGGCCGCGAGGTCGTTGCCGATCGTGTTGGTGCCGCGCGCGGCGGGCCGGGTGTCGTAGCGGACCTCGGCGGCCGGGCGCTCGTCGGGCGAGGACAGCCACTGCGAGGCGGCGAACGCGACCGTGCCGCACAGCACCACGCCGCCGCTCGCCAGCGCGACCAGCTTCGGCACGGACATGCCGCCGCCGCGCTCCTCCTCGCCGGCGCGACCTTCGCGGCGCAACAGCTCGGTCACGTGCAGTTCGCGGCCGGACAGTCCACGGCCGGGCAGTTCTCGGCCGGGCAGTTCTCGGCCGGGCAGTTCTCGGCCGGGCAGGTCGGTGCGGGGGGAGGCGATCCTGACGGTGCCGGGCTCGTCGTCCTCGATCCGCGGGATCGGCTGCGTCTCGGCCTCGCGCCGGGCGATGAGGTCCGCGACCGACAGGCGGTCCGTCGACCCGTCCAGCCGACGGCGTTTGTCGTCGTTCGACACCGCAACTCACCCTTCCCGGAGCGAGCCTCGCGCTCACTGACCGGGAACATGGATACCGAATCGTGACCGAATCCGTAACCCCTTTGGCGGAAGTTTCCTTATCAAACGTCGATAAATGGAACTTTCCGTGACTGCAATCGATCCCAGGGGTTACGGACGGTCAGCTTCGCTGGGCGGAGATGACCTCGGTGCCGACGATCCGGGGCGTCGTCGTGTCGGTCAGCCAGAACAACTGCTCGACCCTGATCCAGTCCCCGGATCGGCCCTGCATCGACACCGCCGCGTGCACGGCGCCGTCGGGCCGCAGCGAGGTCGACTCGATGGTGATCGCCTTGATCCCCTCCCACGCCGCGACGAACTCGCCGGGCGAGGTGCCGACCAGGTCGGGCGACAGCAGTCGGGCCGCGGCGGCGGGCTTGGCGGGCAGCAGCTCGTAGAACCGGCGCACGATGTCCACCTGCGGTTTCGATCCGGCGGTCGCCTCGGGCGGCGGGACGACGACGGCCGCCTCGTCGATCCGGAAGTCCGCGAACGGCGCCACGCTCAGGGACGCGGGAGTGCCGCCGAGTTCGGCCCACAGCTTGTCCGGTCGCAGCGCGGGCGCACCGCTGATCGCGACCGGCGACCGCGTCGCCGGGTTCGTCGGACCGGGCTCGCGCCGATGCGCCAGGAAGGTGGCGGCGGCCACCGCGGCGACCAGGACGAACGCGCCCGTGGCGAACCCGGCGGTCCGCGCGGTGCGGTTCGTGGGACGCGAGTGCGGCTCGACGTCCGCCTCGACGGCGGCCGGTCGTCGGACCGGCGCGCGCAGTGACGTGGGCTGCCTGCGGATCAGTTCCGCCACCGAGACCGAGCCGGTACGGCCGTGCCGTCGGCCACCCCGAGTCGTGCGCTGCACGGGCGACTCCTTCGTGCCTGTGTCGTCAGCGAGAAGAGGTACCGTGCGCGGACGCCACAGGGCCAGACCTGTACCGGAGTTCACTCGTTCGTGGCGGCAGGCGGCACGGAAGCATCCCTCGATCGGCGGAAAAACCCGACGAATGCGGGTCACGCTCAGGCGCTGCCCGTGGGCCGTTCGGAGTCGATGAGCGGGTCATCGGTGGAGGTGAAGACCAGCTCGCGCTTTTCCGTGCTGGTGGTCCCGTCCTTGCGGGTCACCTGGAGGGTGGAGACCGTGACGCCCTTGACCGGGTCGACCTCGATCTCGGTGACCTCGATCTGGGAGACGTCCGCGAGCTGCCCGTCGAACAGCGGCTCGGCGACCGACCGGAACACGTCCGAGGTCAGCCCGAGGGCGGTGTCGCGGTCGGTGGCGAGGTCCTCGTAGAAGCGCTCGGTCCGGTGCACGATCGCCGCACCGCCGACCGCCTGCGGGTCCGCGCCGGGCAGTGCGAGCACCTGGGGCGCCGCGGCCTCGACGGGTGCGGACCGCGTCGGTCCGGTCGTCGGCGCCCACCCGGTGCCCGTGACCTCGACCGGTGCGGGCACGGCGAGCACCTGCGGCGCCTGCGGGTCGACGGCCGCCGTCTCCGTCGCCGGACCGGTCAGCACGGGGACGCCGACGGGGTAGCGCGGCGTCGGCATGCCGATCCGTTCGGTGGGCCCGCCGGCCCCGACCAGCTTGGCCGCGACGACCGTCAACCCGATCAGCACGCCCGCCGACGAGAGCACCGCGAACCAGGCGGCCTGCTTCCACGTGCGCGGCGGCGTCACGGACGCGGGCACCAGCCCGATGTTGAAGCACCGCAGCCCGCCGGGTTCGTCGTCGTCGAGCGAGTCGGAGATCCGGGGCAGGGGGGTGGTCTCCTCGGCCGGGTCGGTCACGGGCGCCAGGGGCGTGGTGTCCTCGAAGGGGTCGGGCGGCGGAGGTCCGTCCGGCGACGAGGAGTCGACCCGCCGCCCGCCCGGTCCACGACCCGCGGGACCGACCTTGCCCGTCCGGGGCTTGCGCCGCCCGGACCCGCCCACCGGCTCGCGCCTTTCCCGGTCGGGCTGCCGGCGGTCGGGGTGCTCCCGGTCCTGGACGACCCGCTCGGAAGCGCCCGGCGCGGGGCGTTCGGCCGGAGTCGCACCGGTCCTGTCACGAGAGGACGGGGCGACCCGCTCGGACGACCTCGACCCGGTCCGCGCGCGTTTCCCGGACGGGGTCTGCCCGGCCTGCGTGTGCGTGCTCGCCGCGGCCCGGTCGGGAGGGGACCCCGCTCCGGACGATGTCGGGTCCGTGCGGCGGGCTCCGGTCCGGGTGCCTGTCCGGGGCGAGCGGAGGTCGACCTGCGTGGTCGGCCTGGCCTGGCCGGGCGAAGTCGGGCCGGACCTGCCCCGTGCGGGTGTCCCGGCCGCGGCGGGTCCGACCTGTGTGGGCGCGGTCGTTCCGGCCGGGTCGGGGGGAGGAGGTCCGACTTTCCGGGACGACGTGCGTCCGGTCCCGGCCACCTCGATCGGGGCGGGTGGGGCCTGGTCGGGCGAGGCCGCTCCGACCCGCCCGGGTCGGGCGTTCCGCGCGGAAGGGGCCGGTACCGGGCCGTGTCCGGGGACCGGGTGCGTGTGCTCGCCAGGACCCGGCTCACGGGGTGGCGGTGGGGTCGTGCGGCGATCGCCCGGCCCGGGCTCCCGTCGCGGCGGTGCGACGGGGGGCGGGCGGTAGGGGTCGCGTTGGGCGGGGATGGCCTCGGGTGTGCGCACCCGGCCCGTGTCCGGGTGTGCGGTGTCGCCGCCGGCGGGCGGTGTCACGTTGTGGCGGCGGTGTCGTCCTGACCGTTCCGGTTCCCCGATGACCATGGTTGCGCGGACCCCTCTGCTTCCCGGACGCCCAGCCTAGGTGGCCGCGGCACCCGAATCCGCCCAGGTCAGCCCGGTGACACGAGGTGACACTCGGAAGAGTGAAGTTCAGCCGCCGCTGTTCAGGCGCTTGCGGGCGCTCTGTAGCGAGTTCACGGCCGCGAGGCCGCCGCCTCCCGCGATCAGGGCGCCGATCACGTCCCCGGAGATGCCGGTGCCGGTGGTGAGCAGCCAACCGAAGAGCGCCACGGCGGTCGTCACGCCCGCGACCGTGTACCTGCTGCGCACGTACTGCGCGATGGGCGCACCCGCCGCCGACTTCTTCTTCGCGGCCGAGCCCAGCATGGCCAGGTAGCCGTCGTGCGCGAGCGTCGCCAGCACGCCGATGATTGCGATGAGACCCATGACAAGGCCGACAACTGCTTCCATGACCTCAGTGTGCCCGGCGGCGAAGTCGCTGGACCATCCGTGATCGCCCTGATATGCCCCTGGCGTGGAAATGTTCTGGCACGACGCCTGTCTCGAGCACGACACCGGCACCGGCCTGTGGGAGCTGCCCGGCGAGTGGGACTGGCTCGACGTGCCCGAACCGCACCCGGAGAACGCCGCCCGGCTGCGCACCTTCCGCCACGCCCTGCGCATCGGCCCGATCGCGCCGCACCTCGCGTGGCGCACCGGACGCCTGGCCACGCCCGACGAGTTGGCCCGCGTGCACACCCCCGCCTACCTCGAAGAACTCCGCGAAGCCTGCCACCGGGGCGAACGCGTCGCGCTGGAGACCAACACCGTGGTCGGCCCCGGCTCCTGGGCGGCGATCCTGGCCGCGGCGGGCACGGCCCTGAGCGCGTACGAGTCGTCGGCCCGCCTGGCGTACGCCCTGGTCCGCCCGCCCGGCCACCACGCCCAGCCCGGCCTGCCCGACGGGTACTGCATGGTCAACAACGCCGCCCTGGTCGCGGAGACGGCCCGGCGCGACGGCCGCCGCGTGGCCGTCCTCGACTGGGACGTGCACCACGGCAACGGCACCCAGGAGATCTTCCGGGACACCCCGGAGGTGCTCACCGTCTCCGTCCACATGCGGCACGGCCCGTGGGGCGCCAACCACCGGCAGACCGGCGCCCCGGCCGAGAGCGGCCCGCACAACGTCAACGTCGAGCTGTCCCTGGGCGCCGGCGACCGGGCCTACGAGCGGGCGTTCGACGAGATCGCACTCCCGGCCGTCGCGGAGTTCGGCGCCGACCTGCTGGTCTGCGCCTCGGGGTTCGACGGCTCGGCGTTCGATCCCAACGGCCGGCACAACCTGAGCGGTGCCGGGTACCGCGCGATCGGCCGGCGGGTCGCGTCGCTCGACCTGCCGACCGTCCTCACGCAGGAGGGCGGCTATCTACGCGGTTACGCCGCCCTCTGCCTGCACTCGCTGATCGAGGGCCTGCTCGGGCTCGACCTGCTGGCCGACCCGTTGGCCTACGTACCCGACGACGACGGGCGGACGGAAGCGGACCTCGACCTCGTCCGCGCCGCCCTGAAGCCGTACTGGTCCTTCGCCTAGCGACCCATCGGGCCGCGGCCCATCTTGAGCAGGGCCATCGCCAGCTCACGGCCTTCCGGGCCCAGTTCCCGGTAGCGGTTGAGCACGTCGATCTCGCGGTTGTGCACGATCCGGGTGCCGCCGGCGGCCATGCGCGCGGCGCCGATCAGCCTGGACACCTCGACGCGGCGCTTGACCAGCCGCAACAGCTCGGCGTCGAGGTGGTCGATCTCGGTGCGCAGGTCGTCGATGTCCGGGGCGGTGTCGGTGCTGTTCATGAGGTGTGGCCTCTCTCGGTTCGAGTCCGCCTGCCCCCAGCGCACGAAGCCCCGGGGTCCGAGGACTCCGGGGCTTCGTGGTGGCTTGGCGCGCTAGCGGTCCACGGGAGCCGGAGTCCGGATCCCGTAAAAAAACTCGAAGTTGGCCGCGAGCACCCCGACATCATGCCACAGCTCCCGGAACTGTCGGTGCCACCCGGTAACGTGGACCGACGATGAGCGCCTTGTTCGATCTGCCTTCGAGTCCCCCCGCCTCCCGGTCCGCGCGGCTGCTCGACGACCTCAACCCGGCCCAGCGCCGGGCGGTGGAGCACGCCGGTGCGCCGCTGCTCGTCGTCGCGGGCGCGGGCTCGGGCAAGACGCGCGTGCTCACCCGCCGCATCGCCCATCTCCTCGCCGAACGGGACGTGCACCCCGGCGAGATCATGGCGATCACGTTCACCAACAAGGCCGCCGCCGAGATGAAGGAGCGCGTGGCCGACCTGGTCGGCGCGCGCGCCCGCGCGATGTGGGTGTCGACCTTCCACTCGATGTGCGTGCGCGTCATGCGTCGCGAGGCCAAGACGTTGGGCATGTCGTCCAACTTCTCCATCTACGACTCGGACGACACCCGCCGCCTGATCACGCTGGTGGCCCGCGACCTCGATCTCGACCCCAAGCGCTACCCGGCGCGCACGCTCGCGATCCACATCTCGAACCTCAAGAACGAACTCGTCGACTTCGAGACCGCCGCCGACCGGGCGGCCAACGACCTCGAACGCCGCGTGGCCGAGGTGTACGCGAGCTACCAGCGGCGGCTCACCGAGTCGAACTCGCTGGACTTCGACGACCTGATCATGCGCACGGTCGAGTTGCTCCAGAACCACCCGGACGTGGCCGAGCACTACCACCGCCGCTTCCGGCACGTGCTCGTCGACGAGTACCAGGACACCAACCACGCGCAGTACACGCTGGTCCGCGAGCTGGTCGGCACCGGCGTGGACGGCGTGCCGCCCGCCGAGCTGTGCGTGGTGGGCGACGCGGACCAGTCGATTTACGCGTTCCGCGGCGCCACGATCCGCAACATCGAGGAGTTCGAGCGCGACTACCCGCAGGCGACCACGATCCTGCTGGAGCAGAACTACCGCTCGACGCAGAACATCCTGACCGCGGCCAACGCGGTGATCTCGCGCAACCCCGGCCGCCGGGACAAGCGGCTGTGGAGCGACCTGGGCGAGGGCGAGAAGATCGTCGGCTACGTCGCCGACAACGAGCACGACGAGGCCGCGTTCGTGGCCAACGAGATCGACCGGCTGGTCGACTCGGGCGACGCGACCAACGGCGAGATCGCGGTCTTCTACCGCACGAACAACCAGTCGCGCGTGTTCGAGGAGATCTTCATCCGGCTCGGCCTGCCGTACCGGGTGGTCGGCGGCGTCCGGTTCTACGAGCGGCGCGAGGTGCGCGACGCGCTGGCGTACCTGCGCACGCTGGCCAACCCCGAGGACACGGTGTCGTTGCGCCGCATCCTCAACGTGCCCAAGCGCGGCATCGGCGACCGCGCCGAGGCGTGCGTGTCGACGTACGCCGAGCGTGAGCGGATCAGCTTCGCGAGCGCGCTGCGCGCCGCCGTGGAGGGGCGGGTGCCGCTGCTCAACCCCCGGTCGCAGCGGGCGATCGCCGGGTTCGTGGAGCTGCTGGACGAGCTGGGCGCGCTGGTCGAACGCGGCGACGACGTGGCCGACGTGCTGGAGGCCGTGCTCGACCGGACCGCGTACCGCGCGGAGTTGGAGGCGAGCGAGGACCCGCAGGACCACACCCGCGTGGAGAACCTGAACGAGCTGGTCACCGTGGCCCGCGAGTTCGGCGACCTGGGCGCGGCGACCGAGGACGGCCCGGCCGAGGGCACCTTGGCCGCGTTCCTGGAGCGCGTGGCGCTGGTGGCCGACGCCGACTCGGTACCGGACGCGGAGTCCGACGGTGTGGTCACGTTGATGACCCTGCACACGGCCAAGGGCCTGGAGTACCCGGTGGTGTTCTCGACCGGGTGGGAGGACGGCGTCTTCCCGCACCTGCGGGCGTTGGGCGACCCGACCGAGCTGGCCGAGGAGCGCCGGCTGGCGTACGTGGGCATCACGCGGGCGCAGCAGCGGCTGTACCTCTCCCGTGCGCTCGTGCGGTCGGCGTGGGGGCAGCCCGCGGCCAACCCGGGGTCGCGGTTCCTGGACGAGATCCCGGCCGAGTTGCTGGACTGGCGTCGGGTGGAACCGCGCCGGACCGCGCCGTCCGCGCCCACGTCGTGGGGTCGCCGGTCGGAGTCGCCGCGGCCGGCGCCGTCGAACGCCAACTGGAAGGACACACCCGCCCTGAGCCTGGAGGTGGGCGACCGGGTGAGCCACGACAAGTACGGGCTCGGCCGCGTGGTCGCGGTGGACGGCTCGGGGCCGCGGGCCACCGCGACGATCGACTTCGGTGGCGCGGGCACGGTCCGGTTGATGCTGATCGGCGGCGTGCCGCTGGTGAAGCTCTAGGCGGCACCGGTCGACGGCGCGTCGGGCTCGGTGATCGGTTCGGACCGGGGTTTCGCGGGTGGCGGGCCCGGTGTTCAGCGCGGCCCGGCGGTCCGTCGTCCGGTGCCTCCGGTCGCCACGAGCACGGCGGCGGCCACGGCCGCCCCGATCGACAGGAGCACGGCCAGGCGGTAGCCGTCGAGCCGGGTCGTGCCGAACGCGCTCACGGCCGTCACGCCCGCCACGCCCAGCGCCGCGCCGAACTGGAACGCGGTGTTGAGCAGACCGCCCGCCAGGCCCTGCTCGGCGTCGGGCACGCCGTCGGTCGCGGCGATGGTCAGCGGGCCGTAGGCGAGCGCGAACGCGATGCCGACGAGGACGGCCGAGGGCAGCACGTCCCAGTACGTCCAGTCGGTGTCGGCACGCAGCACCAGCGCGTAGGCCAGGGTGCCGCTCGCCAGGCCCGCGACCGTGACCCGGGTGAGGCCGAACCGGCGGACGAGCCGGGGCGTCAGGGTGGGCGCGAGGACGGCGTCGATGCCCATGATCAGCAGGGCCAGGCCGGTCTGCCACGGGGTCCAGCCCAGTTCGTCCTGGAGGAACAGCACCAGGATGAACTGGAAGCCGAAGAACGACGCCGCGTAGAGCAGGGCGGCGATGTCGACCGACGCCTTGGCGCGCAGCGTGGCGAACCGGACGAGGGGGTCGGGCACGCGGCGTTCCACGACGGCGAACACGCCGAGCAGGACGAGTCCGCCGAGCACGGCCGTGAGGCTCGGGCCTTCCGCGACGCCGTAGACCAGCAGGACCATCGCGGCGGTCACGATCACCGCGCCGACCACGTCGAACCGGCCCGGGGTGCGCCGCTCGGCGCGGGGCAGGGCCTTGATCGCGACGACGAGGATCAGCGCGGCCAGGACGACGGGCGCGAAGAACACCCACCGCCAGCCGAAGCCGGTCAGCAGGCCGCCGACGACCATGCCGAGCGAGAAGCCCGCCGCGCCGGTCGCGCCGTAGACGATCAGGGCCCGGTCGCGGCGCGGTCCGGTGAACGTGGTCGTGATGATCGACAGGCCGGTCGGGGTGAGGAACGCGGCGCTCAGACCCGTGACGAAGCGGGCGACGACGAGCACCACGCCGTCCTGCGCGAACCCGCCGAGCCCGGAGAAGACGACGAACACCGCGAGCCAGAACAGGAAGACGCGGCGTCGGCCGAACCGGTCGGCGGCACGGCCGCCGAGGAGCATGAAGCCGCCGTATCCGAGCACGTAGGCGCTGACGACCCACTGGAGGGCCGTGGGCGCCAGGTCGAGGTCTTCGCGGATGGCGGGCAGCGCGACGGCCGTCATGGAGATGTCGACGCCCTCCAGGAAGATCGCGCCGCACAGGACGAGCAGCAGGCGCCAGTCGCGTCCCGAGAGCCGGTCGACCGCGGGGGTCGTCATGGGTCCTCCTCATTAGAATGCATGTGCATGCATCCTGCGCGGCTCCGAGTGATCCGTGAAGAGGGCATGGATCACAGCCGGGTCGGGAATCGCGCGGACGCCGCCGCGGTTGCCACGGACAGGGGGTCCGATCTTCGCGGATCGGGGCGCAACCCGGGGGTGGGGTGCGCGTCTTTAGGGATGTTCCAAGCGGGGGGAACCGGACGTTCGGGGACGGACGGGCCGCTTGGGGCAGGCCGGTGTCGGGGGCCGGTCTTGCCACAGGGGGGCGAGGGATCGCCGGGGGATTGATCCACAGGGGGAAGGCCGGACCACCCGCTTCCGGGTGGTCCGGCCTTTTCGTGTGCCGTCGGCGCGTTCAGCCGCCGAAACTGTCGTACCCCTGGTGTTACATCGACCCGTCGTGATCGACGGTCGGGGGAGGTGCGATGTCAGACGCTGACGCCGTTCTCGTTGAGCCAGGTCAGCGGGTTGATCTTCTTGCCGCCCGGGTTCCAGACCTCGAAGTGCAGGTGCGGGCCGGTGGAGAAGCCGCGGTTGCCCATGCGGGCGATCTGCTCGCCGGCCTTGACGCGCTGGCCCTGCTGCACCGAGTAGTCGTTCACGTGGCCGTAGACGGTGATCGTGCCGTCGGCGTGCTGCACGCGGACCCAGAGGCCGAAGCCGCTCGCGGGACCGGCCTCGATGACGACGCCGTCGGCCGCGGAGTAGATGGGGGTGCCGATCGGGCCGGCGAGGTCGATGCCGTAGTGCATCTCGCCCCAGCGACCGCCGTAGCCGGAGGTGAACTCGGCGTTCGCCGGGCGCGCGTACTTGGGGCGCTTGGCCTCGGCGTCGGCCGCCTCGCGGTCGGCGGTGATCTTCTGGCTCTTGGTGAGCTTCTGCGCCTCGGCCTGCGCGTCGACGGTCTTGGCGACCGGGACGATCTGCGGGGCGGAGGGCGCCGTGCCACCGACACCGAACGCGGCGGCGCCGTCGGGCGCGCTGTTCGCGAGGGGGGTGACCTCGTCGCCCGAGGAGGACGAACCCAGGGCGTGGAGCGTCTGACCGGCGCCGGCCGCCGCGAAGGCGCCGACGGCGACGGCCGCGACCACGATCCGGCCGCGCAGCGCCGAGGGCGGCGGCGGCAGCCGGTGCGAACTCACTGTTCGCGTCGCGGCACGGTCCACCGCTTCGTCGAGCACGGTGGAACTCGGATGGCCGCCGGGGGAGCGGTGTTGAGACAAAGCCTGGCCTTCCGTCTTCGGGGAGTCCGGGGAGGAACACCGGGCGGGGGATCCCGGTGAGCCAGTCGGGGTACTGACTCGGTGTCCTCGTTGTGACCGGACCGTGACAACGGACCGGGGGACAGTAACGGCGCGGGACCCTTAAGGGCAATCCCCGGGAAAGACGTCCAGTCGATCGCGCTCGGTCGACAGGTTTGACCCCAATGCAGTTACGCGAAGTAATCTTTTGACCGCGAGACCCAGCACGTGCAGGCACTATGGGGTGTAGGACACATACCCTCCAATGGGTGACGGCGATCACTGTGCACGACGGTGGTGCAAACCTGTCGAGAGCAAAACGTGACCTGAATCACGTATCTCGGGCGCAACGACCTGGAATCACCCACCCAGTGGGTAACCCGACCGGCCCAACGGCCGGTCACTAGGGGTGTTCCGCGCCCGCGGGGCCCGACGACAACCCGCGAAACGGGACGGCCCGCCTCCGCCGGACATCCCAGGGGTGCCGCGGTCCTGTCGCGTGCGGTCTTCCGGTCCGCATTCTCTTCTTTGTCCGTAATGTCGGGCCTCTGGAGTCCCTGTCCGATGCCGCTCGCCCGTACCTGCTTGTCCGTCCGGTGGCGAGCGACCGCTCGGGTCCCGGCGGGCGAACGGTCGCCGTGCACCGGTGCACCCGTGCCGCCCTGCTAGCGTCGGTTCGGTGATCGGCACGGACGACGCCAGCACGGCCCTCGACGTGGACCGCGCGGGCGGCACGAGAACCCTGGTCGCCGCCGTACTGGCGGTCGTCGGCGCCGCTCTCACGGCCCTCGGCGGCATGCTCGGCGTGATCGACTCCCCGCCCGCGTTCGCCTCCTGGTGGCTGCTCCTCCTCACGGCCCTGCCGACGGTGGCCGTCGTCGCCCGGTTCCGGGGCGACGACCTCGCCGGTGCGCTGGCCGTCCTGGCCGCGGTCGAGGTCGGTCGGACCCTGGTCGACCTCCAGTTCCTCGTCGACCCGACCATGACCGCCCGGCCCGAGTTGGCCCGCCTCTCCGCCCTGTCCCCGCCGCCGGTCACGGCCGGGTTCTGGGTGGTGGTCGCCGGGCACGCCTGCGTGATCGCCGCCGGGCTGCTCGTGCTCGGCGCGGTGACGACCGAACCCCGCGAGGAGCGGACGCGGTTCGCGCCGCCCGCTTTGGCGGGTGCGGTGGCGGCCGTGGGGCTCGCGATGACGCCGTTCGGTTCCGACGACGCCTTCGTCCCGGTGCGCGCCGCGTTGGACGCGCCCGGTGTCGTCCTCGCGGGCGGGCTGCTGCTCGTGGTGCTGGTGCCGGTCATCGGTGTGGTCGCCGCGTCGTCGGCCCGGCCCGAGGGGCCGTTCGCCGGGTTGGCCGCCGCGCTGGTCGCGCTCGCCCTGCCGCCGCTGGTGTCCGGGTTCGTCGTCGACGGCCTCCATGTCGGCTTCGCTCCTTTCCTTCTTCTTGTCGCCGCCGCGGTGTTCCTCCTGCCGCAACGCCCGGCCGTCGAGCGCGACCTCGCGTTGCCCGGACCCCGTCGGCTGCACGTGGCCGCGGCCGTGCTGGGGCTGCTCGCCGCCGCGGGCGCGGTCGTCGGCGCGCTGACCGACCAGCTCGTCCTGCCCGCCGGGCTGCCGGCCCCGGTCGACTTCGCGTCCCGCCCGCTGTGGCCGGCGGCGGTCCTGGTGGCGACGGGCGCGCTCGTGCTGCTCGGCAACGCCGCCGCGCGTCCCGCGCTGATCGTGTCGCTGGCGGCGGTGCCGTTGGCCGCCGTGCCCGCGCTCGACGCCGTCGCGTCGGCCACCCGGGTGGCGTCGGTCCAGGCCGGTGCGGGCGCGGTGTTCGCGGCCCTGTCGGTCGTGGTGGCCGCCGCCGCGGCGGTGGTCGGCGCGGTGGCCGGTGCGGTCGAGCGCGAGGAGGCCGACGCGTCCGTGCCGCCCGCGCCGTTGCCGTTGCTCGGCCTGGTGCTGATCGGCCTGCTGCTCACGGCCGGCGCGCTGGTCCTGCCGGTCATCGAGGCACCCGGTCTCACGCCGATCGGCGCGTTGTCGGGGCGGATCGGTTCCTGGGGGCTCCTGGCGGCCTTCGTCGCCGTGGCCGCGGCCGGGCTGGTCGCGCTCAAGGCCCGTCCGGCGCGGGCTTCCGCGTTGCTCCTCGGTGCCGCCGGGGTGCTCGTCGTCCGGGTCCTGGAGTACCCGCTCACGTCCGGCCGTGCCGAGTCCGCCGCTCCCGGCCCCGGCTTCTGGCTCGCCCTGGCCGCCGCTGCCGCCTTCCTCGCGTCGTCCGCCGCCACCCGCCGCCGCTGACCCGCTCTTTCGGGTGGTTCCCCGCGCGAGTCCTCCACTCGGACACCGTGAGTCGCACGCCCGGTCGACGAGTCGCGTCCTGAGGTACCGCGAGGCGTGCTCGGCACACCCGGAGGAACCCGGAACCCACACCGGGCTGACACCGCGCGGACACCCGCGAACAAGGCCGCGGACAGGAGCGGGACTCGCGTCCGAGGGCGTCGATCACGGGTCGTGATCGACCTCACCACGTTTGAGACCCACCTCACGGGTATGGCGTGCGTTCGTCTCCGGGCAGGTCGATAGTGTCTTCCCGAGCCGCGTCGCGCCGGTCCGCCCGAGGCCGCACCGGCGTTCCAGGTGATGCCTGGTACGTGCGCGCACCAGGCCCCCGCCTGGAGCGCCGGAGCATTCCGAAGGTCCGCGCGCGAGGACGCGGCGTCCGACACCGACGTCGCAGGAGACCCGAGTGGACCTGTACGAGTACCAGGCGAAGGACCTCTTCGCCGCCCACGACGTCCCGGTACTGCCGGGCGACGTGGCGAGCACCCCCGCCGAGGCCAAGGCCATCGCCGAGCGCTTCGGGCAGACCGTCGTCGTCAAGGCCCAGGTCAAGACCGGTGGCCGCGGCAAGGCGGGTGGCGTCAAGCTCGCCACGACGCCGGACGAGACGCAGGAGAAGGCCGAGGCCATCCTCGGGCTGGACATCAAGGGCCACATCGTGCACCGCGTGCTCGTGACGCCCGCGTCCGACATCGCGGAGGAGTACTACTTCTCCTTCCTCCTCGACCGCGCCAACCGCACCTTCCTGGCCATGGCCAGCGTCGAGGGCGGCATGGACATCGAAGAGGTCGCCGCGACCAAGCCCGAGGCCCTGGCCAAGGTGCCCGTCGACGCGATCAAGGGTGTCGACCGCGCGAAGGCCGACGAGATCGTCGCCGCCGCGAAGTTCCCGGCCGAGGTCGCCGACCAGGTCGCCGACGTCATCGTGCAGCTCTGGGACACGTTCGTGTCCGAGGACGCCACGCTGGTCGAGGTCAACCCGCTCGTCCGCGACCCCGAGGGCAAGATCGTCGCGCTCGACGGCAAGGTCACGCTCGACACCAACGCCGACTTCCGCCACCCCGCCCACGCGGAGCTGGTCGACAAGCAGGCCGAGGACCCCTTGGAGGCGAAGGCCAAGGAGAAGGGCCTCAACTACGTCAAGCTCGAGGGCCAGGTCGGCATCATCGGCAACGGCGCCGGGCTGGTCATGTCCACGCTCGACGTCGTCGCCTACGCGGGCGAGAAGCACAAGGGCGTCAAGCCGGCGAACTTCCTCGACATCGGCGGCGGCGCGTCGGCCGAGGTCATGGCCAACGGCCTGGACATCATCCTGGGCGACCCGGACGTCCGCTCGGTGTTCGTGAACGTCTTCGGCGGCATCACCGCGTGCGACGCCGTGGCCAACGGCATCGTGCAGGCGCTGCAGATCCTGGGCGACAGCGCGACCAAGCCGCTGGTCGTCCGCCTCGACGGCAACAACGTCGAGGAAGGCCGGCGCATCCTGGCCGACGCGAACCACCCGCTCGTGACCGTGGTGGACACTATGGACAACGCGGCCGACAAGGCCGCCGAGCTCGCGGCTGCGGGGGTCTGACGATGGCGATCTTCATCACCAAGGACAGCAAGGTCATCGTCCAGGGCATCACCGGCGCCGAGGGCACCAAGCACACCAAGCGGATGCTGGCGTCGGGCACGAACATCGTCGGTGGCGTGAACCCGCGCAAGGCCGGGCAGAAGGTCGACTTCGACGGCCACGTGCTGCCCGTGTTCGGCACGGTCAAGGAGGCCATCGAAGCCACCGGCGCCGACGTGACCGTGATCTTCGTGCCGCCGGCGTTCGCCAAGGCGGCCGTGATCGAGGCGATCGACTCCGGCATCGGCCTCGCGGTCGTGATCACCGAGGGCATCCCGGTGCACGACACCGCCGCGTTCTGGGCGCACGCCGTCGCGACCGGCAACAAGACCCGGATCATCGGCCCGAACTGCCCCGGTCTGATCAGCCCCGGGCAGTCCAACGCGGGCATCATCCCGGCGGACATCACCGGCCCCGGCAAGATCGGCCTGGTGTCCAAGTCGGGCACGCTGACCTACCAGATGATGTACGAGCTGCGCGACTTCGGGTTCTCCACCGCCATCGGCATCGGCGGCGACCCGATCATCGGCACCACGCACATCGACGCCCTGGCCGCGTTCGAGGCCGACCCCGACACCGTCGCCATCGTCATGATCGGCGAGATCGGCGGCGACGCCGAGGAACGGGCCGCCGCGTACGTGAAGGCCAACGTCACGAAGCCGGTCGTCGGCTACGTCGCGGGCTTCACCGCGCCCGAGGGCAAGACCATGGGCCACGCGGGCGCGATCGTGTCCGGTTCGGCCGGTACCGCGCAGGCGAAGAAGGAGGCCCTCGAGGCCGCCGGCGTCAAGGTCGGCAAGACGCCGTCCGAGACCGCCGCGCTCATGCGGGAGATCATGAAGTCGCTCGGCTGAGCCGGTCCGACGTCGCGTGGAGGCCGTCCCGGTCGGGGCGGCCTCTCCGCGTTTGCCGTACCTGCGGTCGGGGGAACCACCGAGGTCCGGTCGTCGTCGGAGAGTGCACATCGGCTAGCGTTCTGTCGACGCGAGTCAAGCCTGTCGGTATGAGGAGGAACCTCACCATGTCCGTCCCGTACGGCGCCCCTCAGCAGCAGCCGGGTCCGGCGCAGCCGGCGGTCGGCGTGAACCTGAACCTGATCCTCCCGCTGGCGGGTGCGGGTCTGGGCGTCTTCGCCTACCTGCTGTCCTTCGCCGACGACGTGTCGTCGGCCGGGATCGAGTACCTGCTGGCCGCCGCCGCGCTGTCCGGCCTGTCGGTGCTGCCCAAGGCACCCAAGCTGCTCTACGCGGCGGCCGTGTTCGCGCTCGTGCCGTTCCTCGGGCTCATCCAGAACCTGATCAAGAGCGAAGCCGACGTGCAGGGCATGCAGATCGTCATCCTGATCATCGCCCTGCTCCAGACGGCGGCGATCGCGATCGCGCTGCTGCTCGACGCCGAGGTCGTGAAGTTCACGCCCAAGCAGGCGAACGTCTACAACCAGCCCGGTGGCTGGAACCCGCAGTCGGGCGCGTTCCCGCAGCAGCAGGTCCAGCACCCGCAGCACCCGCAGCAGCAGTACGGTCCGCCGTCGGGCCAGTTCAACCAGCCCGTGCAGCCCCAGCAGCCGCAGCAGCCGGGTCAGCCGCAGCCGACCTCCTACCTGTCGCAGCCGGGCCAGTTCGCGCAGCCGCCGCAGGCCGGTCCGCAGCACGGCCAGGGCACGCCGCCCGGCGGTTTCACCCAGCCCAGCTGAGCGGGGATCTTCCGTAGACGAGGGGTGGCGCCGACCTGGCGCCACCCCTCTTCGCGTGCGCGGCGTGCCTCACCCGAACGGCCCATCGCGCCTGACACAGTGGAAAGATGCCGGTGCTGCCCACGACTTCGCACGCTGCCACCGAGTACGCCGTCCGTCCGCCCGAGTTCTCCCGGGCCGAGCGGGTCCGCGTGCTCACGCTCACCGCGGCGGGATCGGTGGTCATCGGCTACGCGGCCGTCGCCGCGCTGCTGGCGCTGGTGTCCTCGACCGCGGCGCACGCGGCGTTCTCCACGACCGGCGTCCTGGCCGCCGCCGCGCCGGGCTGGCTGGCCGCGCACCACGTGCCGCTGCGCTTCGACGGCGGTCAGCTCGGCGTGCTGCCGCTGCTGCCGACCGCGCTGGTGATGCTGCTGGTGCACCGGGCCGCGGCGTCGGCGGCGGACCGGCTCGGCCTGTTCGAACCGTTGCAGGCCCGGGCCGTGGTGCTGGGCATCGCGGGTGCGCACGCGACGGTCGGCGGGCTGATCGCGTTCCTGATGGGCGACGAGGGCGAGGGCGTGCGGGCGACGCCGGCGGTCGCGTTCTTCGGGTGCGCGGCGGTGTCCGGCGTGGCCGCGCTGTCCGGCGTGGCGCAGCGGTGCGGGTTGGTCGACCTGCTCTTCGAACGGGTGGACCCGGTGGCGCGGCGTGGGCTGCGCGCGGCGGCCCTCGGGTTGTCCGCGCTGGTCGCGGCCGGTGCGCTGATGTTCGCCGTGGGGCTGCTGGTGTCGTGGTCGACGACGAGCCTGCTGTTCGACGGGACGGTCGGCACCGGGCTCGGACTGTTCCTGCTGTGCCTGGCGTACCTGCCGAACGCGCTGGTCGGGGCGGTGTCGTTCGTCGTGGGCTCGGGGTTCTCGATCGGGGTCGTGCAGGTGGGGCCGCTGTCGTCGACCGGCGGGCCGGTGCCGGCCGTGCCGCTGCTGGCCGCGTTGCCCGAGCAGCACGTCGCGGTCCTGCCGCTGGTGCTGATCCTGCCGGGCGCGGTCGGGGTGCTGGTGGGGTGGTCGTTGCGGGACGCGGCCGGGCGGCCGGCGGCGCGGGCACGGGCCGTGCTGGTCGCGGCGGTGGCGTCGGCGGTGGTCGTGCTGGTGCTCGCGGCGGTGGCGGGCGGTGCGCTCGGCGGTGGCGTGTTCAACCCGGTGACGATCCCGGCGGGGTTGCTGGCGTTGCTCACGTTCGGGTGGGTCCTGGTACCGGGCGGGATCGTGGCGTGGTTCGCCGGGCCGAAGGCCGGTGCCGAGGTGGAGCCCGACTCCGGGACCGCTGCCGCCGTCGTGGAACCGGACGCCGACTCCGACTCCGACGAGCCCGCCGACGAGGACCTGCCCGAGCCCGTCGCCGAAGAGGACGAGCCGGAAGCCGAGGACGACGCCGACTCTGACTCCGAGGACGATCTCGACGACGACCCGGAGGACCACCCCGACGGTGATCTCACCGGCGAGTCCGACGATCCCGAGGATCTCGACGACGAGTCCGATCCGGACTTCGTCGACGAGGAGGACCTCGACGACTACTTCGACCGGGATGCCGACGACGAGGCCGTGACCACCGACCCGGACGCCCACCCGGACACCGACACCGACACGGAGAGCGAGGAGGACCTGCCCGGCAAGCGCGACTAGGCACCGCCTAGGCTGCTCCTGAGCTGCTGTGACAGTCAATCGGCAAGGAGAGCACGCTGAGCGCCGCGACCACACTCCGGCTTCCCGTCCCCACGCGCGTGGTGGTCCTCGTCTCCGGTTCCGGCACCCTGCTCCAGGCCGTGCTGGACGCCGCCGCCGCTCCCGACTACCCGGTCGAGGTGGTCGCCGTCGGTGCCGACCGCACCGGCATCGCGGGTCTCGACCGGGCCGAGCGCGCCGGTGTCCCCACGTTCGCCGTGCGGTTGCGCGACCACGCCGACCGCGCCGCGTGGGACACCGCCCTGGCCGACGCGGTCGCCGCGCACGAGCCCGACCTGGTGGTGTCCGCCGGGTTCATGAAGATCCTCGGACCGTCCTTCCTGGACCGCTTCGGCGGTCGGATGGTCAACACCCACCCCGCGCTGCTGCCCGCCTTTCCCGGTGCGCACGGCGTCCGCGACGCGCTCGACTACGGCGTGAAGGCGACGGGCGCGACCGTGCACCTGGTCGACGCCGGGGTGGACACCGGGCCGATCCTGGCCCAGGAGGCGGTCGTCGTCGACCCCGACGACGACGTGGACAGCCTGCACGAACGCATCAAAGTGGTGGAGCGGCGGTTGCTCGTCGACGTGCTCGCCCGCCTGGCCCGCGAGGGCTGCACCGTTGACGGACGAAAGGTGAGCATTCCGTGACCACTCCTGCGCAGCGGCGGCCGGTTCGTCGGGCCCTGATCGGGGTCTCCGACAAAGCGGGCCTGCTGGAACTGGCCGGGGGCCTGCACGCGGCCGGCGTCGAGATCGTGTCGACCGGCGGGACGGCCAAGGCCCTGGCGCAGGCGGGCATCCCGGTGACCCCGGTCGAGTCCGTGACCGGGTTCCCCGAGGCGCTCGACGGCCGGGTCAAGACGCTGCACCCCGGCGTGCACGCGGGCCTGCTCGCCGACCTGCGCAAGCCGTCGCACGTCGAGCAGCTCGCCGACCTGGGCATCGCGCCGTTCGACCTGCTCGTGGTGAACCTCTATCCGTTCGCGCGGACCGTGGCGTCGGGTGCCGGGCCGGACGAGTGCGTCGAGCAGATCGACATCGGCGGTCCGGCCATGGTGCGGGCTTCGGCGAAGAACCACGCGTCGGTGGCCGTGGTCGTCGACCCGAGCCGGTACACGTGGGTGCTGGAGCAGGTGACGGCCGGCGGGTTCACGCTCGCGGACCGGCAGGCGCTGGCGGTGGACGCGTTCCGGCACACCGCGTCGTACGACGTGGCCGTGGCGTCGTGGCTGGGCAGCGTGGTCGCGCCCGACGACGACGGCTCGGGCTTCCCCGGCTGGGTCGGTGCGACGTGGGATCGCGGCCAGGTGCTGCGCTACGGCGAGAACCCGCACCAGAAGGCCGCGATCTACCGGGCCGACGGGCGTTCGGGCCTTGCTTCGGCGACCCAGTTGCACGGCAAGGAGATGTCGTACAACAACTACGTGGACGCGGATGCCGCTTGGCGTGCCGCGTGGGACCACGTCGACCCGTGCGTCGCGATCATCAAGCACGCCAACCCGTGCGGCATCGCGGTGTCCACGCTCAAGGGCGACGCCGCGATCGCGGACGCGCACCGCAAGGCGCACGCGTGCGACCCGGTGAGCGCGTTCGGCGGCGTGATCGCGGTGAACCGCGAGGTGACCGTCGAGCTGGCCGAGCAGGTCGCGGAGATCTTCACCGAGGTCGTCGTGGCACCGTCCTACGCGGACGGTGCGGTGGACGTGTTGGCGCGCAAGAAGAACGTGCGGCTGCTCGTGGCCGAGCCGCCGGTGCGCGGCGGTACCGAGCTGCGTCCGGTGTCGGGCGGACTGCTCGTGCAGACCGTGGACACGATCGAGGCGCCCGGCGACGACCCGGCCGCGTGGACGTTGGCGTGCGGCGAGGCGCTGGACGAGGCGGGTCTGGCGGACCTCGCGTTCGTGTGGCGCGCGGTGCGCGCGGTGAAGTCGAACGCGATCCTGCTGGCGTCGGACGGCGCGACCGTCGGCGCGGGCATGGGGCAGGTCAACCGCGTGGACGCGGCCCGGCTGGCGGTGGCCCGTGCGGGTGACCGCGCGCGTGGCTCGGTGGCGGCGTCGGACGCGTTCTTCCCGTTCCCGGACGGTCTCGAGGTGCTCGTCCAGGCCGGTGTGCGGGCGATCGTGCAGCCGGGCGGTTCGGTGCGCGACGCCGAGGTGCTGGCGGCGGCCGAGGCGACGGGTGCGACCGTGTACCTGACCGGGACCAGGCATTTCGCCCACTGATCATCGTTCGTGGCCCGGGGGTCGTGCGGCACGTCCGCACGACCCCCGGGCTTTGTCGTTCACCCGATCCAGGGCATTGACACCGGGGTGGCCCCGGACGATAAGATCAAGCCATCGTTCGAACAGATGTTCGAGTTCGAGTGAGACAGGTCGCCGGACTTCCCACGGCGGTCCGCGCACAGGGGTGCGCGCGGATTCGTGGGAGGAGGGTTCCGGTGCGGGGTTCGACAACGGCGACGGTGGCCGCGCTCGGGGTAGGCGCGGCCGGCGAGTCGACCTCGGCACCCACCCGTGTCCTGCCGGTTCGCGGGGAACTGGCGGGACTCCTCCCGTGGGGCGGCCTGCGACGTGGCAGCACGGTGTCGGTTCGCGCGTCGGCATCGTTGCTGCTCACGTTGATCGCCGCGGCGACGGCGGAAGGGTCGTGGGCGGTCGTCGCCGGGCTGCCGCGGTGTGGGGCACTCGCGGCGGTCGAGGTGGGGGTGGCCGTCCATCGACTCGCTCTCGTGCCCCGGCCGGGTCGGGACCGGGGTGAGGTCGACCGGACCGTGGCGGCGCTGCTGGACGGGTTCGACATCGTGGCGGTGGCGACGCCGGTGAGTGCCGCGTCGGCCCGCAAGCTGTCGAACCGCGCTCGGGTGCGCAAGGCGGTCCTGGTCCCTTTCGGTCTGGACTGGCCCGGCGCCGACGTCGAGCTGACCCCTTCTTTCGGCCCGTGGAACGGACTTTCCCCGGACGGCGGCACACCTCTGCGCACGCGCACCTTGACCGTGCACGCGACCGGCCGAGGCGCCGCCGCCCGCCCCCGGTCCACCACGTTCCCCCTCTTACTCCGCACGCGAGTCCTCCACCCGGACACCCTGAAAGTGCCTCGCCCACACAAACGCGCGAGTTATACGTTCAGGCACCACGAAATGTGCACTCGGACACCACGAGTTGTGCGTTCAGGCACCGCGAATCATGCACTCGGGGCATGCCTGCCTGAAGCCTGTGGCCCGCAAGGAGGGGAACACCTCCGCGTCAGCCCACGGACCCGCGAGGACGGGTCCCGGCCGCGACCCCTGGCCAGGACCTTCACTCGCCGGCCGCTGCACCCCGAACGCGCGAGTCCTCCACTCGGGCACCCTGAAATACGCACTCGGGCAGTGCGAGATGGGGCGGTCCGGGGTTCGGCTTCGCGCGAGTCATGCGTTCGGACACCGCGAGTTGTGCGTTCAGAGCCGCGGATCGCGGCGTTCAGGAATCTCTATCGGGTGTGAACCTCGATCAGGCGCGTTCCGGCGCGCTTCACGGCTACAGGTGGTGGGTGTGCGAACGTTGGTCGTCCGGTGTCCCGACTGGGCGGTGGTGGCGGCTGCCGCGGAAAGCGGGGTGTCACCGCACGTCCCCGCCGCCGTGATCCGCAACGGCGAGGTGGCGTCCTGTTCCGCCGTGGCCCGCACCGAAGGGGTCTTCGTCGGCCAACGACGCCGGGCCGCCCAGGGCCGTTGTCCCGAACTCGTCGTCTTCGAGCACGACGGCGAACGCGACGCCCGCGTCTTCGAACCCGTCGCGATCGCCGTGGAGGAGATCACGCCGGGCATCGAGGTGGTCCGCCCCGGCGTGGTGGCGGTGGCCGCCCAAGGACCCGTCGCCTACTACGGGTCGGCCGCCGCCGCGGCCGAGCGGATCGTCGACCACGTCGCCGGACGGGCCGGGGTCGAGGCGTCGGTGGGCATGGCCGACGGGGTGTTCGCGGCCACCCTGGCGGCCCGGCGCGGTCGGCTCGTGGCCGACACCGCCGCCTTCCTGTCCGAATTGGACGTCCGCGAACTCGGCCGCCCCGCGTTGGTGGACCTGTTGCGGCGCATGGGTTTGCGCACGCTCGGCGCGTTCGCCGCGATCTCCGAACGTCACGTCGCCGGCCGGTTCGGCAAGGACGCCGTGTTCGCGCACCGGCTCGCCCGGGGCCTGGAGGAACGGCCGCCCTCCCGTCGGACCCCGGCGGTCGACCCGGCTGTCGAACTCGTCCTCGACCCACCGGTCGACCGGGTCGACGCCGCCGCTTTCGCCGCGCGCACGCTGGCCGAACGCCTGCACACCGGCCTGTCCGCCCGAGGTTTCGCGTGCACCCGGCTGGCGATCGAGGCGACGACCACGACCGGCGAGCACCGCCGCCGGGTGTGGCGCTGCGCCGACCCGTTGACCGCCCAGGGCATCGCCGACCGGGTGCGGTGGCAGCTCGACGGGTGGCTCACCGGCGCCGTCCTCACCGGCCCGGTCGAGGTGGTCCGCCTCGACCCCGAGGAGCTGGTCGACGGCGACGCGCTTCAGCTCGGCCTGTGGGGCGGGCAGGGCGAGGCGGCGGACCGGGCCGCACGGGCGATGGTCCACGTCCAGGGCCTGCTCGGCCCGGACGCCGTGGTCACGCCAGTGCTCGGCGGCGGTCGCGGCCCGGTCGAGCGGGTCCGTTGGGTGCCGTGGGGCGACGAACGCGTCCCGGCCGACGACCCGACCGCGCCCTGGCCGGGACGGCTGCCCGCGCCGTCCCCCGCGACCGTGTTCGACCGGCCCGATCCGGTCGCCCTGCTCGACGAGCACGGCGCCGACGTCGTGGTCACCGGCCACGCCGAACTGGTCGCCCGGCCGCACCGGATCGTGCACGCTGGACGCGGGCGTCAGGTCGTCGGCTGGGCCGGGCCGTGGCCGGTCGACGAGCGCTGGTGGGACGAGACCGGCGCGGTCCGGGCGGCCCGCCTCCAGGTGCTCGGCACGGCACCCGACGGTTCGGAGCTGGCCTACCTGCTGATCCGCAGCGGCGGCCGGTGGGCGGTGGAAGGCGTGTACGACTAGTGGGGTGGAACAACCCGCCGGTGCGGTGGTCGGACCTGGAACGGGCACTGTCCGGCCGACCCTGGCCGGCCGACGGCGGCGACGGTCCGGCGTGGACGCGGCGGCGGGAGCGGTACGAGTCGGATTTCACGGTCAAGCTGGACGAGCTGGCCGCGACCCGTGAACGCGTGCCCTACGTGGAACTGCACTGCCACTCCAACTTCAGCTTCCTCGACGGCGCCGCCCACCCCGAGGAACTCGTCGAGACGGCCCAGCAGCTCGGCTTGGACGCGATCGCGATCACCGACCACGACGGCATGTACGGCGTGGTCCGCTTCGCGGAGGCCGCACGCGAACTGGGCATGCGCACGGTTTTCGGCACGGAACTGACGCTGCGGGCCGAGGAGCGCACGGGCACGCCCGACCCCGGCGGCGAACACCTGCTGCTCCTCGCCGCGGACGTCGAGGGCTACCACGCCCTGTGCCGCACCGTCACCAGCGGTCAGCTGCACCCCGACGCCGAGAAGGGCCGTCCGGTCTACGACCTCGACCAGGTCGTGGAGGACACCCGTGACCGGTGCGTCGTGCTCACGGGGTGCCGCAAGGGCGCGGTCCGGCGGGCGTTGACGGACAGCCCCGCCAAAGCCTTCGAGCAGCTCGGCCTCCTGATCGACCGGTACGGCCGCGACCGCGTCCACGTCGAACTCACCGATCACGGCCTGCCCGAGGACGGCGTGCGCAACGACCTGCTTTGGGGCATGGCACACGACCTCGGCCTGCCCGTCGTGGCCACGAACGCCGTGCACTACGCCGTGCCCGCACGCGGCCGGCTCGCGGCGGTGATGGCTGCCGTGCGGGCGAGGCGTCCGCTCGACGAGCTGACCGGCTGGTTGCCGCCCGGTCGGACGGCGTGCCTGCGGTCGGGCGAGGACATGTACCGGCGGTTCGCCCGTTTCCCGGGCGCGGTGCACAGGGCCGCGGTGCTGGGCCTGCGGTGTTCGTTCGACCTGGAGCTGATCGCGCCGAAGCTGCCGCCGTTCGACGTTCCCGAGGGGCACGACGAGGACAGCTACCTGCGCCACCTCACGCGTGAAGGCGCGAGACGTCGTTACGGCGACTACGCACGTGCCCACGACCAGGTCGAGCACGAGCTGGCGGTGATCACGAAGCTGGGTTTCCCGGGCTATTTCCTGGTCGTGCACGACATCGTGGACTTTTGCCGGCGCAACGGGATCCTGTGCCAGGGCCGGGGTTCGGCGGCGAACTCGGCGGTCTGCTACGCGTTGGGGATCACGAACGTGGACGCGGTCCGGTTCGGGCTGCTCTTCGAGCGGTTCCTGGCCCCGGCCCGGGACGGGCCGCCGGACATCGACCTCGACATCGAGTCCGACCGGCGCGAGGAGGTGATCCAGTACGTCTACCGCCGGTACGGCCGGCGGCACGCCGCGCAGGTCGCGAACGTGATCACCTACCGGGGCCGGTCGGCGATCCGGGACGTGGCGCGGGCGTTGGGGCACGCGCCCGGACAACTGGACGCGTGGAGCCGGCAGGTCGACCGGTGGGGTCCGCTGCGGTCGGCCGACGGCCTCGACATCCCGGCGCCCGTGCTGGAACTGGCCGCGAGCCTGGAGAACGCGCCGCGCCACCTGGGCATCCACTCCGGCGGCATGGTCATCTGCGACCGGCCGGTCAGCGAGGTGTGCCCGGTGGAGAAGGCACGGATGGTCGACCGGACCGTGCTCCAGTGGGACAAGGACGACTGCGCGGCGGTCGGGCTGGTGAAGTTCGACCTGCTCGGTCTGGGCATGTTGTCGGCGTTGCACTACGCCATCGACCTGGTGCGCGAGTACGCCGGCGTCGAGGTCGACATGGGCGCGTTGGACCTGGCGGACCGGCGCGTCTACGAGATGCTGCAAAAGGCGGACTCGGTCGGCGTGTTCCAGGTCGAGAGCCGTGCGCAGATGGCCACGTTGCCGCGCCTGAAGCCCCGCGGGTTCTACGACCTGGTGGTGGAGGTGGCGTTGATCCGCCCCGGCCCGATCCAGGGCGGTTCGGTGCACCCGTACATCCGGCGGCGGAACGGAGACCCCTGGGAGCACGACCACCCGCTGCTCAAGCGGGCTTTGGACAAGACGTTGGGCGTGCCGCTGTTCCAGGAGCAGCTCATGCAGATCGCCGTGGACGTCGCCGATTTCAGTCCGGCCGAGGCCGACGAACTGCGCCGGGCCATGGGCGCCAAGCGGTCGACGCACCGGATGGAACGCCTGCGCGACCGGTTCCACGCGGGCGCCGTGGCCAAGGGCGTCACGCCGGACGTGGCCGACCGGATCTACGCGAAGCTGTTGGCGTTCGCCAACTTCGGCTTCCCCGAGAGCCACGCGTTGAGCTTCGCCCACCTGGTGTTCGTCAGTGCCTGGTTCAAGCTGTATCACCCGGCGGCGTTCTGCGCGGCCCTGCTGCGTGCCCAGCCGATGGGGTTCTACTCGCCGCAGTCGCTGGTCGCCGACGCGCGGCGGCACGGCGTGCGGGTGCTCGGACCGGACGTCAACGCGAGCCGTGCGCACGCCTCGGTGGCCGACGTCGACGGTGAAGCGGCGGTGCGCATCGGGCTGGCGGGCGTGCGCACGATCGGGGAGCGGGACGCCGAGCGCATCGCCGCCCTGTCGCCGTTCACCGATCCCGAGGATTTCGGCGT
Source organism: Saccharothrix violaceirubra (assembly GCF_014203755.1). Taxonomy (NCBI): domain Bacteria; kingdom Bacillati; phylum Actinomycetota; class Actinomycetes; order Pseudonocardiales; family Pseudonocardiaceae; genus Saccharothrix; species Saccharothrix violaceirubra. The sequence continues at coordinate 352,364 of NZ_JACHJS010000001.1, forward strand.
CCGGACCGGGTTCCTGACGACGGCGCAGGTCGAGGCGTTGGCGACGGCGGGCGCGTTCGGCTGCTTCGGGGTGGGGCGGCGGGCCGCGCTGTGGTCGGCGGGCGTGGTTGCCGCGTTGCGCCCGGACCGGTTGCCGGGCACGGCGGTGGGCGTGGACGCGCCCGTGCTGCCGGGCATGGACGAGGTCGAGTTGGCCGTCGCGGACGTGTGGGCCACGGGCCTGTCGCCGGACAGCTTCCCGACGCAGTTCGTGCGGGAGCGGCTGGCCGGGTTGGGTGCGGTGCCCGTGGCCGGGTTGGCGGACGTCGCGGACGGCACGCGCGTGCTCGTCGGCGGTGCGGTGACCCACCGGCAGCGCCCGGCGACGGCCGGTGGGGTCACGTTCCTCAACATCGAGGACGAGAGCGGCATGCTCAACGTCGTGTGCACACCCGGGTTGTGGGCGCGGTACCGGAAGGTCGCGCTGGCCAGTCCGGCGTTGCTGGTCCGGGGCGTGCTGGAGAGCGCGGAGGGCGTGATCAGCCTGCGCGCCGACCGGTTGCAGCACCTGGACCTGCGCATACCGTCACGATCCCGCGACTTCCGCTGACCGGGCGTAGGTGGAGAACACCACGCCGGTGTCGAACGACCTGGTCGACGTGAGCGTGAACCGGGGCACGCCCGGCACGTCGTCGAACAGCGGGATGCCCCGACCGAGCACGATCGGGTGGATCTTCAGCCGGAGTTCGTCGATCTCGGCGGCGAGGGCGCTCGCCAGCTTCCCGCCGCCGCAGAGCCAGATGTCCTTGCCGTCCTGGGCTTTCAGGGCGCGCACCGGGTCGACGGTGTCGATCACCTCGACGTCGTCGGGCGTGCCGGTGAGCGTGGACGACACGACGAACTGCCGCAGGTGGGCGTAGGGGCTCGGCAGTCCGCCGGGCACCTGGTAGGTGGCGCGGCCCATGAGAACGGTGTCGAAATGCCGGTTGGGTACGCCGTCGAGACCGAGGTACGGGCGGGCCGCGGTCGGGAGGGCCTCGGGGTACTCGGCGGTCAGCCACCCGGCGTGGTCGCCTTCGAACAGGAATGAGTCGAAGCCGCCGTCGACGTCGGCGATGAAGCCGTCGAGCGTGACGGCGACGTAGTAGACGAGCTTTCGCATGGTGCCTCCTCGGTGAACCACGACGACTGTAGTACTATGCCTGTAGTGGTTGTCAAGGGAGGTCGCTGTGGTCAGGAACGCGGAACGGCGGGTGGCGCTGGTCGACGCCGCGATCGAGGTGCTCGCCCGGGAAGGCGCGCGCGGGCTCACGTTCCGCGCCGTCGACCAGGAAGCGGCCGTGCCCACCGGTACGGCCTCGAACTACTTCCCGAACCGGGATGTGCTGCTGCACCAGGTCGCCGAACGCGTCCACGTGCGACTCACGCCCGACCCGGCGGCGGTCGTGGAAGCGTTGAGCGCGCCACGCGACCACGCGCTCGTCCGACGTTTCATGCGCGAACTGCTCGACCGCATGCGTCGGGAACGCACCGGCTACCTGGCCGTGCTCGAACTGAGGTTGGAGGCCACGCGACGGCCCGAACTGCGCGCGTCGCTGACACGCACGATGAGCGTGACCCTGGAGGAGAACTTCCGGTTCCACGCCGAGGCCGGACTACCCGGCGACCGCGCCGGATTCGAGGTGCTCTACCTGGCCATGACCGGGCTGCTGCTGGAGCACCTGACGTTGCCCGACGTGCTCGCCGACGTGGAAGGGCTGGTGGACGCGATGGTCGACCGGCTCTAGCGGTTGAACGGCCCGCCGATGATCGTCATCGCCACGACGATCACGGCGATACCCAGGCCCGAGTACAGCAACGCGTCGATGCCCCGCCCCCGGACCGCGATCAACCCGGCCTGCTCGTCGGACACCAGCAGCCGCAGCACGGCCGCGATCAACAACGCGAGTCCGATCAGGACCACGCCTTCGCGCCAGTAGTACTGGCCGATCCGTACGAGACCGAGCACGACGACCGCGAGCACCAGCCCGAACGGCAGGTGCCGGCTCGCCGCCGTGCGTTCGGACATCGCCTTCACCGGGCCAGACCTCGTTCCGCCGCCTCGACCGTGTTGGTCAGCAACATGGCGATCGTCATCGGCCCGGCACCGCCGGGGATCGGCGCGAGGAACCCGGCGACCTCGGCGACGTCCGGGTGCACGTCCCCGACCAGACCCGCCTCGGTGCGCGTGATGCCCACGTCGACCACGGCCGCACCCGGCTTGACCATGTCGGCCGTGATGAGACCGGGACTGCCCGCCCCGGCGACCACGATGTCCGCCCGGCGTACCTCGGCGGCGAGGTCCTTCGTGCCGGTGTGGCACAGCGTCACGGTGGCGTTCTCGGAACGGCGGGTGAGCAACAACCCGATCGGGCGCCCGACCGTCACACCACGCCCGACGACGGTGACGTTCGCACCGGCCAGCGGCACGTCGTAGCGCCGCAGCAGTTCGACCACACCACGCGGGGTGGCCGGCAGCGGGGCTTCGTCACCGAGCACGAGTTTGCCGAGGTTGACCGGGTGCAGCCCGTCCCCGTCCTTGGCCGGGTCGATGCGCTCCAGGATGGCGTTCGCGTCGAGGTGGCGCGGCAACGGGAGCTGGACGATGTAGGCGGTGCAGGCCGGGTCCGCGTTCAACTCGTCGATGACGGCTTCGAGCTGGGCCTGCGTCGTGTCGGCGGGTAGATCACGCCGAATGGAGGTGATGCCGACCTTCGCACACGCGGCGTGCTTGCCCTTGACGTACGAGTGCGATCCAGGGTCATCCCCCACGAGCACGGTCGCGAGACCGGGCGTCACACCCCGCTCCACCAGCGCGGCAACCCGCGCACGCAGACCGTCGAAGATCGAGTCCCGCGTAGCCCTGCCGTTGAGGATCGTCGCCGTCACACCCCCATCTTGTCACCCCGCCCCAAACCACCGCGCGACGACGTAGTCAACGTCAAGCCCCCAAAAGCCCGACAACCGCGGAACACGACACACCCGCACCCACCACCCCGGGGATCCAAGCCCCGAACGCACGACGCCCAACTTTCGGCGCCCCAACGCACACCTCACGATTCCACCGCACCCCGACCGCACAACTCACGGTGCCTGAACGCACAACTCGTGGTGCCTGGACGTATAACTCGCGCGAACCACGAGCCCGAAGAAGACCCGCGATCAGCGGGGCACGTGGACCGCCGAAGCGGCCACCGTCCCGAGAAGAGCCAACCCGCCCGCCGCGGCAGCCGCCGCGGCCGGACCGGGCCCGTCGATCAACCGCCCGATCCACGGCAGCACCAACGCCGGCCCGGCCGTCGTGAACGTCGCCATCCACCCGAAAGCCTCGGCCTTGCGCCCCTCCGGAGCCAACGCCCCGATCCGACTGTTGTTGGCCGCGATGGTCGGCGCGATCGTCAACCCGCCGATCACCAGCACCACCCCGACCGACCAGGGCGACAACCCGACGACCGGCGGCAACACCGGCACCAGCGCCAACAACCCCAACGACATGGCGAACATCCGCCGCGCGAACCGCATGGGCCCCGTCCACCCGCCCGTGACCAGCCCGCCCACCACCGACCCGACACCCCACACCGCCGCCAGCGCACCGGCCAACGCGGGCACCCCGCCGTCCCGCGCCAAGGCGACGATCACCATGTCGATCGACACCAGCGACGCCACGATCGCCCCGGCCGCCAGGAACGACAACGCCAGCGACCGGTCCCGGAGCAGCGCCGGACCTCCGTGCGCGCGCTCGTGCGGCACGGGTCGGTCGATCCCGGCCCGGCGTAAAGCACGCAGGAACCCGAGCGCCCCCACCACGGCGGTCACCCCCGCGCCCCACAACGCGATCTCCGGACTCGCCACGGCGACCACGGCCGCCGCCGCTGCCGGACCGATCACGTAGGTCAACTCCTGCGTCGAAGCCTCCACCGTGAACACGGCGTTCAACGTCGGACCGGACGCCAGCCGCTGGAACCCCGCCCGGCTGAGCTGCGTGACCGGCGGCGTCGACACGCCGACCAGGAACGCGACCACCACCGCCACCGGCCACGCCGACGCGGGCAGCAGCACCGGCACCAGGCCCAGCGCGGTGATCCCCACGGCGTAACCCGACACCGTCGCGAGCAGCAGGGGCGTCGCCGGCTTCCGGTCCGCTGCGCGACCCCGCAGCGGGCTCGCCACGCCCATGCCCAAGGTCATCGCACCGCCGACCACGCCCGCCAGCGCGTACGAATCCGTCCACCCCACTACCAGGAACGCCACCGCCAAGGGCACTGTCGGCAGGTGCAACCGCCCGGCGAGCGCCCAGCACAGCAGGGCGGTCAGGCCGGGGATCGCGGCGAGTTCCCGGTAGGGACGGAGCACGGTGACCACTGTGCCCGAGGGGTCCGACAATTCACGGTCGATTCCACCGGAACCCGAAAGCCTCGGTTAGCGTCTGCACCTCACGTACGGCGCGACCGAGGGGACGACTGTGACCGATCCGAGCGGCCGGCGGGCCGAGCTGGAGGCACGCAACGCCGCCATGCGCGAACAGGTCGACACGCTCCTCGGCGAGCTGCGTGAGAAGACCGCACAACTGCGCGAGACGCAGGAGCGCGCGTTGGCCGTGACCGCGAGCGCGGTGTCCAAGGACGGGACGGTGAAAGCGTCGGTCGACGCGTCGGGCGCGTTGACCTCGCTGGAGTTCGCGCCGAGCGCGTTCGACCGCCACCAGACCCCGGACAAGCTGGCCCGACTGGCGACCGAGACGGTCCGGCAGGCCATCGCCAAGGCACGCACCGAGGTGGAGGAGACGCTGGCCGACGCGCGCACCGGCCCGTCGCTCGACCTGTCGGAACTGCTGCCCGGCGTGCCGCCGCTGAGCGAACTGGTGCCCAAGCCGCCCGTCGTGGCCGATCCGCCCGCGACGACCCGGCGTCCCGCACCGCGTGACGACGACCAGGAGGGCGAGAGCTTCATGGACAGGAGCGGCTGGTGACCGGCTTCGGCGTCGACGTTTCCGGCCTTCGTCAGGGCGGCACGCAGTTCGGCGCCGCGGGCGACTCGCTCGACGGCGTCCTGCGCACGCTGGACTCCGCGCTGTCCGCCGAGGGCCAGTGCTGGGGCAACGACGAGTCGGGCCAGGCATTCGCCAAGGAGTACGTGCCGAACTCGAAGGCCACGTTGGAGGCGTTCGGCAGCCTCGCCACGGCTTTGGCGGAGATCCGCGGCGCGGTCGACCAGACCGCCGACGCCTACGAGGGCTCGGACCACGGCAACGCGTCCGGCTTCACCCGGACTTACTGAGGGGCTGGCAAGCGGTGGGCATCGAGATCCCGAGCGAGGTCACGTGGCTCTTCCCGATCGTGGTCGGGCAGAGCTGGCCGGAGGGCGACGAGACGGCGCTGAGGCGCATGGCCGATGCCTATCGCACCGCCGCACAGGGCGTGAAGTCCGTGCTCGACGAGGCGAACGGCGCCGCGTCGACCGTGATGTCGAGCCAGACCGGTGAAGCGGTCAAGGCGTTCGAGGGGTACTGGAAGAAGTTCGCCGACGGCGACGACTCGTACCTGCCGAAGTTGCAGAAGATCTGCGAGCAGCTCGCGGAGAGTTGCGACAACACGGCGTTGGAGGTCGAGTACACCAAGCTGTCGATCATCGCGTCGCTGATCGCGCTGGCGATCGAGATCGCGGCGCTGGTGGCGGCGGCGTTCGGCACGTTCGGCGCGTCCACCGCCGGCATCCCGATCGCGCAGCAGGCGACCAGGCTGATCGTGCAGTTCACGTTCCGGCAGCTGATCATCGCGATCCTGAAGGAGGTCGCGATCTCGGTCGGCATCGACGCGGCCATCCAGGGCATCCAGATGCTGTCCGGCGAGCGCAAGAACTGGGACTGGGGCAAGACCGGCGAGGCGGCCGTGTCCGGCGCGGTGTCGGGTCTGGTCGGCGGCGTGTCGGGCGGCCTGAAGTTCCAGGGCGGCGGCCTGGCCGGGCAGATGGCCGTCGGTGCGACGCGCGGTGCCGTGGAAGGTGCCGTGTCGACGGTCGGCACGGCGGCCGTCATGGGCCAGGACATCAGCGCCAAGGACGTGCTGCTGGGTGCGACGTCCGGTGCGGTGTCCGGTGGCATCGGCGGTGCCAAGGACGGCATCACGGTCGAGGCGCCGCACGTGACGCCCGGCGGTCCGGGCGGCGGACCCCCCGACCTGACGCCACCCGCCGGCGGCCCGCCGACCGGTGGTCCCCCGGGGGCCGCTCCCACCGGCGGCCCGACGGGATCGGGTCCCACCGGAACCGGCCCGACCGGAACCGGCCCGACGGGAGCGGGTCCGACCGGCTCCGCTCCGACCGGAGCCGGGCCGGGTGGCGGTCCGTCCGGTCCGACCGTGAACCGCGACGGCCTGAACCGGCCGCGTGGCACGGACACCACCACTGCCTCGTCGGTGGCGGCTCCGCCCGCTCCCGGCCCGTCGGTGTCGATGCCGCCCCCGGTCGGCGGCGACCACTCCTCCGGTGGCCCGACGTCCTCGCCGGGAGGATTCACCGGAGCCCCGACCTCGAACGGCCCGCTGCCGACCTCGACGACCCCGTCGTCGGGCGGTTCGTCGATCGGCAACCGCCTGGGCGCACCGACGACCGGGGGTCCGACGCCCGGTGGGCCGACCGCGACGCCGGGGCACGGTGGCACCTCGCCGGGAACCCCCGCCGCGGGCAGGACTCCCACCGCCACACCGGGTTTCGGCCCGGGATCGTCCGGAAGCCACCCGACACCGGGTGCGTCCGGCGGCCACGGCACCACTTCGGGCACGGGCGCCACGCACTCGACACCGGGGTCGACCGGCGCGACCCCCGGCGGCCACCCGACTCCGGGCGGCGCGGGCACGACGCCGGGCCACGGCTCGACTCCGGGCACAGGTTCGTTGCCCGGCAACGGTTCCACGCCCGGTACGTCCGCTCCCGGTGGTCCGACGTCGGGCACCGGCCCGAACCCCGGTAGCGGGGCGACTCCCACCGCCGGTTCGACGCCGGGTGCCCACTCGACTCCCGGTTCCGGACTTCCCGGTTCCGGCGTGCCGGGCGCCGGCCCGGCCGGGTCGGGTCTGCCGGGCTCAGGCCCGGTGGGTTCCGGTGCGCCCGGTTCGGGCCCGATCGGTTCCGGCGTGCCGGGTGCGGGCCCGGCCGGCTCGGGTCTTCCTGGTTCCGGCCCGGTGGGTTCCGGTCTGCCGGGTGCCGGTTCGGCGGGTTCGGGTCTTCCTGGTTCCGGCCCCGTCGGGTCGGGTGTGCCGGGTTCGGGTCCGGTCGGGTCCGGTCTTCCTGGTTCGGGTCCGGTCGGTTCAGGTGTGCCCGGTTCCGGTCCGGTGGGTTCCGGCTTGCCTGGCACCGGTCCCGTCGGGTCGGGCCTTCCGGGGACCGGTCCGGTCGGTTCGGGTGTGCCGGGTTCGGGTCCGGTCGGGTCGGGTGTGCCGGGGGTCGGTCCGACGGGCTCGGGTCTGCCCGGCCCTGGTCCGGTCGGTCCGGGGGCCGGGCCGCACGGTGGTGGTCCGGCTCCGCACCTGTCCGGTGGTGCTCCGGGCGCTGGGTCGCACTCGGGTCCCGCTTCGGGGACCGGTCCCATGGGTGGCGGTGGAGGGTTCGCGCCGCCTCCCGGTGGTGGTGCACCCGGTGGTGGTGGCGGGGGACTCGGCGGGGGCCGTCCGTCGGCGCCCACGGCGAGCGGCTACTTCTCGGACGACCACTCGTCCGGTGTGCGCGGGACCGACGCGGTGAGCGCCAGTTCCGTGACCGGTGCGCCGGTCGAGGCCTACGCGAATCCGTCGTACCAGCCGACGCCCGACCAGCGGTCGGCGATCCCGCAGCAGCCGACGGGTTTCGGTCCCCAGCAGGGGTTCGGCCCGCAGCAGGGCTACACGCCGCCGCCCGGTTCGTCCGCACCCGCCCACCAGGCCCCGCCCGGGGGCCAACCGCCCCGCCCGGACGCGGCACCGCGTCCGACGAGGCCCGACGCCCCCTTCGCCCGCGGCCCCGAAGCCTTGGCCCGGCCCGACGCACCGCGTCCCTCCGACGGCCGCCCGACGGACACCCGTCCCGGCTCGCCCGCCGGACGCGGCCCCGACGCACCGGCCCCACGCGGCTCGGAACCACGCGGCTCGGAACCACGCTGGGAGGCACCCGGCGGCCGTGGCACGGAGTCCCCGGCCTCGCGCGGCGCCGAGCCACGCTGGGAACCACCCGCCGCTCGCGGCACGGAGTCCCCGACCCCACGCGTTGCCGAGCCCGCGAGGCCCGACGCCCCCGCGTCCCGCGGCACCGATCCGACCCGGCCCGACGGTCCGGCCACTCGTGGCACCGACGCCCCGACACCGACCGACGGCCCCGCTTCACGCGGCACGGAACCCGGTGCGGAGTCCCCGGTGTCGCGTGGCACGGACCCGACCCGGCCCGACGGCCCGGTCGCCCGCGGCACGGACACGCCGGCTCCGGCCGACGGTCCGGCCTCGCGTGGCACCGAGCCGCCGACCACCGGTGACGCGCGGCCGGACGCCACGCCGACCGACGCTACGCCGGTCGACTCGACCCCGGTCGACTCGACCCCCGCCGACACGTCGACCGATCCGGCACCCGGGACCACCGACCCCGCCGATCGCGTGCCCGCGGACTCCGGCCCGACCGACCCGGGCACCGAAACCCCCGACAAGATCGGGGCACCGGGAGACGAGCACACCCCGGCGGCCTCCCACGAGTGGCCCACCGACCCCGGAACCACCGACCCGGGAACCACCGACACCGCTCCGGCCGACTCGACCCCGTCCGACGCCGATCCCTTCCCCCACAAGGGCCCCTGGAACAACCCGGCCGGTGTGGTGGAGGGGTTCTCGCACGACGGCCCCTACCATTCGGTGCACGACTCGACCGGTCCGACGGACCGCGAGGTCGGCACCTACGACCAGCGCGCCGCGGCGATCATCGAGCCCACTTACCAGCCCTACGGCCCCTACGGCTCCTACGAGCCGTTCATCCAGGCCCACTCCAGGCCCGACGGCTCCATCGCCTGGCCGCCCAACCAGGGCGCGGGCGGTCCCCGGGTCGTCGTCGAACTCCCGGCGGGCACGGTGCTCGACCGGTTCGGCAGTCCGATGGGCGACTTCCTCAGCCCGTTGCGCCCGGACGGTCAGGCGTACGGCTTCGGCGAGCGGGCGATCATGCCCGACAGCATGGGCAAGGGCTACCACGTCTACGTGCTCGACCGGCCGCTCATGGTCGAGCTGGCCCCCGTCGCCCCGGCGTTCGACCAGACCGGCGGCGCGCGCCAGCTCCAGCCGGTCGCGCACCCGGACCTGGTGGACCCGGCCACCGGGAACATGTCGGTCCAGCACCTGATCGACCTCGGTCACCTGCACGAGGTCGACGTGCCGCCCGCCGACGGCCGGGTGCTGCCGCCCGACTTCGGCACGTTCGACGAGAACGGCAACGTCCGCACGCCCGACACCGTCACCGTCGACGACGCCCGCGACGGTGCGTTCGACGACTACACCCCGACCACGAACGACGCTTCGAACCTCACCCCCAACCCGGATCTGGGCCCGGTCGCGCACCGGGGTCCGATCCCGCTCGGCGAGGTGTCCCAACGCGTCGACCAGGCCATCCGCAACAGCACGCCCACGGACGCGGGCGTCGCCCTGCACACCGAGCAGCGCCTGCGCGACCTGAGCGCACGCATCCCGCAGAGCGGCGACCACGTCGTCCTCGACGTGCACACCGACGGCGACGGCGTGCGCATCGGCGACACGCACTACACCCGCCCCGAACTGGTCGAACTGATCAACAACCACCCGGACCTCGCCGGGCGGCCGATCATGTTCGTCGGCTGCGAGGCCGGTGTCGGCGGCGAGAACAGCCTGGCCTCCTACGTGGCCCGGGAGACCGGTCAGCAGGTCGTCGCGCCGGACAACCTCGCGTGGTCCGACCCGGACGGCAACGTCTACTCCAGCTCCCGTGACGGCGCCGGCCCCACGCTCCCGCCCGACGGCGGCTGGCACGCGTTCGACCCGGACGGCACGATCACGCCCACCGGCGAGAACGGCATGCCCCCCGGCCACGAGCCGACGGGCGACCTCGGCGACGAGAGCGCCCACCGGGGCCGCGAGCACCTCGAACCGCAGGTGCAGACGCAGTGGGAGGAACCGACCACCACGCACCGCGAGTCGGTCACGTTGCCCGAGGGCCAGTCCTACTTCGAGGGCCGCGACCTGCCCCGCGACACCAGCGTGGAGGTCCGCGACCCCGACGGCCGGGTCCGCTCGGTCGTCCACGTCGACGCGGACGGCAACGTCTCGGTCGACGCCCGGGCCACCAACACCCGCGAGAACCCCGAGGTGGCCCGGCCGTACCCGAACGCGGACTACCGCGTCGAGATCGGCAACCGCAACGACGCGTTCGTGGCCAACGCCGACGGCACGATGCGCACCTGGACCGACGAGATCAAGGTCGGCGGGCGGACCGTCGAGGTCGAGCGCCGGGTGATCGTCGACGAGGTGCCCGAGCCCGCCAACGGCCGGCAGACCATCGACCGCGACCACCCCATGGCGCCCCGGCCGGGCGAGGCGTTCGTCGCCCGCACCGACCTCCCGGCCGATACGCGCATGGAGGTGTACGACACCGAGGGCAACTACCGCGGCACGGTCCAGACCGGCGCCGACGGCCGCCCGCGCTGGGTCGCCGCACCCGACTTCTGGGGCACGGCCGACGAACCGCACCGCAACCCCGAGACCACGCACGTGATCGAGGGCGCCAACTACAACATCGACCGCGGCCCGCTGCACCAGGAGTTCCGCACCGACGAGCACGGCAACCCGCAGGACGCCGCGCCCAACGTCGCGCCGCGGTTCGAGAACACCCGCACGGTCGACGGTCTGCGGCAGAACGAGCCGTTCAGCCGGCCCGGCCAGGTGCACGACCGCAGCACCGAGTACACGGTCTCCGACGAGCACGGCCAGCCGCGCGGTCGCGTGATCACCGACGAGAACGGCCTGGTGGTCTACGAGGAGACGTTCTCCGGCCAGCGCAGCCGGGCCAACGCGGAGATCACCGCCGCGCCCCCGACCGCGGTCGTCACCTCCGACGGCTTCTACGGCCTGGACCGGGGCGACGCGACCAGTCCGGTGCCGACCTGGCCGACGCCTGTGGGCGAGGTCCACCTGGGCATCGAGGTCGTCCGGGACGAGAACGGCCGCAACGTCCCCACGGTCCGCGTCCTGGACGGCGACACGTCGGGGTGGACGCCCGAGCAGCGTGCCGCCGTGGAACGCCCTTACGACAACTCGAACCCGTTCTCCGGCCGCGAGGACCTGCCGCCCGGCACCCGGTTCGTGCTGGAGGACCGGCAGGGCAACGGCTACAGCACGATCCAGACCGGCGACGACGGCGTGCCGTCCCACGTGCACACCTTCCGCCCGTTCAGCGCGGACATGAACACGCCGCTGCCCAACGCGACGGTCAGCGCGGACAACGGCATGTGGACCGGCCGCACCGACGGGCTGGGCGAGACCACCGCGACCACGGGCCGTCCCGACTTCAACTCGGGCGGTCACATCCGGCGCGACGAGACCGCGCAGCGCAACGTCGGCGACCACGGCGAGGTGTCCGTCGACCCGGAGACCGGCAAGAAGACCAAGCTCTCCGACGGTGGCCACCACGGCGGCAACGAGATGGGCTTCCCCGGCGAGGAGATCAACCAGTCCAGCCAGCAGCGCGACGAGAACCAGGGCAACCGGCGGCCGGCGTTCGCCACCGACGAGACCTGGTACGCGATGGAACGGGACCGTGCGCGGTTCGTGGCCGAGGGTCTCGGTACGGTCGAGTCCGTCGACACGTTCGCGTTGCGCGACCCGGGTCAGCGGCACCCGCACACCTACCAGACCCGCTGGCGCGTGACGTTGCCGGACGGCACCACGAGGAATTACTTCAGGAGCTACCCGAATGAGCACAACGCGGCCCTCTGGCCCAGCGACTTCTGATCGCCACGACGAGTTGTTGCAGCGCATCGGGAACCTGCTGCTCGACGTCGCGCCGCCGGACTTCCGGCGGGTCGACCTGCTGGTGCGGCTGACCGTGGGCGTGCAGGACGCGGAGCTGACCGTGTACCGGCAGGACGGCACGAGCCTCGCCGCCGACCTGCCCGACGGTCTGCTCGCCGCGTTCACCGAGATGCGGCAGGTGCTCTACCGGCCCGGTCGCGGGGCGTGGTTCTCGGCGCGTTGCGTCGTGAACGCGCCCGCGCGCATCGACATCACCTACAACGTCGACCACGACCCGAAGTTCGTCCCGGAGATCCCCGCCGAGCACTTCGCGCGCGACCTCGAGGTCTTCCCGCGCGACGAGGCGTTCACGCCGGACTGGCTGCGGCGCAAGCTCGCGGGTGCAGAGGAGCAGAACGCATGACCGCGCCCGAACCGGTCCTGTCGATCGAGGACCAGAACGCGATCCTGGGCTCGGTGACCACGTTGCTGGTGCAGCGGTTGCCGGGCGACTGGGAGCAGCTGTGGGTCGACTTCCGGATGATGGGCCGCCACCTGGAGGTCGACGCCAACGGCGTCACGATCTTCGGCCGCGCGTTCGCGTGGGAGCTGCCCGAGGAGGCGCTGCCGTTCTTCGTGCAGCTCCGCGACGGCATGGCCACGAGCACGCGTGGCACGTGGTACTCGCTGAAGTTCCACCTGGTGCACCCGGACACGTACTCGGCCGAGTTCAACCGCGACGTCGACCCGGAGTGGACGCACCGCCCGCTGGAGCGGCACTACCTGGAGGAGCTGGACGCCTACCCGCGGCCGGCCGAGGCGATCCCGGACTGGCTGCGCACGCGCGCCGGCCTGGAGGCGCCGACGTCCGCGCTCTTCCTGGCGCCGGTGTTCGACGGTCTCGACGAGCAGGGCGCGCCGGTCTTCCAGCGGCCGGGCGTGCACCCGCAGGAACTCGACGACGTGCTGGCGTACCTGGAGAACGCGCCGGTCGTGCTGGCCGCGCGCAGCTACGGGCAGGACGCGCTCAAGCCGGACGCGGCGCCGGCCGTGCCGCTGACGTTCCACACCGACGGCACGTGGGTGTGGCCCGGTGGCGTCGCGTACTACCTGCGCACGCATGCCGTCGCGCCCGTGCCGCAGCTCGTGCAGCACATCCGCGACAACGACTACCACGTGCCCGAGGTCGACGACGACACGCAGAAGGCCGCCGCGGCCCTGGCCACCGGCCAGGCCGAGGGCGCGCCGTTGCCGCCGTTCACGCCGCGCGTGATCGACGAGAGCGACCGGCGGGTGTTGGAGAAGCTGCGTGAGCGGCTCGTGGCGTACGGCGTCGACGAGAACGAGTACGGCATCCTCGAACCCCGGCTGGACGCCCTGGTCGTCGAGCCCGCGCCCGGTCCGGAGGGCTGGCAGGTCCAGTTCTGGGACTCCAGCCGCGGTCCGCAGGGGCGTCCGCGGGTGTACCCGCACGCGGTCGACGCCGCCAAGGTGCTGCTCGCCGAACTGCTGTGGAGCCGGGAGCCCGTGCGGCGCGACGCCACGCCGACCGCCGGCATCCCCGTGCGGCCGGTCGTGGACATCCAGCCGTTGCCCGACGAGCCGCCGCTGTCGTTGTTCCGGGACCGCGAACCCGTGCTGCTCGAAGCCGGCGTCGAACTGGACCGGTTCGGTTCGGAGGAGGGCAATCTCACGTACGCGGCGGGCACGATGTTCGGCAACCGGTCGCTCCCACCGGATTGGCTGAACCGCCGCTACCACGTGTACCGCGTGCAACGCCCGGTGCCCGCGCTCAAGGGTGTCGCGGTCCCGTGGTTCGGGCAGGTCGGCGGCGGAACCGGGTATTTCCTGAACCGACCGGTCCGCGACCTGCTCGCGGACGGCAGCCTGGTCGAGGTGTCCGAAGCGACGACGCAACCACCGGCACCGAGGGTCTGACCTCGATCGCGTGGCGTGGTTAGTCCTTTCGGCGTAGCGGGGGTCGGTGCGGGCACCCTGTGTCGCAGGGGAAGATGGTGGACGTGTCGGAGCCGAAGCCGTTGAACCCCACCGAGCAGGATGCGCTGGTCAAGCAGATCGGCTTGACGCTCATGCGCGCCGCGCCGGCCGACTGGGCGCACGTGACGGCCGAGTACCGGGCGACGGGCCGGTACTTCGAGCTGTCCGCCGAGGTTCGGGCCGCGGACGGCGTCGTGCGCGCGTGGACGCCACCGCAGGAGGTGGCGGGCCTGTTCGCCCGGCTGCGCACCGGCATGTACCGCCAGGGGCGCGGGTCGTGGTCGAACGCCCGCTACCGGCTCGACCACCCGTCGAGCTACAACCTGGACTTCGACCGCGCCGAGCCGTCGTGGCAGAACCCGCCGCCGCCCCAGGCGTACGTCGACGAGATGCGGTTCTTCCCGCGCACCGACGAGAACGTGCCGGAGTGGCTGCGTCACCGGCTGTCGTCCGTGCCGCGCGGCCACCGCACGGCACGGGTGTTCGACGGCGCCGGGCCCGGCGGGCGGCCGTCGGTCAACCGGCCCGTGGTGCCCGAGCCGGAGCGCGAGCGGCTGCTCGCCTACCTCGACGGCGCGCCGGTGATCGTCGCCGGTCGCGGTTACGACGCCGACGTGCTGGCCGACGGCAACCCGTCCGTCGTGCCGGTGGCGTTCCAGACCGACGGGCAGTGGATCTGGCCGGCGGCGGTGGGTTACTACCTGCGCACGTACGGCATCCCGCCCGAGGCGGAACTGGTGGAGCGGGCGCGGTCGGCCGACTTCGTGCCGCCGGAGGTGTCCGAGGAGGCCAGGGTCGCCGCCGCCGCGCACCTGGGTGCGCCGGTCGCGGCCCGCGACACCCCGCTGCCCCGCCCGCCGGCCGCGTCGGTCGACCCCGGCGAGGAGGTGACCAGGAGCCTGGGCGAGTTCGTGCCGCAGCGCATCGAGTTCGACCAGGACGGCCCGCCGTACCGGGTGACCTTCGCCGAGGACGGCACGGTCGTGGACGAGCGCTACCGTCGTGAGTCCTATGTGGACGGAATGGACCTGTTCGCGCCCGCCCAGTACGACCAGGACGCCGGCGACACGCAGGCCTGGGACCCGTTCGCCGACGACACCGCGACGCCCGCCGAGCAGCCCCCGGCCGACCCCGTGCCGTTCGCGGAGACGGCCGCGTTCGAGGTCGGCCGCGACTACGCCGACCCCGTCCCGCACGACGAACGCCGGGTCAACGGCCACGACCCCCTGACCCACACCGCCCCGTTCGACCCGTTGGCCGACGACGAGGACGAGTTGGCGGACGTCCCCACCACCTCCGCGCCGACCGAGTTCTTCGAGGCTCCCGCCGGGCCGGACCACGCCGACGAGGGCCGGTCGTTCGACGACCACCCGGACTCGACTCCCGGCGGCGCCGACCGGCCACCGCTCCCGGAGGCCGACCACCCGCACGGGTTCGACCCCCGTGCGGACCAGGGCCCCTTCGACGAGCCCGCGGGCGCCGACACCGGCCGGGTCGACGGTGTCGAGCAGCACGCCGCGTTCGACGACCACGGCGACCAGGCCCACGGGTTCACCGATCACGCCGCGTTCGACGACCCGGCCGCGGACCGAGGTCGCTTCGACGGGCCCCCGACCACCGAGCGGGCTCACGGGTTCGACGGCCCGACCGAGGCCGGCCAGGCCCTCGGGTTCGCGGACCACACCACCCCCGACCGGAACGACGGCTTCGACCGGGACCACGGTTTCGACCGGGCCGCGGGTTCCGAGGCACACCGTGCCGACGGCTTCCAGGACCGGCCGGAGCCCGGTTCCGGTTTCACCGACCACCCGGCGCCCGACGCGGACCGACCGCACGGTTTCGACACCGACCACGGTTCCGGGACGGCGTTCGACGGCCGTCCGGTCGCGGACGGGTTCGAGGTCCGGCCGGAGTCCGGCGAGGACGACGGCTTCGGCGACCCGGAGAACGCGCACGGGTTCGACGACCGGGACAGGCGGTACACGACCGACGAGTCCCCCGTGGACGAAACCGGCCGGTTCGACGACCACCCGGCCGACGCGGACCACGGGCACCCGGCCCACCCCGGCGGGTTCGAGGACCACCTGGTGTCCCGCGCCGAACAGGCCCGCCGCTTCGAGGAACACCTCGAAGCCCAAGCCGCCCGCTTCGACGACCACCCCGAGTCGACCGTCGAGCAGACCGCACCGATCGACGACCGCCGCAGGTTCGCCGACCCGGACCACGTCCCGACGTTCGCGGACGACGAGACCGGCCCGTTCGACCAGATCCGCCCCGACAGCCCGGACCCGCGCACCCACCCGGAGCAGGCGGACGACCGACGTCGCCCCCAGCCCTTCGAACAGCACCACGCCGAGGCCCATCCGCGCGTCTTCGACGAGCCCGGCTTCGCCTCCCGGACCGACTTCGGCCACCAGGCACCGGACCACGACGCCCGGACGCCCGAAGGCACCGACCCGACCCACCGGACCCGACCGGACCACTTCGCCGAGTCCGACCACCACCCCACGTTCGCCCCCGCCGACACGACCCCGGAATCCGGCCACGACACGCCCCCGGACCACGCCGCTCCCGATCACTACGCCGCTCCCGGCCACCTCGCGGACCCGGACCACCGGATGCGTCCCGACCACGGCCTGACGGCGGACCACCTCGCGGCCCCGGCCGATCCCGGCCGCACCCCGGACCAGGCACCTCCCGCGTACGGCTCGGACCAGGGCCTCCGCAGCCGTGACACCGGCCAGGACCCGCACGGCCAAGACTCGGGCCAGGATCCCCACCGTCACGCCACGGCGCAGAACGGCCGCGTCCAGCACGACAGCGGCACCGCGACCCCCGATCTCCACGGCCCGGGTCCCGACCAGACCCAGGTCGACCTCAGCGTGCCCCCGGCCTTCCGATCCAGGTCCGGTCGCGGCCAGGGCACGGACGCTCGCGTCCAGGACGGCCCCGGCATCGGCCCGGACCCCCACCGGCAGCACGGCCTCGACACGCCTCCGTCCCACTTCACCCACGCCGGTCCCGACCGCCCGGCCCAGTCCGGCCACGACGCACCCCCGGCCCACTTCGCCCAGACCGGTCCCGACCACCCGGCCCGGTCCGGCCACGGCGTGGACCACCTCGGGCAGGCCGGCCACCGCACCGGCCCGGAGTACCAGGCGGGCCAGGGCATCGGGTCCGACCACGCCGCGACGCACCACACCGGGAGCCACCCCGCCGTCGACACTCCTCCCGGGCCCGATCCGGTGGTGGCCGACCACCTGGGCGCCAACTCCTTCGGCGTCGACCAGGCCGGTCCGACCGCTGTCGGCGCCGACCACACGGACACCGACCCGGTGGTCCAGGCGGCACCCCGGGACGGCCGACCGCAGTCCGACCACACCACCCCGCGTCCCGGCATTCCCGCCGCACCTGCCGTCCCGATGCCTGCCGCGGCCCCCTCGATTCCCGGCCAGTCCGACCGCCGCCCCGCGACCGACCAGGGCCGTCCGGACACCCCGACCGCGCCGGAACCCGAGCAGGCCCGGCAGAACCAGGCCGAGGAACCGGCGGAACCCCGCCAGGTCACCCCCGAGGAGGAGCGCGAGATCGCGGGCCTCCGCCGGGCTCTCGACGACCTGGGCGTGCCGCACGCCGCGTACCGCATCGGCGGCGACCCGGTCGACCGGACGTGGCTGCTGCGCGTGGCGGGCCGCTCCTGGGAGGTCTGCCGGGTGGAGGCCGGCCAGGTCGACCCGGTCCGGTTCGACCGGGTGGAGGACGCCGCCTCGTACCTGATCGGCCGCCTGGTGCTGGCCGGCCGCCGACTGCCCCGCCCGCAGTACGCGCCGCAACGCCCACCGAACGGCTTCCGCGAGAGCCGCCCGATGCCGCCACGCCCCGCCGAACAGCCCCAGCAGCAACCCGTCCAGCAGCAACCGGTCCAGCAGCAAACCGTGCAGGTGCCACCGCCCGTGCCCCAGCAGGCACAGGTGGCGGACAACAAGCCCGCCGTACGCACGTGGCCGATCAACCCGCTGACCGGCGAACCGCCACTGACCCTGTTCCGCCAGAAGAAGATGGTGGAACTGGCCGCCGGCACCGAGATCGACCGCTTCGGCGACGGCGCGGGCAACCTGGTGTACGCCGCCGGCACCCCGTTCGAGGAACGGTCACTGGTCCCGTCGTGGATCAGCCGCCCGTACCGCGTGTACCGCCTGCGCCGGCAGGTCGAGGTGCTGACCGGCGTGGCCGTGCCGTGGTTCGAACAGCCCGGCGGCGGCACGGCCTACCTGATGCCCAAGTCGATCGACGACATGCTCGCCGACGGCATCCTCGTGGAGGTGGCCAACCAGGAGGCCCCCACCCGCTGACCCCAAGACGGAACGACCGACGACCCACGTGCCACCCAAAGGCACGTGGGTCGTCGGGTCCCGTCCACAAAGCACCGGCCGACCCCCGGACCACCCATGCCCGAACGCACATTTCGCGGTGCCTGAACGCACAACTCGCGGTGTCTGAACGTATAACTCGCGCGTTGGCGAGTGCGCGGTGGCGACCGCGAGAAGACTCAACCGACCTGGAGACCGTGCGCGGCGGCGAACGCCACCGCCGTGTCCAGATCCACCCGGGCCCCCGCCAGATCCGCCCCGATCAACGTCCGCGCGTCCAGCCGCGCCCCCCGCAGATCCGCCCCCTTCAGGTTCGTCTCCAGCAATCGCGCCCCCGTCAACTCCGCCCCCGACAGATTCGCCCCCGACAGATCGGCTCCGGCCAGGTTGGCCTCCCGCAACCGCGCACCCCGGAGATCGATCCCGGGCAGCCGCGCACCGGTCCACCCCACCAGGGTGAGATCGGTCTCCTCGAACGTGACAGGCCGCATCCCGCACTCCACGAAGACCGACCCCAACAACGTGCACGACGTGAACGACGCCGAGGACAGCACCGCCCGCTCGAACCGGCACGAGCGGAACGCCGACGTCCGGTGCGCCGACTCACCCAGATCGGCCCGGTCGAAGACGCACTCGGTGAACGTGCACCCCACCGTCACCAGCCCACGCAGGTCCGCATCGGAGAAATCACACCGCACGAACGAGCGCCCCTCCCACTCCTGCCCGTACAGGACCGCGTCCGTGTAGTCCTCGTCGTACTCGGCGTCGTCGCGTCCCTCACCGATGATGTCCACTGTCACACCTTGTCATCGTTCGCCAGTTGGTAACCTCCGACCTGCCGGGCGACCCCGCCCGGTGCGCGGTCCCGGAGTAGAGACCGCCGCTGACAGGTCAGTCCTGCCTAGTGGTCGTGCCCGAGGATCGAAGCCAATCGTCATTCGGGAAGGCTCATGACCCGCACGCCCGTGAATGTGACCGTGACCGGTGCCGCCGGACAGATCGGCTACGCACTGCTGTTCCGCATCGCCTCCGGCCAGCTGCTCGGTGCCGACGTGCCCGTGCGCCTGCGCCTCCTGGAGATCCCGCAGGCGGTCAAGGCCGCCGAGGGCACCGCGATGGAGCTGGACGACTGCGCGTTCCCGCTGCTGTCCGGCATCGACATCACCGACGACGCCAAGACCGCCTTCGACGGCGTCAACGTGGCCCTGCTCGTCGGCGCCCGTCCCCGCACGAAGGGCATGGAGCGCGGTGACCTGCTCCAGGCCAACGGCGGCATCTTCAAGCCGCAGGGCGAGGCCATCAACGCGGGCGCGGCGGACGACGTGCGCGTGCTGGTCGTCGGCAACCCGGCCAACACCAACGCCCTCATCGCCCAGCAGCACGCGCCGGACGTGCCGGCCGGCCGCTTCACCGCGATGACCCGGCTCGACCACAACCGCGCCCTCTCGCAGCTCGCGAAGAAGCTGGGCGTGTCGGTCACCGACATCAAGAAGCTGACGATCTGGGGCAACCACTCGGCCACCCAGTACCCCGACCTGTTCCACGCCGAGGTCAACGGCCAGAACGCCGCGCAGGCGGTCAACGACCAGAAGTGGCTGGAAGACGACTTCATCCCGACCGTCGCCAAGCGCGGTGCGGCGATCATCGAGGCGCGGGGCGCGTCCTCGGCGGCGTCGGCGGCGAACGCGGCCATCGACCACATCCACGACTGGGTCAACGGCACCGCCGAGGGCGACTGGGTCTCGATGGCGATCCCGTCGGACGGCTCGTACGGCGTGCCCGAGGGCATCATCTCGTCGTTCCCGGTCACCGTGACCGACGGCGAGTACGAGATCGTGCAGGGCCTGGAGATCGACGAGTTCTCCCGGGCCCGCATCGACGCCTCCGTGGCCGAGCTGGTCGAGGAGCGCGACGCGGTCAAGGCCCTGGGCCTGATCTGATCGACCGCCGGTCGGAGGGGCCCGTCCCCCTCCGACCGGCCAAGATCGTGGCAGGGTGGGCTGGTGACCAAGAACCCGTGGCCCGTCCCCGAACCCCAGGTCTCGCACGACGTCCACCCCGCGTTGGCGGCGACCGCGCGCGCGGCGGCCCGGGCCTACCAGGAGGCCCGCCAGCTGCACGCCCGCTCGGAACTGCGGGAAGAGGTCGCCCAGGGCGCGGACGGCACGCCGACGATGCGCGTGGACGCGATCGTGGAGGAGGCCGTCGCCACCGCCGCCCGCCGGGTCGGCGTCAACCTCCTGTCGGAGGAGGCCGGTTTCCTGGACCACGGTTCGGCGGTCACGCTCGTGGTGGACCCGGTGGACGGTTCGGCGAACGCCGCGCTCGGCGTGCCGCTGTCCTGCTTCTCCGGTGCCGTGGTCGTCGACGACCGGCCGGTGGAAGCGCTCACGGTCTGGTTCGACACCGGCCGTAGCTGGTGGGCGAAGGCCGGTGAGCCCACGCCGTTCCGCACGTCCCGGCGCACGAGTCTCGACGGCGCGGCGGTCTGCCTGATGCGCCCCAAGCGCGGGTCGACGGACGCCTGGCTGCGGGTCGCGGACCGCGCCGACCGCATCCGCGTGCTGTGCACGACCTGCCTGGAGACGATGCTGGTCGCGGAGGGCGCGGTCGACGCGTTCGCCGACACCGGCTCGGACACGCACCGGCTCATGGACCTGATCGCCGCGTCGGTGATCGTCCCGGCCGCCGGTGGCGCGCTGGTCGACCTCGACGGCCGGCCGCTGGTCTTCGACGTCGACCTGAGCCGGCGCTGGTCGGGGATCGCGGCGGCGACCCCTCAGCTCGCGGACGAGTTGATCACGACGATTCTCGGCTGAGGGCGGCCCCGACCCCGAGGTCCCGGTACCACTCGGCGGTGCGGCGGATCGCCTCCTCGTGCGGCGTCACCGCGAACGGACCGAAGTCGGTCTCGAACGCCGAGTGGTCCACCACCCACGGCCGGGTCCGCTGGTGCGCGAGTTCGCCCGCGCCGCGCAGCCGCTTCTCGAACAGCGCGCCGACGGTGAGCGCGATCTCGGGCAGCCGCAACGGCGTCCGCTCGCTCCCGATCACCTTCCGGGCCAGGTCGGCGAACGCCCGCACGGTCAGCGTCGGCGCGGCGGGCACGTGCCAGGTCCCGTCCCGGTCGCCGTCGCCGAGCGTGATCTGGGCCGCGGCCGTGTCGCCGAGGTAGGCGAAGGTGTGCGGCACGTCCAACGGTCCGAACCACATCGGACGTCGGCCCGCCGTCATCGGTCGAAGGATCAGCTCGCCCACGAGCGAGGACACGCCGCCCGGTCCGTAGTAGTCACTGGACCGCCCGATCGCGTAACGCACACCCGAGGAACGCAACGTCGCGCCGAGTGCGCTCCGCAGCTTTTCCTTGACCCCCAAGGGCTTTTCGGGGGTCGTCTCGCGCAGCGGCCCCGACACCGGTCCGTACGCGTAGAGGTTGTCCGCGAACACCAGCCGGGCGCCGGTGTCGTGGGCCGCCGCGATCGCGTTGTCCAGCATCGTCGGCAACGTCGTGGTCCATTCCGTGTAGGGCACGTTCGCGGCCAGGTGCAGCACGGAGGCACCCTGTGCCGCCCGCACCGTCGACTCCCGCGACAGCAGGTCGGCCCGCACGCCTTCGGCACCCGCCGGGGCACCGCCCGAACGGCTGACGGCGCGCACGTCCCGTCCCGCCTCGGCGAGCTGCCGGGCGATCTCGTGGCCGATACCCCTGCTCGCGCCGAGCACCACGACCGTCATCCGAACCTCCAGTGAGAGCCTCTCGCTTCTGTTAGAAGTTCTAACACAAGTTAGAGTGCGCAACAAGGAGGTGGCCGTGACGACGAGGCGTGAGCGGTACCGCGAGGAGACCCGGGACGAGGTCAAGCGCATCGCGCTGGGGCAACTGGCCGAACACGGCCCGGAGGGGATCTCGGTCAACGCGATCGCCAAGCGCATGGGCGTGACCGGACCCGCGCTCTACCGGTACTTCAAGGGGCGCGACGCGCTGCTCGACGCGTTGATCAGGGACGCGTGGGCCGACCTCGGCACCGCGGTCGAGACCGACGCCGACGCGAGCCGGCACCGGCCGACCGCGGACCGGGTGCTGTCCTTCGGCGCGGCGTTCCGGGACTGGGCACTGGCCCAGCCGCACCGCTACCTGCTGTTGTTCGGCACGCCCGTGCCCGGCTACCACGCGCCGCCGGACACCATCGCCGCCGCGCACCGCACGATGAGCGCGTTCATCGCCGTCCTGCGTGACGGGGTCCAGGACGGCGGCGTCCGGCCCGCCGGACTCGACGAGCAGCTCATGGGCTGGGCCGATGCGCGCGGCGAGGACGAGGTACCCGCCGCCGTGCTGCTGACGGCCGTGCGGGCGTTCACCAGGCTGCACGGCGTGCTCAGCCTGGAGGTCACCGGCCAGTTCGGACCGGTGGGTGTCGACCCGGCGCTGCTCTACCGCGCCGAGCTGGAGTCCCTCCTGACCTGACGCGGCAGGTCTTCGGGGTGCCGGACCAGGCTGTCCGGGCCGGGGTAGACCAGACCCTCGTGCCCGTCGTCGAACCGGACCAGGTACGGGGGAGAACCTGCCGAGCCGCGAACCTCGATGATCTCGCCGACCTGTTCGGCGAGTCCGGCTTTACGGCTGTGGATGTGCAACAAGTCGCCGACTATCGCTTGCATTCGCCTGACACCTCCATGCGTCCGCGCAGGGGCCGGTTCCGAACGTACCGGCCCCACCGCGTCCGCGCTCAGGCGCAGGCTTTGGAAAGTGCGTTGAACTGGTCCAGCTTCTTCTGCGACCACTCGGCGATGGACGCCGGGCTCAGGTCCTGGACCGTCACCTGGCTCATCGTCGTCGACACGCCGGTGATCGCGTCCTTGAGCGTGGTGTCGCCGGCCTTGGCCGCCAGCGCGTTCAGCTCCTCGGCCTTCTTCTGCGTCTCCTCGACGGCCTTCTGCGGGTCGGTCGCGTCCGGCGTGAACCCGGCCAGCTTCAACGCCTCGACGCACAGCGTGACCTTGTCCGCCGCGTTGCCGACCTGGTTCGCCGTGTCCGACGCCTGCTGGACCGCCTCGCACCCGCTGATCGCGCCGGCGAGCCCGAGCGCGAGCAGGATGGTGGCTACCGGACGACCTGCGCGCATGGCGGGCTCCCGTTCATCGTTGACCGTTTCGCCCGACTCTACCGATGCGCGTAAGGCTCGTGGCCTAACGACGCGCGTACAACTCGCGCACGACGTCGTCGATCTCCGGCTCCGCCACGGCGACGTCGTGCACGTCGACCCGTGCCGCGACCGCCGCGATCAACGCCGCCGCCGTGGTCTCGGCCCGGCGGAACGCGATGCGCAGCCGCAGGCCCTCGGCCCGTACGGACACCACGCCGGGCAGGTCGGCCACCGACGGGCCCGGCCGTTCCAGGTCCACGACCAGGGTGCGCTCCGGCGCGACCTCGGTCCGCAGCCGGTCCAGCGGCCCGTCCACGAGCACCGTGCCCCGGTCGATCACGACCAGGCGCGGGCACAGCCGCTCGATGTCGTCGAGGTCGTGCGTGGTCAGCAGCAACGTGGTGCCGCGCCGGGTGTTCAGCTCGGCGAGGAACTCGCGCAGCTTCTCCTTGGACTCCAGGTCGAGCCCGATCGTCGGCTCGTCGAGCACGAGCAGGTCGGGCGCGTGCAGCAGCGCGGCCGTGACCTCGCCGCGCATCCGCTGGCCGAGCGAGAGCTGGCGGACCGGCGTGTCCAGGAACGCGGCCAGCCCGAGCAGGTCGACGCACTCGTGGAGCCTGCGCGCGTGGTCGGCGGCCGGCACCCGGTAGACCGACCGCAGCAGGTCGAAGCTGTCCCGCAGCGGCAGGTCCCACCAGAGCTGGCTGCGTTGCCCGAACACCACGCCGATGCGCCGGGCGAGCGCGCGCCGGTCGCGGCTGGGGTCCACGCCCGCCACGCGCACGTGCCCGGCCGTGGGCACGAGGATGCCGGTCAGCATCTTGATCGTCGTGGACTTGCCGGCGCCGTTGGGTCCGACGTAGCCGACGGCCTCGCCGGCCGCGATGTCGAACGACACGTCGGCGACGGCCGTGACCACGCGCTTCTCCCGGCGGAACCGGCCGCTCTTGGCCCGGACGACGAACTCCCGGCGCAGGTCGCGCACCTCGATCATGATCCAGTCCCTCGGTAGTGCCGGACGGCGAAGCGCCACACCAGGCCGGCCAGCGACGCGGCCACGAGCGCGACGAGCGGCGAGATCCAGCCCAGGAAAGCCGGTCCGCCCAACGGGTCCGCGCGGTCGAGCAGGGCCAGCGCGGGGTAGTAGGCGACGAACGCGCCGCCCGCGACGTAGCCCAGGAACCAGCGGATCCACCCGCTGTAGGCGCTGACCGGGTAGGACGTGAACGCGTTGTTGCCGTAGGTCACCGTGGCCGACAGTTCGCGCCCCTCCACCAGCCAGAAGCACACCGACCCGGCCGCGACCCACACCGACGCGAAGATCACCGCACCCGCCGCGGGCGTCACGGTGATCAGCGCGACGGTCGCCGGCGACCACGCGATGTCGTTGTGCCACAAGGCGAACACGAGCATGCCCAGCGCCGAGAGGATGCGCCCCACCCGGCGGATCTGGAACTCGGACACCACGATCTGCCCGAGCGTGCCCAGCGGACGCAGCAACAACGTGTCGAACGAGCCGGTGCGCACGTGGTTGGGCAGCTCGTCGATCTGGCCCACGAACAGGTCGGCGAGCGCGAACGACAACCCGGCGAACGAGTAGACCAGCAGCACCTCGGTGACGGCGAACCCGCCGAGCGCGTCGACCCGCGTGAACATCACCAGGATCAGCACCAGCTCGGCGAACTGGCCGACGGCCTGGCCCAGGCACTGGATCAGGAACGAGCGCCGGTACGCGAGCTGGCCGCGCAGTCGCGCGCCGACCAGCCGGAGGTAGGTCCGGTCAGCCACCCTGGACCACCACCCGGCGTACCGCGCGGGCGAGCACCAGGCGGCCGAGCAGGATCAGCGCGACGGCCCAGAACACCTGGTGTGCCAACGTGATCCACTGTGGACCGTGGCCGAGGTAGACGTCCACGGGCGCTTGGAGGGTCGACGGGAACGGCGTGCACCACAGCAGGGTCCGCGCCCAGTCCGGGAAGAACGCCAGCGGCAGGCCGAGCCCGCACATGACCCAGACCAGGGCGTTGTAGAGGCTCATGATGCCCCGGTTGTCGAGCAGCCAGAACGTGGACAGGTTGACCAGGAACCGCACGCCGAAGCTCACCGTGAGCGAGAGGGCGAGGCTGAGCGCGAACAGCGGCCAGGTGCCGGCGTCGGGCCAGTGGAACGGGAAGAACACCGCGCCGACCGCGGTGGGCGGCACGAACCGGATCAGCGCGGTGAACCCGGCCCGGCCGACGTCCTGCGCGTACAGGGCGGCCTGCAGGTCCCAGGGGCGGTACAGGTCGACCACGACGTCGCCGGAGCGGACGCGTTCGCCCAGTTCGGTGTCGCCCCAGAGGTTGATGAATCCGATGATCCCCTGGCCGAGCCACACGTAGCTGACCGCGGCGGGCACGTCGTAGCCGGCGACCGTGCCGGCCGAGGACACGACCGCGACGAGGATGGCCGTGCGCAGGAACCCGAACACGACGTTCGCGGCCACGCCCGCGAGCATCGCCTGGCGGTAGGTGGAGTGGCGGCGGAACCCGGCCGCCGCGAGCCGGGCGTACAGGCGCACGGATTACAACCTAGGCAGGCCGGCAACCGATTTAGCGGCGGGCGGCGAGCACCCCGTCGAGCAGGCCCGGGAACAGGGCGTCGAGGTCGGCGCGGCGCAGCGTGCTGATCCGCGACGTGCCCTTGGGCGTGACCTCGACGACGCCCGCCTCGCGCAGCGTGCGCACGTGGTGGGTGAGCGTCGACGCGCCGACGCCCAGGTCGAGCGTGCCGCACGAGATGCCCTCGGTGCGCTCGGCAAGGGCGCGCACGATCTTGAGCCGCACGGGGTCGGCGAGGGCGTTGAGCACGGTCGAGATCTCGATCTCGGTGCGGTCCGGCTGCGGCAGTGCGCTCATGCCGCCCATATTACGATACAGGTCGAACTTTCATGGATATCGTAGTACGGTCCACATCGAAATATAGTCGGCCTCCGGGGGAGTCCCATGTCCGCCCGTACCACCCTGCTGGCGTTCGGCGCGTTCACCGTCGGCACCAGCGGCTACATCGTGGCCGGCGTCCTGCCGGCGGTCAGCGCGGAACTGCACGTCTCCCACGCCACGGCGGGACAGCTGCTGACCGCGTTCGCCATCGCCTACGCCGTGTCCTCGCCCGTGCTCGCCGCCCTCACCGGGCGGTGGGAACGGCGCACGCTGCTCGTCGCCGCACTCCTGGTGTCGGCCCTGGGCAACGCTTTCGCGGCCATCGCGCCGAACTACCCGCTGCTGCTGGTCGCCCGGGTGATCAGCGCGTTCGGCGCGGCCGTGTTCACACCCGGCGCCACACTCGTGGCCACCGTGCTCAGCCCGCCCGAACGCCGGGGACGGGCGGTGGCACTGGTGTTCGGCGGGCTCACCGCGGCGCTGATCGTGGGCGTGCCGGCGGGCAACCTGCTCGGCGGCACGCTGGGTTACCGGGGTGTGTTCGCCCTGATCGCGGTCGTGTCGGTGCTCGCGGCCGTTGCCGTCCGGCAGTGGTTGCCGCGCGTGGACGCACCGCCGGTCGTCGGCCTGCGCGCCCGTTTCGCACCGGCGGCGGACCGGCGGGTGCTCGGCGTGCTGGGCGTGACCGTGCTCGTGTGCGTCGCGGTGTTCTCGGTGTTCAACTTCATCGCGCCGCTGCTGCACGCGACGGCCGGGCTCGACGGTGCGGTGGTCGGCGGCGTGCTCGTGGCCTACGGGCTGGGCGCGGCGTTCGGCAACTGGGGCGCGGGCGTGCTCGCCGACCGGGTCGACACGCGGCGGCTGCTGGTGACGTTGCTGAGCCTGTTCGTCGTGGTGCTGGCGACGTTGCCGCTGACCATGACGTCGGTGTTCACGTCGGCCGTCGTGCTGTTCGTGTGGGGTGCGCTGACGTGGTCGGCCAACCCGCCGATCCAGAGCTGGCTGATCCGCCTGGCACCGGCCGACGCCGGGCTGCTGCTGTCGCTCAACGCGTCCGCGATCTACCTGGGCGTGGGGCTGTCGGGCGTGGTCGGCGGCGTCGTGATCAGCTGGGTCGGGCTGGGACCGTTGGCGCCCATCGCGGCCGTGCTCGGCGTCGTGGCGCTGGGTCTGCTGCTGGTCGCGTTGAAGCCCGCTCAGGAACCGAACGCGCTCGTGGTGACCTCGCCGGCGTCGGGCTCGCTCGCCAGGCAGTGGAAGTAGTTGCGGTCGCCGTCGGCGAACCCGACGGCGGTGATCGTCCACGTCGAGGTGTCCACGTTCGGGCGGGTGTTGGCCTTCATCGCCGCGGCCGTGCAGATGCCCACGACCTCGGGGGCCTTGGCCAGGTCGTCGCTGTCGACCTTGGGGATCGCGCCGGACAGCCAGCCGCCGGAGAACGCCTCCCAGTAGTGCTCGATCGAGCAGTCGCCGGCGCGGCGCGCGGTCGAGGCCTGGCCGCCCGTGCTGTTGATGCCGTGGTAGCAGGTGGGTTCGGCGATGCACATGCCCGTCGCGCACTCCTTGAGGCGGGGCGGGGGCGTTTTGTCCGCGGCCTTGGTCGTGGTGCCGGCCGAGGTCGTGGAGTTGGCGGCGTTCTTCTTGCCGTTGTTGTTGTGGCGCACGACAAGCCACGTGCCCACCGCGAGGGCCACGACGAGGAGCGCGGCACCCGCGACCAGTGCCGGGTTGCGTCGGCGTGGGGCCTGCGTGACGTACTGCGGCGGCGGCCCGGACTGGTACTGCGGTCCCGAGTGGTGGGGCTGGTTCGGTACCTGAGGTTGGTTCGGCACTCCCTGCTGGTTCGGTAGTCCGGGGTGGCTCTGGTTGCCCGGGTGGTTCCGGGGAACCGACTGGTACGGGGCGCCCGGGTGGTTCTGGGGTACCCGGGGGCCCGGCTGGTACGGCGGACCCGGTGGGGGCGGGGGTCCGCCGTACTGGACCTGGGGTGTACTCGACGCCGCGTCGAGTTCGTCCCGCAGCCGGGCCGCACTGGCCGTCCGGCTGGTGGCCTCGGGGTCGAGCGCCCGGACGAGCACGGCGTGCAGGTCGGCGGGCACTCCGGCGACCGGCGGCACGGGGGAGCGCAGCACGACGCCGAGGTGGTCGAACGACTCGATCGGCCACGGCACCGGTCGCGGCGGCTTGCCCGCGAGCAGGTCGTACAGGGTCGCGGCCAGCGAGTAGACGTCGGCGGCGGCCGAGGGCTGGGCCATGGCGAACGCCTCGGGCGGCGCGTAGCTGGGGCTGAGGGCGTCGCGGGTGACCGTCGAGCTGCCTTCGGCGTCGAGCAGCGCGGCCAGGCCGAAGTCCGCGAGTTTGGCCGTGCCGTAGCGGTCGAGCAGGATGTTGCCGGGTTTGATGTCGCGGTGCAGGACGCCTTCGGCGTGGGCCGCGGCCAACGCGTCGGCGAGCTGGACGCCGAGCTTGCGCACCCGGTCGGCCGGCAGCGGGCCTTCCCGGCGGGCGAGGTCGGAGAGCGAGCCGCCGGTGCACAGCTCCATGACGAGGTAGGGCGTGCCCTGCGGCGTGAAGTTGGCGTCGTGCACGGACACCACGTGGGGGTGTCCGGACAACCGCGCGGCGGCGTGCGCCTCACGCAGGAACCGCCGCCGGTCACGTTCCGTCTGGAGCACGCGGTTGTCGATCTTCACCGCGACCTCGCGGTCCAGTTGAACCTGACGCGCCCGGTAGACGGTGGCGAACCCACCCTGTCCCAGGGGCGTGAGGTCGACGAGTCCCGGCAGCTGCACGCCGGGACTCTAACCCGTTCGTGTGGGTCAGCCGAGGAGGACGTCGATACTCGCCGTCACCGAACGAATCGATCTTTTCCACCACGCGAACAGCTCGCTAGCCCTTTGCGGCGGCCTTCGCGGCCTTCTTGAAGTCCCGGACCTCGAGGAGTGTGGCCTGGTCCACCACGTCGGCGACACTGCGCCGCGACCCCTCGTCCCCGTAGGCACCGGCCGCCTCCCGCCACCCCTCGGGCCGGACGCCGAGCTGCTTGCCGAGCAGGGCGAGGAAGATGCGGGCCTTCTGATCGCCGTAACCGGGAAGCTCCTTGAGCCTCTTGAGGACCGCCTTGCCGTCCGGCTCGTCCCGCGTCCAGATCGCTTCGGCGTCCCCGTCGTAGTGCTCGATGAGGTACCGGGCCAACGCCTGGAGCCGCTTGCCCATGGAGCCGGGGAACCGGTGGACGGCCGGCACCTCGGCCATGACGGCGCCGAAGTCGCCCTCCTCGGCCTCCGCGATCTTGTGGACGCTCAGCTCCCCGCCCATGCGGTCGGCGATCACCTTCGGGCCCTTGAACGCCTTCTCCATCGGGATCTGCTGGTCCAGCAACATTCCGAAGAGGAGGGCGAGCGGACTGCTGGAGAGCAGCTCGTCCGCTTCCTGGTCCTGCGCAAGGCACAGCTTCGTGCTCATGGGCGACATGGTGGCACGCGTTGGTCGCGTTTGCTGTCAGGTGGCGGGTCCGTTGAGGCGGCGGTGGCGGTTCTGGCGGTATTCGTCGACCCAGTTCCTGCTGCTTCGCCACAGGCCGTCGTCGCCCTTGATCGCCCGTAGTCGTCCTCGCATGGAGGCCACTCGGAGTGCGTTCTCGGTCAGGTCCTCGGTGGCCAGGGCGACGAGCGGCACAAGCTTCACCGGGCCGGCCACCGCCGGGATGACGAACTTGTACAGGTTGGCGGTGACACTGCGGGCGATGAGTTCGCCCAGTGGGCCGTATTCGCGGCGGTCCGCGCGTCTCATCGCCTGGAGATACTTGTCGCGGTCCCTCTTGAAGATGATCGCGGGCGGGTAGCCGAGGCGGCCGAGCAACAGGTTGAGGACCAGACGGCCGGCCCGCCCGTTGCCGTCCAGGAACGGGTGGATCTGTTCCAGGGAATTGTGGGCTCGTGCCAGCGACTCCGGTAGAGGTTCATCACCGAGGTCGCGCAGCTTGGCGGTCTCGTCGACCCAGCCGCGCATCAGGTGATCGACATCAGTCCACGACGGCGGCTTCATGCCTCCGGGGAACGCCGCGATCTCATGTCGGCGAAAACTTCCGGGGCTCTCGACGTCGGTCGCGTGCGGGTGGGGGTCGATGGTCCACACCGGGGTCATGCAGAGGTGGTGGACGTGGCGGACCTCCTGCAACGAGATGAGTTCGCCCGTCTGCCAGTCGCCGGGATCGAGGGCTTGTCCGTAAACCCAGCGGGCCGCGTCGGCGTAGCCGCGTACCTCCATGTAGTCACGGAGTGGCTTCGCGCCCACCGCGCGGCCCTCGTCCAGGAGCCGTTCGACTTCTTGCAGGACGAGAGTGTTGCCTTCGAGCGCGGTGCTGTTGTGGGCTTCCTGGTGCCAGATGTTGGACCAGATGTCCTCGGCTTCGGCGGGGGCGGGCAGGCCACCGAGCCGTTCCCGAAGCTCGGCGACTGCCTCGTCCAGCCGTTGGTACACGGCCGCTCGTGATGGGCGCCCTGCCATGCGAGTCCTCTTAGTTGTTCGGATCAAGCTCGTCGAACTGTACCGAACAACTAGAGGAAGTTGTTCGCGACCCGTCGAGTGAATCGAACCGAACAACTGGCCGGTGGAAGTAGTGGCTTTCGAGGCGGTCGAGAGCCTGCCCCGGGTGTCATGCATCAAGCGGTGTGCTGGTCCGGCAACACCCCCAGAAGCAGTGCCGACGGGCTGGTCGACAGGAGTTCGTCGGCGTCCGGGTCCTGGGCGAGGCACAGCTTCGGGCTCATGATGGCCAGAGTTGCGCACAGGTCGTGCCTCCGAGAGGTAAGTGCACGGCGTTGGGCGATGCATCGGATGTGGGCATGGCGTGACCTGGCTCTCATCGGTACGTGGGTGTCCACGCGTCGAGTGGGAAGAACTTGCTGTTGGTGGCCCTGGTGTTCAAAATTGGTACATGTTCAACGAAAATGAACACGGAAGAAAATTGAACGAGTCCACCCGGTTGAGCGAGCTGCGGGCGTGGCTGAGCCCGTTGGGTCTCAAGGTCGACATGGAGCCGGGTGGGCATGCCTCGGATCATCGGATCGACATGGTGGTCCGTGTCAGTCGGGCCTCGGGTGCCGCTCGGACGTACGCCGTCGAGATCAAGCGGGATGTGCCACCCGCGATGGCGACGGCCCTCCATCCGCATGCTTCCTTGCCCACATTGGTCGTCGCCCGCTGGATCACCGAGCAAGCTGCCGGTCTGATGCGCGAGCGGGGAATCGACTACGTCGACGAGGCAGGCAATGCCCACATCGCCTGGGGGGATGTGCTCGTTGACGTCCGAGGACGCCGCAAGACCGGCAGTCGTGGCGGAGGTTCCTTGCCGCGCGGGACCAAGGCGTTCAGCCGCGCAGGTTTGCAGGTCGGGTTCGTCCTGCTCAGCTGGCCGTCTATGGCCGGCGCCCCGCTGCGTGCGCTCGCGAGCGCGAGCGGGGTCTCGCTCGGTACGGCTCAGGCGGCGGTCGAAGACCTCGCCAAGGCGGGCTACCTGTACGAGGTGGCGGACAAGCGCCAACTCGGAAGGGCAGGAGAACTGCTGAACCGATGGTCGGAGGCGTATTCGACAAGGCTCTCGCCGACACTGTCCCTTGGGGACTTCGCGGGCTCCGACATCTCATGGTGGCGAGGTTCGGAGGACGAGCTGACGCGGATCGACGTGCAGGTAGGAGGGGAAGCCGGTGCGAGCGTTCTCGACCCGCACCTGATCCCCGCCACTCTCACGCTCTACGCCGAAGATCGGCCACGCTCGCTGATCGGCGAACACCGACTGACGCTTGCCGGCGAAGTGGGCAATGTCCACATGCGACGACGGTTCTGGACCATGCCGCGACAGTCGTGGATCGTGCCTCCCACGTTGATCTACGCTGACCTCCTCGCTTCTGGTGACTCACGCCAACGTGAGCACGCCGACAGGATCAGGATCAGTGACGATCGACTTGCGGGCCTCGACCGAATATGAGGTTCTACGGGCCGCCAAGGTACTGGCCCGAATCGACGAAGCGGCACGCCAGGCGTGGGTCCACTACTTGGTCGTGGGTGCCACCGCCCGCTCGCTCATATCGTTCGACCTGTCGGGAAGGAGTCCGGGCCGCCAGACCCGGGACATCGACATCGCGGCCATGGTCGACTCCTGGGAGGAGTTCGACAGTCTGGTGCGGACACTTGCCCGGTGCGGCAACAGCGTGCACAAATTCGTCGTCGAGGGCAC
This sequence comes from Saccharothrix violaceirubra, assembly GCF_014203755.1. Lineage (NCBI taxonomy): Bacteria > Bacillati > Actinomycetota > Actinomycetes > Pseudonocardiales > Pseudonocardiaceae > Saccharothrix > Saccharothrix violaceirubra. The sequence goes on from NZ_JACHJS010000001.1 coordinate 385,037, forward strand.
CGAGGTCGATGTAGTCCCCTACGGCGGCATCGAAAGACGGGACCGGACGATCGTCTGGCCTGATGATCACGCGATGAACGTCCTCGGCTTCCGTGAAGCGGTCGAGACCGCGCGGACGGTGTTCTTGCCGGACGGCGCCATCGTCAAGATCCCGTCCATCCCGGCACTCGCGCTTCTGAAGATCTTCGCTTGGCGGGATCGTCATCGCGATGACACGCGCGACGCGCTCGACTTGGCGACGATGATCGAGTGGTACTCGTCCGGAAAGTACTTCGACGCACTCTACGGTGAGAACGTCCACGCGCTGGAGAAGTTCGACTACGATCCGCTGCCGGCCGGAGCGTGGCTTCTGGGGGCACACATATCGGCGTTGCTCGATGACGACGGCGTCGCCGCGCTACTGCTCATTCTGGACGACCGTGAGTTGACGGGCCGATTGGCGGCGGACATGCGCTCGCCTCGTTCCAGGATTGTGGTGGAGGCTGTGGGTAGAGGCGTTCACGATGCCGTCGACGACGCCAGGAAATTGCAATCCGACTGATCGAGTCGGTCGTCCGATGGGTATCTGAATGGCGGTTGGCGTGCGGTGCGGCCATCTCGATCGACCGGTCGCGCCGACAGCAAGGCTCGGGGCGGTGGCGTCCGTGGTTTACGCCTGACCCGTGAAAATGGATTTCGGGGCGGTGAAGGAGGGTTGCAGGGTGATTTGCAGTTCACCCGTCTCCGCGGTCACCGAGTACGCGGCCTCATAGGTGTACGTCTTTCCCGGGAGGATCGTCGTCGCTTCGAAACCGCCGCCGCAGCCGCCGTCGGTATCGAAGATCTGCTCCGCCCTCTTCCCGTTGAACTGCGCGTCCGAGCCCACGGTCAGGGTCGCGGTGTCGAACGGTTTGTCGGTGCCGTTCAGCACGGTCACCGTGATCTTCGTGGCACGCGCCACGTTCGGCGGCTGGGCGTACTCGCCCGGCGTGCACGCGATCGGGGTGGCGATCTCCACGGCCAGGCCGTCGTCCCACGTGTGCCGCTGACCCCAGCTCAACGGCGTGACCTGCGGGCTGGTCGTGCCTTGCACGATCTCGTCCAGCTTCTCCACGAAGGTGCTCTGCACGGAGACCGTGACCACGATCGCACCCACGCACAGAATCGTGCCGATCGCGGCCAGGATCTTTTTCGTGCCGAAGAACGCGATGACGCCCAGGATCACGCCGACGCCCGCCGCGATGGCGGTCAGGTTGTTGAAGAAGATGATCGGCGAACCCATGAGTCCGACGATGCCGAGGATCAGGGCGGTCCACGCCAGGGCTCCGAAGCGCTGCGGTCGGGTGACGACCGGGACCTGGTTATCGTGCAATTGGGTCATGGCGCACTTCCTCGGGCGATGTGGTTTTACCCGGGAATCGCCTGTGCGTGGATCAAGCGTTAGCGGAACGTCGGGAACTCACACCTTCGGGCGGTTTTTGGTAACGCGGCCCACGGGAACGACATGGTCCAACAGCGTCAAGTACGCATTTTGTCTACTGTGGACGGGTCGACCGCGAGCCATTCGCCGATCTCGCGCACGAACTGGCCCGGCGTCATCGGCGGCACCACGGCGTGCGACGGCAAGGTCGTGGCGGACCTCGGCGCGGTCGGCTTCATTCGCACGCGGTCCAGGCTCGACCCGGGCTGCCGGACGTCGCGGCTTCCAGTTCGTACTTGCGGATCACCGCCGCCGCGATCCACTCGTCCTCCTCGCGTCCGGGAGGACTGACGCTGCCACCACGGCCGCCCTTGCTCTCGGCCTCACGTGGGCAGTAGAAGCGCGTCGGGCCCGTGATGTCGGCGAGGTCGTCGATGCGGAACCCGGGCGCTGCTCCGAGGGCTGGAGGAGCGGAGCGCGTAAGTGGCGATGTGGATCAATGGGTCGGTGCCTGGCAAACGTCACCGTCGGGGTTGCGACGGCTTGACTGTCGAGGTCGCGATCGTTCCCGACCCCGTGAGCACCAGCTGGCGGCATGCGGTTGGTCGCCGAGGTCGTCCGCGTCCGCCCGATGGCGCCCGCCGCCGCCAGGGGGCGGCAGCGTGACACGCAAAGGTGCGCAATGTGCGGTGAGCGGATCGCGAGGTCGCATCAGATTTGCTCATCGGCGCGGCGCTATGCAGCGGTATTCCATTTGAAAAGGACTGTAGTGCAGCGGCTGTGGATGCATAATTGTATGCCGTCGTCTGCCCTGCGATCGGGACTGAGGTCGTGTGATAGATTCCTGCTCGGCCGATGGGAGGCAATGCATGGCTGGCATTGCTGCTCCCCGGTCCCCTGATCAACCATGGAGGTCGGTATTGAACGTGCGTACACCATCGAGTGCTGTCCGCTTCGTGGTCGAGTTGGTCACCCCGGAGCGCGCGCATGCTGATTTACGGAACGGGCGTCCGAACAATCGAAAGATTTCACGGGCGACTGTGGCCGGGTATGTGCGGGCGATGCAGCACGGCGAGTGGAGGTCTGACAACGGCGTCGCCATCAAGTACAACCAGGATGGCCTGCTGATCGACGGACAGCATCGGTTGAGTGCTGTCTGTGAGTATGGCGAGCCCGTGGAGATGCTGGTTGCCTACAATGTTCCGGACGAGGCCATGGCTACCATCGACTACGGTCGAGGTAGGACGATCGCGGACCTTCTGACCATTGAGAGCAAGACCGATCACAGTGTTGTGGTCGCGGCTGTGGCCAGGCGTGTTTACGCCTGGAAAAGCGGAAAGTTCATGCAGCTCAGTGGATTCAAGTTCACCCCGCTCGACAATCGTCGAGTGCTCGGGGAGAATCCGGAAATTATGGACGCCGTGCAGTTTTCGCGTCTGCCCGACATGGAGCAGATGCGAGCTACGCTCACGACGTCGTCTCGTGCGGCGTTTCTCAGCTGGTTGCTCAGGGCTGTCGACCGTGAGCAGGCGGAGGATTTCTTGCTGAAACTCTCCACCGGCGAGGGGCTGCGCAAGTTGCAGCCCATCTACGCGCTTCGCGAGGCTTTGCTGCGGTCGGAACGGGCAGGCCGGTCCAGAGCAGCGGAATGGCAGCAGGTCTACCTCGTCATTGCCGGATGGAATCACCACCGTCGCGGCACCGAATGCAAGCTGATCAAGATGCCCGTGGGGCTCCTCACCAACGAACAAATGCCAAAGCCGATCTGACCCCGAAGAACATGGCGGTGCGCATGGCTGGTCGCGCACCGCCATGTTCATTTAATTCTGGCACACTTCGAGTGTCATTGCCAATCGGCTTCCGCCGTGGGCATTTCTCGGCCGGTGCGGCCCACCGGCACAACGTGGTCCAACAGCGTCAGGTACGCATTTCTGTCCACTGTGGACGGATCGACCGCGAGCCATTCGCCGATCTCCCGCACGAACTGCCCCGGCGTCATCGGCGGCACCACGGCGTCCGACGGCTCGGTGGTCGTCACGTGCCCGGCCCGGCTCGGGTACACCACGGCGGCCGTCCGGATGTCCAGCCACGGCAACAACTTCCGGTACAGGGCCAGGCCGCGCGGCAACCTCGTGCCGCCACCGCGGAACGGGTGGTCGTTGCGCCACACCGTGCCGTCGTCCTCGGCCTCGTAGTGGCCCGGCAGCCACGACTTCGACTCGATCAGCACCAGCCGCCGGCCGCACAGCACCGCGTGGTCCACGTCGGCGAACACCGAACCCGGCCACGCGAGGCCGTGGAACACGCGCACGCCCGGCAGGTGCGACAGGTACTCGGCGATCAACGCCGCCGTGAGCCGCTCGGGGTGCCGGGGATCCGGCGTGCCGTGCGTCCGCACGGTGTCCACGGCCGACGCGAACGCCTGGTCGGAGCCCAGCGCCCGCAGGTGCCGCCGCACCAACCGGAACGTCGCGAACGCCGCCCCGGCCACCAGCACCAGCCAGAGGGTCAGCGTCAACGGCGAGAAATCCACCGTCATGATCGGCAGCAGGAGGAAGAACCAGCCGCACACCGCGAACAACGCCGGAGCATGTCCTGGTCCGGTCACCGGTGCGTAGCGGACCCGCTGTCGGGGGTCCACGGTGCGCCACCACGGTAAGCGCCGGATGTCGACGACCGGCTTCGGCGGCACGAAGTGCGGATCGTCGCCCAACTCCCGTCTGCTCCACGACGGCCGCCACGTCCGGTCGTAGTGCCGGCGCCGGGTCGTGTCGCGCAGCGTGTCGTACGCGTCCTGCAACACGCGGAACGTGTCGGAGTCGCCGCCCGCGTCGGGGTGCATGACCTTGGCCAGCGCCCGATAGGCGGTTTTGATCTCCGCGGGGGACGCGTCGCGCTCCACTCCGAGGAGTTCGTAGAAGTCGACCCCGCGCACTCGACAGACCTTATCGGTCACTGGATATGGTGACACCGAGCCGGGTAGCGCAGTGGTTGTCGCGCCCTACACCACGTGGGGGAGGACGTCGGTTCGAATCCGACCCCGGCTCGCACTAGCGGCAGTCGAGCACGAGTTTCCCGTTCACGAACGACGGCCGCAGCTCGCCGCGCGCGTCGACGCTCTTGATCCCGTGCGGCAGCACCTCTTCGATCGCGCTGAACGCCAGGATGTCCGACACGCCGTACCGCCCGTGCAACGCCCGCTGGCCGGGGAACCGCAGGGCCCGACCCTCGCGGCGGTAGCGGTGCGCGATCGCGGCCCGCAGTGCTCCCCGGTTGAGTGACACCGGTCCGGCGAGGCGTTGCAACGTTCCGTTATGCGCGGCGACGCCGTAGCCGCGTTCGATCAGCGTCGAGACGATGTTCTCGGACGGATCGTCGGCGAACCGGAACGACAGCGCGTAGTGCTCCTCGACGCGGTGCACGCACACCACGTTCGCGTGGAACAGCAACGAGCCGTGCAGGGCCAGGGCGGTGTCGTCGGCGGTCGCGGCGTCCGCGTGCCAGGCGTCAAGGCCGAGCCAGGTGGTCATTCGGCGGGTTCCTCCTCGACGCGAGCCGGCGCGGGAATCCGACGCAGGCTAGTCCGATCGGGTGATCTCGCGGTAGCCGCCGAATGGCCGCCGTGTGAACTAGATCGGCAGGAGATCGATTCCGTCCAGGAACGGCAGCGCGCCCGCCTGCTGCAAGGCCGCCGCCGACAGCCACACGGACAGGGCCGTGACCACCGGGCCGACGATCGACATCTCCACGCGCCCGCCGGTCTGCATCCGCATGATCTTGGGCGGCGCGACCGGGAACCAGGTCTTGCCGCCGATCGGCACCGGCCACAGGATCGGGCAGCCCTGCTCGGTGATCGCGTCGCCGAGGAAGTGCGCCACGCACCCGACGCCGACCGCCACGCCGCACGCCGCCGCGCTCGCGGGCGTCTGCGCGGTCCACGCCACGCACAGCACGGTCACGCCCGCCGACACGCCCGTGATCATCAGGGCGTCCTTCTTCGGGTTCCAGTCGTTCATGATCCCGCGCACGGCCAGGCCCGCGAACACGAACATCAGCGCGGGCAGCGCCCACTTCTGCGACTGCTGCACGACCGCGGTCGTGACCAGGGCCGCGATCACCGCGAACACCAGCGTGTGGGTCAGCCCCCGGTGCCCGCCGTCGCGCTTCGAGTCCTTCTTCGTCCGGGTCGTGCGGTAGACGAGCTTGCTGGTGGTGTTGATCAACGTCGACGCCGCCGAGCTGACCGGCCCGAACGTCCGCGAGATCGTGGACGACGGGTGGTCGAGGTCGGGCAGCAGGGCCGCGCCCGTGGCCAGCACGGCGCCGACGACCCAGCTCTGCGGGGTGAGCTGCCCGATGGGATGGTTGTCCGCGAGTGCGGTCACCGCCGCCCAGGCGAGCAGACCGCTCATGGCGTGCGTTGGTCCGGTCGACATGGTCCCCCTCCAAGATCGTGTGACGGAGGGTAGGCCACCGTGTCGTCGATCCCTATTCACCAGGGGCGGCGCACGGTCCGGCGGGCGTAGCAGTACGCTTGTCTTGCTTGCATTGTCGCGAGAGGAGCGCCCGGGTTATGGGCAAGATCAAGGTTCAGGGGAAGGTCGTCGAACTCGACGGCGACGAGATGACCCGGATCATCTGGCAGTTCATCAAGGACAAGCTGATCCACCCGTACCTGGACGTCGACCTCGAGTACTACGACCTGGGCATCGAGCACCGGGACGCCACCGACGACCAGGTCACGATCGACGCCGCCCACGCCATCAAGCAGCACGGCGTCGGCGTGAAGTGCGCCACGATCACCCCCGACGAGGCGCGGGTCGAGGAGTTCGGCCTGAAGAAGATGTGGGTCTCGCCCAACGGCACGATCCGCAACATCCTCGGCGGCGTGGTGTTCCGCGAGCCGATCATCATCTCCAACATCCCACGGCTGGTGCCGGGCTGGACCAAGCCGATCATCATCGGCCGTCATGCCCACGGCGACCAGTACAAGGCCACCAACTTCAAGGTGCCGGGCGCGGGCAGGCTCACCATCACCTTCACGCCCGAGGACGGCTCCGCGCCGATCGAGCACGTCGTGGCCAACTACGGCCCCGACGGCGGCGTGGCGCTGGGCATGTACAACTTCAACAAGTCGATCGAGGACTTCGCGCGGGCTTCGTTCTCCTACGGCCTGCAGCGCAACTACCCGGTCTACATGTCGACCAAGAACACGATCCTCAAGGCGTACGACGGTGCGTTCAAGGACATCTTCCAGAAGGTGTTCGAAGAGGAGTTCAAGGCGCAGTTCGACGCCGCCGGCCTGACCTACGAGCACCGGCTGATCGACGACATGGTCGCCGCCGCGCTCAAGTGGGAGGGCGGCTACGTCTGGGCGTGCAAGAACTACGACGGCGACGTGCAGTCCGACACGGTCGCGCAGGGCTTCGGCTCGCTGGGCCTGATGACGTCCGTGCTCATGACGCCGGACGGCTCGACCGTCGAGGCCGAGGCGGCGCACGGCACCGTGACCCGGCACTACCGCCAGCACCAGGCGGGCAAGCCGACCTCCACCAACCCGATCGCGTCGATCTACGCGTGGACGGGCGGCCTCAAGCACCGCGGCAAGCTGGACTCGACCCCCGAGGTCACCGGCTTCGCCGAGACGCTGGAGCGCGTGATCATCGAGACCGTCGAGAGCGGCGCGATGACCAAGGACCTCGCGGCGCTCGTCGGCCCGGAGCAGGAGTGGCTGACCACCGAGGCGTTCCTCGGGACGCTGGACGAGAACCTGCGCAAGGCCGCCGGCTGAGCTTGATTTCTTCGACGAAAGGGACCGCTCACGGGCGGTCCCTTTCGCTTGTCGGTGGTCACCCGTCGGGTGCGCATACCGGGTGATCGCCTTCCAGGGTGCGGTTTCGTGGGCGAACCTGCACCCATGTTCGGAATTCCCACCCGCGGGCTCCTGGTGATCGGCGTGCTGGGCACGGCGGGACTGCTCTACCTGGGCAAGGGCGTCGAGTCGACGCCGCGCGAGGCCGCGTCGTGCCGGGTCGCGGTCGTGGCCGACGTGCTCAACGTGCGGTCCGGTCCGTCCGACGCCCAGCCCGTGGTCGCCACGCTGCGCCGGGACGCGGTCGTGGCCGCCGAGCGGCAGGTCGTCGACGGGTTCCGGCTGCTCGGCGACGGTCGGTGGGTGAAGGACGAGTACGTCCTGCCCACGTCCGACAGTGCGTGCTGAGGCACCATGTGGCCATGTTCTTCAAGTGGCCTTTCGGTCGCGGTAACAAGATCACCACGTGCGCGTGCGTGCCCGAGTGGCCCGGACTCGTCGCCGAGCAGGCCGGCCACCACGTGACGGGCGTGCCCTCGCCCGAGGGCAGCAGTCCGATGGTGATGATGTTGGGCCTGGTCGCGCACTGCACGGGCTGCGGCGCGCGGTACCCGCACGGCTGGCGGGTGGCCGACTAGGCTGCGGTGCGTGCTCACCGTGTCGACCGTGAACGTGAACGGCCTGCGTGCGGCTGCCAAGAAGGGTTACCTGGAGTGGCTGTCCGCGACGGCCGCCGACGTGGTGTGCCTCCAGGAGGTCCGCGCGTCACCCGACCAGTTGCCCGAAGAGGTGCGCGCGCCGCAGGGGTGGCACATGGCGCAGGCGTACTCGGACGTCAAGGGCCGCAACGGCGTGGCCGTGCTGACGCGTGAGGAGCCCCAGGCCGTGCGCGTCGGCTTCGGCGTGGCCGAGTTCGAGCACTCCGGGCGGTACGTGGAGGTCGAGCTGGCGGACGTCGTCGTGGCCAGCCTGTACCTGCCCAGCGGCGACGTGGGCACCCCGCGCCAGGACGAGAAGGACCGGTTCATGGCCGCGTTCCTGCCGTACCTGGTCGAGCTGCGGGAGAAGGCGGCGGCCGACGGGCGCGAGGTGCTGGTGTGCGGCGACTGGAACATCGCCCACCGGCCCGAGGACCTCAAGTCGTGGAAGACCAACCAGAAGTCGTCGGGCTTCCTGCCGTACGAGCGCGAGTGGCTGGGCAGCGTGTACGACGAGGCCGAGTACGTCGACGTGGTGCGCGCCCTGCACCCGTCGGGTCCGGGCCCTTACACCTGGTGGTCGTACCGGGGCAAGGCGTACGACAACGACTCCGGGTGGCGCATCGACCTCCACGTGGCCACGGCGGGCCTGGCCGCCCGCGCGACCGGCGCCGTGGTCGAGCGCGCCGCCACGTACGGCGAACGCTGGTCCGACCACGCCCCCGTGACGGTGACCTACGCCTGAGCAGGAGGTTCCCGGGATGCACGAACTCATCGAGGCCAGGCGGCACGAGATCGTGGAGTTGCGCCGCGAAGTGGGTGTGCGGCGCCTTGCGGTGTTCGGCTCGGCGGTCGACGGTTCGTTCGACGTGACGTCCAGTGACGTGGACGTCACGGTCGAGTTCGCCGTCCGGCCGGGGTTCGACCACGTCGGCAACTACTTCTCGCTGAAGGAAGGGCTGGAGGCGATCTTCGGGCGGCCGGTCGACCTGGTCGGCGAATCGGGCATCCGCAACCCGTACTTCAGGCAGCGGGTGCGGGAGACCTAGGAGCCGCTGTATGCGGCGTGACCCGCGCGTCTACCTCTGGGATGCCCTGAACGCGGCGGACCTGCTGACGCGGTTCAGCGGCGGCAAGACCTTCGAGGACTACCGGCCGATCCGATGGTCGGCTCGGCGGTGGAACGGCAATTCGAGATCATCGGCGAGGCGCTGAACAAGCTCTCGAAGGTCGACGCCGAACTCGCGTCGGCCATCCCGACCTCGGACGCATCGTCGCGTTCCGCAACATCCTCAGCCACGGCTACGCCACGGTCGACGACGCGTTGGTGTGGCAGGTGCTCACCGGGAACCTGCCGGCGTTGGAGCGGACGCTTCGGGCGTTGCTCGCGGAACGCGACGCGTAGCCCCGGGCTTCGGGGTACCGCAGTGGTCCGGTGGTGCTAGGGGAGGACCACCGGGTGGGAGAACACAGGCCGGTCGGGAATGTGAGCGGCCTAAGGTCGTTGTTGTGGCAGTGGACATCTCGATCACTCCTCCGGAATCCCAGCCCTCCCCGGCGGCCATGCGGCGGGCGTTGCGCCGGGCCGCGGACGGGGCCGTCCTCGACCTGACCGAGGCGTCCGTGCTGCTGCACGCGCGCGGCGACGACCTCGACGCCCTGCTCGCCGCCGCCGGCCGGGTGCGCGACGCCCACCTGCTGGCCGAAGGCCGCCCCGGCGTCGTGACCTACAGCCGCAACGCGTTCATCCCCCTCACCCGGCTGTGTCGCGACCGGTGCCACTACTGCACGTTCGCGACCGTGCCCCACCGGCTGCCCGCCGCCTTCCTCGAACGCGACGAGGTCCTGGAGATCGCCCGCGCCGCCGCGGCGGCCGGGTGCAAGGAGGCCCTGTTCACGCTCGGCGACCGACCCGAGGAGCGGTGGCCCCAGGCGCGCGAGTGGCTGGAGGCGCGCGGCTACTCGTCGACGCTCGACTACGTGCGGGCGTGCGCGATCGCCGTCCTGGAGGAGACCGGCCTGCTGCCGCACCTCAACCCGGGCGTGCTGAGCTGGGAGGAGTTCCAGCGGCTGCGGCCCGTCGCGGCCAGCATGGGCATGATGCTGGAGACCACGGCCGAGCGGCTGTGGAGCGAGCAGGGCGGCCCGCACTACGGCAGCCCCGACAAGGAACCCGCCGTCCGCCTGCGCGTGCTGACCGACGCGGGACGGGTGAACGTGCCGTTCACGACCGGGGTGCTGATCGGGATCGGCGAGACGCTCACCGAGCGTGCCGACTCGTTGCTGGCCATGCGCGGCATCGCCCGCCAGTACGGGCACATCCAGGAAGTGATCATCCAGAACTTCCGGGCCAAGCCGGACACCGCCATGCGCGGCATGCCCGACGCCGACCTCCGCGACCTGGCCGCCACGATCGCCGTCGCACGGCTGGTCATGCCGTCGTCCACGAGTGTGCAGGCGCCGCCCAACCTCGTCGGCGACGAGTACGGGCTGATGCTGCGCGCGGGCATCGACGACTGGGGCGGCGTGTCGCCCGTGACGCCCGACCACGTGAACCCCGAACGGCCGTGGCCGCAGGTGGACGTGCTCACCGAGGCCACCGCCGCGGCGGGCTTCGAGCTGCGGGAACGCCTGGCCGTCTACCCGCGCTACGTGCGGGCCACCGCCGGCCAGTGGATCGACACCCGTCTGACCACGCACGTCGCCGCGCTCGCCTCGGCGGACGGTCTGGCGGTGCCCGACGCGCCGGTCGTCGGCCGCGAGTGGCAGGAGCCCGACGGCGGCCTGGACACGTACGGGCGGGCGGACCTGCACGCGTCCATCGACACCGAGGGCCGGACGGACGACCGGCGGTCCGACTTCGACTCCGTGTACGGCGACTGGTCGTCGCTGAGCGTGCCCGCCGCCGTGTCGCGGCTGCCCGAGGACACCGCGCGGGCGTTGCGGCTGGCCGCCGACGCGCCGGAGCGGCTGCTGGCCGACACCGACGCGTCGATGGCGTTGCTGACCGCCGACGGCGAGGCGCTGGAGACGATGGCACGCCTGGCCGACGACCTGCGGCGGGACGTGGTGGGCGACGACGTCACGTACGTCGTCAACCGCAACATCAACTTCTCGAACGTCTGCTACGTGGGCTGCCGGTTCTGCGCGTTCGCCCAGCGCGAGCGGGATGCCGACGCGTTCCGGCTGTCGGTCGACGAGGTCGCGGACCGGGCGCGGGAGGCGTGGGACGCGGGCGCCACCGAGGTCTGCATGCAGGGCGGCATCGACCCGAAGCTGCCGGTCACGTACTACGCGGACGTCGTGCGGGCGATCAAGGCGCGGGTGCCGGGCATGCACGTGCACGCGTTCAGCCCGATGGAGATCGTGTCGGCGGCGGCCAAGGCGGGCGTGAGCGTGCGCGAGTGGCTGGCCGACCTGGCGGCGGCGGGGCTGGACACCATCCCGGGCACGGCGGCCGAGATCCTCGACGACGACGTGCGCTGGGTGTTGACCAAGGGCAAGCTGCCGGCCGCCACGTGGCTGGAGGTCGTGGAGACGGCGCACACGCTGGGCATCCGGTCGTCGTCGACGATGATGTACGGGCACGTCGACCACCCCGGTCACTGGCTCGGGCACTTCCGGACGCTGGCGGCGTTGCAGGACCGCACGGGCGGGCTGACCGAGTTCGTGGGGCTGCCGTTCGTGCACCGGAACGCGCCGATCTACCTGGCGGGTGTCGCCCGTCCGGGGCCGACTCGGCGGGACAACCGGGCGATCCACGCGTTCGCTCGACTGGCTTTGCACGGCCGGGTGTCCAACGTCCAGGTGTCGTGGGTGAAGCTCGGTGACGAGGGGACGGCCGAGGTGCTGCGGGGCGGTGCGAACGACCTGGGCGGCACGTTGATGGAGGAGACCATCAGCCGGATGGCCGGGTCCGAGCACGGCAGCAACCGCACCGTGGCCCAGCTCCACGCCACGGCCGCTTTGGCCGGACGTCCCGCGCGTGAGCGCACCACGACGTACGCCACCCCCACCCGCGAGTCCTCCACTCAGACACCCTGAACTACGCGCTCAGGCCCCTCCTTCCGGGTGCCCGTGCTCCCGCCACCGCGCGAGTTATGCGTTCGGACACCGCGAGTTGTGCGTTCAGGCACCGCGAAATGTGCACTCGGCACCTGTCGGCGGTGCCGGTACGGGTCGACGCAGGTGGAAGGGCGGTACGCGTCGGGGCGGGTGTCAGGTCGATGCGCCGCCCCCAGGGCGTCTCGCGTACCGCGATCCGCGTGCACATGGCCCGGGTGCATGCACGTGCGACCTACGGGTGCCCGAACGCACGACTCGCGGTGCCCGAACGCACGACTCGCGGTGCCTGAACGCACGACTCGCGGTGTCCGAACGCATAACTCGCACGTGGGTGGCTGGGCGTGTGGGGGCGGGAGGGAGGTCACCCGAAAGAAGGGGGTCTGAGCGCGTGTTTCGGGGTGCCTGGGTGGAGGACTCGCGGGCGGAACGGACCCCGGAAGGATCATGGCGTGGGGGCGTGGCTAGTCTGCGGCGGGTCGCGAAAATCACTCAAGGGCACACAAAAGTCCTCCAGCTTCGATATGTTCGCGGCCGTCCGTCAACCAGGTTCACCCCGTAGTGGCGGCCTGGTGTGGGTAGGGAGGCTCGGCAGGTGCGCGGTCGCGGTGCGGTACTGGGTCTGGTCCTGGGCACGACGTCGACACTGGTCGTCGAAGGTGTCGCCGGAGCGGCCGACGGCGTGGTCGCCGCCGGTTCCCTGTCCATGAACGCGCCGGTCGGCATCGGTGCCGTCGCGCTGGGAGTGCTCGGCCTGATCACGGGCCTGGTCCGCCGGCGCAAGGTCAAGCCCGAGCCGACCGCGCAGAACCGCCGGGTCGAGCCGGAGCCCGCCGCCAACCGGGCCTGACCGCCCTGGGAGGATGACGTCCGTGTCCGCACCCACTGAGGCGCCCCGCCCCCGCGTCCTGTCCGGCATCCAGCCGACGGCCGCGTCGTTCCACCTCGGCAACTACCTGGGCGCCCTCCGGCAGTGGGTCGCGTTGCAGGAGACGCACGACGCGTTCTACTTCATCGCCGACCTGCACGCGATCACCGTCGAACAGGACCCCAAGGTCCTGCGGCACAACACGCGTGTGTCGGCGGCGCAGCTGCTCGCCCTGGGCCTCGACCCGGACCGCTCGACGCTGTTCGTCCAGTCCCAGGTCCCCGAGCACGCCCAGCTGAGCTGGCTCATGCAGTGCCTGACCGGGTTCGGCGAGGCGTCGCGCATGACGCAGTTCAAGGACAAGTCGGCCCGCCAGGAGTCCCAGGTCGGCGTCGGCCTGTTCACGTACCCGATCATGCAGGCCGCCGACATCCTCCTCTACCAGGCGCACTACGTGCCGGTGGGCGAGGACCAGCGCCAGCACCTCGAACTCACCCGCGACCTGGCCACGCGGTTCAACTCGCGCTACGGCAAGACCTTCCGGCTGCCCGAGCCGTACATCGTCAAGGACACGGCCAAGATCTTCGACCTCCAGGACCCGACGTCGAAGATGTCGAAGTCCGTCCCGGCGGGTGTCGTCGAACTGCTCGAGGACCCGAAGCGTTCGGCCAAGAAGATCCGGTCGGCGGTCACGGACACCGGCCGCGAGATCGTCTACGACCCGGCGGACAAGGCCGGCGTCAGCAACCTGCTGGTCATCTACTCGGCGCTCACCGGCCGCACGGTGGACGCGCTGGTCGAGGACTACGCCGGCAAGGGCTACGGCGACCTGAAGAAGGACCTCGGCGAGGTGTTCACCGAGTTCGTCACGCCCGTCCAGGAGTCCGTCGCGGCCTACCTCGCCGACCCGGCCGAGCTGGACAAGATCCTCGCCCGGTCGGCGGAACGGGCACGCGAGGTCGCCGGGAAGACGCTCGCCCGCGCCTACGACAAGATGGGCTTCCTGCCGACTGGCGGTTGATCACCGCGCGCCTTAGCGTAATCGCGTGGCGGAGTCGAAGCCCGAGTCGAAGATCGACAGGTTGCGTCGGGAACGGCCGTGGCTCGACCACCTGGTCCGCGCGGCGCAGCGGTTCAGCGAGCGCTACGGCACGCACTACGCGGCGGCCGTGACGTACTTCAGCGTCCTGTCGCTCGTGCCCATGCTCATGATCGCGTTCGCCGTCGCCGGCATCGTGCTGTCCAACCAGCCCGGCCTGCTCCGGGAACTCCAGTCGAGCATCACCGAGGCGGTGCCCGGCGCGCTCGGCGACACGATCAACGACATCGTCGGCGAGGCCATCGAGTCCAAGGGCACGGTCGGCGTCTTCGGCCTGCTCGGCGCCGCCTACTCGGGCCTGGGCTGGATGAGCAACCTGCGGGACGCGCTCACCGCGCAGTGGGGGCACGCCAAGGAGGACCTGCCGCTGCTGAAGACGGCGCTGAAGGACTTCGTCGCGCTGCTCAGCCTGGCCCTGGCCCTGGTCGTCTCGTTCGGGCTCACGGCCGCCGGCACGGGGTTCGCCGAGCTGGTCCTGGAGAAGGTCGGTCTGACCGGCGTCGGCTGGGCCGAGGCCGGGCTGAAGGCCGGCTCGATCGTGCTGTCCCTGTTGGCGAACTGGCTGGTGTTCGTCTGGGTGCTGGCCAAGCTGCCGCGCCGCCCGGTCGGTTGGCGGTCGGCGGTGAAGGGCGCGTTGGCCGCGTCGTTCGGGTTCGAACTGCTCAAGCAGGCGGGCACGATCTACCTGACGATCGTCACGTCGTCGCCCGCCGGTGCCGCGTTCGGCCCGGTCATCGGCGTCCTGGTGTTCGCCAACCTCGTGGCCCAGTACCTGCTGTTCATCACGGCGTGGACGGCGACGGCCCGGGAGAACCTGCTCCGCGACCCGCCCAAGCCGCCACCGCCCGCCGTGATCCGGCCGGTCGTCGAGGTCCGGTCGAAGCCGAACGCGCGCACTGCCGCCGGGCTGGTCGGCGTCGGCTTCGTGCTCGGCGCGTTGCTGCTGCGCCGCCGGAAGTGACTCCGGAAGTGACTACTGCCAGAACACCGCCACGCCCACGTTGACGACGACCAGACCGGCCAGTGCCGGGGTCAGCCACGAGGCGGGCTTCTTGTTCAGGTTCGTCGCGACGAGTCCGGCGATCACGACCAGGACCAGGAGCTTCACGCCGATCTTGAAGTGGTCGTAGTCCTTGTCGGTCAACGGCGCGAGCCCGACCAGCGCCACGCCGGTCAGCAGCTGGAGCGCGGCGCCGTGCAGCCAGCCCTTGTTCAGCGGGGCGTCCGCGCCCGCGCGCTTTTGGACGAAGAACATCGCGACCAGCATGCCCATGCCGAGCAGGTGCAGGAACACCAGCAACAGGCGCACGAACTCCACGGCGGAACCTCCAGTGTGGTGGGTTACTTGCGTAGCGCACGCAGGCCGCGTACGCCCAGCACGCCGATGACCGTGCCGAACGTCAACGAGGCGACCACGAGCGCCAGGTGCACGGTGAAGAACGCGGTCGGTCCGGCGTCCCACGAACGCGGGTCCTTCCAGATGTTGCGCAGGAAGGTCGGCCAGATCACCCACGACCACACCCCGAAGGCGACGAGGAACAGCGCCATGCCACGGGAGAGCTTCACGGCGACCAGTATCCGACGTGGCGGGTGCGCGTCACTCGACCGGGGTGGATAGCCTGGGGTCGTGCGTTCCTCCGCGTCCCGCCGGCCCCTGGCCGCCCTGGTGTCGGCCGCCTGCGCGCTGATGGCGTCCATCGTGTTGGTGGCGCCGCCGGCGGGCGCCCAGCCCTCGTGCGAGAACAAGGTGTCGCCGCCGCCCGCGGTGGACACGTCGGAGCAGGTCCCGCCCGGTCAGTCGCCGCCGCGCGCGCTGCCCGTGCCGGAGAACCCGGTCGGCGGCGAGCGGATGGGCGAGTGCGGCCTCGTGCTGCCCGCGAACGCCCCGAAGCTGCCGGACAACATCAGCGCGAAGAGCTGGCTGGTGGCGGACATGGACAGTGGTGCCGTGCTGGCCACGTTCGACCCGCACGGCCGGCAGCGGCCCGCGTCGGTGATCAAGGTGCTGCTGGCGACCGTGGTGGCCAAGGAGCTGCCGATGGACGCCACCGTGACGGCGACCGCCGAGGACCTGGCGCAGGAGTGCACGTGCGTCGGCCTGCGCGAAGGCGGCGAGTACACCGTCGAGCAGCTGCTGAACGCGCTGGTCATGGCGTCGGGCAACGACGTGGCGCACCTGCTGGCCCGGCGGCTGGGCGGCCTGCCCAGCGCCATCCGCAAGATGAACGCGATGGCCGCCGAGCTGGGCGCGCTGGACACGCGGGCCATCACGCCGTCCGGTTTGGACGCTCCGGGGACGAGCACGTCCGCCTACGACGTGGCGTTGATCTTCCGCAAGGCGATGGAGTACCCGGACTTCCGCAAGGCCGTGCTGACCGAGCGGATCGACTTCCCGGCCGCGAACGGCAACGGGACCGCGGTCGTGGTGAACGACAACCGGCTGCTCGGCGCGTACGCGGGTGCGTTGGGCGGCAAGTCCGGGTTCACCGACGACGCGCAGCACACGTACGTGGGCGGGGCCGAGCGCAACGGGCGGCGGCTCGTGGTCGTGTTGCTGCGCGGGCAGCAGCAGCCCGTGCGGATGACCGACCAGGCGGCCAAGCTGCTGGACTACGGCTTCGCGATGCCGCAGGCGGCGGTGGACGAGCCGGTCGGCAAGCTGGTGAAGGGCGCGCCGCAGGCGGAGAAGAAGACCACGACCGTGAAGCCGACGGAGGCGGGGACGCCGGAGGGCGGGTCGACGCAGGCGCCGGTCGTGGACAACAGCGCCATGCACAAGGCTTTCGGCACCGTGGGTGGTCCGGTGACCGCGGTGGCCGGGTTGGGGTTGGTGCTCGCGTTCGTCATGTTCCTGCGGAACAAGCGAGCGAAGGCGGCACGGGCGGCTCGCGCGCGTGCGCAGGCCCAGCAGCAGTCCTGAGTAGAGCCGTCGTCGACTACTGGCGCACCCGGGGCACGCCACCCTTGCGTCCGAGGTCGAACGCGATCCGGTACACGTCCGGCAGGTCGAGTTTTCCGTTGGCGCGTCGACTCATCACACCCAGTTCGACGAGTTCCCCGATGAGCTTCGGGTAATCGGTCGTGAGTGGACCGGTCGGTGCGGGAGCGCCGCCGTCGGCGGACGGGGTGGCTTCGGAGAGTCTGATCAGTTCGCCCTTGAGATCACGTTCCTCCCAACGCTGGATCACGTCCTGCGTCTCGATGGGAACCTGGAGTCCGCCGAGCGGGACGATCGCGGTGCTGACCCACGGAATGTCTTCGCGTACCTCCACGACCCGGATTCCCGACGCGGTCTGCACCCCCTGTCGGATGCCGTCCCAATGCAGCGCGTACTCGTGACCGAAAAACCTTTCGCCGGTCACGTCGGTCGCTTTGCGCAGGGCACTCAGGAAGCTGCGCGGGCTGACCTGGCCCAAGCCGTCGGTCAAGTGGTTGGGCAGCCAGGTGTAGACGATGCCCTTGCGGTGGTCCCTGCCCATGTAGGGCCCGGCCATCCGTTCGAATACCTTCCGCTGCTGCTCGTGATCGCTCGTCAGCCAGTGCGGCGGTGCCTTGCGGAATTCGGTGGAATTCCACCCGCCGGTCTCGGCGATGAAGTCGTCGGACAACGCGTGGTCCGCGTTTCCCATCTGGTGGAAGAGCAGGCCGTAGAGGCTCGGTGGTGACCAGGTGAGGTCGGCGGCATTCGCGGTCAGCTTGGACGCGTCCGGGAAGGTGAGGCGGATGCCGTCGAACATGTCGTGGCGGATGAACACCTTGGCCCGCAGGTTCCGGGTCCGGGTACGCAGGTCCAATGCGACGCGCAGGATGCCTTCGACCAGCCGGTCGGTGATATCGCGGCGGCTGTGCAGTCGGTCGAGCGCGTCGAACAGGAAGAGCGGTGTGGTACCGGTCGAGGCGGCCTCCTGGTCGGCATGGGCCAACGCCCGTTCGGCTGCCTCGGGGTGGGCGAGCAGCCACCGCACCCGGTCCGCCCAGTTGTCGATCGCGTTGATGTCCGGCGCTCCCACGGCGTGCAGCACGACGGTCAGCCAGATGTCAGCCGCGTCGGCGAACTCGGTCGTCAGCGCGTCGAGCGTCCGTTGGCTCGGGTAGCGGTCGGGCAGCAGTGCCGTGCCGTAGCCTGGTAGTGCGCGGATCGTGGTCAGCCTCGGCAGGCGGTACTCCGCGGCTGCGAGCCGACGGAGCTCCTCATCCTGGAGCGATTTGAACCATACCGTCTTGCCGACGCCTCTCCCGCCTTTGACCACGGTCGCGTCCGGGTCGAGCGCGCGACGGTGGCTGTCGGGTGTGAAAAGGGTGCGCACGTGCGGCTCGAACGTGTCGGCGTCGAAGGCGGACGGCAGGGTGGCCGACAGGAGTTCGCGGTACTGGTGGGGGTCCAGCGGCATCATCGGCTCCCGACGAGCAGTGTCGCGGCTTCTTCGAGGAAAGGCCGGTAGGCGGCGGCGATCAACGGCTGGGTGTGCCAGCCGTCCCGACGTACGGGGTCGAAGCTGATCAGGTCCGAATTGAACAGGATCGGCAGCGGGGAATGTGGAGCCGTCCGGTCGTCGGACGCGAAGTTGAAAGCTTCGAAATCATCAGGGTGTGCGTCGTCGTAGAGTGTCTCCGCGAAACATTGCTGTGCATGGTCGCGGAAGAGATCGAGGTAGTTCGACGCATTATTGGGTGGAACCATCGATGCGACCATGCGCAAGCGCCTGCGGATGTGGTCGAGCGCCTCTGGTGGGAGATGTCTCTGCCACTGCTTGAAGAGGATTCCGTAGCCGTTCCAGGTCTGCGGGTTGTCGGCCGCGAAAAGCAGGCTTGTATCGCTCAGCTGCGTGATCGCGGCGGCCGCGATGTCGTGGATTCCGGCCCGGCTGTCGAGCAGTACCACGCTGGGGCGGCGGCTTTGCTTCGTGACCTGTTCCTCGCACGCGACGATTGCGGCTTCCAAACGGTCTCCGAAGCGGCGTGGTGTCCCGTCGTCCGTCGGAGGGAGATCGGTGTACACCCGGTTGAGCTTTCCCAGGTAGTCGTCGTCCGGTGACACCCGTCCGGCCGCCGGGGCGATCCACACCTCGCCGTTGCCGTGATTGCCCAGCAGGGTGCTCCGGGAAACCAGGTCGAGATCGGCTTCGTTGTCGACCGCCGCCTCGACGAGATGGTCGATCACGCCGTGTTCGGGCAGGCCGTCCTCGTTCTGGAGGAGTGCGCCGACGCCAGGTGATTCCAGGTCCAGATCCACCACCAGGACGCACTCGCCGAGGTTCGCGAGGTGGTCGGCGAGCATGGCGGTCGCGGTGGAGCGACCCACACCGCCCTTGAACCCGTAGAGCGTCGTTCGGTTGCGTCCGGGAGTGTCGGTATGCGGTCGTGACCAGTCGGCGCCGACGAGGCTGCGATCCAGGGTCGCGAGTCGGCCGACTCCGTCGGACCGCTCCGCGCGGACGTGGAGGTCGGGCGAATCGAGTACCACGCCAGGTTCGAAAAGATCCGCCATGTACAGGACGGGATTCGGAGACGAAAAAGCGCCTACTCGTCCGGTGAAGGCAGCCGGCAGGTCTTCGTCCGGTTCACCGCCCACGATCAGGGACAGCCGTCCGACGACATCGCGAACCAGAATGACGTCCCGGTCGGCACGCCTGACCTCGTCGGCGAATTCGTACGCGACAGACCAAGCCTCGCTGAACCGGACAGTCATGACAGCACTCCATCAATCTTGGCTCGCTCGTAGAGCGCGATGATATTTCGAGCGGCGGCCAGGTGTTCGGCCGACCGCTGGTCGCTTATGTGCGTACCGTCGCTGTACCGCTCGGCGACGTCCCAACTTGCGAATGGATTGGGCGCTGAGATGAGTTCGGCGAACTGTGCCGCGTTCCTGCCCGTGGCCACTGCCGAGAGTTGGCTCCACAGGCCGGGAAGGTGTCCGGCTTCTTTCTTGCCGGACATCTGTGGGTGCTCCAGCAGGCCGCGCTGATTCGGTGTCGCGCCGAGGAATTCGTGTAGGATTCCTTTGAGTGCGCACTCTGCGGCGATTCCGGCGAAGTGGTCGGCGTTGGCATGTCGACCGGCGGTGTCGAGCATTGTCGCGTCGGCGTGGTGCCGCTTCGCGGCTGTCCCGAATGCTGTCCACGATCCACCTGGCACCGCGACAGCGTACTTCAGTTTGTAGCCGTCGGTAGGCAGACGGTAGGCGGGTCCGAACGCCGAACGGGGTGCGCGCCGACCCGTGATCGGCGCGCACCCCGTTCGGGCAAGTCGGTTGTCAGACGCGCTTGAAGAGCAGGGCGCGCTTGACTTCCTGGATGGCCTTCGTGACCTGGATGCCGCGGGGGCACGCGTCGGTGCAGTTGAAGGTCGTCCGGCAACGCCAGACGCCGTCCACGTCGTTCAGGATGTCCAGCCGCTCCTCGGCGCCCTCGTCGCGGCTGTCGAAGATGAAGCGGTGGGCGTTGACGATCGCGGCCGGGCCGAAGTAGCTGCCCTCGGTCCAGTACACGGGGCACGAGGTCGTGCAGCACGCGCACAGGATGCACTTCGTCGTGTCGTCGAAGCGCTCGCGGTCGGCGACCGACTGGACCCGCTCACGGGTCGGCTCGTTGCCGTAGGTGATCAGGTACGGCTTGACCGCGCGGAACGCCTCGAAGAACGGCTCCATGTTCACCAGCAGGTCCTTGTTGACCGGCAGGCCCTTGATGGGCTCGATGGTGATCGTGGTGGGCTTGCCGTTCGCGGCCAGCAGGTCCTTGAGCAGCACCTTGCACGCCAGGCGGTTGACGCCGTTGATGCGCATCGCGTCCGAGCCGCAGATGCCGTGCGCGCACGACCGGCGGAACGTCAGCGTGCCGTCGAGGTACCACTTCACGTAGTGCAGCAGGTTCAGCACGCGGTCCGAGGCCAGCGCGGGGATCTCGAACGAGTCCCAGCGGGGCTCGTCGTCGAACTCCGGGTTGAACCGGCGGATCTTCAGCGTGACGGTGATCGCGCCGTCCGGCACCGGAGGCTGGGAGCCGCGCGAACCGGCGGGTGCTTCAGCGGTAGCGGTCATCAGTACTTGCGCTCCATCGGCTGGTACCGGGTGAACGTCACGGGCTTGTAGTCCATGCGGATGTCCGCGGACAGGCCGTCACCCTGCTTGTAGTACATGCTGTGGCGCATGAAGTTCGTGTCGTCGCGGTTGGGGTAGTCCTCGCGGGCGTGGCCGCCGCGCGACTCCTTGCGCGCCAGCGCGCCGTGCACGAGCACCTCGGCGAGTTCGAGCAGGAAGCCCAGCTCGATCGCCTCCAGCAGGTCGGTGTTGAACCGCTTGCCCTTGTCCTGCACGGTGATCCGCTGGTAGCGCTCCTTCAGCGCCTGCACGTCGTGCAGCGCCTGCTTGAGCGTGTCCTCGGTGCGGTACACCGACGCGTTCGCGTCCATCGTGGCCTGGAGTTCGGTGCGGATGTCCGCGACGCGCTCGTGGCCGTGCTCGGACAGGACCAGCGCCACCTGGGCCTCGACCTGGGTCGCCGGGTTCTCCGGCAGGTCGACGTGCTCGTGGGCGTTCGCGTACTCGGCGGCGGCGATGCCCGCGCGCCGGCCGAAGACGTTGATGTCCAGCAACGAGTTCGTGCCCAGCCGGTTCGCGCCGTGCACGGACACGCACGCGCACTCGCCCGCCGCGTAGAGGCCCGGGACGATGTTGTCGTTGTCCCGCAACACCTCGCCGTGGACGTTGGTCGGGATGCCGCCCATCGCGTAGTGCGCGGTCGGGTACACCGGGACCGGCTCGGTCACCGGGTCGACCGCGAGGTAGGTGCGGGCGAACTCGGTGATGTCGGGCAGCTTGGTCTCCAGGACCTCGGCGCCCAGGTGCGTGCAGTCCAGCAGCACGTAGTCCTTGTTCGGACCGGCGCCACGACCCTCGATGACCTCCAGGGCCATGGAGCGCGCGACGATGTCACGCGGCGCCAGGTCCTTGATGGTCGGCGCGTAGCGCTCCATGAAGCGCTCGCCGGACGCGTTGCGCAGGATCGCGCCTTCGCCGCGCGCGCCCTCCGTGAGCAGGATGCCCAGGCCCGCGAGACCGGTCGGGTGGAACTGGTAGAACTCCATGTCCTCCAGGGGCAGGCCCTTGCGGAAGACGATGCCCATGCCGTCGCCGGTGAGCGTGTGGGCGTTCGACGTGGTCTTGAAGACCTTGCCGAAACCGCCGGTCGCGAACACCACGGACTTGGCGTGGAAGACGTGGATCTCGCCCGTCGCCAGCTCGTACGCCACGGCGCCGGTGCAGACCGGGCCGTCCTCGGTCTCGGTGAGGCAGATGTCGAGGACGTAGAACTCGTTGAAGAACTCGATGCCGTGCTTGACGCAGTTCTGGTACAGCGTCTGGAGGATCATGTGGCCGGTGCGGTCGGCCGCGTAGCACGCGCGCCGCACGGCGGCTTCACCGTGGTTGCGGGTGTGACCGCCGAACCGGCGCTGGTCGATGCGACCCTCGGGCGTCCGGTTGAACGGCAGGCCCATCTTCTCCAGGTCGAGGACCGCGTCGATGGCCTCCTTCGCCATGATCTCGGCGGCGTCCTGGTCGACCAGGTAGTCGCCGCCCTTGATCGTGTCGAAGGTGTGCCACTCCCAGTTGTCCTCCTCCACGTTCGCCAGCGCGGCGCACATGCCGCCTTGCGCGGCGCCCGTGTGGGAACGCGTGGGGTAGAGCTTCGTGAGCACGGCGGTGCGGGCCCGCTGGCCCGACTCGATCGCCGCGCGCATCCCGGCGCCACCCGCGCCGATGATCACGACGTCGTACTTGTGGAACTGCATGTCGAAGGCTCCCCGCGGCGGGTCAGGAGGTGATGTCCGGGTCGAAGGTGAAGATCACGTACGAGCCGAGGGCGATGATCAGCACCATCGACACGTAGAGCAGCACCTTGAGCCAGAACCGGGTGGCGTCCTTGCGGGCGTAGTCGTTGATGACCGTGCGCAGCCCGTTGCCGCCGTGGATCTGGGCCAGCCACAGCATGGACAGGTCCCAGAACTGCCAGAACGGCGAGGCCCAGCGGCCGGCGACGAAACCGAAGTTGATGCGGTGCACGCCGCCGTCGAGGATGTTCATGATGAACAGGTGGCCGAGCACCAGCACGAGCAGCGCCACGCCGGAGATCCGCATGAACAGCCAGCTGTAGAGCTCCAGGTTGGAGCGGCGGGCGGCCGGGCGGCGGGGGGACCGGGGCTTGTCGAGGGTCAGGCTCATCGTCAGCTACCCCCGAACAGGTCGGTCACGGTGCGCACCATCATGAAGTACGTGCCCGGGATCATGACCGCGACCCAGATCGCGAGGATCACCCAGAGCATCGGACGCTGGTACTTCGGGCCCTTCGACCAGAAGTCGACGAGCATCACGCGGATGCCGTTGAGCGCGTGGTAGAGCACGGCGCCGACGAGGCCGACCTCGAACAGGTTGACGACCGGGTTCTTGTAGGTCTCGATGACCTTGTCGTACGCGTCCGGGCTGACCCGCACGAGCGCGGTGTCCAGGACGTGTGCGAACAGGAAGAAGAACGTCAACACACCGGTGATGCGGTGGGCGACCCAGGACCACATGCCCAGGTCGCCGCGGTAGAGCGTTCCGCCTCCTCGGGAGGTGCCCGCCCGCTCAGTAGCGGTGGTGCCGGCCATGCGCAACGGCCTCCAGCGTCAGTGGTGGACTGGTACCCGCGTCTGCGCGGGACCTTGACCCCCGGATGCTAGACCCGCCCGCCGTGGCCGACCCAATGGCCGGGACCCGTCTGTGAGCGACGAGACAGGGCGTGCCACCTTGACCGTTCCACATCGGGTGACGGTCCGCGACGTGGGTCACTCGGGCGAGTGGCCCACGCCGTCCCGGCCGGATCGTCGGCGTCAGCGGGGGACGACCATCTCGGCGACGACCCGCCGGCGGTCTGCCCCGGGGTCCGTCGAGTCGGGCGGTACCGCCCGACCGTGGGACAGCGTCACGACGGTGATGTCCGCGGGGGTGAGCGGGCGTTCGCCGTCCGGGAGGTCCTTCTGGAGTTCTTCCAGCAGGCGGGCGATTTCCACGTCGACCCACGCCTTGGCGACGTCCGCCCGTGCCTGCCCGGTCTTCGTGGCGTGCAGGTGCGAGTTGCCGTAGGCGTGCACGTGGATCTCCGGCAGCGGCATGCCGTTGCGGTGTCGCCAGAGCGCGGCCTTCACGGTGGACCACGCCACGTCGGTCAGCGCACTGTTGCCGTACTCCGGCAGCTGCCGGCCACCGGCCGCCACCTCCGCCGGGTCGAGCCGCTTGGCGTCGTCGGCGAGCGTGACCTTGGCGACGTACTTCTCCAGGTGCGAGCTGGTGACGGCCACCAGCGGGTTCGCCGAGGTGTGCCGGTCCAGCGGCTCGTCCAGGTGGGCCCAGCGGTCGAAGAACGACTCGCCCTCGGCTTTGCTGTACATGCCGAGGAACCACATCTGGCCGGGGGCCGGCAGCCGATCCGGCCCGGCGAGGACTGTGATCATCTGGCGTGCCCGCAGCTGCGCGTTCTGGAGTTCGACCTCCGCGCTCTGCCGGTCGCTGCCCCGCACCGCCGGGTCGCGGAGCAGGTCGCGCAGGGACTGGATCCGCACCAGGTCCTCGGCCAGCCGGCGCTGGTCGGGCGTGCTGTACACGTCGGCGACCACCTGGTCCCGGATCGCCGGCAGGTGGCGTCCGTACGCGGTCAGGTTGGCTTCGATCGCCTCGTCCAACGCGTACTTGCGTACTCCGCCCTGGCGCACGGACTCGACGGTCAGCTGGGTCGCGTCGTCCATGCTGGTCACCGCGACCGACCCGAGGTGGTAACCCCACACGGCGCCGAGTTGGGCGCCGTCGTGCGCGGTGAAGTCCTGGCCGAAGTCCGGTGCCTTGGGATCGTTCGCGTCGGGGACGGCGATCGACTGCAACAGGTACGCCTCACCGGGCCGGGCCCAGGCGAACTGGTTGACGCCCAGCCTCTCCGCCGCGTGGTTCAGCCGGGCGTGCGCGAGTGTCCCGGGTCGCAGCGCCGTGCCGTACTCCCGGCCCGGCCGGGGCGGCGCGATGGACTTGCGCTCCAGGTGCTCGGCGATCGACCGCGCCGAGATGTCGCCCGGTGCGTCGGTCGACCACGCGTGCCTGGCCAGGGCGTCGGCCAGTTCGTGGGTGCCCAGGAACTCGTGCGAGCCGCCGGGCGCGATCGAGCCGAGCACCGGTGTGGTCCCGTCGTCGGTGCGCATCACGACCTGCCGGTGCGTGCCGCCGATGACGGCCTGGGAGAACTCGCTGCACACGCTCGGCGGCGTCTTGTCGAACTTCGGGGTGACCATGACCAGGGAACGGGCGCCCGATCCGTTGTCGACGGTCACGGTGTTCCCGGGCGCGACGACCAGGGTGACCTTGCTCCCGACCTCCCGCAGCCGCGCGTTGGCGGACTCGACCAGGTCGGGCGTGGCGTAGAACTCCTTGAACCGCGTGCCCGGAGGCGCCTGCGGGAGGCCGAGCGTGGCGTCGTGCGAGAAGACGATCGGGGGGTTGGTCGCCGCCTGCCCCCGATCGACCACGGGGATCGTGGCGGGGAAGCGCCTCGGGTCGGTGTCGAGGGTGACGTTCTCGTTGTGCAGCACGAACTGCGGTTCCACGCCGTCGCTCGCGAAGGTGTAGTCGAGGACGGTCGACCGGCCCGGCCGCGCGTAGTCGTCCACGACCGAGGCGAGGTGTTCCGCGTTGGCCGCGCGGGCCGCGTCCGCCCGCTGTCGGTCGAACTCCTGTCGCTTCCGGTCCTGCTGCGCCGCGTAGCGCGCCGGGCCGCTGTCCGGGATCGGGTCGGCCGCGGGACGCGGTGCCGGCCGGGGTGCGGTCGTCGGCGCCGCGGTGCCGATCAGGGCCCGTGCCAGCGCGCTCGCGGTACCCCGATCGCTGGTGTGCAGGGTCAGGGCGATCTGGGCCAGGTCGTCGTCGCGCACGCGGCCGACGGGGTCGGCCGCGTGCGCGATCGACAGGGCGTCGGTCAGCAGGGCGTCCAGCTCGCGTTGCGGCAGGCGCAGCGACAGCAGGGCGTTGCCGGTGGCCGTCGCGGCGAGGCGCGGGTCGGGTGGCGTGCGGCCGATGTCCCCGGCGCGGTGCTGCGCGGCGGCCATGCCGCGGTGGTGGAGTTCCCAGGCCACGGCGGCGATGGCCGGGCCGTCGATCGCGTGCGGGTTGGCGGCGAACTGCAGGCTGATGCGGTCGGCGTGGTTCAACAGCGGGTCCAGCCCGCCGACCGGGAGGTTGAGGTTCGCCAGTGCCACGCCGGCCGGCCCGCCGTGGCCGCGGAGCCAGTCGATCGCCGCCGCGTGGCGTTGTGCCTGGGTCTGCGGCCGCGTGGGGGCGTGCGGTGCCTGGACGGTGTGGTCCGGGGCTGCCTCGACCGTCGGTTCCACCGACGATTCCAGTGCCCGCATGCGGTTTTCGATGAGCCAGGCGTTGCGGGGTTTGAGGCTCGTGTCGGTGGCGTCGATGCCCTGGGTCATGGGTGCGTTGTCGGCCATGACCCGGCCCTTGCCGTCCTGGTGCTGGAAGATCGGCTTGACGTCGGAGGTCTCGTGGTACTCGTCCTGGAGGCCGATGAAGTGGCCGACCTCGTGGGCGAGGCGTCGGGGGTCGGTGTCGACGGGCCAGTTGAGCTGGTTGGCGCGGCCGTCGGGGTCGGTGAGGGTGACGGTGCTGTGGGCGTCGGCGGGGTTGTCGACGAACTCGACGGTGACGTGGAGTTGTTCGCCGGAGGGGAGGCGGTGGCCCTGGTTGAACAGTTCGTCGACGCCGGCCCTGGTGCGGGCTTCGACGTCAGCGCGGGCGTCGGTGTTCCCGTCGAGGTGGATCTTGACGGTGAGGTCCTTGACCTTGGCGCCGCCGATGTCCAACGTCCGCACGTCGTAGGCGATCGGACCGCGCCACGCCCGTAGGTCGATCCCGTTCGGGCCGACGGTCGAGGTGTTCAGGACGCCGCCGTCCTCGCCGCGCACCCACGAGGTGGGCGGGGTGTTCGCGCGGGCGTGGGCGATGTCGTTCGCGGAGACGGGCGCCGGGTTGGCGAACCACTCGGCGGTGGACGCGGTGCTGTGCCGCCAGGTCCCGTCGTCCAGGACCGACCGCGACGGCAGCTCGGTGGACGTGATGACGACCGGCTGTGCCATCGGCGTCGACTTGGGCGCGACGGGCGGGACGTAGCCCTCCGGCCGCTTGAGGTCCCAGTCGACGTGCACGTCCGCGCCGTCCGGACGGCCACCCGGCCGCACCACCGCGTCGATGCCCCTGGCGAGCAGTTCCGCGCGCATCGACTGCGCGTGCGCGCCGGAGACCTCGACCACGGGCGGCAGGTAGCCGAGGCGGTCGCGCTTGGCGTTGGCCTCGACCAGATCGGTGGCGAGTTCGTCGAGCTGCGCGGTCTGCGTGTCGGACAGGGCGGTGTCGTTCGGCGCGAAGGCGAACGACCGTTCGGGCCGGGCGGTGCGCGGGGTGGCGTCCGGGCTCCCGACGGGGTGGACCGGCGTGACGGTGCGGGGGGTGCTCGTGTTCGTCGAGGTCGGTGGCGCGGGAGGGGTGATGGTGATGGCGGGGATCGAGGTGTTGCCGGTGGTGTTCGTCGAAGTGGAGCCGACCGCGGGGGCGTTGTTCTGCTGCGTGCTCGAACCGGCCGGCGGGGTGACCGGGGTGGCGTTGAAGGTGTCGATGCCGGCGTCGAGGGTGGTCTTGGCGTCCCACCACGCCTGCTGCTTGACGTCCGACCGGGCCCGGCGGTCGGCCAGCTCGACCAGGGTGGCGGCGTGGTCGGACTGGACCGTGTCCAGGGCCGCCTGCCGCCGGGCGCGTTCGTCGATCGCCGCGTCGAGGGCGTCCCGCGTGGGCTTGCCCTGGGCGATCGCGTCGGTCAGGTCGGTGTTCGCCTTGTCGAGCGACTGCTCCAGGGTGGACAGCTCGGCCTGTGCGTCGGCGAGGTTCTTGCGCGCGGTGGGGATCTCGGTCCCCGCCTGATCGAGCATCTGCCTGGCGTAGGACACCCGGGCCTTCGCCCCGGCCTGCGCCTCCGTCGCGTTGACGAGCGCGGCGTCCAACTTTGCCGTCGGCCTGCCGTCCAGCTTCGCCTGGTCGATGGCCGCCGTCAGGTCGGTGACCCGGGTGTCGAACGCGTGCGAGATCGTCCGCGCGTCCCGCAGCATCTCCACGCGGTCGTCGTAGCTCGGAGTCAGCCGCTCGCCGCGGGCCTGTGCCTCGGCCAGCTCGCCGGACAGACGGTCGACCTCGGTCCGCTTCGCGGCGGTCCGGGCGTCGAGGTCCGCGACGGCCTGGTCCAGCCCGTCGATCTTCGTGGCGTGCGGCGCGTGGTCGCCGGTCCTGGTGACGATGTCCGCGTCGGCGTCGGCGAGGTTCCCGGCGGCCTTGGCGATGTCGGCGTCCAGGCCGTCGGCCCGGTGCAGGCTCGCCTCGACCTCGACCTCGGCGGTGCGCCACTCGGCGGCGGTGTCCTTGACCCTCTTCTGGGCGCCGTCCAACGGCGCCAACGGCTTGTTCCCCAGCAACTTCTCGACCTCGGGTGCCGGCATGCGCAGCTGCGCCGAGCCCGGGATCGTCAGGTCGACCACCCGGATGTTGCCGTTGCCGAGATCGGCGACGATCCGGTACTCCATGTCCACGTCGACCAGGCCGGACCGCCCGCCCGCCTTGGGGTTCTGGCCCCTGTTGGCGGTCTGGCCGGCCGGGGTCGTGTCGATGGCGTCGGAGCCGTGCTTGGTGTCGACGCCGGGCGTGGTGAAGGCGAGGTCCGGCGACTGCTTCGAGGTCACGTTGGTCGCGCCGATGCCGAACGTGAGGTCGCCGCTCTCGCCGTGCCTGGCGTCGCTCGCCGTGGACGACGTCGTCGACGTCGGGTTCTCCAGGTTGATCGTGTCACTGAGACCGGCCAGCCGGGGGTTCACCATCCGGCCGTGGATCTCCAACTTCACGTGCTGCCCCGGGCCGAGCGTCTTCTGGTGCTGGCCCGGCACGACCAGCGGCGACGAGGTCATCCCGAGCAGCACCGACTGGAGGGTCTCGGAGCTGAGCGTGGACTCCAGCGCGTTGCGCGAACCCGTGCCCTTCGCCGTGAGGCCGTCGGACGCGCCCGCGAGCGTCATCGTGCGGACCGACGTCGCCCGCAGGTCGGCCGCGCCGCGGAAGCTCTCGACCGAGGTGTTGGTGGTCGGCACGACCACCGCCCGGGGGTCCTGCCGCCAGGCGGCGATGCGGTTCGGCCGGCCCTCCGCGGCGGGTCGGACGACGGAGGTCTTGGTGAACGGCTGCGCCGCGGGCCGGTTCGCGTTCTCGACCTTGAGGTTGTCCGCGAGCAGTCGGACCGTCATGTCCTGCGCCGACTTCGTGTCGACCCGGCCGACCTCGACCGAGCCGCGTTCCACGACCAGTTCGAACTTGACCTTCACGGTGAAGTGCGCCTGCGGCCCACCCGCCTGCCTGAGGTTGCCCGCCTGTCGGGTGGACGTGGTCGAGGTGGAGTTCGAGTGCGTCTGGCCGATCGAGCCGGTGCCGACCGCGCCGACCGCCACCGACAGGTTGGAGTTGCCGGTCTGGGGCAGGCCGCTGCCCTGCAGGCGGATGCCGGTGTTCCAGGACTTGCCCTTGCCCTGCAGATCGGTGTCCTTCGTCGAACCGGTGGCCGCGTGCTCCATGTCCGAGCCGTCGTGCGTCGCCTTGAGGAACACTGGCGGGCCCTCGACCTTGGCCCGGAGCGTGACCTGGTAGCTGTTGTTGCCGAACGTGCCCGGCTTGTGGACCAGCAGCGGTACGCCGCCGTCCAGCGCGCTGTCCACCAGCGCTTTCACGCTGGACTCGGACGTGAGGTCCACCATGCGCTGGAAGTTGTTCATCGAGTCGTCGAGCACCGACGGCGGCATGAGTTCGGTGCCCAGCCGACCGAGTTCGGCGCGCAGCTCCGGCACGAGCGGGGACAGGTCGGGGACCGTCTCGATGTGGCTCAGACCGAGGTTGACCGGTGCGACGGCGTTCGGGGCGGTGTTCGTGGCCGGGGCCGGGCTGAACAGCTTCGGCGGCTGCATCCTCGCCGTGACGGCGGACGTGTGCGGCGGCACGGCCGGGATCAGGCCCATCTGGCGCGCGGTCGCCTCGTCGACCCGGACGAACACGCTGCCCGGCAGGTCCACAGTGGACCCGGCGCGGTTCGGCGTGCCCTTGACCAGCACGTTGCCCGTCCGCGACTCCGCGACCAGGTTGACCTTCGCGTCGAGCTGCACGTAGTAGGTCCGCTGCGCCTGACTGCGCTTGTTGCGGAACACCTCGCCGCCGACCTCGTGGCTCTTGCCGCCGAACTTCGCCCACGGCGTCCACTTGGCGTTCGGTCCGATGCCGACCGCCGCGGTCGCGTCCTTCTCGGGCTTGATCGGCACGTTCACGGCCGCGGTCAGGTCGACGGACTGGTTCTTCGTCGTGCTGTCACCGGTCTTGAAACCGCCGGTGAGCGCGTTCTCGGTGGGGGTGCCGTCGGACATCGACAGCAGCTTCGGGTTGCTCAGCTCGAAGTTGCTGCCGAACGCGCCGGTGCGGTTGGAGATCCGGCGGCTGTACAGCATGCCGCCCTCCTGGACACCGGTCTTGGACGAGATCGGCAGTTGCGCCTTGATGTTCTCGGCGCTGAACATCTTGTCGATCTGGTTGCGCGCCTGGGTGCCCAGACTGGTCAGCGACCCGTCGGCCCGCGCGGCCCGGTTGAGCACGTTGAGCGCCTCGGCGTGGATCGCGCCCGTGTTGGCGACCGCGTCGACGTGCAGCAGGTTGTACTTGTTCCGGGTGTTCGGCTGGGGCTGTGCGGTGGTGTTCGGAGCCGTGTTCGGGGCCGCGCTCGGGGCGGGGGAGTTCCACTTGCCGCTGACCAGGTCGGCGATCGTCGGCGGGGCGGTCATCGGCCGCGCGGTCGGCGTGCCGATCGGGTTCGCGTTCGGCGGGCTGGTGAACGTGGCGCCGTCGGGCACCCAGAGGTTGACCTTGCCGTTGATCGGCGGGATCGCCTTGGCGTCGGCCGCGACCGGGACGCCGTTCGCCGACGACGCCGGGTTCGGGGTGGTGGCGTCGGCCTTGGTCATCGCCACGACCTGGGGCGCGGGGATCTTCATCTTCGGTGCGCCCGGCGTCAGCCGCTTCACCCACGCCCGGTGCGCGCTGAACTTCGTCACCTCGACGGTGATGTCCACGTCGTGCTGGAAGACCTGTGCCCTGGAACCGCCGGTGCTGAGCGTCGTCGTGGTCGCGGTGGCGCCCGACGAGGTCTTGTACGCGGTGGAACTGTTGTACTTGGCGCCGATGTTCGGCGCCGGGGACACCGAGTTGCCGCCGGTCACCGTCGGGATCACCACGCGGCCTTCGAGGCCCGCGTTCCACCCCTTCTGCACGGTCGTCGAGGCGTCCAGCCTGGGTGCCACCGACGCGGAGCCGCGCACCGCGTGGCCCTCGACCTGGCCGAGGTGCGTGGGATTGCGCAGCGTGGCCTTGACCGTCACGTTCACGTAGTCGTTGGACCACAGGCCGCGCCGCTTGAGCTGGACGGTCACGCCGGGGCCGAGCAGGGTGTCCATCTTCGCGGTCAGCGCGGCCCGGCTCAGCTCGGTGTCGAGCTTGCGCTGGTTGGCCGTCGCGTCGACGACGTCGGCGAAGTTGCGGCCGGACTGGCGCGGGTCCGCGGTGGTGTTCCACTTCGGCAGGAAGCCGTCGAAGCCGGGGATGCCCTTGATCGCGGTCTCGACCTTGCCCTTGACCTCGTTGCCCGGTGCGAACTCGCCCACCTTCGCGCCGCCGCTCGCGACCTGGGAGGCGAGGTAGGGCGGCGCGTGGCGGGTGTTCGGCGTGCCGGCGGTGAAACCGGTCGCGGTGTTGACGGGCAGGCCGTGCGCGTTGGCCTCGAAGGTGCCCAGGCGCAGGTAGACGGTCGTCGGGACGACGACGTTCTGCCCGGTCGTCGTCTTGATCTCCAGGTCCGCGGTCACCTTGTACAGGCCCGTCTCGGACTTGATCTCGATGCCGGACTTGTTGCCCGCGACCGTGCCGGACGACGAGGTCTCGGTGTTCTTCGACGAGAAACCGCCCACGAGGCCCACCGTGCCGCCGACGGTCTTGGGCACCATCGCACCGCCGCCGACCGCCAGGTTGACGTCGAAGCCGCTCTTGGTCGACGACGACACCGCGCTGCCGCTGGTCGCGGACTCGTGGATGCGCAGTTGGGTGTCGTTGGTGACGCCGACCAGCTCCGCGGTCCGCGGCGTCAATCGCATCTGCACCACGCTCGCGTGCGCACTGTTGCGGCTCACCAGGTCGGGCGAGGTGATCCAGTCGTTCATCATCGCGCCCGCGTTGTCGCGGATGTTGGTCGCGCTGAGGAAGTCGCGCAGCTCGGTGCGGCCCGGCGCGCCCATCTGCGTGACCGACGGCGGCAGTTTGGCCGCGACCCGGTCGAACGCCTGGTCGGGCGTGACGTTGCCGTCGAACGTGACCGCCTCGGGCGCCGGGTGCTCGATCTTCCCGCCCCACCCGTCGGCGGGCGTCGCGATCCGGCCCGGGGTGACCGGCGGGGTGAGGGTGGTGATCTCGTCCGGGATCTTGAGCGTGATGCCGACGGGATCGGTGGCGGTCGAGGTGACCGTGCCGGTGTTCACGACGTTGTTCTGCGCGTCGACCACGGTCAGCGTGTACGTGACCGGCACGTCCGCGTTGGTCGAGTTCTTGCCCGACCGGATCTGCCGGTTGTCCACAGTGGACGTCTGTGTGGTGTTCGCCTGGGCGGGGCGGGCGAACTGCGCCTTGGCGCCGACCGAGCCGTACGGGCCGACGGTGGTGGTGAACAGCGCGCTGGTGCCGATGTCGCCCGAAGTGGAGATCTGGGTCGTGGACCCGGTCGTCGAGCCGCTGTTGGTCGCCATGTCGACCTTGGTCGTGCTCGCGGGCGGTGCGACGGCGGTGCTCGGCGGCGAGTGGAGGGTGGCGACGACCTTGACCTCGAAGTGCTGGTTGCCCACCTGGACCGGGAACTTGCGGCCGTTGCCGAGCAATGTCTCGAAGTTGCCGTCGATCGCCGCCTCGATGCGCCCGATGCCCTGCGGCGTGGCGCCGTCGACCCGGGGGAGCAGGGTGGTGACGGTGCTCAAGACGCGCGGCACGCCTGTGGGGTTGGCGGTCGCGACGGCACCGAGTGCCCGCCCGCTGTTCACGAACTCGGGGAGGTTCTTGGACGACAGCAGGGGGGTCGAGCCACCGGGGTTGGGCGGCGTGTTGCCGGGTGCGTTGTTGCCGGTGTTCGTGTTGCCCGTGTTGGTGTTGCCCGGGGTCGTGTTGGTGTTGCCGGGCGTGGTGTTCGTGTTTCCGGCGGCCGGCGTGATGGTGCCCGGCGTGATGGTGCCCGGGGGGATGGTGCCCGGCGGCGTGGCGCCGGTGGCCGTGGGGTTCGGGCGGTTGATGGTGCCGTTCCGGCTGCCGCTGGTGCCCGCGTTCGGGTTGGCGGGGGTGTTCGGCTGAGTCGTGCTCTTACTGCCGAACCACTTCCGCACGGTCTCGCGCATCGGCGCGTTGGGCAGCATCGGCGCGGGAGCGACGACGGGGGTGTCCAGGCTGCCGGTGGTGTCGCCGTTCCGCACGGGCGGGTTCTGCCGGGGGGTCTTCGCGGGGGACGGGGTGTCGCTCTCCGGCAGCACCGCGGACTTCGAACCGGTGCCGGTCGGCGACTGGTTCGGCCGCGACGTCGGGTCGACCGGGGGGATGCCGCTCGTGCTGCCGGGCTTCGGGGCGTTCTGGTTCTGCGTGTTCGGGGTTTGGGTGCCCGGGGTGTTCGCGGGGGTCTGGAGCGGCGGTGTCGTGCCGGGCCTGGTCGTGGGGGTGTCGACCGCCGGCGCGGGCTTGGCCGTGGCGGGGGTGGCGTTGCCCGGGGTCGGGGTGGTCGTCGTGCCCGGCTTGGTCGGGATGCCGACGGCCGGGGTGGGGGAGACGGCCGGGGTCGGCTTGGGCGCGGGCTGCGGGGTCGACGGGGAGTTCGGCGGCGCCGTGGAGATCGTGCCGTTGCCGATCGGAGGCTTGGCGCCCTCGAAGAGGCCGCGGTTCGGGGTCGCGGTGGGCCGGCCCGTGCGGTCGGTCCCGGTGTTCGTCGGGGTCGTTCCGGGGGTCGTCGGCGGCACGGCGGTCGGCGTCGTCGTGGTCTTCGGCGGCGCGGAGGGCGGCACCGTGGACGACGTCTTCGGCGGGGTGCTGATCGTGCCGGTGGACCCGACCGTCGGCTTGGGCGAGTCGAACAGGTTCTTGCCGGACCCGGCCGTGTATTTGCTGGTCCGCTCGGTCGCCGTCGCGCCGCCCGGCGCGGCGCCACCGGCCGGCGGTGCCCCGCCCGCGAGCGGGCTCGCGGCCGGTGCGGCGGCCGACCGGCCGTCCGGACCCCGGGTGATCGGGCTGCCGGCGGGCGTGGTGGGCGTGACGACCGCCGACTTGCTCCCGGCGGTCGGGCTGTTCGGCGAGCCGCCGACCGCGGACCCGCCGGTCCCCTTGGGGGTGGTGACGGGACTGGCCGGCGAGCCGCCGGTCAGGGGGGAACCCTTGCCCGTCGTCGACCCGCCCGTTCCGCCGGGGGTGGCGACCGGGCTGACCGGGGAACCGCCGGTCAGGGGCGAACCCTTGCCGGACGTCGACCCGCCGGTCCCCTTGGGGTTGGCGGTCGGGTTGACCGGGGATCCGCCGGGCAGGGTGGTGTTCTTGCCGGTCGACCCGCCCGTCCCCTTGGGGTTGGTGACGGGGCCGATCGGCGAGCCGCCGGGCGTGGTGGTGCCCTTGCCGGACGTGGACCCGCCCGTCCCCTTCGGGTTGGTGATCGGGTTGAGCGGGGACCCTCCAGGCGCCGAGGTGCCCTTGGTGAGGCCGCCGTTCGTGCCCTTCGGGGTGGTGACCGGGCCGACCTGCTTCCCGCCGGTGTTCCCTGGGCCGGCGGTCGTGCCCGTGGTGCCCTTGGGCGGTGGCGGCGCGGTGTAGGAGTTGCCGTTCGTGTTCGTGGGACCGGCCGTGGTGCCGGTCGTGCCCGGCGGCCTCAGGGCGTTCGAGTTCGGGATGATCTTGTCGAACTGGCCGCTGCTGTGCGTGTCCGTGTTGAGGTGCGTCTGGTGCGTCGCCTTGATGTTCGCCTGTACGTTGCCGAACGTCGTCGACGCGCGCTCGGCCTGCTGGGCCGACGAGTCCTTCGACATGTTCAGGGCGGGCACCATGAACGCGCCGATCGGACCGAACGCGTTGGGCGAGAGGCGGATCTCGTTCAGGCCCTTGGCGGTGCTCAGCATCCGCTCCTGGAAGGAACCGGCCTGGTTGGCCAACCTGTCCATCGTCGAACCGTTCACCGAGAACCCGGAACCGCCCGTCGGTCCGCCGACTCCCGTCCTGGGGGGCGGCGGCGGGTTGTTCGTGTTCGTGTTGGTGTTCGTGTTCGAGTTGGAATTCGTGTTGGTGTTCTTGGCCATGACCGGTTCTCTCCGACTCCGGAAGGACTGCGACTAGGTGGTGACCTTCGGCGCCGACGTGCTGGTGTTCGTCTTGTTGACGTAGGTCTTCTGGTAGTTCTCGTAGCTGTTCTTGGCGGCCTCGCCGGTGGCCCTGGCCTCGTTCGCCGCCCGCTCCGCCCGCGTGCCCGCGTCCTGGGCCGCCTTGGACGCCTGCTCCGCCGCCTTGATGTCGGCTTCGCTGCCGGTGCGGAACGCCTTCGCGTTGGCCTCGGCCGCCTTCGCGTTGGCCTCGGTGAAGTCGACGTTCGCCTGCTCGTAGCGGGCGTTCGCGTCCTTGGCGGCGGTGGACTTGGCGGTCAGGTCGGATTCCGCCGCGGTACGGCCCGGGTCGGGCGTGCCCTCGTTCGGGTGCTTGTCCTTGTAGTCCTGGAACGCCTTCTGCGCCGCGTCGTCGTACGGCTTCGTCGCGTCCAGCGCGGCCTTGCTCGCCTTGGCCTCGTCGGCGAGCTTGCGTGCCTTCGTCGCCGAGTCCTGCGCGGCGTCTGCGGCGGCGGCACGGGCCAGATCGGCCTCGTACTTGGCCGCCTCGTACTTGGCCTTCGCCGCGTCGTACCGCGCCTGGTCGCCGGACGCGGCGGCGGCGTTCAGCTCGTCGGCTGCGGCGTTGGCCTTGTCGTTGGCGGCCGACGCCTTGGTGGACAGGTCGTTCAGCTTCTCGTTGGCCGCCTTCAGCTCGTCGGCGGCCTTCGACTCGTTCTCCTTGGCCTGGGAGTACTTGTCGTTGGCCTCTTCGAGCTTGTCGTTCGCCTGGTCGACGACGTCCTGGTCGTCGTCCTCGCCCTGGGCCTTCGCGATGTCCTTGTCGATGCCGTGCGCGATCTTCCAGCCTTCCCAGGTGACCTCGCCGGCGTCCGCCAGGTTGTCGAACCGGTCCCAGCCCTTGCCGATCTTCTTCATGATGTCCTGAAGATCGTCGGCCCGCTTCATGTTGCGACCCAGCGCCGCGACGACGCGGGCGATCCGGGCCGAGATGTTCGCGGCCAGCGCGACCGCCTTGCCCACCGCGAAGCCGATGAAGACGGCGATCGACCCGCCGAGCGTGAACACCGCCGCTGCCGCCGCCGCGATGGCTCCCGCCAGCAGCGAGCCGAGCAGCTGCGCGATCATGTCGCGGATGATGTCCCGCGCGACCTGGACGATCATGCCGCAGATCGCGCCGATCTTGGTCCAGGTCTCGATCGCGTGCGCGAGGCTGTCGAGTTCCTTGCCGAGCTGCTCCATGCTGGCGCTGTAGCGCTCGGCCGCGGTGCCGGTCCAGCCGTCGGGCTTGATCATGCCCTGCCGGTGGTCGTCGGCCAGCACGCGCAGCTCGATGGTCCGCTTCTTGGCGGCCTCGACGACCGCCTGGATCTCCTCGGGGTCACCCAGGAGCAGGTCGAGCCCCTCTTTGAGGAACGAGACGTGTTCCAGCAGCCAGCCGATGCCCGCGCCGAGGAGCGTGCCGAACGGGTCGGCGACGAACATGGCGGTCGACGCCACCGCGCCGATCGCGTTGAACGTGATGTCCACGGCCCGGACCGTCTCGTTCTCGGCCTCGCCGCTGATCGAGTCGATCAGCCCGTCGTAGGCCTCGAAGATCAACGTGCCTTTGAACTTGTTCTCTTCGGTGACGTTGACGAACGGCGTCGGGGCGTTGGTGTCCGGCATGCGGGCCTTCCTGGCTCACCAGGGCCGGTTGTCGTCGTCGACGTCGTCGGCCGCGGCGGGGCGGCGGACGGGTCGCGACGGTGCCGGCGCGGGCTGGGGGACGGGCGGGCGCACCGGTTCGGGTTCGGGCTCGGCGTACGCGTCGTAGTCCCCGTGAGCGTCCTCGTCCCCGTCGGTCGGGATCGAGTCCACGATCAGGCGCATCGCCTCCGTGCCGCCGCCGAACGGCTCGAACGCCGCGACCACGTTGGCCGCCGCCTGCCGCTGGGCCTGCCGCACGGTCTCCATGATCAACGTGGTGAGCCGGGCCGGGCCCAGGTCGCACGCGCGGTGCCCGAGCTGGAGGTTCTGGAGGCCGCCGTTGGGGTTGACGGTGACCGTCACCGAACCGTCCTTGCTCTCCACCCGCGCGCCGGCGTTGGCGACGTTCTCCTGGAGTTCCACGGACTTCTTGCGGATCTCCTCGATGCGGCCCGCGTAGTCTTCCAGCCAGTGTCGGGGGTCCAAGGCCGCCTCCAGGTAGGGGTACCGGTGCGGCAATGAGTTGACCGACTGTCGCCAACGCGAGGCCAACGTCCCACCAACGGAGTATCACGAGAAAGGGAGGCCGGAACCCCGCCGTAGGTTCCGACCTCCACCCAGGGCATACGCACCGCGACCGGGCTCGGTTCAGGGGTCGACGCTGCGTGATCACGAACCACCCGAGGGGCGTAGTGGATCACCCCGAGTGGCGGGATCGGGAGGGGCCACCAACGATTAGGTCACGTGCGAGCCGGTCCTCGGGCGGCGCGGGTTACCACGGGGTACGGTTCGCCACTCGGAGCCCCCGACGACGGCGTCGGGTCAACGACTGCTCTGCCGAGCAGGGAGGGAGACGAGCCGTGCGTCGTCCAATTCGCGGCCTCGCGGTGGCCGCGATCGCGCTGACCAGCATCGTGTCCATGGCAGCGTGCGCCAAGGACAGCGGTGGCACCAGCGGAGGCAGTTCGACCACCAGTGCCTCCGGTGGTTGCAAGTTCGCGGAGAAGCCGCCGGCCGCGGCAGCCGCCACGTCGTCCGGCACAGCGGCGGGCGAGAAGGTCGACGGCAAGGCGCTCAAGGTCGGCCTGGCCTACGACATCGGCGGTCGCGGCGACGCGTCGTTCAACGACTCCGCGGCTGCGGGCCTGGACAAGGCCAAGGCGGACTTCGGCATCACCGACGTCAAGGAGCTGACCGCCGCCCCCAACGAGGCCGAGGACGCCAAGCAGACGCGGCTGCGCCAGCTCGCGAGCGAGGGCTACAACCCGATCGTCGGCGTCGGTTTCGCGTACGCCGAGTCGCTCAAGGTCGTCGCGCCGCAGTTCCCGAACGTCAAGTTCGCGATCGTGGACGGCGCGGTCGAGGGCGCGGCCAACGTCACCCCGCTGACCTTCGCCGAGGAGCAGGGTTCCTTCCTGGCCGGCGTCATCGCCGCGTACCAGTCGAAGAACTGCCACGTCGGCTTCATCGGCGGCGTGAAGATCCCGCTGATCCAGAAGTTCGACGCCGGGTTCGAGCAGGGCGCCAAGAAGGCCGCGCCGGACATCAAGATCGAGAAGAAGTACCTGACGCCGGCCGGCGACTTCACCGGTTTCCAGGACCCGACCAAGGGCCAGGAAGCGGCCAAGGGCCAGATCGAGGCCGGTTCGGATGTGCTCTACCACGCGGCCGGCGCGTCCGGCAAGGGCGTGTTCTCGGCGGCCAAGACGGCGAACGTGAAGGCCATCGGCGTCGACTCCGACCAGTACAACCAGGCCACCGTCGCCGAGTCCAAGGACGTCATCGTGTCGTCCATGCTCAAGCGCGTCGACGTCGCCGTGTACGACTTCGTCAAGGCCGTGGCCAAGAACGACCTCGCGAGCCTGCCCAAGGTCTTCGACCTCAAGGTGGACGGCGTCGGCTACGCGACCTCCGGCGGCAAGATCGACAACGACCTGAAGGCGGTCCTGGAGGGCTACAAGGCCCAGATCATCTCGGGTCAGATCGTGGTGTCGGACAAGCCGAGCAGCTGATCCCTGCGGTACTGCACCTGGCCTCGCGAGATCGGCTCGCGGGGCCTTGTGCGTGGTTGGAGGAGCTTTTGAGCACCCCTGCGGTCGTCCTGTCGGGCATCACCAAGCGCTTTCCCGGCGTCGTCGCCAACAGCGACGTGCACCTGTCCGTCGCGGTGGGCGAGGTGCACGCGCTGTGCGGCGAGAACGGCGCCGGCAAGTCCACCCTGATGAAGATCCTCTACGGGATGCAGCAGCCCGACGAGGGCACGATCGAGATCGGCGGCACCCGGGTCCGCTTCCGGACGCCGGCCGACGCGATCAAGGCGGGCATCGGCATGGTGCACCAGCACTTCATGCTCGCCGACAACCTGACCGTGCTGGAGAACGTCGTCCTCGGCGCCGAATCCCTGCACGGCATCGGTGCCAAGGCACGGGCGCGCATCCGCGAGCTGGCCGGCTCCACCGGGCTCGACGTCGACCCCGGCGTGCTGGTCGAACGCCTCGGCGTCGCCGACCGGCAGCGCGTGGAGATCCTCAAGGTGCTCTACCGGGGCGCCAAGGTGATCATCCTCGACGAGCCGACGGCCGTGCTCGTCCCGCAGGAGGTCGACGAGCTGTTCGCCACCCTGCGCGGCATGAAGGAGCGCGGCTTCACGTTCCTGTTCATCTCGCACAAGCTCGACGAGGTCCGTGCGATCGCCGACTCGGTCACCGTGATCCGGCGCGGCACCACGGTCGGCACGGCCGACCCGAAGACCGTGTCGTCGCGGCAGCTCGCCGAGATGATG
The DNA here is from genome assembly GCF_014203755.1 of Saccharothrix violaceirubra. NCBI lineage: Bacteria > Bacillati > Actinomycetota > Actinomycetes > Pseudonocardiales > Pseudonocardiaceae > Saccharothrix > Saccharothrix violaceirubra. The sequence continues at coordinate 424,968 of NZ_JACHJS010000001.1, forward strand.
GTCGGCTCGGAGCTGCCCAGCCCGGAGACCCGCGAGTCCACGGTCACCGACCGGGTCGTGCTGGAGGTCGCCGACCTGGGCCTGGTCGCCGAGGAGGGCACGCGGCCCGTGCTCGACGGCATCGGGCTGACGGTGCACGCCGGTGAGATCGTCGGCATCGCGGGCGTCGAGGGCAACGGCCAGACCGAACTCGTCGAGACGATCATGGGCATCCGGTCCGCCTCGCACGGCCGGGTCTCGTTGTCCGGCAAGGACATCACGAAGCTGGGCACGCTCGCCCGGCGCGAGGCGGGCATCGGCTACATCCCCGAGGACCGCCACCGCCAGGGCCTGCTGCTCACGCAGCCGTTGTGGTTCAACCGGATCCTCGGCCACCAGACCCGCAAGCCGGTGTCGAACGGCCGATGGCTGGACCTGGCCGGTGCGAAGAAGGACACGCGGCGGATCGTGCACGAGTTCGACGTGCGCACGCCCGGCGTGGACGTGCCGGCGGCGGCGTTGTCCGGCGGCAACCAGCAGAAGTTCGTGGTCGGCCGGGAACTCTCGGGCGATCCCGTGCTGCTGATCGCCGCGCACCCGACGCGCGGTGTCGACGTGGGCGCGCAGGCGTTGATCTGGGACGAGATCAAGCGGGCGCGGCGCGGCGGGCTGGCGGTGCTGTTGATCTCCGCCGACCTGGACGAGCTGATCGGCCTGTCCGACACCATCAAGGTCATGCTGCGCGGCCGGTTGGTCGCCGACGCCGACCCGTCCTCGGTCACGCCGGAGGACCTGGGCAGTGCCATGACGGGCGCGACGACCGGCCCCGAGGTGGTGGGCACCGACCCGGCCGCCCCGAGCGCGAGTGGCCCCGACCCGGCCGGTTCGGGGGCGGGTGGTGCCGACCCGGGCGCGACCGGTGCCGATCCGGCCGACTCCGACTCGGCACCCACCGGCGCCGATCCGGCCCCCGACGACCCGGACCGGTCGAACCCGTCCGGTCGACACCGGGCCGACCTCGGCGCCCCGGACGCCGGCGGCACCGGCGCGACCGCTCCCGACCCGGAAGGGCAGTGATGGGAATCCTGCGCGGCAAACTCCTGCCGCCCGCCCTGGCGATCCTGTTCTCCGCGCTGCTGTGCGGCATCGCGCTCGTGGTCTCGGGCGCGAACCCGCTCAAGGCGTTCGGCGCGATGGTGTCGCAGGTCGGCGAGGGCACGACCGCCGTCGACATCGTCAACAGCACGGGCACGTACTACATCGCGGCCCTGGCGGTCGCGATCGGCTTCCAGATGAACCTGTTCAACATCGGCGTCGAGGGCCAGTACCGCGTCGCGGCCGTGGTGGCGGCGGTCTTCGGCGGGTCGTTCGCCCTCCCGGCCGGGTTGCACGCGTTGGCGATCATCGTGGTGGCCGCGCTGGTCGGCGCCCTGTGGGCGGCGATTCCGGCGGTGCTCAAGGTGACCCGGGGCGTCAACGAGGTCATCTCCACGATCATGATGAACGGCCTCGCGCTGGGCCTTGCCGCGTACCTCATCCGCGAGGACGTGTTCGGCGAGTTGCGCGGCAACAACATCCGCACGCCCGAGATCGCGGAGAGCGGCCGGGTGCCCGGCATCCCGTTGGGCGACAACGGCACCGTGTTCGGCCTGGTCTTCCTGGCCGCCGCGCTCGGCATCGGCTACTGGGTGCTGATGAACCGCACCCGGTTCGGGTTCGAGCTGCGGGCGTCGGGCGAGTCGACCACGGCCGCGGCGGCGGGCGGCGTGAGCGCCAAGAAGATGGTGCTGATCGCGATGCTGCTCTCCGGCGGCATCGCGGGCCTGGTGTCGATGCCCGAGATCCTGGGCCGCGACCACACGTACAACCTGAACTTCCCGGCGGGCATCGGGTTCTCCGGCATCGCGATCGCGTTGCTCGGACGAAACCACCCGGGCGGCATCGCGTTCGGCGCGCTGCTGTGGGCGTTCCTCGACAAGTCGGGCCTGGCGCTGGACAACGTGGGCGTGCCGCGCGAGATCGTGACCATCATGCAGGGCTCCATCGTGCTGTCCGTGGTCGTCGCGTACGAGGTCGTGCGGCGGTTCGAGTTGGCCGCGCGGCAACGGCAGGTCGGCAAGCAGCTGGGAACGGTGGGTGCGGCATGAGCACGTCGTTGATGAACCCGTCCGAGGCACCGACGACCGTCCCGCCGCCGCGCAAGAAGCGCGTACCCGGCTGGCTGGTCGGCGTGCTCGGGGTCGCGGGCGCGGTCGTGCTGCTGTCCACGACGTCGTACCTGACCGACGTTCCGCAGCTCACGTCCAGCGGCACCACGCAGACCGCCGTGCGCCTGGCGTTGCCGATCCTGCTCGCCGGGCTCGGCGGCCTGTGGGCCGAACGCGCGGGCGTGGTCAACATTGGCCTCGAAGGCATGATGATCATGGGCACGTGGGGTGCCGCGTGGGCGGGCTACCAGTGGGGTCCGTGGGCCGCGCTGCTGTCGGCCGCCGCGTTCGGCGCGCTGGGCGGCCTGCTGCACGCCATCGCCACGGTCACGTTCGGCGTCAACCACATCGTGTCCGGCGTGGCGATCAACCTGCTCGGCGCGGGCCTGACGAAGTACCTGTCCACGCTGATCTTCTTCCCGATCTCGCACAACCCGCGCGAGTCGCCGGCCGTGCCCAAGTTCGACACGTACTCGGCGTCGTCGAGCCTGTCGGACTGGCTGGCCGAGCTGGAGAACGCCCAGCGCGTCGGCATCTCCGACGTCGCGGGCATCCTGCGCGGCCTGGTCACGGGCGTGTCGCCGTTGACGATCCTGGCCGTCCTGCTCGTCGTGTTCACCTACTACTTCCTGTGGCGCACGCGGTTCGGCCTGCGGCTGCGGTCGTGCGGCGAGAACCCGGTCGCGGCCGAGTCGCTGGGCGTGGACGTCTACCGGTACAAGTACTTCGCGGTGCTGGCGTCCGGCGCGCTGGCCGGCATCGGCGGCGCGGCCCTGGTGCTCAACCCCGGCCAGCCCGGCTACCTCGAAGGCCAGACCAACGGGCGCGGCTTCATCGGCCTCGCCGCGATGATCTTCGGCAACTGGCGGCCCGGCGGCCTGCTCGGCGGCGCGGCCCTGTTCGGCTACGCCGACGGCCTCCAGTTGCGCAGCGGCGGCAAGACGTTCCTGGCGCTGATCTACGGCGCGGTGCTGCTGCTCGGCGTCATCGTGATCTGGCAGCTCGTCCGGCGGCGCTGGTTCGCGGCGGCCTTCGGGATCGTGGCCGCCGTCGCCCTGTACGCCGTGTACTACAGCGTCGACGAGGTGCCCAGCGAGCTGACCACGTACGCGCCGCACCTGGTGACGCTGGTCGTGCTGGCCGTGGCGTCCCAACGACTACGCATGCCCGCCGCCGACGGGGTGGTGTACCGCCGTGGCTGACTGGGACCACCTGAGGCGTAAGGCGCAGGAAGCGGCCTCCCTGGCGTACGCGCCGTACTCGGGCCTCCACGTCGGCGCGGCGGCGCTGTGCTCGGACGGCCGCGTGGTCACCGGGTGCAACGTCGAGAACGCCTCGTACGGCCTGGGGTTGTGCGCGGAGTGCACGATGGCCGGCCAGCTCCGGCTGACCGGCGGCGGCCGGTTCGTCGCCGTGGCGTGCCGCTCCGGCGACGGCGAGCTGCTCATGCCGTGCGGACGCTGCCGCCAGCTCCTGTACGAACTCGGCGGCCCCGAGTGCCTCGTGGACACGCCGCACGGCATCAGGCCCATGACCGAAGTCCTGCCCGACGCGTTCGGACCGGAGGATCTGCCATGACGCACACCGCTGTCGACGTGATCAGGGCCAAGCGGGACCGGCACGAGCTGGACGACGACCAGATCGACTGGGTCGTGGACGCCTACACCAGGGGCGTCGTCGCGGACGAGCAGATGTCCGCCCTGGCCATGGCCGTGTTCCTCAACGGCATGACCGCCCGCGAGACCGCCCGCTGGACCCAGGCGATGATCAAATCCGGTACGACCTTGAGGCTCGACGTCGGCCGGCCCACCGTGGACAAGCACTCGACCGGCGGCGTCGGCGACAAGATCACGTTGCCGCTGGCGCCCCTGGTCGCGGCGTGTGGCGCGGCTGTGCCGCAGCTGTCCGGACGCGGGCTCGGGCACACCGGCGGGACGTTGGACAAGCTGGAGTCCGTGCCCGGCTGGCGGGCCGCGCTGTCCGAGGCCGAGATCGAGGCGCAGTTGCGGTCGGTCGGCGCCGTGGTGTGCGCGGCGACCTCGGGGTTGGCCCCGGCCGACAAGAAGCTCTACGCGTTGCGCGACGTCACGGGCACGGTCGAGTCCATTCCGCTGATCGCCGCGTCGATCATGTCCAAGAAGATCGCCGAGGGCGCCGACGCGCTGGTGCTGGACGTGAAGGTCGGCTCCGGCGCGTTCATGAAGACCGAGGCGGACGCCCGTGCGCTGGCCGCCGCGCTGGTCGGCATCGGCGTGGACCACGGCGTGCGCACCACGGCTTTGCTGACGGACATGTCCGTGCCGCTGGGGCGTGCGGTCGGCAACGCGGTCGAGGTCGCCGAGTCCGTCGAGGTGCTGCGCGGCGGCGGACCGGCCGATGTCGTGGAGCTGACCGTGGCGTTGGCCCGCGAGATGCTCGCATCGGCCGGGATCGACCGCGACCCGGCGGCCGTGCTCGCGTCCGGCGAGGCGTACGAGGTGTGGGCGCGGATGATCCGGGCGCAGGGCGGCGACCCCGACGCGCCGTTGCCGGTCGGCACGCACACGCACGTCGTGGAGGCGTCGGAAGACGGGTACCTGACCACGTTGGACGCGTACGCGGTCGGCGTCGGCGCGTGGCGGCTGGGTGCCGGGCGTGCGCGCAAGGAGGACCCCGTGCAGTTCGGCGCCGGAATCCTGTGCCACGCCAAGCCGGGCGACCGGGTCGTGAAGGGACAGCCGGTGCTGGAGCTGCGCACCGACACCCCGGACGCGATCCCGGTGGTGTTGGCAGGTCTGGCGGACGCGTGGTCGGTGGGCGCTGGGCCGCCCGCGGCACGTCCGCTGGTGCTCGACACGATCCGGGGTTGATGTCCGGCATCGGGGGCTTGTCGTCAGTTTTCGAGGGGTTCGACGAACGTCGATTAGACAGACGTCATGAGACGACTGGGCATCCTGGTCCTGACGATCGTGGCGATGACGACGACGGTCTTACCCGCGCGAGCGGACACCGTCACGCGGTACGAGGGCGAGATCGACGGCGCGAAGTACCGCGTGATGGTGCCGTCCTCGTGGAACGGCACGTTGGTCCTGTGGAGCCACGGCGCGTACGGCGTGGAACCGCCGACGATCGCGCTGACCGATCAGCCCGCGACCGAGGAGTACCTGCTGTCACGCGGGTACGCGTTGGCCGCGTCGAAGTTCCGGCAGCCGGTCGGCTGGTCCGTCGAGGACGGGCCGCGCGACCAGCTCGCGCTCCTGGACTGGTTCCGCCGCACCGTCGGGCCGCCGAGGCGCACGATCTCGGCGGGCGAGTCGGCCGGTGGTGCCACGGCGACCGTGCTCGCGGAGCGAAACGCCCACCGGTTCTCCGGGGTGCTGACCCTGTGCGGTGCCATGGCGGGCAGCGGGGCGTACTGGAACTCGGGCCTCGACGTGATGTTCGCGGTGAAGACGTTGCTGGGCGCGGACTTCGCACTGGTCAAGGCCATCGACCCGGCCGCGAACGAGCAGGCCGCCTACGACGCGGTCGACCGGGCCGTCGACCCGGCGGGCGCGGCACGGGTGGCGTTGGCGGCGGCGTTGGGCGACGTCCCCGCGGCCTTCGACCCGACCGTGCCGGCGCCGACAGAGTTGGCCGATCGGCTGTACTGGGCACGGGTGTGGGTGCAGTACTTCCGCACGGCGGCCGTGGGCACGGCCCGTGCCGATCTCGAACGCCGGGCCGGTGGCAACCCGAGCGGCAACCTGCTCGTCGACTACCGCCGCGTGCTCGACCGGTCCGGTGCGAAAGGGTTGGTGGTCGAGGCTTATCGGACCGCGGGGCTCGATCTGGACGCCGATCTCGACCGGCTGGCGGCGGCACCGCGCGTCACCCCGGATCTTCGGGCGGTGGCGTACCTGGGCGTTCCGCTCGGCTTCGACCCGTGGCCGGTCGTGACCGTGCACAACCGGTACGACGGCGTGCTGCCGCTGTCCAACGAGACGGTCTACGCCCGGCGTGCGCTTCGGCCGGACAACCTGCGCCAGTACGCCGTCGACCGGGCGGGGCACTGCCGGTTCACGGCGTCGGAGGAGATCACCGCGTTCGAGTCGCTGTTCCACCGGCTCGACACCGGGACGTGGCGTGCGGACGACCCGGCGACGCAGAACACGCGGGCGGCGGCCCATGGTCCCGAACGGCAGACCATTCGCAACCCTTTGACGGGGCAGACCGTGGTGGTGGGTCCGGCGTTCACCACCGTGCCGCGGACGCCTTACCCGCGTGAGTTCCCGTTCTAGATCGTGAGTGCACGACTCGTGGTGCCCGAGTGCATGACTGGGGGTGTCCCAACGCATAACTCGCGGTGTCTGAACGTATAACTCGCGTGGAAAGCACAAAGGCACCCCCGACGGGGGTGCCTTTGTGGGGTCTGAGTGGATCAGGCGCCTTCGGCGGTCAGGTCGTCGTCGTCCACCCGGGCGTCCTTGGGGCCCTTGCGGGTCCGGCGCTGCGGCCGGGGGAGCGCGGTGGGCGGCGGGGGCGGCGTGGCCGGACCGCCGCCGAGGATCAGCTCGGCGAACGTGGCCATGGCCTCGTCCAGCTGCCCGCCGATCCGCAGCTCCGACTCCTGGTTGCTCTTGCGGACCATGGCCGCCAGCGAGTCCGAGTCCGGACGCGCGGACAGCGTGCCCTCGACCGCGGAGATGCCCGAGGACACCACGCCCGACAGCTCGGCGATCCGGCTCGCGAAGTCGTCCTCCACCGAGTCCAACCGGGACGTCATCGTGTCCAGTCGCGACGTGACCTGCTCCAACCGCTGGGCCAGGGCCTCCAGGCGGTCGGTCGCGTCGACCTGGTCGCGGGTCTCGTCGAGCGCCGCGCGCAGGCTCTCGCGGGTCTCGTCCAGGCGCCCGTGCACCGAGTCCCGGCTGTCGCGCACGGCCGACGTCAGCGAGTCCTGTGCGGACGACACCGCACCGCTCACCGCGTCACGCGCCGCGACCACGGTCTCGGACAGCGACGTCGACGCGTCGGCCACGGACCGGGCCAGGGCCTCGCGCGTGCCGTCGAGGTGCTCGTGCACGCCCTCGTCCACCTCGTCGAGCCGACCGCGCAGCGCCGCCTCCAGCGCTTCGATCCGCTCGCGCAGCGGCGCCGTCACCAGGCTCGGCACGGCGTCGGTCTTGCCGTCCTGCTTGTCCAGGTGCAGGTCGAGGTCGTCGAGTCGCTTGTGGATGTGCGACAGCTTGTCCTCCAAGCCGTCCATCCGACCCGCGACGCCCTCGAACCGGCCGGCCACCCCGTCCAACCGCCCGTCGAGCTGCGCGAACGGCTTGGCGAGCTTGTCGACGAGCCCCTCCACCGCGCGGCCGATCTCCTGGACCGCCTGGTCCTGGGACTCCAGCCGGGACAGTGCCTCGTCGAGCCGCTCGGCGAGCACGCCGACCTCGGTGCGGTCGGGCAGCTCGGACAGCCGCTTGCGCACGGACCCGAGGGTCTCCAGCGGGGACATCCGGGCGTGGATCTCGTCCAGCGCGTCGAAGATCTGCTGCTGTTCGCTCTCACGGATCTCCGCGGCGCGCGTGAGCATGTTGCGCATCCGGTCGAAGGACATCGTGGAGTTGTTGTTATCGCTCACAGGCTCGCGTGCCTTCGTCCAGAGGTGGGGAGGGGAGACCTCCGGCAGCCTAACCAGTTTCGGCCCTGGAACGAACCACCCCCCGCTGCGTAATCCCCTTACTGCCCTTGTGGGTACTCCGTTGGAGTGACAAGAGCGGTCCGTACCAGAGGGTAATGCGACGCCCGCTCACAGCGTCGGGTCGGCGCATTGGGCCGCCCGAGTGAGGGAAACGCCTGTCCGATCGCGGAAAGTTCTCCGTCACGAGTCGACAACGGCGTCATATCGACAAGATCGAGTGGTTCTGGACACATGAAGGTGATCAAGCACCTGAATCGTTCGGGGGTCTACCGTTGCGGGCATGGCTTCGCTGACCCCGGAGGTTCTCCGCGCCGCGCCGAAGGTCCTGCTGCACGACCACCTCGACGGCGGTCTGCGCCCGTCGACGGTGATCGAACTCGCCGAGGAGAGCGGGCACCAGGGTCTGCCGACCACGGACCCCGAGGCGCTGGGCGACTGGTTCCGCGACAACGCCGACTCGGGTTCGCTGGTCCGCTACCTGGAGGGGTTCGCGCACACCTGCGGCGTCATGCAGGACGAGGCCGCGCTGGTCCGCGTGGCGAGCGAGGCCGCCCAGGACCTGGCCGACGACGGCGTGGTCTACGCCGAGATCCGCTACGCCCCGGAGCTGTTCACGGACAAGGGCCTGAGCCTGGCGCAGGCCGTCGAGGCCGTGCAGGAGGGCTTCCGCCAGGGCGAGGCGGCGTCGGGCAACCGGATCCGGGTCGGCACACTGCTGTGCGCGATGCGCCAGAACGACGACTGGCAGCGCATCGCCGACCTGGTCGTCCGCTACCGGGACGCGGGCGTGGTCGGGTTCGACATCGCCGGCCCGGAGCTGGGCTTCCCGCCCACCCGCGAGCTGTCCGCGTTCGAGTACCTGCGCCGGGAGAACGCCCACTTCACGATCCACGCGGGCGAGGCCGACGGCCCGGAGTCGATCCACCAGGCCGTGCAGTACGCGGGCGCCGAGCGCCTGGGCCACGGCGTGCGCCTGATCGAGGACGTGCGCGGCGACGAGGTCGGCCACCTGGCCGCGTACGTGCGCGACCGGCGGATCGCGCTGGAGATGTGCCCGACGTCCAACGTGCACACCGGCGCCGTGGCGAGCCTGGCCGAGCACCCGATCAAGCGCCTGGACGAGCTGGGCTTCCGGGTCACGGTCAACACCGACAACCGGTTGATGAGCCGCGTGTCGCTGTCCGGGGAGTTCGGCGTGCTGGTCGACCGGTTCGGCTTCGGCCTGGACGACCTGCGCCGGTTCACCGTCAACGCGGCCAAGGCGGCGTTCCTGCCGCTGGACGACCGCCGCTCGATCATCCAGGACATCGTGGAACCGGGCTACGCCGCACTGTCGCGCTGACACGGACAAGGCCCCGCCGGACCTCCGGCGGGGCCTTGTCCGGTTGTGACTAGTGGACCTTCAGCCGGTCCTCGAAGGACGCGACCAGCGTGCGCCACGCGGTGACCTCGGCGTCGAACGGCGCCGACGGCGCGAGCCGCGTGGGGTCGGGCTTGAGCACGTAGGACACCAGCCAGCCCAGCGACTCGGACTGGTTGAGCGCCACCTTCACGGTGTCGTCGCCGGCCCAGTCGCCCGCGTCCTCCAGCAGTTCGACCACGAGGTCGAGCTGGGTCGGGTCGACCGCGTCGGGGCCGTCGGCGATGTCCTCGTCGAGCCCGGTCAGCACGTAGACGTTGTCCGGGTCGATCTCCACGTCGAGGTCGCCGCCGGTCGCCTTGACGACCAGCTCGCCCCAGGTGGACACCTCGGACAGGTCGTTGTCGTCGGCCTCGACGATGAACCGCGACAGCGCGCGGGGCGAGGTGAACGCGTCGATCCGGCCCTTGCGGCCCAGGAAGACGGGTTCCTCGTCCAGGTAGCAGCGCAGCGTGTAGTACTCGCCCGCGCCACTGATGATCTTGATCGGGTCGATGCCGACCTCGGCCCAGAAGCCGGTGGGCTCGCCGTCCTCGTCCTCGTCGTCCTCGTCGTCGGACGTGGCGGCAGCGGCGGCGTTGGCCTCCTCGAACGCGGCCAGTTCCTCCTGGGCGCGTTCGAGTTCGGCCTCGTCGACGTCGGGCTGGGCCACGACCTCGTCGAGCGCGTCGAGCACGTCGTCCCACTTCTCCGCGACGACCTCGGAGATCTCCGTCCACAGCGCCGCGCCGTCGCGGCCGGTGAACGGCAGCGTGCCCTGCGGCAGCAGCGCGAAGCCCTCGGCCGAGTCGAGGATCTCGTGCACCTTCTCCAGCTCGCACACGTCCGCGAGCGAGCGCACGATCGACACCACGTCGGCGAGTTCGCCGATCACCCAGGTGTCGGGCTCCTCCGCGACCAGCTCCGGCACGCCGACCAGGTCGAACTGGTGGTTGTCGTCGGGCGACAGCTCGCCCACCGACAGGCCGGGGATCGCGTGCCACGCCGGGTGGTCGGTGAGGTCGTGCTCCTCGGTCTTGCGGACGAACGCCGCGAGGTGCGCGGCGTCGGGGAACACGTACAGGTTCTCCTCATGACCGAGGAAGGCTTCCCACTCCTCGCCCTCTTCCCGCCAGCGGGGAGCCCACAGGGTGACGACATCACCCTGCGTGAGCCCCAGCTCGATCGGGACGATGTCCTGAGCCATCCGACCTCCCGGTCACGCCATACCCCATAGCCGTGCGTTGGCAAGCGTACGGGGTCGATCGCTCAGGACCGCCGTTGACCACGGAAAGGGTCCGCGAAGTAGGCGTCCTCGTCCTCTTCGGCCGGTGGCCGGGGCCGCTGCGCGCGGGCCGGCGGGCCGGTGACCGGCGGTGTTGGCGCAGGTGCGAAGGGTGTGGAAGTACTTTCGGGTTCGGCCACGGAACGTTCCGCCTCGACGCGGAACGGCGGCGCCCCCACGAACGCCTCCACCGCGATGGCCACGCCGTCGCCGAGCGCCTTGGCGAGTTCGTTGAAGGAAGTCTGCACGGCCGCGTCGGTGGCCAGCCGTGCCGTCTCGACCACGGTCCGGCCGACCGCGTCGGGGCCCTGGGCGAGCAGGGCGGGGTGCAGTTGGAGGTCGCGCAGTTCGCCGTTGGCCGTGGCGGTCACGCGCGCGAGCCCGCTGGGGTGCTCGGCCCGGCCCACGGTCCGGGCGAGGACCTCGGTCAATCGGTCGGCCGCGAACCGCGACGCCTCGAGCCTGCTCATCGCGGTCCCCTCAGGTAGCCGCCGGTGAAGTCGTCCTCGACCTCGCCCGGCGCGAAGCCCATCTCGGTCAGGGCCCGGGACGTGGCCGGGTCGACCACGCGGTCCAGGCTTCGGTGCAGGCGGGCGGCGGCGTCCCGTGATGCCTTCGCGGCCACGCGCACGATCTCCGCGGCCAACGCCTGCGGCCCCATGTTCAGCGCGGCGGCCGTGACGCGGATGTCGGTCGGCGGCGTGCCAGGCGGGGTCGTCACGGTCACGGCGCCGTCCGGCGAGGACGCGCGGCCGAGCACCGGCCCGGTGCGGTCCAGGTGCTCGGCGATGCGCTGTCCGGTGTGCGCGGCCTGTTCGGCGGCGCGGGTGGTGTCGTCCACGTCCTCAGCCCGTCGGTCGGTAGAAGCCCAGGAAACCCATGCCGATGTTGTCCGTGCGGATGGGGTTGACCTGCACGGGGTCGCCGGCCTCGACCATCTGGCCGTTGCCGATCACCATCGCCACGTGCCCGTCCCACACGACGAGGTCGCCGGGCAGGAGCTGGTTCGGCGGCACGGACGCGCCCATCGCCTGCGAGGACGCCGGACGCGGGATGTCGAACCCGGCGTTCTTGTACGCCCACTGGGTCAACCCCGAGCAGTCCGTGCCCTGCGGCGGGTTGGCGCCTCCCCAGACGTAAGGCGTGCCCAACGCGGACAAGGCGTTGCGCACCGCCCGTGCGGCCGTCTCGTTGGGTGCCTCGGCCGAACTGCCGTCGGGCAGGTTGACGCCCACGCCCGTGCCCGGCTGCGGCGGGATCGCGACCGGCAGGCGTGGCCCGGAGGCACCGCCGCCGCCTCCACCGCCCCCGCCGCCTCCACCACCGCCGCCGCCACCGCCGCCGCCACCGGACCCGGAGGACGAACCGGAGGAGGACCCGACCGACCCCGGCTGCTGCGGGTCGCGGCCGGGCGTCTCGATCGACGACGACGCGGTCGTGGTGCCGCCGCCCTCGACGCCCAACGGGTCGCCCACCCCGGCGAAGTTCGCGGGCTGGAGCCCTTGGAGCTGCGTGACGACGTTGGTCAGCTCGGTGCGGACGCGTTCCAGCTCCTGCGCCGACCGCGCCTCGTAGTCCCGGGCGACCGACGTGATCACGGCGGCCATGGCCAACGCCGGACCCAGCCCGCCGAACAGCGTGGCCCCGATCGCCGCCGCCAGCCGGGGCTGCGCCCAGCCGACGAACTCGTCGATGAGTCCCTGGATCGTGGCCCGCCCGGTGCCGACCGCCTGGGCGGCGGCCGTCGCGCCGTTCTGGATCGTGGTCGCGTTGCGCGCCAACGTCCGCACCCCGCCGGAGAACGTCGACACGCGCGCCTGGAACGCGTTCGCCTTCTCGCCGTACCAGGTGCCGAGCGCCGCGTTGGCGGCACCGGTGTGCCGCCCGTCGATCTCGGTCAACGCCGACGACGCCTTGCCGAACGACTCGGCCGCGCGGGTGGCGCCGCCGATGTCGCCGTCGAGCTTGGCCAGGTGGTCCTTCATGGGCTGGACCAGACCGGCGAGGAATCCACCGACGTCCATCAGACTTTGTACGCCCTGTTCAGGTCGGCGCTGTTCTGCTGCTCCTGCGCGTCGTACGCCTGGCCGGTCTTCGTGACCTCCGACGCGAACGCCGACAGCCCCTGCGCCCCGGCCGCGACCCCGTCCACCTGGGCCTGTGCCGCCCGCTGGAACGCCGCGCCGAGCCCGACCTCGTCGCCGAGGGCGCCGAAACTGCCCGCCGCGAGCGACGTCGTGCCGCTCAGCGTCGACGTGCCGACGGTGCCGACCTCGCCGGCCAGCCCGCCGGCGGTCGAGCCGTACTGGGCGAGCGCCGCCGTGTCGACGCGGAAACCCGATTCCACTTCACCAACCCCCTACGCGTTCCGGTCGATCCTGCCGCATCCGCGGGTGTCGTGTGGTCCCTTTGACGCAGCTCACCGACTGGTAGAATGGGCAGGTCACACGGCCTGTGGGAGGCGGGGCATGGCGAACGTGCACGACGTCGCGGCGGCGGTGCTCGCGGCCACCGGCCCCGAGTCGCCGATGAAGCTGCAGAAGCTGCTCTACTACGCCCAGGGCTGGCACCTGGCGACCGAGCACACCCCGTTGTTCGAGGCCCGCATCGAGGCGTGGAAGCGCGGACCCGTCGTGCCCGAGGTCTACTACCGGCACGAGGGGCGCAGCGAGGTCTGTTCGTGGCACGAGGGCGACCCGTCCCGGTTGGCCGCGCGGGAACGCGACGTCGTGGCGTCCGTCGTGGAGCGCTACGGCCACTTCTCCCGGCACGAGCTGAGCGAGATGGCGCACGGCGAGGAGCCGTGGCGTGACGCCCGGGGCGACCTGCCCGAGTCCGAGCCGAGCAGTGCCGAGGTCTCCCGTGAGGTGATGGCCCGCTACTTCCGGCGGCTGTTCCGACCCGCGCCGCAAGCGTTTGCCGACGCGTTGGCCAGCGTGTCCCTTGAAGGACTCACGGTCGGCGAGGACACCGTCGCGACCATGCGCGAGGTGGCGGCCGGCCGCCTGGACATCGAGGACGCCATCGCGCGCGAGATCGAGGCGCTCCGCTCCCGGTGACCTTCGCGGACCCCTACCGAGACCCCGGGACCGGCGTTCTGCTCAACAACTTCGACATCTCCGACCCGCGCGTGTGCGAGGCCGCGGAGGCGCGGTTGAGCGCGTTGCGGATCGCGGAACTCGAACTCACGCCCCTGCCCGGCCTCTACGACCTGCCCCACCTGTGCCGCTTTCACCGACACATCTTCGGCGACCTCTACCCGTGGGCGGGCAAGGTCCGGCGGGTCGACATCGCGCGCACGGCGCCGTTCGCCTCGTGGCGGCAGATCGAGCCTTACGCGTCCGGCCTGTTCGAGGAGCTGCGCAAGGAGCAGTACCTGCGTGGCCTGGCGCGGGCCGAGCTGCTGGACCGGCTGGCCCACTACTACGTCGAGGTGAACGCGCTGCACCCGTTCCGCGAAGGCAACGGACGGGCGCAGCGCGCGTTCTTCGCCCAGCTCCTGCTGGAGGCCGGTTGGCGGCTGGACCTCACGGCTCTGGACCGCGAGGCGTTCGTGGCCGCCTGCCGGCTCGGCATGAGCGGACCGTCAGAGCCCCTGCGGTCCCTGTTCGAGGACGTCCTGGTGCCGGCGTAGCCGCTCGCGCAGCTCGGGCCACCGGGTCTGGTCGACCTGGCACGCGTTCTGCACCACGGTCGTGATGTCGCCGTCCCGCAACGCTTCCACCGCGCGGACGGCGTGCGCCTTGGCGAGCAGGCGCCGTTCGACGGCGGCGTCCGCGCCGGGTCGGCGAAGCCGCCGGACCCGGTCGGTCTCGACGGGCAGGCAGCGGTCCCAGCGCGCCTCCAGCGCCTGCCGGTGCAGTTCCCGCACGGCCGGCAGGTCGGCGTCCGGCGAGATCCCGGCGATCGCGCACGCCCACTCGACGGCCGCGCGCCCGACGTCCGCGCCGATCAGCTCGGGCGCGTTGTTCTCCAGGAACCGCGCGGAGTTCGCGAACACCCACGGGTCGGCGATGACCGACGCGGGGTGCGGCGAGGTCGCCCACTCCTCGGTGATCCGGACGCCGCTCACCCGTTCGACGAACGCCAAAGCCATGGCGCACGAGCGTTCCACGTCCGCGAAGTCGAGCCCGTCGAGGAACGTCGTGAGCGCGGGGTCGACGGTTTCCTTGTCCGCCACGAAATCCAGGTCGTGCACGCGACCGTCGACGGCGAGCGCGAGCGTGCTGTCGAAGTTCACGTTCCAGTAGGCGCCGGCCACGACCGTGCCCGCCGAGAGCACCCGCAGGACCCGCTCGGACGCGGCCCACCAGCCGTTGTCCTCGATCAGCAGCACCCACCCGTCGACCTCGTCGGCCACCACCAGCGGCAGCTCGTCGGGGAACGCGTCGAACGCGGCCCGCCCCGCGTCGGCGACCGTCGACCGGCGCGCGGACCGGAATCCGTCGATCCGCCGCAACGCCTCGTCGAGGCTCAGCCCGCGCACCGCCGCGACGCACACCGCGTCCCTGGGCAGCACGTCCCGTTCGAGCAGGTCGTGGTAGTGGTCGACCGCGTCGTCGGCGACGTGCGGTTCGGGAAACGCCATCGGGGGACCTTCCTCGCTGCGGTGGGAACGGTCCGTCCGACTGCGCGCGCCGGACGGACCGTCGTCGTCGGGGTGCACGAGGCACCCGTCCGCCGGACGCGAGGTCTCGGTGGCACAGGAGGAACCCATTGGTAGCCCACGGCGCGCACACACTCCACTCCCTCGCCTCCGACAGGAATGCGCGCATAAGGGAGCGGTGAAAGATCTAAGACGGTGACGCCTCGAATCCCCCCGAATGCGAGTCACCCCGGGTCATGTGATTCCCCCTGACCCGGAGTGCTCCCAACCTCGCACGAACCCATGGGGTCGTCAAGGAAACTTTGCCCGCCGATACGAGTTCGTACGGTCTGGAATCAGTTTCTGAGAGACTCCCGCAGCCCTTCCCACCCGCCGGGGTCGGCACAACAGGCGTTGAAGAGCGCGGAATCCAGGTCGCCCGCGTCCAGCGCTTCCCTTGCGGCGGCGGCATGAGCGAGCGCCGACAGCCGTTGCTCCGGCCCGCGGTCGGCATCGCGCTGCCGCACGTGGGCTTGGAGCCGAGCCACCCGGTCCCCGTCCGGATCGACGGGCAGACACCGCGCCCACAGGGTCTCCAGGGCCTGCCGGTGCCACTCCACCCGCGACCCTTCGCCCGCGACCCGGGCCGCGATCCCCGGCCCGATGTCGAGACCGACCAGCTCAGGGGCGTTCGCCTCGATCCATCCCGCCGAGGCCACGAACCGGTGCGCCGACGCGACAACCGACACGGGATGCGGCGCGCGGACCCACTCGTCGGTCACCCGCACCCCGCTGACCCGCTCGACGAATGCCAACGAGGCCGCGCACATCCGTTCGGCATCGTCGAACGGCAGTCCGGCCAGGAAGGGGGCGAGCGCGGGATCGTCCGACTCGTGCTCGCTGATGAAGTCGCACTCGTGCACCCGGCCGTCGATCGCGAGGGTCAGCGAACTGTCGAAGTCGACGTTCCAGTAAGCACTCGCCGCCACTGTTCCTTTCGACAGCCGGGCCAACATCTCCGCCGAGGAGCCATGCCACCCGTTGTCCTCCGCCAGCAGGACCCATCCGTCGACCTCGTCCGCCACGACGAGCGGGAGCAGGTCCGGGAACGCGTCGACCGAGGTGCGTCCCGCGTCCGCCAGGGTTTCCGTTCGCGCGGACGGGAACCCGTCGAATCGCCTCAATGCCTCGTCCACGGAAAACCCGCGCACGGCCGTGAGGCACAACGCCTCGTCGGGCAGGGGACCGTTGTCGAGCAGGTCCGCGTAATGGTCGGTCGCGTCGTCCATGGCACCTTCCCCCGGTCGCAGGATTCCACTCTGCCCGGGATTCGCTGTCGGTGCGGCTCACCGACCGAGCAGCGCCCGCAACTCCGGCCATCGCGCCGGGTCGACCTGGCACGCGTTGTACAGGACCCGGTCGACGTTTCCGGCCCGAAGCCCTTCGATCGCGCTCACCGCGTGCGCCCGCGCGAACAGCGCCCGTTCGATGCTCTTGTCCGCGTTGCGTCGTCGCACCTGATCCTGAAGTCTCCGGACCTTCGGCGCATCGGGATCGGCCGGCAGACATCGCGCCCACTGTGCCTCCAACGCCCGCAGGTAGAGGTCGACCACCGGCGGGTGGTCGTCGTCGACGCGGATGCCGGCCGCCTGACAGGCCCAGTCGACGGCCGCGTCGACCGGCCTGCCGACCAGTTCCGGAGCGGCGGTGCTCGTCCAACCGGTCGGACCTGTGAAACACAGGTCGTCCGCGACCGCCGAGACCGGATGCGGCGCCCGGATCCACTCGTCGGTCAGACGAACGCCGCTTACCCGCTCGACGAAGGCCAACGAGGCCGCGCACATGCGTTCGGCGTCCTCGAAATCCAGGCCGTCGAGGTACGGGCCGAGCACCGGGTCGTCGGTGGACTCCCCGACGATGAACTCGAAGGCGTGCACGCGCCCGTCGACCGCGACCGCGAGCGAACTGTCGAAGTCCACGTTCCAGTACGCGACAGCCGCCGTCGTCCCCGTCGACAGCCGCGCGAGCACCTCTGTCGAGGCACCCTCCCAACCGTTGTCGTGGGCCAACAGCACCCATCCGTCGACTTCGTCGGCGACCACCAGGGACAACTCGTCGGGGTAGGCGTCGAGCGAGTACCGGCCCGCGTCGCGCAGTGTTTCCGTGCGTGCGGACCGGAATCCGCCATAGCGCCTTAACGCCTCGTCCACGGAAAGTCCGCGCACGGCCGTGAGGCACAACGCCTCGTCGGGCAGGGGGCCGTTGTCGAGCAGGTCCGCGTAATGGTCGGTCGCGTCGTCGGACACGGGGTACCTCCGTCTCGGAAGACGGCCAGTCATACCCCCACGGGATGCCACACGGTCTTGGTTTCGACGAAAGTGCGCAGCCGCACCAGATCCGGCGTCTGGGTGAAGTCCTCGTCACGGTGCCGCAACACGCGTTTCACGGTGCCCGCCGCCGACCGTTCCAGATCCGCCCGCGACGATTCGGGCGCACCGGTCAGGTCCAACGCGTTCACATCACCGTGCGAAGCCAACCAGGGCGCGATCTCCCCGGTCAGCCCGGTCAGCACGTTCACCACCCCGCCCGGCACGTCCGAGGTCGCGAGCACCTCCGACAACGTCACCGCCGGCAACGGCCGGTCCTGCGAAGCCACCACCACGGCCGTGTTGCCGGAAGCGATCACCGGCGCCACGGCGCTGACCAGCCCCAACAACGACGACTGCTGAGGCGCCAACACCCCGACGACCCCGGTCGGCTCGGGCACGGAGAACGAGAAGTACGGCCCGGCAACGGGATTCGCCCCGCCCAGCACCGCCGCGATCTTGTCCGTCCACCCGGCGTACCAGACCACCCGGTCGATCGACGCGTCGACCAGCCCCTGGGCCTTCTTCGCGGGCACCCCTTCGGCCGAGGCGACCTCGGACACGAACTGTTCCCGCCGCCCCTCCAACACCTCGGCGACGCGGAACAGCACCTGCCCCCGGTTGTAGGCCGTGGCCCCCGACCACCCCGGGAAAGCCTTGCGGGCGAAGGAAACCGCGTCCCGGGCGTCCTTGCGCGACGCCTGCGCGGCGTTGGCCAGGAACGTCCCGCGCGGGTCGGACACCGGGTAGCTGCGCCCCGATTCCGACCGTGGGAACGCCCCGCCCAGGTACAGCTTGTACGTCTTGGCCACCGCGACCCGCTCAGACATCGAGATACGCCTCCAAGCCCGTGCGACCGCCCTCGCGGCCGAAGCCCGACTCCTGGTACCCGC
The DNA here is from genome assembly GCF_014203755.1 of Saccharothrix violaceirubra. NCBI lineage: Bacteria > Bacillati > Actinomycetota > Actinomycetes > Pseudonocardiales > Pseudonocardiaceae > Saccharothrix > Saccharothrix violaceirubra. Next base: position 443,341 of record NZ_JACHJS010000001.1, read on the forward strand.
CGAACGGCGCGGTCGGGTCGAAGCGGTTGAACGTGTTGGCCCACACGACCCCGGCACGCAGCTTCTGCGCGGCCCAAAGGATGCGGGATCCCTTCTCGGTCCAGATACCGGCCGACAGGCCGTAAGGCGTGTTGTTCGCCTTGGCCACGGCTTCGTCCGGCGTGCGGAACGTCAGCACGGACAGCACCGGGCCGAAGATCTCCTCACGGGCGATGCGCATCGCCTGCGACACGTTGGAGAACACCGTCGGCGCGAAGTAGAAGCCCTTGTCGGGCAAGGGACACGACGACGTCCACCGCGTGGCGCCCTCGGCGTCGCCCACCTCGCTCAGCTCCCGGATCTTGGCGAGCTGCTCACGCGAGTTGATCGCACCCACGTCGGTGTTCTTGTCCAACGGGTTGCCCACGCGCAACGTCGAGATCCGCGTCCGCAGCTTCTCCAGCAGCTCCTCGGCCACGGATTCCTGCACCAGCAGGCGTGATCCGGCGCAGCAGACGTGCCCCTGGTTGAAGAAGATGCCGTTGACGATCCCCTCGACGGCTTGGTCCAGCGGCGCGTCGTCGAACACGATGTTCGCCGCCTTGCCGCCCAGTTCCAGCGTCAGCTTGCGGCCGGTGCCGGCGAGCTGCCGCTGGATGATCTTGCCGACCTCGGTCGACCCGGTGAACGCGACCTTGTCCACGTCGTGGTGCGCGACCAGCGTGGCGCCGACGTCACCCGCGCCCGGCAGGATGTTCACCACACCCGGCGGCAGGTCGGCCTGCTGGAAGATCTCCGCGAGCACCAGCGCGCTCAACGGCGTGGTCTCGGCGGGCTTGAGCACGACGGTGTTCCCGCACGCCAGCGCGGGCGCGATCTTCCACGCCGCCATCAGCAGCGGGAAGTTCCACGGGATCACCTGACCGGCCACGCCCAACGGCCGAGGGTCGGGCCCGAACCCGGCGTAGGAGAGCTTGTCCGCCCATCCCGCGTGGTAGAAGAAGTGCGCGGCGGCGGTCGGGACGTCGACGTCCCGCGACTCCTTGATGGGCTTGCCGTTGTCGAGCGACTCCAGCACGGCCAGTTCACGGCCGCGTTCCTGGATCAGCCGCGCGATCCGGAACAGGTACTTGGCCCGTTCGGAGCCGGGCATCCGGCCCCAGACCCGGTCGTACGCCTTGCGCGCCGCCTTCACCGCGCGGTCGACGTCGGCCTCGGACGCGGTCGACACCTCGGCGAGCACCTCTTCGGTGCCGGGGTCGATCGACTTGAGGGGTTCGCCCGAGCCTTCGACGAACTCGCCGTCGAGGAACATCCGGTAGGCGGGCTTGAGGTTCGCGATCTCCCGCGACTCGGGCGCGGGCGCGTAGTCCCACATGTGTCAGTCCACCGTCACGTAATCGGGGCCGCTGTAGTGGCCGTCCAACTGGGTGCGCCTTTGCATGAGCAGGTCGTTGAGCAACGTCGAGGCGCCGAACCGGAACAACGCGGGCGTCAGCCACTCGGGACCGGCCACCTCGTTGACGGCGACCAGGTACTTGATCGCGTCCTTGGTGGTGCGGATGCCGCCGGCGGGTTTGACGCCGCGCAGTTGCCCGGTCCGCGCGTGCCAGTCGCGCACGGCCTGGAGCATCACGTGCGTGACCGGCAACGTCGCCGCGGGGGAGACCTTGCCGGTCGAGGTCTTGATGAAGTCGCCGCCGGCCAGCAGTGCGAGCCACGACGCTCTGCGCACGTTGTCGTAGGTGGCCAGCTCGCCGGTCTCCAGGATGACTTTGAGGTGCGCGTCGCCGCACGCGTGTTTGACCTGCACGATCTCGTCGAACACCTGCCCGTAGCGGCCGGACAGGAACGCGCCGCGGTCGATCACCATGTCGATCTCGGTCGCACCGGCGGCCACGGCGTAGGTCGTGTCCTCCAGCTTGACCTTCAACGTCGACCGCCCGGACGGGAAGGCCGTGGCCACGCTGGCGACCCCGATCCCGGTGCCGGCGAGTTCCTCGACGGCCACGGCCGCCATGTCCGGGTACACGCAGACCGCCGCGACCTGCGGCACGTCCGGTCGCTCCGGGTCGGGTCGACGGGCCTTGGCCGCGAGCGACCGCACCTTGCCGGGCGTGTCCGCGCCTTCCAACGTGGTCAGGTCGACCATGGAGATCGCGGTGTCGATCGCCCAGAGCTTCGCGGCCTTCTTGATGCTGCGGGTGGCGAGTCCGGCGGCCCGCTGTTCGACGCCGACCTGGTCGACGCCGGGCAGGCCGTGCAGGAAGCGCCGCAGCGAGTCTTCGTCGCGCACGGCGTCCGCGAAATCCGAGGTTGTCGTGGGTGCGGCCATGCGGCCGAGTCTAGGCGGGGGCACCCGCCCTCGCTCACCCCTCGTCTTCGGTTCCGAACCCCCGTCGGATGGGCATCGCGCCGTTCGCCGAGGCATTGCCGAGCAGGCGGTACCGCAGGTAGTGGCGCGCGAGCACGGCCCGGTGGACGACTCCGGGCCCGGGGGAGTCCACGGCCCAGAACGTCCACAGCCCGGCCAGATAGCAGGCGAACGCGGTCACGGTCTCGTCGTCGGCCTCGGCGAACGACGGCAGCGCGGACCGTGCCCAGCGTTCGGCATCGGCCGCGTCGTGTCCGGCCTCGATCAGCCGAAGCACGATCATGGTGGGGTCGACCCACCGTGCGCCCGATGCGGGCAGTCCCCAGTCGACGACGCGCACCGCGCCGTCGTCACCGAGGAGCACTTGGTTTCCGTGCAGATCGGTGTGCACGAGGGAATCCCCCGCGACCAGTCCGGGAATCCGTGCCGAGAGTCGGGTCGCCGCGTCGACGTCCCAGCCGTCGACCACCTCGGGTCGGGTGCCTGAGAGTCGGGACCACCAGTCGGTGTCGGACCACCTGTCTGCCAGCGAGCGCAACCCGCCGGCCTCGACCTCGCCGATCCGGTTGACGACGTCCGCCACCGCCGGCAGGTCGGGAGAACCCGGCGCGAGATCGGCCGGCCGCCCATCGAAGTGCTCGAACCCGACGACGAACCAGTCGCCGATGTCGGCGTGGAAGGTCACGGCCGGCGAGATGCCCTTGGCGACCCGTCCCGCGACGACCTCGTTGCGCAGCCACCGCATCCGCCTGCTGCGCCCACGAACCGCTTTGACGAACACCCGGCCGTTCGACGTTCGCAAACCGACTGCGAGGTCACTGTTCCGCCCGACTGTGACGTCCCGTGCGTCGACGACCGGGCCGACTTCCCACACCACCTGGTCGCGCACCGCGTCGGGCAGGTCGGACCAGGCCGTGTGCACTGGAGTCTCAGGACTCCAGTTCGGGGTTCTTGCGGCCCTTCAGTTTCTTCTTCTTGGGGCGCTTCACCTCGACGCCCGCCATCACGGCCAGGCCGGTGATCCGGACGGACGGACCGCCGGGCACGGTCGGCGTCTTGTACGTGCTGTCGTCGAACGCGCCCATGATGCCGGACCCGTCGACGCGCACGGTGACGTCTTCCGGCACGTAGATCTCCACGCCGCCCCAGAAGGCGAGGATGTTGATCACTGTCTCCTGCTGGGCGAAGCGCGCCTTGGACAGGTCCAGCACCACCCCGCCCATGATCGCGACGGCGGTGTGCGTGGCGGGCACGACCCACTCGCCCTTGCGCTCGACCCCGGAGAAGATCGCCACGGACGACGCCGAACCGGGCGTGCCGCCGACCCGCTGCGACGGGTGGTTGCCGCCGATCGGCGCGGGCACGGGCAGGCCGGGGCCGCCGAGGTCGGCGGTCAGCGGCACGAGTTCGCCGTACGTCTTCGCCGCGTACGCCGCGGCCAGCCGTTCGTCCAGCTCCACCAGGTCGAGTCGGCCGTCGCCGTGCGCGCGCTGGAGCAGCTCGGCGACCTTCTGGCGGTCGGCGTCGGAGGCACGCATCTGACTGGGTTCGGGCACCAGCTCGTCGCTCACCCGAACGAGTCTAAGTCCTCACCGCGAGCAGCAAGAAGAACGTGACCAGACCCAGCGCGACCGCCACCGCGATCGTCACCACCAGCGGCAACGAGAACGTCACGCCCAGCAGAGCCCCGACCCCGGCCGCCAGGGGACCGACGACCCACGGCGCGATCGAACGCGACTCCGCGGCCGAGGCGGGCGAGGTCGGCGAGAAGGGGAGCGGGTGCAGATCCGCGGTCGACCGCGCCCACAACCGGGTCCCGGACGCGTTCGACGCCGCGATCAGCCGCCCGTCCGGGCTGATCGCCACCGGTCCGTGCCCGCCCGGCCGTGCCAGTAGGTGCAGTTCCCGGCCGGATGCCACGTCCAGCAGCCGCACCCGGTCCGGTTCGCTGATCGCCAACGTGTCCCAACTGAGCGCGGCGGCCCGGCCCGTGAAGGAGATCAGCGGTTGCCGGCGGGAATCGAACACCTGTCCGCTCCCCGCGACGAGCCCGCCACCGGCCACCACGGGCTCGACGAGCTGACCAAGCAGGTCGTCGCCGCTCCACACCTCGGTCCCGGACGCCAGTCGGTGGAGCGTCAGTTCGCCCGCGAACGTCGTGGACTCCGGTACGTACTGGAGTGCATTCGACTCCTGCCACCTCCCCGACTCCCGCCACCACAACGTCGCATCCGGCGCGAGCAGCTTGTCCGGCGTGGAGAAGCTGAGATCACCCGAAGGCTTCGCCGAGTACGGCAGGATCTCGGCCGCACGCCAAGAACCCACGTCGACCAGCTCCACGCCATGCGAGGTCGGCACGCCCAACACCCGCCCGTCCGGGCTGAACGCCGGCGACGAGATCACCTCGAACGCCGCCACCCGCCGCCAGTCCCCGGTGTCCCACACCCACCTGCCGCACACGAACCACCGGCCGTCGGGGCTGAACACCGGCACTCCGGTCACATCCAGCTTCGCGGTCCACGTCCACGACTCGAAGGACAAGGACGGCGCGGGACGGACGAACACCGGTGCCACCGGTGCCCGTCCCGCGTACGCCACCAACAGACGCCCGCTGACCTGGTCGTTCCCCGTCGGGGTCTGGGCCGGGTTCACCGAGCGGACCTGCTCGTACACGTACTCGTACAGCTCGCGCGAGGTGATCAGACCGTCCTGGTCAAGGTCGGCCGCGCCCGTGCGCAGGCCGGTGACGATCGCCTCGGTGAAGATCGACCGGGTCGGCGTGCCGGTCACCGAGCCGGACGGTTCGTACGCCCACTGGACGTGGGTCGACGCGGTCATCACGGCGCAGCCCCGACCGTCGTCGAGCTGCGCCAAGACGTCCACGCCACCGGCGGCCTTGGGCACGGCACCGGGCGGGAAGGCGCCGCCGTAGCAGCAGTCCAGCCACACCAGCACTTTCCGCGCACGACCGGAGTCGATCAGGTCGCGGACGAACTCGGCCGAGACGCCACTCGCGGCGAGTCGGTCGGCCCGCGTGTCGGACGCGACGAAGTGCAGCCGCCCGCGCATGTCCTTGATCCCGTGCCCGGACAGGTAGAGCAGGAGGACGTCCTCCCGGTCCGCTTCGCCGAAGAACTCGTCGAGCGCCAGGCGCAGGTCGTGTGCCGACCGATTGACCAGGACAGACGCGGTGAACGCCCCGATCGTGGGCGCGGTGAGCACGTCGGCGAGGGCGACGGCGTCGTGGCGGGGGGCGCGGAGTGCGTCGTACGCGGGATCGTCGTACGTGTCGGTCGCTATCAGCAATGCCTTGCGCACGACTCACTATCGTCGCCCCTATGGCGAGCATTTCCCACCGGGTGACCATCGAGGTCCTGGGCGACGACCCGGCCGAGGTCGACGCGGAGGCACGGAGACTGCTCGCCGAGCTGGAGGCCCTGGACTACGACCCGGAGTTCGCGAAGGGCCCGCCCCCACCTCCGGACACCAAGGGCTGGGACCCGGTTTCGGTGACCACCGTCGTGGTGACGGTGACCGGCCCGCAGGCCTTCTTGTTGCTAGGACGCACCCTGCACGCCTGGGCATCCCGCGACCGCCACCGCCGCCTCCGGGTTGACGACGGAGGCGAGCCGGTGGAGGTCAGCGGCGAAGATCCGATGCGGAGGTTCTTCAGCCGCGAGGCCGGATGAACCCACGCCAGTCCACGGCGGGGACGGTCAGGACCGGCCCATCGGGGTTCTTCGAGTCCCGAATGGACACCCGGTCCGCTGAGCGGGCAACCTCGACACAGTTTTCCGGTTCACTGTGGCTGCTCTTCTGCCACATGACCTCGACGCAGTTCGCCTGGCTGGTGCTGTGGCTGCTCTTCTGCCACATGACCTCGACGCAGTTCGCCTGGTCGGTGCTGTAGCTGCTCTTGCGCCACATGGATGCTCCTAGGGTTCGGACATCTCGCCCGCGATCTTGGCAATCAGCCCGACTGACTGCTCGGGTGACAGCGCCAAGTCACGCAGCTTGTGCCAGGCAAGCCTAGCGTGCTCCAGATGGACCTCTTCCTCCAGAAAGGCGCTGGTTCCTCGCCCCTCTACATAGACCAAACCCGGCTGATCATTGAATTCCAGTCTCACAAATGCTCCCGACAGCCCTGGGTGTGCGATTGAGTCGAACGGCACGATCAGAATCTCCATGTTCGGCCGACTGGTCAGCGCCATGAGGTGTCGGAGTTGAGCGTGCATCATCTGCCTGTCGCCGAGTGGTCGCCGGAGTGCGATCTCGTCGATGATCAGGTGGACGTGTGCCCGACCCAGGACGAACTGCCTGCCCATTCGGGTCGCGACCAGGTTGTCCAGTTCGCCCACGGTCAGGTTGTAGGTTCCTCCCGCGATGATCGCGCGGGCGTAGTCCGGGGTCTGGGTCAACCCTGGCATGACCATCGGTTCGAAGTTGTAGAGGGCGCTCGCCTCGGCTTCGATCGTGATCAGATCTTTCCAGTGTCCGGGCAGCTTGCCGTGGACGGCGTGCCAGTTTCGGCCTTCTCCGTCCCTGACCAGCGCGACCAGTTCGTGCCGCAATGCGGCCGGAGCTTGGAGGTAGCCGAGGATGGCGGCGACCTCATCGACCTGTAGGCCGCGTTGCCCAGTCTCCATTCGGCTTATCTTGCTCTCCGAACAGCCGATCGCCTTCGCCACTTCCGCGCAGCTCAGACCCCTTGCGCGGCGAAGTGCCCGCAATTCGGTCGATACTCTGCGCTGGCGGAAGGATGCCCCCTTGCTCGTCATGCGCCTCACCTTCCAGCCTTGCCACCATGGCACGAAAGTCCTGTCACCCCATGGGGCCTCTTGCGAGACACCACGGCAAGGAATCACCTTATTCACCATGCAGAAGAGCTGGAAGATCGCCGGTGTCCACGCCGATTGGACTTTGACCGTCGACATCGTCCCACCCGAGACGGACGGTGACGAACCCCTCGGCAAGCTCACCCGAAACCCCGACTTCAACAATCTCGTCGGCCACTTCCGGACCATCGTCGAGATGAACGAGGCACTCCAGGACCTTCAGATCACCTGAAAGGCGAGTGATCATGATGGAGTTCCTTGCCTGGTACGACCCGGAGGTGGACGTCCCCGTGGTCGTGCGTTCGGCATCGGACCTGGACCGGGTGATCGACGTCGTCAAGTACGACGACGGCCCCACGCTGATCCAGCTCAACGCCCTCGACCCGCGCGACGGGCTCCTCGTCATCGGCGTGTTCGCCTCCAAGAACCGGGGCACGCTGCTCTACCGGGGTCCTCAGGGCATGTGGTTCAGCAAGGGCATCGCTCCATACCCCGGCGAAACTCTCCTCTACCGCTACCTGGACGCCGAGGTCGACTACCCCTCCGACGCCGAGATCCCGCTCCACCAGGTCGTGAAAGCCGCTCACGACTACCTGGTGGACGCCCGCCTCCCCGCCGGCCCCACCTGGCAACCCCCGCCGACCTGGTACCCCGCGTAACCCCCGAGCCAGTCCTCGCGACCGGGACGTCCGGACCGTACTGTGCCCGCATGGACGTCCTGGTCGTAGATCACCCGCTGGCCCGCGCTCGCCTCACGACCATGCGCGACGCCCGCACGGACAACGCGACGTTCCGCGCCGCGCTGCACGAACTGACCGTCATGCTCGTCTACGAGGCCACGCGCGACGCCGCCGTGGCGACCGACCGCGTCCACACCCCGGTGGCCCGCACCACCGGTTACCGGCTGGCGAACCCGCCTTTGCTCGTCCCCGTGCTCCGCGCGGGACTGGGCATGGCCGACGAAGCCCACAAGCTCATCCCCGACGCCCAGATGGGCTTCGTCGGCCTGGCCCGGGACGAGGAAACGCTCAAACCCCGCCCCTACATGGAATCCCTGCCCGCGGACCTGGCGAACCGCCCGGTGTTCGTGCTCGACCCGATGCTCGCCACGGGCGGTTCGCTGGTCTACGCGATCACCCTGCTGACCAAGCGCGGCGCGTCCGACGTGACCGCGATCTGCGCCCTGGCCGCCCCCGAGGGCCTCAAGCGCCTGGAGGAATCCGGCCTGCCGGTCCGCGTGGTGACGGCCAGCGTCGACGAACGCCTGAACGACTCGGGCTTCATCGTCCCCGGCCTCGGCGACGCCGGCGACCGTCTCTACGGCGCCGTCTGAGCCAACTCCCCGGCGTGGTCGGCGGCCCAGTCGGCCAGAGTCCGTCCCTTCCGCCCCGTGATCCGCTCGAAGTCGTCGGTCAGCGGCGGCGGTTCTTCGTTGTGCTGGGCGAAATACCCCATCAGGTACTCCGCGACGTCGTACGGCAGGCCGACGTCGCGGATCAGGGTCTCCCGCTGCTGCCGGTAGGTCAGGGCCTCGAAGCCGATCGTTCTCCCCAACCCCCTCCCGATCGCCTCGGCCTGCTGCCGGTGCGTGAGCAGTTCCGGTCCGGACAGCCGGTACGCCTGCCCGTGGTGGCCGTCCTCCGTCAACGCGTGCACCGCGACCTCCGCGATGTCGCCTTCGTGCACGGGCGCACCCAACGCGTCCGGGTAGGCCGCGCGGACGACGTCCTCCTCTTTGATCGTCCGCGCCCACACCAGCTTGTTCGACATGAACTCGCCGGGGCGCACGTGCGTCCACTGTGGACTGATCTCCTCGATCGCCCGCTCCACCGCCTCGTGGGTCTCGCAACTTCCTGCCCGCTGCGCGGCGACGGCGTCCGATGACAGGAACACCACCCGTTCCACTCCGGACGCCCGCGTCAGCAGGTCCCGGACGAGTGCGGCCGGGTCCGGCTCCTCGATCGCCGCCACCAGGAACAACGCCGTCACACCGTCCAGCGGCACGCTTTCCGGTCGCACCAGGTCGCCCCGCACCGCGTCCGCCCCCGGGATCTCCACGTCCCGTCGCGACAGTGCACGCGGCCTGACCCCGCGCCGCCCGAGCTGCCGCACGACTTCGCCGCCCACGGTTCCGGTCGCGCCGGTCACCAGGATCGTCATGTCCCCTCCTATTCAAACTTGAGCAAGGCGACGCTAGCGCGATCGCGGTCCTGTGCGCACATGCAAACTTTTGCGTTGTCTGTGAATAAGTCATCCGGCGCGAATCACCCAGGATGCGCGGATTCGTCCGTTCGGCCGTAGTGGTGGTCTAGACCTCATCACTACCGTGGTCCAGACCACAGCCGGCAACGCCGCCGCCAGGTTCACACGAGGAGAAGCATGAAGAGCAGGAGATGGGTGGTCCCCGCCCTTCTGGTTTCCGCTCTGGGCATGACGCTTGCGCCCGCGGCGCAGGCGCACGGCAACGATCACGACCGCGACAAGCCGCGCACCGTCGGGTACTACACCGCGTGGAGTGGCTACGACCGCAACTTCCTCGTCAACGACCTGGTCAAGAACGGAACCGCGGCCCGCCTGACGCACCTGAACTACGCGTTCGGCTTCCTGGACGCGGAGGGCAAGTGCTACAGCCCCGACCCGGACGCCGACTTCAAGCGGCAGTTCACGGCGGCGCAGAGCGTGAGCGGCAAGGCGGACGTCGCCGGGCAGCCGCTGGCGGGCAACCTCAACCAGCTCAAGCAGCTGAAGAAGAAGTTCCCGAAGCTGAAGGTCTACATCTCGCTCGGTGGCTGGAGCGGCTCGAAGTACTTCTCCGACGCGGCGTTGACGCCCGAGTCCCGGGCCGCGCACGTGAAGTCGTGCGTCGACCTGTGGCTCAAGGGCAACGTCCCGGGCCTGAAGCCCGGTGCCGCCGCCGGCATCTTCGACGGCATCGACCTGGACTGGGAGTGGCCGTCGAGCCCGGCCAACGACGGCAACGTCATCCGGGTCGAGGACAAGGTCAACTTCACCGCGCTGCTGCGTGAGTACCGCAAGCAGTTCGCCCCGTTGTCTTGGCGCAACGGCAAGAAGTACGACCTGACCGCGTTCCTGCCCGCCAACCCGGGCATGCTCGACCGCGGCTTCGAGGTTCCGAAGGTGTTCTCCCTGTTGACCTTCGGCACGGTTCAGGGGTACGACTACCACGGTGGTTGGGACTCGACGACGAACCAGCAGTCCGCGCTGCGGACGCCGGCGGGCGACCCGACCAACTCGAACTTCAGCACCCAGGTGGTCGTGGACCACTACCTGAAGTCGGGTGCGCCGCGCTCGAAGATCGTGTTCGGCGTCCCGTTCTTCAGCCGCGGCTGGACCGGGGTGAAGAACGAGAACAACGGCCTGTTCCAGCCCGTCTCCGGGCCGGCGCCGGCCACGTACGAAGCGGGCCAGGAGGACTACAAGACCCTCAAGGCGCAGCTCTCGAAGTTCAAGGTGTACCGGGACGAGAAGGCCGGGCACGCCTGGCTGTTCGACGGGACGACCTTCTGGACGTGGGACGACCCGACCGAGCTGAAGCGCAAGGGTCGGTACATCTCCGATCGCAAGCTTGGCGGCGCGATGATCTGGTCACTCGACAGCGACACCGCTGACGGCGAGTTGATCAGGGCGCTGCAGAGCGGACTGTCCTGATAGGGGCAGTCTGAACGGGGCCCGGGGGATTTCGCGGCGGCCGTCCCCCGGGCCCTGCCTTACTTCTTTCCTCGAAACCCCGTCCGGCCTGGTGCCGGACGGGGTTTTCGTCTACAAGCGTAGACTTTCCCGCTGCCTGTCGTCGGCTACCGTCGCCAGCCGTTGACGTTCGCCCGCACGGCCCGCTCGTACATCTCGCCGATCGTCAGCTCGGCGGGCAGGTTTCCGTTGAGTTCCAGGCTGACCAGGCCGTGGACCATGCCCCACACCGCGATGCCGATGTGCTCCTCCGGCGCGGCCACGAAGATCTCCAGCTCGATGGCGCGGCGGACGTTGTCGAGCACCGGCTGGAACGTGCGCAGCGCGGCCGAACCGGTCTCCTCGGAGGGTTCGAAGTTGGGCACGACCTTGCTGAACATCACGAGGTAGAACTGCGGGTCGGCCAGGGCGCTGCGGCGGTAGGCCAGCCCGATCCGGACGATGTTCTCCACGGGGTCGTCGCTGAGCGGTACGGCCGCGACCCGTTCGCCGAAACGGCGGAACGCCTCTTCGTACAACGCGTCCAGCAACGCCGGCTTGCCGCCGAACAGCGAATACACCGCTGTGGTCGAGGTGTTGACATCGGCGGCGAGCCTGCGCAAGCTCAGGGCGTTCGGTCCTTCCGATGACAACAATTCACCCGCGCGGTCGAGCAGGCGGGCACGCAGCGCGTCGTCGTGGGTCTTCGGTCTCGGCACCGGGCCATCTTATCGCAACAGTGTTACAAAACACGGTCTGGTCTCCGTGGTATCAACTTGGTACCGTCTTTTTCCATGGCGATGACCCTGCGTCTGAGCGATGAGGAAAACCGGCGTCTCGACGAGTTGGCGGCCGTCGAGGGGCGCTCCAAGCAGGAGGTCGTGCGGCTCGCGCTGGCCGACCGGTGGTCGCGTCTGCAGAAGGAGGAGCAGCTCTCCGAGGTCCTCGGACGCGTACTCCCGAAGTACCGGGGTCTCCTCGAACGCATGGGACCGGCCTGACCGCACACTTTCGAGCGATCCCCGGGTGGTTTCGACTGTCCCTCGAACACGTGTTCGATAACCTGACCCCATGCCCTCGACCGACCCGACACACCTCCACAGGTGTGAACGTGCACCCGGCCCCGGCGCGCACCGGTATGGTGCGCCGTTGAAGATCGGGTCGTGTTCGGTGTGCGCGGGGGCGCACGACGCGACCGACACCATCCTCTTCGCGGGGGCGAAGAGACGATTCGGACCCGGGGCGTTGGACGAGCTGGTGAACTCGACGCTGCCCTGGCGACAGGGAGCGCGTCAAGCTGTGGTGAATTACCTCGACGCCGGCGACTTGCTGGTGCTGGCGACCGCCGTGACCGGTGGCGACCTGGTCGTGCGCGACCTCGGCCTGCTCGACTCGGCGGCACACCGTCCCCGTGCCACGGTGTTGGGCGTCGAGGCCTACGACACGTTATGGCTCAAGGCGTCGGCACTGCTGGACTCGATCGTCCGCACCCGCCCCTTGGGTGAGGGCAACTGGCGCCTGGGCTGGGTGGCCGCCGTGACCTTGTGCGACATCAACGGCTGGTGGATAGACGCCGAGGAGGACGAGGCCCTGGACCTGGTCCGCGCCCTCGGCCGAGACCAGATCGACGTCCCCGGCTTAGCCGCCCACCTGGAAGCCTGGTCCCTCCCCAAAACCCCGTGACCTCCGCTTCCGACTCGGGCCGCCGCCCACCCACCCCTCTCCAGCCCAGGAGACCCGCGCCCAGCCAAAGCGCGAGTTATGCACTCGGACACCGCGAGTCGTGCATTCAAGCACCGCGAGTCGTGCATTCAGGCACCCATCCGGACCGCCAGTCCGCAAATCTGACGGCTGCCACGCGAGTCACGCGTCCGAACACCGCGAAGTCCGCACGCCCCAAGCCAGAACTCCCGGCATCGCAAGCCGAGTCCAGCAGCCCCCAACCGCACCCAACCCCCTCACCTCCACCAACACGCGAGTCCTCCGCTCAGACACCCCGAAATACGCACTCGGACACCCTGAAATACGCACTCGGACACCTCGAACCACGCACTCGGCACCCCGGCGCGTTCAGGCACTCTGAGCGGACCGCCCTGGCCGTCAGGCCGGCAAGGTCCGGTGTGCGGGTGGCCGGATCGGGCCGTGCCCGTGCGGATCGGGTGGGCGGCGAGCCAAGATCGGCACCGCCTGCCCCGAGCGGGCCAAGATCGGCGTCGTCCGTCCCAGCGGGCAAGCTGAGATCGGTATTACCCCGTCCGGGTTGACCTGGAGTGCGCTCCAGCTCCTACGGTCGAAGGCGTGACCTACTCGATCGCTCAAGCGGCCGAGCGCAGCGGGCTCTCGATCGACACGCTGCGCTACTACGAACGGATCGGGCTGGTGGAACCGCCGGCCCGGACCACGGGCGGGCGGCGCAGCTACACCGACGAGGACCTCAACTGGCTCGCGTTCCTGACCCGGATGCGCACCACGGGCATGCCCATCCGGATGCTGAGCGAGTACGCGCAGCTCCGAAACCGCGGCCCCGCCGCCGCGGGTCGCCGGATGCAGATCCTGTGCGAGCACCGGGCCTCCGTGCGGGAGCGGATCGCCGAGTTGCAGGTGTCACTCAGCGTGCTCGATTACAAGATCGCGCACTACGAACAGATCGAGCAGTCGCTCGTCCAGGAAGGAATCACCGCGTGACACTCCTCGGCACCCTCGAAGTCGGCCCACAGGGTCTGGGCTGCATGGGCATGAGCCAGGCCTACGGCACGGGCGACGAGCAGGAGTCCATCCGCACCGTCCACCGCGCCCTCGAACTCGGCGTCACGCTGCTCGACACGGCCGACGCGTACGGCGACGGCGCCAACGAGGAACTCGTCGGCCGCGCCATCGCCGACCGCCGCGACCAGGTCGTGCTGGCCACGAAGTTCGCCTTGGCCGACACCGAACGCCGCCCGCGTGGCGACGCACCGTACGTGAAGCGCGCCCTCGAGGCGTCCCTCAAGCGGCTGAACGTCGACCACATCGACCTCTACTACCAACACCGCGTCGACCGGACCGTCCCGATCGAGGAGACGGTCGGTGCGATGGCGGAACTCGTCGAAGCGGGCAAGGTGCGGCACCTCGGGTTGTCCGAGGCCTCGGCCGCCACGATCCGGCGCGCGCACGCCGTCCACCCGATCACCGCGTTGCAAAGCGAGTGGTCGCTGTGGACCCGCGACATCGAGCACGAGATCGTCCCCACGTGCGCCGAACTGGGCATCGGCATCGTGCCGTTCTCGCCGCTGGGCCGCGGTTTCCTCACCGGCCGGATCGCGTCGACCGACCAGCTCGAAGCCGACGACATGCGCCACCGGCTGCCCCGCTTCAGCGACGAGAACTTCGACCGCAACGCGGCGATCGTGGCCGCGTTGACCGCGTTGGCCGCCGAGAAGGGCGTCACGCCCGGTCAGTTGGCGTTGGCCTGGGTCCAGCACCAGGGTGACCACGTCGTGCCGATCCCGGGCACGAAGCGTGTCCGCTACCTGGAGGAGAACGTCGCCGCCACGCGGCTGACCCTCACCGGGCAGGACCTGGCGACCATCGAGGAAGTCGCCGGTCAGGCGGCCGGCGGTCGGTACACGCCGGCGATGGAACAGTTGTCCGACAAGTGATCGCGCGGGACGGTGGCCCGGCCACCGTCCCCCGATCTCAGTACACGACGATCCCGTTGCGCATGTTGTACTCCTTGGCGCCCTGCGCGGCGAGGACCGTGGACACCACCACGCCGATGATCCACAACGGGAACGCGATGAACCACCCGAGCACGGTCACCGCGAGCAGCCACAACGGGAAGTTGGCCAGCAGCAGGCCGATCCCCAACCCGGTCTGGTTCACGTAGAGGTTCCCCGCGCCGAGCCACAGGATCGACAGCAGGACGGCGATCCCGGACGACTTCGGCGTCACGACCCGCATCGGCACGCCGTACCCGAACCCCGGCGCCACGGGCACGGGCTGGGCGAACGTCGGCTGCCCGTAGTTGGGCGGCGGCGGTGCCTGCGGCGGCGGCGGTGTCGGCCACGCGGCCGTGCCACAGACCTGACAGGTGGTGTTCGGCGGTTGCAGCGATGCGCCGCAAGAGCCACACATGGGCGGCGGGAACATGATCGACCTCCGGTGGTCCGTCACGCTGTGCGTCGAACTGTGGCATCAGGGCGTTACGCGTCGGGTCACCCGTACCGGGTGACCACCACTACCGGTGGTTCGGGGACAATCGGTGACGGGGAGTGTGCGACCCGGGAACCGATCCGGGTGCTGCGCGTCCCTGTAGTAGTGACCGGGAGGGAGTCATGGACACTCGCAGCATCGAGACCATCCAGCGCAATCGACGGATCACCTGGGGTGGTGGCCTTTCGATCGGGATCGGGCTGATCGGGCTGCCGCTGGTGTTGTTCGGGGTGTGGCCGGGACTCGACCACAGCCCATGGAACGCGAACACGCTGGTTCTCGCACTCGGCGTGGCGCTGTGCACCGTCAGCTACATCCTGGGGCGTATCTCCGTCGCCGCAGTGACCCACAACCGGGTGGCACCGCCCACCCGCCGACCGTTCGTGGTGGCGGGTGTCGCGTTCGCCGTCGCGGTGCTCTGCCTGTTGATCACTCTGGCGTCGTGAGCAGTCCCGACACCACCGCGCGCAACTCCGCGAGCCGCGCCTGAGCCCGGGACCGGGCCGGAGCGAGGTCGTCGGCCACCGGTTCGACGACCTCCAGGTACGCCTTCAGCTTCGGTTCGGTCCCCGACGGGCGGACGATCACGCGCACGCCATCGGCACGCAAGCGCACCACGTCCGCCTCCGGCAACAAGTCCTCGAACGAAAAGCCTTCGGGCGGATTGGCCCGCAGCCGGGACATCAATGCCCCGATCCGGCTCAAGTCGTCGAATCTCAACGACACCTGATCGGTCAGGTGCACGCCGTGCTCCACGGCCAACTGGTCGAGGGCGTCGAGCAGCGTCCGCCCGGACGACTTCAGCCCCGCCGCCAGGTCGCACGCCAGCACCGCCGCCGAGATGCCGTCCTTGTCGTTCACGGCCGCCGGGTCGACGCACAACCCGAGCGCCTCCTCGTACGCGAACACCAGCCCCTCGCCGGCGCGGACCAGCCACTTGAAGCCCGTCAACGTCTCCGCGTACCGCGCGCCGGCCTTGTCCGCCACGGACTTGAGCAGTGACGACGACACGATCGTGGTAGCCACCAACGGGTCCGGCTGGGTGGTCGTCGACAGCACCAACGACCCCAGCAGCACGCCCGTCTCGTCGCCACGCAGCATCCGCCACGACCCGTCGCGCTCCCGCACGCCCAACGCGCATCGGTCCGCGTCCGGGTCCAGGGCGATCGCCAGGTCGGCGCCCGACGACGCCGCCAACTCCAGCAGCAGGTCGGCCGCGCCGGGTTCCTCGGGGTTCGGGAACGCCACCGTCGGGAACTCGGCGTCGGGCACGGCCTGCTCACGCACCACGCGCACGTCCGTGAACCCGGCCCGCTGCAACGCCGCCACGGCCGTGGCACCACCGACGCCGTGCATGGGCGTCAACACGACGCGCAGGTCACGGCTGGTGCCTGTCGGCAGCGAGGCCACCCGGTCGAGATACTCCTCGACCACCGAATCGGGCAAAGTCGTGTAGCTGTCCGACGTAGGCACCGAGACCGCCGACGGCACCGCGGCGATCGCCGCCTCGATCTCCCGGTCGGCCGGCGGCACGATCTGGCCGCCGCCGTCCAGGTAGAGCTTGTAGCCGTTGTCCGCCGGCGGGTTGTGCGACGCGGTGATCTGCACGCCCGCGAGCGCGTCGTTCCGCCGGACGAGGTACGCCAACACCGGCGTCGGCAACGGGCCGGGCAGCACGCGCACGTCGAAACCCGCGGCGGCCAGCACCGAGGCCGCCGCCGCGCAGAACTCCTCCGACCCGTGCCGCGCGTCCCGTCCCACGAACACGGTCCCCCGCGAGCGCAACCACGCCGCCAACCCCGCCGTGGTCCGCACGACCACCGCCCGGTTCATCCCGTTCGGCCCGGCCCGCACCGGACCGCGCAGGCCGGCCGTGCCGAACGTCAGCGGTCCGGACATCCGGTCGGCCAGTTCCTCGAGTGCCGCCGCGTCCCCGACCATGGCCGACGCCACCAGGTTCTGCAGCGCGGTCCGGTCCTCGGGCGACGGGTCGTCGGCGATCCAACGGAACGCGGCGTCGCGCAACGCGGGGGACAGGCTCACGCCCGCTCCACCAGCGCGCGCAGGAACGTGCCCATGCGGCTCGCGGACGCGCGCCCGGCCTCCAGGACCTCCTCGTGGTTCAGCGGTTCGCCGGTGATGCCGGCCGCGAGGTTGGTGACCAGCGACAGGCCGAAGACCTCGACACCCTCGGCGCGGGCCGCGATCGCCTCCAGCACGGTCGACATGCCGACCAGGTCGGCGCCCATCGTGCGCAGCATCCGGATCTCGGCCGGGGTCTCGAAGTGCGGACCGGGCAGGCCCGCGTAGACGCCCTCTTCGAGCGTCGGGTCGATCTCGCGGCTCAACGCGCGCAACCGGGGCGAGTACAGGTCGGTCAGGTCGACGAACCGCGCGCCGACCAGCGGCGAGGACGCGGTCAGGTTGAGGTGGTCGCTGATCAGGACGGGCTGGCCGACCGTCATGCCCTGGCGCAGGCCGCCGGCCGCGTTCGTCAGGACCACGGTCTTGACGCCCGCCGCCGCCGCGGTGCGGACGTTGTGGACGACCTTCTCGATGCCCTTGCCCTCGTAACCGTGCGTGCGGCCGAGCATGACCAGGACGTTCTTGCCCGCCACCGGAACCGAGCGGATCGTGCCGCCGTGGCCGAACGCGGTCGGCGCGGCGAAGCCGGGCAGGTCGGCCATCGCCACCTCGGACGCCGGGTCGCCGACCAGGTCGGCGGCGGGCCGCCAGCCGGAACCCAGGATCACGGCGATGTCGTGGCTGTCCACGCCGGTCCGTTCACGCAGGCGGGCGGCGGCCAGTGCTTCGGGCGTGGTGTTCTCTGCGGTCACGGCCGCGAGCCTAATCCGGTCCGGGGCCCGCCGGCCGCCCGAACCGCCCCCGTTCCCGATCTTCGGACACCCCGCGAGTCCTCCACTCGGACACCCTGAGACACGCGTTCGGGCACCTCCCTTCGGGTGATTCCCGAACGCACAACTCGCGGTGCCTGAACGCATAACTCGCGCGTGGAGCCGGTCAGCCCACCGTGAACGAGTTCGCGATCGGTCCGAACAACCGCGTCCGACCGGCCTCCTCCTGGTCGGTGGGGAACGAGACCTCCACGACCCACAGGCTCGGCCCGGCCGGCACCAACCGCGAGTACCGGCTGCGCCGAAGATCCGGCTCGGCCCCCCGGCCGGGACCGGTGGACGTGGTCTGCTCGACCGTGCGGTACGAGAACAGGATCCCGCCCGTGGACGGCGTCACGGCCTGACCGAAGATCCGGTCCGGTCCCCAACGCTCCGCCACCGCTTTCACGTAGTCCTCGTCGGTCAACTTCGGGTAGAAGACCGTGAACTTCTGCACGGTCACCTCGTACACCCCGTCCGGCGACACGAAGTGCACGACCGTGCTCGGCGGCAGGATCTGGTGCAGGCGCTGTTCCACGAACTGTGTCCAGTCCACGCCGACCGACAGCCCGAACTCCGTGTCCCGCTCGCCGTTGGCCGCCGCCGCCGACGCGCGCACCGGCTGCAACGGCAGGTCGTCGGGAAGCGGCGACACGGTCGGCCGCGCGCCCGTGGCCGGTGGCAACGGCGACGTCCCCGCGAGCGTCCGCGTCGCCGCGAAGCCCCCGACGCTTGCCACCACGAACAGCACCAACGCCAGCAGGACCACCGGTTTGGACACCGGACGCCGGCGTTCGGGCGTGAGAGTGAACGGCAGCGGGCCGGGGTCGGAGGCCAGCGGCGTGTCCGGGGCGATCACCGGCTTGGCCGGCGGCCGGCGGACGACCTCGACCACCGGCCGGGTCGGGCCGTCGGACGGGAACACGTTCGCGCCCGGCTCCGGCAGCGTGTCGACGAGCAGTCGGCGCACCTCGGCCAACGGGATCCGCGCCTGCGGGTCCTTCACCATCAGGCCCGCGATCACCGGTTCCAACCCGCCGGTCACGCCGAGGTCCGGCACGTCGGCGTGGATCACCTGGTTGACCGTCTGCATGACGTTCGCGCCCTCGTAAGGGTCCTGCCCGGTCATCGCCGCGTAGAGCGTGGCGCCCAACGACCACAGGTCCGCGGCCGGCGACACGTCCCCGCCCGCCGCCACCTCGGGCGCGATGAACGCGGGCGTGCCCAGCGTGATGCCCCGGCTGGTCAACGTCGCCTCGGCCACGTTGCGGGCGATGCCGAAGTCGGTGAGCTTCACCCGCCCGTCGTCCGCGACCAGCACGTTGCCCGGCTTGACGTCCCGGTGCGTGATGCCCGCGCGGTGCGCCGCCTCCAACCCCGCCGCCACGGCGTCCGCCACGACGGCGCCCTGCTCGTCGGTCAGCGGCCCGCGTTCGCGGACCACTTCCGCCAGCGACGCCGACGGCACCAGCTCCATCACCACGAACGGCTCGCCGTCGTGCCGGACCACGTCGTACAGGGTGACCAGGTTCGGGTGGGCCAGGGCGGCGGCCGACCGGGCTTCGCGCAGCGTGCGCTCCCGCAGGACCTCGGCCTCCGGCTCGGGGGTGCCCGGCGGGTGCAGCATCTCCTTCACGGCCACGGCGCGGCGCAGCACCTCGTCGTGCGCGGCCCAGACCGTGCCCATCGAGCCCCGGCCGAGTACGTGCCGCAGGCGGTATCGGCCGCCGATCAGGCGCTCGGTGTCCACGCGGATCATTCTCGCCCAGCGTGGAAGACTGGCCGGTCGAACGGGTCAAGGCGACCGACGTCACACGGTCGCCGGACTGTCGACAGGTGACACTGCGGAGCGTGATGGACCCGATCGGTGAACTGCCGCTCGCCGCCGACTTCGCCACGCCGGACCGCGAGCAGTGGCGCGAGCTGGTACTGGGCGTGCTCGCCAAGAGCGGCGCGGACTACTCGACGCTGGAAAGCACGACGTACGACGGCATCCGCGTACACCCGCTCTACACGGCGGCGGACACCGCCCCGGACGGCGGTCTCCCCGGCACGACCCCGTTCACCAGGGGCGGAAGGACACAGGGCGGCTGGGACGTCCGCCAGCTCCACCGCGTCCCCGACCGCGAGGCGGTCCTGGCGGACCTGGAGAACGGCGCGACGTCGCTGTGGCTCAAGATCCCGGCCGAGTCGCTGGCCCCGGTGCTCGCCGAGGTGTACCTGGACCTCGCGCCCGTGGTGGTCGACGGAGGTTCGGACTTCCTCGCGACCGGCCGCGAGATTCTCGGCATCTGGGAATCCGCGCCCGGCGAGGTGCACGGCAACGTCGGCGCCGACCCGCTCGGCGTGTTCGTCCGCACCCGGCGGGAACCGGACTTCGCCGCCCTCACCGACCTGGTCCGCCGCGCCGAGCGGTTCCCGGCGGTGCGGGTCGCGGTCGTGGACGGGCTGCCGTTCCACGAGGCCGGCGGCTCCGACGCCGAGGAGCTCGGCGCGAGCCTCGCGGTGGCCGTGGCCTACCTGCGGCACCTGGTCGACGCGGGCGTGCCGGCCGGGAAAGCCGTGCGGCTGCTGGAGTTCCGCTACGCGGCGACCGCCGACCAGTTCCTCACCATCGCCAAGTTCCGCGCGGCCCGTCGGCTGTGGGCCCGGGTGACCGGGGTCGTCGACGCGCCCGCACCGCAGGTCCAGCACGCCGTCACGTCACCCGCGATGACGACCCGGCGCGACCCGTGGGTGAACATGCTGCGCACCACCGTGGCCTGCTTCGGCGCGGGCCTCGGCGGCGCCGACTCGGTGACCGTGCTGCCGTTCGACCACGCGATCGGCCTGCCCGACGACTTCTCCCGCCGGATCGCGCGCAACACCCAGTCGCTGCTGATCGAGGAGTCGCGGCTGGGCGGCGTCGTCGACCCGGCGGGCGGTTCCTGGTACGTCGAGCGGCTGACCGACGACCTCGCGCACGCCGCATGGGCGTGGTTCCGCGAGATCGAGGCGGCGGGCGGCCTGCCCCAGGCGTTCGACCTGGTCGAGGAGCGGATCGCGGCCACATGGGCACGGCGTGCGGCCAACCTCGCCGACCGCACGGACGCGATCACCGGAGTGAGCGAGTTCCCGAACCCGACCGAGACTCCCGTGGTGCGCACGCCCGCGCCCGAGGAGCCCGGCGGCGGCCTGCCGCGGGTGCGCTACGCCCAGGCGTTCGAGGCGTTGCGCGACGCCGCCGAGGTGAGCCCGACCCGGCCCGCGGTCTTCCTGGCCACGCTCGGCCCGGTCGCCGCGCACACCGCGCGCGCCGGTTTCGCCGCCAACCTGTTCCAGGCCGGCGGGATCGACACGCCGACCGCGGGCGCGACGACCGGCGTGGACGACGTGGTGGCGCGGTTCCGGGAAAGCGGCGCGCGGATCGCGTGCCTGTGCGGCAGCGAGAAGAGCTACGCGGAACTGGCCGAGCCGGTCGCCGACGCGTTGCGCGCGGCCGGCGCCGAACGCGTCCTGCTCGCCGGCAAGGAGTCCACCGCCCGCGTGGACGGGTACGTGTTCACCGGCTGCCCGGCGCTGGACGTGCTGGAACAGACCTTCGACGCCCTCGGAGTGGCCCGATGATCCCCGACTTCGCCGACATCGACCTGGGCGAGCCCGAGGTCGGTCCCGCCGACGAGCGGCCGTCGGGGGCGTGGGAGACACCTGAGGGCATCGACGTCAAACCCTTCTACACGGCCGCGGACCTCGAAGGCCTGGACTTCCTGGGCACCTACCCGGGCATCGCGCCGTTCCTGCGCGGCCCCTACCCGACGATGTACGTCAACCAGCCGTGGACCATCCGCCAGTACGCGGGCTTCTCCACGGCCGAGGAGTCGAACGCGTTCTACCGGCGCAACCTCGCCGCCGGGCAGAAGGGCCTGTCCGTGGCGTTCGACCTGGCCACGCACCGGGGCTACGACTCCGACCACCCGCGCGTGGCGGGCGACGTGGGCATGGCCGGCGTGGCGATCGACTCGATCCTGGACATGCGGCAGCTCTTCGAGGGCATCCCGCTGGACCGGATGAGCGTGTCCATGACCATGAACGGTGCGGTGCTGCCCGTGCTCGCGCTGTACGTGGTCGCGGCCGAGGAGCAGGGGGTGGCGCCGGAACTCCTCGCGGGGACGATCCAGAACGACATCCTCAAGGAGTTCATGGTCCGCAACACCTACATCTACCCGCCCGGACCGTCGATGCGGATCATCTCCGACATCTTCGCGTTCACGTCGCGGCGGATGCCGAAGTTCAACTCGATCTCCATTTCCGGCTACCACATGCAGGAGGCCGGTGCGACGGCCGATCTCGAACTGGCCTACACGCTCGCGGACGGCGTCGAGTACCTGCGGGCCGGACGGGACGCCGGCCTGGACATCGACGCGTTCGCGCCACGTCTTTCGTTCTTCTGGGCCATCGGCATGAACTTCTTCATGGAAGTGGCCAAGATGCGTGCGGCCCGGCTGCTCTGGGCGAAGCTGGTCAGGCAGTTCGGTCCCCGGTCGCCCAAGTCGCTGTCGTTGCGTACGCACTGCCAGACCTCGGGCTGGTCGCTCACCGCGCAGGACGTGTTCAACAACGTGCCGCGCACGTGCGTCGAGGCGATGGCGGCCACGCAGGGGCACACGCAGTCGTTGCACACCAACGCGTTGGACGAGGCGTTGGCGCTGCCTACGGACTTCTCGGCGCGCATCGCCCGTAACACCCAGCTCCTGCTGCAACAGGAATCCGGCACCACGCGTGTGATCGACCCTTGGGGTGGCAGCGCGTTCGTCGAACGCCTTACGCACGACCTCGCCCACCGTGCGTGGGCGCACATCACCGAGGTCGAGGCGGCCGG
This sequence comes from Saccharothrix violaceirubra, assembly GCF_014203755.1. Classification (NCBI taxonomy): domain Bacteria; kingdom Bacillati; phylum Actinomycetota; class Actinomycetes; order Pseudonocardiales; family Pseudonocardiaceae; genus Saccharothrix; species Saccharothrix violaceirubra. Next base: position 466,159 of record NZ_JACHJS010000001.1, read on the forward strand.
TGGCATGGCCAAGGCCATCGACGCGGGCATCCCCAAGCTGCGCATCGAGGAGGCCGCCGCGCGCACCCAGGCGCGCATCGACTCCGGGCGGCAGCCGGTGATCGGCGTGAACAAGTACCGCGTGGCCGTCGACGAGCGGATCGAGGTCCTGAAGGTCGACAACGCGGGCGTGCGGGCGCGGCAGCTCGCCAAGCTCGACCGGCTGCGCGCCGAACGCTCCCAGGACGAGGTCGACCGCGCGCTGGACGCCGTGACCAGGGCGGCGTCGTCGGACGCGAACCTGCTGGAGGCGGCGATCGACGCGGCCCGCGCGAAGGCCACCGTCGGCGAGATCTCCGAGGCGCTCGGCCGGGTCTGGGGCCGGCACTCGGCGCAGATCAGGACCATCACGGGCGTGTACCGCGAGGAGGTCGGCTCGGTGTCCACAGTGGACGCGACGCGGGAACTGGTCGACCGGTTCGCGCACGAGGAGGGGCGCCGACCGCGCATCCTCGTCGCGAAGATGGGCCAGGACGGGCACGACCGGGGGCAGAAGGTGATCGCGACCGCGTTCGCCGACCTCGGCTTCGACGTGGACGTCGGTCCGCTGTTCCAGACGCCCGACGAGGTCGCGCGCCAGGCCGTGGAGGCGGACGTGCACATCGTCGGCGTGTCGTCGCTGGCGGCCGGGCACCTGACGTTGGTGCCCGCGTTGCGCGCGGCGTTGGCGGAGCAGGGGCGCGCGGACATCATGATCGTGGTGGGTGGCGTGATCCCGCCGCAGGATTTCGACGCGTTGCGCGAAGCGGGCGCGGCGGCGATCTTCCCGCCCGGCACCGTGATCTCGGAGGCGGCGTCCGACCTGGTCCGGGACCTGTCGGCACGGCTGGGTCATGGCTAGGCCGGTCGACGTCGAGGCGCTGGCGGCGGGCGTGCGTGCGGGCAACAGGGGTGTGCTGGCCCGCGCGATCACGCTCGTCGAGTCGACCCGGGACGACCACCGCGCGGCGGCGCAGCGCCTGCTGGTCGAGCTGCTGCCGGACGCCGGTCGTGCGCACCGGATCGGGATCACCGGGGTGCCGGGGGTTGGAAAGTCCACGTTTGTAGACGCATTCGGCTCGATGCTCACCGCCGCCGGCCACCGGGTCGCCGTGCTCGCGGTCGACCCGTCGTCCACGCGGACCGGCGGGTCGATCCTGGGCGACAAGACGCGGATGGCCCGGCTGGCGGTCGACCCGGCGGCGTTCATCCGGCCGTCGCCGACGTCGGGCACGCTCGGCGGCGTCACGCGGGCCACGCGCGAGACGATCGTGCTCGTCGAGGCCGCCGGGTACGACGTGGTGCTCGTGGAGACCGTCGGCGTCGGGCAGTCCGAGGTCGCCGTGGCGAACATGACGGATTGTTCGCTTTTTCTGACGCTCGCGCGCACCGGCGACCAGCTCCAGGGGATCAAGAAGGGCGTCCTGGAACTGGCGGACGTGATCGCGGTGAACAAAGCCGACGGCCCGCACGAGCTGGAAGCGCGTAAGGCCGCACGGGAACTTGCGGGTGCGCTGCGGTTGTTGCGCTCGTCGGATGACGCGTGGACGCCGCCCGTGCTCACGTGCAGCGCCCTCGAAGGTGTGGGGCTCGACGAGGTGTGGCGGCGGATCCAGGCGCACCGGGACGCTGTCGCCGTCGACGAACGGCGCCGCCGCCAGCAGGTCGACTGGACCTGGGCGATGGTGGAGGACGGGCTGCTCAACCGCCTGCGGACGACCGTGCGCGATCTTGTCGCGGACGTCGAACGGCAGGTGGCGGGCGGTGAGCTGACCCCTGCCCTGGCCGCCGAACGGCTGCTGGACGCCTTCACGAGCCGCACTCGCATCGCCAGTTTGGGTGACCACTGAGAGTGGTATCCGGGACCGGTGCTAGCTAGGCTTGGTAGTCATGTGGCGATCTGTGCTCGCGGTGTGCCTGTTGGTCCTGGCCGGTGCCTTCACCGTGGCCGGGACAGCGACCGCCACCGCTTCGGAGCACGCGTATGTCGCCGCGCAGCCCACGGACACCGTGACACCGTCCGTGACCGGTCCGGACATCGACGCGCCTCAGCAGACCGATCCGACCGTGGCGTCCGAGACGAAGAAAAAGTTGTGGATCGGCGGTATCGCGTTGGTCCTCTTCGCCCTCGTATACCTACGTAACCGGAAGCGTTGGACCAACTGGCGCAAGTCTCGCAAGTGACCTTCACCCGCTCGGCGGGATGAACGGCCCGACACGAGCGTTTCTCCAGTGACTCCTGCGCAGACTTGATCGGTCTGACCGAAACTCCGATCACCGCTGGGCGCATCCGCGCGACCGGCCGGCGGTCGATCATCCGCTGTGCCGCGGCGCGTGCGGACGGTAATGCAGGATGGAAGCATATGGGTACCGACTTCAAGCACAGCACTCGCTCGGCCGTCGAGCGGTACTCGGATGCGCTGGTCGGACTTTCGCGCAGCATCCACGCCGAGCCGGAACTGGCGTTCGCCGAGCACCGCAGCGCCGCCAAGGTCGCGGACCTGCTCGAAGCCGAGGGGTTCGAGGTCGAACGCGGCGTCGCGGACCTGGAGACGGCGTTCACAGCGTCTTACGGTTCCGGCGACCTGGTGTTGGGGCTGTGCGCGGAGTACGACGCGCTGCCCGAGGTCGGGCACGCCTGCGGGCACAACGTCATCGCCGCCGCGTCGACCGGCGCGGGCCTCGCCCTGCGCGACGTCGCGGACGCCCTCGGCCTCACCGTGCGGGTGATCGGCACACCCGCCGAGGAGGTCGGCGGCGGCAAGGTGCTGATGCTGGAACGCGGCGTGTTCGACGACGTGGCGTTCTCGATGATGGTGCACCCCGCGCCCTACGAGGCGGTCGCCGCCCGCTCGTTGGCGATCACCGACGTCGAGGTGCACTACACCGGAAAGCCGTCCCACGCCGCCGCCGCGCCACACCTGGGGGTCAACGCGGCGGACGCGATCACGGTCGCGCAGGTGGCCATCGGCCTGGCCAGGCAACACCTGGAACCGGGCCAGATGGTCAGCGGCATCGTCACCCGGGGCGGCACGGTGCCCAACGTCGTGCCCGCGCACACCTCGGCCATGTTCGACCTGCGTGCCGAGGACCTGGAGTCGTTGCGCTCCCTCGAAGCGCGGATCTTCCGATGTTTCGAGGCGGGCGCGCTCGCCACCGGCTGCACGCACGAGATCGTGAAGGTCTCGCCCGTGTACGCCGAACTCACCCCCGACCCGTGGCTCGCGGACGCCTACCGGACGGCCGCGACCGCGCTCGGACGCACACCGCTGGGCCCCGCCGAAGAGGCCCGGCACAAGATCGGCAGCACCGACATGGGCAACGTGACCCGTGCGCTGCCGGCCATCCACCCGACCATCGCCATCGACTGCGGAGACGCGGTGAACCACCAAATCGAGTTCGCGACCGCCTGCGCTTCGGCATCAGCCGACCGCGCCGTCCTCGACGGAGCACTTGCCCTCGCCTGGACAGCGGTCAGCGCCGCCACGGACGACCATCAACGCACCCGGCTTCGGGCAGGTGCGGCATGACCGTCGTCGATTCCCGTCCATCACTGTCGGGAGAGGAGGAGGGTCCCGAGGTGCTGTTGACCGAACGTGGGGTCAGCATTGCCCCTGTGGATGATCCCGGCACGGGCCGCGGCCCGTCGTGGCTGGACGACTGGCTGTCGGCCAACTCGTCCGAGGTCGTCGCCTGGCGACGGCACATCCACCAGAATCCGGAACTGTCCAGGAACGAGGTAGCCACCACCGAGATGATCGCCGACGTGCTGCGGTCCGTGGGTCTCAAGCCCCGGATCCTGCCCGGCGGCACAGGTCTGTTCTGCGACGTCGGCACAGGTCAGCGTTGCGTCGCACTGCGCGGCGACATCGACGCGTTGCCGCTCACGGAGAAGTCCGGCGCGCCGTACGCGTCCAAGAACCCGGGCGTGATGCACGCGTGCGGGCACGACGCGCACGCCACCGTGGTGCTCGGCGCCGCGTTGGCGCTGGCGTCCGCCACGGAACTGCCCGGCCGGATCAGGCTGATCTTCCAACCCGCCGAGGAGGTCATGCCCGGTGGCGCGCTCGACGTGCTCGCCGCGGGCGGGCTCGACGGCGTGGAGCGGATCTTCGGCCTGCACTGCGACCCACGCCTGCCCGTGGGCCGCATCGGCACCCGCATCGGCGCGATCACGTCCGCGTCGGACCTGATCGAACTGCGCCTGACCTCGCCCGGTGGGCACACGTCCCGTCCGCACCTGACCGCCGACCTGGTCAACGCGCTGGGGACCGTGATCACCGGGTTGCCCGCGCTGCTGTCGCGGCGCGTGGACCCGCGTTCGGGCACCGTCATGGTGTGGGGCGCGGTGCACGCGGGCGAGGCGGCCAACGCCGTGCCGCAGGACGGCGTGCTGCGCGGGACGTTGCGCACGGGCAACCGTGAGATCTGGGCCGAACTGGAACCCCTGGTCAAGGAGTTCGTCGGCGCGCTGCTGGCGCCGACCGGGGTCGGGTTCGACCTGCTGCACCGCCGCGGCGTGCCGCCCGTGGTGAACGACCGCGAGAGCACGATGTTGCTGCGCGCGGGGATCGAGGCGGCCTTGGGGGAGGACGCCCTGGCGGGGACCGAGCAGTCTTCTGGGGGAGAGGACTTCGGCTGGTACCTGGAGCACGTGCCCGGCTCGTTCGCACGCCTGGGGGTCTGGGACGGCGTCGGCAAGCAGCGTGATCTCCACCAGCCCGACTTCAACCTGGACGAGCGCGCCCTGATGGTCGGGGTCCGCGTCCTGGTGCACGCGGCCTTGGCTTCCTTGGCCTAGCTCCGACGGCCCGCGAGCCCCTGCCTCGCGGGCCGCCCCCGCGCGAGTTATGCGTTCGGACACCGCGAGTCGAACGTTCGGACACCACGAAATGTGCGTTCAGGCACCAGGAGTCCCGCGTCAGGTGTTCGGCCTGGTCGTCACCGAGCGGGCCTCGGGCGCGGTCGCCCGCAGCGCGGCGGCGGACTCGTCGTCGGCCACCTCCTGGGCCTTGCGTTCGGCCTCGACCCGTGCCGCGTAGACGGCCACCTCACGGGCGATGCGGGTCTCGTCCCAGCCGTGGACCCCGGCGATCAACTCCGCGACCGTCCGCGCGCAGTCCACGCCCCGGTGCGGGTACTCGATCGAGATCCGGGTCCGGCGCGTCAGGACGTCCTCCAGGTGCAGCGCGCCCTCGTGCGACGCCGCGTAGACCGCCTCCACCCGCAGGTAGTCCGGGGCACCCGCGATCGGCTTCAGCAGTTCCGGGGTGGCCGAGTCGAGCACCTCGTGCACCAACGATCCGTAGCGGTCCAGGAGGTGCCTCACCCGGTAGGGATGCAGGCCGTACCGGGTCGCCAGGTGGTCGGCCTGGTTCACCAACGCGTGGTAGCCGTCCGCGCCCAGCAGGGGGACCTTGTCGGTGATCGACGGTTGGATCCGTCCGGGCAGGTCGACGGCCGCCGCGTCCACGGCGTCCGCCGCCATCACGCGGTACGTCGTGTACTTGCCGCCGGCGATCGCGACCAGGCCCGGCGCGACCCGTGCCACGGCGTGCTCGCGGGACAGCTTGCTGGTCGACTCGTTCTCGCCCGCCAGCAGCGGGCGCAGTCCCGCGTAGACGCCCTCGATGTCCTCGTGGGTCAACGGGGTCACCAGGACCTTGTTCACGTGGTCGAGCAGGTAGTCGATGTCCGCCCGCGTGGCCGCCGGGTGCGCCAGGTCGAGGTACCAGTCCGTGTCCGTCGTGCCCACGATCCAGTGATTGCGCCACGGAATGACGAACAGGACCGACTTCTCCGTACGCAGGATCAGGCCGCTTTCGGCGACGATCCGGTCGCGCGGCACGACGATGTGCACACCCTTGCTCGCCCGCACGCGGAACCTGCCCCGGCTGCCGGACAGGCGTTGGATCTCGTCGGTCCATACGCCTGTCGCGTTGACCACGGCGTGCGCGCGGACCTCGACCTCGGCGCCGTTCCCGACATCGCGCACCCGCACGCCCGACACCCGGTCCGCCTCCCGCAGGAAGTCGACGACCTGCGTGGACGTCCGCACGACCGCACCGTAGTGGGCCGCGGTCCGGGCCAACATCGCGGTGTGGCGGGCGTCGTCGGCCTGGGCGTCGTAGTACCTGATGCCGCCGACAAGGGCGTTGCGGCGCAATGCGGGAACCATGCGCAACGCGCCCGCACGGGTCAGGTGTCGTTGCCCGGGAACGGATCGCGCGCCGCCCATCGTGTCGTACAGCAGCAGCCCGGCCGCCGTGTACGGACGCTCCCACAGGCGGTGTGACAGCGGGTAGAGAAAGCTGACCGGCTTCACCAGGTGGGGTGCCAGCCGGGTGAGCATGAGTTCGCGTTCCCGGAGGGCTTCGCGGACCAGGCCGAATTCGAGCTGTTCCAGGTAGCGCAGGCCGCCGTGGAAGAGCTTCGACGAGCGGCTCGACGTGCCCGACGCCAGGTCACGGGCCTCGACCAGTGCCACGCGCAGGCCGCGCGTCGCGGCGTCCAGCGCGACACCGGCGCCGACCACGCCACCGCCGATCACGACCAGGTCGAACGTCCGCGACCCCAGCGATTCCCAGGCCGACCCGCGCTCCGCCGGACCGAGTCGACCGCCGGTCGTCGGACGTTCCTCGCGCGTGGCCACGGGCAACGCCTCCTCACCGGGTGGGGGCCATCCCTGACTCGACCACGTTACCCGCTGGTACGCCACCGTGGACAACGCCGCGGACCGCGAACTAGCGTCGGATCCGTGGACGCCACCCGGTACGTCGCCGCACTGGACCAGGGCACGACCTCGACTCGCTGCATCGTGTTCGACCACGCCGGCCGCGTGGTGTCCGTGGACCAGCGCGAACACGAACAGATCATGCCCAGGGCGGGGTGGGTCGAGCACGACCCGACGGAGATCCTCCGCAACGCCCGTGCGGTCGTCGAAGGTGCGGTCGCCAAAGCCGGTCTCGAAGCAAAAGACTTTGCCGCGTTGGGCATTACGAACCAACGCGAGACGGCCGTCGTGTGGGATCGCGCGAGCGGCGAACCCGTGTACAACGCGATCGTGTGGCAGGACACCCGAACGGACAAGATCTGCGCCGCGCTGGGTGATCACGACACGTTCCGCGCGAAGACCGGTCTGCCGCCCGCCACCTACTTCTCCGGACCCAAGATCAAGTGGATCCTGGACCACGTCGGACGCGACCGCGACGTCCTGGTCGGCACGATCGATACGTGGCTGCTGTGGAACCTCGCCGGCGTCCACGCGACCGACCCGACCAACGCGTCCCGCACGCTGCTCATGGACCTCGACACCCTCGCGTGGGACCCGGACCTCGCCGCCGCGCTCGACGTGCCGCTGTCCGTGCTGCCCGAGATCCGTTCCTCGTCGGAGGTGTTCGGCCACCTGCGTGACGGCGTGCTCGCGGGCGTGCCGATCGCGGGCATGCTCGGCGACCAGCAGGCGGCCACGTTCGGGCAAGCCTGCCTGTCACCGGGGGAAGCCAAGAACACGTACGGCACCGGGAACTTCGTCCTGCTCAACACCGGCACCGAGAAGGTCGTCAGCCACAACGGGCTGCTCACCACGGTCTGCTACCAGCTCGGCGGCCAAGACCCGGTCTACGCGCTCGAAGGCTCGATCGCCGTGACGGGCTCGCTCGTGCAGTGGCTGCGCGACAACCTCGGGATCATCTCGTCGGCCGCCGAGATCGAAGAGCACGCACGGACCGTGGAGGACAACGGCGGCGTGTACTTCGTGCCCGCCTTCTCCGGCCTGTTCGCGCCTTACTGGCGTTCGGATGCGCGTGGCGTGATCGTCGGACTAACGCGTTTCGTCAACCGGGGGCACCTCGCGCGGGCCGTGCTGGAGTCGACCGCCTACCAGACCCGTGAGGTGATCGACGCGATGAACGCCGACTCGGGCGTGGGCCTGACGTCGTTGAAGGTCGACGGCGGCATGGTCGTGAACGAGCTGCTCATGCAGTTCCAGGCGGACATCCTGGGCGTGCCCACGATTCGCCCGGTCGTGAACGAGACCACCGCGTTGGGTGCCGCGTACGCCGCCGGGCTCGCTGTCGGCCACTGGGAATCCGAGGACGACGTCCGCGCCAACTGGGCGCAGGACAAGCGGTGGGACCCGATGTTGGACCCCACCGCCCGCGAAAGCCTGTACCGGACGTGGAAGAAGGCCGTGACGCGGACCTTCGACTGGGTCGACTAGTCCAGGTCGTCGTGCCGCATGAGCTGGCGCGCGGCCTCGGTGATCGACCCGGTCAGCGACGGGTACACCGAGAACGTCGTGGCCAGGTCCTCCACGGTGAGCTGGTTCTGCACGGACAGCGCGATCGGCAGGATCAGCTCGCTGGCGTTCGGCGCGACCACGACGCCGCCGATCACCACGCCTGTCGCGGGGCGGCAGAACAGCTTCACGAAACCGCGCCGGACCGCCTGCATCTTGGCGCGCGGGTTGGTGTTCAGCGGCAGCATGATCGTGCGCGCCGGCACCTCGCCCGCGTCGATCGCCTGCTGGCTGATGCCGACCGTGGCGATCTCCGGGTTGGTGAACACGTTCGCGGCCACGGTCTTGAGCTTGATCGGGCTCACGCCCTCGCCCAGCGCGTGCCACATCGCGATCCGGCCCTGCATCGCCGCGACGCTGGCCAGCAGCAGCACGCCCGTGCAGTCGCCGGCCGCGTAGACGCCCGACACGTTCGTCCGCGACACCCGGTCCACCGGGAGGTAGCCGCCGCGCCCGAGTTCGACGCCGATCTTGTCCAGACCGAGGTCGGCGGTGTTCGGGATCGAGCCGACGGTCATCAGAGCGTGACTGGCCTCGATGGTGCGACCGTCTTCCAGGTGGATCACGACTCCGTCGCCGACATTGTCGACGCGCTCGGCGCGGGCGTGCTTCGTGACCGCCGTGCCGCGTTCGGCGAAGACCTCCTCCAACACGGCCGCGGCGTCCGCGTCCTCGTGCGGGAGCACCCGGTCGCGTGACGACACGAGCGTGACCTTGACGCCGAGTTCCGTGTAGGCGGAAGCGAACTCCACACCGGTGACACCCGATCCGACGACGGCCAGGTGCTCGGGCAGCTCCGGCAGGTCGTAGATGTCGCGCCACGTCAGCACCCGCTTGCCGTCGGGCTCGGCACCAGGGAGAACACGGGGAGTAGCGCCCGTGGCGATCAGCACGACGTCCGCGGGCAGCACCTCCGTAGTGCCCTCGACGGTCTCCGCGACCACCTGGTGCTGGGCCAGACCGCGCTCGCTGTCGCAGAACTTGGCGGTGCCGTTGACGATCCGCACACCCTCCCGCTGCAGGCGTGCCCGCACGTCGGCGGACTGGGCCAGCGCGAGGCCCTTGACCCGGCCGTGCACGACCGGAAGCTCGACCGCGGCCTCGGTGTCGTTGGTGCGAATGCCCAGGTCACCGGCATTGCGGAAGTTGCTGCGACCCCCGGCGGACGCGATGAAGGTCTTGGACGGAACGCAGTCGTACAGCACGCACGCCCCGCCGAGTCCCTCGCGTTCGACGATCGTCACTTCGGCACCGTGCTGGGCCGCGACGAGGGCCGCTTCGTAGCCGGCCGGGCCACCGCCCATGATGACGATGCGGGTCACGACCAGTCCTTTCGTCGGCTTGTGGCAGCGTTACAACCGTACGCGGTCGGGTGTCGGTGCGTGTCGTCCGGTCTTCTGGTTCCTCCGGGTGATCGCTGTGTCGCTAGGCTGTCGGCGTGCCGCTCTATGCCGCGTACGGGTCCAACATGGATCCGAACCAGATGATGGAGCGAGCCCCGTACTCCCCGATGGCCGGGACCGGGTGGCTCGCCGGTTGGCGTCTGACGTTCGGTGGCGAGGACCTCGGCTGGGAGGGCGCGCTGGCCACCATCGTCGAGGACCCCGACGCACAGACGTTCGTGGTGCTCTACGACGTGAGTCCGCGCGACGAATCCCAGCTCGACCGCTGGGAGGGGGCGCTCGGTCTCTACAAGAAGATCAGGCTCCGAGTCCAGACCCTCGAGGGGTCGGTCGTGGCGTGGTTGTACGTGCTCGACGCCTACGAGGGCGGCCTGCCGTCGGCCCGCTACATCGGTGTCGTCGCCGACGCGGCCGAGGCCGCCGGCGCGCCCGACGACTACGTCGCCGACCTCCGCACCCGCCCCTGCACCGGCATAGGCCCCTAACCCGCGAGTTATACGTTCAGACACCGCGAAATGTGCATTCAGGCACCCTCGATCGGGTGAACCAGGTCCGTAAACGGCTCGACGGGCCCTCGGTTTCGCATGATCCGAATCCCGCAGGGCCTGCACGGTGCGCATCTTCGCGACCGACTGCTCGACCACCTGGGCCGCGCCGGGCTGCGCGACGCGCTTCGTGAAGGACGACTGGTCTCCTACTCGCGCGCGGTCGTCGTCCAACGCGAACTGGTCACCGACCCGCACACCCGTGCGGCGGCGGCGCTCCTGAGCGCCGGCCCGCCCGCGCTGCTGACCGGCCGGACCTCGGCGTGGCTGCACGGCTGCACGGCCGCGAGCACCGACGACGTGCACCTGCTTCTCGGCTACGACCACCAGTACCGCCCACGACAGGGCGAGGTCAGGCACCACGCCAACTACGACGCGTCGGCGGTCGTGGTCATCGACGGCCTGCGCTGCCACGCGATCGTGCCCACGTTGGGCGACATGCTGTGCCGTGACGACCGGGCCATGGCTTTCACGTGCACGAACGAGGTGCTCGCCGCGCTGGACCCGAAGGACCGGGCGGGGTTCATCGCCGACGTCGACGTGCACATCGCCCGACGTCCTGACTCGCGAGGACGGCGCCGCGGCGGGTTCCTGCTCGACCTCGCCACCGGCGAGCCCGAGTCCCCGGCCGAGAGCCGGACGTTGCTCCTGCTCGTCGACGAGGGGTTTCCGGTGCCCCGCATGCAGTACCCGGTGTGCGATCTCGACGGCCGCGTGCTGTGGCGGCTCGACTTCGCGTGGCCGGACCGGCGACTGGCGTTGGAGTACGACGGCTACGCGGCGCACGTCGACCGCGTGGAGGCCGATCGTGCGCGGGACGAGGACCTACGACGGCGTGGCTGGCGGGTCGTGCACGCGGACGCGTCGGACCTGCGCCGTCCGGCTCGGTTGATCGAGTGCCTGAGTGCATATTTCGCGGTGTCTGAACGCACAACTCGCGGTGTCTGAACGTATAACTCGCGGAGTCAGGGGAGGAGGGGGGTCAGGTGGGAGAGGAGGCGGCGGTGGTCGGTGGGGGAGATGGTGGACCACGGGGGGTGGCCGGGGGTGGCGCGGCGCTGTTGGAGGTAGCGGCCGTGCGGGGTGTCGAAGAAGCCGATCACGTGGTCCGGGCGGTGGCGTTTGCCCCACTTGTCGCGGTGGGCGGCGCCGAACTGGCCGCGGTGGTCGGCGTCGGCGAACATCGTCGCCAGGGTTTTCGCGTCGTCGGCGCGCAGGCCGCGTGACGTCAGCGCCGCCACCAGCGTGTCGGGCGTGGTCGCGGCGGCGGCAGCGGCGTCGAGGTCGGCGCTGGGCAGCGTGATCGAGTGGCCGGGACCGGCGGGCAACGGCGGCAACGCGGACAGGGCCTCGCGCGGCAGCCCCTCGGCCGAGGCCGGACGCAACGTCAACCGGCCGTCCGCCAGGACCGCCAGCACCCCCGAACCGCCCTTCGCCGCCGCCAGCACGCGCACCGAACGCCCCAGCCACAACCGCCCGTCCACCTCGCGCTCCGGCCGGTTCAGCAGGTGCAGCAGGTCCTCCAGCAACGGGTCCACCCCGGCCGGACTGCCCAACCCGCGACCGTCCAGACCTGACCACGCCTCGCGCTCCAACCGGGAGCGCTCCGAAGTGGTCTTGCCGGGCGATGGCACCTTCAGCACCAACGGCATCGACTCCAGCCGCAGGTGCTCCCACAGCACGTCGAACTCCAGCACCGAGACCGACACGGGTTCGCGCACGTCGTCGAGCCCGAGGTCCACACCGAACGTCGTCATCGGCGCGTCGGGCTCTCCCCGATCACCGCCGGCGAGATCATCCCGCCGACGCCGTACACGTCGTCGGTCTCCCGCAGGTAGTCGGCGGCCTCGTGGACCTCGTCCTCCTCGTCCTCGGCGGCCTGCGGACCCACGCCGAACGGGTCGAACGCGGGCTGCGCGGGCGCGGGCGTCGACCGCTTGTGCACGGTGTCGCCGCCGCCCTGGGCGCCGGTCGCGCCGAGCATCGACCCCGACGCGCTGCCGGGGCCCAACGTGGACTGCTGCGCGTTGGCCGCCGCGAAAGCGCCGAACTCGGCCGAGCTGGCGGTCGTCGTGCCGCTGGGCAACGGCAGGCCGGCGCCGGCCGCGGCGGCGCCACCCGCGCCGGAGCCGAAGCCGCCCGAACCCGAGCCGCCCGAACCGGAGCCGGAGCCGCCCGAACCGGAGCCGGAGGAAGTGCCGGAGGACACGGTGTCGTTGTGTCCTGTGGTGACGGTCGACGAGCGCTTGTCGCGATCACGGTCCTGGTCGTCGCCACGCCGGGTCGTGCCGCCGCCGATCACCGCACCCGGACCGCCCGTCGGGCCGTGGTGGGGCACCAGCGGCCCGGTCGCCGGACGGGTCGTCGCGCCACCGGACGGCGGGGTCCACGACGGCCGCGTGTCGCCGCCGGTCCACGTCGGAACGGGCCGACGAGTCCACCCGGAACCCTGCCGGGACCCGGGCCGGCCGCCACGCCACCCGCCGTTCCAGCCACCGCGCGGGCCACCCCAGCCCCACCCGTGGTGGAACACGTGCTGGTTCTCGTTGCGCACGACGGCGGGCGCCTGCACGGACATCTGCGGCGGCTGGTGGAACGTGCCCAGGGTCGCGGTGTTGCCGGACGTGCTCGACGCGTAGGTCGCCATGACCTCGCGGGCGCGTTCCTCGGCGGCGTCGCGCGCCTTCTCCTGGATCTCGTTGTCGGTCTGACCGCCGATGAGGTGCGTCAGGAAGGTCTCCAACCCGCCGGCCTCCGGCGCGGTCACCTTGACCGGCGCGGGCATCTCGGCGCGGGCCTTGGCGATGTAGTCGGCCTGGAGTTCGGCGGACAGCTTCATCGTGTCCGCGCCCTCGCGCGCGTTGCCCGCCCACGACGCGAGCGGGTTCATGGTGTGCCGGGCCTGGTCGGCGGCCGTGCCCTCCCAGTGCGCGCCCGACCGCAGGATGCCCTCGTGCAGGTCCGCGTCGATGTCGGTCAACGCGTCCGCGATGCCCGCCCAGCGCTCGATCGAGGCGAACGAGGCCTGCGGCCCCGGCCCCGCGTGGATCTTCTCGTAGAGCTCCTGATGGCTGTACCCGCTCCAGCGGTGGCCCTCGGGCATCTCTGGATTCCCCTTGCCTGGCTGTGGCGGGTCAGCAACCACCCTGCTGCATCAACCCGGTGTTGTCGGACTCGATCGTCTGGTACTGCCGCTCCACGAGGATCAGGGCGTCCATCGCGGACTTGAGCTGCCGCTGGTAGCCGAGCAGCGCGGCGAGGCCCGAGTCGCCGGACTCCAGCGACCGCTCGTTGAACTTCTCGGCGGCTTCGGAGCTGACCGGGTCGCCCGCCCACGGGCGCACGCGCACCTCGGTGACGGCCAGTTCGATCTGCTGGTCCAACCGCGCCAGCGCGCCCGCGAACGCGCTCTTGAGGCTGGGGATGGCGGTGGGGTCCACGTTCAGGGTGTGCGCCATCGCCGGCACGCCTCGACCGTGGTCTTCCGACGGCATGGACGACCTCCCCGTGATCCGTTTCCGTCAGCGCACCGTCACTGTAGCCACCCGGTACGACACTCAGGGAGAGGAATGCGTCAAGCTCCCCCGCGCGGGTCAGCGCTTGCGCAGCAGGGCGGCCATGGCCGCCTCGGCGGCCCGTTCGGCGCCCAGGCACAGCGTGTCCTGCGGCAATGCGGTGGTGTTGCCGCCGTCGCGGAACATCACGTCGAGGAACTGGCCTTTCGCCACGTCCACCTCCACCGTGCACAGGTGTTCGAGGCCGGGTGTGCGCACGGTGAGCGCCGGGTAGCCGGCCACGCTGATCACCTGCGCCTCCACCTGCGCGTTCTCGTCGAGCCACACGTCGACGCCCTGCTCGGTCACCAGTGCCAGGCGCAGCACGTTCCCGCTGATCGTGCTGCGGATCGTGCACGCCTTCGCGTTGCCGAAGGCCGGCTCCACGTAGGCCGTCGGCGGGTTGTCCAGGCTCAGCCGCAGGCGTTCGTCCTGGGACAACACGCCGCACGGGTCGACGTCGTCGAGCCGGACCTCGGCCGGTCGCGCGGGCAGGACGAGCGGGGTGGTGGTGATCGCGGGCAGCGGGTCGTCGAGGTGGGACGGCCGGTCCTGGGCCGAGGGTGTGCACGCGAGCACGACCAGCGCCGGCAATGCCGTCGCGATCATGCGCGTGATCCTCATGCGCACCTACCGTAGTCGCGTCCACACTCCGCGTGAAATATCCGGTTCGAACCCGCACGCGTGCGCCAACCGTAGCCCCGCGTCGTCGTGCGGGACAGCGTCGATCCGGGGCAGGTCGAGGAACCCGAAGCCGAAGCCGACCACGGCGGACACCGCGTGCCGGGCGATGCCCTCACGCCGCCGTGCGGGCGTGGTCCAGCAGGTCAGGCCGCCCTCGGCGGTCAACGCGACCTCGCCGACGGCCGTGCCGGTCAACTGGTCGCAGACCGCCCACGAGCACACCGAATCGTCGTCCCACCGCCGCGTGCGGTCCGCGACGAATTCGCCCGCCGTTCCCCGATCGGCGCACCGACCGGCCGCGACGAGCGCCTCGCGGTCGTCGATGCGGTCGTCCGCACGCCACTGTCGCAAGTAGAACTCGCCCGCGTTGATCTCGACCGGCTCCATGGCGGCAGACGCTAGTCGGTGGCCAGGACCGACCACTGGCACAGGTCGTGCGGCCGGCCGTCGATCCACTCGGCTCCGCGCAACGTCCCCTCGGGCCGGAAGCCGCACTTCTCCGCGACCCGCCGGGACGCCGTGTTGGCCACGGCGTGCCGGTATCCGACGCGGTGCAACCCGGCGACGCCGAACCCGAACGCCACGGCCGCGGACACTGCCGTCGCCGCGACACCCCTGCCCCGGAACGCCGCCGCCGTCCAGCACGCCACCTCGGCCGAACGGTCGTGCGCGGACAGGTCGCGCAGCCCCACCTCGCCGGCGAGCGCGCCGTCCGCGGCGAACACGGCCCACGAGTAGCGCTCGTCCTTGAGCCACTGCCACGCCCGGTGCCCGGCGAACGCGCGGGCCGCCGCCTCGTCGGCCACCTGGTAGGCCCACAGCCAGCGTCGGATCTCCGGGTCGTCCAGGGCGGCCACGAGCGCCGGTGCGTCGTCGGGTCGCACCACCCGCAACAGCCAGGCGCCGGTACGGAGTTCGACCGGGTCCACTAGTCCGTCACGAACCCGTCGACGCGGTCGGCGACCGTCTCCAGCAGGTCGCGGTGCCGGTGCGCGGACCGGCCGTCCGGCCCGGTGGCCAGCTCCACGACCCAGTCCGCGTCCTCGACGTCGTCCTCGCCCGCGAGAAGGTCCTTGTGCACCAAGGCGGGTGCCCAGCCCCCGTCGGCCAGCTCGCGCGCGGCGGCCACGGCCTCGTCGCGGTCGTGCAGCACGAGCAGCAACGGGCCGAGCAGGCCGCGGTCGGCGACCGCCGCCTCCAACGCCGGGTAGTCGGGGGTGTGGACGCCGTCGATGCCGACCGCACGCGCGCCCGCCGCGTTCTCTGCCTTGTCGTCGCAGAACACGACGTCGGCGGCCTCGACGCCGAGCAGGTCGAGGGCACGCAGGTAGGCCTCGGGCGCCGGTTTCACCGCGCCGATCACGGCCGACGACACCACGGCGTCCACCTCGCGGTCCAGGCCGAGCCGGGCCAGGTCGACGGGGAGCCGGTCGGTCGCGTTGGTCAGCACCGCGACCCGGCAGCGCACCCGGCGCACCAGCGCGATCGCCTCGGGCACGAGTTCGCCGACCCGCGACCACGCCGCCACGGCCGACCGCGCCACGTCCGCCGACAGCCCGTCCGCGACCAGCCGTCCGCGCACGAGTGCGCGCCACGCCGCGTCGGTGTCCGCGCCGACCAGCGCCGGACCGGCCAGTCCGAACGCGACCTCGGCGAGCCGGCCGCGCGGCAGGCCGTGCGCGTCCTCGATCGCGTCGTCCGAACCGAACCGGCGCAGCACGCCGTCGAGGTCGAGCAGCAGGACCTTCGGCGTCACGGACGCCTGCCGCGCGCGTGCAGGATCAGCATCACGACCGGGATCAGCAGGAACACCGCCGGGCTGCGGAACGCGAAGAACAACGCCACGCACCCGAGGACCACCGCCGGCACGTACGACCGGTCGAACCGCGGCCTGGCCGGGAACGACGGCGGCACGAACGCCGGGGGCATCGGGGGCACGGCCGGTCGCGGCTCGAACTGGGGCTTGGGCGCGGGCAGGTCGGCGAACAGCGCCAGCAGTTCGCCGCGCGTGCGCGCCGTCGTGACCTGCGCCGACCGGTCGCCGTACTCGGTGATGGTCAGCCGACCGTCACCGAGGTGTACGCCGAGCAGCTCCAACGCCTTCTCACGCTCGGCGTCACCGATCCGGATCTCCTGGCCCACGTACCGAGCTTAGGCCTTGATTTCGCAGAGGACGGCGCCCTGGGTCACGGTCCCGCCCTGTTCGGCCGAGAGACCGGTCACCACGCCCGCGCGGTGCGCGGTCACCGGGTTCTCCATCTTCATGGCCTCCAGCACGACGACCAGGTCCCCGGCCTCGATGTGCTGGCCGTCCTCGACCGCGATCTTGACGATCGTGCCCTGCATGGGCGCGGTCACCGCGTCGCCGGACGCCGCCGCGCCGTTGGCGCCGCCCGCGCGCCGCCGCGGCTTCTTCGCCGACTTCGCGGCCGGCGCGACGCCGCCCAGGTCACCGGGCAGCGACACCTCCAGCCGCCGGCCGCCGACCTCCACGACCACGGACCGGCGCGGCTCGTCCTCCTCGGCCTCGGTGCCGCCGGTGAACGGCTCTACCGTGTTGTCCCACTCGGTCTCGATCCACCGCGTGTGCACGGTGAACCCGTCCTCGTCGCCCACGTACGCCGGGTCGCGCACGATCAGCCGGTGGAACGGCACCACGGTCGCCATGCCCTCGACGACCAGCTCGTCGAGCGCGCGCCGGGCCCGTTCCAACGCCTGCGCCCGGTCTTCACCGGTCACGATCAGCTTGGCCAGCAACGAGTCGAACTGCCCGCCGATGACCGTGCCGCTCTCCACGCCCGCGTCCACGCGCACGCCCGGACCCGACGGCGCGACGAACCGCGTCACGGTGCCGGGCGCGGGCAGGAAGCCCCGACCGGCGTCCTCGCCGTTGATCCGGAACTCGATGGAGTGGCCGCGCGGCGTCGGGTCCTCGGTGAACCGCAGCTCCTCGCCCGCCGCGATCCGGAACTGCTCGCGCACCAGGTCGACGCCCGCGGTCTCCTCGCTGACCGGGTGCTCGACCTGGAGCCGCGTGTTGACCTCCAGGAACGAGATCGTGCCGTCGGTCGCGACCAGGTACTCGACCGTGCCCGCGCCGTGGTAGCCGGCCTCGCGGCAGATCGCCTTGGCCGAGGCGTGGATGGACGCGCGCTGCTCGTCGGTCAGGAACGGCGCGGGCGCCTCCTCCACCAGCTTCTGGTGGCGGCGCTGGAGCGAGCAGTCACGCGTGCCCACGACGACCACGTTGCCGTGCTGGTCGGCGAGCACCTGCGCCTCGACGTGCCGCGGCTTGTCCAGGTAGCGCTCGACGAAGCACTCGCCGCGACCGAACGCCGTGACGGCCTCGCGCACCGCGCTGTCGAACAGCTCGGGGATCTCCTCCAGCGTGCGGGCCACCTTCAGCCCGCGCCCGCCGCCGCCGAACGCCGCCTTGATCGCGACCGGCAGGCCGTGCTCGCGGGCGAACGCCACCACCTCGTCCGGACCGGACACCGGGTCCTTCGTGCCGGGCACCAGCGGCGCGCCCGCCCGCGTGGCGATGTGCCGTGCGGTCACCTTGTCGCCGAGGTCGCGGATCGCCTTCGGGGTCGGCCCGATCCAGGTCAGGCCCGCGTCCAGCACGGCCTGCGCGAAGTCGGCGTTCTCGGACAGGAAGCCGTAGCCGGGGTGCACGGCGTCGGCGCCGGCGCGCTTGGCCACGTCGAGCAGCTTGTCGATCGACAGGTAGGACTCGCCGGGGGTGGAGCCGCCCAACGCGAACGCCTCGTCGGCCAGGCGCACGTGCGGCGCGTCCCGGTCCGGGTCGGCGTACACGGCGACGCTGGCCAGGCCCGCGTCCCGACAGGCGCGGACGACCCGGACGGCGATCTCACCGCGGTTGGCGACGAGGACCCTGTGCAGTGACACGACGTCCTACCTCCTGGCAGCGATGGGCAGCGGCTGCCGAGTTTAGTGACGGCGGGCTCACTGCCGGGTCTGTGCGCGGTATGCCCCTACCCGGGCGGCCCGGGGTGGAACAATGCCGATCGTGACCCGCCCGCCGCTCGCCGCGCTGTTCGTCGCGTGCGTGGCCGTCGCGGTGACCGCCGCGGGCATGGCCTACGCGTTCTCGTTGCGCCCGCCCGCCACGTCGACCACGCAGGTCACCACCACGACGCCCAAGGACGACCTCAGGTGCGGCAAGGCGCCGTGCACGCCGCTCACGTCCCGCGAGGTCGGCACGGACACCGTCGAGCTGCTCGCGGGCGGCGACGTCGGCCGCATCCGGATCAGCGGACCGGCCGGACGGGACATCTTCGAGTCGATCAGCGCGCAGCAGGGCGCCAAGCTGTCGACCGACTCGCTCCAGTGCGTGGTCGGCGAGGTGGCGTTGTGCCTGGTGCGCGGCACGGCCCCCGGTGCGGTCGTGGGGGAGGTGCTGCTGCGTCGCGCGGGTGCCTGGACCCGGGCCGAGGTGCCGTACCTGGCGTCCGGTGACTACCTGGGGCTGCACGACGTGAACGGCGACGGCGTGGCGGACGTGGTGGCCGTGCAGTCGGCGTGCGGGCAGGCGCCGTGCCCCCGGCGGTTCACGCAGGTGTTCTCCGTGGTGGGCGAGTCCGACCTGGGCTGCTCGGCGGTCGTCGACCAGCCGCAG
This sequence comes from Saccharothrix violaceirubra, assembly GCF_014203755.1. Classification (NCBI taxonomy): domain Bacteria; kingdom Bacillati; phylum Actinomycetota; class Actinomycetes; order Pseudonocardiales; family Pseudonocardiaceae; genus Saccharothrix; species Saccharothrix violaceirubra. The sequence continues at coordinate 485,301 of NZ_JACHJS010000001.1, forward strand.
GACCTGCCCGGCTGGCCGACCGTGACGCCGGACCCGGCGTCGTTGCGGAGCGAGTGCGCGTACTGACGTGCCTGGGCGGCACGCCAGTACGCGCGGGGGTCAGGCCGTGACCGCGCGGCGCGGGACCGGCGGCGGCTGCGGTGCGGTGGTCTCCCCGAGCAGGCCCTCCGACCGGGCGACCAGGACCGGGACCGTGATCTGACCGGCCACGTTGGTCGCCGTGCGGATCATGTCCAGGATCGGGTCGATGGCGTAGACGACCGCGACGCCCAGGGCGATGGCCTCGGTGGGCAGGCCGACGGCGGCCAGCGTGAGGGTCAGCATCGTGAACCAGCCCGTGGTGCCGGCCGTGGCCAGCGCGCCGAACACGGCGACCGCGACGATCGCCACGTACTGCCACACGCCGAGCCGGACGTCGACCAGGTTCGCGATGAACACCGTGGCCACGGCCGGGTACACGGCCGCGCACCCGTCCATCTTCGTGGTCGTGCCCAGCGGCACGGCGAAGGCCGCGTAGTCGCGGTCCACGCCCAGGTCCTCGGCGGCCCGCTTGCTCAGCGGCAGCGTGGCGCCCGAGCTGCGGGAGACGAAGGCGAACTGGATCGCGTTCCACGCCTTGGCGAAGAAGGTCAGCGGGTCGACCCGGCCCACGAACCGCAGCAGCACCGGGTACACGACGAGCAGCACGATCAGCGAGCCGACGTACACCGACACGATCAGCGAGAACAGCGGGCCCACGAACGAGTTGCCATAGGTGGCGAACGCCGTGCCGATCAGGCCGAACACGCCGATGGGCGCGAGCAGCACGATCCAGCCGACGATCTTCTGGACGAGGTCGAACGCCGCGCGCGTGAAGTCGACGAACGGGGCCGCACGCTCCCCGAGCGCGAACGCGGCGAACCCGACCAGCAGCGCGATGAAGACGACCTGGAGCACCGCGCCCTCGGTGAACGCGGAGAACAGGTTGGACGGGATGAGCGACTCGACGAGTGTCGTCCACGAGCCGGGTTCGCGGCTCGCGAGCCGCTTGACGGCGGCGTCGGTGGGCGTGACGTCCACGCCCGTGCCGGGCTTGACCAGCAGCGCGACCGCGAGGCCGATCAGTACGGCGATCAGGGACGTGATCGCGAACCAGAGCACGGTCTTGCCGCCCAGGCGCGCGGCCCGGGTCCGGCCCAGCCGGTTCAGGCTCGTGATGCCGACGACGATGGCCGTGAACACGAGCGGGATCACGGTGAGCTGGAGCAGGCTGGTGAACACGTCGCCGAGGTGGCCGAGCGTGGTGACGAGCCACTCCTGGTCGTTCGTCTTGGCCAGCCACCCGACGAGGGCGCCGAGGACCAGGGCGACGAGCACGGCGATGCCGAAGACCTTCGGCTTACGGTATGTATGGATGAACGACAACTGCGGGCTCCTGCCTACTCGGGTGGGTGACCGGTACGCGGTACCGGCGACAACCCGTGTTGGTGCGGCGCCCGTAGTCGATATGCCTCCGACGGGTGAGCAGTAGGTTCATCGTCTCCCCAAACGATTACTCGCTGTGGGGAGCTTCCCGAATCGGGTGAAGTGTGACTAGCCCTACCAAAGATCTGAGAGCGTGATTCCCACACTGTGGAGCAGGCGGCGGGTGAGCGGCAGGCTGATGCCGATCACGCTCGTGTGATCGCCGTCGATACCGTCGACGAACCAGCCGCCCCGGCCGTCGAGCGTGAACGCGCCCGCGACCTCCAGCGGCTCACCCGAGTCGAGGTACGCCTGGAGCTCGGCCTCGGTCGGCGTGCCGAACCGGACCAGCGTCGCCTCGTGGGCCACGGCCGTGCGCACGCCGTCCGCGTCCTTGCGGATCACCGCGTGTCCCGTGAGCAGGGTCGCCGTCGTGCCCGCCTGCTCACGCCAACGACGTTCGGCGACCTCACGGGTCTTGGGCTTGCCGTGCACCCGGCCGTCGGCCGTGAGCAGCATCGAGTCGCACCCCACGACCACGCCCTCGACCACGTCGACCGCTTCGGCCTTGGCCCTGGCCAGGACCTCGACGATCCGCTGCGGGGTCGGGTCGACCAACGACGCGACCAGGGCGTCCTCGTCGACACCGGAGACCAGGACGTCGGGACTGATCCCGGCGGCCTTGAGGACGGCGAGGCGGGCGGGTGACTGGGAGGCCAGGACGAAGCGCACGGACGGAGGGTAGATGTTGCGTAGTACTACCGATGCGCGCCGGTCCCGCCTTCGGGGACCGTCGGTGGTATGCAGCGCCGGGCTCTGGTGGTCCGCCGGGCCGAGGGCTCCCGGTGGCGATGTCGAATGGTCGTCGGAGCCGTGGTGCTCGCCCTGGTGGGCGTCGCGTCACGCGTGATAGCCACCGACCCGGTCGGCTACGGCTTCGCCTTCTGGCCGTTCGCGAACCACGCGGACCTGGTCGAGCACCAGGTCATGGACACGGTCTCCGAGGTGGCCCGCTCGCGGGTCGCGCCACAGCAGGTGCCGGCCGCCGTCGTGGCCGACGGTGTCGAGGTCGTGCGCGCCCACGTGGGCGACCCGGCGAACAGCGTGTGGATGACGTTGAGGATCGAACTCCCCGACGGAGACCGCTGCCGCGAGGTCGTGGTGCTGGGCGAACACGGCGTAGAGATCAACAGCCGCAGGGTGTCCTGCTGACGCCCCGCTCCCCGCGAATCCCGAACGCACATTTCGCGGTGTCTGAACGCATGACTCGCGGTGTCTGAACGTATAACTCGCGGTCAGGAGGGAAGGCCGGAGGTGCGCCAAGCGCCGGGCCCGGGGTGGAGGGGGCGCCTGACCAGTGTGGCTCGATTGCCCCACGGGGAACGGCCCGCCGGAGGAGAACCCACCGAAGAAGAAGGCACGGCGGCAAGCAAAGCGACGGTGAGCGCGGCCAGTTCCTCGCTTGTCGGATTACCGCGCGTGATCTCGAGATTCACAGTGGGATGTTCCCGTGCTTCTTGGGGGGCAAGGATTCACGCTTCTCACGCAGCAACACCAAAGCACGAGCGACCTGCACCCGAGTCTGGGACGGCGCGATGACGGCATCCACGTAACCACGTTCCGCCGCCACGTACGGGTTGCACAACGCATCCTCGTACTCCTGCTGCAACCGCCCCCGCAACGCGTCCACGTCCTCCCCGCTCTCGGCCGCAGCCGCGAGCGTCTTGCGGTGCACGATGTTCGCCGCCCCCTGGGCGCCCATGACCGCGATCTGCGCCGTGGGCCACGCGAGGTTCACATCCGCACCAAGGTGCTTCGACCCCATCACGTCGTACGCACCGCCATACGCCTTACGCGTGATCACGGTGACCAGCGGAACGGTCGCCTCGGCGTAGGCGTAGATCAACTTGGCGCCGCGCCGGATGATGCCGTTCCACTCCTGGTCGGTTCCGGGCAGGAAACCGGGCACGTCCACGAACGTCAACACCGGCACGTTGAACGCGTCGCAGGTGCGCACGAACCGCGCCGCCTTCTCGGACGCGTCGATGTCCAGGCAGCCCGCGAACTGTGTCGGCTGGTTGGCGACCACGCCCACCGAATGCCCGTCGACCCGGCCGAAACCGACCAGGATGTTGGGCGCGAACAGCGACTGGATCTCCAGGAACTCGCCGTCGTCCAGCACGCGGGTGATCACCTCGTGCATGTCGTACGGCCGGTTCGCCGAGTCCGGCACCAGCGTGTCCAGCTCCAGGTCGACGTCGGTGACCTCGTCGGCATACCCCGCCGAGTCGAACACCGGCGGTTCGGACAGGTTGTTGGCGGGCAGGTGCGCGAGCAGGTCCTTGACGTAGAGGATCGCCTCCTCCTCGTCCGCCGCCAGGTGGTGCGCGTTGCCCGACCGGGTGTTGTGCGTCCGACCGCCGCCCAGCTCCTCGAAGCCCACGTCCTCGCCCGTGACGGTCTTGATCACGTCCGGGCCGGTGATGAACATGTGCGACGTCCGGTCGACCATGACCACGAAGTCGGTCAGGGCCGGCGAGTACACGTGACCGCCCGCGTTGGCGCCCATGATCAACGAGATCTGCGGGACGACCCCGGACGCGGCCACGTTGCGGCGGAAGATCTCGCCGTAGAGGCCGAGCGAGACCACGCCCTCCTGGATCCGCGCGCCGCCGCCCTCGTTGATGCCCACGATCGGCCGGCCGGTCTTCACGGCCAGGTCCATGACCTTGACGATCTTCTCGCCGTACACCTCGCCGAGGCTGCCGCCGAAGACCGTGACGTCCTGGCTGAACACGCACACCGGGCGGCCGTCGACCGTCCCGTACCCGGTGACCACGCCGTCGCCGTACGGGCGGTTGCGGTCCTGGCCGAAGTTGGTCGAGCGGTGCCGGGCCAACGCGTCGAGTTCGACGAACGAACCCGGGTCGAGCAGCAGGTCGATGCGTTCGCGCGCGGTCAGCTTGCCCTTGGCGTGCTGCTTCTCGACCATCCGCGCGGAGCCCGCGTGCACGGCCTCCTCGTCGCGGCGCCGGAGATCGGTCAGCTTCCCGGCCGTGGTGTGCACGTCGGGCACCGTGCCGTCGTCGGTCATGTCGCGAGCTTAACCTTGACCTCCATCGCGGTAGAGGTTGCAGGCTGGTGGGCGGTGGCCCGGCCCGCGGTCCACACCACGCTCCGACAAGCGATGCGGGCCGGGCCGCTCCTAGTCTGTCGTGGTGGACTCCGAACTGCTCCAAGCCCGGCTCGGACGGCGCTACCCGTCGATCACGGTCGTCGACCGGACCGGGTCGACCAACGCGGACCTCGCGGCCCTCGACGCCCCCGACCGGACGGTGTTGATCGCGCGCGAGCAGACCGCCGGTCAGGGCCGGCGTGGGCGGGACTGGTCGTCACCCGGCGGTGGGCTGTACCTGAGCGTCCTGTACCGGCCCGGGATCTCTCCCGATCGGGTGCCCTGGTTGACGTTGCTGGCCGGGGTGGCTTTGGTGCGCACCGCTGCTTCGTTCGGTGTCGAAGCCCGGGTGAAGTGGCCTAACGACCTGTTGATCGGGGGTGCCAAGGCCGCGGGGGTGTTGGCCGAGGCCAGCGCGCCGGGAGTGGTCGTGTTGGGGATCGGGTTGAACGTGGGGCCGTTGCCGGAGTCCGTTCGCCCCGGGCCCGGGGGGTTGCCGCCGACGAGTCTGGGGGTCGATGTTCCGGTGCTCGATGTCGCGGTCACGTTGTTGACCGAGTTGGACGCGCTCGAGTCGGCTTGGCGGGGGGATTCGGGTGATCCCTATCCGTCGGGGTTGTTGGCGGAGTACCGGTCCTGCTGCGCGACTTTGGGGCAGGAGGTCCGGGTCGAGTTGACCGATGGTGTTCTTGTGGGGACGGCTGTGCGGTTGGATCAGGACGGCACTCTGGTGGTTCGGGACGGGTCGGGGCGGGAGCACACCGTTTCCGCGGGGGATGTGGTGCATCTCCGTCCTTCCGAATAAAGCTCCACCACTCGGATACACACTCAGGCAACGCGCGAGTTGTGCGTTCAGACACCGCGAAATGTGCGTTGGGGTATCCGTTCCGCGGGTCGGTGGCCGCCGGGGTCGGGTCGGTGGCGGCGTACGGTGCGGGTGGACGCGGGTCGTGGTGCGGAAGGCGGGGCGATGGGTGCGCGTGAGGTCGGGCTTCCCGACGTCGTCGGTGGTGTCGGTCTGCCTGATCAGGTGACCATCTGGGAGGTCGGTCCTCGGGACGGGCTCCAGAACGAGTCCGTGTCGGTTCCCGTCGACGTGAAACTCGAGTTCCTCGACCGGCTCGCCGACGCCGGGGTCTCGGTGGTCGAGGCGACCAGCTTCGTGCACCCGAAGTGGGTTCCGCAGCTCGCCGACGCCGAGGAGTTGCTCGCCCGCCTCGACCGTCGGGACGGGGTCGACTACCCGGTTCTCGTGCCCAACGAACGGGGTCTCGACCGGGCCTTGGCGGCCAGGGTCGGGCATGTCGCCATCTTCGCCAGTGCCACCGACTCCTTTGCCCGGCGCAATCTCAACCGGGCGCTCGACGAGCAGTTCGCGATGTTCGAACCGGTCGTCGCGCGGGCCAAGGCCGAAGGGTTGAAGGTGCGCGGCTACGTGTCCATGTGCTTCGGCGACCCCTGGGAAGGTTCCGTTTCCCGCGGCCAGGTCGCGGCGGTCGGCAAGCGGCTCCTGGACATGGGGTGCGACCAGCTCTCCCTCGGCGACACCATCGGCGTGGCCACGCCGGGGCAGGTGACCGCGTTGCTCGGCGAGTTCGGGTCCGTCGAGCGGATCGCCGTGCACTTCCACGACACCTACGGCCAGGCGTTGGCCAACACGTACGCGGCGTTGGTGGCGGGTGTGCGCACGGTCGACTCGTCGGCCGGTGGACTGGGTGGGTGTCCGTACGCCGAGTCGGCCACCGGCAACCTCGCCACCGAGGACCTCGTGTGGATGCTCGACGGGTTGGGCATCGCGCACGGCGTCGACCTCGACAAGCTGTGCGACACCAGTGCGTGGATGGCCGGGCGGCTCGGGCGGCCCAGTCCGTCGCGGGTGCTCAACGCGTTGCGCGGGTGACCGGTCCGCCGAACGGGCCTGTGCGGTCCTGCCGAAGGCCGCGTCCCGGGTTCGGGCGGACGGTCCACGCGCCCTCCTCGCCGGAATCCGACAAAAGCGGGCGGGAACCGGCTGTGACGTCGTAACGTCCAACGCCCGACCGACGACCATGCCCGGCGACGGCGAAGACCGGAGGTGGCCGTGACGACCGATCACCGCGCGCAGGTGGACGAGCTGCTCGCCGACTATCGGCGCAGCCGTGACCGACTCGCGACGGTGCAGCGCGACCTGGCGACGATCGTCGAGACCGCGACGAGCCCGGACGGCTCCGTGCGCGCGACGGTGGGTGCGCAGGGCACGTTGACAGACCTCGAACTCGACGACCACGCCTACCGGATGCCACCGCGGCAGCTGGCGCAGGTCGTCCTGCGGACCGTGCAGGAAGCCGCCGGACGCGCGGCCGAACGCACGTTCCGCACCCTCGGCACCGTGCTGCCCGCGGCCACCGACCCCGAGGCGCTCGTCCACGGCCGCGCGGACCTCAGGCCCGAGGAGATCGCGCCGCCGGCACCCGTCCGTTCCCGCCGGGACGACGACGAAGACTTCGAACAGCGCGACTGGCTCAACGTCGAGGCCGCACCCGCCCCGAGGAGGACGCGATGACCGGGTTCCGCACCGACCTCGACCGGCTGGAGCGCGGCGCCGCCGACTTCGGCGAGTACGCCGAACGGGCCGCGAAGATCGGCTCCACGCTCGGTGGCGTGCTCGACTCGCTGGGTGCCTGCTGGGGCGACGACGCCGTCGGCCAGAGCTTCGCGTCGAGCCACGTCACGCCCGCGTCCGGCACGGTGACCGGACTCGGCGACATCGGCACCGGCTTCTCCGGTGTCGGCGAGCGCTTCGCCGACACCGCGCGCACGTACCGCACCGCCGAGCAGGGCAACAGCACCTCGTTCGGCGAGATCTAGGGGGAACTCGGATGGGGATCGAGCTGCCGCCGGAACTGGCCGACGTCGCGGCGCGCACGGGCGTCGCCTGGCCGCGGGCCGACGAGGACAAGATGCGGGCCGCCGCGACCGCGTGGCGCGAGGCGGGCACGAAGCTCACCGCGCTGGCCGGCGAGTCGGACGGCTCGGCCACCACCGCGTTGCGCGGTCTGACCGGCGAGACGGGCGACGCCGCACGTCGGCACTGGAACACCTTCGTCGCACCCGACGGCAGCCTCACCCGGACCGCCCGGGGCTGCACGGCCGCCGCCGACCGCCTCGACCACGCCGCCCGCCAGATCGGTGCCGCGAAGGTCGAGATCGTCCGCGAGCTGGTCAACCTGGCCAAGAACACCGAGGCCGCCAACCAGGCCGCGAACGCCGGCCACCCGACCGCGGGTCTGGGCCTGGACACGTTGCTCAGCGGCGCGAAGGCGAACGTCGCGAACCTGACGAACACGCTGACGTCGGCCGTGCGCCTGGACAGCGGCATCGACATCGGGAACATCACGCACCCGGTCAACCCGAACCCGGGCGTCCACCAGCCCGGTGGACATTCCGGCGGCGGCACGGGAACGCCGGTGCTCGGCGGCATCGTGCCCGGTGGCAACACGTCCGGTGGGATCGTGCCCGGCATCGTGCCGCCGCTCACCGACACCGTGGGCGCCGTCGTGACGCCGGTGGTGGACGGTGTGGCCACGCCGGTGACCGGCGTCGTCACCCCCGTGGTCGACCCGCTGACCGGTGGTGTCGTGAACCCCGTCGTGGGAGGCGTGGTCGATCCTCTCGTCGGCGGTGTGGTCACGCCCGTGGTCGGCGAGGCGACTCCGATCGTCGGCGACCTGGTGGACGGCGCCGGTCAGGTCACGGCGCCCGTCAGCGAGGTCGTGACCCCGATCGTCCAGCCCGTGGTGGACGGCCTCGTGGCTCCCGTCACCGGCGGTGTGGCCGACACGGTCGGCACCGTGACGAACCCGGTCCTGGACAAGGCGGCCGAGGCCGTCGGCCCGGTGGCCGAGCCGATCGTGCGCGAGGTCCGAGAGGTCACGGCACCGGTCGAGAACGTCACGCGCGACACGACCCAGCCCGTGGCCGACACCCCGCCCGGCGACCGCCCGCCGGTCTTCCAGGCCCAGCCCCAACCCCACCCCGCCGGACCCGTGGCGACGCCCGAGCAGCCGGTCAACCTCGTGGACAGGCTCACCGGCCAGGCACCGCCGCCGCCCGCCGACACCACGTCGGCCTCGTCGGCCGCCGCCGTCCTCGACCGTCCGGTACCGCACGCCGAGCCCGCGCACGCCGCGCAGCCCACGACGTCCACGCCCAACCAGCAGACCCCACCGCCGGCCGCGCCGGCCGCTCCAGCGGCCCCCACGACCCCGTCGACCCCGGCCGCCCCGACCACGCGCGGCCCCGAACCGGTCGGCCCACGCGGCGGGGCACCGGCACCGTCCGCCCCCGCCGCCTTTTCCTCGACTTCGTCGGCCCAGTCCGGCCCCGCCCAGTCCGGCTCCACGCAATCGTCCTCCGGTTCGGGCAACCAGCCCGGCCAGTCGAAGGACCCGCAGGCCAAGGACATCCAGGCCAAAGAGGCCCAGGCCAAAGAGGCCCAGGCCAAAGAGGCCCAGGCCAAAGAGGCCCAGGCCAAGGAATCCGGCAAGGAGCCCAAGGAGAACAAGAACCGCGACAGCTTCTTCGGCTTCGCGGTCCTCCCGATCCCGGCGTCCGGCCGCGACCGCCTGGTCAAGGGCACATCGCTCCCGGGCGAGGCCACGTTCGCGCCCCCGGCCACCGCGCCGGACGCCCCCGAGGTCCCGGAACAGCCGCCGTACGAACCGGTCCCGGTCGGCCGCGATGCCGAACCCGCCGACGAGAACACCGCCGCGTTCCTGCCGCACATGTTCCCCGGCGGCCTGCTGCCGCGTCCGTCGGAGAAGCCGCACCTGCAACTCCCGCCCCCGTCGGCGGACGAGGCGTTCGCCGCCGGACTCAGGTTCGGCCCCCAGGGTCACCCGGAAGGCGACCTGGTCGACGACACGGCCCGCGTGCGCCGCCGCGTCCACCACGGTCCGGGCCACGACCCGTCCGCACTGCTGACCGGCTACGACCCCCAGGCGGGCATGCACGAACGCGACTGGGACCGCCGCTTCCTGGTCCGCGCGACGCCGCCCGAGTACGCGTACCCGCCGGGCGAACTGTTCCCGGAGGGCGGTTACGAGGCCGGGCAGGCGGGTGTTCTCGGTGTGGGCACGGAGGTGGACCGCTTCGGCGGCCCCGAAGGCCGCGTCCTGGCCGAGACGGGAACCCCCTTCACCGCCCGCTCCCTGCCACCCGCTGTGGCGAAGGCCCCCTACCACCGCTACCGCGTGACCCGCGACGTGCCGGTCTGGTTCACGTTGTCGGCGGAGTGGTTCGGCCAGCGCGGCGGCGGCGTCCGCTACCGCACCACGTACCCGGTCGCCGACCTGGTCGCGTTGGGCTACCTGGAGGAGATCCGATGAACGCCGAGTCGGTGCAGGGTTGGCTGCTCGCGGTGGGCGTGCCGACGGACGTGGTGTCCATCGGCGCCGAGGCGGACAACCGCTGGTGCCTGGTCGCAGACAGCGAGGGCGTCGAGGTCTTCTGGCGAGAACAGGGCAATCGCTACGACTGGGCCCGGTTCACCAGCGAGGACGTCGCCTGTCACTACCTCTTCGGCCGCTTGGTGTGGGCCCAGGTCGTGCGGGGCACGGTAGGAGTCCTTCCCGCAGCGGCAGGGCAGAAGTAGCTCCCCAAGGGTCCGGTTCGGTGCCTGAGTGCACATTTCGCGGTGCCTGAACGCACAACTCGCGGTGTTCGAACGTATAACTCGCGCGATCAGCGGGGCGTGGGCTCGGCCTTCCAGGTCACCCCGACCACGTCCTCCGCCTTGGGAATCGGCAAGAACACCGCGAAGGTCGCCGGCCGAGCGGCCGACAACTCCAACCGACCACCGTCCGCGTCCACCAGCGCCCGGGCCAAGGCCAACCCCACCCCGGTCGACCCACCCCCCGAAACCCCGCGCTCGAAGATGTGCCCCGCCAACTCGTCGGGCACCCCGGACCCCGCGTCGGCCACCTCCACCACCACGGTCCCCTCATCCCTTCGCGCGGACACGACGACCTGCCCCTCCCCGTGCCGCAAAGCGTTGTCCAGCAACACCCCGATCGCTTCACGCAACCTCGCCGGCGTCGCCCGCGCCAACAACCCCTCCGGCACCCGGACGCGCAACGACCGCCCGACCCGCCGCAACGGCTCCCGCCACTCCTCGGCGATCGCGGTCAACTCCCCTTGCAGGTCAAGGGGTTCCGCGTCGACGGCCCGCGCGGCCCGCGCGGCGGCCAGCATCTCGTCGAGCACCTCGGCCAACCGCTCGGCCTGCTCCAACGCCGCCTGCGCCTCGGACGCGGTCTCCGGGTGCTCGGCCAACTCCTCCAACCGCAACTGCAACGCCGTCAACCGACTGCGCAGTTGGTGCGACACGTCGCCCACGAGATCACGTTCACGCTGCACCAGTTGGGCCAACGCCACGGCCGACCGGTCCAGCGCCTCGGCGACGAGGTCGAGTTCGGGCACCCCGTGCCGCCGCAGGTCGTCCCGGAAGTCGCCGGCGCCCAGCCGGGCCGCCCGCGCCGCCACGTGGCGCAACGGCCGGGCCAGTTTCCGCGCCGTCACGGTCGCCACGACGGTCCCCGTGCCGACCGAGAACCCGATCAGCAGCACGACCAGGGCCGCGACCTTGTACTGGTCGGTGCGCATCGGCGTGGACGGCTGCTCCAGCCGCACGGTTCCCTGCTGCACCAACGGCATCTCCACGGACAACGCGTCCAACCCCGGCGACCGCCCGATCTCGTGCCGTCCGGCGGGCGTGGTGACGACCAGGTGTCCGCCTTCGGGCACGCCGATCGCGGCGGGGGTCAGGTCGATCGCCCGGCCGTTGGCGATCTGGTCGTCGAGCAGTGCCGCGATGCGTTGCGTCCGCGTGGTCAGCTCGTTGTGCGCGTTGTCCTCGACCAGCCGCAACGCCGCGTACCCCAGCGGTATGCCGAGCGCGAACCCGGTGACCGCGACCGCGAGCAGGATCGCCCGCAGGATGCGGGACCGCATCAGTCGGCGGTGTTGAAGCGGAAACCGACACCGCGCACCGTCGCGATGCGGCGTTCGACGGAACGCACATCGCCCAGCTTCCGCCGCAGCCAGGACATGTGCATGTCCAACGTCTTGCTGCTCTTCAACTCGGGGTCGTTCCAGACCTCGGAGAGGATCTCGTCCCGGTTCACGACCTGGCCCGCCCGCTGGATCAGCACGCGCAGCAGCTCGAACTCCTTGTTCGCGAGCTGCACCTCCTGCCCGTCGACCGTGACGCGCCGGGCCGCGAGGTCCATGCGCACCCCGTTGACCTCCAGCGTGCCGGGCGCACGACGCCGCAGCAGGGCCCTGATCCGGGCCATCAGCTCGGCCAACCGGAACGGTTTGGCCACGTAGTCGTCCGCGCCCGCGTCGAGGCCGACGACGAAGTCCACCTCGTCGGACCGCGCGGTCAGCATCAGCACCGGGATGCCGCGCCCGCCGGCGCGCAACCGCCGGCACACCTCCAGCCCGTCCATGCCGGGCAGGCCGAGGTCGAGCACCAGCAGGTCGATGCCGCCGTGCGCGGTCGCGTCGAGGGCACCGGGGCCGTCGCCGACGACCTGCACCTGGTAGCCCTCCCGTTGCAGCGCACGGGACAGCGGCTCCGCTATGGCCGGGTCGTCCTCGGCCAACAAGACCACGCTCACGGTGTCCAGCGTAGGCGTGGCGGGATCCCCGCGTACCCAAGGACCTGACCCGGGCCTCGGCGGGCCGACGACGCCGCTTCCCGCGATCTCCGTGCCAAGGGCGGGGCGTGCCGGATCCCCGCACGCCCGAGCACCGGACGTCCTCGCCGGGCGCACCGCCGCCGCGCGGCTACGATCCCCCGCGTGCCCGACGACCTGACCCTGGCGCTTCGGCTGGCCGACGCCGCCGACGCCATCACCACGACCCGTTTCCGCGCGCGCGACCTCGTGGTCGAGCGCAAACCGGACCGCACGCCGGTGACGGACGCGGACACGGCGGTCGAGGACGCCATCCGGGTCATCCTCGCGGCGGAGGCCCCCGACGACGCGGTGGCGGGCGAGGAGCGCGGCGGGTCGTTCGACACGGGCCGGGCCTGGGTGGTCGACCCGATCGACGGCACGAAGAACTTCCTGCGCGGCGTCCCGGTGTGGGCGACGCTCATCGCCCTGGTCGAGGACGGCCGGCCGGCCGTGGGCGTGGTGAGCGCCCCGGCGTTGGGCCGGCGTTGGTGGGCGGCGGCCGGCGCGGGCGCGTTCACGCTCGACGCGGCCGGGGAACGACGCCTCTCGGTGTCGGGCGTCCAGGACATCGGCGATGCCTACCTGTCGACCACACACCTCAGCTCTTGGGTCGAGTACCACTCGCGTGAGGCGTACCTGCGGCTCGCGGACGCCGTGTGGGAGAACCGGGCGTTCGGCGACTTCTGGCAGCACTGCCTGGTCGCCGAGGGCGCGATCGACATCGCGGCCGAGGCGATCGTGAACCCCTGGGACGTGGCGCCGTTCGAGGTCCTGGTCACGGAGGCCGGCGGTCGGTTCTCCGCGGTCACCGGCGAGCCGGGCTTCGCGCTGGGCAGCGCGTTGTCGACCAACGGGCACCTGCACGACACGGCCGTGGAGTTGTTGCGCCGATAAGGATTTGCCACGTCCGGGAGAATCGGGGCATGCGCCTGCGGCTGACCGCCCACCCGGTCGTCGGGCACGGCACGCTGCACCGCGTCCTCGTGCCCAGGTTCGAGCTGCGCAACCTGTGGGTGCGGTCGCCGGCGTACGGCTACGGCATGCTCATCGGCTCACGCGCGGACCTGCTGCGGTTGGGCGCGTTGGCCCGGCTGGCGGCGATCAGTCCGCACAGCGCCGTGCACGTCCCGTTGCGGCACGTGCCGTTGGACGACGCCATGCTCCGTGCGTCGTTCCGCGACGGGCCGCAGTGCGATCTGCTGTTCGTGCGCCAGGAGACGGGCATGCCCGCCTCCGCGTGGCCGGAGATCCGCACCGGGATGCGCCGTCGCCGTTCGTCGGCCCGGCCGCTCACCGCCCGCCTGTCCGACGAGTGGGACGACTCCGTGCGGCGCGAGTGGCATCCCAGGCCGCGGTGGAGCGAGCACGCCGACACGATGATCTTCACCGGGGACGCCGGCGGGCTGCACGCGCTGGCCCGGTGCGTCACGGAGGCGGGCGACCTGCTGGCCGACGACCGGTCGATCCACCGCTTCGGCCTGAGCGCGCTGCTGGGGCTGACCGGCCTGTTCGGCGGCGACGACCACGAGTTCGACGTCTACGGCCGGGACCCGATCTTCCACAAGAGCCGCTGGGCCAGGCTGCGCAACGCTCAGGAGTGTCCGAGCGCCTCGTCGTCCTGAGGCTCGTCGTACGAACGCGCGACCTTGCGCGGCCGGGCGTCGGCCTGCGGGAACACCCATTTCTTGTAGCCGTACCAGCGGAAGACCATGGCCACGAGCGTGCCGACGATCTGGGCGCTGACGAAGTCGGCGATCTCCTCGCCCCACCGGCTGATGTGTGGCTCCTGGAGGTGCAGCAGGTAGCGCGACACCCACAGCGGCACCGAGTTGAGCACGATGCCGATGCCGTTGACGAGGAAGAACAGCGCGGCCTCGTGGTGCTTCTCCCGACCGCCCCTGGTCTTGAACGACCACTCGCGGTTGAGCACGTACGAGACGATCGTGGCCACCAGCGTCGCGATGATCTTCGCGGTGACCGGCTTGTCCGCCAGCACGGTCGTCTTCAGCACGAAGAAGATCACCGTGTCGATCACGAAGCAGATGCCGCCGACCACGGCGAACTTGAGCAGTTCCCGGTGCTTGAGGGCCAGGGAGCGCAGCGGTTCGGGCAGCCTGCGGACGACGTTTTCGACTACGGACACCGTCGCAGTGTACGGAGCCGTCGTGAAATGCCTGTTCAGGCCACGTCGCGCTGCTTGGTGACCAGCGGGACGACCTTGGTGCGGGTGTCGGGCCGGGCGTCGGCCTGGGGGAAGACGAACCTGCGCATGGCCCAGAACTTGAAGGCGGTGGCGAGCAGCATGCCGATCACCGAGCCGCTGACGAAGTCCGCGATCTCGGCATGCAGGTCCAGCACGTGCCGCGAGACCACCAGCGGCAGCAGGTTGACGCCGATGCCCAGGCCGCTGACCAGGAAGAACAGGGCGGCCTCGTGATGGCGCTCACGTCCGCCCCTGGTGTGGAACGACCACTCGCGGCTGAGCACGTACGACGCGATCACGGCGACCAGCACGGCGATGAACTTCGCCGTGACCACCTTGTCCTGCAGGATCGTGAGCTTGAGCGCGTACCAGACGCCGTTGTCGATCACGAACGTCGTGCCGCCGACCACGGCGAACCGGATCAGCTCGCGGTGCTTGCGGACCAGGAACCGGAGCGGCTCGGGAAGCAGGCCCAGGAGCCGGCGCGCGACGGACAGCACGGCGGCAGCTTAGCCAGGAAGATCACGAGGGCGTGGGGCAGGGGTCCTCCCCGAACAGGCCGTCGAGGATGTCGTCGAGCAGCCCGCCGCCGGTGTCGCACCGGGGCTCCTGCGGCGGGGTGGTCGGCTGTGGCGACGACGGTACCGACGTGGTCGGCGGGGGTGTCGTCGTCGGTTTGTCGGTCGGCACGGTGGGCTTCGTCGGCTCGACCGTGGCCGTCGGATCCGGGAAGGTCGGCTCCGGGGTCAGGGTCCGCGTGGGCGGTTTGGTCGGTTCCGTCCGGGTCGGCGTCGGGGTGCCCGGTGGCGTCCTCGGGTCGGTCGGTTCGGGGTCCCGAGGCTCCTCGGGCGTCGGCCGTTCCAGGACGACCTCCACCGTCCTGCTCGCGGTGCCCAGGACGGCCGAGACGAGGACGACCGCGTTCGGGCGTTCCCGCGGCACCGCCCACACGGCCGTCCGGTAGCTGGAACCGGGTTCCAGGTCGGCCTGGCAGGTGATGGCGCCTTCCCCCTTGTCGCAGCCCGGGGTGAGGGTCAGGAGCAGGGCGTCGCCGGACTGGATCGTCAGGTGCAGGGGGCCGGTGCGTCCGCCGGTGTTGGTGACCACGATGTCCAGGCGTCGCTCGCGGTCTTCCGGGCGGGGGTCGCTGACCTGGAGTTCCACGTCGAACTCCGCGTCCGAGACCTCGATCCCGACCGAGATCGCCACCGGCGTGGCACCGCCGGCCTCGACCGAACCCGTGATCACGTCGGACTGCCGGGCACCTTCTCCGGCCGCGAGCAGGAAGTGGAACGTGGCGCTGTCACCCGGTGCGATGCCGTTGTAGGACGTGCAGGAAACGGTGTTTTCCGCGTTGGCGGGACAGGAGACCCACTCGTCGGCCGCCGCCAGGTCGGGGATGGCGTGCGCGGAGACGCCGGGTGGCAGGACGAGGGCGGCGGTGGCCGGGACCGAAGTCGTCTCGCCGACGTTGCGGACCGTGATCTCGAAGCCGGTGGGCTGGGCGTACCGGTAGAGCGTGAACCCACTGGGCACCGTGGTCACGAACTCGGCCGGCTTGGGCGGCGGGGTGGTGGTCGGCGGCGGTGTCGTGGTGGTCGGAGGGGACGTGGTGGTCGGCTGCTGGGTAGTGGTCGACGTGGGCTCGGTCCGGCTGGTCTCGGTGGGCAGAGGCCCCGTGGTCCCGGTGGGCACGGGGTCGGTGGTCCCGGTGGGTCGAGGCTGGTTTTGAGTGGGTTGCGGCTGCGTCGTGGTCGGACCGCCGGGAGGTGCGCCTTGGGCCGTCGGCGCCGGTGTGGTGGTGGGCGCCGGTGTGGTGCTCGACGGCGAGGACTCGGTGACCGCCGGCGGCATCGTTTCGCGCGCACCGCCGGTCGGACCGGAACCCGTCGGGGAGACCGGCTGCGTCTGGGCGGCCGGGATCTGCCCGCCGTCACCGCCCGCCGCGAGACCGATCGTGACCGCGACGACCAGGACGACCACGGATGCCGCTGTGACGAGCAACTGGCGGGGTACGGACGTGACGACGTTCAGCACGCCACCGGACCCGCCACCTCCACCGGCACCGGCGGCCGGACCCGCGCCGACCGCGCTCAACGACCCGGTGGTCTCGGCGGCAGCCGCCCCCGAACCGCCCGCCGCTCCGGCACCGGTTCCGGCGCCGCCTGCCGCACCGCCCGCGCCTGCCGATCCCGCGCCTCCGGCGGACCCGGAAGTTCCCATGCTGCCGAACGATCCGGACCCGGCCGACCCCGTGCCCGCCGATCCCGAACCGACCGAACCCGCGGACCCGGCCGAGCCGGCGGTCCCCGCCGATCCTGAACCCGCGGACCCGGCAGACCCCGAGCCCGCGGACCCGGCCGAGCCGCTGCCCGCCGACCCGGACCCCGCCGACCCGGACCCGGAGCCCGCCGATCCCGAACCGCCCGTGCCCGAACCACCCGAACCCCAGCCGGTCCCGCTCGAACCGGCCGTCCCGGCGGCGGTCGTCCCCGCCGCCACGGCAGCCGCCTTCGCACTGCCCGCCGCGGCGGCCATGTACGCGGCGGCACCCGCACCGAGCACCAGCGGCGCGATGACGGCCCGCAACGCACCGTTCACGTCGGCCAGCTCGGCGGCCAGCGCACGGCAGCGCACGCACTCGTCCAAGTGCGCCTCGACCTGCGTGGTCTCGCGCTTCGACAGGCCGCCCCGCGTCCACGCGCCCAGCCGGGCGGTGGTGGCGCGGCACCGTTCGGCGCCCGCCTCGGCGAGGTGGACCTGGAGGTACTCCTGCTTGAGCCCTTCGCGCGCGCGGTAGGCCAACGCCGACACCGCGTTCGCGGTCAACCCCAGCAGCGGGGCGATCTCGGCGGGCGACTGCCCCTCGATCTCGGTGTGCCACAGCACCGCCTGCCAACGTTCGGGCAGCCGCTGGAAAGCCCGTGCGGCCAGGGACTTGTCCAGGTCGGCGATGGCCGTGTCCTTGAACGGCACGCTGGTCGCCTCGGGCGCGGTCTCGGCGACGTCCTCGGACAGTTCGACCTTCCGGTCGCGGCGGGCCTTGTCGTAGGCGTTGTTGCGCAACGTCGTCAGCAGGTACGCGCGGAACGCGGATTCCGGCCCGCGACCGGTGCGCAACGCGTCGAGCACCTTGGCGAACGCCTCGGACACGAGGTCGTCGGACTCGGCCTTGGACCGGGCGAGTTGTCGGGCGAGGTTGTGGGCCGAGCCGACGTGCCGTTCGTAGAGCTGCCCGTAGGCGTCGATCGCCCCGCCGCGTACGGACTCGATGAGTTCCGCGTCACTCGGTCCCGGGACGTCGGCAGGAACGGTCGCCACGTGGTCTTCCCTCCTCAGCGGCTGCCCAGTCTGGCGCAACCGCGTCACCCCAGTCACGTGCGGTGGCTCAACGGATGCACAGGTTCCACGTCATGGACCAACGCCGGCCGCGTCCCGTTGGGGAAACCCCAGTGTGAGGAGGGCATCCGGGTGGGTGTGCGGGAAGCGGTGGCACGGCGTTCCGGCGCCGACCGGGCGCGGGCGCTGAGGACGAAATGGCGCGCGGCGTCGCTGGCGGCGGGCTGGGTGTACCCGGCCGACTGGCACCTGGAGGAGGTGGACGAGGTCTGCGCGGCGGTGCTGGCCGACGGCGACCCCGGCGGTGCGCTGTACCGGTTGGGCGGCGCACGGGCCGAGGCGGGTGCGGGACTGGCCGAGACGTTGCTGGACCTGGCCGCGTTGCAGGGCGTGCTGGCCGACGGCGAGTCGGACGTGGACGCGGTGCCCGCGCGGCTGCTGCACGCGACCGCGCTGGGCTGGGGCGACGTGCTGAGCAGACAGGCCGCGGACCGGTCGAGCGACAACCCGCTGACCGGTCTGGCGACCGGGGCCTACCTGCGGACCCGGCTGCGCGAGGTGTACGCGGAGGCCCGCGCGGGCGGGTCGCTCGACCACGTGCTCGTGTTGGTGGGGCTGGACCTGACGCGCACGTCGGGCTGGTCGCGGGTGGTGGCGATGACGTTGCTGGCGGACGCGTTGCGGACGGTGTTCGACAGCGGCGAGACGATCGCGACCGTCAACCGCTCGCTGGCCGCCGTGCTGCTGCGCCGGGACGTCCACCTGGCCCGCCGGCTGGCGAACCTCAAGGTCGTGATCGAGAGCCGGCTCAAGGTCGATCCGCACGTGGCGCCGACGGGTCCCGCGCAGGTGTGGCTGGAGTCGTTGCCGGACACGTGGGAGGAGGCCACGGAACTGCTCGACGGTTTCACGGCTTGACACCCGACCCGGCGTTCCGGTCAACTAGTGTCTTAGTTGACTAGAACAATCTGGAGGCGTCGGGTGGAGTTCCGCATCGACCGGTCCAGTGGTCTCCCCGCGTACCTGCAGCTCGTGCGGCAGGTGCGCGAGGCGTTGCGGCTGGGGTGGATCGGTCCGGGTGACCGGCTGCCGACCGTGCGCGAAGTGGTGGCGAGCAGCGGTGTCAACGCGAACACGGTGCTCAAGGCGTACCGCGAGCTGGAGTTGTCCGGGCTCGTGGAGGCGCGTCAGGGCTCGGGGACGTTCGTGAAGGCCACGCTGGGGTCGACCGACCCCGCCGTGCTCGCGGAGCTGCGCGGCCGGTTCGCCGCCTGGGTCCGGGAGGCCCGCGATGCCGGACTGGACAACGAGGACGTGGACGCGCTGGTGCGCTCCGTCCTGTCGGACGAAGGGGAAGTCGGATGATGGCCGTGGTCGACACCGCGTCGGCGGTGCGCGCGCGGGACCTTGGCAAGCGCTACCGCGCCAAGTGGGCGTTGCGCGAGTGCACGTTCGACCTGCCCAAGGGGCGGGTCGCGGCGCTCGTCGGCGCCAACGGCGCGGGCAAGACGACGTTGATGAGCGTGCTGTCGGACCTGCTGGTGGCGGACGAGGGCAGCGCTCTGGTCGACGGCCGGGTGGCGTTCGTGGCCCAGGAGAAGCCGGTGTACCGGCACTTCAGCGCGGCCGACATGCTGCGATTGGGCGCGCACCTGAACACGGTGTGGGACCAGGAGCGCGCCGAGCGGTGGCTGGAGCGGTTCGAGATCCCGCTGGACAAGGCGTGCGGGAAGCTCTCCGGCGGTCAGCAGGCGCAGGTGGCGTTCGCGCTGGCGATCGGGTCCCGGCCGGCCGTGCTCATGCTGGACGAACCGCTGGCGAACCTGGACCCGTTGGCCCGCCGCGAGGTCACCGCCGAACTTCTGTCCGAAGTGGACGAAACCGGGATGACCGTGCTGCTGTCCACGCACGTCGTCTCCGAACTCGGCGGCGTCGCGGACTACCTGCTGCTGCTCGCGCACGGCCGCTTGCTCGCCGGCGGCGACGTCGACGACCTGCTCACCGGGCACGCCACGTTCGTCGGCCCGAGGTCGGACGCGCCGCCCGTGCCCGGCACGGTCGTGGAGGCCCGGCACAACGGCGGCCAGTCGACGTTCCTGATGTCCCTGCCCGAGGACGGCCCGCGCCCGCGGGCGGGAGCCGGCTGGGTCGAACACCCGGTGAACCTGGAGGAGTACGTGCTCGCCCACCTCGGCGCGAACCGGAAGGGGATCGGGGCATGACCACCGCCACCGCGTCGACTTCCACCACTCGATCCCGCGTGGGCTGGGGCGACCTGCTCTGGCTGACCTGGCGCCAACACCGCTGGGTCGTCTCCGTGACGACCGCGCTCCTCGTGCTGGGCTGCGCGATCACGCTGTACCTGGCGACGACCGTCGAAGCGCCGGCCATCGACGCCGAGCTGTTCGGCATGGGGTATCACGGCCTCGCCCAGTTCGCGGCCGGGTCGCACTGGCTGGTCGGCGTGCTCGTCGCCGTGTTCTGGGCCGCGCCCGTGGTGTCCCGCGAGTTCGAGCAGCGCACCCACCTCGTGGTGTGGGGCCAGAACCTCACGCCGGGTCGCTGGGCGCTCGGCAAGATCGTCCTGCTCGGGGCGCCGGCGGTGCTGCTGGTCGCCGCGTACACGCAGTGCCTGCGGACGTTGTTGATCTCGCTCAACGAGGTCGCCGCCGCCGACCGGACGCACGTCATGTACAACCTGTTCGACCAGGCGTACGAGATCTCGCCGCTGGTCCAGGCCGGCTACACGGCGTTCGGGTTCGCCCTGGGGTTCGCGGTCAGCGCCCTGAGCCGCAACACCATCGTGTCCATGGCCGTCACGCTCATCGGGTATGGCGTGGTGCGCATGCTCGTCACGTTGCTGTGGCGGCCGAACTTCGCGACCCCGCTGCGCCACTCCCAGCCGAGGGGCGAAATCGGTCCCTACGACCAGGGAATCGAGGGGCACGTGATGTACGTCGGCGGCGGCTGGGCCGACACCAAGGGCAACGAGGTCGACTTCCCCCACGCCTGTTCCAGGTCCTTCGACACCAAGGAGGCCATGGACAAGTGCCTGGCCGACAACGGGGTCGCGGGCTACTTCACCGACTACCACCCGGCCGACCGGCGGATCCCGTTCCAGCTCTTCGAGACCGGGATATACGTGGTGCTCACGGCCGCCCTGCTGCTGCTCGCCTACCGCCTGGTCAAGCGGTCCCACCGGCTCTGAGACCACTCCACCGGGCGTGGTCCCGCACACTCGGGGGTGTGCGGGACCACGCCGTTTTCCCAGGTAGACTCCTTCGACCGTGGACTCCCGAACTCGCCTGCCCGTCGTCGGCATGATCGGCGGCGGCCAGCTCGCCCGCATGACGCACCAGGCCGCCATCCCGCTCGGCCAGTCGCTGCGAGTCCTCGCCGAGACCGACTCCGACCCGGCCGCGCTCGTGGCCCGCGACGTCGAGTACGGCAAGCACACGGACCTCGACGCGTTGCGCGCGTTCGCCAAGTCGTGCGACGTGATCACGTTCGACCACGAGCACGTGCCGCAGGAACACCTGCGCGAACTGGTGGCCGGCGGCGTGAAGGTCCACCCCGGCCCCGACGCGCTCGTGCACGCGCAGGACAAGCTCGTGATGCGGGTCCGGCTCGCGGAACTCGGGCTGCCCGTGCCGCCGTTCGCCGAGGTGAAGTCGGAGGCGGACGCGGTCGCGTTCGGTGCCGAGCACGGCTGGCCGTGCGTGCTCAAGGCCATCCGGGGCGGGTACGACGGGCGTGGCGTGTGGATGCTGAACACGCCGCAGAGCGCACATCGGGTCGTGGCCGAACTGCTCGAGGCCGGTACGCCGCTGATGGTCGAGCAGTGCGTGCCCATGCGCCGTGAGCTGGCCGCCCTGGTGGCGCGGTCGCCGTTCGGCCAGGGCGCCGCGTGGCCGGTCGTGCAGACCGTGCAGCAGGACGGGATCTGCGTGGAGGTGCTCGCGCCCGCGCCGGACGTGGACGGCGAGGAGGCGCAGGAACTCGCGCTGCGGATCGCGCACGAGCTGGGCGTCGTCGGCCTGCTCGCGGTCGAGCTGTTCGAGACCGACGGCGGGCTCGTGATCAACGAGCTGGCCATGCGCCCGCACAACTCGGGCCACTGGACCATCGAGGGCGCGCGCACGTCGCAGTTCGAGCAGCACGTCCGCGCGGTCCTGGACTACCCGCTGGGCTCCACGGACCTGGCCGCGCCCGCCGTCGTGATGGCCAACGTCCTGGGCGCCGCCGAGCCGCCCGCGATGGGGCCCGACGAGCGGCTGCACCACCTGTTCGCCCGGTTCCCCGACGTCCACGTGCACCTGTACGGGAAGGCGGAGCGGCCGGGGCGCAAGATCGGCCACGTGACGATGCTCGGCGAGCGGCCGGCCGACGTGCGCGAACGGGCGAGGCTCGCCGCGCACTGGCTGTCGACGGGCGTGTGGCAGGACGGGTACGACATCCACGGAGGACAGCGGTGACACAGGTCGGCGTGATCATGGGCAGCGACTCGGACTGGCCGGTGATGAAGGCCGCGGCCGAGGCGTTGGCCGAGTTCGACGTCGCCTGCGAGGTGGGCGTGTACTCCGCGCACCGGACGCCGCAGCGGATGCTGGACTACGCGACGTCGGCGGCCGACCGCGGGCTGAAGGTGATCATCGCGGGCGCGGGCGGCGCGGCGCACCTGCCGGGCATGGTGGCGTCGGCGACCGTGCTGCCGGTGATCGGCGTGCCGGTGCCGTTGAAGTACCTCGACGGCCTGGACTCGCTGCTGTCGATCGTGCAGATGCCGGCGGGCGTGCCCGTGGCGACGGTGTCGGTGGGCGGTGCGCGCAACGCGGGGCTGCTGGCCGTGCGGATGCTCGCCGCGTCCGACGAGGGGCTGCGCAAGCGGATGGCCGAGTTCCAGGCGTCGCTCGAGGAGTTGGTCCTGGCGAAGGACGAGGCGCTTCGGCTGCGGACAACGGAGTGAACGCGCGCTAACATCCTGGTAGTACGCCCTACCGGGAGGTAACTTTCGTGGACCCCAACTTCGGTACCTACCAGCTCGCCGAAGAGCACGAGGCGCTCCGCGAGGCCGTCCGAGCCCTCGCGGACAAGGAGATCGCGCCGCACGCGGCCGACGTCGACGAGCGTGAGCGGTTCCCGACGGAGGCGCTGAACGCGCTGGTCAAGTCGGGTTTCGCGGCGGTCCACGTGCCCGCGGAGTACGACGGCCAGGGCGCGGACTCGGTCGCCACCTGCATCGTGATCGAGGAGGTGGCGCGCGTCTGCGCGTCGTCGTCGCTGATCCCGGCCGTGAACAAGCTGGGCACGATGCCGATCCTGCTGGCGGCGTCGGAGGACCTCAAGCGCCAGGTGCTCCCGTCGATCGCGTCCGGCGAGGCGATGGCGTCCTACGCGTTGTCCGAACGTGAGGCGGGCTCCGACACGGCGTCCATGCGCGCGCGTGCGCGGCTGGACGGCGACCACTGGGTGCTCAACGGGACGAAGTGCTGGATCACCAACGCGGGCGAGTCGGCCTGGTACACGGTGATGGCCGTGACCGACCCGGACGCCCCGAAGAAGTCGCAGGGCATCTCGGCGTTCGTGGTGCACAAGGACGACCCGGGCTTCGTCGTGGGGTCCAAGGAGCGCAAGCTGGGCATCAAGGGCTCGCCCACGCGGGAGATCCACTTCGAGAACTGCACGATCCCCGAGGACCGCATCATCGGCGAGCCGGGCACGGGCCTGAAGACCGCGTTGCGCACCCTGGACCACACCCGTCCCACCATCGGCGCCCAGGCCGTCGGCATCGCGCAGGGCGCGCTGGAAGCCGCGGTCGCCTACGTCAAGGACCGCAAGCAGTTCGGCACCGCGATCTCCGACTTCCAGGGCGTCCAGTTCATGCTGGCCGACATGGCGATGAAGGTGGAGGCGGCCCGGCACATGGTCTACGTGGCGGCGGCGAAGGCCGAGCGCGGCGAGCCGAACATCGGCTTCATCACGGCCGCCGCCAAGTGCTTCGCGTCGGATGTCGCCATGTCCGTCACGACGGACGCCGTGCAGCTCTTCGGCGGCGCGGGCTACACCCGTGACTTCCCGGTGGAGCGCATGATGCGCGACGCGAAGATCACCCAGATCTACGAGGGCACGAACCAGATCCAGCGCGTGGTCATGTCGCGCGCGCTGCTCCGGGGCTGAGTCCGCGCGTTTCGGCCCGGGCGCGTTCGTCCTCGGCGACCGAGGGCGTCCGGGTCGGTACGTCGCCATGTCATCTTCATGTCAATCATCATGCTAACTTGTCATGCTAAGAGTCACTCTTAGCATGATGGGTCGGTCCCATGACGGACGAGGAACTCGCGGAGATCGTCGGGAACCTTCGCGCTTTGGGCAGTGACGTCGCGGAGGTCGAGGCCAAGCGCGCCCAGACCGGTCTGCCGCGCAGTGTCCGCGAGACACTCTCGTCGTTCGCCAACACCGCGGGTGGCGTGCTGATCCTCGGTCTGGACGAGAGCAGGGGCTTCTTCGCGTCGGGCGTGGCCGATGCCGCCAAGACCACGGCGGATCTGGGCGCCATGTGCTCGACGGAGATGGAGCCGCCGGTCCGGCCGCTGATCCGGGCGCACCTGTTCGAAGGCGTGACCCTTGTCGTCGCGGAGATCCCTGAGGCGGACCCGTCGCTCAAGCCCTGCTACTACAAGGGCGCGGGCGCGACCAAGGGCAGCTACGTGCGGGTCGGCGACGGTGACCGGCAGTTGTCCGCCTACGAAGTCCAGATGTTGATTTCCTCGCGTGGTCAACCGCGTGAGGACGAGCAGGCCGTCGTGGGCAGTTCGATCGATTCCCTCGACCCGGATGCGGTCCGGGCGCTCGCCGCCAGATTGCGGCAGACCCGCCCCTACGCCTTCGGAGACCAGTCCGACGAGCAGGTTCTTCGCGACATTCGGGCCCTCGTCGTCGACGCGAGCGGTGCGGAACGGGCTTCCCTCGCCGGACTGCTCACTCTCGGGCGGTATCCGCAGGGCTCCTTTCCCCAGCTCATGCTCACCTTCGTGCACTATCCGACCGAAGGGGGCGCGGACGACGCCACCGGCGAGCGCTTCGTCGACAACGTCATGGTCGAAGGTCCGATCCCGGTGATGGTGCGCGAGACCATGGCGGTGATCCGGCGGAACATGTCGCGTCGAGCCGTCGTGACGGGACACGGCCGCAGCGACGTCTGGGAGTACCCCGAGACCGCCTTGCGCGAAGCGGTGGTCAACGCCTTGGCGCACCGGGACCTCTCGGCTCCGTCACTGGGCACCCAGGTCCAGGTCGAAATGTACCCGGACCGGATTTCCATCCGGAACCCCGGCGGGCTGTTCGGCCCCGTCACCCTGGACACGTTGGGCGCCGAAGGGATCTCGTCCTCGCGCAACGCCACTTTGCTCAAGATCCTCGAAGACGTCACCGTGCCCGGCGAGTCCCGGACCGTGTGCGAGAACCGGGGCTCGGGAATCCGGTCCATGATGGCGGCGTTGCGGGCGGCGGGGATGAGCGCGCCCAGGTTCGTGGACCGCATCTCGTCCTTCACCGTCGAGTTCCCCAGCCACTGCCTGCTCGGCGCCGACGCGGTCGAGTGGATCGCCGGCCTGGGCGAGCAAGGGTTGACCGACAGCCAGTGCATGGCCTTGGCACTGCTGCGTTCGGGGCAGGTGCTGGACAACGGCGCGTACCGGGCCGCGACCGGTCTCGATTCGCGGGTGGCGACGGTCGAACTCCAGGATCTGGTCACCCGAGGCCTGGTCGAGCAGACCGGGACCCGGAGGTGGGCGCGGTACCGGTCGGCGGCGACGCCCGCGGACCGGACCTCCGTCGACCGGCCTTCCGCGTGGGGTGACCGGCGCGGTCGGATCCTGGACGCTCTCGGCGGGAAGACGTTGTCGCGCGCCGAGCTGTCCTCCGCGACGGGTCTGTCCGACCAGACCGTCCTGCACTGGCTGAGAATCCTGCGTGGCGAGGGCGTCGTCGAGATCGTCGGTCCACCGCGCAGCAGGAACGCGAGGTACCGCCGGACGGGCCGCCGGGTCTGAACGGCCACGCCGGCGGGCCGTCGTCGGCTACCTTGCGGGGTGTGGATCTTGATGGGCAGGCGGAGAACGTCAAGCACCTGGAGTTCATCCAGGGGGTCATCACGCGGGTGGCGAACAGTTCCTTCCTGATCAAGGGCTGGACACTTACCGTCACCGCGGCGCTGCTCGGGTTCGCCGCGCAGGGTTCGAGTCGGCGGCTCACCCTCATCGGGTTGGTCGCCGTCGTCGGCTTCTGGGTGCTCGACGCCTTCTACCTGCGTCAGGAGCGCCTCTACCGCAAGCTCTACGACGACGTCCGGCGCGACCTCGACTTCGAGCGGTTCAGCATGGACGTGAGGCCGTACCGCAAGGCCGTCCCGCTGTGGAGGGTGTTGTTCTCGCGCACGCTCCTGGTCTTCTACGGCGCGCTCGTCCTCGTCACGCTCGCCATCCTGATTTTCGCACCGATCGTGCAGAAGATCCGCTAGAGCGTCTTCAGGTACGCCTCCAGGCGGTCGTAGCTCGCGGTCGCGCCGTCGTCCATCCCGGCGCCCAGGGCACGATCGCGCGCCTCGCGCGACGGGAACCACATCGTCCGCACGACGGTCGTGCGCGACGCCCCGTCCGCGACGAACTCGGTCGTGTTCACCGTCCGCGCCCAGTCGCCGCCCCACGACTCGGTCTGCTGCGTCCGCGAGCACGGCGTCACCTCCAGGTACTCGCCGTCGGTCGACAACTCCGATCCGTCCGCCCGCCGCCACTCCATGTGCCACCGGCCGCCCTGCCGCAGGTCGATCTCGCACACCGGCATGGTCCAGCCCTCCGGTCCGAGCAGCCAGTTCACGACGCGCGCCGGATCGGTGAACGCGGCGAACACCAGTTCCTGCGGCGCGTCGAAAGACCTGGTCAGCGCCAGCTCCACCGGGGACGGTGTCGTCCACGTGCTCATTGCTCCTCCTTCGGCCGGGCTCGTCCCAGAAGTGTCGGCAGCCGTCGGCCGGTCCGCTCACCGAGCGACGCGAGTACCTGTCGACTGCCTGTCAACCTCGGCTCGGAAGTTGAACCTTCCACTAACGTCGGCCGGGCGAAGAGGACCTCTAGAGGGGAGTTCGAGGAATGCTCAAGGACGTTGCCGCCCTGCTCGGCCGTCTGGGTCTCGGCGTGGTGTTCATCGCCCACGGCTCGCAGAAGCTGTTCGAGTACGGCCCCGCGGCCACCGCCGCGTCGTTCGACCAGATGGGGATCCCGCTGCCCACGCTGTCCGCGTGGTTCACCACCGCCGTCGAACTCGGTGGCGGGATCCTGTTCATCCTGGGCGTCGCCCTGCCTGTGGTGAGCGCGCTGCTCGCGTTCACGATGTTCGGCGCGCTCTTCCTGGTGCACCTGTCCGGCGGCCTGATCGGTCCGCAGGGCTTCGAGTACGTGCTGGTGCTCGCGGTGGCCGCGCTCGCGATCGGCTTCAACGGCGGTTCGCTCGTGCTGTCCCGGTTCTTCAAGAACAGCACGAGTCGCGAACCCGTCGCGGGCTAGCTAGCCCACGAGATCGAGCGTCGTGCGCTCGCTGGTGCGCCGGGCGGCCTGCCGCCCGGGGTCGGCGTTGCCGACCTGCACCAGCGAGCCACCGCCCGCCAGCACGGCCAGGAACCCGTTCAGCACGCCGTCCGGGAAGGCCCACTCCACAGTGGACAGCACGCGCGAGGCGGACGTGATGCCCAACGTCGTGGCCCGCTGGCCGGCCTCCGCGACCACTTCGTCCACAGTGGACGAACCGAGCGCGAGCGCCGTGCCGGGGATCGCCGCGTAGGGCGTGAAGTGGTCGCCGTGCAGGCGCACGTCGTCCAGGTAGTCCACGGGGTTGCCGCCGCCGAGTCCCATGGGGTGCAACGACGCCACGGCCGTCACGTCCGCGCCCGGCGCCGCGATCCCCGGCCCCACGACGGCCACCTTCACGTCGCGCGGCACGTCGGTCACCACGGCACCCGCCCACCAGGCGCCCAGCAGCACGCCCGCCGTCTGCCAGTGCGCGGGCATCAGCACGGCCACCGGGTCGCCCGGCTCGACGTCGTGCTCGTCGCGCAGCCAGTTCGCCGTCTTGGCCGCCCAGTTCGCCAGCGTCGCGACGGACAGCTCGACCCGGCTGCCGACCGCGTCGTCGTAGTGCGTGATCACGGGCCGGCCGGGATCGGACAGCAGCGGCAGGAACAGGCGCTCGGTGACGGTCACGCGACCACGCTACCGGTGCGGCTAGTCCACGCAGGGCGGCCCCTGGAGCGCGACACGACGTGGTCCGCCGTCCAACGACAGCCCCAACCCGCCGGTCAGCTTCCGCGCGGTCGGCGTCGGGTCCTTGGGGCCCAGGAGCTGCGCCACGAACGCCTTCACGGCCGCGGGGTCGACGGTCACCACGCTCTGCCCCCGGTCGTTGCGCGCGCCGACACCGGTCACCGGGATCGTGGCGAACCCGACGTTGCCGCCCGCCAGGCCCTGCGCCTGGCCCGCGAGCGTGGCCAGGTCGAAGCCCTCGTCCACGACGATCGACTTGCGCACGGCGTCCAGCAGCCCGGACAGCTTCGCCGGGTCGGTCAGCGTGCCCGCCGAGAGCAGCCGGGACACCGCCGCCGACATGAACACCTGCTGCCGCGCGATGCGGCCGAGGTCGCCGCCGGGCAGGTTCTTGCGCTGGCGCACGAACGCCAGCGCGTCGCCGCCGGCGATGTTCTGCACGCCCGCGCGGAAGTTCGCGCCGGAGTCCGGGTCGCTGGTGGCGTTGTTCAGGCACACCTCGACGCCGCCGATCACCTGGGTGAGCAGGTAGAAGCCGTAGAGGTTGATCTCCGCGTAGTGGTCGACGCGCACGCCGGTCAGGTCCTGCACGACCTGCACGAGCGCGAGCCGGCCCGCCTGGTCACCGCGTTGCGACCGTTCGTCGAGGTCGTGCACGCCCTCCTGCTGGAGTCGCTCCATCGTGTGGAACTTGGTCAACCCGTACGCCGAGTTGATCTTCTCCTCGCGCAGGCCCGGGATCGGCACGTACGTGTCGCGCGGGATCGAGACGGCGTGCGCCCGGCTCCCGTCGCGCGGTACCCGCAGCACGATGATCGTGTCGGTGTTGAGCGTGTCCGTCGCCTCGGTGCGCAACTGCCGCAGCACGTCGGCGGGCAGCGGCCGGCCCTGCGCGTCGGTGCGGCTGTCGCTGCCCACGAGCAGGATGTCCAACGCGCCGTCGTCGGCCGGCGGCGAGTTCGGCACCTCGGAGAGCTTGGCGATCACGTCCGTGGTGTTGACGCTGTCCTGCACGCGCCGCAACGTCGACCAGGTGTAGCCCGACACGGCGAGGACGGCCGCCGACAGCAGCACGACGAGTGCCCGTCCGACGACCAGCGCGGCCTTCACTGTTCCTCCTCGCGCCGGGACGGGCCCGTCGGTCTAGTTCACGCAGACCACGCCTTCGGCGGTGATCGGGGGAGCGGCGTCCGTCGTCGGGAGCCCGACTCCGGTGCCCGCGACGGGCGCGGGGTCGGCGGGGCTGTGGTCACCGCCCAGGACGACCCGCACCTGCCCCCTAGGCACGGAGTCGTCCTCCCGTGCTTCGGTGTTACCGCCCAAGGCCGAGATCACCTTGTCGGCGTTCGCCCGTTCGCCCGGTGGGTAACGCACGGCACTCGTGGCCAGTTGCGGGCCGCTCCGCGCGCCGCCGTCCCGGAACCCCTGGGACACGAGCGCGGAGAGCACGGTCGCCGCGGCGCCGGGCATGCCCGCCGAGTTCACCACCTCGACCGTGATGGTCGAGTTGTCCGGACCGGCCGCGGTCGTGGTCGGCCCCGCCGCGGTGGTCTTGGGCGGGTCGACCGCCAGGTTGCGCACCATGTTCTTGACCTGGGCCGGGTCGACGGGGAGCACGTTGCCGTCCTCCCACACGTCGTACGGGTCGCCGGTCGGGATCGTGCGGAACTGGATGTTGCCCGACACCAGGCCGGACATCTGCTCGGCGAACTCGGTGATGTTCCACCGGTCGCTGAGCACGACGGACTTCTTGACCGCGGACACCAGGTCGTCCAGCTTGCCCAGGTCGGTGAGCGTGCCGGTGGACAGCACCTTGCTCGCCAGCGCGCCGATGAACACCTGCTGCCGCACGATCCGGTCGAGGTCGCCGCCGGGCAGGTTGTTGCGCTGGCGCACGAACGACAACGCGCTCCGGCCCTCGATCGTCTGCCGCCCGGCCGGGAAGTCCGCGCCCGAGTCGGAGTCCTGCGTGGCCTCCTTCAGACACACCTCGACGCCGCCGACGGCCTTGGTGACCTCGTAGAAGCTGGCCAGGTTCACCTCGGCGTACCGGTCGATCACGATCAGCCCGCCGGTCAGCTCCTCGATGGTCTTGATCAGGGTCTTGCGGCCCGCCTGGAGCGACTCGCGGTCGATCCGCGCCTGGTCGGTCACGCCCTCCTCGCGCAACCGGGTCGCGGTGTCGGTGCGTTGACGCACCATCGCGGAGTTCAGCTTGTGCTTGCCGAAACCGTCCGCGATCTCCACGTACGAGTCACGCGGGAACGAGATCGCCACCGCGCGCGTGCCGTCCTGGGGGATGTGCACCAGGATCATCGTGTCGGTGTTGAGCGTGCCGTCGGCCTTGCCGCCGTTGAGCAGCGCCAGCACCTCCTCGGACAGCGGGTTGCCCTGCGCGTCCGTGCGGCTGTCGACGCCGACGAGGAGGATGTCGATGGCGCCGTCGAGCGGCTTGCGCGTGTGGCCCTGCTGCTCCTCGGCCTGGGCCACGATCACGTCCGTCGTGGTGATGCCCTCGTCGAGTTGACCGATGTAGCGCCAGCCGTAGCCCGTGACGACGAGCACCGCGACGGACACGAGGGTCAGGAGTGACCGCCCCGTCACCACGAGTACACGCGCCGCGGCGGATCTGGGCGGACTGCCGTCCACTGGTGGTGCCTCCCCCGTCAGGTACTGCCTACGACCAAGGTTAACGGCGGGCGGGCGAACCTCGCTCGACATTCCTCTTATACGGGAGAGGTTGTAACAACGGAGTGGGTTGTGCGGTTAAACCCCGTGACACACTGCGATGGAACCGACAGGCATCGGAAGGGCTTGGAGCATGCGCGTACTGGTGACGGGTGGAGCCGGGTTCATCGGCTCGCACTACGTACGGGAGTTGGTGCGCGGCGCGTACCCCGCCTACGCGGACGCGGAGGTGGTCGTGCTCGACAAGCTCACCTACGCGGGCAACGAGGCCAATCTCGCGCCCGTGGCGGACGACCCCCGGTTCAGTTTCGTCCGGGGCGACATCTGCGACCGTGAGCTGGTCAGCGGCCTGATGCGGGGCACGGACGTGGTCGTGCACTTCGCCGCCGAGTCCCATGTGGACCGTTCGATCGACGGCTCGGCCGACTTCGTGCTGACCAACGTCCTGGGCACGCAGGTGCTGCTCCAGGGCGCGTTGGAGGCGGGCGTGGCGAAGTTCGTCCACGTGTCGACGGACGAGGTCTACGGCTCGATCGACGAGGGTTCCTGGACCGAGGACCACATCCTCGAACCCAACTCTCCGTATTCGGCGTCGAAGGCGTCCTCGGACCTGTTGGCGCGTTCGTTCTTCCGCACGCACGGGCTGCCCGTGAGTATCACCCGGTGTTCGAACAATTACGGGCCGTATCAGTTCCCGGAGAAGGTCATCCCGTTGTTCGTCACGAACCTCGTGGATGGTCGTAACGTTCCGTTGTACGGGGACGGGCTCAACGTCCGCGACTGGCTGCACGTGGACGACCACTGCCGGGGCATCCAGCTCGTGCTGGAGGGCGGCCGGGCGGGTGAGATCTACAACATCGGCGGCGGCACCGAGCTGACCAACCGCGAGCTGACCGAACGCCTGGTGGCCGCGACCGGCCGGGACTGGTCGGCCGTCGAGCCGGTCCAGGACCGCAAGGGCCACGACCGGCGCTACTCGGTCGACATCACCAAGATCTCGACCGAACTGGGCTACGCGCCCAAGGTCGACTTCGCCACCGGGCTGGCGGACACGGTCGAGTGGTACCGTTCGAACCGGTCGTGGTGGGAACCCCTCAAGCAGCGCGCGGCCCTGGCATGAGCCTGGCGTTGTTGGTGCCCGGTGGCCGCGGCCAGCTCGGGCACGACCTGGTGGGCGCGGCGCCCGCCGACGGCCTGGTGCACGCGCCGTCGTCGGCGGAGCTGGACCTGACGGACGCGGCGGCGGTTGTGGACGCGGTGGCGTCCTTCGCCGCCACCGCGCGCGACGGCGGGCTGCGGCCCGTGGTCGTGAACGCCGCCGCCTACACGGCCGTGGACGCGGCCGAGACCGACGAGGAACGGGCGTTCGCGGTCAACGCCGTGGGACCGGGGTCGTTGGCTGCGGCGTGCGCGGCGCACAACGTGCCCTTGTTGCACGTGTCGACCGACTACGTCTTCCCCGGCGACGGGACCGAGCCTTACGCGGCCGACGCGCCGACCGGGCCGCGGTCCGCCTACGGGCGGACGAAGCTGGCCGGCGAGCGGCGCGTGCTGGAGGCGTGGGAGCGGTCCTGGGTCGTCCGCACGGCGTGGGTGTACGGGGCGAACGGGGCGAACTTCGTCAAGACCATCGCCCGGTTGGCGGGCGAGCGGGAGACCCTTTCGGTGGTCGACGACCAGCGCGGGTCGCCGACGTGGTCGCTCGACCTCGCGCGCGGGCTGGTGGAGCTGGCGTCGCTCGTCGTGCGGACGGACGTGCCCGGCCGGGTGCTGCACGCGACCGGCGGCGGCGAGACCACGTGGTGTGGGTTCGCGCGGGCGGTGTTCGAGGAACTGGGCCTTGACCCCGCGCGGGTCCGGCCGTGCGGGACCGAGGACTTCCCGCGCCCGGCGCCCCGGCCCGCCTACTCGGTGCTGTCCGGCGCCGAGTGGGCGGCGGCGGGCCTGACTCCGTTGCGACCGTGGCGCGACGCGTTGCACGAGGCGGTCACGTCCGGCCTCGTGCCGTGATCACAGGGCGGTCCAGCGGACGTTCTCCGGCCGCTGGGCCGTCGTCAGGAAATCCTTGAGCGCACTGCCGAGCGTCTCGATTGGTACGCCCGATCCGGCGGGGTAATCGACGTACTCGCTGCGGTATTCGGGTGACGCGGCGTCACCGTGCAACGTGGAGTAGTCGTTGTCGGGGTCGGCGTAGGTGAGGTAGCCGAAGCCGTCACCGACCGCCACGGCCATGTCGTGGTCCGGGAGCTTCGTCGCGCCCGGTTCTCCCAGCAGGCCTTCGGTGTCGTCGAGGAGTTCGCGATCCTGGTGCTCGATCACGGCCGGGCCGGCGCCGGGTTCGGCGAGCCTGGTCAGGAGGGTGTCGACGTCCTCCGGGGCGGTGACGGTGAGTTCGTCGGCGGCCTCGGTGTCGTGCGGGTCGGTGATCGGCCAGACTGCGGTGAAACTCATGACGGGCATTGTTCCAGCGACCGCGCACAGTGACCAATTCACTGATGACATTGGGCCGTTGGAGTGGACTAACCTTGACGCACTGGTTTTGCGCACAACTCGTGCGAGAACCTTTCCGCCATGTCCGAACCCGGGCGTCCCTTCGAAGCCGCGTCTCGCCAGGACGGCGAGCGCCAGCGCTTCCTGCGCCGTGTCTGTGCCGTGACCCAGTCCCGGCAGATCTCGTGGACCACCCTCACCGACCAGTCCGCGAAGAGCAAGGCCAAGACCCCGTAGCAGTCCCCGGCGGGTCGGGACGCCCCTCCGCCTACAGCGTCCCGACCTTCTTCACCCTCGTGCACGTGCATCGGCACGCGAGGAGTCCTCTGCGGGCTCAGTGCGCGTCCTGCCACTCGACGCACGTGGGGCGATGCCCCGTGACCAGGAACTCCTTGAGTGCGGTCGCGAGGACCTCGACGGCGACGCCGCTTCCCGCGTCCCAGTCCATCGGCTCGGAGTTGTGGGCCGGCGAGTCCGGTTCGCCACGAAGGACGCACCAGGCGTCGTCGAACTCGGGTTACCCGTAGGAGAGGTAGCCGTAGCCGTCGTGGACGGCGGTGAGCACGTCATGGTCGACGAGTTGTCCACCGGTGCCCTCGTCGATGACCGTCAGGCGCCCCCGGTGCACGAGAGTGGCGCTGCCCGAGTCCTTGTCGGCGAGGCGGGTGAGAAGGAGGTCGACATCCTCCGGTCGCTCGATCCGCATCGAGTCCGCGGTCCGCAGTTCCGGGTAGAGGGGCCAGTGCGCCTCGATGGTCATCGGTCGGGTGCTCCTCGGTAGGTGACCTGGCGACCGTCGGGTTCGACGACCGTCAGGGTGGCGTTCGGAGGCAGGAACCACTTCAGGTAGTTGTGGCAGGTGAACGGCTTTCCGGCGTCCTCGGGCAACTGGCCGCAGACAGGTCGGTCCATCACCAGGGTCTCCGCCACGCGGTTCTCGACCCGCATCCGCATCGCCGGTTTCACTTCGACGTGCCTGGCAAGCCGGACCGCACGGTTGTGCGGTGCCTTGAAGCTCTTGGCACGGTCCACGGCCGCAGCATGCCATTGGTCACCCGGCCCGCTGGTCATCGGCGTCTCCTCACCCTCCGGCCCCAACCAGACTCCTTGGGCCGCGCTGCCCTTCGGCCTGGGCGGCAGCGATCGCCCGATTCTGTCGACACGTGCCGGTGGCGGGCCGGTCGTGTCGGGTGCGAGGCGGTCGGCGAGGGTGTTGATGTGGGTGTGGAGTGCTTGTGCGGTCTGGAGCAGTTCGGCGGATCGGCGGTAGGCCTCGGCGAAGGTGTCGGTGGTGGCGATGATCTCGGGGTCCGAGGTGCCGATGGTGGTGTGGGCGAGGAGGGTGGCGGCGGCTTCGGTCGCGTCGACCGCGTCGGTGAGGAGGGTCAGGGGAGGGTGTCCGCTGCGGTGCGGAGGGTGCGTGCGACGTCCGACAGGGAGGCCATCGGGTGTCTCCCGGAGGGTTGTCGCAGGAGTGGATGTCGGTGTGAGGTGGTCGACCTTGGGCTTGGTCGACTTCGGGCGTCATGGGGAGGCGGGTGTCCAGTCGACGCAGGTCGGGCGTTGTGCCGTGGCCAGGAACTCCTTGAGGGCCGATGTGAGGGTTTCCACGGGGATGCCGCTGCCGGCGTCGAACTCCTCGGAGTCCGAGTGGTAGACCGGCGAGGCCGGGTCGCCGACGGGATGGTGGAAGTCGTGGTCGGGGTCCAGGTAGCCCAGGTAGCCGTAGCCGTACGCGATGCCGGCGTTGAGGATGTGGTCGGGACCCGGTTCGCCGGTGAACGGGGCGGGGATGAGCGGGCGGTCCGCGTGGTGGATCCACGCGACCTCCGAGGCGTCCTTGCCCAGTTCGACCACCAGCGCGTCGACGTCGGCGGCTGTGGCGATCGTCCGGACCTCGCCGCCGTCACGGTGGCTGTCGGGGAGGTGGACGGTCCAACCGGCGGTGAAACGCATCCTTCTCCTTCGTGGACGACCCGGTCACCGTTGCGCTCGACCACGGGTCATGGGTAGGCGGGCGTCCAGTCGACGCAGGTGGGGCGTTGTCCGGTGGCCAGGAACTCCTTGAGGGCCGTGGCGAGGGTCTCGACGGGGATGCCGCTGCCGGCGGGAAATTCCTCGGAGTCCGAGTGGTAGACCGGCGAGGCCGGATCGCCGACCGGGTGGCCGAAGTCGTGGTCCGGGTCGAGGTGGCCGAGGTAGCCGTAGGCCCGGTGGACACCCGCGTGGACGATGTGGTCGGGTCCCGGTTCGCCGGTGAACGGAACCGGCATCGTGGGACGGCCCTCGTGGTGTATCCGGGCGAAGCCGGAAATCTCCTTGGTCAACTCCGTGACCAGGGCGTCGACCTCGGCATCCGTGGTGATCGTCCGGATCTCGCCGTTGTCGATGCTGCCATCGTGAATACCCCAGTAGGCGGTGAAACTCATCCCTCTCCTTCGTAGACGACCCGGGTCCCATCGCGTTCCACCACGGTCAAACGCGCGCCGCGCGGCAGGAAGTGCTTGAGGAACTTGTCGCAGGTGTACTGAGCCTGTCGATCTGTCGGCCGTCGGCCGCACACGGTTCGATCGATCACCACCGTCTCCTCGGTCAGGCGCCCGTGGCGCATCCGCATCGCGAGTTTGACCTCGACGTGGACGGCGAGTCGGCTCGCTGGGTGCTTCGAGGTCCCGGTCATCCGTCGTACGAAGTCCAGCGCGTGATCGTGCCACTCGTCATCCGGCCCACTTCGGACGACCACGGTGTCACCGTTCGAACGCAGCCATCGTCCCTGCGTTTCGGTGCCCTCGGGTCGGACAGGCAGGGACCGGCGGTTCTGTTCGATCCGGCCCGGTTCGACATGAGCGGGTGGCGGGGGCGGGGTGGTGTCGGGTGCCAGGCGGTCGGCGAGGGTGTTGATGTGGGTGTGGAGTGCCTGTGCGGTCTGGAGCAGTTCGGTGCAGCGGCGGTAGGCCTCGGCGAAGGTGTCGGTGGTGGCGATGATCTCGGGGTCCGACGTGCCGACGGTGGTGTGGGCGAGGAGGGTGGCTGCGGCTTGGGCCGCGTCGGCGGCTTCGGCGAGGAGGGTCAGGGGGAGGGCGTCGGCCGCGGTGCGCAGGGTGCGCGCGACATCAGACAGGGAGGCCATTGGGTGCCTCCCGGAGGGTTGTCGGAGAAGTGGATGTCGGTGCGAGGTGGTCGACCGTGCGCCTGGTCGACTTCGTGCGTCATGGGTAGGCGGGCGTCCAGTCGACGCAGGTGGGGCGTTGTCCGGTGGCCAGGAACTCCTTGAGGGCCGTGGCGAGGGTCTCGACGGGGATGCCGCTGCCGGCGGGAAACTCCTCGGAGTCCGAGTGGTAGACCGGCGAGGCCGGGTCCCCGACGGGATGGCCGGGATCGTGGTCGGGATCCACGTGGTACAGGTAGCAGAAATCGTCGCCCACACAGGCCATGACCAGGTGGTCCGCCGCCGGTTCGCCGGTGAACGGGTGGGGTCGGTGCGGGCGGGTGTCGTGTTCGATGCGGGCCACGCCCGACGTGCCCCGGCTCAGGGCCACGACGAGGGAATCCACGTCCGCCGGGGTGTCGGCGACCCTGGTCTCGCCGGAGCCCGGCCTGCCGTCGTAGACCTGCCACGCCGCGGTGATGCTCACTGGACTCCTCGGTAGGTCACTGGGGTTCCGTCGTGCTCGATCACGGTCAACGTCGCGCCCGGAGGCAGGACGTACTTCAGGATCTTGTCGCAGGTCGCCTGGAACCTCCGGTTGTGGGGCTCGCGTCCGCACACCATGCGGTCGATGACCAGGGTCTCCCGGCGCCGTCCTTCCGTGCGCATCCGTACCGCCAGTTTGATCTCCATGTGCTTGGCGAGTTCGAGTTCCGGTGCCCGCCGGCCGAAAGCCGCGGCGAGGAATTCGAACGCCGGCCGGTGCCACTCGTCCGCCGAACCGCTCCGCAACACCGTCGAGTCGGTTCCGGGGCCGAGCCACCGACCCTGGGCCCGGGCACCTCGCACGCCGGCCGGGATCTCCTGGCGGATGCGGTCGACGTCCCGGCCCGGAGGTTTCGAGGGCAGGGGTGCGAGATGGTCGGCGAGGGTGTTGATGTGGGTGTGCAGTGCCTGTGCGGTCTGGAGCAGTTCGGTGCAGCGGCGGTAGGCCTCGGCGAAGGTGTCGGTGGTGGCGATGACCTCGGGGTCCGAGGTGCCGGTCGTGGTGTGGGCGAGGAGGGCGACGGGGAGGGTGTCGGCCGCGGTGCGGAGGGTGTGTGCCACGTCCGACAGGGAGGCCATCGGGTGTCTCCCGGAGGGTTGTCGCAGGAGTGGATGTCGGTGTGAGGTGGTCGACCTTGGGCTTGGGCGACTTCGGGCGTCATGGGGAGGCGGGTGTCCAGTCGACGCAGGTCGGCCGTTGTGCCGTGGCCAGGAACTCCTTGAGGGCCGATGTGAGGGTTTCCACGGGGATGCCGCTGCCGGCGTCGAACTCCTCGGAGTCCGAGTGGTAGACCGGCGAGGCCGGGTCGCCGACCGGGTGGCCGAAGTCGTGGTCCGGGTCGAGGTAGCCGAGGTAGCCGTAGCCGGCGTGGACGGCTGCGGTGAGGACGTGGTCGGCACCCGGTTTGCCGGTGAACGGCGCGGGGACGAGGGGGCGATCCGCGTGGTGGATCCGTGCGGTCTCGGCCACGTCGTCGCTCAGGAGGCCGACGAGGTCGTCGACTTCGGCATCCGTGGTGACGGTCCTGATCGCGCCCTTGTCGGGGCCGCCGTCGACGTCGCGGATGGACCAGCGGGCGGTGAAACTCATCCTTCTCCTTCGTAGACGACTCGGGTGCCGGTGCGCTCGACCACCGTCAGGCGGGTTCCGCGCGGGAGGAAGTACTTGAGGTAACGGTCGCAGGTGTAGTCGTCGTCCCGATCTTCCGGCCGCCGGCCGCACACCTCCCGGTCGATCACCATCGTCTCGTCGGTCAGGCGTTCGTGGCGCATTCGCATCGCGAGTTTGACCTCGACGTGCGTGGCGAGTCGGCTCACCGGGTGCTTCACCGTTCCGGTCGTGGCCCGGATGAAATCCAGTGCGCGATCGTGCCACTCGTCCCGCTTCCCGCTGCGCAGGACGACCGTGTCGCCGTCGGCGCGGACCCAGCGGCCCTGGGCTTCTGTTCCGCGTGGTCGTCGGGGGAGTGCCTGGCTGGTCTTCTCGATCCGGGGCGCCGATGGGGTGGTGTCGGGTGCGAGATGGTCGGCGAGGGTGTTGATGTGGGTGTGGAGTGCCTGTGCGGTCTGGAGCAGTTCGGTGCAGCGGCGGTAGGCCTCGGCGAAGGTGTCGGTGGTGGCGATGATCTCGGGGTCCGACGTGCCGACGGTGGTGTGGGCGAGGAGGGTGGCGGCGGCTTCGGCCGCGTCGGCCGCGTCGGCGAGGAGGGCGATGGGGAGGGTGTCGGCCGCGGTGCGGAGGGTGTGTGCCACGTCCGACAGGGAGGTCATGGCGAACCTCCCGGAGTCAGCGTGAAGCGGCCCGACGATAAGCCTCGACGGTCTTCTCCGCCGTCCGGCGCCACGTGAACTCGGCCGCGTGTGCCCGCCGTGCCGCCTGCGCCACCGGGTCGGGGGTGGTTTCCACGGCGACCGTCAACGCGTCCGCCAAACCCTCGGTGTCGCCGAACGGCACGTGGGTGGCGTGGCCGCCCGCCACCTCGCGCAACGCCGGCACGTCCGAGCACACCACGGGCACGTGGCACGCCAACGCCTCCAGCACCGGCAGGCCGAAGCCCTCGTCGCGGGACGGCAGCACCAGCGCCGCGGCACCCGCCACGATCGCGCGCAGGTCCGGCTCGCCCAGGTAACCGGTCCGCAGGACGCGACCGTCCACACCGGACCGATGCGGGCCGGCCAGGACCAGCGGGGGCAGTTCGGGGCGCGAGGCGTGCGCGGTCAGCAACGGCTCCAGGCCCTTGCGCGGTCCGCCCGCGCCCACGAACAGCAGGTACTCGCGCGGCAGGTGCAGCCTCGACCGCAACGCCTCCGACGGCGGCTGCGCGGCGAACCACGCCGGGTCCACGCCCAGCGGCGTCACGACGATCTTGTCCGGCGCCACGCCCAGCCGCTCGGCCACGGTGGCCGCGACCGCGTGCGTCGGCGTGCACACCACGGCCGCCCGGTGGGCCGACTGCCGGACCAGTTCCGGCAGCCGCCGGTCCGACGGGGGCAGGTCGCCGGGCGCGTCGAGGAACGCCAGGTCGTGGATCGTGGTCACGCCACCCGCGCGCAACGACGGCGGCAGCACGAAGTTCGTCGCGTGCATGACGTCGGACGGCCCCGCCAGCAACTCCACCGGCGGGAACGGGAACCGCAGCCACGCCTGCCGCAACAGCCGCGCCGACACCGGCAGACCGCGCGCCACGACCTCGTGCGGCAACACCGTCCGCAGCCCGCGCCACCCGCGCAGCGTGAACGCCACCGCGCGCACGTCCACGTCGTCGGTCGACGCCAGTTCCTCGGCCAACGCGGCCGTGTACCGGCCGATCCCCGTGCGGTGCCCCAGCAACGGCGTGCCGTCGATGAGCACCTTCAACGGCCTAGCCACGGCGCAGCTTCTTGAGCACCCGGCCGGTCGCGCGGCGGGCCACCTCGCCGGCACCGCCCGCGTCCAGGTACTCCTTGACCAGCTTCACGTCGCGCTGGAGCTTCTCGCCCAACGCCAACGGCCGGTTGCGCACCAGCGTCGCCGAACCGGGCAGCCGGTCGGTGGCCGGGCGCGGGTCGCGGCAGAACTCGACCAGCGGCGCCAGCGCCACCTCCCATGTGAACCGCTCCCGCACGGCCGCGATCCGCTCGGCGCACGCGTCGGCGAACTCCTTGTCGTACAACGCCTTCTCCAGGGCGTCGGCCAGCGCGTCCGGGTCCTCCGAGCCGACCACGACGCCC
Source organism: Saccharothrix violaceirubra (assembly GCF_014203755.1). NCBI lineage: Bacteria > Bacillati > Actinomycetota > Actinomycetes > Pseudonocardiales > Pseudonocardiaceae > Saccharothrix > Saccharothrix violaceirubra. The sequence continues at coordinate 525,574 of NZ_JACHJS010000001.1, forward strand.
AGGCCCTCGCGCCGGACCAGGTCGGCGAACGAGTCGCCGTCGGTGGTCACGATCGGCAGTCCCGACCAGAGGTAGTCGAGCACGCGTGTGCGGAACGCGAACGTGGTCTCGACGTGCTCGTAGTGCGTGGTGACGCCGCAGTCCGCGTCGAGCAGCCAGTTCTGCCGGTCCTGGTAGGGCACCCACGTCTCGTTGAAGAACACGTGCGTTCCGGTCAGCTCCAGCCGCTTGGCCAACGCCCGGGTCCGCCCGGCGATGTCCATGTCCGGCACCTCGGGGTTGGGGTGCTTCATCCCGAGGAACACCAGTCGGACGTCGGGTCGCCGGGCCCGCAGCGTGTCGATCGCGGCGACCAGGGTCAGCGGGTCGAACCAGCTGTAGACGCCGCCGGCCCACAGCACGACCTTGTCCGACTCGGCGAGGCCGAGCGTGGCCCGCAGTCCTGGCCCGGTGCGCTGCGGCGGCTTGCCGGAGAGCCCGAACGGCGCGATCGCCAGCAGCGACCGCACCGTGGGGTCGTTGTCGTACAGCGACGGGGTCAGCCGGCCCAGTGCCGCCAGGTGCCCGAGCCAGAAGTGCCGCTGCCGTTCGGACGCGCACAGGAAGAAGTCGCCGCGGCGGAGCTGGTTGTTGAGCACCTTCGTCACGCCGAGCAGGTCCTTCTCCCGCTGCTCGTCCGTGTCGTCCTTGCCCTGCTCCAGCAGTTCCAGGTGCATCGGGTCGTACATGTCGCAGACCACGATCTTGGTGTTCGCGGCGTCCTTCAACGACGGCACGTACTCCATCGCGTGACCCTGCAACACGACGACGTCCGCCCACGCCACCTGCTCGCCGACATCCCCGGTCCGCACCCGCAGTACGGGGAACGGCGCGTCGGGCGGCGTGCACAGCGGGTTCACCGTGACCAGGCGGACCTCGTGCTCGCCGGACAGCACGTCGGCCATGTTCCAGGCCCGGATCGCGGGGCCGGCCATCTTCTCCGAGATCGCGTCGCCGGTCAGCACGAGCACGCGCCGCGGCCGGCCGAAGACCTCGTCCAGGCCGAACAGGTCGACGAGGATCTCGTGCGCGGCCAGGTAGCGCGGCAGCGGGTAGGCGGGCTCCATCGCCTTGCGCATCAACGGGACCAGGTCCGCGTCCGTGCGGCGGCGGGCCGCCTGCTCCTTCTTGCGCGACTCGGCCAGCGACGGCATCAGCTCGACGAACTGGTCGATCGCCAGGAACCCGGCGAGCGCCTGGCGGGGGACGGGCACGGGTGCCGCGTCGTCGGCCGGGTCGGCCGGGCGGCGGGTGATCTCGAGCTGCCGGGGGTCGATGTCGCCGCGCGCGGTGGCCCGGCGGACGACCAGGGCGAGCGCGGCGGGCAGGACCTTCGCCAGGGTTTCGTCCGAGAGGTTCTTGTAGAGCGCGGCCAACGCGTTGCGCTCCAACAGGTACAGCTCGCGACTGATGTCCACTGTGGACATCGAAGCGTGGTGCCGGTGGTAGGTCAGGGACGCCGGTTCGTAGCGGACCCGCCAGCCGCGAAGGTTCATCCGCCAGCCGAGGTCGACGTCCTCGTAGAACATGAAGAACCGCTCGTCGAACCCGTTGAGGCTCTTGAACACCGACGTCCGCACCACCAGCGCGGAGCCGGTGCCGAACAGCACGTCGCGGGGCACGTCGTGGGAGCCGTCGTCGGGCTGCCCGGCGTGCCGCTTGTAGCCCATGCCGAACCAGGTCAGGCCGCCGTCGACGAAGTCGATCGTCCGGCCCTCCCAGTCCAGGACCTTGCTCGCGACCGCGCCGACGCCGGGCTCCCGGCGCAGCACGCGGACGGCCTCGGTGAGCCAGTCGCGGTGCGGGCGGGCGTCGTTGTTGAGGAACGCCAGGACCGCTCCCGTGGCGTGCTCGACGCCGAGGTTGCAGCCGCCCGCGAAACCCTGGTTGGTGGGCGAGTCCACCACCGTCACGTCGGGGAACGCCGCGCGGATGCGGTCCGCGCCGCCGTCACCGGATGCGTTGTCCACCACGACGACCTGGAGTTTGTCCGCCGGGTAGGCGAGGTCGTCGCGGAGCGCGCGCAGGCAGGTGATGGTGTCCTCCGCGCCGCGGTAGTTGACCACGACCACGGACACTTCGGGCAGGATCGCTCGCTCCACGCGTCAAGCCTGCCTCATCACGCTCCGCAGTGTGACGTGAAGGTGGTCTATGCCTCCGAAGAGGGGGCTCGCCCGAGTCGCGCTGTGCGTTCGGGAACGCGGATCAGCAGACCTCGTCGGCGAACGCGCCGGCGGGCAGGTCGTGCGGTCGGTCCGCCAGCCCGCTGCGGTGGACCACCCCGCACAGGGCGTCGTGCCAGACGGCCGGGTCCGCGGACTCGACGCCGACGCCCTCCACGGCGTAGCCCGGAACGGCCGGACCGGGGACGTCCTCCAGGCTCTCCGTGCCGCGGCCGATCAACGCGGGCAGGCCCCACAGGACGTTCCAGCGCCAGCTCACGTCGAGCGTGCCGTCGAGGGTGATGGTCACCTCGTCGTCGGCCGACACCAGGCCGGAGACGACGGTGTCGTCGGGCAGCGTGGTGCGGCGTTCCTGTTCGCCCGTGCGCAGGTCGTGGATGCGGACCGTGTGGTCGTCGGCCACGGCCAGGGTGCCGTCCGCGAGCGCGACGGCGGTGGTCCGGCCGACCTCGAACCCGGCGCCGCCGCTGCCGTCGCCGATCTTGAAGGTGCGCGCGGAACCCGCCGCCGTGACGAGGACGAGGTCGTCGCCGTCCGCCGCGGCATAGGGTGCGGTCGCGTGGATCGGCGGCCCCAGGCGGGTTCCGCGCTCCCAGACCGTGGTGTCCTCGCCGCTGACGACCAGGCGCGTGTCGTCCAGGAACGCCGGGGTGCCGACGGCGTCGACGGTCGTGGGCGCCAGGCCGGGGAGGGTCCACAGCCCGACGTGGTCCACGGTGCGGGCGGCGAGTGCGCGGGAGTCCGGCGACAGGGCGAACTCCACGCGGTCGCCCGCCGGGAAGCGGGTCGTGGTGGCGTTGAGGCGGCGTCGGGTGCCCCGGTCCCACACCTCGATCCGGCCGTCGCGCCAGAGCAGGACGACGAGCGCGCCGTCCGGCGTGACGGCGGCGCGGTGGGCGTCGGCGAACGCGCGGTCGAGGCCGTCCGGCGGCGGGATGCGCAGGACGAGCGCGGTGCCGTGGTCGTCGAGCACCACGCGGTGGCCGCCCGGTTCGGGTTCGACGCTGATCAGCCCGGCCTGGTCGGGGATCTCGACGCGGCGGGTCACGGTGCCGGTCGCGGTGTCGCCGAGGGCGAGTGCGGTGCCTTCGACCGTCGCCCACTCGGTGCCGTCCTCGGTGAACGCGCCGGTCGTGCACGGCTGCCCGGGGACCGAGCCCAGGCGCGCACCGGTCGTGGTGTCGAAGCGGGTCAGGCCGCTGTGGTCGCACTTCGTGATCGTGGGACGGGAACGCGTCGGGTCCACCGGCAGATCGTCGGGAAGATCTCTCGTCCCGGTGGTGGACATGGCGAACTTGTCCGTCCGGTCGGCGAGGATCGCTTCGCCGGACGGGAGCACGCCGAGCAGCGTGGCCGTCGTGGGCAGCGTGACGTCGGAGCCGTCGAGGCCGATCACCCGGGGTCGCCCGGCCGGTGTCGTGAAGGCGAGGAACCGGCCCGACCAGTCGCCCACCAGCGTGTCGGGGTCGGCCACGGCCTCGCGCAGGAGTTGACCGGCCTGGTCGTGGACGAGCACGCGGCCGTCCCGCACCGTGGCGATCCGGTCGTCGCCGAGCCAGGCGGCGTGGCGCCCGCCCCGGAGCGGGAGTTCGATCGCGCCGGGTCCGCCGACGTCCACGATCCCGGACAGGTTCCCGTCCTCGTCGTGGTGGGCGATGCGCGTGCCGGACGGGTTGGTGGTCGCGTGATCGGGGACGAAGCGGTCGGCGAAGCGCAGCTCCCTGGCAAGTCCGCGCAGGTCCGAGCGCGTGTCCAGGCGGTCGCGCGTGCGGTACGCGCGCAGGGTGTCGAGCAGGCGGTCCTCGATCGTCGTCGCGGACCGGGCGCGGTCGAGGAGGTGCCGGGCCGGGTCGCCGCCGGTGTCGGGCACCAGCGTCGCCGCGAGGACCAGGGCCGTCACGGCTCCGGCGATCAACGCGGCCTTCCGGTTCACCTCTGCTCCAGACGTCCCGTCCACACGGCGTGCCTCGACACCGTCGACCTCCTGCCTATCGCCCCGCGCTGGGCCAGCACCACCGGCATCCGGAGGAAGACTTCGCCGACGACCTGCACGCGCAGCCCGAAGCGGAAGTTCCACGCGGCCGGCACGCGGCGTCGGAGCGGGAGGACGAGGGTCAGCGCGACGAACCGGGCCAGTTGGGCCGCCGCGATCCCGGCGGGGGCGCAGCGCAGGAGCATGAGCAGGCGGTTGCGCTCGTTCCAGCGGTGGAACAGGCGCGAGCCGGGCCGGGTGCTGGCGCCGTGGCGGTGCCGCACGCGGGCGGGCGAGGTGATCACCCGGTGGCCGGCCAGGCGCAGGCGCCAGGAGGTGTCCGTGTCCTCGTAGTAGCAGAAGAATTCCTTCGGGACGCCACCCGCCCGCTTCAGCGCCGCCGTCCTGACGAGCGCGGCACCGCCGTTGAACCCGAAGACGTCCCCCTCGCCGGTGTGGTCCGCACCGTGGCCGTCCTCGGTGAGCTTGACGCCGACGGACTGCGTCCGGCCGTCGTGGAGCACGATCGTCGACGAGACGGCGGCGGCGCCCGGGTCGTCGTCCAGGGCCTGTTCGAGGGTGGCCAACCAGTCGGGCGCGGGCTCGGCGTCGTCGTTGAGCCAGGCGACGAACTCGGTGTCGATCCGGTCGAGGGCCGCCGCCAGTGCGCCCGCGTAGCCCACGTTCGCGGGCAGCCGGACGGCGGTCTCCGGGCGGGCGGCCAGGACGTCGGCGGTGCCGTCGTCGGACGCGTTGTCGACGACGATCGTCCTATGTGGACGTTGGTGTTGAAGGGCGTCCAGGCACGGGCCCACGTGGTCGCGGCCCCGCCAGGTCACGACGACCACCGTGCTGCGGATCGACACGGCGTGAGACGGTACGCGACGTGCCGAACCTCGTCGTGCTCACCGAGCAGTTGCTGGCCCCGGTGCCCGGGGGCACCGGGCGGTACACCCGTGAGCTGGCGCGCGCGCTGGCCGCGACCGCACCGGCCGGCTGGACCGTGACCGGGGTGGTCGGTCGGCACGCGGACGTCGAAGCCGCCCGCATCCCCGGTGTCCTGGGGCCGCGGGTGCTGCCGTTGCCCCGACGGGCGCTGGTCGCGGCCTGGGAACGCGGTGTGCCGCTGTGGCCCGGCGGGGACGCGGTGCACGCGCCTACCCCGCTGGCGCCGCCGCGTGGACGGGTTGTCGTGACCGTGCACGACACCGTGCCGTGGACGCACCCCGAGACCTTGACGCCGCGCGGCGCGGCGTGGCACCGGAAGGTGATCGAGAGGGCCGCCGCGCGGGCGTCCGCGCTCGTGGTGCCGACCCGGGCCGTCGCGGACGAACTGCGCTCGTTCGTGTCGCTCCGGGCCCCGGTGCACGTCGTCGGCAACGGCGTGACGGACCTCGGCGAGGCCGTCCCGGTGGACGTGCCGGAGCGGTACGTGCTGGCCGTGGGCACGATCGAACCCCGGAAAGGTCTGGTGGACCTGTCCCGCGCCTGTGCCGAGATCGGGGTGCCGTTGGTCGTCGTCGGGCCCCAAGGGTGGGGCGGGGTCGACCTGCGGGCGCCGCACGTGCGGTTGTTGGGCCGGTTGAGCGACGCCCGACTGGCCTACGTGCTCCGTCGTGCGTCGGTGCTCGCCGCGCCGAGCCTGGCCGAGGGCTTCGGGCTGCCCCTCGTGGAGGCGATGGCGGCCGGTGTGCCGGTCGTGCACTCGGACGCGCCGGCATTGGTCGAGGTCGCCGGCGGGGCCGGGGTCGCGTTCCCGCGCGGCTCGGTGCCCGGACTCGTCGCCGCGCTCAGGTCCGTTTTGTTCGATGAGGCGCTTTCGGGACTTTTGGTCGCGGACGGTCGGCAGCGTGCCGAGGCGTTCACCTGGGAGAATGCCGCCAGGGCCGTTTGGGCGATCCACCAGGCCGGCGGCCGGTGACGCAACGTTTGGGCAAATCGTCGGCGACGCTCCTGAACGCCGCCGTACGCTTCACCGCGTGTCACCCGTCGAACCCAGCGTGCTGATCGACGCCACCGCCGTGCCCGCGGACCGCGGTGGCGTCGGTCGGTACGTCGATTCGCTCGTCGCCGCGCTCGACGCCGACGGTGCCCGGCTGAGCGTCGTGTGCCAGACGCGCGACGCCGACCTGTACACGCGCCTGGCCCCGCACTCGCGGGTCGTGCCCGCCGCCGAGGCCGTCGCCGCCCGGACCGCGCGGCTGACCTGGGAGCAGGCGTCGCTGCCCCGACTGGCCGCCCGGCTCGGCGTGGACGTGGTGCACTCGCCGCACTACACGATGCCGTTGGCGGGCCGCGTCCCGTCCGTGGTGACCTTGCACGACGCCACGTTCTTCACCGACGCCGTGCTGCACTCCTCGGTGAAGGCCCGCTTCTTCCGGGCCTGGACGCGCGCCTCGTTGAAGCGCGCCGCGCTGTGCATCGTGCCGTCGCGGGCCACCGCCGACGAGCTGACGCGCGTGGCCGGTGCGGACCGGCGGCTGCTGCACGTGGCGCAGCACGGCGTGGACACCGACCGCTTCCACCCGCCGACGCCTGTCGAGACGGCCACCGTGCGGCGGCTCCTGAGCCTGGGCACCGCGCCTTACGTGGCTTTCCTCGGGGCGTTGGAACCGCGCAAGAACGTGCCGGCGTTGATCCGGGGGTTCGCGCAGGCCGTGCGCGACCTGTCCCGCCCGCCGGCGCTGGTGCTGGCCGGCCAGCCGGGGTGGGACGGCCAGGTGGAACGCGCGCTCGACGCCGTGCCGCACCGGATCCGCGTGATCAGGGCGGGCTACCTGCCGTTCGAGCACCTGTCGGGTTTCCTGGGCGGTGCGGAACTCGTGGCCTACCCGTCGTTGGGCGAGGGGTTCGGCCTGCCGGTGCTGGAGGCCATGGCCAGCGGTGCCTGCGTGCTGACCACCCGCCGGCTGTCCCTGCCGGAGGTGGGCGGCGACGCCGTCGCGTACTGCGGCGTGGGTGCCGGGGACATCGCCTCGGCGTTGCGCGACCTCCTGGCCGACCCGACCCGCCGTGACGTCCTGTCGTCCGCCGCGCAGGTCCGGGCCAAGTCCTTCTCGTGGTCCACTTCGGCCACCCTGCACCGCATGGCCTACGCCACCGCCACTCGCCCCTGACCCGCGAGTCATACGTTCAGACACCGCGAGTTGTGCGTTCGAGCACCGCGAATCCTCCACTCGGACACCCCGAAATACGCACTCGGGCTGCCCGAGTGCACATTTCGCGGTGTCCCAATGCACATTTCGTGGTGTCCCAACGCATGACTCGCGGGATCGCGTGGTTGTGGTGCATACCCCTAGGGGGTATGTTGGCAGCATGGGTACAGGATGGAAGGTGGCGACGTCCGCCACACTGCACTGCCTCACCGGGTGTGCCATCGGCGAGGTGCTGGGCATGGTCCTCGGCACCGCGATCGGGCTGCCGGCCTGGGGCACGGTCGCGTTGTCGGTCGCCCTGGCGTTCTTCTTCGGGTACGCGCTCACGTTGCGCGGCGTCCTCAAGGCCGGCATCGGGTTCGGCGCGGCGGTCAAGCTCGCGCTCGCGGCCGACACCGTGTCGATCCTCGTCATGGAGATCGTGGACAACGCCGTGATGGTCGTCGTCCCCGGTGCCATGGACGCGGGCCTCGGCAGCGTCCTCTTCTGGGGCGCGCTGGCGTTCTCGCTGGTCGTGGCATTCGTGCTGACGGTGCCGGTCAACCGGTGGCTGATCGCACGCGGCAAGGGACACGCCGTGGTCCACCACGTGCACCACCACTAGGGTGTCGCGGGTGACGCGCTACGGAGACGACCTGGCGGTGGTGACCGTCACCTACTCGCCCGGCGGGACGCTCGACCGCTTCCTGGAGACGCTCGCCGACGCCACCACCCGGCCGGTCCGCGTGGTGCTCGCCGACAACGGCTCCGCGGACGGTGTCCCCGAACGGGCCGCCGAGGCGCACGACCACGTGACGTTCCTGCCCACCGGCGGCAATCTCGGCTACGGGGCGGCGGCCAACCACGGCGTCGCCTCGCTGCCGGACGACGTCGGCTGGGTCGTCGTGGCCAACCCGGACCTCGAATGGGGCGCGGGCAGCCTCGACGCCCTGCTGGCGGCCACCAAGCGCTGGCCGCGCGGCGGCGCGTTCGGCCCGCTGATCCGCGAACCCGACGGCGAGGTCTACCCGTCGGCCCGCCTGCTGCCCTCGATCGGCCGGGGCGTCGGGCACGCCGCGTTCGGCAAGATCTGGCCGGGCAACCCGTGGACCCGCGAGTACCGCCAGGAGCAGGCCGCCGTCCGCGAGCGCACCGCCGGGTGGCTGTCCGGGTCGTGCCTGCTGCTGCGACGCGAGGCGTTCGACTCGGTGGACGGGTTCGACCCGCGCTACTTCATGTACTTCGAGGACGTCGACCTCGGCGACCGCCTGGTCAAGGCCGGGTGGCTCAACGTGTACGCGCCCGAGGCGCAGGTCGTGCACATCGGCGGCGTGTCGACGGCCAAGTCGTCACAACGGATGCTCGCCGCCCACCACAGCAGCGCCTACCGCTACCTGGCCGACCGCCACCGCGGTCTGGTCCACGCGCCGCTGCTGCTCGCCGTGCGCGCCGGTCTGGCCCTGCGCCTGAAGCTGGTGTCCCGGCGCTGACGGGTCACTCGCCGCCGAGGCGGCCCGCCAGTCCCGGGGGCCGCTGCTGGTCGGGCCCGCCGGACAGCCGTTGCGACAGGCTCGGCCGGCTCGCCACCTGCTGGACAGTCGGGATCGGACCCGGCGCGACGCGTTGTTCCGGCTCCACCCTGGGCAGGGGGGTGGTCTGGTCGGGGAACTGCCCCGCCGCGGTGCGTGCCGACAGGACCATCGTGGTCTCCGGGTCGGCGGTGCGCGGGTCGACGGCCTCGACCACCGTGCGCGGGATCTGCTGGGTGGCCGACGAATCCATCGGCGACGTCATGTTGTCCGGCGTCACGACGTGGCCGCCGCGGGCACGGGCACGGGCGAGCGCGGCGTCGGCCCGAGCGCGGGGGTCCATGCGGATCTCTCCTGCGTTGCCTGGGCCGGCGGGGCGCCGGCGGGGGGTGGGCGGGTGGCGCGACACCGGACCACCGCCCGTGTCGCCGAAGTGCTTCTGCCAGAGTATTCGCATCTACCGGTAGAAGTAAGCCGAGGAGGAAAAACGGCATGTCGCCGCTGATCGGCGCGGAGGCGGTGGTCCTGGTCGGTGGCAAGGGCACCCGGCTCCGTCCACTGACGCTGTCCGCTCCCAAGCCCATGCTGCCGACCGCCGGGGTGCCGTTCCTGACCCACCTGCTGTCCCGCATCCGGGAAGTCGGCATCACGCACGTCGTCCTCGGCACGTCGTACAAGGCCGAGGTCTTCCAGGAGTACTTCGGCGACGGCGCGGCCCTCGGCCTCGAACTGGAGTACGTGGTGGAGGAGGTGCCGCTGGACACCGCCGGCGCCATCCGCAACGTCGCGCACAGGCTGCGCGAGCCCGACGTGCTGGTGTTCAACGGCGACATCCTGTCCGGCGTCGACCTGCGCGGCGTCGTCGAGACGCACCGGTCGACGCAGGCCGACGTCACGTTGCACCTGGTCAAGGTGGACGACCCGCGTCGGTTCGGCTGCGTGCCGACCGACGCCGAGGGTCGCGTGACGGCGTTCCTGGAGAAGACGGAGAACCCACCGACCGACCAGATCAACGCGGGTTGCTACGTGTTCCGCCGTGAGGTGATCGACGCCATCCCGGTCGGGCGGCCGGTGTCGGTGGAGCGGGAGACGTTCCCGGGTCTGCTCGAAGCGGGTGCACGTGTGCAAGGACACGTGGACACGTCCTACTGGCTCGACCTCGGCACGCCCGCCGCCTTCGTCAAGGGCTCGGCCGACCTGGTGCGCGGCATCGCGCCGTCGGCCGCCGTGGAATCCCCCGGTGAAGCCGTCGTGCTGGCCGGTGCCCGGGTCGACCCGGGCGCCGTGCTGACCGGCGGCACGACCGTCGGCGCCGGTTGCACCGTCGCGGCCGGCGCGGTGCTGGACGGTGCCGTCCTGTTCGACGGTGCCGTGGTCGGCGAGAACGCGAAGGTCAGCCGCTCGGTGCTCGGCGCGGGCGCGCTGGTGCAGACCGAGGCCGTGGTGCGCGACGCGGTCATCGGCGACCAGGCGGTCGTCGGCGCCCGCTGCGAACTGCTGGACGGCGTGCGGGTGTGGCCGGGCGTCGCACTGCCCGAGGGTGGGGTGCGGTTCTCGGCCGATGCCTGAGTCGCGCAGGACGTGGGCGCCGACGTTCCCCTTGGACGTCGGCGCCCTCCTGCGTCCGCTGCGGCGTGGTCCCGGCGACCCGTCGTTCAGCGCGGTCGACGGCGTGCGGCTCGCGGCGAACACGCCGACCGGGCCGGGCACCCTGCGGCTGACCAGGGCGGACGTCGTCACGGCGCAGGCGTGGGGCGACGGCGCCGAGTGGCTGCTCGACCGGGTGCCCGCGTTGCTGGGCGCGGACGACGACGACTCCGGGTTCGTCGGGCACCACCCGTTGATCACCGAGACCCGGCGCCGCCTGCCCGGCCTCCGGCTCGGCGCGACGGGCCGGGTGTGGGACGCGCTGCTGCCGGCCGTGCTGGAGCAGAAGGTCACCGGCACCGAGGCGCACCGGTCGTACGCGGCGTTGTGCCGCCGGTTCGGTGCGCCCGCGCCCGGCACGCCGGGCATGTTCGTGCCGCCGACCCCGCGTGCCCTGCTCGCCGTCACCGACTGGGAGTGGCACGCGGCGGGGGTCGACGGCGCCCGACGTCGGACGCTCATCGCCGCCGCTCAGGTGGCGCACCGCCTGGAGACGGATCTTCGTGGCGAAGAGGGCCGCACGTTGCTGCGCAAGGTGCCCGGCATCGGCGTGTGGACGGCCGCGGAAGTCGCCCAACGCGCCTGGGGCGACCCGGACGCGGTCAGCTTCGGCGACTACCACCTGGCCAACCTGGTCGGTGAAGCCCTGCTGGGCCAACGGATCGACGACGACGAGATGGCCGTGGTGCTCGCGCCTTACGCACCCCAACGCCAGCGTGCCGTCCGCTATATCGAGTCCTCGGGCTTCCGGCGCGAACGCCGGGCCCCACGCTTCTCCCCGCGCGACTACCGCACCCACTGACCCGCGAGTCCTCCGCTCAGGCACTCCGAAATACGCGTCCAGACACCCTGAAATACGCACCCGGACAGTGGGAGCGGGTGCCTGAACGCACGACTCGCGGTGCCTGAACGCATAACTCGCGGTGTCCGAACGCACGACTCGGGGTGTCCGAGTGCGTATTTCAGGGTGTCCGAGTGGAGGACTCGCGGGCCGAGGCGAAGAGGGGGACCAGGTCGGGGGAGTCGGGCGGGGGCGCGGACAGCGGCCACCAGGCCAGGTCGGTGGACTCGGCGCTGCGCACCGGCGGCGCGTCGGTCAAGGACCGCACCAGGAAACGGACGTCGAAGTGCCGCGTCGGCACGCCGAGCGAACACGTGATCGGGTGCACGTCCAGGTGGATCGGCGTCGGCGAGATCACCAGGTCGGCGATCCCCGACTCCTCCCGCGCCTCGCGCAACGCCGCGTCCTCCAGGCTCGCGTCGCCCGGCTCGCAGTGCCCGCCCAACTGCACCCAACGCCCGATGCGCGGGTGCAAGGTCAGCAACGCCCGCGTGCCCGTGGCGTCGAGCACCAACGACGACGCGGTCAGGTGGCCGGGCGCGCACGACCGCGCGCACGCGTCCTCACGAGCGGCCAAGAAGCCCAGATAGGCGTGGCGCAAGGCTTCCTGTGCGGCGGACGGCGCCACCCACTCCGACAACGTCGACACCGCCGACGAGTGCAGGCTCACCGGACCAGGAACCCCTCGCCCGACCCGCGCGGCGTCCGGGGCTCCAACCGCTCCACCGGACGACCCACGGCCACCGCGCCCAACGGCTCCCACGACGAGGGCAGTTCCAGCGCGGACCGCACCACGTCCGGGCAGAACATCGTCGACGACACCCAGCACGACCCGAGCCCCTCGGCCGCCAACGCGACCAGGAACCCCTGCACCGCCGCGCCGCCCGCGATCGTGAACATCGTCCGTTCGGCCCGCGACCGCCGCTCGTCCGGATAGGCGTGCGCACCGGCGCGCACCAGGAACGGCACCACGATCTCCGGCGCGTCACGCAGGAAGTCGCCCCGCGCGACCCGACGCGCCACGGCTTGCGCCGACATCCCATCCCCAAGCAGGTCTTCTTCCCACTGCGCACGCATGGCGTCGATCAACGCCTTACGCATCGCACGCACGTGAACGAACCGCACAGGCTGCGTGTGGTGCGGCGCGGGCGCGGTCAACGCCACGCCCGCCGCATGCCGGATCGCCTCGGCGTCGACCGGCTCGGCGGTGAACGCCCGCACGGACCGCCGCAGCAGCACCGCCTCGCGACGCCCCTGCGCGATCGACTCGGCCGTGCCGAGCCGGAACAGGTCCTCCTCGACCGGACGTGCCAGGTCGCGCGCCGTGGACCCGTCGTCGACCGGCGCCAGCCCGCGCACCACGGCCACGGGCACGGCGCCGAGCTTGCCCTTCACCAGGTCCGCCGCCGCCGCGATCTCGTCGGCGACCGCGACCTCGGTCACGACCAGCGCGTTGCCCTGCCGGTCGACGGACCCCGCGTACCGGTGCAGCACGGTCAGGCCCGCCGCGCCGATCGCCGCGTCGGTCTGCCCGACCCGCCAGGCCCGGCCCATCGTGTCCGTCACGACGACGGCCACGTCCACACCCAGCAGCCCGCGCAGCGCCGACCGCAGCGCCGCCGCCGACCCGTCCGGGTCGACCGGCAGCAGGGCGATCTCGTCGCCGTTGACGTTCGACGCGTCGATGCCCGACGCCGCCTGCACGATCCCGAGCTTGTTCTCCGTGATGAGCGTCCGGCCGACCTGGGCGACCACGCGCACGGCCTCGGCGCGCACCCACTCGCGCCGCACCGAGTCCCGTTCGTCGGGGTCGGTCGGCACGGCGACCAGTCGTCCCTCCACTTTGGACATCACCTTGCTGGTGACCACGACCACGTCGCCGTCGCGCAGCCACGGCGCGGCCGACGCGATCGCACCCGCCAGGTCGTCGCCGGGCCGGAACTCCGGCAAACCGTTGACCGGCAACAGGGTCACGGACCCGGCGGCGTGGTCCCGTGCGGAAAGATCAGTCAAGACCGACTCCGGCCAGCTCCAGCGCGGCCCGCGCCATCGCGGCCGTCGCGTCCACATCGGACATCAGCAGCGGCACCGCGCGCACCGCGACACCGGGCACGTCGGACCGGTCGCCCGTGTGCACGAGCCACCCGTCCAGGATGCCCGTCCCGGTGGTGCGCCGCGACCCGTAATGCCGGCCGACGGCCTCGGCGGAGGTCTCCACGCCGATCGCCTCCAGGCACGCGTCCGCCATGCCCCGCAACGGCTTCCCGCCCACGATGGGCGACAGGCCGACGACCCCGGCCTCGGTCTTGCGCAACGCCGCGCGCACGCCGGGCACGTTCAGGATCGTGCCGACGCTCACCACCGGGTTCGACGGCGCGATCAGCACCGCGTCGGCGGTGAGCAACGCCTCCTCCACGCCCGGTGCGGGCTTGGCGGTCTCGGCACCCACCGACACGAACGACTTCGCCTTCGGCTCGGCCCGGTACCGCACCCACCACTCCTGGAAGTGGATGGCCTTGGACTCGCCGTCCAGGTCGACCACGACGTGGGTCTCGACCCGGTCGTCCGACATCGGCAGCAACCGCACGCCCGGCTGCCAGCGATGGCACAGCGCCTCGACGACCTCGGACAGCGGGTAGCCCGCGCGCAGCATCCGCGTGCGCACGAGGTGCGTGGCGATGTCCCGGTCGCCCAGGCCGAACCACGAGGGCTCGGCGCCGTAGGCGGCCAGCTCCTCCTTGACGGTCCACGTCTCGCCGGCGCGTCCCCACCCGCGCCCGACGTCGCTGCCGCCCCCCAGGGTGTACATGCAGGAGTCCAGGTCGGGTGTGATCCGCAACCCGTGCATCCACACGTCGTCACCCGTGTTCACGACCGCGGTGATCTCGTGCTCACGGCCTCCCAGCAGGGCTTTGAGCCCTTCCAGGAACCGTGCTCCCCCGACACCGCCCACCAGTACGACGACCTTCACGTCCCCCATGTTGCCATCGGGGCTCAGCGCCAGAACATGAAGGTCCGTTGGCCGTCGCCCGCCGCCCACTGGTCGCCGCCGACCAGCTCGAACACGGTGTCGGCCAGGTCGAAGAACAGCCGTGCGATGCCCGGCAGCCCGATCAGCACGGCGAAGAGCACGAACGGCGCCCACTGCCGGGCCTTCGCGCCGAACTGCCGGGCCGAGTACGACATGTACGGCTCGAACACGCCCCAGCCGTCCAGGCCCGGGATCGGCAGGATGTTCAGCACGAACGCCAGGATCTGGAGCAGCGCGAGGTACGACAGCGCGCCGGCCAGGCCCGCCGGCGGGTCGAACACGGCCACGGACACCGTCAGCAGCGTGCCGAGGGCGAGATTGCTCAGCGGACCGGCCAGCGACACCATCGACTCGACGCGCTTCGAGCGCAGCGCGTGGTGGTTGATCCACACCGCGCCACCGGGCAGCGGAATTCCGCCGATCGCCAAGAGCACCAGCGGCATGACGATGCTCAACACCGGATCCGTGTAGTGCCGGATGTCCAGCGTCAGGTATCCCTTGGCCCGGACCGCGTAATCGCCGCCGCGATAGGCCGTCAGGGCGTGCCCGAATTCGTGCAGGCACAGCGAAACCGCCCACCCGGCCAGCACGAACAGCACCGTGCCCCCGGTGCGCGCGGCCGTCGAGTCGGGCAGGGTCAGCAGGGCTCCGGCCACCGTCGCCGCGAGCAGGCCGAGGAACAGTGGACTGGGTCGCACCGCGGATCGCTTCACCCCTCCAGTGTGGCCTGTTCCCGGCGTTGTCACATAGACCGACCGGGAACGGCGGCCGTGGCATCGGGCACGCGGGCAATCACCGTGTGTGCTGCGCGTCAAGGCTTTTGCCGCCGACCGCGCGAATATCCCCCGTCCTGTGGACTCGGCTTGACCGGCTGTTGTGACGCGGGTGTAATCACATCGGTGTCATTCGTCGTTGTGGGGACGGCGAGTGGTGTCCGCCAACCGGGGAGAGCGGAAGGCGAGGAGGCGGACTGTGCGGGAATTCGACGGGGGTCGCATCGTGGACGGGGTGGACGTCCCGGCTCCGGAGCCGGTGGTGTTCACCGGCTTGTTCGACGCGACCGAAGAGCAGGATTGGCAGGAACGTGCGCTGTGCGCGCAGACCGACCCGGAGGCGTTCTTCCCCGAGAAGGGCGGGTCGACCCGGGAGGCGAAGCGGATCTGCCTCGGTTGCGAGGTGCGGTCCGAGTGCCTGGAGTACGCGTTGCAGCAGGACGAGCGCTTCGGTATCTGGGGCGGTTTGTCCGAACGGGAGCGGAGGAAGCTCAAGAAGCGCGCGGTGTGACCGGTCCCGGGCCGGCTAGCCGTACGGCCGGGTCCGACACGTGACCGCGCCGGTGCTCGCCGTCGTGGTCTGCCACGACGGCGAACAGTGGCTGGGTACGGCGTTGTCCGCCTTGCGCCGCCAGCGGACCGCACCCCGGTACGTGGTGGCGGTCGACACGGGCTCCGTCGACGGGACCGCGATGCTGCTGTCCCGCGCGACGGACGGCCTGGTCGACCGGGTGCTGACGCTGCCGCGCGGCACCGGGTTCGCGGAGGCCGTGCACGCCGCGCTGGACGCGGCACCCGGACCGGTCGAGTGGCTGTGGGTCCTGCACGACGACTGCGCGCCCGAGCCAGAGTGCCTGACCGGCCTGCTGGCCGTGGCCTCGGCGGTACCGCGCGCGGCCGTGCTCGGCCCGTTGAGCCTGGACTGGGCCGATCCCGAACTCGTCGTGGAAGCCGGGGTGTCGACCGACGCCTCCGGGCACCGGCAGACCGGGCTGGGCGGTGCCGAGCCCGTCGCCGCGTTCGAGCGGATCACCGAAGCGCTGGCCGTGCCGTCGGCCGGGTCGCTGATCCTGCGTTCAGCGTGGGACCGGGTGGGCGGCTACGACCGCCGGCTGCCCTTGCTGCGCGAGGACGTGGATTTCGGCTGGCGGGTCAACCGGGACGGCGGCCTGGTGCTGTGCGTGCCGACGGCGCGGATGCGGCACGCCCGTGCGGCGACGCGCGGTGTGCGGCGGCTCGACGCCGTCGCGGCCCGTCCGGGCCCCTCGCCGCGCGGGGTGGACCGGGCGCACGGACTGCGGACGTTCCTGGTGAACTGCGGGACCGCGTCCTTTGTGCTGGGAATTCCCCGGGTGTTCCTCCTGGTTCTCCTGCGGGCACTGGGATTTCTTGCGTTACGCCGATTCGGGGACGCGCACGCCGAAGTCGGGGCGTTGCGCTATCTGGCGTCCGGACGGGCGGGCCTGGTCGCCGCACGGGCGTGCCGGCCCGCCAAAGGCGTGGTACCCGGGCTGTTCACGAGCCGTTTCACCAGGCTTCGCAATGCTTTCCGAGGCTTCGTCGGCTATCTCGTCCGGCGTCGGGTCGAGGCCGACGCGGCGCTGGGCCGACTGCCGCCGGCCACCCGCCCGGTGTGGACACTTCCGTCCGAAGTGGAGGGTCCGCCGGTCCGGCTGCCGGGCGGGTTGCGGCACGTGGCCGCGACCGTGCGGGTGGACCGGCCGTCGCCCGTGCCGCGCTTCGTCGGCGTCGACCGGTGGCGGGTGCTGCGGTCGGTGGTGTTCGGACCGCCCTGCGCGCTGGTGGTCGGGTTGGTGGCGTTCGCGCTGGTGGCGCATGCCGGGCGGTTCGGGCTCGACCTCGCGGGCGGCCGGGTGCTGCCCGTGCCCGACGGGTTGTGGGAGCAGTACCTGGCGACGTGGCACCCGGTGTCGGGCGGGACGATGGCACCGGCTCCCGCCGCGTCCGCCGTGCTCGCGGCGGCGGGCGTGCTGACGGGCGGACCGGCGGCGTTGGTGTCGCTGCTGTTCCTGTTCGACGCCCCGTTGGCCGGGCTCGCGGCGTACGCGGCCACCCGGCGGGCACCCGTGCGGCGTCCGGTCCGGGCGCTGGTGGCGGCTGCCTACGCGGTGCTGCCGGGTGCCGTCGTGGCCGTGGCCGAAGGACGGCTGGACGTCGTGGTCGTGCACCTGTCGGTCCCGGTGGTGTTCGCCGGGCTCGCGGCCGTGCTGCGCGGCGGTTCCTCGTGGTTGCCGGTGGCGTCGGGGACGTCGTTGGTCCTTGCCTGCCTCGGCGCGTTCGCACCGTTGCTGCACGCCTTCGCGGTGGTGGCGGCGTTGGTCGGGTTTGTCGTGGTGCCGGGACCCGGGAACGGGGTCCGGCGTCGGGTGGTCGGGCTGTTCATGGTCGTGCTGCTGCCCGTGGCGTTGCTGCTGCCGTGGCCCGCGGCAGTGGTCGGCAACCCGTCGATCCTGCTGCACGGCGTGGGCGCGGTGGTGCCCACACCGGCGCCGTCGGTGGGGGAGTTGGCCGTGCTCTCACCCGGCGGTGGGTCGGTGGTCGGGGTGTTGGTCGTGGTGTTCGCGCTGGTCCTGGCATTGGTGCGGCCGTCGGTGGCGATGGTGCCGGGCGTGGTGGTCGCGGTCGTGGCCGTCGGTGCGGTGTGGCTGGTGCGGACGGTGGCCGTCGTGCCGCCGGCCGGCGGGCCGGCGTTCGCCGGGTTCGTGGGCGGGCCGTTGCTCGTCGTCGGGTGGGGCCTGCTCGGGGTGGTCCTGGCGGCTTTCCGGCAGGACGCCCGGCCGGTGCCGGCGGTGCGCGTGGTCGCGGTGGCCGGTGCGTTGTCGGTGCTCGGGCTGGCCGGGTCGGGCGTCGCGGGGCTGGCCGCCTCGGTGCTGACGTCCACGACCGTGCCGGAGTTCGCGACCGGGCGGTCGGTGCTGGTGCTGGGCACGCCGACCCGGCAGGTGGTCGGCCGGCTGCCCGCGTTCGGCGACGACGACCTGGTGCCCACGCTGTCGTCGCCGGGCCGGTTGGCGCGGTGGCACCGGGCGTTGACGGAGGGGTCGGTGCCCGAGGCGCGGTCGGCGTTGGCCGCCGCGTCGGCCGCCGGGGTGGGGTACGTGGTCGTGGCGGACCGGGCGGTCGAGCGGCGGGTGCGCGAGCGGGTCGGTGAACTGGTCGCGCCGTCGGGGCTGTTGCCGGACGGGCGTCCGGTGCTGCGCGTGCAGTTGGCCGGGGGGACGGCCGTGGTGTTGTCGCCGGACCTGGCACGTCAGGCGCGGACGGGTGCCTCGCCGCCGGCGTCGTTGGACGTGGCCGGGCTCACGCCCGTGGAGGCCGCCGCGCCTTACGCCGCCGTGCGCGTGTCCGAGGGTGCGCCCGGTCGGCTGGTGGTGATCGCGGCCGAGGAGGAACCGGGCTGGCGGGTGACCGTGGACGGCCGGGTCGTCGCGCCGACCCGCGCGTGGGGGCACCTGGTGGCCGTGCCCGTGCCGCCGGCCGGTGCCGAGGTCCGGGTCGAGGCGTCGCCCACCCTGCGTTCCTGGCTGCTGCTGGTCCAGGCCGCCGCCACCCTGTTCACCCTGGCGACCGCCCTCCCCACCCGCCCCTGAGCGCGCGAGTTATGCGTTCAGGCACCGCGAGTTGTGCGTTCAGGCACCGCGAAATGTGCATTCAGGGTCGCCCGAACGGGTGGATGCGAGAGCGCAACGCGTGGTGTCCGCGAGCACCCCAGCCGGTCGGATGTCCGGTTCGTGGTACCTGAATGCACATTTCACGGTGTCCGGACGTATAACTCGCGAGGTCAGTCGCCGTCGATCACGTCCGGGTCCAGGCCCAGGTAGTTGGCGACCTGCTCGACGAGTACGTCGTGCACCAGGTCCGAGAGGTCGGCACCGTCCTTGGCGCGGGCCTCCAGGGGACGGCGGTACAGCACGATGCGGGCGCGGCGGTCCGAGCCCGCCGGGAGCAGCCGGGCCAGCGGCACGTTGCCGTCCTCGACCACGTCGCCGTCGTCGGTCGACGCCACGTCGGGCACGTCGTCGACCGCCACGTCGAGCTGCGTCAGCTCGGCACGCCACCGCGCCTCGATCGGTTCGAGGGCCTCCAGCACGAGAGCGTCGAAGCGCTCGGCACGGCTGCGCGCGGCCGGCAGCGTCGCCGGGTAGAGCGGTCCGCGCAACCCGCGCCCGTGCCGGTCGCGGCGCCGCCTCGGCGCACCGGGTCGTCGCGATCCCCTGGCCATCACCACCCCGCCAGCCTAGTTGGCGGGCCCTCGGGCCCTGTCCGGGCGGTCGGTCGGGCAGCGGGTTCCAGACCCTCGGGAAGAGGTGTCCGGGAGCTGGTACGCCCACTCCCGAAGCGGCTCGCCGGAGGTAATCCAACACAGGTCAGCCGGGACGCGATATCGTCCCCGCCGTGCGGAGCGTGAGACGGTGCTCGCGAACCGGGTGCGCGAACCCGGCAGTCGCCACGCTCACGTACGCCTACGCGGACTCCACGGCGGTCGTCGGACCCCTCGCCACGTACTCCGAACCGCACAGCTACGACCTCTGCGAGCAGCACGCCCTGCGCCTCACCGCGCCCAAGGGGTGGGAGGTCGTCCGACACCAGGGCCAGTTCGTCGCTCCCGAACCCACCGTCGACGACCTGACCGCGCTGGCGGAGGCCGTCCGCGAGGCCGGCCGGGCCGACCGCCCGGTCGAGGCGCACGACCTGCCGACGGGCACGATCCGACGCGGCCACCTGCGCGTTCTGCCCGATCCGCACGAAGACTGAACGACCGCACGCACCCCGCGCACCTGCGCCGGTAGGCTTCCCCCGGCAGTGTCAAGAGCCAAACTGGGAGAGTGGCCGTGCGCGATCTGTCCGGCATCGTCAAGGCTTACGACATCCGCGGTGTCGTCGGCGAGCAGCTCGACGCCGAGGTGGTCCGCGCCTTCGGGGCGGCGTTCGCCCGGCTCGTCGGCTCGTCGGCCGTGGTGATCGGCTACGACATGCGCGACTCGTCACCGGGCCTGGCCGCCGCGTTCGCCGAGGGCGTCACCGCCCAGGGCGTCGACGTGGTCGACATCGGACTGGCCAGCACCGACCTGCTCTACTTCGCCTCCGGCCGGCTCGACCTGCCCGGCGCGATGTTCACCGCCAGCCACAACCCGGCGCGGTACAACGGCATCAAGCTCTGCCGTGCCGGCGCCGCCCCGATCGGCCAGGACACCGGCCTCGGGCAGATCCGCTCCGACGCCGAGAACGGCACGCCGGACGCCCAGGGCGTCACCCCCGGCACCGTCACCAAGCAGGACCTGCTCGACGACTACGCCGTCTACCTGCGCGAACTCGTCGACCTCAAGGCCATCCGCCCGCTCAAGATCGTGGTCGACGCGGGCAACGGCATGGGCGGCCACACCGTGCCCCGCGTGTTCGACGGCCTGCCGGTCGAGATCGTCCCGATGTACTTCGACCTCGACGGCAGCTTCCCCAACCACGAGGCCAACCCGCTCGACCCGAAGAACATCGTCGACCTCCAGAAGCGCGTCCGCGAGGAGGGCGACGCCGACGCGGGCCTGGCCTTCGACGGCGACGCCGACCGCTGCTTCGTCGTCGACGAGCGCGGCGAGCCGGTCTCCCCGAGCGCGATCACGGCCCTGGTCGCCGTGCGCGAGCTGGCCAAGAGCCCCGGCGACACGATCATCCACAACCTGATCACGTCGCACGCCGTGCCCGAGATCGTCCGCGAACACGGCGGCACGCCCGTGCGCACGCGCGTCGGCCACTCGTTCATCAAGGAGGAGATGGCCCGTACCGGTGCCATCTTCGGCGGCGAGCACTCGGCCCACTACTACTTCCGCGACTTCTGGCGTGCCGACACCGGCATGCTCGCCGCGCTGCACGTGCTCGCCGCGCTCGGCGGCCAGGACGGCCCGCTGTCCGCGTTGACCAGCGACTACGAACGCTACTCGGCTTCCGGAGAGGTCAACTCGACGGTCGCCGACCAGGCCGGCAGGCTGGCTGCCATCAAGGCGGAGTTCGGCGGCCGGGACGGCGTCGAGCTCGACGAGCTGGACGGCCTCACGGTCGTCCTGCCCGACGGCTCGTGGTTCAACCTGCGCGCGTCGAACACCGAGCCGCTGCTGCGGCTCAACGTCGAGGCCGCCGACCCGGCCTCCGTCGCGGCGTTGCGCGACGAGGTCCTGTCGATCGTGAGGGGGTAGCCGATGGCCGTCCGACTCGACGACCGGCTGCTGGAGATCCTGGTGTGCCCGTGTCCCGACCGCGCGCCGCTGACGGCGGGCACGCCCGCCGATCCGCAGGCCGACTTCCTCACGTGCACGTCGTGCGGCCGGTCGTACCCGGTGGTGGACGACATCCCGGTCCTGCTGCTCGACGAGGCTGTCGAGCCGACGGCCGGGTGAGCGGGCGTGCTCGACGACAGCCTGCTGGACGACCAGTCCAGGCTCACCGACGCCGACCACGGCGGCCTGCTGCGGGCCGCCGCGCGGGCGGGCGCCCAGGTCAGGGCGACGACCGAGGCCGCTGACGAGCTGGGCGTCCCCCGCGTGTTCCGGGAGCGGCCGAGGGCGTTGGTGCTCGTCACGCGGCCCGGTGTGGCGCCGGGCGTCGCGGGTCTGGTGTCCGCGCTGCTGGGCCCGGACTGCCCGGTGCCGGTCGTGGTGACCGATGACGTGCCGACGTGGGTCGGCGCGCTCGACGTGGTGCTCGCGCACACCGAGGACCCCGGCGACCACGTGCTGGCCGAGGCCGTCGACCGGGCGGCCCGCCGGGGCGCCCGCGTCCTGCTGACCGCCGAGCCCGACGGCCCGGTGGCCGCGTCCGCCGCGCGGCACGCCCTGCTGATCCCGCCCCGCGTGCCCGTGCCGCAGGGCTTCGGCTTCGCCCGCGCGTTCACCGCGTGGGCGGTCGTGCTCAAGGCGCTGCGGCTGCTCGACGTGGACCTGGGTCTCCTGGCCGACGAACTCGACCGCGAGGCCGAACGCGCCCACCCGATGCACGAGTCGTTCGTGAACCCGGCCAAGACGCTCGCGCTGCGCGTGGCCGAGCGGACGCCGGTGTTCTGGGGCCTGGACACGGTCGCCACGGCCGTCGCCGGCCACGGCGCACATGTGCTGGCCACGTACGCGGGTGTGGTGAGCGACGTCGTGGGCTACCCCCAGGCGTCGACGCGGTCCGTGCTGCACCGCCGGGCGGTGGGCGCGACGTCCGGCGCGGACATCTTCGCCGACCCGGACGACGAGGTGGACCAGCCGTTGCGCGTGGTGCTGCTGGCCGTGCGCAAGGGGCGGCAGGCGGAGTACGCGCGCCGGGTCGCCGCGGACGCGCTGGCAGGCGCCGACGTGCTGGAACCGGCGGAAGAGGTCACGGGCGACGACGCGGTCTGCGCCGCGGTGCTCGCGCTGCGGTTCGAACTGGCCGCGCTGTACCTGGGCCTGGCCGCCGGGACGCTCGGCGGTCCCGGCCGGTACGCGCCAGCGGTCTGAGGGAGTGAGCGTCAGAGTGGAGTTGCTGCACAACGCGGTCCGGCCGTACGCGTGGGGGTCGCGCACGGCCATCGCCGAGTTGCTGGGCAGGCCGGTGCCGACGCCGCACCCGGAGGCCGAGCTGTGGATGGGTGCCCACCCGGGCGACCCGTCCCACGTGGTCTGTCCGGACGGCGGGCGCCGGTCGTTGCTCGACGTGCTCGCGGGTGATCCGGACGGCCAGCTCGGCGCGGCGTGCGCGCAGCGGTGGGGCAGCCGGCTGCCGTTCCTGCTCAAGATCCTCGCGGCCGAGGAGGCGTTGAGCCTCCAGGCCCACCCGTCGGCCGAGCAGGCGGCGAGCGGGTTCGCGGCCGAGGACCGGGCGGGCGTGCCGATCGACTCGCCGATCCGCAACTACAAGGACCCGTCGGCCAAGCCCGAGCTGATCTGCGCGCTGACCGAGTTCCACGCCCTGGCCGGGTTCCGCGATCCGCACCGGACGGCCACGCTGCTGACCTCGCTGGAGGCGCCGGACTTCGCGCCGTACGCGCGGCTGCTCGCGGCCCAGCCGGACGCCGACGGCCTGCGTGCCCTGTTCACCACGTTGATCACGTTGCCGCAGACGGCGCTGGACGTGCTGCTGCCGCAGGTCCTGGACGCGTGCGTGCTGCACGTGAAGGAGCACGGCGAGTTCGACGCCGAGTGCCGCACGGTCCTGGAGCTGGGCGAGGCGTACCCAGGCGACGCCGGGGTGCTGGCCGCGCTGCTGCTCAACCGACTGGTGCTGCGGCCCGGCGAGGCGATCTACCTGCCCGCCGGCAACCTGCACGCGTACCTGCACGGCACGGGCGTGGAGATCCTGGCGAACTCGGACAACGTGCTGCGCTGCGGTCTCACGCCCAAGCACGTGGACGTGCCCGAGCTGATGCGCGTGCTGGACTTCCGGTGCGGCGACATGGAGGTCCTGACCGGCGAGGAGTCCGCGCCGGGCCTGTGGACCTACCGCACGCCGTGCCCCGAGTTCGAGCTGTCCCGCGTCGAACTGGAGTCCGGCCTGGAGGTCAGGGTCGACCACGGCGGTCCGCAGATCATGATCTGCACGGAGGGGCGCGCGACCCTGACGACGGTGCGCGGCGACCGCCTGGTGCTGGGTCGGGGCGAGTCGGTGTGGCTGGCCGCGCACGAACCGGCGGTGCTGGTCCACGCGGACGAGCGGACCCGCCTTTTCCGTGCGACGGCGGGTACGGATTAGGGTCTGCGCTCGAACGGGCGAGAACAAACCGGACAGCTAGGGAGCAACCGTGTCAGCAGGGGGCGGAACCAAGGCGATCATCGCCGCGCTGGTGGCCAACGCCGGTATCGCACTGGCGAAGTTCGTCGGCTTCCTGGTCACCGGGTCGTCGTCGATGCTCGCCGAGGCGGTCCACTCCGTGGCCGACACCTCGAACCAGGCCCTGCTGCTGCTGGGCCAGAAGACCTCGAAGCGGGAGGCGACGCGCAACCA
Organism: Saccharothrix violaceirubra; assembly: GCF_014203755.1. Classification (NCBI taxonomy): domain Bacteria; kingdom Bacillati; phylum Actinomycetota; class Actinomycetes; order Pseudonocardiales; family Pseudonocardiaceae; genus Saccharothrix; species Saccharothrix violaceirubra. The sequence continues at coordinate 549,699 of NZ_JACHJS010000001.1, forward strand.
CCCGTTCGGCTTCGGCCGCGACCGGTACTTCTACTCCTTCGTCGTCGCCCTGCTGCTGTTCAGCCTGGGCTCGGTGTTCGCGCTCTACGAGGGCATACACAAGCTCGAGGCGCACGAGCCGCTGTCGTCGCCGCTGGTCGCCGTGATCATCCTGGTGGTGGCGATCGGCCTGGAGTCCTACAGCTTCAAGACCGCGATCGCCGAGTCGCGCGAGCTGAAGGGCGACGCGACCTGGTGGCAGTTCATCCGCCAGAGCAAGGTGCCCGAGCTGCCGGTGGTGCTGCTGGAGGACGCGGGCGCGCTGTTCGGCCTGGTGCTGGCCCTGTTCGGCGTGGGCTTGTCGACGCTCACCGGCGACCCGGTGTGGGACGCGATCGGCACGATCTGCATCGGCGCGCTGCTCGGCGTGATCGCGATCATCCTGATCGTGGAGATGAAGTCGCTGCTGATCGGCGAGGGCGCCTCGCCCGTCGAGCTGGACACGATCGTGGACGAGCTGGCGGCGGGCAAGGTCCAGCGCGTGATCCACATCCGCACCCAGTACATCGGGCCGGACGAGCTGCTGGTCGCGGCCAAGATCGCGCTGAACCCCGGGCTGCCGGCCGCGGACGTGGCGCAGGCCATCGACGACGCGGAGCAGCGCGTGCGCAACAAGGTGCCGGCCGCCCGGCTGATCTACCTCGAACCGGACCTCGACCGGTCGCTCCCGGAGAACAAGGTCGCCGGGAAGAAGAGCTGAACGGACGGGGGTGGGCCGCGACGGTCCACCCCCGTTCCGCGTCCTCAGACCTTCTCGTCCTTCCGGTGCAGCAGCGAGTGGCGTCGGCTGTAGGCGAAGTACACGACCACGCCCGCCGCCATCCACACCGCGAACCGGACCCACGTGAGCGTGGTCAGGTTCACCATCAGCCACAGACACGCGATGATCGCCAGGATCGGCACCAGCGGCACGAGCGGCACCCGGAACCCGCGCGGCAGGTCCGGCCGGGTCTTGCGCAGCACGATCACGCCGGCCGAGACGAGCACGAACGCGAACAGCGTGCCCACGTTCACCATCTCCTCCAGCTTGCCCGCCGGGAAGAAGCCCGCGCCGATCGCGACCAGCACGCCCGTGATGTAGGTGATGCGCGCGGGCGTGCCGTGCTTGCCGGTCCTGGCCAGCGAGCGCGGCAGCAGACCGTCACGCGACATGGCGAACGTGACCCGGGTCTGGCCGAGCATCATGACCATGACGACCGTGGTCAGGCCGGCGAGCGCGCCCACCGAGATGACCACCGCGGCCCAGTCCAGGCCGTTGGCCGCGAACGCCGTGGCGAGCGTGGCCCGGCTGCCGTCCGCCTGCGTCTTCAGGGCCGTGTAGGGCACCATGCCGGTCACGACCAGCGCGACCGCCACGTACAGCACGGTCACGATCGCCAGCGAGCCCAGGATGCCGCGCGGCACCGCGCGCTTGGGGTTGCGCGTCTCCTCGGCGGTGGTGGCCACCACGTCGAAGCCGATGAACGCGAAGAACACCAGCGACGCCGCCGCGAGCACGCCCAGCACGCCGTACGTGCTGCCCGAGTACCCGGTGACCAACGAGAACAGCGACTGCTCCAGACCGGCCCCCGCGTCCGGACCTTCGGCAGCGGGCGGGATGTAAGGCGAGTAGTTCGCCAGCTTGATGTAGCCCACGCCGAGCACGATCACCAGCAGGACCACGGCCACCTTGATGCCCGTGATCACCAGGCTCACGCGCGACGACAGCTTGGTGCCGACGGCCAGCAGCACGGTGAGCACCGCGACCAGCAGCAGCGAACCCCAGTCCACGTCGATGCCGGCGATCGTCGCCGTCGTCTTGATGTCGAGGCCCATGTGCTTCAGCACGGTCTGGAGGTACAGCGACCAGCCCTTGGACACGGCGGACGCGGCCAGCGCGAACTCCAGGAACAGGTCCCAGCCGATGATCCACGCGGCGAACTCGCCGAACGTCGCGTAGGAGAACGTGTACGCGCTGCCCGCGACCGGCACGGTCGACGCGAACTCCGCGTAGCACAGGGCGGCCAGGCCGCACGCGATCGCCGCGATGACGAACGCCAGCGACACGCCCGGACCCGCCACGTTGCCCGCCGTACTCGCGGTCAACGTGAAGATGCCCGCGCCGATCACGACCGCGACGCCGAAGACCGTGAGGTCCCACGCGGTCAGGTCCTTGCGCAGTTTCGTGTCCGGCTCGTCGGTTTCCGCGATGGACTGCTCCACCGATTTCGTGCGCCACAACCCGTTACCCGGCATGGCTTCTCCTCCCTCGAAATCGAAACCCCCGGCGGCCTGGAGTAGCTTGCCGGCATGACGGTGCTGTGCCTCGACGTCGGGTCGACGTGGACCAAGGGAACCCTGGTGTCGCACGACGGCGAACTGCTCGGCACCGCACAACACCCGACCACAACGCCGGAGGTCATGCACGGCATATCCGAAGTCTTGTCGGGTCTGCCGGCCGCCGAACGGGTAGTCGCGTGCTCGTCGGCGGGCGGCGGTCTGCGCCTCGCCGTGGTGGGCCACGAACGTCTGGTCAGCGCGGAAGCCGGCTACCGGGTCGCGCTGTCGGCCGGCGCGCGCGTCGTGCACGTGTCGTCCGGAAAGCTTCGTGGTGTCAAGGAATTGCGTGCCACCAGGCCCGATCTGGTGCTGCTGGTCGGCGGCACGGACGGCGGCGACGAGGACGTGCTGCTGCACAACGCGCGCCGGCTCGCGGTGGCGCGGATCGCCTGTCCCGTCGTGCTCGCGGGCAACGCGGACGCCCGCGCGGAGGCGGAATCCCTGCTGTCGGGCCGAATCGTGGTGTCAACTGGCAACGTCCTCCCCGACGTCGGCGTGCTGGACCCCGAGCCCGCGCGGCGCGCGATCCGGGACCTGTTCCTGCGTCACGTCATCGGCGGCAAGGGTTTGTCGCGTGGCAACAGGTTCCGCCGGATGGTCCGCGCGGTGACGCCGGATGCGGTCCTGAGCGGTGTGTCCCATTTGGCCGCACTTCAAACCGACGGTGCGGTGCTCGTGGTCGACGTGGGCGGCGCGACGACCGACGTGTACTCGGCGGTCCGCGCTTCGGACGGAGCCGAACGGACCGTGGCGCTGCCGCCGGATCGTCGTACGGTGGAAGGGGATCTGGGTCTGCGGCGGTCCGCGCCGGGCGTGGTCGAGGCGGCGCTCGCGGACCGGCTCCTCACGCCGGAGGAGGCGGAGTTCCTGGCGCGGGAAGCGGAGTTCCGCGCCGCGCACCCGTCCTGGTTGCCCGAGGATCCCGAGGTGGACCGGCGGTTGGCGGCGTTGGCGATCGTGGTGGCGGTGCGGCGGCACCTCGCGTACGTGGGGTCGCTCGGTCCGCACGGTGCGCGGCTGGTCGTGTTGTCCGGTGGTGTTTTCCGGCACGCGCCGTCCACAGAGGTGTTCGAGGACGCGTTGCGCGAGGACCCGGCGCTGCGGCCGGTGGTGCGCGCGGCGACCGTGGTGGTGGACCGGCACCACGTGCTGGCACCCGCCGGGCTGTTGGCCGGCCCGGTGGCCGCCGGGCTGCTCGGGAGTCTCGTGCGGTAGGTCGGCGCCGGCCACGTGCCGGCGCCTGGCTGTGGTGGGGCCGCGTGTCCGGACCCGCCGGGCAGCTGGTCGCGTCGGGGCCCCGGTCCCGGGCGGGGTCGTGTGGCCCGTGCCCGCCCGGCCGCGGTGGTCGTGGATCGGGACCGCGTGTTCGCGCCTGCCCGGCACCGGGCTTCGGCCCGGGACACGTGCCGGTGGGTTCGGTCCGCCGGGTTTCCGCCCGTCCGCGCGGGCCACCCGGTCGAGCGGGCACACGTGCCCGATCCCGGGCGGCCACGCGTTCTCGCCGCCCGGGATCGTCCGGCAGCCCTACTCGCCGACCGTCTCGTTGCGCGGCACCGACGCCTTGCGCGCGGCCGGCAGCACGGGCCCCGGCGCGGGTTCGGTCGCGTCGGCCAGGCCCGCCGCGGCGGCGACCGCGCGATCCCACTCGGGGTCGGAGACGTAGTCCCGGTGCTTGTTCACGCCCGCCGCCCACCGCCGTCCCGTGAACGGGCCGCGTTGCGGGTCCGGCAGCCAGTGGTCGCCGCCGAGCACCAGCGCACCCGTCGGCCCGCGCGTGGCGGCGGGCAGGGCGCCGGTGGTGCCGTCCGCGCGGAAGCCCACGCCCAGCAGCACGCCGTCGAACACCTGCCGGTCCCAGGTGGTCACCGCGCCGCCCAACGGGTCCGTGCCCCGGCACAGCGCCCGCCACCGGCCCTGGAGCCCACCGGCCAGCTTCGCCAGCGACTCGTGCGGCACGACGGCCGGGAACGCGCGCGGGTACGCCCACTGCAACTGCGACCCGGCGGTCACCAGCCCCACCCGTTCGGCCTGGTCCGGCGGCAGCACCTCCAGCAGCCGGGCGACCGCCACGGCCGCGAGCAGGCTGCCCTGGCTGTGCCCGGCGAGCACCACCCGCGTCGACGGCTCGGCGAGGTGTTCACGCACCCGGGACACCAGTTCCGGCACGACCTTCAACGCGTAGCACGGCGGCACCACGGGATGAGCCTCGCGCGGCCAGAACGCGGCCAGGTCCGCGAGCACCCCCACCTGCCGGGCGGTGTCCGGCCGCCGGGCCGCCAGCCACACCGCGCGCAACAACGACAACGCCAGCAACGCCAGCACCACGACGCCGAACGTGGCGAACGGCCGTGCCCAGCCGAACAGGTCGACCCCGCGCAGGCGCAGCACGGCCGCGGGCACGGCACCGCCCGCGAGGACGAACGCGCACACCAGCAGCACGCGGTGGCCGTGCCGCTGTTCCCACCGTGCCCACCACCACGCCTTGGCCGCGCGTTTGGCGTCCCGGGCCCGGCCCGTGTGCAGCAGCGCGGCCTCGCGCGCCCACTCCTTGTCGCGGCGCAGCGAACTCCACCGCATCATGCCGGTGAACGCCCCCATGCCCAGCGCGATGAGCAACGCGAGCGTGCCGCCCACGCCCCACAGGAACGTGATGTAGTCGTACCCGCGCGGCAGCACGCCGTGGCCCAGCAGCGACCGCAGCGCCAGCGCGACCCCGGCGCCGAACCCGCCGCCGAGCAGCGCGGCCATGGCCGCGACCGGCGCGGCCATCCACCCGCCCGCCCACGGCCGCAGGTCGCGCGGCAGGTCCGACCAGGTGCGCCGGGCCAGCAGGGCGGCGGGCACGAGGAACAGGCCCAGCAGCCCGCACACCCCGGCCGTCGTGCCGGCGACGACCTGCACGGCCAGGTCCGTGCCCGGCAACTGTGAAGGCAGGTGCGGCAGGCGGACCACCGTCAACGCCAAGAGGATCCAGGCGGCCGAGAGCAGCACCCGGCGCGGCCGTCGGCCCAGCGCGGCCCGCAACCACCGGCCGCCTCGGTGCGGCGCGCCGCCCGTCGGGTCGTCGATGAGCAACGTGGCCAGGGCACTGGTGCACACCAGCACCGCACCCGCCCACCACAGTCCGACGTGGTCGCGTGCCGCGGAGTCGGGGCCCAGCGGTCCGCCGAGCGCCACCACCACGGCCGTGCCCAGCCCGGCCACGAGGTGCAGCACGCGCAACGACGGTGTGTCCGGGTCGGTGGCCACGTGCGCGCCGGGCAGCCCCGACATGCCGTCCTCGGACACCGGCAGGTCCTTGCGCTCGATCCGCCAGTCCACACTGGACACCCGGTGCAGCACGAGGATGCCCAGCGCGATCGGCGCCACGCCGACGAGCGTGCGCGCCCAGGGGCGTTCGGAGATCCACAGTGGACCCCACAGGCAGGTCGAACCCGGCGCGAGGCATTGCGCGGCCACGAGGTCCAGGCTGATCACCGCGAGCTGGGCCACCAGCATCACGGTCAGCAGCAGCGCGGCCAGCCGCAGCAGACCGCGCAACACGCCGCCGAGCACGCGCGCGGTCCGCGAACCGCGCGGCACCGGCGGCAGCATCCAGTGCGCGACGTTGGCCAGGGAGAACGGGAACAGCAGCGCCCACGTCGCCTTCGCCCAGCCGCCCGAGGTCATCCGACCCCACACGTAGCCCTCGACGACGCGGGGCACCGGGCGACCGCCGGCCTGGAGCACCGGACCCGGCGCGGGTCTGCGCAGCCGGTCCGCCGGCCGCACGACGCGGCCGAGCCCGTCGCCCGCGACGTCGACCGCCTCCACGGCGTCCACCAGCGACCGCGGCGTCGTCCCCTGCACACCGTGCACCCGCAGTTCGACGACCCGGGTGTCGGGACCGGGTATCAGCACGACTGCCTCCCCCGAAACGTGGCCTCCCCGAAACGTGACCGAAGGTCATAGTGGTCCATCCAGGCCCAGTTGGGCGCGACCGGTCGCGCCCGGCGTGGCGGGCGGTAGGGTCGGCTTACCCGAGATGGAGGAACCCGCGATGACCGCCGAGAGGCTCCAGACCCGCAACGGCATCGACTTCGCCGTGGCGGACCTCTCCCTGGCCGAGTTCGGCCGCAAGGAGATCAGGCTCGCCGAGCACGAGATGCCCGGCCTGATGGCGCTGCGGCGCGAGTACTCGGAGGCGTACCCGCTGAAGGGCGCGCGGGTCTCCGGTTCGCTGCACATGACCGTGCAGACGGCCGTGCTCATCGAGACGCTCGTGTCGCTGGGCGCCGAGGTGCGTTGGGCGTCGTGCAACATCTTCTCGACCCAGGACCACGCGGCGGCGGCCGTCGTCGTCGGTCCGCACGGCACGGTCGAGGAGCCCAAGGGTGTGCCGGTGTTCGCCTGGAAGGGTGAGACGCTGGAGGAGTACTGGTGGACCGCCGAGTCCATGCTCACCTGGCCCGACGGCGGCGGCCCGAACATGATCCTGGACGACGGCGGCGACGCGACGCTGCTGGTGCACAAGGGCGCCCAGTACGAGAAGGCCGGCGTCGTGCCGCAGGCCGAGGAGGACGACCCCGAGGAGTGGAAGCTCATCCTCGACACGTTGCGCCGATCGCTGGCCGCGGACGCGGGCAAGTGGTCCAAGATCGCCGAGGGCATCCGCGGCGTCACCGAGGAGACCACGACCGGCGTCATGCGCCTGTACCAGCTCGCCGCCCAGGGTGAGCTGCTGTTCCCGGCGATCAACGTCAACGACGCGGTGACGAAGTCCAAGTTCGACAACCGCTACGGCATCCGGCACTCCCTGATCGACGGCATCAACCGCGGCACGGACGTGCTGATGGGCGGCAAGGTCGCGGTCATCTGCGGCTACGGCGACGTGGGCAAGGGCGCGGCCGAGTCGCTGCGCGGCCAGGGCGCGCGCATCGTGGTGACCGAGATCGACCCGATCTGCGCGCTCCAGGCGGCGATGGACGGCTACGACGTCCAGGTGCTGGAGGACGTGCTGCCCAAGGCCGACATCGTGATCACGACGACGGGCAACAAGGACGTCGTGCGCATCGAGCACATGGCGGCCATGAAGCACCAGGCGATCGTGGGCAACATCGGCCACTTCGACAACGAGATCGACATGGCCGGTCTCCAGCGCTACCCGGGCATCCGGCGGATCAACATCAAGCCGCAGGTCGACGAGTGGGTGTTCCCGGACGGCCACTCGATCCTGGTGCTGTCGGAGGGCCGCCTGCTCAACCTGGGCAACGCGACCGGCCACCCGAGCTTCGTGATGTCCAACAGCTTCAGCAACCAGGTCATCGCGCAGATCGAGCTGTTCACGAAGTACCAGGAGTACGACAAGGAGGTCTACCGCCTCCCCAAGAAGCTCGACGAGAAGGTCGCGCGCATCCACCTCGACGCCCTGGGCGGCAAGCTCACCAAGCTGACCAAGGACCAGGCCGAGTACATCGACGTGGACGTGGAAGGGCCGTACAAGCCCGAGCACTACCGCTACTGAGCGCCCGAGGGGCCGGGGCCTTCGGGTCCCGGCCTTGCTACGTCCACTCCACGGAGATCCCGGCCATGCCCGGCCCGATCTCGCCGAAGTAGGCGCTGGCGACCCCGCCCAGGCCGCAGATCAGTTCGTCGACCTCCAGCGCGGGCGACTGCGCGGAGTCGCGGATCTGCTTGGTGCACCGGGCGGGTAACGCCCGGCGGTTGAACGCCAACTGCAGCAGGTAACCGCGGCACGCGCGGCGGAACGTCCGGTGGTGGCCGGGCGTGGGGCCGCCGGTGTCGTCGAGGACGGTGAACGAGAAGACGTGCTCCTCGCCCTCGGCCAGCCGCCGGTCGAAGAGCAGTTCGAACGCCAGGCCGCGCGACGAGCTCTGCCGCCGCACCCGGCCCTGCCGGCAGCCCTCGCCGGCGCGCACGATCGCGTTGTCGATGACGCAGCCCTCGTCGCCCTGGTGCACCGCCACGTACCGGTCCGGTCCGCCGTGCAGCGCGCGGACCACGAGCCGGGTGGTGATCGAGCGCTGCTCGCCCTGCGTGCCGACGAGCACGGAGTCGTGGACGAGCAGGACCTCCAGGTCGGCGTTGGCCGAGTCGAACTCGCCCAGCAGCGGGCGGGTGCGCACCCAGGTGCCCGCCATCTCGGCGAACGCCGGGCGCGGCGGGCGTGGCTGCGGACGTTGGCCGACCAGGGCCACGAGCGATTCGGCGGGCAGGCGCAGCACGGTCTCCAGCGCGCGCACGGTGCCGATGGCCCGGGGCACCTCGGGGTGTCGCAGGCCGCGCTGCCAGTAGCTCAGCGTCGACTGGCCGACCTGGACGCCCAGGCTCTCCAGGTGCGCGCGCAGCCGGGCCAGCGACAGGCCGCGGTGCGCGATCGCGTCGTGGAGCGCGCGGTGGAACGGCCCGTACCGCAGCGTCTCGGCCAGCGCGCCGGGCAGACCTGGCTGCTCGGCGGAGTGCCCGGAATCCGCGGTCACCGCGGCACCACCCTCTCCCGCACGGAATTGGCCTCACCGTAGTCACTCACAAGAGTGACCGAAAGGATCTCTACTGACCCGATTGGGTGACCTATGCGCCCGATCGAGAGCAGGCCCCGCCCCTTAGGGTGGCCACGTGGGAAAACTCGTCGTGATCGAGGGCCTCGACGGTGCCGGCAAACGCACCCTGACCGGAAAACTGACCGCCGCGCTGGCCGAAGCCGGCCTCACCGCGGTGACGGGCGCGTTCCCGCGTTACGACCAGGACATCCACGCCGAACTCGTGCGCGACGCGCTGCACGGCCGGCTCGGCGACCTCACCGACTCCGTGTACGGGATGGCCGTCCTCTACGCGCTCGACCGCCGCGCCGCCGCGCCCGACCTGCGCGCGTGGACCGCCGAGTACGACGTCGTGCTGCTCGACCGCTACCTCGCGTCCAACGCCGCGTACGGTGCCGCCCGGCTGCGGCAGGACGTCGACGGCGGGTTCGTCGAGTGGCTGCGCGCGCTCGAGGTCGACCGCTTCGACCTGCCCGTGCCCGACCTCCAGCTCCTGCTGCGCGTGCCGACCGAGGTCGCGGGCGACCGGGCCGCGCGGCGCGAGGCCCAGGACGCGCGCGAGCGGGACGTGTACGAGTCGGACGCCGACCTCCAGACCCGGTGCTCGATCGTGTACGACCGGCTGGCCCAGACCCACTGGCTGTCGCCCTGGGCGGTCCTCGACGGGACCGAAGCGCTCCAGGTGGACGACCTCGTCCAAGAACACTTCGCTGTTTAGCGGATTTACGTAACGAAACGTGACCGTTGATCCGATGATTCGCTGAACGAACCGCGCGCGACGAGGCGAGGTGGGCTCGTGGATCGGCGACCGAGACTGATCACAGACCGGACGCATGTGACGACCAGCGGCGATGAGCCCTGGGCGGTGCGTGGGCGTCCGGCCGGCAATGGGACGATATCGCCTATGAAGGCACGCGTGCTCGTCGTGGACGACGACCCCGCCCTGGCGGAAATGCTGACGATCGTGCTGCGGGGCGAGGGTTTCGACACCGCGGTCGTCGCCGACGGCGCACGCGCGTTGCCCGCGCTGCGCGAGCTCAAGCCCGACCTGGTGCTGCTCGACCTGATGCTGCCCGGCATGAACGGCATCGACGTGTGCAAGGCCATCCGGTCCGAGTCCGGCGTCCCGATCGTGATGCTCACCGCGAAGAGCGACACGGTCGACGTCGTCCTGGGCCTGGAGTCCGGCGCCGACGACTACGTCGTCAAGCCGTTCAAGCCGAAGGAACTGGTCGCCCGCATCCGGGCGCGGCTGCGGCGCACCGAGGCCGAGCCCGCCGAGGTGCTCCAGATCGGCGACCTCACCATCGACGTGCCCGGCCACGAGGTGCTGCGCGAAGGCCGGCCCATCCAGCTCACCCCGCTGGAGTTCGACCTGCTCGTGGCGCTGGCCCGCAAGCCGCGCCAGGTCTTCACCCGCGAGGTCCTGCTGGAGCAGGTCTGGGGCTACCGGCACGCCGCCGACACGCGCCTGGTCAACGTCCACGTGCAGCGCCTGCGGTCCAAGGTCGAGCGCGACCCCGAGCACCCCGAGGTCGTGCTGACCGTCCGGGGTGTCGGGTACAAGGCCGGCCCTCCGTGATCGGAGCCCTCCCGGCATGACCCCGCGCCTGCTCGAACCCGCGGCGCGGCAGGCACGCCGGATCGCCGAGTCGGGACGGCGCCGCGCCGCGCGGTTCGGCGAGCTGTGGCGGCGGTCGTTGCAGGTGCGGGTCGTCGTGAGCACGCTCGCCCTGTCGTCGGCCGTCGTGTTCGTGCTGGGCATGGTCCTCCAGGTCCAGATCACCGGCCGGCTGCTGGACACCAAGATCACGGCCGCGATCAGGCAGGCCGAGGTCAGCGCGGCGGCGATCCAGCCGGACCTGTCCGGGCTCAACCCCGGCCCGGACAACGTGCGCAGCCGGTTCACCAGCGCGTTGAACAAGATCAGTTCGGCGGCCGGGACCGACACCACGATCTCCGGCGCGGGCGCGTTCGAACCCGTGCTCTACGACCCGGTCGGGCGCGGCTCGGACGGCCAGCCGATCGCGGTCGGCGCGTGGCGCGACGTGCCCGACGGGCTCGTGCGCATGCTGGAGGCGGGCGGCGCCGGCTACCAGATCACCACGGTCGAGCACGACGGCGTGCCCACGACGCTGCTGGTCGTCGGCAAGCCGGTGAACAGCTCGGCCCGCCCCATGCACCTGTACCTGCTCTTCCCGCTCGCGGGCGAGCGGGCGACCGCCGAGGTCGTGCAGTCCACGCTGGTCGTGGGCGGACTCGTGCTGCTCGGACTGCTGGCCGTGATCGCCAACCTGGTCACGCGGCAGGTCGTGCGCCCGGTCCGGCAGGCCGCCGAGATCGCCGAGCGGTTCGCCGACGGCAGCCTGGACGAGCGCATGCCCGTGATCGGCGAGGACGACGTGGCACGGTTGGCCGAGTCGTACAACGAGATGGCCGCGAGCATCCAACGCCAGTTCCACCAGCTCGAGGAGTTCGGCCAGCTCCAGCGCCGGTTCACCTCGGACGTGTCGCACGAGCTGCGCACGCCGTTGACCACCGTGCGGATGGCCGCGGACGTGCTGCACGCCTCGCGCGAGCAGTTCCCGGCGGGCCTGGCCCGCTCGACCGAGCTGCTCGTGGACGAGCTGGACCGGTTCGAGTCGCTGCTCGGCGACCTGCTGGAGATCAGCCGGCTGGACGCGGGCGTCGAGGAGCTGGCGGCCGAACTGGTCGACGTCCGCGTGCTCGCCCGGCGCGCGCACGACGCCGTGCGGGCCATCGCCGACAGCAGCGGGACCAAGCTCGTCCTGGACATGCCCGACCACGAGGTCACCGCCGAGGTCGACGCCCGGCGGGTCGAGCGCATCCTGCGCAACCTGCTGGCCAACGCCATCGACCACGGCGAGGGGCTGCCGGTCGGGCTGACCCTGCGCGCCGACGGCGACGCGCTGGCGGTCGCCGTCCGCGACCACGGCGTCGGCCTGCGCCCCGGCGAGGCCGAGCTGGTGTTCAACCGGTTCTGGCGGGCCGACCCGTCCCGCAACCGGCGCACCGGCGGCACGGGCCTGGGCCTGTCGATCAGCCTGGAGGACGCGCGGCTGCACGGCGGCTGGCTGGAGGCGTGGGGCGAACGCGGGCACGGTGCCGTCTTCCGGCTGACCCTGCCCGTGCGGCGAGGGCACGAGATCGTCGAGAGCCCGTTGCCGCTGGAACCCCCGGACCTGCCGCCGCCCGTCGCCGTGCCGGAACCGGAACCCGTCGAAGAGGTCGAGCTGACCGAGGAGGAGATCACGTGGCAGCCCGCGCAACCCGTGACCGCCGATCCGGAGGGGTGATCGCGCTCCTGCTCGCGCTCCTGTCCGCGAGCGGCTGCGCCGCGATCCCGACCAGCACCTCGCCGATCCCGGTGAACCCGTCGGCGGGCCCGGCCACGGCCGCGGCCGTGCCGGAGCCGTCCGCCGAACTGGATCCGTTGAGCCTGGTCCGCGGGTTTGTGAACGCCTCCGCGAGCCCCGAGGGCGACTACGCCGCGGCCAAGGCGTACCTGACCCCGGACGCGGCGAAGACGTGGGACACCAAGAGCCCGCCGACGATCGTCGAGTCCACGTTCAACACCGTGCCCGGCCAGTCCGAGGATCAGCCCGCCGACGGCAAGCGGCGCGAAGTGCTGTTGCAGGGCAAGAACTTCGGGCGGCTGGAGGCCGACAACTCGTTCGCCCAGCAGATCGGCGATTTCGACATCCCGGTCGAGGTGCAGCAGGACGACAAGGGGCAGTGGCGGATCTCGAAGCCGCCGTCCGGCGTATACATGCCGTTGAGCGGCTTCAACCAGAACTACCGGCGCGTGACGCTGTTCTTCTACACGCCCGACTTCGGCGTGCTCGTGCCCGATCCGCGGTACGTGGTCGTGCCCCCGTCCACGTCGATCCCGTTGCGCGTGGTGGAACTGCTGCTCAAGGGGCCGGCGTCGGCGATGCGCGGCGCGTTGGCGACGGCCGTGCCCAACGGTGCCGTGCAGCGCAAGGACGCGCAGGAAGCCGACGACGGCGCGTTGGAAGTCGACCTGACCCGCGTCGGCGACCTGACCGCGCAGGTGCGCAAGCAGATCGTGGCGCAGGTGGTGAAATCGCTGGCCGGCGTGACGTCGAGCCGGGTCCGGGTGCTGGTCGAGGGCGCGCAGATCTCGCCGGAGCAGAACGAGTGGCGGCCCGCGGACATCCAGAGCGGCGACGCCCTGATCACGCCCGACGCCGGGCAGAGCGGACTGCTCGTCGGCGGCGGGCAGGTCCGCCAGCTGGGCAACGGCGCCCAGGTCAAGGGACCGGCCGGCGCCGGGGACTACCGGGCGGTCAGCGCGGCACAGTCGTTGGACGGCACGGAGTTGGCCGTGGTCGGCCGGCTCGACGACGGCTCGGTGCGCCTGCGCGTGGGGCTGACCGAGGGCGACCTGGCCGCGGTCGACCTGCCCGCGAACACCATGACGCGGCCGACGTGGCTCTACAGCGGACGGGTCGGCGAGCCGGCCACCGAGGTGTGGACCGTGGTGAACGGGGCCAACGTCGTCCGCGTGAACAAGGGCGACGGCGGGTGGAAGGCGAACGCCGTGAACGCCTCCGACGTGGCGTTCCTCGGCGACATCACCGAGTTGCGGCTGTCCCGGGACGGGACGCGGGTCGTGGCCGTGGTGGGCGGGAAGCTCGTGCTGGCGGCCGTGGTCCGGGGGCAGGACTCGTCGGTGGCGTTGCGCGCCCCCCGGTTGTTGCAGGTGGGCGTGCTGGGGGCGGCCGTACAGTCGGCGGACTGGCTGGCGCAGGACGTCGTCGTGGCCGGCACGTCGATCAACGCCTACCCGATCGCCAAGGTGAACATCGACGGGTTGCGGATCGAGCGCTTCAACACGTCGAACCTGACCGCGCCGGTCACCTCGGTGGCCGCCGCGCCGGGGCGCAACGTGGTGGCCGTGGACCAGAGCGGGATCTGGAGCGCGGGCGACATCGGCGACGTGTGGCGCGCGGGCACGATCACCACCGCGCTTCCCTCGTCCGTCTTCTACCCCGGCTGACGCGCGAGTCGTGCGTCCGGACACCGCGAGTCGTGCGTTCGGGCACCGCGAAATGTGCATTCCGGTACTTCACCCGATCGTGAATCTTCACCCGCCCCGCCGAAGCCCCCGAATTGTCGGACCCCCTGAGCACAGTGGGGTCCATGGTCCTGACATTGCTGTTCCCGATCCGCTGCGCGGGGTGCGGAGCCGAGGGTGTGCGTTCCTGTGCGCGTTGTCTGGGTGCTTTCGGGCCGCCGCGTCGGGTGCCTTTCCCGGGGTCGCCGGTATTCACGCTCGCCGACTACGCCGGCGCCGCGCGTGAACTCGTCCTCGCCTTGAAGGAACGGGGTCGGCGTGATCTCGCGGCGGTGTTCGGCGCGTTGATCGCCGCCGCGCTGCCGGTACTTCCCGGCATGTTCCCGGACGAGTCCGGGAACCGGTGGCTGGTGCCCGCGCCATCACGCCGTGCCGCGATCCGACGCCGGGGCGGTTCCCACTTGGTGGGAGTGGCGAGGGCTTCCGGCGCGCGGGTCGCGCCCGCGCTGGCGTACGCACGCGGCGTGCGGGATTCGGTCGGCCTCGACGCGTCCGCGCGCCGGGCCAACCTGGGTGGTCGGGTGCGGCTCGTGCCGGCCGGTCTGCCGCCGCCCGGCACGTCCGTGGTGTTGCTGGACGACGTGGTCACGACGGGTGCGACGGCCGCCGCGTGCACTTCGATGTTGCTATCGGCGGGGTTGCGGGTATCCGCCGTCATGACGTTGACCGCCGTGCGCCGCGGCGACACGCCCGGGTGACCGGATGCGGGAACCACGAGCAGTGCTCGACCGTTGGCCTGACATGACGCCCATGCCAAGGCCGTTCGGTCTCGCGGGTGCCGCGCCACAGGGGCGAGCGCCGGTGCGTCGAACGGGTGAGCGCGCGGTCGCGGGCCGATCGTGGCCGTCCGCGTGGCGTCGGCGTGGAACCCGTTGCTTCGTCGCTCTCAGTCATCGCCGGAAAAACTTGGACTTCCCCCGCGTCGGGGGCTGTCGCGGCGGCGAATACCGGGCTAACGTGCACCGCTATCAGCGTTCCCGGCACGCGGGGAGGAGGCGAACAGCCCATGACCCTGGCTCCGGTTGAGTGCTGAGGGGAGACTCTCGGCGACGCTGACGCGAAAGACGATCGCGAAACCGGTGCCGCAGCCATCCCAAGCCACAGCTCGCCGCAACGCGAGGGAGGTCGTGTATGGACATCGTCGTAAAGGGCCGTAACGTCGAGGTGCCCGATCACTACCGGGTGCACGTCGCCGAGAAACTGGCCAGGCTCGAACGTTACGACCGCAAGGTCATCCGCTTCGACGTGGAACTCTTCCACGAACCGAACCGCCGCCAGGCGAAGAACTGCCAGCGCGTCGAGATCACCGGCAAGGGCCGGGGTCCGGTGATCCGGGCGGAGGCGTGCGCGGGCGACTTCTACGCGGCGCTCGACGCCGCGGTCGCGAAGATCGAGAACCGCCTCCGCCGCGCCCACGACCGTCGTCGTGTGCACCACAGCCGGCGCGGTCTGACGTCGGTCGCCGAGGCGACCAGCGGACTCGGCGGGATGCCGTCCTCCCCGGCCGACCGCGACGGCGAAGTACAGCGCGCCTGGCAGGGCCACACCGCCGTGCTCGAAGCCGCCGAGCCGGAGGCCGCCTACGGCAGCTTGGCCGAGGTGCCCGCGCAGCAGCGCTGGGAGGACGTCGAGGACAACCTGCCCGGCCAGGTCGTGCGCGAGAAGGAGCACACGGCCAAGCCGATGACCGTCGACCAGGCCCTCTACGAGATGGAACTGGTCGGCCACGACTTCTACCTGTTCGCGGACGCCGACTGCGGACGCCCGAGCGTCGTCTACCGCCGAAAGGGCTTCGACTACGGCGTGATCAGGCTCGCCTGACCACCGGCCCGCCGCCGCAGCCGGCGGGCACCCAAAGCAAACGGGACCATCCGACCAACCCGACCGACGACCCCCGGCGCCCCACGCCGGGGGTCGCTCCCATGCCACCAGCCCGCCTGAGCCTCGCCGCACCCGCACCTCCCGGCTCCCGATGCCGCCGCGCCCGTGTCCTCGCCGCCACCGGATGCCACCGGTCCGCCGCTGCCTCCGGTCCACCCGATGTCCCCGGTCGGAAGCTCCGGCGCACCGGTGCTTTCCGGCTCCCGAGGTCGTCGGTCTACCGTGCCGTTCCGCTGCCAGGGCCGCTGCCTCCGGTCAACGCGTTCCCATCACCGCCGGGCTCATGATGTCGCCGGTCTGTCCGTGAGCCGGGTTGCCCGCGCCGCCGCCGGTCCGCCTGATGTCTCCTTCCGCACGGCTCCCGGCGGACTCTTGCCAAGGTGGGGTGATCCGGCACGACTCCGATCGCTCGCGCGCCAAGGTGGGACGCCCGGACGGGCGTCAGCGAATCCCCGACTCGGTCATCCGTCAAACGTTCGCAGCCTCGCGCCGCCTCGGTCCGCGCTGCCCTGACCCGCGCTGCCAACGCGCACCGGTGCCGAACCCGGGTGCCGAAAGCCGCGGCACCCTCTGCCCAGTGCGGTGTTCCGCTCGCCGGACCACCCCCGAGGCACTCACCCATCCCGGCGTTCTTGCCCCTGGCCGGACGCCTCGCACCCGCACCCGAGTTCGCGTCCCGCCCGACCCGCACTCCTGGCCGGCCACCTTCGGCTTCGGTGGTTCACGGCCGTTCGATCGCCATGGTCGTCGAACCATCCCGTCGGCATCGCCCACCCATGTGAGGCCCGCGCCCGTCGATGCCGGGGCGGTCGAGCACTGCGGAAACACGGCCGGCGGTACCCGTCGTCCGACCGCGCAATTCAGGGTGTCCGAGTGGAGGACTCGCGTGTCGACCTGGGCCGCGACCACCCGAACAAGGTGCCCGAGTGCATATTTCGCGGTGTCCGAACGCATAACTCGCGGGTGTCGAAGGACAAACCCTCCTGGGTGGCCGGCCCGGCGGCGGGTGACCGCTGGAAAGGGCGATTCGGGCGACGGCCCCCTTGAACAGGCGGCGGCCGACCGCTGCGGGGACCCGTCCGAACAGCGAAGAGTCGATCAAGGAAGTCGACCGTTACGGGACGTCCCGCACCCCTTCCTACCTGTGTCTGTGCACACACCTTCGCGTCTTGCCTACGATGGCAGATGGACAAGGCTTGTCACACGTGTGACCAGCCGTTGGAAGGCGCCCTCACAGGCGCGTGGCGATCAGGTGATGAGGTCGACCCAAGATGGTGCTGTCCCGACTGCTCCGCGCCGGCGAGGGCAAGATGCTCAAGCGCCTGCGCAACATCGCAGCGCACATCAACCACCTCGAAGACGAGGTCGTCGACCTCTCCGACACGGAGCTGCGGGCCAAAACCGAGGAGTTCAAGAAGCGCTACGCCGAGGGCGAGTCGCTGGACGAACTCCTCCCCGAGGCGTTCGCCGTCGTCCGTGAAGGCGCCAAGCGCACCCTCGGCCAGCGGCCGTTCGACGTCCAGCTCATGGGCGGCGCGGCACTGCACCTCGGCCAGATCGCCGAGATGCGCACCGGTGAGGGCAAGACGCTGACGTCGGTCCTCCCGACCTACCTCAACGCGATCGCCGGCCAGGGCGTCCACGTCATCACGACCAACGACTACCTCGCCAAGCGCGACGCCGAGTGGATGGGCCGCATCCACCGCTTCCTGGGCCTGACCGTGGGCGCGATCCTCTCCGAGATGACGCCGGAGCAGCGCCGGGTCGCCTACCAGGCCGACATCACCTACGGCACGAACAACGAGTTCGGCTTCGACTACCTGCGCGACAACATGGCGTGGAGCCTCGACGAGTGCGTCCAGCGCGGCCACTTCTTCGGCCTGGTCGACGAGGTCGACTCCATCCTGATCGACGAGGCCCGGACGCCGCTGATCATCTCCGGCCCGGCCGACCAGTCCAGCCGCTGGTACCTCGAGTTCGCCCGGATGGCGCCGCGCCTGAAGAAGGACACCCACTACGAGGTCGACGAGCGCAAGCGCACCGTCGGCGTGACGGAGGCGGGCGTCGCCTACATCGAGGACCAGCTCGGCATCGACAACCTGTACGAGGCGGCCAACACCCCGCTCGTCGGCTACCTGAACAACGCCCTCAAGGCCAAGGAGCTGTTCACCCGCGACAAGGACTACATCGTCCGCAACGGCGAGGTGATGATCGTCGACGAGTTCACCGGCCGCGTGCTCGCCGGCCGGC
Organism: Saccharothrix violaceirubra; assembly: GCF_014203755.1. NCBI lineage: Bacteria > Bacillati > Actinomycetota > Actinomycetes > Pseudonocardiales > Pseudonocardiaceae > Saccharothrix > Saccharothrix violaceirubra. Next base: position 567,849 of record NZ_JACHJS010000001.1, read on the forward strand.
GCTACAACGAGGGCATGCACCAGGCCATCGAGGCCAAGGAGGGGGTGGAGATCAAGGCCGAGAACCAGACGCTCGCCACGATCACCCTCCAGAACTACTTCCGCCTCTACAAGAAGCTCGGCGGCATGACCGGTACCGCCGAGACCGAGGCCGCGGAGTTCCACCAGACCTACAAGCTCGGCGTGGTCCCCATCCCGACCAACCGGCCGATGCAGCGCAAGGACGAGTCCGACCTGGTCTACAAGACCGAGGAGGCGAAGTTCGACGCCGTCGCCGAGGACATCGCCGAACGCCACGAGAAGGGCCAGCCGGTCCTGATCGGCACGACCAGCGTCGAGCGCTCCGAGTACCTGTCGAAACTGCTGGTCCGCAAGGGCATCCCGCACGAGGTCCTCAACGCCAAGCACCACGACCGCGAGGCGTTGATCATCGCGAAGGCGGGCCGCAAGGGCGCCGTCACGGTCGCCACGAACATGGCCGGCCGCGGTACCGACATCGTGCTGGGCGGCAACCCGGACATCATCGCCGACCACGAACTGCGCGAGCGCGGCCTCGACCCGGTGGAGTCGCCGGAGGAGTACGAGCAGGCGTGGTCGAAGGTCATCGAGGACATCACCGCCGAGGTCAAGGCCGAGGCGGAAGAGGTCCGCGAGGCCGGCGGCCTGTACGTGCTGGGCACCGAACGCCACGAGTCGCGCCGGATCGACAACCAGCTCCGCGGTCGTTCCGGCCGTCAGGGCGACCCGGGCGAGTCGCGGTTCTACCTGTCGCTCAAGGACGAGCTGATGCGCCGCTTCAACGCGGCCATGGTCGAGACCGTGATGACGCGGCTCAAGGTGCCGGACGAGGTGCCGATCGAGCACAAGATGGTCACCCGGGCCATCCGCAGCGCGCAGACCCAGGTCGAGCAGCAGAACTTCGAGATCCGCAAGAACGTCCTCAAGTACGACGAGGTCATGAACGAGCAGCGCAAGGTGATCTACGCCGAGCGCCACCGCGTGCTCGACGGCGAGGACCTGCGCGAGCAGGTCGAGCACATGATCACCAGCGTGGTCTCCGACTACGTCGACGGCGCGACCGCCGACGGCTACGCCGAGGACTGGGACTTCGACAAGCTGTGGACGGCGCTCAAGACGCTGTACCCGGTGTCGTTGGACTACGAGGCGCTGCTGGAGTCGGACGACGACGTCACCAAGGAGTTCCTGAAGGAGAAGCTCCAGGAAGATGCGATGAACGCGTACGCGGCGCGGGAGGCCGACATCGACGGCCGTGTCGGGCCCGGTGCGATCCGCGAGCTGGAGCGGCGGGTGCTGCTGTCCGTGCTGGACCGCAAGTGGCGCGAGCACCTCTACGAGATGGACTACCTCAAGGAGGGCATCGGCCTGCGGGCGATGGCCCAGCGCGACCCGTTGATCGAGTACCAGCGCGAGGGCTTCGAGATGTTCAACGCGATGCTGGACGCGTTGCGCGAGGAGACCGTCGGGTTCCTGTTCAACCTCCAGGTCGAGGCCGCCGAGCCGGAGCCGGCTCCCGAGCCGCCGGTCCAGGTGTCGATCGCGAACGGCGCGGGGCCGTTGACCGGCAGCCGGGCGCGGGCTCGGGCGGCTGCGGCCGCCCAGCAGGAGGAACGTGGTCGTGATCAGGCTCCGGCCGGGCCTGCCATGGCCCAGTTGGAGGGCAACGCCATTCCGCCGGCTCTGCGCGGGAAGGGGTTGGGGAACCAGGGCGGGCAGCAGCGGCTGAGCTACTCCGGGCCTTCGGAGAGCGGGGACGCGGAGACGTCGTCGGACAAGCCTGCCGGTGGGCAGGGTGGCCAGGGCGGTACGCGGAAGGAGCGGCGGGCGCAGGCTCGTGCGCAGGCCAAGGGGAATCGCAAGCCTCGCGGGTGATCTTCTCGATCTTCCGGGGCGGGTCCGGTGTGGACCCGCCCCGTTGTGTCGGTGCACTCGCCAACGCGCGAGTTATACGTTCAGACACCGCGAGTTGTGCGTTCAGGCACCGTGAAATGTGCACCCAGGCACCCTGCGGTGTGTGTTCCGGCATCGCTGTCGGGCCGCGCCCGTCTCCGCTGGGAGACGGGCGCGGGGGTCTGGTGTTGCGGCGGTCGTGGGGTGGGCGATTTTGTCCTTCTTGTCTGGTCAGGGGAGTAGGCGGAAGCGGGTGCAGATCCAGCCTGTCGGGGTCAGTTCCGCGCGTAGGAGCATGGCGCGTAGGCGGCCGTTGTCGACGACTGTGCCGGTTGCCTCGCAGATCGTGGGTGACACGGGGCGCAGGTGTACGCGCGTCGCGCGGATCGGGCCGGTGTCGAGGTTTTCCCGGATGGTGTCCCGCGCGGTGCGGGTGGTGTGGTCCGCCAGCCGGGTCAGGGGGCGGTGGCCGGAGAGGACTTCGACCATGATCTTCACCAGGGCCTGTGCGCCCGCGACGTGATCGTGGTCCGGTGTGGTCCACGTGTCGGGCAGTGGGCGGATTCGCGGTGGCATGCTGAACCGAGGGCGGTGGGCGGCCGGTGCGGACGAAGATCACCCGATGGAGGAACGGTGCGTGGACTGGTACTGGACTTCGGCGGGGTGCTCACCGACCACGGTGACGATGTCGACGTGGCCGAGCCGCCCCTGTTGACCGCGTCACGTGTCGCGCACAAGCACGGCATCCGCACGGCGATCCTGTCGAACGCCGACGGGTTGTGGGCTCCGCCTGCCAGTTGGCACGACGTGTTCGACACGGTCGTCACCTCGGGCGAGGTCGGTATCGCCAAGCCCGATCGGCGCATCTACTCGTTGGTCGCCGGGCGGTTGGGGCTCGAACTGGGCGAGTGCGTGTTCGTCGACGACGTCCCGATGAACGTGTGGGCCGCCGTCGACGCGGGCATGGTCGGTGTCCACCACCGGCGGGTGCGTGACACGCTCGCCGAGCTGGAAGTGCTGCTCGACCTGGAGTTCTAGCCCTTCCGCCGGACCACCTCGAAGCAGAGCACGGCTGCCGCGCTCGCCACGTTCAGCGACTCCACGCCGGCCGCCATCGGGATCGACAGCCACCCGGTCACGTGGGCGCGTACCTCGTCGGAGATGCCGGACGTCTCGCCGCCGAGCACGTAAGCGGCCCGTTCGGGCAGGTCGGCGGTGTGCACGGTGTCCGACGAGCGGGCGTCCAACGCGAACAGGGGGTACCCGGCGGCACGCAGTTCCGCCGCCGCCTCGCCCGCCGTGGCGCACCGGATCACGGGCGCGCGGAACGCCACCCCGGCCGACGCCTTCACCACGAGCGGGTCCAGCGACGCCACGCCACGCCTGGGCACGACGATCCCGTCGAAGCCGGCGGCGGTGGCCGTGCGCAGGATCATGCCCACGTTCGCGGGCGTCGTGATGCCGTCGAGCAGCAGCACGCCGCGTGGCCGGTCGCGCAGTGCGTGTGCCAGCGGGCGCATGCGGGGCGCGATCACGTCGGCGAGCACGCCCTGGTCCTGCTTGCCGTTGCCGGCGAGGACCTTCACGCGCTGCGCGGTCGCCCGCACCACGGGCACGCCCCGGCGGGCCGCCGCGTCCAGGATCTCCCGGGCCGCCTGACCCCGGGCGACGTCGGCGAGCATCACCTTGTCGACCTCCAGCGCGGGGTCGTCGAGGGCTTCCAGCACGGGCTTGCGGCCGTACACGGTGACGAAGCGGTCCTTCGGGGAGACGTCCACGCGCAGATGTTCCCACCCCCGAAATCGGCGGAATCGCACCCGTTCGGGTCTTGTGCCCAGCGTCATATGCATGATGATCGTCACATGACCTTGCGCGACGTGGCGCAGCCGATCGCCCGCGGCCGGGAGTCGGACGTGTTCCTGCGTCCCGACGGGCTCCTGGTCAAGCGTGCCCGCACGGGCCGTGACCTGGTGCCCGAGGCCGAGCTGATGCGGCACCTGCACGCGCACGGCATCCCGGTGCCCCGCGTGCACGACGCCTCCGAGCGCGACCTGGTCATGGAGTACGTCCCCGGCCCGCGCATGTCGCAGGAGGTCGACGCCCGGCCGTGGCGTGCCGCCGCCCTCGGTCGGCAGCTCGCGGACCTGCACCGACGCCTCGACACCGCGCCCGTGCCGGACTTCCTGCCCGGCTCCGGCGCCCTGCTGCACCTGGACCTGCACCCCGGCAACGTGGTGCTCGGGCCGGACGGTCCCGTCGTGGTCGACTGGGCCAGCGCGGCACGCGGCGACCGGATGGTCGACGTGGCGCTGAGCTGGCTGGCGATCGCGGTGACGGAGCTGCGCGCGTTCAAGCGGGTCGTGCGCGGACGGCTCGTCCAGGCGTTCCTGGCCGGTGTCGACGACACGGTCCGGCACGCGATGCCCGAGGCCGCCGAGATCCGGCTGTCCCGGTACCGGCGCGACGCCGCGGAGGTGGCGGCCGTGAACAGGCTGGTGGCCGGCTGCGCGGGCTAGCCTGGTGGCCATGCCCGACCGCCTGTCCGCGTTGGACGCCTCGTTCCTGTACCTGGAGGATTCCACGACGCCGATGCACGTCGGCGGGGTCGCGGTGTTCCGCCGGCCGCGTTCGGGCTTCGACTACGACCGGCTCGTCCACCTGATCGAACGCCGCCTGTCGTTCGTGCCCCGCTACCGGCGCAAGGTCGTGCACGTGCCGGGTCGGTTGGCCCGGCCGGTGTGGGTGGACGACCAGGACTTCGACGTGACCTACCACGTACGGCGGTCCGCGTTGCCCAAGCCGGGCACCGACCGGCAGTTGCACGACCTGGTCGCGCGGCTGATGTCCCGCCCGCTCGACCACGCCCGCCCGCTGTGGGAGGTCTACCTGGTCGAGGGCCTGGCCCGGAACCGGACGGCCGTGATCACCAAGACCCACCAGGCGATGGTCGACGGTCTCGCCGCGCCCGAGATCGGGCAGGTGATGCTGGACGTGTCGCCCACGCCGCGCGAACCGGCCGAGTCGCTGTGGATGCCCGAGCCCGCGCCCAGTCCCGCGCAGCTCGTCGTCGACGCGCTGGCCGAGGTCGTGCAGCGGCCCGGCGAACTCGTGGAGAACGTGCGGTCGGCGACGCTGGACACGGTCGCGACCGTGCGGAAGGTCGGCAACGCCGTGGGCGGGCTCGCCTCGGCCGTGTGGTCGGCGGCCACGCCCGCGCCGGGCAGCCCGCTCAACGTGCGCATCTCGCCGCAGCGCCGGTTCGCCGTGGCGCGCACGCGCCTGGACGACTTCCGCGCGATCCGGGGCGCGCACGGCGGCAGCGTGAACGACGGCGTGCTCGCCGTGCTGTCAGGTGCCCTGCGCGACTGGCTGCTGTCACGCGGCGAGGTCGTCGGGTCGCGCACCACGATCCGGGCCATGGCGCCGATGTCGGTGCGCGGCGACGAGGTGGCGGCGTACCTGGTGGACCTGCCCGTCGGCGAGCCCAACCCGGTCGTGCGGCTGCACCACGTGAGCCACGCGATGCGCGCGCACCGGGAGTCCGGGCAGTCGGTGGCCGCGCAGACCCTGGTGCGGTTCTCCGGGTTCGCGCCGCCGACGTTGCACGCGTTGGGCGCGCGTGCCGCGAGTTCGTTCTCCAAGCGCCTGTTCAACGTCGTGGTGACGAACGTCCCGGGGCCGCAGGTGCCGCTGTACGCGGCGGGGGCGAGAATGATCGAGATGTTCCCGGTGGTGCCGTTGGCGAAGAACCAGGCGCTGTCGATCGGGGTCACGTCCTACGACGGCGACGTGTACTTCGGGCTGAACGCGGACCGGGACGCCATGCCGGACGTCGACGTCCTGGCCGCCATGGTCGAGGAGTCGGTGGAGGAACTGATGGGAACGGTGTCGTCATGAGGGTCTACCTCCCCGCGACCGTCGCGCTGCTGCGCGACCTGGTCGACCGGAACGAGTTCGCCCCCGTGGGCGGAACGGGATTCGCCCTCACGCCCGCGTTGCGCGAGTCGTACGCGACCGGCGACACGGAGGAGCTGGAGTACTCGGCGATGCTGGACGCGGCGCGTGCCTCGTTGCGGCTGATCGCGGCCGAGGACAAGCCGTTCTACCGGCGGGTGGTGGTGTCGGTGGACGTGGACGCGACCGTGCGCCCGGACCTGGACTTCTCCGTGGTGAAGGTGTCCGGTCCCGTGCCGCTGTCGTCGATCGCGGCCGTGCACGTGGACACGGGCGAGGCCGAGGACGCCGTGCGCGAGGCCGCCGAGGTGATCGACGCGGCCGACCTGGGCGACCCCGACGCCGAGTTCGTGCTGGGCACGGCCGAGGACCACGAGCTGGCGTGGTACGTCCCCCAGGAGATCCCGTTCCTCCTGGAACTCATGTAACCCGCGCGAGTCCTCCACTCGGACACCCTGAACTGCGCACTCGGACACCCTGAAACACGCACTCGGGCAGGTCACATGCCCGGTGCGGGCTGCCACAGCTCGATGCGGTTGCCCTCCGGGTCCACGCACCAGCCGAAGCGGCCGAACTCGGAGTCCTCCGTCTGCGGCAACACCTCCACGCCCTGGGCGCGCAGTTGTTCCAGCAGGGTGGCCAGGTCGTCCACGCGCAGGTTCAGCATCGTGCGCTGGCCGGGCTCGCCGAAGTACTCGGTGTCGTGCGCGAACAACGCCAACGTCGTCGTCTCGGTCTCCGCCCAGTGGAACGTCACGGCACCGTGCGTGCTCATCGGCACGCCCAACCGGTCGCGGTACCAGACCGCCAGCCGTGAAGGGTCGCGTGCGCGCAGGAACACCCCGCCGATGCCGGTCACTCTCGCCACGGCTGCGCACGCTACCGCCGACCCGCGTGCCGAACGGAACGCGAACCGCCGCGACGCACCCGTTCGGACGCAGGGACTACTCGTACTCTTCGAGCTTGCCTCGCGACTCCAGCAACCGGCGCAACGAGGACAACCGCCCGGCTGACGCCTCGCCCGACTCCACCAACGAGTCGAGCGTGCAGTCGGGGTCCTCGGGCACGCCCAGGTGACCGCAGCCCGACGGGCACTCCTCGGCCATCGCCTTCATGTCCGGGAACGCGGCCACGATGTCGTCCGGCGTGATGTGCGCCAGCCCGAACGACCGGATGCCCGGCGTGTCCACGGCCCACCCGCCTTCGGGCAGCGCCAACGCGACGGCCTGGGTCGACGTGTGCCGCCCCTTGCCCACGCCCGACACCACGCCGACCGCCCGGTTGGCGTCCGGCACCAGCCGGTTCACCAGGGTCGACTTGCCGACGCCCGAGTGCCCGATCAACGCCGACACCCGGTTGGCGAGGCGTTCGCGCAACGGCGCCGGGTCGACGTCCGACCGCGTCACGACCACCGGCAGGTCCAGTTCGGCGTACGCGGCGACGAGCGGCTCGGCCGGCGCCAGGTCCGATTTCGTCAAGCACAGCAACGGTTCCAGCCCGCCCGCGTACGCCGCCACGAGGCACCGGTCGATGAAGCCCCGGCGCGGCTGGGGGTCCGCCAGCGCGGACACGATCACCAGCAGTTCGGCGTTGGCCACGACGACGCGTTCGAACGGGTCGGTGTCGTCGGCCGTGCGCCGCAACACACTGCTGCGGTCGGCCACGCGCACGATCCGCGCCAGCGTGTCCGGTCGACCCGACGTGTCGCCGACGAGCCCGATCCGGTCGCCGACGACGACGGGCGTGCGCCCGAGTTCGCGGGCGCGCATCGCGGTGACCAGCTGTCCGGGGTCGGAGTCGACGGCGCACGTCCACCGCCCCCGGTCGACGCCGACGACCATGGCGGGCACGGCGTCCGCGTGTTCCGGCCGGAGCTTGCTGCGCGGCCGGGTGCCCTTGCCCGGCCGTACCCGCACGTCGGACTCGTCGAGCCGGCGCCAGTCACCGCGAGCCACGTCAGCGCGCCCCGAGCATCGCCGACCACATGCCCGGGAAGTCCGGGATCGTCTTTCCGGTCGACGCGATGTCGTCCACGGTCACCCCCGGCACCACCAGTCCGATGATCGCGCCCGCGGTCGCCATCCGGTGGTCCGCGTACGCCTGCCACTGCCCACCGCGCAACGGCCGCGGGTCGATCGTCAGCCCGTCCGCGGTCTCCGCGGCGGCACCGCCGAGCCGGTTGACCTCGGCGACGAGTGCGGCGATCCGGTCGGTCTCGTGGCCCCGGATGTGCGCCACGCCCCGGATGCGCGACGGCCCGTCGGCCAGTGCCGCCAGCGCGACCACGGTCGGCGTCAGCTCGCTCTCGTCGCGCAGGTCCACGTCGATGCCGGTCAGCCGCTCCGGGCCGCGCACGGTCAGGCCGCGTTCGTCGGTGACGACCTCGCAGCCCAGCCGCGTGAACAGGTCGCGGGCCGCGCCGCCGGGCTGCGTCGTCTCCGCGGGCCAGCCGGGGATGGTCACGCTCCCGCCGGTCACGGCCGCCGCGGCGAGGAACGGCGTCGCGTTCGACAGGTCCGGCTCCACGTCCCACACCCGACCGGCGATCGGGCCGGGCTCGACGCGCCACACGTTCTCGCCGACCGTGACCGTCACGCCCGCCGCGCGCAGCGTCGCCACGGTCATCTCGATGTGCGGCAGGGACGGCACGGGCGGTCCGACGTGCCGCACGGTCACGCCGCCCTCGTACCGGGCGCCGGACAGCAGCAGTCCGGAGACGAACTGCGACGACGCCGACGCGTCGATCGTGACCTCGCCGCCGGGCACGCCGCCCTTGCCGCGCAGGGTGAACGGCAGCGCGTCGCCCTCGACGTCCACGCCCAGCCCGCGCAGGCCGTCGAGGATCGTGCCCATCGGCCGCACGCGGGCGTGCTCGTCGCCGTCGAACCGGACGTCGCCGGCCGCGAGCGCGGCGGCGGGCGGCAGGAAGCGCATGACCGTGCCGGCCAGGCCGCAGTCGACGTCGACCGGGCCGCGCAGCGGTGCGGGCGTGACGGACCAGGACCCGTCGGGTCCGTCCTCGACGCCGACGCCGAGCGAGCGCAGCGCGGCGGCCATCAGCAGTGTGTCGCGACTGCGCAGGGGAGCGTTGAGGGTGGAGGGGCCGGCGGCGATCGCGGCCAGCACGAGGGCTCGGTTGGTGATCGACTTGGAACCGGGTACGGGTACCGTCGCGTGGACGGGCCCGTCGGCGGTGGGTGCGGACCACTGCTGAGTCATGGCTTCGATGATTCCGCATGGGGTGGTCGACGGCTCGCACCGGCTGTGCCGACGTGCGACGATGGCCGCCTTGGAGGTGATCGGTTGTGTGCGGCAGGTACGCCTCCACCAAGAACCCGGCCCTGCTGGCCGCCGAGTTCGACGCGGTGGACGCAACCGACGGCGACGCACCCGCGCCGGACTACAACGTCGCGCCGACGAAGTCCGTGCTCGCGGTCGTGGAACGCCACCCGCGCGACGACGACGGCAACGTCGACGAGAGCACGACCGAACGCACCGTCCGCGTCATGCGCTGGGGCCTCGTGCCGCACTGGGCCAAGGACCTCTCCGGCGGCGCCAAGATGATCAACGCGCGGGCCGAGAGCGTGCGCGAGAAGCCCGCCTACCGGGACGCGGCGGCCAAGCGCCGGTGCGTCGTGCCGGCCGCCGGCTGGTACGAGTGGCAGCCGGGCGAGGGTCGCAAGCAGCCGTACTTCATCACGCCCGAGGACGGGTCGAGCCTGGCCATGGCGGGCATCTGGTCGGTGTGGTGGCAGCAGGACGGCGACGAGCGCCGACCGGTCATCACCTGCGCCGTGCTCACCACCGACGCCGTCGGGGAGATGCGCGACGTGCACCATCGGATGCCGCTGTTGCTCACGCCCGACCGCGTCGGCGCGTGGCTCGACCCGGACCGCGCCGACCCGGCCGATCTGCTCCAGCCCGTGCCCGACCTGGTGTCGGGCCTCGAACTCCGGCCGGTGTCGATGCGCGTCAACAGCATCAGGAACAACGACCCCACGCTCATGGACGCGGTCCGGCTCGGCGAAGCCGAGAAGCCCGAGCCGACGTTGTTCGAGCTATGACCGCGCGCGTCCTCGACACGCCCCATGGCCCCGCGCGGGCCGAGCTGCACTGCGCGCCCGAAGGCCGCGCCGGGCTGTTGCTCGGGCACGGCGCAGGCGGCGGGATCGACGCGGCGGACCTGGTGGTGGCGACGCGCGCGGCGGTGGACGTCGGCGTGCACGTGGCGTTGGTCGAGCAGCCCTACCGGGTCGCGGGCCGGCGGGCACCGGCGCCGGCCAAGCAGTTGGACGCGGCGTGGCTGGCCGTGGCCGAGGACCTCGGCTCGACCTGGTTCGCGGACCTGCCGCTGGTGTTCGGCGGCCGGTCGTCGGGCGCGCGGGTGGCGTGCCGGACGGCGTCGGTCGGGCAGGCGGTGGCGGTGCTGTGCCTGGCGTTCCCCGTGCACCCGCCCGGCAAGCCGGAGAAGTCGCGGATGCCGGAGCTGGACGCGGTGGAGGTGGCGACGTTGGTGGTGCAGGGCGAGAACGACCCGTTCGGGCGCCCGGAGACGGCCCACCACCGCGAGCTGGTCGTGCTGTCGGGCGACCACAACCTGAAGGCCGACCTGGACGGCCTGGGACGCGCGGTCGGCGAGTGGCTCGACCGCGTGCTGCGTCCGCTGGGCTGAGCGGCTCAGCCCGAGATCGGGGCGACCACGGCCTGGGCGAGCCGGACCAGGTCCGCCGGTGCGAGTTCGACCTCGAGACCCCGGCGGCCGGCCGAGCAGTAGATCGTTTCGTGGTCCTGGGCGGACGCGTCGAGCACGAGCGGCAGGCGCTTCTTCTGGCCCAGCGGCGAGATGCCGCCCGCGACGTAGCCCGTGGCGCGTTCGGCGGCGGCGACGTCGGCCATCTTCGCCTTCTTGCCCTTGAGCGCGGCGGCCAGCGCCTTGAGGTCGAGCTGGCCGGTGACCGGGACGACGCCGACCGCGAGCTTCCCGTCCACTTCGGCGACGAGCGTCTTGAACACGCGCTCGGGCGTGATACCGAGCGCCTCGGCGGCTTCGAGCCCGTACGACTCGTGCCTCGGATCGTGCTCGTACGCGTGCAGTTCGTACGCCACCCGCTGCTTGTCCAGCAGCGCCGTGGCGGGGGTCCCACGTCCGGCCATGATCGCGGAGCCTAGTCCAGCAGGTGGACGCACCCGGTCCGGGGAATGATCCGCCGGGGCGGCGCGTTGAGGCTGGACGTGGCATCCGAGGTGATGGAACAGCAGGTCAACCGCGTCGCGAAAGCGCGCCCGCCGCGGTGCTCGGCTCCCTGCCGACCGGGCGAGCGCCGCGTATCCTCGAACCCGTCCCAGACAGGCTCGTCCGCCGGGTCGCCAGGCCGGTGGGAAGGGAGCGCGGTGCCAGCCACGCGAACGCAGGACACGTCGGCCGACGAGACGACGGCAGAGCGCGCGCGCCGGTTCGAACGTGACGCCATGCCGATGCTCGACCAGCTCTACTCGGCGGCCCTGCGGATGACCCGCAACCCGGCCGACGCCGAGGACCTGGTGCAGGAGACGTACCTCAAGGCGTACGCGGCGTTCGCGTCGTTCTCCGAGGGCACGAACCTCAAGGCGTGGCTGTACCGCATCCTGACCAACACCTACATCAACGGCTACCGCAAGAAGCAGCGCCAGCCGTTGCAGCAGCCGACGGACGAGATCACGGACTGGCAGTTGGCCCAGGCCGAGAGCCACACCTCGACGGGCCTGCGCTCGGCCGAGGTCGAGGCCATGGACCGGCTGCCCGACACCGACGTCAAGGAAGCCCTGCAACGCCTCCCCGAGGAGTTCCGCATCGCCGTGTACCTGGCGGACGTGGAGGGCTTCGCGTACAAGGAGATCGCAGACATCATGGGCACCCCCATCGGCACCGTGATGTCCCGGTTGCACCGGGGCCGCCGGCAGCTTCGCGAGCAGTTGGCGGACGTGGCCCGGGACCGGGGTTTCCTGCGCGCGGGTCGGCAGGCGGTGACCGGCAAATGAGCTGCGGGAACCACGAGACGGACTGCTCGGAAGTGCTGTCCGAGGTCTGGCTCTTCCTCGACCACGAGTGCGACGAGAAGCGCAAGAACCTGCTCGCCACGCACCTGGAGGAGTGCCACCCGTGCCTTGAGCAGTACGGCATCGAGGAGCACCTGAAGGCGCTGCTGGCGAAGAAGTGCGGTGGCGAGCACGCCCCGGAGGAGCTCAAGCAGCGCCTGCGCGACAAGATCCGGCAGAGCCAGGCCGCCGCCCCCCAGCCCACCCCCGAGTAGCCGCGCGAGTCATACGTTCGGACACCGCGAGTTGTGCGTTCGGACACCACGAACTATGCGTTCAGGCACCCCGCCGAGCCCCCGGCTGCGGGTGCCTGAACGCACAACTCGCGGTGCCTGAGTGCATAACTCGCGAAGCTTGGCCGCTTGACCTGCGGACATGGAAAAGCCCCGGCATGGCCGGGGCTCCGCAACCAGGTCAGGCGTTGGGACGCTTCCCGTGGTTGGCGCCGCCCTTCTTGCGGTCACGGCGCTTGCGGGCACGCTTCGACATCGCGTTCTCCTTGAACTCAAGACTGCTTCACCCCAGTGTGTCACGCCCGTACCGGCCCGGCGCACGGACCCGTGATTGGATGGGCCCGGCACCCGGACGACGAGCAAGGCGGTGGCGCACCTGTCCACGTTGACCGACCTCCTCGCCGAGCACACCGGACTGTCCGGTCGAGGCGTCGACCACCTCCAGCTCCTCGTGGCCGAGTGGCAGCTCCTCGGCGACCTGAGCTTCGCGGACTTCCTGCTGTGGGTGCCGCTGGACGACACGACGTTCCTCTGCGTCGCCCAGGCCCGGCCGACGACCGCGCCCACCGCACACCCCGAGGACGTCGTCGGCAGCATGGTCGTCGTCGACGAGCACCCGCAGCTGCGCCGGGCCGTCGCCGAACGGCGGATCTGCCGCGAGGAGGACCCGCGCTGGCACCTGGGCGTCCCGGTCCGCCGCGAGGCCATCCCGGTCACGCACGACGGCGACGTGATCGCGGTGCTCAGCCGCAACACCAACCTGGCCGTGCCGCGGGTGCCGAGCCCGTTGGAGATCTCCTACCTCGGCAGCGCGGCCGACCTGTGCCAGATGATCGCCGACGGCACGTTCCCGACCACCGAACCGAGTCCGGACGTGCACACCAGCCCGCGGGTCGGCGACGGGCTGATCCGGCTCGACGCGTCCGGCGCGGTCGTGTTCGCCAGCCCCAACGCGCTCAGCGCGTACCACCGCATGGGCCACGCGAGCGATCTCATCGGCGTGCACCTGGCCCCGCTGACCCGGTCGCTGATCGGCGACCCGTTCGACGCGACCGAGGTGGCGCAACGCATCCGGCAGGCGCTCGACGGTCAGCCGAGCATGCGCATCGAGGCCGAGTCACGTCGGGGCGCGGCCGTGCTGTTCCGCGCGCTGCCGTTGCGTCCACGCGGCAGTGCCGCCGGTGCGCTGGTGCTCTGCCGCGACGTCACCGAGGTCCGCCGCCGCGACCGCGCGTTGATGTCCAAGGACGCCACGATCCGCGAGATCCACCACCGCGTGAAGAACAACCTCCAGACCGTGGCCGCGCTGCTGCGCCTCCAGTCCCGCCGCACCAGCAGCGAGGAGGCGCGCGAGGCGCTGGCCGAGAGCGTCCGCCGCGTCACGTCGATCGCCCTGGTGCACGAGACGTTGTCGATGTCGGTGGACGAACGGGTCGACCTGGACGACGTGGTCGACAAGGTCATCCCGATGATGTCCGATGTCGCCGCCGCCGACTCGCAGGTGAGCGTGCGGCGCGAGGGACCGTTCGGCATCGTGCCCGCGGAACTGGCGACGCCGCTGGTGATGGTCCTCACCGAACTCGTGCAGAACGCGTTCGAGCACGCGTACTCGCCGGGCCAGCGCGGCGAGGTCGTGGTGTTCGCGGAACGGTCGGCCAAGTGGCTCGACGTCGTGATCTCGGACGACGGCCGCGGCCTGCCGCCGGGGTTCTCGCTGGAGCGCACGGACCGGTTGGGGCTCCAGATCGTGCGGACGCTCGTGGAATCCGAACTCAGGGGGTCGCTGAGCTTGCGGCGCCGGCCCGAAGGCGGTACTGAGGCGGTCCTGCGCGTGCCCCTCAGGGCCCGGCGTTAGACTGCTCGGCGTGCACACGTGACGACCTACCTCAGCGGAGTCACGTGGTCATGCGGGAGGGTGTGCATTAACGGCGAAAGGCCCGACACCTGGCACGGTGTCGGGCCTTTCGTTCGCTTCAGGTGCTGCTCAGGCGTTGCTGCGGGCCCTGGTCCGGGCGTTGCGACGCTTGAGGGCACGACGCTCGTCCTCGCTCATCCCGCCCCACACGCCGGCGTCCTGGCCGCTCTCCAGTGCCCACGAGAGGCAGTCGGAGACGACGGGACAACGACGGCAGACGGTCTTCGCCTCGGCGATCTGGAGGAGCGCGGGACCGCTGTTCCCTACGGGGAAGAACAGCTCGGGGTCCTCGTCGCGGCAGATCGCGCGGTGGCGCCAGTCCATCGGAACTACTCCTCAGCTAGGCGTGCCAGAGCACGCCGGTCGTCAGCGGTTGGTTTTGGGGTGCTTGTGAATGCTTTCACGAACGGCGCGGATGTCAAGGGTTTAGCACTGACCCGGTGAGTGAACTCACCCGAAAGATCGACTGAGTTCACCTGCGGTTTCACGGCGCGCATCGGTTGCCCGCGACAATGTCGCGGTCGGGTAGCGACCCGATCACGCGCGGGTCACACCGCCACGGTGAGTGCCGCCGGTACGGACGTGAACTCCACCTCGGTGCATTCGCCGAGCAGGTCCCCGTCCACCTGGAGGTTGACCGGTTCCGCGCAGGTCACCCGCACGAATTCCACGTCGTCCCGCCTCAGCAGGTTACCGCCCTTGGGGTTCCCGTCGGTGGCGAGAAGATGCGCGACGTACCGGGCGATCGTGGGCAGACCCAGTCCGAGCAGGGCGAACAGGCCCAGGCCGCCGTCGAACGAGGTGCTCGGGTTGAGGCGGATCGCCTTGTCCCCCAAGTAGGTCCACGGGTCCGTGTTCGACACGAACGCCAGTCGCACACCCTCTATCGGCGGCTCTCCGGGGATGTTCACTGTCAAAGATTGGCGGCGCCTTCTTTGTGCCACATAACTCGCGAACGCGGTTCGCGCGTAAAGAGCGGGTGAAGCCTCACGGCCTTTCGCGCGTTGTGCTTCCACTCCGGCCACGACGTCCGCGTCCCAGCCGACACCGGCGTTGAACGTGAACCAACGGTCGTGCCCGCCGTCGTCGCCGGCCGAGGCGACCCGGCCGAGTCCGACCTTGCGGCTGGTGCCGTGCTCGATCGCCTGGAGCAGTCGGTAGGTGGCCTCGACGGGATCGCGCGGCAGGCCGAGCGCGCCCGCGAACACGTTGGCCGACCCGCCGGGCACGACGCCGAGCATCGGCAGTCCCGGGCGGGTGCCGCCGCGCAGCACGCCGTTCACGACCTCGTTGACGGTGCCGTCGCCACCGTGCGCCACCACGAGGTCGTAGCCGTCCCCCACGGCGCCCGCGGCGGCGTCCGCCGCGTGGCCGCGGTAGGCCGTCTCGACGATGTCGAGCTTCACGTCACTGGCCAGTGCGTGCGCGAGCACGTCCCGGCCGGCAGGCGTAGTCGCCGTCGCCTGCGGGTTGACCACCAGAAGTGCGCGCACTACCGCAGAGTAGGACAGCGCGTGAGCCCAGGCAGGCTACGCGTCACCCGGTAGGCAGAGTGAGCGCCCTCGAAAGTGGTCGAGATCTCCCTCCCGCGTAGTCCCGTTGTCCTGCTTGTCGGAACCGTCCTGCGACAAGTGCACCCCGACCCGACCGCCGGCTCGCCGAAGACCCATTGATCTTCGCTCGCGGGACGGTCGAACGGGACTCGCCAACCGGGTGGCCTACGATGCGTGACGAGTACGCACCGTGAGGAAAGGCCCAGCGTGTCCGAGTCGAAGCAGGTTCCGGTCGCGGTCCGGGTAGCGGGCGTGTTCACCGCCGTCGAGGGACTTCTCGGTCTCGGTTTCGCCGTCGCCCTGGTGGTCCGCGCGTTCGCGGTCGACGAACCCGGCAAGGTCCTCGGCGAGGCGGCGTACTTCGTGGTCCTGTGCGCGGGCGTGCTGGCCTGCGGAATCGGGCTCGTGCTCGGCCGCCGGTGGGCGCGGTCGCCCGCGATCGTCGTGCAGCTGCTGCTGCTCGGCGTCGCCTGGTACATGTACGGGCCGTCCGCCCGGCAGCTGTGGGGCGCGCTCCTTGCGCTGTACGTCGTCCTGGTGATCGGATCGCTGTTCACCAACCCGGTGCGCCGATGGGCGCTCGGCGTGGACGAAGAGGACGAATAGGTCCATTCGGGCGCCCGACCAACGTCTGGCGCGCGCGCGACGATCGGCGGGTGTCGTCAGGTCGCTCCCAAGCGTGACGCTGAGAGTGGTGATTTCACCACTCCCTGCGTTCGTAGAGGTGAGCATCCGATGCGTTTCACTCGCACTGTCCAAGCGGTGGTGGGCACGACCGCCGCGTTCCTGTCCGCGATCGCCCTGACCACGATCGCGCCCTCCGCGTCCGCCGCCGAAGGCGGTGTCACGCCGTACATCATCGGCGGCGGCACCGCGTCGAACGCCCCGTGGGCGGCCCGGTTGTTCGCCAACGGCCAGCAGACCTGTACGGCGACGATCATCGCGCCGACGTGGATCCTGACCGCGCAGCACTGCGTGGCCGGCGGCGGCACGATGACGTTCCGCGTGGGCAGCCTCGACCAGCAGAGCGGCGGCACGATGGCCACCGCGAAGCGGGTCATCCAGCACCCGTCGGTCGACCTGGCGCTGGCCGAGCTGACCACGTCCGTCCAGGCCACTTACGCGCCGCTGGGCACGACGGCCAGCACGCGCAACGGCCAGACCGTGCAGATCTACGGCTGGGGCGCCACGTCGCGCTGCGGCTCGGAGATCAACTGCCAGTCGCGCTACCTGAAGGTCGCCGACACCCGCGTCACCAACACCAACGGCCGTGACTACCGGGGCGGCGTCGCGATCACCGTGACGCGCGGCAACGGCATCGCGGCCGGCGGTGACTCGGGCGGCCCGATGTTCGCCTCGGGCGTCCAGGTCGGCGTGGCCTCGACGAGCGACCGCCAGTCGACGTCGAACTACACCTCCGTCGGTACGTACCGCAGCTGGATCAAGCAGTACGCGGGCGTCTGACGCGCCACCCGGCCGGCGGGCCGCGGCCCCCCTTCCCCGCGGGTCCCCGTCGGCCGGGTACCACCTCGTTTGGAAAACGGGCACCTCACCAGTCATAATCACCGTGCGTGTTCAGTCGTGGGCTGATGGACACGAACGGAGTAACCGGATACGGTTCGACAGCATGGTCGCGCCACTCCGGGAGCCGGCAGGGGTGAGGTGTACGGTGCAGAACTCCCCGAAGTGGGTGGCCGCAAGGGACGAACTCGAACGCCCGAACGCGGCCCGGCTGTACGACTACTACCTCGGCGGTGCGCACAACTTCGCCGTCGACCGCGAGTTCGCCGCCGGTTCGCCGGCGCTGATCCCGACCGCCGAGATGATCCAGCACTCCCGCGCCTTCCTGCGCCGGGCCGTGCGCGCGTGCGTGGCCAACGGCATCCGGCAGTTCCTCGACCTCGGGTCGGGCATCCCCACGGCGGGCAACGTGCACGAGGTCGCGCACCAGGACGACCCGACGTGCCGTGTCGTGTACGTGGACAACGACTGCGCCACCGTCGCGCACGGGCGGACCATGCTGCGCGACGTGGCGAACGTGGCGTTCGCCGAAGCCGACATCCGCGACGCCAAGGCCGTGCTGACCAGCGCCGAGGTGACGTCGCTGCTCGACCTGTCGCAGCCGGTCGCGGTGCTGATGGTCGCGATCCTGCCGTACGTGTTCGACGACGACTCGCCGGTCGACGTCGTGGCGGCCTACCGGGACGGGATCGTGCCCGGGAGCCACCTCGTGCTCAGCCACCTCACCGCGGACAACCGCCCGGAGCTGGTCGAGGAGCTGGTGCGGGTGTCGACGCAGCGGATGGCGCGGATCACCGCGCGGTCCAAGGCCGAGGTCGAACCGCTGCTGGAGGGTTTCGACCTGCTGGAGCCGGGGCTGGTGCTGGTGTCGACGTGGCGGGGCGACGGGGTGCCGGAGACCGACGCGGAGACCGTGAGCTACGGCGCGGTGGGCGTGAAGCGCTAGAACTCCCAGGCGGGGACGTTCGAGCGGTGCACCTGAGGGTCGCCGCGCTCGTCGCCGAGGACCGTGATGCCGGCCGGGTCGAGGCCGAAGTGCACGCCGTCGCGGGGCGGCAGCCCGAGCCAGGCGGCGATCAGCACGCGGCTGAAGTGGCCGTGGCCGACCAGGACGACGTCGCCGGCGGGCAGGGCCGTGCGGACCGCGGCGAGGACCCGCTGCGCGCGTTCGTGGATCCGCTCGTGGGTCTCGCCTTCGGGGACCGGGTGGTCCCAGACTGTCCAGTCCTTTGTGGACTCACGGATCTGTGGGGTGGTCAGGCCTTCGTAGGCACCGTAGTCCCACTCGGCGAGGTCTTCGGTGTGGTCGGCGGCCAGGCCCGCGAGTTCGGCGGTGCGGCGGGCGCGTTCGCGTGGGCTCGACAGGACGAGGGCGGGCGGGAGGTCGGTGCCGCGCAGTCGGGCCAGTACGGCGCCCGCGCGTCGGGCCTGCTGGACCCCGGTGTCGGTGAGGGGCACGTCCGTGCGTCCGGTGTGCCGACCGGACTCGGACCACGTGGTTTGTCCGTGCCGGAGCAGGTAGACGTGAGCGCTCATGATCATCATGGTAGTCGGGTGGTCGTGAAATGGCCGCGCCGGGGCATTTCACCCGATTGGTTTCCGCATTTGTGCGGACCTGGTCACCGTTTCGGCAATTCGGTGGATAAAGTGTCCGGTGAACCGTCGTCGCAGGTGGATGCCGGTTCGATTGCGGAACGCGGTCGTACGGTCACGGGTGGTCGTCGAATTTCGAGGATCGGTCGTGAAGTGAATGGGTGCATGATCGGATAGGACGTGGAAAAAGTCCAGGGTGGATTTCCGTACTGTTCACGCGTACGGTTCCCGGTGGTCATAAAAGCTTCAACGAACGTTCGGCCGCGTTTCGCCGTTCCGCGCCCGGGGCAAGCCCGACGGGTGACGCCGCGACCCGTTCAGGAGGAGGACCCATGGTGGACAAGATCGAGGGCCACAACGTCCGCGACCCGCACGACCTCCACGGCAAGGTGGAGGTGCAACTCGACCAGGCCGCCGAGGAGTTGACCCGGCGCCTCGACGGCAACGTGGACTACCAGGTCGCGCGCACGGCGGTGTCCGCCGCGTACCGCCGCCTGGCCGACCAGGCCCGCGTGCACAACTTCCTGCCCATCCTCGCCGCCCGTGCCGCTTTCCAGTCCCTGACGCACGCAGCCTGATCCGGTGTCCCGTCGGCATGGGGATGGTCGACGGGAATCGTCCACAGTGGACGCTCGCGTGCGATGTGAGATCGCCCGGCCGCCGACCGCGGCCGGGCGCGGTCGTCAGGTCAGCAGGTCGAGTTCGCGGAACTCCACCGGCGCCGTGCCGCCGTTGTCGTAGAAACACTCGCCGTCCCAGCGCTCCTGGCTGCCGGTGGGCAGGTCGTAGCTGATGTAGTAGCTCGTGCCGGCCGTGAACTGCGCCTGTCTGCCCGGGTTGTTCTGGTCGCTGCACGCCAACGTGGTGCGGTTGTCGTCGATGTGGCCCTTCGGGAACACCTCCAGCAAAGTCCCCCAGTTCCCGTGCGCGTAAATGCGGACGTTGGTTACCGTGATCATCGTCCCCTCCTCATGATCGCAACACCCGCGCAGGTCAGAGGCCCTGCGGGGTGGCGTGCCGGAAGAATGGCACAGCGTTCCCGCGCCGGTTCGCGTGCGCTATTCATGATCCGAATAGGCGAGGATCGGTCAAGAGTGCGGGCGATGGCATGGGTGGCCAGTGGTCCCTGACGTACTTGCCGTGCGGCGTGGTCGTGCGTGGATGACGTTGAACAGGTCGTGGAACTCCATCGGTGCGAGGGCGATGAGGGCTCCGGCGATGAAGGCGGGGCCGGGGTTGAGGTGGCCGGTGCGGACGCGGGTGACGGTGCTGCGGTTGAGGCCCATGGTCTGGGACAGGGCGTAGTCGGACCGGTATCCGGCGAGGGTCATGGCCTTGGCGAACTCGACGGCCCGGAGTCGGATCGTGTGGGTCACGGCGGGTTCCCGGTCAGGAGTGCGACGGCGTCGGGGGGAGTAGAGGGATCGGCCGTAGTCGGTGGTGCCGTGGCGGGTGGCCGGGTCGCGGGCGTTGACCATGCCCCGGCCGGCCAGGTCGTGCAGCACGGTCCGGTGGTGCCGGGTCGGCGAGGGCAGGCGGCCCAGTAGCCGGGTGTGCAGGTGGTGGAGGTCGTCGAGCAGGGCGATCTCGGTGTGGCAGGTCTCGGCGATGCCGTCGGCCAGGAGCGCGATCGTGGCCGGGTCACTGCCGTCGAGGGCGTCGGGGTGGTCGACGAGCCAACCGGTGAACGGCAACCACGGCCCCGACAGCAGACCAGCCCGGGTCAGGGCCCACGGCAGCCGTCGTCGGTCGGTGGACACCAGCACCCGTTCCAGTGGTTCCGGCACGACCACCTTCGGCAACCCGGCGATGGCCTCTCGTGCGGCCCTCACGTGCGGAAACAGGCCCGCGTCCGCCTCGACCGCGTGCCCGCGTGGCAAGAGGTGGTGCAGCACCTCGACCAGCGTGGCGGGGACGCCGTCGAGTCGGGCCGCGTGCCACGCCTCCCGGATCAGCACGGTCCGCGCCCAGCACGAGGACCAGGGCGAGCGGCGGACGACGTGGTCGAGCCATCGCAACGCCTCACCGGCCCGACCCAACGACGCCAGGACCATCGGCCCGCTGCGGGAGACGCCCAAGCCGGGCACGTGGGCGGCGTCGGTCACCACCACGCCGTCTCCTCCTCCACGTCGTCCACCACGTCCACGGGTTCGGTCAAGCGGGTGTTGAACGCGGGCAGCCACACCACCGACGCCGACACGCCTTCCCGCGTGGCGAACACCGGCAGCGCCGAGTCCACGTCCTGCAAACGCATCCGGAGACCGCCCTCCACCGACACGACCTCCGCGTGATCCGGAAACGCCATCCCCCACGCCGCGACCCGACCGTCCACCCGGTCGCCGTACTCCTGCACCACCGCGAACAACCGGGGCGCGAAATCGACCACCATGCCCCGGACGACCTCGCCGAAACGAGCCTTCCACAGAAGCGAATCGGTCACGCCCGTTTCGACTGCCGAACTCTCCATCTTCCTACCTCCAGAAATGTTGCGTCGATGCAACTGGTACGCAATGCTTGTGGAACAACCCGATCCGAACCCGTCGTGCCCGGCAGCACCGAGGTGGATCGCGTGAAGATTCCGTGCTCGACCCCAGCTAATCCGGTACGCGTTCACGGAAACAGGGCGAGGGTTTCGCAGCGGCCGTGCACAATGGTCTCATTACTGCACTTGAACTGCGGAAACGCTCTCGCGGTCGACGGAAATCCGGCCAGGAGGTCACCCGATGGCGGCACGACGAACCAAATTGATCAAGGCTCGCAAGGCGGCGAGCTTCACTCAGGAATCATTCGCCGAAGCAACACGGGTCGATCGTTCGACCGTGGCACGGTGGGAGGCGGGAACCAACGAACCCCTGCCGCACCAACGCCCCCGACTGGCCCGCCTGCTGCACCTCTCGCTCGGCGAACTCGACGAACTACTCAGCGAAAGCCCTCAAGCCGAGGACCGCGTAATGCGATCTTTGCGGCATCCGAGCACGGTCGATCTCGTCGCCGTCGCCGAGCTGCAACAGCACGTCCGTGGACTCGACGAGCACTACGACCGCGTGCCGTCGGCGTCGCTGCTGGCCGAAACCGGCCAAGCGTTGGACGGATCACCTTCCTGTCCGCCCACGCCGAGATCCCTCACGTCAGACGGCAACTGGGCACGGTCGAAGCCGAATGCGCCACCCTCATGGGGCAACTCGTCTGGGACGCCTCCCAACGCCGCGACCACCGCTCGGCACACCAGTACTTCGACCAGGCCCACGCCGCCGCACGACGCGTCCACGACTCCACCGCCGCAGGACTGTCGCTGCTCCGCAAGAGCTACGTCGCCCTCTACGGCCAGAAGAACCCGAAAGCCGGTCTGGCACTCACCACCCAAGCCGCCGAGACCACCGCACGGACCAGTCACGTGATCAACGCATTGTCGACACTCCACGCCGCCGAAGCCCACGCCATGATGGGCGAACAGGCCGAGTGCGAACACGCGCTCGACCAAGCCGGTCAACGCTTCGAGCTGGTCAGCGACGACGACGTGGCATTGGACCTGTTCTCCCCGACCCAACACGGCCGTCTGGCCGGATCGTGCTACCTGTTCCTCGGCGAGGCAGGCAAGGCCGAAACGATCCTCGACACCACCGCCGGGCGACTGCGCGACCGCTCCAAGTCCGAAGCGATCGTCCTGGGCAACCTCACCCTGGCCCGCCTGCGACAGGGCAAGGTGGACGAAGCGGCTGCCACCCTGCACCGGGCCATGGACGTGATCGAACGGACCTGGGGAGGCGGCGGACTCACCATCATGTTCGACGCCTGCCGCGAGATGCGCCCCTGGCGCACCCGCACAGAAGTTCAGGACGTCCATGACCGGATGCTGTCGCTCATGGCGACGCGGTAAAGGGGAGAGACCACCGAGGTGACCACCGTCGACCAGGCAAAACAACAAGCCCGCAACCGCGTCTGGGACCTGCTCGAACGCGAACGCGCCGCCCCGCCCGGCGTCCACGGCCGCATCCCCGCCTTCCACGGCGCAGAGCAAGCCGCGGAAAGACTGGCCGGACTACCCCAATGGCGCGACGCCGAGGTCGTCAAAGCGGTCCCCGACACCGCCCAACAACCCGTCCGCGCCCAAGCCCTGCGTGACGGGAAACTCCTCTACATGGCCACCTCGAAACTGGCCCACCAGTACCCGTTCATCCTGCTCGACCCGGCCGCCCTCGACCCCGACGACGCCGCCGACCGCCACACCGCCACCCGCATCGGACGCCCGGTGGAAGTCGACACCATGCGACCGGTCGACCTGATCGTCTGCGGCAGCGTCGCCGTCAACCGCCACGGAACCCGCCTGGGCAAAGGCGCCGGCTACTCCGACATCGAAGTCGCCCTGCTCCAGGAAGCCGGACTGATCGGCCGCCACACCACCATCGCCACCACCGTCCACGACCTCCAAGTCGTGGACGACGACCTCCCCGAAACCCACCACGACTTCAGCGTCGACCTCATCGTCACCCCCACCACCGTCATCGCATGCCCCGACCCACGCCGCCCCCACGGCCTGCACTGGGACGACCTCCCACCCGACAAGATCGCCGCCATCCCCGCCCTGAACGCCCGCCACAACACCGACAAACACCACTGACCAACCGCGCCTCTGTTTCGCGGTAGTGACCGAGCGCTTTCGTCTATTTCGACAAGGAGGTCACCCGATGGCGGTACGACGAACCGGATTTGTCCGTGCCCGGAAGGCGGCCGGCTTCACTCAGGAGTCGTTTGCCGAGGCCATGAACGTCGATCGGTCGACAGCGGCACGGTGGGAAGCCGGCACCAACGAACCTCTGCCGTACCAGCGTTCGAAGCTCGCACGACTGCTGAAGGTCGGCCCAAGCGAACTCGACGCACTGCTCAATCCCGCCCCTGAAGTCTTGCCTCAACGGACTACCGTGGCGGCAAGCCCCGTCGAAGGAGGGGATGACGTGGAACGGAAGACGTTCTTGCGCGTTCTGGCCGGTTCAGTGGCCGGCCTGGCATTCTCCGACCCGATGCAGGAGTTCGCCGCCAGAGCTGCGAGCGCCGGTCGCGGAGCCAAGATCGGCCAAGCCGACGTGGATCATGTCCGACAGCTTTCCCGGCTGTTCGCCGGTCAAGATCACCAGTACGGCGGCAAGCTGTCGACCCGTGCGGTCATGACCCAACTGTCCGCCTCCGTCGAGCTGACCGAAGGTTCATTCGCTGACGATCACGTCCGTACGGGCTTTTTGTCGGCCGTGGCCGAACTCGCCGACACGACCGCCGGCATCTGCTTCGACGCCGGCCTGCATTCCCACGCCGAACGCGCCTTCCGGTTCGGTGTGGGCTGCGCGACGGAGTCCGGCGACTGGGCCATGCGCGCGAAATCCCTCTCCGGCCTGGCCAATCTTTCGGTTCACCGGCGCCACACCGACGACGCGTTGAGCTTCGCCGAAATGGCACTCGTCCGTGCCGACCGGCTCAGCCCCAAAGTCGGTTCGATGATGTACACACGCCATGCCCGTGCCCTCGGATTGGCCGGTGCATCCCGCAGCGGGGACTGCCGTGCCGCCGTCGGCAAGGCCGAAGACCTTTTCGCGCAGACCAGCACAGACGACGAGCCCGCCTGGATCTGCTACTACAACGCCGCCCACCTGGAACGTGACTCCGGCCGGGCGTTGTTGCAGGTGGCGTTGAACGGCGGCGGCCATCAAGAGGCACGCCGGCGACTTGAAACGGCCGTCGCGCGCTTCCCCGAGGGCCACTCACGCGGCAAGGCGCTCGCCAAGGCGAATCTGGCCTTGCTGATGATGACCTGTGACGACCCGCATGAAGCGGTACGGCTCGGCGACGACGCGCTTGCCTCGGTCGGTTCCGTGCGGTCCGACCGGGTGGACGACGCGCTCAGTCAGTTGAGCCAAGCAGCGCACCGACGTTCCGACATCGCCGAAGCACACGAACTGGGACAACGGATCAAGCAAAAGCTCGGGGTGGCGGCTTCGTAACCCGACCTACCCGCCCGCCAACAGCTCCGGCAGTTCGTGGATCGAGTCGATCACCCCATCGGCATCCCGCCGCACCAACGGATCATCAGCCCACAAATGCCCCCACGGCCCCCGCCGGATCAACACCGCCCGCAACCCCGCCGCCTTCGCCGCCACCACGTCGTTGTCCCGATGATCACCGACATGCACGACCTCCCCCGCCGCACACCCCGCCATCTCCA
Organism: Saccharothrix violaceirubra; assembly: GCF_014203755.1. Lineage (NCBI taxonomy): Bacteria > Bacillati > Actinomycetota > Actinomycetes > Pseudonocardiales > Pseudonocardiaceae > Saccharothrix > Saccharothrix violaceirubra. The sequence goes on from NZ_JACHJS010000001.1 coordinate 592,811, forward strand.
CCACCCGGGCGAAGAACCCCGGATCGGGCTTGGGCACACCCCACTCACCCGACGTCGCCACCGCATCCACGGGCAACCCCAACCCCCGCAACAACTCCCCGGCCCGAGCCGTCTGATTCCCCGCCACCCCCACCCACAGGCCCGCGTCCCGCAACCGCCCCAGCCCCTCCCGCACGTCCGGGTAGAGGTCGCACTCCTCGATCGACTCCCCCACCCCGGCCTCCTCCCGCAACCGCCGCTCACGCCCGACGTCGAACCCGGCCCGGAAGAACCCCAACGCCTCCGCGTTGTCCAGCCCCGCCACTGTCACCGCACCCACCACCGCCGACAACGTGTGACACGGCACCCCCAACCAGTCGGCCCACCGCCCCCACTCCCGCGAGTCGTCCACCAACGTCTCACCTACGTCGAACACCACCGCACCAACCATGCGCCGACACCTACGCCACGACCCGACGCCGCGCGACGGTGGCGTCCATCGCGACCCACCAGCCGTTCGTGTCTGTTCAGGCTGTCGCGGACAGGCTCCGGCGGGGCTGATGACCCGCGATCAGTGTGCGGCGGGCGAGACGTGATCGCGGCGGGTCCGGCTGGACGGCGAGGGCGAGTCACATATTCGTCACTGGTGGACCTGGCTTGGCCGTCCTGGGGCCGTCGACGGGTGCTCGACGATGGCCGAAGACGGAAAACGGCGCCGACCGTGCGAGGGGTTCTCGCTGGTCGGCGCCGCTTCAACGCAGAACGTCAGGCCGCGGCCTTCGTCTCCCAGAAGATCTTGTCGATCTGGGCGATCAGGTCGAGGAGTTCCTGGCCCTTGGCGGGGTCCATGGAGCCCTTCGTGCCGGCCGCCCCGGCCGCCTTCGTCGCCCGGTTGAACAGGTCGTGCAGTTCCGGGTACTTCTCGAAGTGCGGGGGCTTGAAGTAGTCGGTCCACAGCACCCACAGGTGGTGCTTCACGAGTTCGCTGCGCTGTTCCTTGATCAGCACGGCGCGCTCGCGGAACTCCGGGTCCTCGTTCGCCTGGTACTTCTCCTGGACCGCTTTGATCGACTCCGCTTCGATCCGGGCCTGCGCCGGGTCGTACACACCGCACGGGAGGTCGCAGTGCGCGGTGGCCTCCAGGAGCGGGCGGCGGAGTTCTCGGATGCGCGACAGAAGTCGCATCTTTCCTCCCTGACAGTGGATGCTCCGACAGGGTGGAACCCTACTCCCGGCGATCGGGGCGGGCAGGTGGAGGTGATCGTTGGCACGGAACCCGTTGCCGCTGGTCCGCGTGGTGGGACCGTCGATGGCGCCCACGCTGCGGACCGGTGACCTGGTGATCGTCCGGTTCGGGGCGCCCCCCACGACCCAGGACGTCGTTCTCGTCCGGTGGGACGGCCGGCCCGGGCAGTTGTCCGTGAAGCGCGCCCTGCGCGAGACCGGCGGGGGGTGGCACGTGGAGGGCGACAACCCGTTCGCGTCCACTGATTCGCGGACGTTGGGCGCGGCGCACGTGCTCGGCGTCGTGCTCTTCCGGCTGTGGCCGCGCCCCGGCCGGCTACCCGCGCGCCCGCAGTGACGCGTACCAGTCGGTGCACGCCTCGTAGGTCGGCAGCAGCCCCTGCGCGAGCGCGTCCGCCAGGGTGGGCGCCGACGCGTCCTTCCCCGACAGCACCGGCTCGACGTCCGCGGGCCAGGGCAGGCCCAGCGACAACGGGTCGAGGCCGCGTTCGGCCACCGGGTTGAAGCCTTCCGAGCACAGGTACGACGTGACCGTGTCGTCCTCCAACGCCATCAGCGCGTGGCCCAAGCCCTCCGGCACGTAGACGGCGTTGAAGCGCGATGCCTCCAGCACGACCGCGTCCCACTCGCCGAACGTCGGCGACCCGACCCGGATGTCCACGACGACGTCGAGCAGGCGCCCGCGCGGGCAGTGCACGTACTTGGACTGGCCCGGTGGAGTGTCGGCGTAGTGCACGCCTCTGATCACGCCCCGACGGGACTGGCTGTGGTTGGTCTGCGCGACCCGCAGCGGGTGGCCCACCGCCTTGAGGAAGGCCGATTCCTGGAACGGGGCGACGAAGAACCCTCGGTCGTCGGGGAACACCGAAGGGGTGAACTCGAATGCGCCGGAAATTTTCAGCTCGCGTGCCTGCATGTCGCACACCCTAGAACGCGTCGGGTCTTGACCGATTCTGCCTGCGCAAACCGACCGATCGGTCCAGAAAAACGGACGTACGTTCTGTGATATGCCCTCTGACCTGCGGAAAAAGTGTGATCCCCGCCGCAGACAGCCCCAGTGGCCGCTGCCACACTGGCGCGCACCACCGCCGCAGGACTTCCGCTTCGGCCGCGATCCGGCCCACGTGAAAGTCCGAAGAACTTTCGCCACGCCTCGGCTGTCCGCACTCGCGCGGATACCGGTGCGCCGAGGAATCGCGCACCGCAGGAGGGACTTCCCTTGACCGCATTGAACGACCCGATGACCGCCGGGTTGACCGACGACGAAATCTTCCGCGCGCACGAAGGCGGCAAACTCGGCGTCGACGTCACCGCGTCGCTCGCCGACCCGCGTGCGCTCTCCATCGCGTACACGCCCGGCGTGGCCCGGGTCAGCCGCGCGATCGCCGACGACGCCTCCCTCGCCGCCAGGTACACGTGGGCGCACCGGCTGGTCGCCGTGGTCAGCGACGGCACCGCCGTGCTCGGCCTCGGCGACATCGGCGCCAGCGCCTCGCTCCCGGTCATGGAGGGCAAGGCCGCGCTGTTCAAGACCTTCGGCGGCCTCGACTCCATCCCGCTGGTCCTGGACACCACCGACGTCGACGAGATCGTCGAGACCCTGGTCCGGCTGCGCCCGTCGTTCGGCGCGGTCAACCTGGAGGACGTCGCCGCGCCGCGCTGCTTCGAACTCGAGGCCCGGCTGATCGAGGCGCTCGACGTGCCCGTCATGCACGACGACCAGCACGGCACGGCCGTCGTGGTGCTGGCCGCCCTGCGCGGCGCGAACACCGTGCTCGGCAAGAAGGCCGCCGACCAGCGCGTGGTCATCTCGGGCGCGGGTGCCGCGGGCGTGGCGTGCGCGAAGATCCTGCTCGCCGCGGGCGTCGGCGAGGTCACCGTGGTCGACTCGCGCGGCATCGTGCACGCCGGGCGCGACGGCCTCAACCCGGTCAAGGCACAGCTCGCCGAGGTCACCAACGGCAGCGGCCTGCGCGGCGGCATCGCCGAGGCGTTGCGCGGCGCGGACGTGTTCGTCGGCGTCAGCTCGGCCACCGTGCCCGAGGAGCTGATCGCGTCCATGGCCGACGACGCGATCGTGTTCGCGCTGTCCAACCCGGACCCCGAGGTTCACCCGGACGTGGCACGCAAGCACGCCGCGATCGTGGCCACCGGCCGGTCCGACTTCCCCAACCAGATCAACAACGTCCTCGCGTTCCCCGGCATCTTCCGCGGTGCGCTCGACGCCGGCGCCCGCCGGATCACCGAGGGCATGAAGCTCGCGGCGGCCGACGCCATCGCCGCCGTGGCCGCCGACGACCTCGCGGCCGACCGGATCGTGCCCAGCGCGCTGGACCCGCGCGTCGGACCCGAAGTCGCCGCCGCCGTGGCCTTGGCAGCACGGGAAGACGGAGTAGCCTGACCGCTGTCGGAGTCGGGAGAGCTCCGGCCGCATCTCGTCGCACCGCAGTCCCGGGAAACGGAACCACCTGCGTGGTCCCTCGTTACCCGGACAAAGGGGTGCGCGATGACGCCGGACTGCACACAGCCCCTCTCCTCGGGCCCCGGGCCCGCAGGAGGGGGTCTGTCGCATTCGCGGGCGTCCGGCCGGTCGTCCCTGCCGTTGACACGGGAAGGTGAGGCCGTGCCCAAGCGGGTTGGACGCGCTCCGGTTGTGCTCGACCCTGCGCGCCCACCGCAGGACACGGCGAAGGACCCCGCGAAGGACACGGTCGACCTCGACGGCGTCCGCCTGCCGGAAGGTCCCGCGTTCCTGTGCGACCACAAGGGCGTCGTCATGCGCGCCAACGACGCCGCGGTGGCGCTGGCGCTGGTCGGTTCCGCCGAGGTGCTGGTCGGACGTGCGCTGGGCGCGCTGCTCGCCGGTGATCCCGTCGACCTGCGGCTGCGCCGCGCGGACGGCACGATGCTGCCGGTCCGCGTGGCCCGCTACCCCGTGCCGGGCACGGGACTGCAGGCCGTGCTGCTGGTCGACGTCTCCGACCTGGCCACGGCCGCCGAGGAACTGCGCGACGAACAGCGCCGGCTGCGGGCCGTGCAGCGGGTCGCCCAGATCGGCTCGTGGGAGTACGACCCGATCACCGGCGTGACCGTCTGGTCCGAGTCGCACTACGAGATGATGGGCCTGCGCCGCGACGAGACCACGCCCGGCGCCCAGGCCGTGCTCGACGTCGTGCACCCCGACGACCGTGACATGGTCGCCGGCTACTGGGCCAACCGCGAACTCGACGGCCACCCGATCGACATCGTCTACCGGATCATCCTGCCCAACGGGGACCTGCGCTGGATCCGCGGCGTCGCCGAGGCCAAACTCCGCTCGGACGGCCGCACGCAGTTCATCACCGGCTACATCCGCGACATCACCGACCAGTGGCGGTCGGACCGCGCGCTGGCCACCGAGCGCGCCCGGCTGCTGGAAGCGCAGCGGATCGCGCGCATCGGGAGCTGGACCTACGAGGTCGTGACCGGTGCCGTGCACCGCAGTGACGTGCTGCTGGAGCTCTATGCCGAGCTGGGCATCCTGCCCGACGAGGACCTGCTGTGCGGCGTGTGCGAGGACGACCGGCCCAAGGTGGAGGACCTGCGCCGACGACTGCTGCGGGCCAAGGACGGAAGCACGGTCGAGACCGAGGTGCGCGGCGTGTTCGGCGACCGGGTCTACGTGTGCCGGGCGCGGCCCGAGTTCGAGGCCGGGCGCCTGAACCGGCTGCACGGCACCGTGCAGGACGTGACCGAGGCCCGGGCCATGGAACGCCAACTGCGCGACGACCGGCGCCGGCTGGCGGACGCGCAACGGGCCGCGCAGCTCGGCGTGTGGGAGTGGAACGTCCACACGGGCGCGGTCGTGTGGTCGGAGATGATGTCCGAGCTGTTCGCCGTCCCGGCCGACGAGCCGACCAGCTACGCCACCTACCTCGACCTCGTGCACCCCGACGACCGCACGTGGGTGGACGCGCAGTGGCAGCAGCTCGTGGTCGACCGGGTGCCGGTGCAGTGCGAACACCGGATCGTGCGGCGTGACGGGCGGGTGCGGATCTTCCGCTCGTACGGCGTCGTGGTGGTCGGGCCGGACGGCAAGCCGCTCGCGGTCGGCACCGCGCAGGACATCACCGAGCAGCGGGCCGCCGAGACCCGGATGAAGCGGTCCAGCCAGCGGTTCGCGGACCTGGTGTCCATGGCACCGGTCGGCATCGGGCTCTTCGACGAGGGCGAGCGGCTGGTCGACGCCAACGACGCGTTGTGCGACCTGCTCGGCATGGAGTTGGAGGAGCTGCGCGGCATGACGTCCGAGCAGCTCACGGATCCGGGCGACCACGCGGACCGGGCGGCGATGGCGGCGCGGATGACGGCGTTGGGCGCCGGGCACACCCACAAGGTGCCGCAACGCGTCCTGCTGCGGCCCGACGGCGTGCAGGTCTACTGCGAACTGCACATCACGTTGTCCGTGCAGGACGACGGCCGCCGGTTCTGGCTCATCGTGTTCCAGGACATCACCGAACGCCGGCGCACGGCCGAGGCGTTGCGGCACCAGGCCACGCACGACGAGCTGACCGGCCTGCCGAACCGCGCGCTGGTCAAGGAGTTGCTGGGCACGCTGCTGGAGTCGCCCGACCGGGCGAAGGTCGGCGTGCTGTTCTGCGACATCGACAACTTCAAGCGGGTCAACGACTCCCTGGGCCACGACGCGGGCGACGAGCTGCTGGTGGCGTTGGCCCGGCGGCTGGAGGGCGGCCTGCCGGACGGCTGCACGGCCGCGCGGCTGTCGGGCGACGAGTACGTGATCATCTGCGAGAACCTCGACCACGTCGGCGGCGTCGACGAGTTGGCCACGCGGGTGGCCGGGTTGTTGCGCACGGCGGTCCCGGTGCACGGGCAGTTGGTCCGGGTGTCGGCGTCGATCGGCGCGGCGGTGCCGAACGGGTCGCGGGTGACCGGCAACGACCTGCTGAGGTTCGCCGACGCGGCCATGTTCGAGGCGAAGCGGGCGGGTGCGGGGCGGGTGTCGCTGGCGTCGGCGGCGTTGATCGCGTCGGCCGACCGGCAGGTGCACCTGGAAGGGCAGTTGCGGGACGCGTTGGCCAGTGACGGGTTGGCGTTGCACTACCAGCCGGTGGTGGGTGCCGACGGGTCGGTGTACACGGCCGAGGCGTTGATCCGGTGGCCGCACCCGGACCGGGGGTTGCTGCCGCCGGACGTGTTCCTGCCCGTCGCCGAGCAGGGCGACCTGATGCGCGAGCTGGACCGGTGGGTGTTGCGCACGGCGTTGCGCGAGGCGGCGACGTGGCCGGAGCCGGGCGGTCGGCCGGTGTCGGTGGCCGTGAACCTGGCCGGGCTGGTGCCCGGCGATCCGGAGTTCGTCGACATCGTGGCGAACACGGTCGCCGAGGCGGGCATCCCGTGGGACCGGGTGGTGCTCGAACTGGTGGAGACGGCGTTGGTGGACCTGCCGTCGCGGGTGCGGCACTCGATGGGCGAACTCGTGTCGCGCGGCATCCGGTTCGCGGTGGACGACTTCGGCACGGGCTACTCGTCGTTGGCGCGGCTGAAGGACCTGCCGGCGCAGATCATCAAGGTGGACCGGCGGTTCGTGTCCGGTGTGGGCAGCGACTCGTCGGACTTCGCCGTGGCGCGTGCGGTGGTGGACCTGGCGCGGGCGATGGGACGCAAGTGCGTCGCCGAGGGTGTCGAGACGGCCACGCAGTTCCACGTGCTGCGCGGCATGGGCGTGGACGCGTATCAGGGGTGGCTTTTCTCACGTCCGGTCCCGCCCAAGGAGTTCCGCGCGGTCCTGGCACTTGGCCCATTGCACATCCCTCGGGCGGGCTGATCGGCGATACTCCTTTCCGGTGACATTTCGGACCGGAAGGGGTGGATTTCGTCGTGGAACCGGAGCGGATGATCGCCGACCTGGAGGCGAGGGCCCGGGACCTCGCGCAGCGGTCGCAGGAGATGCAGGAGCAGATCCGTCAGGTGACGGCCACGGTGCGCTCGCCCGACGGCGCGGTGACCGTGACCGTGGCGCCCAACGGCGCCGTGCAGGGGATCGACTTCTCGCCACGGGCGGTCGAGTTCTCGCATGTGCAGCTCGGCCAGGTCGTGATGGCGACGTTGCGGCGGGCGCAGGCGCAGGCCGCGCAGCAGGTGGCGGCGGTCGTCGAACCGCAGTTCGGCGGCACCGCGGCGATGGACTTCCTGACCAGCTTCATCCCGCAGGTCGAGGAGCCGCCGCCTGCCCAGGGCGACGACGGCTCGTTCCTGCGCTCGGACTCGTGGGACGCCCGGCCGCCGCAGCGGCCCACGCCCCCGCAGCGGCCCACGCCCCCGCGTCCGGGCCGGTCCGACGACGGTGACGACGACTTCGGGCCGGTGCTGCGATGAGCGGGTTCAAGGTCCAGGCGCAGCAGTTGCGCACGTTCGCGTCGGGGCAGGCCGAGCGTCAGGGACAGGTGGAGCAGGCCGCGTCCGACGTGGCCGGTGTCGACCTGGGTGGTGAGACGTTCGGCGTGCTGCTCCAGTTCTTCGCCGACGCGGCCCAGGACTTCGCGGCCCAGACCACCGAGGGCATCAAGCAGTTGGCGGCGGCATACGGGGACGCGTCGGCCGACACGGTGGCCACGGCGGTCGAGTACGAGCAGGTCGAGGACGGCAACCAGCAGACGTTCGACGGGGGTCGATGATGGGCGACGGGGTGATGACAGGGTTCAACTCCGACTGGCAGAACCCGGACAACTTCGCGGGCGCCGGGCCGGTCGAGACCTTCTTCCAGACCCTCGACGCGTTCTCGCGCGTCGACGAGGCCGACTTCGCCGAGCTGGGTATGAACGCGGCGGCCTTTGGTCTCGACCTGCTGGGCACGCTGATCGACCCGCTTGGTTCCCTCGCCACCGCCGGCATCGGCTGGCTGATCGAGCACCTGAGCTTCCTGCGTGAACCGCTGGACTGGCTGGCCGGCAACGGCGACAAGATCAAGGCCGCGGTCGGTCAGTGGAACAAGGCCGCTGCTGAACTCGACCGCGTCGCGCAGGCACAGCACGACGCGATCTCGACGCAGGTCGCCGGATGGGAACAGGGCGCGGCCGACAAGTTCCGGGCCAGCCAGGGCCAGTTGGTGGGCGAGACGCTCGGCATGAGTCGCACCTGTTTGGCGGTGGCCGAGAAAATCGCGACGGCGGGCACGGTCACGGCGGCTATCCGGGGCATGATCCGCGACCTCATCGCCATGTTCGTCTGGGAGGTCATCCGCAACGCGGTGATCGCGCTCGCTTCGTCGTGGATCACGTTGGGCGGTTCGCTGGCAGCGTTCGCCGCGTGGGCCGTAGGCCGTGGCGCCGTGGTGCTCGGCAAGGTCACTGCACAGATCGCCAAGCTCATGCGGTTCATCACCCGGTTGATGGGCAAGATCAAGGGGCTCTTCGGCTCGTTGGGTGACATGCTGCGCAACCTGACCCGGTTCGGAAAGGGTGCCCGGGGCACCACGCGTGCGGCGAACGCACCGTCGACGCCGCGCTTCCAAGGCATGGACGACGCTGCCAAGCGCATGGAGGATTGGGGCAACGCCAGGCCGACTCGCGCTGATGTCGGCACCGAGGTGAAGCAGGCGGGCCGCGAATTCGGCGACGCGTACAAGAACGCCGGCGAGACGTGGGCCAGGAAGACCGAGGGCGTCACCTACAGGCCGGCGCACCGGGGCTCGGACATCGCCGATGGCTACACACCATTCAAACCACCGACCCGCGCCGACGGGACCGCGGCACCGCACTCGGTGCCCAGCCTCGGAGACGGTGCCTTCGTCACGAAGCTGACCGCCGACCTGGCCCGTGAGGCATCCAAGCAGGACGAATTGCAGAACGAGGGCGTGCCCAAGGGCCAACAACCGACGTTCAAGCGCCAGACCGGTTACCTCGACGAATGAGCCGCCGCGCGGTGTACCTCGTGGTGTCGGTCGTTTGCGTGTTCGTGATGCTCGGGTCCGGGCTGTTCGTCAACGGTTCGAAGGCCGTCGTCGGCGTGGCGATCGTGCTCGGCATCGTCTACATCTTCGTGCAGGGAACGCTGCGGAAGAAGGCGTGGGTGCTGGCCGGCGGGCTTGTCGTGGTGGTCGGCGTGATGTACGCGTCGGTCATGTTCGCGATGCCGCTGTGGCTGTCGTTCACCGGCCGGACCGTGGACTGCGAAGTGGTGTCGAAGCAAGAGGTGCGGACCTCCAAGTACGGCCGCGAGACCCGGTCCGAGTTGCGGTGCGGTGATCGTGACCTGACCTTCACGCCTTATCGTGAACCTGTCGGTGCGGCCGTCGGCGGGCGGACCTCGGTGGTGGTCGACTCGGCCGGACTGGTCAGTGCGGTCCGTCCCGGAGAGGTACACCGCCTGGGACTGATCGGGTTGCCCGCGACAGCGGTCCTGGCGATCGGGTTCACACTGGTCGTCGGTCGCCGTCCACGCATCGCACAGGACGGGGAGACAGTGTGAAGCGCAAGGTGTTCGTCGTCCTGGCGTTCCTGGGCGTGGTGCTCGCCCCGGTCGGCGGGTTGTTCGGGAAGGCTGACCATGCCGGCTGGGTGGGCGCTGTCGGCATGGCGGTCGGAGGGATCGCGTTCCCGTTCGCGGTGACGTTGGTCAGTCGAAGGCTGTGGCCGTTGTTCGCTGGGCTTCTGGCGGGGTTGTTCGCGGTCTTGGCCGGGATGTTCTTCGCGCCGTCGTTGTGGCTCAAGGTCGATGCTGAAACGTTGACCGGCTGCGAAGTCGTGGACGAGCGCACGGTCACGTCCACGAAGAGCCCGAGCACTACCGTGTCGACGGTGGACTGTGCGGGGGAGCGGTTCGAGATCGTGCCGTTCACGTCCTCGTCGGAGTTCGTGGGCAAGGTCGGGTCCGAGACGACCTTGTTGGTGGACCGCACGGGTTTGCTCAAGCCTGTGCGGCCGTCCGACGTGGAGTCTGCGGCTGTGTGGGTCGTGCCGCTCGCGGTGTTGCTTCAGCTCGCGCTGGTCGTCGTCGTGCTCAGACTTCCGCCACCGAAGGAAGAGAAGTGAACCGCAAGGTCTACATCGGCCTGGCCTTGCTGGGTGTGGTGCTCGTTCCCGCTGCCGGGGTGTTGTCGAAGAGCGAGCACTTCGGGTGGTCGGGGCAGGTCGGGTTGGCTTACGGCGCGACCGTGTTCCCGGTCGCGCTCTTCATGATCAGTCGGCGGGTGTGGCCGGCCGTCGTCGGGTTCGTCGTCGGCATCGTGGTGGGGCAGGTCGGCCTGGCGTTCGGGCTTCCGCTGTGGTTGGACCTCAACGCCGGGACGGTGTCCGACTGTCGGGTCGTCGAGCAGCGCGCGCTCTCTCCCCGGGTGGGCGACGTCGTGACGACCGTCGACTGCGCGGGTGAGCGGTTCGAGATCGTCCCGTTCCGGGAGACGTCGGCGTACGCGGTTCAAGTCGGCTCGACCACCGACCTGGTGGTGGATCGCACGGGGTTGATCCAGCCTCTGCTGTCGTTCGACGTGCGGCCCGGAGAGGTGACCTGGCCCCTGCCGGTCGCGGCGGTTCTCCCGCTCGCTCTGGTGCTGCTCAGCCTTCGCCGGCGGCCGACCGTCGGACCACCGGCAGCAGTGCCGTGATCCGGTGCCTCGGCAGGTCGATCAGGCGCAGGTCGAGGTCGTCGTGGTCGCCGATCCGGTCCTTGGCCTCGCGACGGGTCAGGCCGGCGGCCGTGGTGAGGGCTTCCCGCCACACGTTGCCGAGCTTGCCGTGCGCGCGCATCAGCACCTCGCGCACGGTCAGGCCGCCGGGGTCGAGGCTGTTCGCGGGCACCTGGTCGGCGACCACGACGCACGTCTTGCCGTCGGGCGTGGAACGCAGGTACCGCAAGGAGAACCGGGTGTCCACGAGGTCGCGCAACGCCTGCTGACCGGCCGCCGACGCGACGTCCGGGTGGTTGTTCGGGACCAACGCGGCCATCCGGCCCGGCGAGCACGCGAGCAGCGTGCGCAACAGCCATGGACCCGGATCGCCGGACAGGTCCACGGCCAGGGACGCCGCGCCCTTGCCCACCGGGTCGGCCCAGCCCGCCGGGCGGGGCTTGGGCGGCGGTGACGACGCCGGGCGGGGCGCCAGGTCGACCAGGGCGGTCAACGCCTCGGCGGACGGGCCGGTGGACTCGACCGACTGCGGGCCGTGCGTGTAGATCGCCGACTTCGCCGGTGCCACCGCCCGGCGCGAGGTCGGCCGGCACACGTACAGGTCCGCCGCGCTGCCGATGGCCTGCGCGCCGTCGAACCGGTGGAACGCGGGCAGGATCGCCTCGAACACCAGGCCCTGCCGGATCAGCTCCTGCTGGACCTTCAGGCCCAGGGCCGGAGTCCGGTCGCTGAACCCGTACGCGAGCAGCACCCGGCCGTCGGCCGCCAGGCACTCCACGGCCCGCCCGGCGAACAGGCCCATGCCCTCGGGCGTGTACGGCGGGTCGCTGAACACCAGGTCGGCCGTCTCCAGCACGGCCGGCGGCAACCCGAAGCGGAAATCGGCGTGCAGCGTGCGCACCGGCCACGAGCGTTCCGCCGCGCGCGCCTCGACGTAGGACAGCAGCCGGTCGTCCACGTCGACCACGGTCACCTCGACGCGCGGGTTCACCGCGCACAGCGCCAACGACGTCAGATCGTGGTCGCCCAGGCACAGCACGTGCCGACCGTCCAGGTCGTACGCGGAGTCCAGCCACAGCGCGCGTTTCAACGCGGTCTCGGCGGTCGCCTGCACGTGGTCCAGCGCGCTCAGCGGCGCGGGCACGTCGGCGATGTCGGCCAGGATCGTGCGCAACGTCTCGGTGTGACGTGCGACCGCCGCGTCCAGCGGGTCGGCGGGGTCGGCGAAACCCAGGAACTCCGCGTAGTCGGCGCCTGGCACGAGGCGGAACCGGTCGCCTTTCGTGTCCAGGTCCTCGGACACGGCCGCGAGCACTTCCTGCACGGTTCGCCGTGGCACGGCGGGAATCCGCACCAGGTCGGCCAACGTGTGCCAGTCGGCCGCCAGCAGGGCCAGGACCCGGCGCACCGGGCGGGCGTGGGCGCCCCGGGAGGCGATCAGGGCGCGCACTTGTTCGGTTGCCACAAAGCCGACAGCCTAGCGACCGGATGGTGGAACGTCGTGTCCCGGTCCGCCGGACGGGCTAGGGTCGGGCGACGCGTCCGCGACCGGCAAGGGGAGGACCTCGGGTGATCGAGTTCCGCGACGTGACCAAGCGGTTCGACGACGGCACGACGGCGGTCGACGGCCTGGACCTCGTGGTGGAGGCGGGCACGATCACCGTCTTCGTCGGACCGTCCGGCTGCGGCAAGACGACCTCGCTGCGCATGGTCAACCGCATGATCGACCCGACCTCCGGCACGGTGCTCGTCGACGGCCGCGACGTGCTCGGCGTCGATCCGCCGAAGTTGCGGCGCGGCATCGGCTACGTGATCCAGCAGGCCGGGCTGTTCCCGCACCGCACCGTGCTCGACAACGTGGCGACCGTGCCGCTGCTGTCCGGGTGGGACAAGCGCAAGGCGCGGGCGCGTGCGGCGGAACTGCTCGAACTCGTCGGTCTGCCGGCGGAGTTCGGCAAGCGCTACCCCGTGCAGCTCTCGGGCGGTCAGCAGCAACGCGTCGGCGTGGCCCGCGCGTTGGCCGCCGACCCGCCGGTGCTGCTGATGGACGAACCGTTCAGCGCGGTCGACCCGGTGGTCCGCGAGGGGCTCCAGGACGAGTTGCTGCGCCTGCAGGCCGAACTCGACAAGACGATCGTGTTCGTGACGCACGACATCGACGAGGCCGTGCGCATCGGCGAGAAGGTGGCGGTGTTCCGCGAGGGCGGCGTGCTCGCCCAGTACGCGCCGCCCGCCGAGCTGCTCACGCACCCGGCGGACGACTTCGTGGCGAACTTCGTCGGCAAGGACCGCGGCTACCGGGGACTGTCCTTTGTGGAGTCCGATGGGGTCGAGGTCGCGCCGCCGCCCACGAGCGGCTGGCAGGTCGTCGTCGACGAGGCGAACCGGCCGCGCGGCTGGCGGGCGCCGGACGGCGTCGAGGTGTCCGGCGGGTCGCTGTACCGGCTGGGAGACCCGGTGCGCGGCGCGCTCGACGCGGCCCTGTCGTCGCCGTCCGGGCTCGGCGTCGTGGTCGACGCGGACGGTGCGCTCGCGGGCGTGGTGACCGCGCACCAGGTGGTCGAGGCGATCGAGCGGGGCCGCCGTGGGTGACATCGGCCGCTACCTGGGCGACGCGGCCAACCGCGCCGCCCTGCTCGACATGCTGCTCGAACATGTCTACCTGTCGCTGGTGCCGCTCGTGGTCGCCGTGCTGCTGGCGATCGTGCTGGGCCTGGTGTGCCACCGGTACCGCCGGGTGAACGGCGTGGTCGTCGCACTGTCCAATGTGGTCTACACGGTCCCGTCGCTGGCGCTGTTCGCGATCATCCCGGCGGTGATCGGCACGCAGGTACTCGACCCGCTCAACGTGATCGTCGCGCTCACGATCTACACCACCGCGCTGCTCGTGCGCCCGGTCGTCGACGCGCTCGACGCCGTGCCCGGCCACATCACGGCCGCCGCGACCGCCATGGGCTTCCGGCCGACGCGCCGGTTCCTCACGGTCGAGCTGCCGCTGGCCGTCCCGGTGCTCGCCGCCGGGGTCCGGGTCGGATCGGTGAGCAACATCAGCCTGGTCAGCGTCGGCGCGCTGATCGGCACCGGCGGGCTCGGCGTGCTGTTCACCGACGGGTTCCGGCAGCGCTACCTGGCGCCCATCCTGATCGGCATCGTGCTGACCCTGCTGTTGGCGCTGGTGGTCGACCTGCTGCTGGTCGGGGTGCGCCGGGCGCTCACCCCCTGGACGAGGGCGGGTCGCCCGTGATCTTCGCGGACGCGTTCGCGTGGCTGGTCGACCCGACCAACTGGTCGGGCTCGAAGTCGATCCCGGTGCGGGTGGGCATCCACCTGCTGTACTGCCTGGGCGGGGTGCTCGGCGCGGCCGTGATCGCCGTGCCGCTGGGCCTCTACGTGGGGCACACCGGGCGCGGTGGCGTGCTGCTGGTCGGCACCGGCAACGCGTTGCGCGCGCTGCCCACGCTGGGCCTGGTCACGTTCCTGTACCTGGTCCTGGGCGGCGGGACGGCCGGTGTGCTCGTCGGCCTGGTCGTGCTCGCGATCCCGCCCGTGCTGGCCGGCGCGTACGCGGGCGTGCAGGGCGTGGACCGGGGTGTGGTCGACGCCGCGCGCGGCATGGGCATGACCGGCGCGCAACGCCTGTGGAAGGTCGAGGTGCCCAACGCGTTGCCGCTGCTGATCGCCGGTCTGCGCAACGCCACGCTCCAGGTCGTCGCGACCGCGTCGGTCGCGGCGTTCATCGGCATCGAGACGCTGGGCCGCCCGCTGCTGGACGGCCTGCGCGTGCTGGACTACGGGCAGTTCGTGGGCGGCGCGATCCTGATCGCGGTGCTCGCGGTCGTCCTCGACGCGCTGCTCGCGCTGGTGGGCCGCTTCGTCGTGCCCAGGGGTCTGCGGCTGTCCGCACAGCCGAAGCGCCGCCGGAAGACGGCATCCGTCAAAGTAGGAGGAAGTACGGCATGAAGCGCACGATGGCCGTGATCGTCACGGCGGCGGCACTGCTGGTGTCCGCGTGCGGGTCCAAGGAGGACCTGAGCGGGGCGAGTCAGCAGACCGCGTCCGGTGGCGGTGAGGTCGTGGTCGGTTCGGCCGACTTCACCGAGAACAAGATCCTCGCCGAGATCTACGCGGGCGCGCTGCGGACGACCGGTGCCAACGTCACGGTCAAGTCCGGGATCGGCGCCCGCGAGCTGGTCGTGAAGGCGTTGCAGGACAAGTCGCTGGGCGTGGTGCCGGAGTACACCGGCAACCTGCTCAACTACTTCGACAAGGCCAACACCACGACCGAGTCGGCCGAGGTGTACACGGCGCTCAAGGCCAAGACCCCGGCGGGTCTGGAGGTCCTGGAGAAGGCCGAGGCCGAGGACAAGGACGCGTTGGTCGTCACCAAGGAGACGGCCGCCGGCGGCGTGAAGTCGATCGCCGACCTCGGCGACGGCAAGTACGTGCTGGGCGCGGCGGGCGAGTGGGCGCAGCGCTGGCAGACCAAGATCAAGGACGTCTACGGCGTCTCGTTCAAGGAGATCAAGACGACCGACGCCGGCGGCCCGGTGACCGTCGACGCGCTGAAGAACGGTTCGGCGCAGGTCGTCAACCTTTACACCACGTCCGCGGACATCGCGGCGAACGGCTTCGTGGCGCTGGAGGACCCGAAGAGCCTCTACCCGGCGCAGAACGTCGTGCCGCTGCTGCGGTCCGACGCCGTCGACGCCAAGGGCAAGGAGGCGTTGAACAAGGTGTCCAAGGGGCTCACCACGGCGAAGCTCGCCGACCTGGTCAAGAAGGTCGACGTGGACAAGGAGAGCGTGGCGAAGGTGGCCGCGTCGTTCCTCGCGAGCCTGTAGTCCGCTCGTTCCCGACGGGCCGGTCCTTCGCGGACCGGCCCGTCGTGTTTTCCTCACCGGGTGGACTTCCTCCGCTTCGGCCTCCTGGTCGCCGGTGTGGTGTGCGTGGCGACGGGTCTGCTGCCGGTCGACGAGGCCGGGGCGAGCCTGTCGCGCATCGCGCCGTTGCTGCTGTTCCTGACGGCCGTGATCGTGCTGGCGGAACTGGCCCGCGAGGCGCGGGTGTTCGACGTGGTGGCCGTCCGGCTGGCCGTGCTCGGCCGGGGGTTCACGTGGGCGTTGTTCCTGCTCTGCGTGGCGTTCGCGGCCACCACGACCGTCGTGCTGAATCTGGACACCACGGCGGTGCTGCTGACGCCGGTGTTCCTGGCGTTGTCCGTGCGGATCGGGATCTCCGCGCTGCCCTTGGCGATGACGACGCTGTGGTTGGCGAACACCGCGAGCCTGCTGCTGCCGGTGTCGAACCTGACCAACCTGCTGGCGGCCGAACGGGTCGCCGCCGACCCGTTCGCGTTCGCCGGGCGGATGTGGCTGCCGCAGGTGGTCGCGGTGGCGGTCACGACTGTGGTGCTGTGGGTGTGCCACTGGCGTCGGGAGTCCGTCCGGTACACGGTGCCGGCGCCCGTGGTCCTCGTCGGGCGTGAGCGGGCGTTGTTCCGGTGGAACGCGGGTGCGTGCGTGCTCTTCGTGGTCGCGATCCCGGTGTTGCGCTCGGAGGTCGAGTGGGCGGCGCTCGGCGCGGCCTCGGTCGCGGTCGGGGCGTTCCTCGTCCACGACCGGCGACGGCTGGGCTTCGGGTTGTTCCCGTGGCGGCTGTTGGTCTTCGTGAGCGGGTTGTTCCTGGTCGTGCCGACGGTGAGCCGGTACGGGTTGTCGGACGCCCTGGCCGTGATCGGCTCCGGGGACCCGCTGCGGACCGCCGCCGTGTCGGCCGGGCTGGCGAACCTGATCAACAACCTGCCCGCGTACGCGGCGGTCGAGGCCGTGGTGCCGGCGGCCGACCTGCCGGCCGTGCTGATCGGCACGAACGTGGGCGCGGTGGTCACGCCCTGGGCCTCGTTGGCGACGCTGCTGTGCCTGGAGTTCTGCCGTGCCCACGGCGTGCGGGTGCGCGTGTGGCGACTCGTGGGCGAGGGGTTGGTGCTCGCTTCGGTCGCGGTGACAGCGTGCGCACTGGTGCTTTAGGCCGTGCTTTCGGGTGTGGGGTACGCGCTAGCCGCGCCACACCCGAAAGCACGGCCTAGGTTGCCCGCCCGCCGATCCTGGCCGTCAACTCCTCGGCCGCCGCGCGCACCGGTGCCGCCAGCTCCGGCCAGGTCGCCGCGCACCCGTCGTCGCAGACGTGCCGGAACGTCACCGTGATCGCCGCGATGGGCCGTTCGCCGTGGTCGAAGACCGGCGCCGCGACCGAGGCGAACCCGGCGGTGACGTACCCGTCCTCGACCGCCCAGCCCTGGCGGCGTTCCCGCGTCAGCAGCCGGCGCAACGACGGCAGGTCGTGCGGCCCACGCCCGGTCCGATCGACGAACGCCGCCGTGCCCGGGAACAGCGCCCGGACCTGCGCGGCCGGCAGCCGGCCCAGCATCGCCCGACCGGACGCGGTCAGGTGTGCGGGCAGCCGGACGCCGACGTCGGAGACGATCGTGGTCGGCCGCTGCGGCTGCTCGCGCAGCAGGTAGAGGGCCTCGGCGCCGTGCAACACGCCCAGGTGCGCGGGCTGGTCGACGGTGTCCACGAGCCGCCGCAGCAACGGCCGCGCCAGCCGTTCCAGCGGGTCGTGCCGCAGGTAGGCCGACCCGAGTTCGAACGCGGCCACGCCCAGGCCGTACCGCCGCTCCTCGGGGAAGTGCGTGGCGAACCCGGCCTCGGTCAGCTCGGCCAGCAGGTGGTAGGTCGTCGACCGGGGCAGGCCCAGTTCCCGCGCCACGGCCGCCGCCGACAGCGGCCCCGGCCGCCCGGCCAGCAGGCGCAGCACCGCCAGGCCCCGGCGCAGAGCCGGTACGTCGCTGCTGCCGCCCATGAAGTCATTCTCAACAAACCGGGGTCCGCGTGCATTGGAGGGGTATGACCTTCGAGGAGTTCGCGGTACAGCAGGCGACACCGCTGCTCCGCTACGCCACGGTGTTGACCGGCGACCCGCATCTGGCACAGGACGTCGTGCAGGAGGTGCTGCTGCGCGCGCAGCAGCGGTGGGCGCGGATCTCGGCGGTGGACTCGCCCGGCGCTTACGTCAAGCGCATGGTCACCAACGAGTTCCTGTCGTGGCGTCGGCGGCGGCAGTTCCACCTGACCCTGGACGACGCGTCGCACGCGGCCGACCCGACCACGTCCCTCGACGACCGGGACGCGCTGTTGGGCCTGGTCGGGCGGTTGCCGCGCAAACAGCGGGCCGCGCTCGTCCTGCGCTACTTCGAGGACTGGGACGACGTCGAGATCGCCGCGGCCCTGGGCTGCTCCGAGGTCACGGTCCGCAGCCACATCTCCCGCGCGCTCGCCACGCTGCGCGCGGCCGACCTCGTGAAGGAGTCGACGTGAACGACCTGGAAGGGCGCCTGCGCGGCGCGTTCGAGCACCAGGCGGACCAGGCGCCGCCGGCACACACCGTGCTGGCCGCAGTCGGACGTGCACCGCGCAACACGACGCGGTGGCTCGCCGCCGCGGCGGTGGTCGCGGCCGTCGTGGTGGGGGCGACGGCCTTGGTGGACCGCCCGGAGTCGGTGCCGTTGGGCACCCAGCCGGAGGCGACCCGGGTGATCGATTCGGGCTACCGCCCGACCTGGGTGCCCGACGGCTACCGCGAGACCAAGCGGGTGATCGAGGACGGCGTGGTCACGCGCATCTGGTCGGCCGAGGGGTTGCCGCGCCCGACGATCAGCGTCACGACCACCCGCCACGAGCCCGGCTTCCCTCCCTTGCCGGACGGCATGACCCGCGGCGTCTACCTGATGGCGCCCGAGGCATGGGTGCTGGCGGAGGTCGAGAACGCGACCGACCAGGACACCGTCCTCCAGCGCGTGCGGACGTCGCTGCACCGCGACCCGACCCCGTTCCACGTGCCGGTCGAGGTGGTGGCGGGCGGGCCGGTGGTCGAACGCACGACCCTGTACGCGGGGCGCGACGGTCACTGGGCGGTCGAGGCCCGGGTCGGCGGACGGTTCCAGGTCGTCTACTCCGACGTGGAGGACCCGGCGGGCGTGGTGACCTGGCTGACGGTCAAGGACCCGTCCGGGTCGTGGGAGGCGACGTCGTACGTGGTCCGGCGCGGACCGGACCGGTGGGTGCGGGTGATCTCGGCGGGCACGCTGGCCGCGTCCGAGGAGGAACTGGCGGCGGTCGCGGACAAGCTGGTGCTCGACCCGGAGCCGGATTTCGGGTGGGCGCCCTGAGTCAGGCGACGTGCTGCGCCGGCGGGTCGATGCCTGATCCGGAGTCGGGCTTCGGGTAGGCCGTCTCCGGTCAGGTGGTGCGGTTCGTGCCCGGCGGCTGCCGCGGGCGGGTCGGTGCCGGCCGCGGGGCCGGGTGATTCCGGCGGGCACGCCGGTCGCGGCGCGGCGGTGGTGGTCGTGGGCAAGCCCGTGCGCGCTCCAGGACCGGACTTCGGGCGGGCGTACCGAGTCTGGTATCCCAGACGCGTTCGGCGCTTCCCGGGTCGTGCGGACGGGACGGTCGCGTTGTGATGTGCTCATGCAGCGACCCGTGCACCTGGGCACCGAGCCACCGAGCCGCAACGACGTCGTAGCCGTCGCGCGCGGCAGCGCGACCGTCGAACTCGCCGACTCGGCGCGCGGGGCGGTGTCCGCCGCCCGGGCGCACGTGGAACGCCTGGCCACCGCCGTCGAGCCCACCTACGGCGTGTCCACCGGCTTCGGCGCGCTCGCCGTCCGGCACATCCCGCCGGACCGGCGGGCCGCCCTCCAACAGTCCCTGGTCCGCTCGCACGCGGCCGGCGCCGGGGACGAGGTGGAACGCGAGGTCGTCCGGGCCCTGGTCTTCCTCCGGCTCAAGACCCTGGCCTCGGGCCACACGGGCGTGCGCCTGGAGACCGTCGAGGCCATGGCGGCGATGCTCAACGCGGGCATCACGCCGATCGTCCACGAGTACGGCTCGCTGGGCTGCTCGGGCGACCTCGCGCCGCTGTCCGCCGCCGCGCTGGCGCTGACCGGCGAAGGTCTCGTGCGGGACGCGGACAACGTGCTGCTCCCCGCCGCGCAAGCGCTTGCCGAGGCGGGCATCAAGCCCGTGGCCCTGGCCGAGAAGGAAGGGCTCGCGCTGATCAACGGCACGGACGGCATGCTCGGCATGCTCGTCCTGGCCCTGCGGGACCTGCGCGGCCTGCTCGACGTCGCCGACCTCACGGCCGCCATGAGCGTCGAGGCGCTGCTGGGCACCGACAAGGTCTTCGCGGCCGACCTGCACGCGTTGCGCCCGCACCCCGGGCAGGGACTGTCGGCCCAGCGCATGTTCGGGTTCCTGTCGGGCTCCGAGATCGTGGAGAGCCATCGGGGACCGCACTGCACGCGGGTCCAGGACGCGTACTCGCTGCGTTGCTCGCCCCAGGTCCACGGCGCGGCACGGGACACCGTCGCCTACGCCGAGACCGTGGCCGACCGTGAACTCGCCGCCGCCGTGGACAACCCGGTCGTGCTCGCGGACGGCCGGGTCGAGTCCAACGGCAACTTCCACGGCGCACCGATCGCCTACGTGCTGGACTTCCTCGCGATCCCGGTGGCGGACGTGGCCTCCATCGCCGAACGCCGCACCGACCGCATGCTCGACGTGAACCGCTCGCACGGGTTGCCGCCGTTCCTGGCCGACGACCCGGGCGTGGACTCCGGGCACATGATCGCCCAGTACACGCAGGCCGCGCTGGTCTCCGAACTCAAGCGCCTGGCGGTGCCCGCGTCCGTCGACTCGATCCCGTCGTCGGCGATGCAGGAGGACCACGTGTCCATGGGCTGGTCGGCGGCGCGCAAGCTGCGCAAGTCGGTCGACGCGCTGCGGACCGTGCTCGCGATCGAATTGCTCACGGCCGCCCGCGCGCTCGACCTGCGGGCACCGCTCAAGCCCGCGCCCGCGACCGCCGCCGCCGTCGCGAAACTCCGCGAGGTCGTGCCGGGTCCCGGTCCGGACCGGCACCTCGCGCCCGAGATCGCCGCCGCCGTCGACCTGATCCGAAGTGGAGCCCTGTGATGGTGAAAGCCGCTCGCGGTACCGAGTTGACCGCCCGCAGCTGGCAGACCGAGGCCGCGTTGCGGATGTTCCACAACAACCTGGACCCGGACGTGGCCGAACGCCCCGACGACCTGGTCGTCTACGGCGGCACGGGCAAGGCCGCGCGGGACTGGCCGTCGTTCGACGCCATCAGCCGCGAACTCGCCCGGCTCGCCGACGACGAGACGCTGCTCGTGCAGTCGGGCCGGCCGGTCGGCGTGATGCGCACCCACGAGTGGGCGCCGCGCGTGCTGATCGCCAACTCGAACCTGGTGCCGGACTGGGCGAACTGGCCCGAGTTCCGCCGCCTGGAGTCCGCCGGGCTGACCATGTACGGGCAGATGACGGCCGGGTCGTGGATCTACATCGGTACCCAGGGCATCCTCCAGGGCACGTACGAGACGTTCGCGGCCGTGGCGAACAAGCGGTTCGGCGGCACGTTGCGCGGCACGCTCACCGTCACGGCGGGCCTGGGCGGCATGGGCGGCGCGCAGCCGTTGGCCGTGACCATGAACGAGGGCGTGGCGCTCTGCATCGAGGTCGACCCCGACCGGGCACGGCGGCGCGTGGAGACCCGCTACCTCGACGAGGTCGCGGACGACCTGGACGACGCGATCGCCCGCGTGCTCAAGGCGAAGCAGGACGGCCGGGCGCTGTCCGTGGGCGTGATCGGCAACGCCGCCGAGATCCTGCCCGAGCTGCTGCGCCGCGAGGTGCCCGTGGACGTCGTCACCGACCAGACCTCCGCGCACGACCCGCTGGCGTACCTGCCCAAGGGCGTGGCGCTGGAGGACTGGGCCGACTACGCGGCCAAGAAGCCGGACGAGTTCACCGACCGGTCGCGCGAGTCGATGGCCGACCACGTCGAGGCCATGGTCGGCTTCCAGGACCGGGGCGCCGAGGTGTTCGACTACGGCAACTCGATCCGGGGCGAGGCCAAGCTCGCCGGGTACGTGCGGGCGTTCGACTTCCCCGGTTTCGTGCCCGCCTACATCCGGCCGTTGTTCTGCGCGGGCAAGGGCCCGTTCCGCTGGGCGGCGCTGTCCGGCGACCCGGCCGACATCGCGAAGACCGACCGGGCGATCCTGGAGCTGTTCCCGGAGAACGAGCAGCTCGCGCGGTGGATCCGGCTGGCCGGCGAACGCGTCGAGTTCCAGGGCCTGCCCGCGCGCATCTGCTGGCTGGGCTACGGCGAACGGCACCTCGCCGGGCTCAAGTTCAACGAGATGGTCGCGTCGGGCGAGCTGTCCGCGCCGATCGTCATCGGCCGCGACCACCTCGACTGCGGTTCGGTCGCCTCGCCCTACCGGGAGACCGAGGGCATGATCGACGGCTCCGACGCGATCGCGGACTGGCCGCTGCTCAACGCCCTGGTCAACACCGCGTCCGGCGCGACCTGGGTGTCGCTGCACCACGGCGGTGGCGTGGGCATCGGCCGGTCGATCCACGCCGGCCAGGTCACGGTCGCCGACGGGACGCCGTTGGCCGCCCAGAAGATCGAACGCGTCCTCACCAACGACCCGGCCATGGGCGTGATCCGGCACGTGGACGCCGGGTACCCCGAGGCCGTCGAGGTCGCCGCCGAGCGGAACGTGCCGATCCCGATGGCCGCCGAGTGACCGGCCTCGCGGACATCGCGGATGTCGGCCGCGACCCCCGCCGGGGTGGCTATTCGCGGCACGGCTTCGACCGCTCCGAGCTGGAGCTGCGGGCCTGGTTCACCGAGGAGGCCCAGCGGCGCGGCCTGGACGTGACGGTCGACCGCAACGGCAACCTGTGGGCGTGGTGGGGCACGCCCGGCCCGGACGCCGTGGTCACCGGCAGCCACCTCGACTCGGTGCCCGGCGGCGGCGCGTTCGACGGGCCGCTGGGCGTCGTCGCGTCGTTGCGGGCCGTGGACGTGTTGCGGGCCAAGGGTTTCGTGCCGCGACGGCCGTTCGCGGTCGTGGTCTTCGTCGAGGAGGAGGGCGGCCGGTTCGGCGTCGCGTGCCTCGGCTCCCGCCTGCTGACCGGCGCGATCGCGCCCGAGGCGGCGGCCCGCCTGACCGACCAGGACGGGGTGTCCTTCGGCGAGGCGGCGCTCGCGGCGGGCGTGGACCCGCTGCGGTTCGGTCGGGACGAGGAAGCGTTGCGGCACATCGGGGTTTTCGTCGAGCTGCACGTCGAACAGGGTCGCGGCCTGACCGTGCCGGTCGGGTTGGCGTCGTCGATCCTGGCCCACGGCCGGTGGCGGTTCACGTTCTCCGGCGAGGGCAACCACGCGGGCGCCACGCTCATGACCGACCGCCGCGACCCGATGGTGCCCGCCTCCCAGGTCGTGCTCGCGGCACGTCGGGCGGCCACGGACGGCGCCCGGGCCACGGTCGGCCGACTCGTGCCGAATCCCGGTGGCACCAACGTGATCCCGTCCTCGGTCGACCTGTGGCTGGACGCACGGGCCGCCGACGACGCGCGCACGCGTGCCGTGGTCGAGCGGATCTCCCAGGCGGCGAAGGATGCCGCCGAGGAGGAAGGCTGCGCCGTGCGGATCACCGAGGAGTCGTACGGCGACACGGTGCACTTCTCCCCGTCGTTGCGCGACGAGATCGCCGGCGTGCTCGGCGACGTGCCCGTGCTGCCCACCGGTGCCGGGCACGACGCGGGCATCCTGGCCGCGCACCGGCCGACCGCGATGCTGTTCGTGCGCAACCCCACCGGGGTGAGCCACGCGCCCGAGGAGTTCGCCTCCGACGAGGACTGCGCGGCGGGCGTCGTGGCGCTGGCGGCGACCCTGGAACGGTTGGCCGGATGAGGAACTTCTGGTGCGAGCGGGCGTGGCTGCCGGACGGCGTCGCGTCCCGCGTACTGGTCGAAGTGGACGGTGGCACGATCGTCAGCGTGTCCACAGTGGACACGATTCCCCTCGGTGCGGAACGGTTGTACGGCCTGGTCCTGCCGGGCTTCGCGAACACGCACTCGCACGCGTTCCACCGCGGCCTGCGCGGGCGCACGCACGCCGACGGCGGCACGTTCTGGACGTGGCGCGAGTCCATGTACGCGCTGGCCGGGAAGCTGACGCCGCGCACGTACTTCGAGCTGGCCCGTGCCGTGTACGCGGAGATGGCCGTCACCGGGGTCACGTCCGTGGGGGAGTTCCACTACCTGCACGACGGCGCCGACGACATGGCCGACGCCCTGCGCGCCGCAGCCGAGGAGGTCGGCCTCCGGCTCACGCTGCTGACCACGTGCTACCTGACCGGTGGCATCGGCCGGCCGCTGGAGGGCGTGCAACGGCGGTTCACGCACGGGACCGTCGAGAACTGGCAGGCGTCGATCGCCCGGCAGGCCGGCGGACCGCTGTTCCGGGCGGGCGGCGCGATCCACTCGGTGCGGGCCGTGCCGCGCGCGGCTGTCGCGGACATCGCCGCCGCGTTCCCGGACCGGCCGCTGCACGTCCACCTGTCCGAGCAGCCCGCCGAGAACGAGGACTGCCTGGCCGCGTACGGCCTGACGCCCACCGGCGTGCTCGCCGAGGCCGGCGCGCTGGGGCCGCGCACGACGGCCGTGCACGCTACGCATCTGACCGACGAGGACATCGCGCTGCTGGGCGGTTCGGGCACGACGATCAGCCTGTGCCCGACCACCGAGGCCGACCTCGCGGACGGCATCGGCCCGGCCCGCGCGCTGGCCGACGCGGGCAGCCCGCTCGCGCTGGGCAGCGACCAGCACGCCGTGATCGACCTGCTCCTGGAGGCCCGGAGCCTGGAGTACGGCGAACGGCTGCGCAGCGGTCGGCGGGGCAACTTCACCCCGGCCGAGCTGGTCGGCGCGTTGACCGACCACGCCGCGGTCGGCTGGCCGACCGCCGGCCGCATCGAGGTCGGCGCGGCGGCCGACTTCACCGCCGTGCGGCTGGACACCGCGCGGACCGCCGGCACCCGACCCGACCAGGTCGTGCTGACCGCGTCGGCACCGGACGTCTCGGTGGTCGTGGTGCACGGTCGCGTGATCGCGCGTGATGGCGTGCACGAGACCCTGGGCGACGTGCCACGCCTGCTCACCCGCGCGTTGGAGGCGCTGTGACCTCGACGGTGATCACCGGGATCGGCGAACTGACCACCCACTCGCCGCTCGGCCGGCTGTCCGACGCGGCCCTCGTGCTCGCCGAGGGACGGGTCGCGTGGGTCGGCCGGAGCGCCGACGCGCCGGACGCCGACGTACGCGTGGACGTCGGCGGCCGGGCCGTCCTGCCCGGTTGGGTCGACAGCCACACGCACCTGGTCTTCGCGGGCGACCGCACGGCCGAGTTCGAGGCGCGCATGGCCGGGCAGCCCTACACGGCGGGCGGGATCGCGACCACGGTCGCGGCCACCCGCGCGGCCGACGACGACGCCCTCGCCGCCAATCTCCGCCGCCTGGCCGACGAAGCCCTGGCCCAGGGCACGACGACGTTCGAGACCAAGACCGGCTACGGGCTGACCGTGGCCGACGAGCTGCGCGCGGCCCGGATCGCGGGCGTGTTCACCGACGAGGTCACGTTCCTGGGCGCGCACCTCGTGCCGCCCGGCACCGACGCGGACTCGTACGTCGCCCTTGTCGCGGGGGAGATGCTCGACGCGGTCGCGCCGCACGTGCGGTGGGCCGACGTGTTCTGCGAACGCGGCGCGTTCGACGAGGACCAGTCCAGGACCGTGCTCACGGCCGCCGCGCGCAAGGGCCTGGGCCTGCGCGTGCACGGCAACCAGCTCGGCGAGGGGCCGGGCGTGCGGCTGGCGGTCGAACTCGGTGCCGCGAGCGTCGACCACTGCACGTACCTGAGCGCCGCGGACGTCGACGCGCTCGCCTCGTCCGCCACGGTGGCCACGCTGCTGCCCGCGTGCGACCTGTCGACCCGCCAGTCCCTGCCGCCGGGCCGGGCGCTGCTGGACGCGGGCGCGACGGTCGCGTTGGCGGGCAACTGCAACCCGGGCAGCTCGTACACGACGTCCATGGCGTTCGGCGTGACCACGGCCGTGCTCCAGATGCGGCTGACCGTCGAGGAGGCCGTGTACGCGGCGACGAAGGCGGGCGCGATCGCGTTGCGCCGGGACGACGTCGGCCACCTCGACGTCGGCGCTCGGGCCGACCTCCAGGTGTTGGACGCCCCTTCGGTCACGCACCTCGCGTACCGACCGGGTGTCCCGCTGACGGTGGCCGTGTGGCAGCGGGGCGAACGGGTGGTGCGGCCGAGTCCGCTTTGATCGGTTGCCGTGATCAAGCGGGTGTGCCCGGCGGGGTGACACACTGCCCGGGAGCGGAAGGGGTGCGCAGTGGCTTACCAGCCGTCCTCGTGGGCCGTCTCCCAGTTCGGCGACCAGACCCACGCCGTCGTCCACAGCCTGGTGCGCGGCCTCAACCGGGCACAGCGCGCGCGGTGGCTGGTGCAGCGGGACGCGCACGCGCAGGGCGTGCTCACCAAACGGGCCTACGGCAGCCTCTGGGACACGCCCTACCACAGCGTGATCGAGGAACTCGGGCTGGAGAACCTCGACGGCTACCGGGTGCACCACCCCTACGGCGCGTCCTACGACCTGGCCATGGTCGGCGGTCGGGTCCTCGTGCCGTTCAAGCTGGGCTCGCGGATGCCGTTGTCGCCCAAGGTGGTGACGATCGCGACGCTGGTGCCGCAGCGCACCGGGCGGCGGTTCGGGGTCGAGCCGCCGGCCATGCTGTTCGACCTGCACGCGCCCGCGCGGCCCACCGTGGCCGACGCGGTCGCCGCCGCCGGCGAGGCCGACCTGACCGTGATCTACGTCGGGTTCGTCGCCAACGCCGACAGCGACCGCGTGCTCGGCGCGTGGTGGGGCGAACCGATCTCGCTCGCCGACGACGGCACGCTGACGTGGGAACCCGAGCGGCTGCCGCTCGACCTCGACCTCGAGGACGCGCCGCAGCTCCCGCTCACCGGCTTCGCCGAGGGCGACGAGCCCGAACTCGACGTGACGCGCCACCCCGACGCCCGCGATGCCTGACCTCGACCCGGCCCGCCTGGTCCAGGCCCGGGAGCTGGCCGGGCTGTCCCGGCGCGGGCTGGCCGAACTCGTCGGCGTCTCGGCGACGCAGCTCTGCCGCTACGAGGCCGGCGCTTCGCACCCCTCGCCGGACGTGGTGCGCGGCCTGGCCCGGACGCTCGACGTGCCGGCCGCGTTCTTCCGCCCCGGACGTCCGCACGTCCGCCTGCCCGTGTCGCGCAGGCCGGCCGCCGCCGCGTTCGCCGAGCAGGCGTGGGAGCTGGCGCACGCGCTCGAAGGCCACGTGCGGCTGCCCAAGGTCCGGCTGCCGCGCCCGGCCGTGGACACCGTGGTCGCGGCCCGTGCCGTGCGCTCGCTCTGGGGCCTGCTGCCGGGACCGGTCGCGCACCTGGTGCGGCGGTTGGAGTCCAACGGGGTCGTGGTGCTGTTCGGCGCGGAGCCGTTCGCCACCGCCGTCCCGGACCGGCCGGTCGTCGTCGTGCCGCGCGACCCGGATGTCTACGGCCACCGGTTCACCGTGGCCCGGGAACTCGGCCGCCTGCTGCACCCCGACCCGACCGAGCACGACCTGGACGTGTTCGCGGCCGAGTTCCTCACGCCGCGTGCCGCGATCACCCCCGAACTCCCCGACCGGGTCGACCTCGACCGGCTCGGCGAACTGCGCGCGGTGTGGGGCGTGCCGGTGCTCGCGCTGGTGCGGCGGGCGCGTGAACTCGGCGTGCTCTCCGACGCGGCGGGCACCCGCGGCCTGCGCCGGCTCAAGATCACGGAACTGTCGCCCGAACCGGTGACCGGCTACCCCGGCGAGCGGCCCGCCCTGCTCGGCCGCGCGTTCGGGATGTCCGGCCTGACCGCGCAGGCGCTCGCCGCGGAACTCGGCTGGCGGGTCTCCCACGTCCGTTCGATGCTCGGCATCGAACGGCCGCTGCTCAAACTCGTCTAAGCGCGCTCGCCGAGGAATTTCTCCACCGATTCCAGCGGTGCCCACAACTGTTCGTAGTAGAGGACGAAATACTTCTGGAACTTCTCGCTCTCCACGCGGAACCCGCTCAACCCCGCCTTCGACTGCCCGGAGAACGCGAGGAACGTGTGCGCGTCGTCGAACAGCATCAGGTTCACGCCGTCGGCGGGCGGTGACCACGGCAGTACGCGCACCTCGTAGTTCTCGATGTCCCGGGTTTCCGCGTGGTGCGCCACCAGCCAGTCGAGCATCGACGACTCGGGCCGTCCGCCGACGAACCGGACGCCGACGATCCGGCGCACGGTCCGCTCCCCGCGTTCCCTCGCCCAGTCCAGGATCGCGGTGAAATAGCGTTCCGCGGCGGTCGCCCGGTAGATCGTCGGCGGGTGTTGGTGCACGTAGGTGGTCCGGATCTGCGACGTCGTCCGCGCGATCCCGTCCGCGCCCGCCGCGTAGAACGCGGCGTGGTCGTCGAACCACTCCACCCCCACGGAATCCAGGCCGGGAAACGGCACCGGGACGGCCGGTTCGTCCTCGCCCATGTGCACGTCGAGCCACAGGTCGTGCAGCCGCGCCACCACGTCCGGAGTGGCCGCGCAGTACTCGGCGAACCTCTCCACGAATTCCCAGCGCGGCAGCCGGTGCCCGTTCAGCACGGCCGAAACCGTCTGCCTGCTGCACCTGATGTGACTCGCCAACGTCTCGATCGTCGGCTGCCCGGCACGCAGGCGCAGCGACTTCAACTCCCGGACGAGTCTCGCTAACGCGGGTGGGATTTCGGGCACCGTAACCTGCTTTCACGCCGACACACGCGGACGTCGCGATGATGGCACAGGACCGCACGAATCCGTCCGCTTCGGACCGGACCTGCCCGACCGCGACCGCACACTTCCCCGCGACCGCCGAAACCGGGGAGGACACCGTGAACCGCGAACACTGGCTGATCCGCGTCGCACCGCTCGTCGCCGCCTGGACCCTGATCACCGAGCGCTTCGGCCTCGACGACACCGTGCTCGTCGCCGGGGGCCTGTCGGGCGCCGTCATCGCGCTGGGCACGCACCGCGCGCTCGGGCTGCTGCGGGCCCGGCGCTGCTCCCGGTGCGACCACCACCGGTAAAAGCGGAAGGGGCGCCCCGCGCGGGGCGCCCCTTCGGCGGTCAGTCCTCGAAGTCCTCGTCGTCACGTGCCAGGTACGTGGCGAACCGCTCGATCGCCGTCTCGAACTCGGGGTTCGCGTCGACGAACGCCCGCAGCCGGTCGGCCACCCAGGCGAGGCTCACGTCCTCCTCGCCCCGGCGCCGCTCCAGTTCCTCGATGCCGCGGTCGGTGAAGTACACGGCCTACTCGAACGCCTTCGTGATGATCTCGCGCTGCTCGACCTCGTGCACCTTCGACGAGCCCGCCGACGGCGCCGCCATCGGCCGCCGCGAGATGCGCTTGAGCGAGTACCGCGAGGGCAGCAGGTCCGGCAGGTTCAGGCCGTAGAACGGCCATGCGCCCTGGTTGGCCGGCTCCTCCTGCACCCAGCGGACGTCGGCCGCGTTCGGGTAGCGCTCCAACGCCTCGGTCAGCTTGCGCACCGGCACCGGGTAGAGCTGCTCGACGCGCACGACCGCGGTGTCCGTCGCGCCGCGCTTCTCCTGCTCGGCGACCAGTTCGTAGTAGATCTTGCCGCTGCACAGCAGGACCTTCGTGACCGCGTCCGGCGACGTGATCGTCGGGTCGTCGATCACCGACTTGAAGCGCTCCTCGGTGAAGTCCTCGACCGGGCTCACCGCGGCCTTCAGACGCAGCATCGACTTGGGGGTGAAGACCACCAGCGGGCGGTTCACGCCGTCGAGCGCGTGGCGGCGCAGCAGGTGGAAGTAGTTCGCCGGCGTCGACGGCACGGCGATCGTCATCGAGCCCTCGGCGCACAGCTGCAGGAAGCGCTCGATGCGACCCGACGTGTGGTCCGGGCCCTGGCCCTCGTGACCGTGCGGCAGCAGCAGCACGACGTCGGAGACCTGGCCCCACTTGGCCTCGCCGGACGAGATGAACTCGTCGATGATCGACTGGGCGCCGTTGACGAAGTCGCCGAACTGCGCCTCCCACAGCACCAGCGCGTCCGGGTTGGCCACCGAGTAGCCGTACTCGAAGCCCAGCGCCGCGAACTCGGACAGCACCGAGTCGTAGACCATGAACTTGCCCTGGTCCTCGGCGAGGTTCTGCAACGGCGTGTACTCGTCGCCCTTCTTGCGGTCGACGAGCGTGGCGTGCCGCTGCACGAACGTGCCGCGCCGCGAGTCCTGGCCGGCCAGGCGGACCGTGCGGCCGTCGATGACCAGCGAGCCGAACGCGAGCAGCTCGGCGAACGCCCAGTCGATGCCGCCCTCGCGGGCCATCTTGGCCCGCCGCTCGAGCACCGGCTTGACGCGCGGGTGCGGCGTGAAGCCCTCGGGCAGGTCGACGTGCGAGTCGGCGATGTGCTCGATCACCGAACGCTCGATGCCCGTGGGCAGCTTGGCCGGGATCTGCTGCTCGGCCTCGATCGACGGCGAGGTCTTGATCGGGTGCTTCTCCAGCTCGCGCACCTCGTTGAAGACGTGCTCCAACTGCGAGGAGAAGTCCTGCAACGCCTTCTCGGCCTCCTCGACCGAGATGTCGCCGCGGCCGATCAGGGCCTCGGTGTAGGTCTTGCGGACCGAGCGCTTGGTGTCGATCACGTCGTACATCGCCGGCTGGGTCATCGAGGGGTCGTCGCCCTCGTTGTGACCGCGGCGGCGGTAGCACACCATGTCGATCACGACGTCCTTGTTGAACTTCTGCCGGTAGTCCACGGCCAGCTTGGCGACCCAGTAGCACGCCTCGGGGTCGTCGCCGTTCACGTGGAAGACCGGTGCGCCGATCATCTTCGCGACGTCGGTCGAGTACTTCGACGAGCGCGAGTTCTCCGGCGCCGTGGTGAAGCCGACCTGGTTGTTGACCACGACGTGCACCGTGCCGCCGGTGCGGTAACCGCGCACCAGGGCCAGGTTCAGCGTCTCGGCCACCACGCCCTGACCGGCGAACGCGGCGTCGCCGTGCAGCGCGACCGGCAGCACGGTGAAGCCCTCGCCGCCCTTGTCGAGCTGGTCCTGCTTGGCGCGGACGATGCCTTCCAGCACCGGGTCCACGGCTTCCAGGTGCGACGGGTTCGCGGTCAGCGACACCTTGGTCTCGCCGTCGCCGAACATCCGGAAGTACTTGCCCTCGGCGCCGAGGTGGTACTTCACGTCGCCGGAGCCGTGCGCCTGGCCCGGGTCGAGGTTGCCCTCGAACTCGCGGAAGATCTGCGAGATCGGCTTGCCGACGATGTTGGCCAGGACGTTGAGCCGGCCGCGGTGCGGCATGCCGATGACGACCTCGTCCAGCTCGTGCTCGGCGGCCTTGTCCAGCACGGCGTCGAGCAGCGGGATGACCGTCTCGCCGCCTTCGAGCGAGAACCGCTTCTGGCCGACGTACTTGGTCTGGAGGAACGTCTCGAACGCCTCGGCCGCGTTGAGCTTGGAGAGGATGTACTTCTGCACGGTGGCCGGGGGCTTCTCGTGCGGGACCTCGACGCGCTCCTGGATCCAGAGGCGCTCCTCCGGGTCGAGGATGTGCATGTACTCGACGCCGACCGTGCGGCAGTACGAGTTGCGCAGCACGCCCAGGATGTCGCGCAGGCGCATCCGCTCCTTGCCGCCGAAGCCGCCGACCGGGAACTCGCGGTCGAGGTCCCACAGCGTCAGGCCGTGGCTGAGCACGTCCAGGTCGCTGTGGCTGCGCTGGCGGTAGTTCAGCGGGTCCGTGTCGGCCATCAGGTGGCCGCGGGTGCGGAACGCGTCGATCAGCTCGATCACCCGGGCGGTCTTGTCGACCGCGCCCTCGGGGATGTCGGCGACCCAGCGGATGGGCTCGTAGGGCAGGCGCAGCGACGTGAAGACGTCGTCGTAGAAGCCGTCCTCGCCGAGCAGGAGCTGGTGGATGCGCTTGAGGAACTCGCCCGACTCCGCGCCCTGGATGATGCGGTGGTCGTAGGTCGAGGTCAGCGTGATGATCTTGCTGACGCCCATGTCGGTGAGCGCCTGCTCGCTGGTGCCCTGGAAGTGGGCGGGGTACTCCATGGCGCCGACGCCGATGATCGCGCCCTGGCCTGCCTGCAGGCGCGGCACCGAGTGGTTGGTGCCGATCGTGCCTGGGTTGGTCAGCGAGATGGTCGTGCCCGAGAAGTCCTCGGTGGTCAGCGAACCGCCGCGGGCCTTGCGGATCAGGTCCTCGTACGCCTGCCAGAACTGCGTGAACGTCATGTTCTCGCAGCCCTTGACCGAGGCGACGACGAGCGTGCGCGAGCCGTCCTTGCCGGGCAGGTCGATGGCCAGGCCGAAGTTGACGTGCTCGGGCGTGATCGCGAACGGCTTGCCGTCGATCTCGGCGTAGTGCCGGTTGAGGTTCGGGAACGACTGGAGCGCCCGGACCACCGCGTACCCGATCAGGTGGGTGAAGGAGACCTTCCCACCGCGGGTGCGCTTGAGGTGGTTGTTGATCACGATGCGGTTGTCGGCCAGCAGCTTGGCGGGCACGGCGCGCACGCTCGTCGCGGTCGGAACGGTGAGCGACAGCTCCATGTTCTTCGCGATCGCGGCGGCGGCACCGCGCAGCTGCTTCTGCTCCTGCCCGGCCTGCTCCTTCACCGGGGCGGCCTTGGCGGCGCTCGCCGGTGCGGGCTTGGCCGCGGGCTTGGTCTGGGGTGCGGGCTTCGCCTCGGTCTTGGGCGCGGGCCGGGCCGCCGGCTTCTCGGGTGCGGGCCTCGTCGCCGTGGCGGTGGGTGCCGCCGGCGCCGTGCCGCTCTCCGCCTGTGCGGCCGTCGCCCCGTTGCCCGACCGCTGCGTCGACTTGTAGTCGGCGAAGAAGTCGTGCCACGCGGGGTCCACGGACGACGGGTCGGCGAGGAACTGCTCGTACATCTCCTCGACCAACCACTCGTTGGGGCCGAACTGTGAAGCCGGACTGCTGCTGGACACGGCTGACGCTCGCCTCTATCCATCTCGCTTGTTCTGATGACTCAACTCATGGTCAGGCTAGTACCCCGACCGGGGCGATTAACACAGAGGCGGGTGCGGGCAAGGAGGTCTCTGTCACAGGATCGGTCACGGCATCGGTCCCGATGGTGGCGCTCCGGTATCGCTTGAGGTCAGGGGCTCGCGCATGCCCCTGGACGCTAGTGGCTCGGTGCCCGATCGGCGACTGTTCGGAGTCGTGGTCAACCAGTTGGTTGACTAAGGCGGCGGGGGTGCGTACGGTCTTAATCAACCAACTGGTTGAGTAAAGGGGTTGCCGTGGCGAACGACCTGTCGCGGGTCTTCGCGGCGCTGGCCGACCCGATCCGGCGCGACATGGTCGCCCGGCTGGCGTCCGGCGACGCGACCGTGAACGAGCTGGCCGAGCGGTACCCCGTGACCCTCCAGGCGGTGTCCAAGCACGTGAAGGTGCTGGAGGACGCGGGCTTGGTGAGTCGCGGCCGGGACGCCCAACGGCGACCCGTCCACCTCGAAGCGGAGGTGTTCGACCTGATGACCAAGTGGATCGAGCGGTACCGGCGGCAAGCCGAAGAGCGGTACCGGCGACTGGACGAGGTGTTGGCGGAGTCCCTGCCGGACACCGCGGAGAAAGGGGAAGCGTCATGAGCGAGACCACCATCGAGGCGGGCAAGGACACGCCCACGATCGTGATCGAACGGGAGTTCGCCGCACCACGCGCGGCCGTGTTCCGCGCCCACGTGGACGTCGAGCTGGTGAAGCGCTGGCTGGGCCCACGCCGCTTGGAGATGAAGGTCGACGAGTGGAACGCCGTGACCGGTGGGTCGTACCGGTACACGCACGTGGAGGAGAACGGCGAATACGCGTTCTACGGCTCGTTCCACGAGGTGCGCGAGGACACGCGGATCGTGCAGACGTTCACGTTCTGCGGCATGCCCGAGGGCGTGAGCCTGGAAACCCTGACCTTCGAGGACCTGGGCGACGGCCGCACCCGTCTGCGCGGGGTGAGCGTGTTCGACTCGTTCGAAGTCCGCGACCTGGCCCTGTCCAGCGGCATGGAACACGGAGTCGTCGAGGGCTACGAGCGCCTGGACGAGGTCCTCGCCTCCTGACCCGTCCAGTGCACATTTCGCGGTGCCTGAACGCACAACTCACGGTGTCCGAGTGCACAACTCGCGCGTTCGGAACCACAGCCACCGGCAGTACGGCAGCCGGAAACTAAGAAATGCCGTGCGCCCAGAGCGAGGCGTAGACGCCGCCGGCGGCCAACAACGCCGAATGACTGCCCACCTCGACGATCCGCCCCCCGGACAGCACCACGATCCGATCCGCCCGAGCCGCCGTAGCCAACCGATGAGCGACGACGAACGTGGTCCGAGAAGCGGCAAGCCGCCCACCCGCGGCCAACACCGCAGCCTCCGTGGCCGGATCCAACGCCGCCGTCGCCTCGTCCAACAGCAACAGATCAGGCGACACCAACTCGGCCCTGGCCAACGCCACCAACTGCCGCTGCCCGGCCGACAGGTTCTGCCCCCGCTCACCGACCTGCTGACCAAAGGCCGAAGGCAGCGCCGCGACCACCGGCAACGCCCCCACCTCCCGGGCCGCCGACTCGATCGCCGACCGCGACGCGTCCGGCTCGGCATAGGCGATGTTCTCCGCCACGTCCCCGCCGAACAGGTGCGCCTCCTGCGGCACGACCCCCAACCGGGCCCGCAGTTCGCCCAGGTCGTACTGCCGGATGTCCGTGCCGTCCACGAGAATCCGACCATCGGTCACGTCGTAGTACCGGGCGATCAACTTCACCAACGTCGACTTGCCCGCCCCGGTCTCACCCACCAGCGCGACTGTCTCCCCGGCCCGCACGTGCAGCGAGACGGCGTCCAGCGCCGGCACGGAAGTCCCGGGGTACACGAACGTCACCCCGCACAGCTCGACCTCACCGCGCAACGACGTCACCGACACCGGATCGGCTGCCGGCGGCACGCTCGTCGGCGTCCGCAGCAGTTCCCCGATCCGCGACAACCCGACCCGGGCCTGCTGGTACCCGTCGAACACCCCCGACAACTGGAACAACGGCGCGAAGAACAACCCCAGGTACAGCACGAACGCCAACAACACCCCGGGCGAGAGATCACCGACGGCCACCCGGTAGGCCCCCACCACCAGCACCCCGGCCTGCGCGACCCCCGACAGCAGGGCCAGGAACGGGAAGTACGTGGCGATGTACCGCTGGGCTCTGATCCGCGTCCGCCGGTACTCGTCGCTCCGCTCGGCGAACGCCGCCGCCGACCGGTCCTCCCGCGCGTACGCCTGGGACACCCGAAGCCCCGACACGTTCTCCTGGAGGTCGGCGTTCACCGCGCTGACCTTCTCGCGAGCCTCGGCGTACGTCCTCGACGACAACCGCTGGAACACCGCGGTGGCGATGATCAACGGCGGCAGCACCGCCAACGCCACGAGCGCGAGCTTGAGGTCGGTCACGACCAGCGCCACCGCGATGCCGCCCACGGTCAGGAAGCTGATCACGAACGTCGTCAGCCCGGTCTGCAGGAAGGTCGACAGGGCGTCGACGTCCGTCGTCATCCGGGTCATGATCCGGCCGGCGGCCTCGCGCTCGTAGTAGTCCAGGCCCAGCCGCTGGAGGTGCGCGTAACTGCGCACGCGCAGCAGGTACAGCAGCCGCTCGCCGACCCGCGACGTGACCACGGTCCCGGCCGCCGACGACAGCCACCCGGCGACGACCAGCAGCAGGCCGCCCAGCGAGGCCGCCCACAACCACCCCGGCTCGCCGCCGACCACGCCCCGGTCCACGCCCAGCCGGACCAGGTTGGGCAGCCCGATCGCCAGCGCCGAGTCGACCAGCAGCAGAGCGCCGACCGCGAGCATCGCCAGGCGTACGGGTCTGAGCAGCGTCCACAGGCGGAACCCCGGATCCGGTGCGCGCGGGTCCTCGCCCCGCAGCTCCGGTTCGTCGGCCGCGGCCGGCAGCGCGTGGATCCGGGCCAGCAGTTCCGGCGTCGGCGGGGTCGCGCCGACCAGCGCGGTGGTACCGCCACCCCCACGGTGACCGCGCGACGGTCGGGCCGTGCGCACGGCCCGGTTCGCCGCCCGCACGGCGAGTTCGTCCTCCTCGGACTCGGGCCACAGCTCGGGGGTGTACCCGTCGGGACCGGGTTCAAGGGGCACGCCCGCCCGCCGGTCCACCTGCTCGATCGCCTCGCCCGGACCGGCCAGCAGATCCCGGTACAGCGCGCACCGCGCGTGCAGTTCCGCGTCGGTGCCCACGTCCACGACCCGGCCCGCGTCCAGCACCGCGATGCGGTCGGCCAGGGCGAGGGACGACCGCCGGTGCGCGATCAGGACCGTCGTGCGGGATGCCGTCACGGCCGCGAGCGTGCGGTGGATCGCGGCCTCGGTCGCGGTGTCCACGGCCGACGTCGCGTCGTCGAGCACGAGCACACGGGGATCGGACAGCAGCGCCCGTGCCAGGGCGACCCGCTGCCGCTGGCCGCCCGACAGGGTCAGGCCGCGCTCGCCGACCACGGTGTCGTAGCCGTTCGCCAGCGCCGAGATGAACCCGTGCGCCTCGGCCGCCCGCGCCGCGGCCTCCACCTGCTCGTCCGTCGCGTCCGGCACGCCGTAGGCGATGTTCGCGCGCACGGTGTCGGAGAACAGGAACGCCTCCTCGAACACCACGCCCACGGCCCGCCGCAACGACCCCAGGCGCAGCTCGCGCACGTCGACACCGCCGACCGACACCGACCCGGCATGCACGTCGTAGAACCGGGGCAGCAGCAGCGACACCGTCGACTTGCCGGACCCGGCCGTGCCCACGATCGCCAGCGTCTCGCCCGCCGCGACCCGCAGCGTCACGTCCGACAGCACCGGTTCGCTGCGGGTGTACCCGAACCCGACCCCGTCCAGCGCCACCGCCAACGCGCCGTCCGGCAGCTCGCGCCCGCCGTCCACCACGTCCGGCTGCGAGTCGACCAGCTCGTACACCCGCTCGACGCCGGCCCGGGCGAGCTGCGCGGTCACCGTCAGGTTCGACAGCAGCCGGGTCGGGCCGACCAGCGCGGCCACGTAGCTCGCGAACGCGAGGAACGTGCCCAGCGTGACCTGCCCGTGCAGCACGAGGTACCCGCCCAGCAGCAACATCCCGACCTGGCCCAGGTAGGGCAGCGCGGCCAGCGTCGCCGACGGCCGCGCGGTCAGCCGGGCCGCCCGCATCCGCTCCGCGAACAGCACCCGGGCCCGCGCCTCCAGCCGGGCGACCTCTCGTGCCTCCTGCCCGAAGCCCTTGACCACGCGCACGCCGGTCACGGTCTCCTCGACCTGCTGCGCCACGTCCGCCGCCCGCTGCTGCGCCGACCAGGTCGCCGGGAACAGCGTCAACCGGCTGCGACCCGCGACCACCGCGATCGCGGGCAGGACGACCAGCACGACCAGGGTCAGCGTCGGCGACAGCCACAGCATCGCGCCCAGCGAGACCACCGTGAACACCACGGTGCCGAACGCCAGCGGCGCCATGGACAGCAGGCTCTGCACGAGCTGGAGGTCGGTGATCGACCGCGACACCACCTGCCCGGTGCGCAGCGCGTCCTGCTTGGGGCCGTCCAGCCGCTGCACCGCGCGGAACACGGCCTGCCGCAGGTCGTGCTGCACCTCCACGGCCAGCCGACCGCCCAGGTAACGCCGCACGAACGCGGTGCCGAACGTCAGCAGCTCCAGCGCCACCAGGCCCACCGCGAGCCAGGCCAGCCGGTCGGTGCGCCCGGCCACCGAGTCGTCCACCGCGACCTTGACCAGCAGGGGCGTGACCGCCTGGAAGCCGACGCCGACGACCGCGGCGGCCACGGACAGCACCACGAGCGCGCGGTGCCGCCCGCACGCCCTGGCGAGCCTGCGTACCCAGCCGTCGGTTCCGGTCACGCGCTCCACACTAAGCACGGGCACCGACAGTCCCGGACGCAGGTGGGGCCGCCTTCCCGGAGGAAAGCGGCCCCGCCGAGGCGAAGATCACCCGATCACGTGATGTCCTTGCGCTGCGTCGACAGCCAGCCGAACACGAAGAACAACGCCGTCCACGCGAGGAAGATCAACCCGCTGAGCCACCACTCGTGCGCGCCGAGCCCGCCCGCGAGCGCGCGCATGACGTCCTCGAGTTCGTCGGGCACCACGCCCGCGTCGGCCAGGAACAGCGACGCGGCCACCGAGCCGGTCAGGCCGTTCACCGCGCCGTTGGGCAGGAACCCGATCACGTCGGACGCCTCGTTCGCGGTCAGCACGAGCTGGATGCCGTTCTCGATCACCAGCATGTACATGACCAGCACGACGGTCGTCGCGACCACGCTGTTGAGCAGCGCGCCGACACCGACGCCGAACATGGTCATCAGGATCGACGAGAGCAGGCCGACGCCGACCATGGCCAGCCAGCCGGCCGCGTCGGGCAGCGTGTTCGCGGGTGCGGTGAGCGCGATGCCGATGCTCATCGCGGCGACGATCGCGATGCCGTAGAGCGCGCCCCACGCCACGTAGACGATCATCTTCGCGGACAGGGAACTCACCCGGTTCGGCGCGGTGAGGAACGTCGTGGTGATCGTCTTGCGGTTGATCTCGTTCGCGATCGCCAGCCCGCCGAAGATCATCGGGAAGATCGTGGCGATGTTGATGGCGCGCGCCATGCCGAACAGCGACACCTGCCACTGGTCGGGCGAGAGGCCGAACGCCGTGGTCAGCTCCTCGACGTCGCTGCTCTGGACGGCCTCCATGAGACCTTCGCCGATCAGACCGGCGCCCAGGCCCCAGCCCAGGGCCACGAGCACGGTCGGGATCAGCAGGCCCCACCACAGACCGGTGGTCAGGATCTTGCGGAACTCGGACTTGATCAGATTGCCCATCACGCACCGCCCCCGAGGCCGCCCTGGTTCCGCTGTCCGCCCGGCTGTCCGTCCGGCGGTGGTGCCTCACCCGGCGGCACGACCGGATCGGGTGCCGTCCGGTCCGATGCCGGGTCGCCCGGCCGGTCCCCGGCCTGCTCCGCCGTCGGGAAACCCGACTGGTCGGGCGTGACCGCCCCGGACCGGTCGACGACCTGCGTCGGGTGCCCGGCCTGGTCCGACGAGGGGAAGCCCGGCTGCTCGGGCGTGACCGGTCGGGTGTACCCGGACTGCTCGACGGCCTGCGTCGGCTGCTCGGGCGTGACCGGTCGGGTGTAGCCGGACTGGTCGGGGGCCGTCGGCGCGTAGCCGGACGGGCCGGGCGCCCCGTACCCCGACTGGTCGGGCGCCGGGAAGCCCGGCTGCGCGTTCCCCGACGGGAGCGGGGGCGGCGCGTAGCCGGTCTGCCGGGCGTACCCGGACTGGTCCGGCGGCGGGAAACCGGGCTGCGGCGGCGCGTAGCCACCCGGCGGGGGCGCGTACCCGGACTGGTCCGGTGCCGGGAACCCCGGCTGGGCGTACCCCGGCGGCGGCGCGTACCCCGGCGGCACCTGGCCCTGCGGCGCATAACCTGCCGGTGCCGCGTAGTGCGGCCCCGGCGGCGGCTGCTGCCCGTACGGGCCCTGGCCCGTGTACTGGCCGTTGGTGAGCTGGAAGAAGAGCTGCTCGAGGTCGACCTTCTCCTCCTGGATGCCGTAGATCGACACCCCGGCCTGCAACGCCACGTCCGCGATCCGCTTGGCGTCGCCGCCCACGACCGCGATCCGCCCGTCCGGCGCCTGCTCCAGGTTCGTGATCCCGGCCTCCTGCAACGCCTTGACCAGCGCGGGAATGTCCGAGGGCTGCACGAGCACCCGGCCTTCACGCCCGGCGCGCAGGTTCTCCAGCGGCCCGTAGAACATGGTCTGGCCGCGGCTGACGATCACCACCTGGTCGACGGTCTGCTCGACCTCGGCCAGCAGGTGACTGGAGATCAGCACGGTCCGGCCGCTGCGCGCGTACGACTGGAGGAACTGGCGCAGCCACGCGATGCCCTCCGGGTCGAGGCCGTTGGCCGGCTCGTCGAGCACGAGGATCTGCGGGTCGCCGAGCAGCGCGGTCGCCAGCGCGAGCCGCTGCTTCATGCCCAGCGAGAACCCGCCCGCCCGACGGTCGGCCGCCGCGCCGAGCCCGACGAGTTCGAGCACCCGGTCGGCCTGCTGGTCGGGCACGCCGATGGCCGCCGCGTACACCCGCAGGTGGTTGCGGGCCGTGCGCCGGGGGTGGAACCCCTGGGCCTCGAGCACCGCGCCGACGACCCGTGCCGGGTTGCCGAGCTGGTGGAACGGCCGACCGTTGATCAGACCGACCCCGGAGGTCGGCGTCACGAGCCCGAGCAGCATGCGCAGGGTCGTGGTTTTGCCCGCGCCGTTGGGGCCGAGGAAGCCGGTCACCGTCCCGGGTTCGACCGTGAAGCTGAGATTCTGCACCGCTGCGACCGGACCGAACTGCTTGGTCAGGTTCTGCACCACGATGCGGCCAGTGCCGTCGTGCACGCGTCCCTCCCGAATGCTCCTACCGGGCGTCATCCTGCCCTAGGAGGATCATTCAGGTAGCGAATGGCGTGGTTTCGTGTCCACTTCCGTGCGACTTTGTGCCGGTATGCGGGTGAACGGGTTGCGCAACGGGCGCCTCCGCTCACGATGCGTCTCGCCCTCGCCGATGAGGTGGCGGTGCGCGGTCGTCCACACGCGGCACGGCCAGCGCCGGTTGCGCAGGACGCCCTGGCAGGAGTCGCAGCGGCCGTCGGGGTCGGGCTGGTGCAGGCTGAGCAGTAGGCGCCAGCC
Organism: Saccharothrix violaceirubra; assembly: GCF_014203755.1. Classification (NCBI taxonomy): domain Bacteria; kingdom Bacillati; phylum Actinomycetota; class Actinomycetes; order Pseudonocardiales; family Pseudonocardiaceae; genus Saccharothrix; species Saccharothrix violaceirubra. The sequence continues at coordinate 633,470 of NZ_JACHJS010000001.1, forward strand.
GTCGGCCAGCCGGTTGATGCCGGTGCGGGCCAGCGGCACCAGCGACTCGGCCTCGTCGTGCGCCACGGCCTGGTCGAGCTGGGCCAGTCGGCGCAGGACGGCGTCGCGCAGGGTCTCGTCCACGCCTTTCACATCCGCCTCGCGGCCTGGCCGAGCAGCGCCCGGAGCCTTCGGGTCTGCGTGACGGACATCACGGCGGACTCGCCGGGTGGTGCGACCAGCAGCACCCGGTCGTCCGCGACGAGGACGGTCATCGACCGGTCGCGCCCGAACGGGTCGTGACAGTCGATCCAACCGTGCGGTTGTGCCATGAGTGCTCCGATCCGAGGTGGTCAGGGGCTCACGCGGGGCGACCGGTCCGCCGCGCTGCGTAGCCGTCGGGTCCTGTGTCCCACCATCGGCCGGATGGACGTCGTGACTTACCCGTTACCCGCTGAATTCACTCGTTTGCTTGAGTCCGATACCGAAGCGCCGGTGAAGAAACCCGCACGGCACTGGGCACCGCACCCCCGGCGACGCTAGGATGGGCTGCGCGGCCCGCTCCCAGTGACCCCCAGGCTGGTTGAGCGGGTCGCCTCTTTTTGCCCGGAAACGCCGAAGGGCGCCCACCGGTCGGGTGGACGCCCTGGTGCGGCGGCGATCACGCTTCGTAAGCGGTGAACTCCAGGTCGTGCGCCTGCGCGACGGGCTCGTTGGTGAGCAGCCCCTCGTGCGCGTTCAGGCCGAGCGCGAGCGAGCGGTCCGCCCGCAGCGCGGTCTGCCAGCCCTTGTCCGCCAACGCCACCGCGTAGGGCAGCGTCACGTTGGTCAGCGCGTACGTCGACGTGCGCGGCACGGCGCCGGGCATGTTGGCCACGCAGTAGAAGACCGAGTCGTGCACGGCGTAGGTCGGGTCGGCGTGCGTGGTCGGCCGGGAGTCGGCGAAGCAGCCGCCCTGGTCGATCGCGATGTCGACGAGCACGGTGCCCGGCTTGAGCTGCGACACCAGCTCGTTGCTCACGAGCTTGGGCGCCTTGGCGCCGGGGACCAGCACGGCGCCGATGACCAGGTCGGCGTCGCGCACGGCCTGCTCGATCGAGTACGAGTTGGACGTGACGGTGCGCAGCCGGCCCTGGAAGAGCGCGTCGATGTGGCGCAGCCGGTCGACGTTGGTGTCCAGGATCTCGACGTCGGCGCCGAGGCCGACGGCGATGGTCGCGGCGTTGAGGCCCGCGACGCCGCCGCCGATGACGACCACGCGCGCCGGGTGCACGCCGGGCACGCCGCCGGGCAGCACGCCGCGCCCGCCGGACGGCTTCATCAGGGCGAACGCGCCGACCTGGGGCGCGAGCCGGCCCGCGACCTCGGACATCGGGGCGAGCAGCGGCAGCGCGCCGTTGGGCGTCTGCACGGTCTCGTAGGCGACGGCCGTGGTGCCGGAGTCGATCAGCGCCTTGGTCAGCGGCAGGTCGGCGGCGAGGTGCAGGTACGTGAACAGCACCTGGCCCTTGCGCAGCCGCGGGTACTCGACCGCGATCGGCTCCTTGACCTTGAGCACGAGGTCGCCCTCGGCCCAGACGTCGTCGGCGGACGCCAGGACCTTGGCACCGGCGGCGACGTACTCCTCGTCGGTGATCGCCGAACCGAGGCCGGCGCCGGCCTCGACGAACACCTCGTGACCGCGGTTGGTCAGCTCGTGCGTGCCCGCGGGGGTCAGCGCGACGCGGTACTCGTGGTTCTTGATCTCGCGGGGTACAGAGATCCGCACGGTGGGCTCCTTCGGCGACAGTCGGTACGCCAAAGGTCGGATACCCGGCTCGAACTGTCATCGTGCCGCGAGCACGAACGCCGGCCCTCCGGTTTGTGGCGATCGGACAACGGCCGACGTCCGTTGACACTTGTCGTGACGGGCACCTAGCGTGGCGACACCCAACTGAATACCGGCCGCGATGCCGTCATGCAGGCATCAGAACCCGCGCGGGAGAGTCCTCGGCACGCGCCGGGGCGCCGAAGGAGCAAGCACCCCGCACACTCTCAGGCAGCGAGAACCGCTCGGGCGAGGCGACTCTGGAAAGCGTGCGACACGCGCGCACCCACGGTGCAAGCCGCGACGAAGCGGTGAAGCTCTCAGGTCCCAGGACAGAGCAGGGGACCCGACCTCGGACACCTTGGAGCGCTGCCGTGACCTACCCGGAACATCTGCTTTACACCGAAGAACACGAGTGGGTCGACTGGAAGCCGGGTACCCGGGATCCCGTGTCGGTAGGCATCACGTCGTACGCCGCGTCCTCGCTCGGCGACATCGTGTTCGTCCAGCTCCCGGACCCGGGCACCGTCGTGAAGGCGGGCGAGGTGTGCGGCGAGCTGGAGTCCACCAAGTCGGTGAGCGACCTGTTCGCGCCGGTCGCCGGTCGGGTCGTCGAGGTGAACACGGCCGTGGTCGACGACCCCGCGCGGATCAACAACGACCCGTACGGCGAGGGTTGGCTGTTCAAGGTCGAGGTCACCGCTGCCGAGGGCCTGCTGACCGCCGCGAAGTACGCGGATTTCACCCGGGAATGACCCGCCGTGGCGATCAGCGTCTTCGACCTGTTCTCCGTGGGCATCGGGCCGTCGAGTTCGCACACGGTCGGCCCGATGCGGGCCGCGGCCCTGTTCGCGGCGCGGCTGCCGCTGGACCGGGTCGACCGGGTCCACGTCGAGTTGTTCGGCTCGCTCGGTGCCACCGGGCACGGCCACGGCAGCCCGAAGGCGGTGCTGCTCGGCCTTGAGGGGCACCGGCCCGAGGAGATCGACCCCACGGCGGCCGACGACCGCGTGGCGGTGATCAGGGAGTCCAAGCGGCTGTCGCTCGGCGGTCGGCGCGAGATCGCGTTCGCCGAGGACACCGATCTGGTCATGCACCGCCGCAAGTCCCTGCCGCTGCACCCCAACGGGATGCGGTTCGCCGCGTACGGCTGCGGCGAGGTCGTCGACGAGGCCGTGTACTACTCGGTCGGCGGCGGGTTCGTGGTCGACGAGACCGCGTCCGGCACGGACCGGATCAAGGCGGACGCCACGCGCCTGCCGCACCCGTTCCGAAGCGGCGACGAGCTGCTGGCCCGCACCCGCGAGACCGGGGCGCCGATCAGCGAGCTGATGCTGGCCAACGAGCGGGTGTGGCGGCCCGAGGCGGAGATCCGCTCGTCGCTGCTGCACATCTGGCAGGTGATGCAGGACTGCGTCGAACGCGGTTGCACGCGGACCGGTGTGCTGCCGGGCGGGCTGAAGGTCCGCCGACGTGCGGCCGAGCTGCGCGACCGGCTGGCCTCCGAGCACTTCGCCACCGACCCGTTGCGGGTGACCGACTGGGTCACGCTGTTCGCGCTCGCGGTCAACGAGGAGAACGCGGCCGGCGGGCGGGTGGTCACGGCACCGACCAACGGCGCGGCCGGCATCGTGCCGGCGGTGCTGCACTACTACGCCCGGTTCGTGCCGGGCGCGTCGGACGACGGCGTGGTGCGGTTCCTGCTCACGGCGGGCGCGATCGGGGTGCTGTTCAAGGAGAACGCGTCGATCTCGGGTGCCGAGGTCGGGTGCCAGGGCGAGGTCGGTTCGGCGTGCTCGATGGCGGCCGGCGGATTGGCCGAGGTGTTGGGCGGTACTCCCGAACAGGTGGAGAACGCCGCCGAGATCGCGATGGAGCACAATCTCGGCCTCACCTGCGACCCGATCGGCGGTCTGGTGCAGATCCCGTGCATCGAGCGCAACGCGTTGGCGGCGATCAAGGCGATCACGGCCGCGCGGATGGCGTTGCGCGGCGACGGATCGCACTTCGTGTCCCTGGACAAGGTCATCAAGACCATGCGGGAAACCGGTCGGGACATGAAGGTCAAATACAAGGAGACGGCCCGCGGCGGACTCGCCGTGAACGTCATCGAGTGCTGAAGTCCGGGCGCCGACCCGATCGGGTCGGCGCCCGGACCCGCGTCACACCTGGCCGGAGAAGACCGCTTTGTCGGCGTTGAAGCCGGGCTGGAGCGTGATCTCCAGCTTTCCGGTCTGCGGGCTGACCGAGTAGGCCACGTCGTAGGTGAACGAGCTGCCCGGTGCGACGGACTGCGTCTCGACGCCGCCGCCGCAGCCGCCGTCGGGGGAGTCCTGGATCAGGTCGGCCTTGCGGTTGTCGAACTTGCCGTCGCCGCCGACGCGGGTCAGCACGGCCGCGTCGAACGGCCGGTCGGTGCCGTTGGTGACCGTGATGGTGACCTTGACCGCGCGGTTGATCTTGCGCGGCACGGCGAACGTGCCGGTCGTGCACACGGTCGGCGTGGCGATCTCGGCGACCAGGCCGTCCTTCCACTTGAACCGCTGGTTCCAGGTCAGCCCGTCGGGCGCGGCCGACGGGCTCGCGGTCGCGCCGCCGCCGACCGTGGCCACGTCGGTCGAGCCGGTGCGCACGACGACCGTGGACGCGATCGCGAGCACGCTGAGCACCACGCCGACCGTCGCGAGCAGCTTGCGTCCGCCGAACAGCGCGATGACACCGAGCACCACGCCGACGCCCGCGACGATCGCGGTGATCCGGTTGATGCCGAGCACCGGCGAGCACGCCAGTCCGACGACGCCCAGGGCGATCGACGGCCACGCGAGCACGCCGAACCAGACCGTCCCGACCGGGTCCTCCGACGCGGGTCTGCGCGGTGCCTCGGGCGATCGGACATCGGACATGCCGGACTCCTCGTGCTCGGTGTACGCGATAGTTCGCGCCTCGCGAAATGTTCGTTACCGAAGAAGCCGGGCGAATATACTCGATCGGGTGATAACGATGTTACGGCAATGCCGACTCGATCGCCTTGATCACCTCGGGCGCTTCCGGGTCGGTGCGGGGTCGAAAGCGCCCGACAATTTCGCCGTCGGGCGAAACGAGGAACTTCTCGAAGTTCCACTGCACGTCGCCCGCTGTGCCCTCCTCGTCCGCGTGCGTAGTCAATTCGGCGTACAGCGGATGCCGCCCCGGGCCGTTCACCTCGATTTTCTCGAATAGCGGGAACGAGACGCCGTACGTCGTGGAACAGAACTCGGCGATCTGTCCGGCGGTACCGGGCTCCTGTCCGGCGAACTGGTTGCACGGGAAACCGACGACCGAGAAGCCCCGTTCGCCGTACTCGCGCTGGAGCCGTTCGAGCCCGGAGTACTGCGGGGTGAGGCCGCACCGTGACGCGACGTTCACCACCAGCAACGCCTTGCCGCGCAGCGAGCCCAGGCTCGAAGGTTCGCCGGACAGGGTGGCCACCGGGATGTCGTGGATGCTCATGCGCCCAGGCTATTGAGTGCGCGGCCGGAAGACGGTCAGGACCACGCGCATGCCCAGCAGCATGCTGATCACCAGCAGGTTGTAGCCGAACACCTGGAACAGCGTGAGGTCCGGACCCACGCGCGGACCGCCGGTCGTGTTGAGCAGCAACGCGGCCATCAGCCCGGCCGTCGCGCCCAGGACCGTGAGCATCACCTGGTGCAGCAGCCCGGTGACGAAGCCCCGGTCCCGCTCGTCGGCGAACAACCGCACGCCCATGCTCAACCGGCCCTGCTCCAGCGCCGACGAGATCCGCTCGGCGCGGCGCGGCAACCGGCGCAGCATCGGCAGCACCGAGTACAGCTCCTCGGTCAGCGTCCGCCGCACCGACTCGGGCGTCAGCCGCGACTCGAACACCCGGTCGGCGAACGCCCGCGACTCGACCACGATGTCGAAGCCCGGCGACAGCGTGCCCAGCGTCCCCTCGACCGTGGCCAGCGTGCGGAACACGGCCGCGATCTCCGGCGGGATGCTCAACCCGTACCGGTACACCAGGCGGACCAGGTCGCCGAACATGTCCACGTCCGCGCGCCCGCCGCCGCCAAGGTGGCGGGCCATGAACTGGCCCAGCGCGCGTTCCAGCCGCTGCTCGTCGATCTCGTCCGGGCGGCTCACCAGTTCCAGCAGCGCGTCCCGCACACCCGCCGGGTCGCCGTGGTCGATCGACAGCAGCAGCTTGCCCAGCGCGGAGCGCAACGCCGCGTCGATCCGGCCCACCGAGCCGAAGTCGAGCATGCCCAGCCGCCCGTCCGACAGCAGGAGCAGGTTGCCCGGGTGCGGGTCGGCGTGGAAGACGCCGGTGACCATCACCTGGTGCAGCAGCACTTCGAGCAGCGACCGGGCCAATGCCGTCCGGCGTTCGGGCTCGACGTCGGCCGCGCGGATCGGCACGCCGGACAGGAACTCCATCACGAGCACGCGCTCGCCGCTGAGGTCCTCGAACACCTGCGGCAGCACCACGTCCGGTGCGCCCGCGCCCGACCGCACCGCGTGCAGGTTGCGCGCCTCGACCCGGAAGTCCAGTTCCTCGCGCAACGCGGCGGCGAACCCGGCCGCCAGGTCGCGCACGCCGATCGCCCGTCCCCAGCGCGTGCGCTGGTGCAGCGTGCCGGCCAGCCGGGTCACGATGTCCAGGTCGCCCTCGGTGGTCCGCCGCACGCCCGGTCGGCGCACCTTGACGACCACGTCCTCACCGGAGTGCAGCCGGGCCCGGTACACCTGGGCGATCGACGCGGCGGCGAGCGGCTTCTCGTCGAACTCGGCGAACACCTCCTCGGGCGGGCGGCCGAGGTCGGCCGTCAGCGCCTCGCGCACCCGGTCCCACGGAGCCTCGGACACCTTGTCCTGCAAGCGGGTCAGCTCGTCGATCACGTCGGCGGGCAGCAGGTCCGGCCGGGTGGACAGGACCTGGCCGAGCTTGACGAACGTGACGCCGCCGTCCTCCAGCGCACGGCGCAGCGACCGGGCCAGACCGGTGTCGGTGCGTTCACGACCGCGCAGGTAGGGGCCGAGGCCGTGGCGGACGGCGATGGCGGTGATGCGGGAGTAGCGGCGGGTGCGGGCGATCCGTCCCCGGATCGCCCGCACCCACTCGGTCGGCGGCGGCACGGACCCGGTCGGGACGACGATCTCGATGAACGTCAGCGTGCCGATCATCAGCAGCAGCGAGATGCCGAGCTGGACGGTCGCGAGAGCGGGTGTGTCGCGCGCGTCGGCGATGCCCGACAGCACGGCTTCGCTGAACGAGAAGCCGAGCATGCAGGCGATGGTGGTGCGGATCAGTCCGACCCGCAGGCCCAGGATGCGCCGGGCGGCCAGTGCCATGCCCAGCACCAGGGCCAGGAACGTCAGCGGAACGCCGACGCTGTAGAGCAGGAAATCGTCCATTCGGTCCTCCCCCGGGCGGATACGCGCGGAGGATAGGACGGGCGGGCTGAGAACGTCGGTCGGGTCACTCGAAGAACGCGAACACGCGGGCGGACTCCGCGTAGGTGACGCACCGGTTGGGGAAGGTCTCCTGGAACGACCGGCGTTGGCCGCGCCACTCGCCCCGCGCCAGGACGCTCACGGGGTCGTACTCCATGGTGCACATGACACCCTGGCCACCGAGGCGCTCGATCCGGCCGTTGACGCGGGACAGGTCGGCGCACGCCTCCATGTGCCGGGGGTGGGTACCACCGTCGGGCCGACAGTTGAGGTTCACCGATCTCGTCACCCCTTGGTAGGTGACGTCGAGCAGGAACGCGTTGCGGGGCGCGACGACGGCATCGGTGACGACTACGGAGGGTAGGAGTGCGGCGAAGGCCGCGATAATCGGGAGTGCCATGGCTCCACACTGAACTGACGGCGACCTGCCGTTCTAGCCAACTCACCGCATCGTGTGAAGACTTCACCAGTCGATCTTCACCCGCCGGGTATCACTCTCCGTGGATGTGACGTGGCCCACTGTAGGAGTCCGGCCCGGTCCGGGAAGGCCAGGGTGAGGGGCATGGGGTCACCAGGAGTGCGCAACGGAGTGCGCAGGGTCGCACTCGCCGCGTCGGCCGGGAACGCGGTCGAGCTGTACGACTTCCTGCTGTACGGCACCGCTTCCGCGCTGGTGTTCGACAAGCTGTTCTTCCCGTCCGTCGACCCGCTCCTCGGCACGTTCCTGGCGCTGGCGACCTTCGGCGCGGGCTTCCTGGCGCGGCCGTTGGGCGGCGTGGTGATCGGGCACTTCGGCGACCGGGTCGGCCGGCGGTCGATGCTCGTGCTCACGCTGACCGTCACGGGCCTGTGCACGGCCGCGATCGGCCTGCTGCCCACCTACGACAGCATCGGCGTGGCGGCACCGATCCTGTTGCTGTGCTTGAGGTTGGTGCAGGGCTTCTTCCTCGGCGGCGAGCAGGGTGGCGCGGCCCTCATGGTCGTCGAACACGCCCCGCCCAACCGCACGGGCTGGTACGGCGGGTGGACGTTCCTCGGTTCGCCGCTGGGACTCCTGCTCGCCAACGCGGCGGTCGCGGGCGCGGTCGTGGTGTCCGGCGACGCGTTCGGGGACTGGGGGTGGCGCCTGCCCTTCCTGTTCAGCCTGGTGCTCGTCGGCGTCGGCCTGTACGTGCGGCTGGGTGTCGCGGAAAGCCCGCAGTTCCGCCGGATGCGCGCCGAGCGCGGGACCGAACGGCTGCCCGTCGTGGTGGTGTTGCGCGATTCCTGGCGGCGCGTGCTGCTCGGCGCCGGGGTGAACGCGGGCTTCAACGCGTTCATCTTCGTGGTCGCGACGTTCGTGATCTCCTACGGCACCAAGCAGTTGGCGCTGCCCCGCTCGGTCATGCTCGACGCGAGTCTGCTCGGGGCGTTCGCGCAGGTGCTCGCGATCCTGGGGTTCGCCCGGCTGTCCGACCGGGTCGGCCGGCTGCCGGTGATGCTCGGCGGCGCGGTGTTCCTGGCGCTGTACGCGTTCCCGCTGTTCTGGCTGCTGGAGACGCGCGTGACCGGGTTGGTGGTCCTCGCCGTCGTGATCGGGTTCGCGGGCGCGGCGGCGGTGTTCGGGCCGATGCCCGCCTACTACTCCGAACTGTTCGGCACGGGCGTGCGGTACACGGGCGTCTCGTTGAGCTACCAGCTCGGCGCGGTGCTCGGCGGCGGGTTGTCGCCCGCCGCCGCGCAGTGGCTGCTCGCCGCGGGCGGGTCCTGGTCGGTGTCGCTGTACCTGGTGGTCGGTGCCGCGGTGAGCACCGCGTGCCTGCTGGTGGTGGGGGAGACGCGGCGGTCAGCGTGACAGGACCGCGTCGAGCACCCGCGTGACGGTCGTGGCCGGGTCGTCCGGCACCGCCCTGGTGCGCCAGGCGACCACGCCGTCCGGGCGGATCAGCGACGCGCCGTCCGGGCCGGTGCCCAGGCGCCGGGCGAGCAGGCCCTCCGGGTCGTCCAGCTCCGGCACGCGGACGGGTGCGTCGCGCCACGCCGCGTGGTCGGCGGTGAGCAACGTCCACTCGCCCGTGAAGTCCACAGTGGACACCTGCCGCCCGGCGTGTCCGACGACCACGTGCGGGACGCGGAAACCCGGTCGCCCGGTGGCCGTTCGCGGGTCCTCGAGTTCGTCGTCGTCCTCGACGAGCACCGCGCCCGAACGGCACCGCTGACCCATGATCAACGTGTCGTGGTCGATCGCCGCGGGCACGTCCGGGCCGGCCAGGTGCGGCGCGAACCGCTCGACGTAGTTGTGGAACGACCCGTCGACGATCCGCCGCGCGTACGGGCGGCGTTCGGCCTCGTAGCTGTCCAACAGCCCGGGGCCGGCCTCGCCGCGCAGGACGGCCGCGAGCTTCCACGCCACGTCGTACCCGTCGCCGATCGCGGTGTTGCCGCCGAGGCCGCCGGTCGGCGGCGTGACCTTGGCCGCGTCGCCGACGAGGAACACCCGGCCGACCCGGAACGCGTCCGCGACCCACGCCGACATCTCCCACGACGTGATCGCGGTGATCTCCGGTCGCAGGTCGGGCCGGTCGGTCGCGACCCGCAGCAGGTCGACGCAGCGCTCGGGCGGGAAGTCGGCGGGCGTCTGCCCGGATCCGGGGTCGTACTCGACGGTGAACAGGTTGTGCGGCCAGGAGTGCGCCGTGGCGAACGCGCCGGTGAAGGCGGGGTTGCGCAGGTAGTAGAGCGTGAACCGGCCCCCTCCGACGTCCGCGCCGACGTCGCCGCGGAAGATCACGCCGATGTGCGTTGCCAGGTGGCCGGGGCCCTGTCGGCCGACGCCGAGCAGCGTGCGGACCAGGCTGCGCCCGCCGTCCGCGCCCACGGCGTAGTCGGCGGTGACCGTGTACTCCTCGCCGGTCCCGCGGTCGAGCAGGAGCGCGGTGACGCCGTCCGCGTCCTGGCGCAACGACCGCAGTTCGGTGTGGAAGCGGACTTCCGCCCCGAGTTCCCGCGCGCGGTCCACCAGCACGGGTTCGACGTGGTCCTGGCTCGCCATGGCGTACGGTTCGGGGCCGAGTCCGCCGTCGATCTCGTCCTCCTCGTGCACGATCGTCCGGAAGACCGGCCCGCCGAGGCTCTCCGCGATCCTGATGACCATGCCGCCGGTCGCGCCGCCGGCCCGGACCTCGTCCGCGACGCCCCCGACGCGCAGCAGTTCCATGGTCCGATAGGTCTGCCCGGTGGCGCGCGGGTGCGGCATCGTGCCCCGGTGCTTCGAGATGCCGAGCACGTGGATGCCAAGGCGGGCAAGGAAAAGCGTCGTGCTCGCGCCGCCGAGGCCGGAGCCGACGACCAGTACCTGGACCTTCATGTCCCCTCTCATGTCGGAAATCTTAGAGACTAAGAGACTTGCTCGACAAGAGGTATGGCGCTCCGGTTGCCGGGGCCCGGGGTCGGCGGTTCGATGCCGTGCGTGCAGCCCATACCGGAACGCCGTGCCCCGCGCGGGCACGCCCGCGTGGTTCCCACGACGTGGACGTACTGTCGCAGGTCGTCACGCAGCGCTAATTTCTTCGCCATGAGTCGGCTCGCGGCACCACGGCACGAAGCACACGTGCCCGCCCCGGGCATGGCCTGTCGCCTCGGCTGATCCACCCGTTCCCGCACGTCGTCCACCTTCGTCGTGCACGCGCATCGCCACAGCCAGACAGGAGCCCCCTGACATGTCCTGGTCGTTCGAAACCAAGCAGGTCCACTCCGGAGCGTCACCGGACCCGGTGACCGGCGCCCGCGCCACCCCGATCTACCAGACCACGTCCTTCGTCTTCCGCGACACCGCGCACGGCGCGGCGCTGTTCAGCCTCGCGGAGCCGGGCAACATCTACACCCGGATCGGCAACCCGACGCAGGACGTGCTCGAGCAGCGGGTGGCGGCGCTGGAGGGCGGTGTCGCGGCGGTCGCGTTCGCGTCCGGTCAGGCGGCCGAGACCGCGACCATCCTCAACCTCGCCCGCTCCGGCGACCACGTGGTGTCGAGCGCCTCGCTGTACGGGGGCACGTACAACCTCTTCCGCTACACGCTGCCCAAGCTGGGCATCGAGGTCTCGTTCGTGGAGGACCCGGACGACTTCGACGCCTGGCGTGCCGCCGTCCGCCCGAACACCAAGCTGTTCTTCGCCGAGACGCTGGGCAACCCGCGCGGCAACGTCCTCGACATCGAGGCCGTCGCGGAGATCGCGCACACGGCCGGGGTGCCGCTGGTCATCGACAACACGGTGACCACGCCGTACCTGCTCCGGCCGCTGGAGCACGGTGCGGACATCGTGGTGCACTCGGCCACCAAGTACCTGGGCGGACACGGCACCGCCATCGCCGGCATCGTCGTCGACGGCGGCAAGTTCGAGTTCTCGGACCCGGAGAAGTTCCCGGACTTCAACGAGCCCGACCCCAGTTACGGCGGGCTGCAGTACTGGCCCGCCCTCGGTCACGGTGCCTTCGCCGCCAAACTGCGGGTGCAGGGCCTGCGGGACACCGGCGCGGCGATCGCACCGCTGACCAGTTTCCTGATCCTGCAAGGGATCGAGACGCTCTCGCTGCGCATCGAGAAGCACGTCGCGAACGCGCGTGCCATCGCCGCGTGGCTTGAGCAGCGTGATGAGGTCGAGAAGGTGCACTACGCGGGGTTGCCGTCCTCGCGTTGGCACTCGCTCGCCTCGAAGTACCTGCCGCACGGCGAGGGCGCGATCGTGTCGTTCGAGCTGCGCGGCGGGGTGGATGCCGGACGGGCGTTCGTGGACGGCGTCGAACTGTTCAGCCTCCTGGTGAACATCGGCGACGTGCGCAGCCTCATCGTGCACCCGGCGTCGACGACCCACGCTCAGCTCTCGGCAGGGGAGCAGCTGATCGCGGGCGTCACGCCGGGTCTCGTGCGGCTGTCCATCGGCATCGAAGGGGTCGAGGACCTCAAGGCCGACCTGGAGGCCGGTTTCCGGGCAGCCAAGTCGGTGCTGTGAGCGTCGTTGTCGGGCGGACCCCTCTCGCCGGGTGGCGGGAGGGCGACCCGGAAGGCCGTCGGCAGTGGGTCTCGGGCTCACTGCCGGGCCTTCCCCTGCGCATCGCCTACGAGACGTGGGGCACCTTGAACGCGTCCCGGTCCAATGCCGTGCTCGTGCTGCACGCGTTGACCGGGGACAGCCACGTGGCGGGCGTCGTCGAGCCGGGCCACCCCACGCCGGGGTGGTGGGACGGCCTGATCGGGCCGGGTCGTGCCCTGGACCCTTCGCGGTGGTTCGTGGTCGCGCCCAACGTGCTGGGCGGGTGTCAGGGGACGACCGGGCCCGGGTCTTCGGCGCCCGACGGTCAGGTGTGGGGCTCTCGTTTTCCTCGGGTATCCGTGCGTGATCAGGTGGCGGCCGAGGTGCTGGTGGCCGATGCGCTCGGGATCTCTTCTTGGGCCGCTGTTCTCGGTGGGTCGATGGGTGGCATGCGTGCGTTGGAATGGGCCGTGTCCTATCCGGATCGGGTCCGTTCCCTGCTGGTGCTGGCCGCGCCCGCTGCTTCCTCGGCCGAGCAGATCGCTCTCGCGTCCGCGCAGTTGCACGCCATCCGCCTGGATCCTGTTGTCGGGTTGGGTATCGCCCGGCGGATCGCGCACATCTCGTACCGCAGCTATGCGGAACTGGACGCGCGCTTCGGGCGGGAGGTGCAGGCGGATGGCCGGTATTCCGTGGAGTCGTACCTGGACCACCACGCTTCGAAGTTGATCAACCGGTTCTCCCCGGAGAGCTACGTCGTCCTCACCGAGGCCATGAATGGCCATGACGTCGGGCGTGATCGTGGTGGTGTGCGTGAGGCTTTGTCCCGGATCACCGCGCGGACCATCGTGGCCGGGATCGACAGCGACCGGCTGTACCCGTTGTCGCAGCAGGAGGAACTGGCCGACGGGATCCCGTCGGTGGACAAGGTCGAGGTCGTGACGTCGCCCTACGGTCACGACGCCTTCCTCCTGGAGACCGACCAGGTCACCCCCTTGGTCCACACCCTCCTCTCCTGACTCCCGCGAGTCCTCCACCCGGACACCCCGAACCACGCACTCAGGCACCCCGATCGGGTGCCACCCTCCCTGATCGCGCGAGTTATACGTTCGGACACCGCGAGTTGTGCGTTCAGGCACCGCGAGTTGTGCGTTCGAGGCGCCGAAAGGTGGGCGGCCTGCGTGCGGGGCTTGGGTCGCCGTGTGGTGGGTTGGTCCGGGGTTGGCTGCTCTGACGAACGAGAAGGGCGGCCCCACCTGGTGGTGGGACCGCCCTCGGGATCAGGGTCGGCTCGCCGGCGCGAGCCGTTCCGGCCGGCTCAGAAGCCGGCGGTGATGCGGGTGAACTCCCATTCCTGCTGGGGCACGCCCGAGCAGCTGCCGGACACCTGGCCGTCGCAGCCGCCGCGGTCGCGGTTGAGTGCCCAGTAGGTGAACCGGCCCAGGCCGTTGGACTTCGCGAAGTCGCGCAGCGCCGTCCAGGTCTGGGGGGTCGTCACTTCCTTCTGGTCCGACAGGCCGTTCATGCCGGAGATGCCCGAGTGCGCCCACGCCTGGGCGTCGGTCCAGCCGAACGTCGACTTCAGCTTGTCCTTCAGCGCCGTCACCGCGTTGATCGTGTCGGTGCGGATGTCGGTGCTGCCGAAGTCGAACGGCATCAGGGTGAAGACGTCGATGTTCGACCCGATCGCCTTGGAGCGCTCGATCAGCCGGTTGCCGTGGGAGTTCGGGCCGGTCTTGAGGGTCGGGATCGTGACGATCGTCTGGATGCCCGGGTTGTTCTGCTTGACGATCTTGAGCGCCTCGAGGATGCGATCCGCGACGGTGGCGTTCTCGAACTCGTCGGTGTTCTCGATGTCGATGTCGATCGCCTTGAGCTTGTAGGCGTCGATCACCTTCTGGTAAGCGCCGGCCAGGGCCTGCGCCGTGGAGCAGTTCGGGCCGAGCTTGTTGCCGCTCCACCCGCCGAACGACGGGATGATGTCGCCGCCCGCCGCGCGGATCTGGTTGATGACGTTGGCATCGTTGCCGCCGGTCAGCGGGCGCTGGCCGTCCCACGACGGGTTGCACCCGTTCTGCGCCAGGATGAACGCCATCGTGAACCACTTGATGCCGGTCGCGTTCATGACCGAAGCGGGCGACGGCGGGTTGCCCCAGCCCAGGTACAGGTACGGTGCGCCACGGTTGCCAGGAGGCGGCGTGGTGCCCGGGTCGGTCTTGGCGGTGACCGCCGTGCTGGCGCCCGACACGTTGCCCGCCGCGTCACGGGCCTTCACCGTGAACGAGTAGGAGGTGTCGGGGTTCAGGCCGTTGACCGTCGCGGTGGTGCCCGGGACGGTCGTGGTCGCACCGCCGGCGACGGTCACGTCGTAGCCGGTGACGCCGACGTTGTCGGTCGACGCGGTCCACGACAGCGAGACGCTGGAGCTGCTCTTGCCGGTGACCGTCAGGCCCGTCGGCACGCTGGGCGGCGTGGGGTCGTTCGGGATCTCGCCGCCGGCGCACGACGCACCGTTGATCTTGCAGTTCTGCGGGACACCCGAGCCGGTGCCGACGAACCCGAAGGTCCGGTTGGCGCCGACCGCGATGCCGCCGTTGTACTCCCGGTTCGTCGCGGTGACGTGGCTGCCGTCCTTGGTGATGATGGCATCCCAGTACGACCCGAGCGTGGTGCCGGCCGGCAGGTCGAACTCGACCTTCCAGCTCGACAGTGCGGTGGTTCCGCCATTGGTGATCGTGAACTTGCCTTCGAAGCCGCTGCCCCAGTCCTGGGGCTTGGCGAACGTGGCGGTGACGCCTGCGGCGGCAGAGGCAGGGGCCCCGACCACCAGAAGTGAACCCATGGCCAGCGCGCTCGCCGCGAGCAACGCTCCCATTCTTGGTTTCATCACGGACTCCTCGGCGGGATTGCAGGGATGAATCGCGCCCAGGGCGAGACTGGTCTAGACCAAAACGCTTGTCAAGACTCCTTAATAACTACTCCTCGAGCGCGGCCTCGATCCACCCCGCCACGGCCAGGTCACGGGTACTGCACTCGGTCGCGAGCTTCACGGTCCAGCGCAACGCCTGCAGCACGACGGTCGCCAGCTCCTGCGGACGCCCGTTGGCCAGCGCGATCTCGATCTGCTCGGCCGCCGCCTCCTGGTCGCCGTGCACCTCCGCGAGCAGCGTGCGGATCGCGGTGCGCACGGGCGGGTCGGCGTCGTCGATCGGCACCTCCTGCCCGTCCTCGTCGAAGACCTGCATCTTCACCGGGGTCGAGCCACCGGAGCCCAGGTGGGACACCATGTCGCTGCACTCGGAGAACAGCAGGAGCACCAGCTCTCTGATCTCCTCGTTCCCCTCGGGCGAACCGCTCAGGTAGCCGGTGACGAGGTCGACGGCGACCGCGTCCTCTCCGACCTTTGCCGCGGCCAGGGCTTCGCCGGCCACGGCCTGTAGCCGCGCCCTGCGGTCCGGATCTCGCTGCGGGTGCATTCAGCCATCTTCCAACACTGCTCGTGGGTGCACAGCTCTCCAGCACTGCCTACCCGGTGGCGTTCGGGTGTCGCAACGGCTTGTCGAGCGGACCACCGGGGTGATACCCGGGTATGACACTCCGCGGGTGCATGTGCCGCAACGCCCCGCCCCCTAGAGTCGGCCGGGTGTTCCGCACCTTCGCGCAGGTCGTGTACGTGTCCGACCGGACGCGGGTGTTCGCGCGGGCGCGACTCCGCCTGGTCTTCCTGGTGGCCGCGCTGGTCTACGGACTCGTCCTCGCGATCGGCACGAGTGCGGACTACGTCGAGTACGAGAGCCCGGACGGCTGGTGGCCGCTGCTCTTCGCGATCGTGTTCGGCTCGTACGCGATCCTGCCGTTCTCGACGATCACGGCCTGGCGGCTGGCCACCGTGTCCCTGCTGGTGTTCCGGGTCCTGCTCCGGACCGAACCGGACGTCGTCGGCTCCTGGCAGTGGTGGTTCTACCTGCCTGTACTGCTGGTCGTAGCCGCCACGCACACCACGCGCGTCGTGCTGCTGGTCGGGCTGCTGACCTCGGGCACGATCGTCCTGGCCGGTCAGTTCAGTGTCTCGTCGTCGGTCGTGCCCACGATTTCCCTGCTGATGGTCCTCTACCTGCTCGCCTTCGCCCTCGGCTCCAGAGGACGGGCCGAGCGCAGGTTCCACGCCGAACGCGACGAGAAAGCCGCGCTGGTCGAACGCGCCCGCATCGCCCGCGAGATGCACGACGTGGTGGCGCACCACATGTCGTTGGTCGTGGTGCGGTGTGAAACCGCGCCCTATCGGATCACCGGGTTGCCCGAACCGGCCGTGCGCGAGTTCGCCGAGCTGGGGGAGTCCGCGCGGTCCGCGATCACCGACATGCAACGGCTGCTCGGCGTGTTGCGCGCCGCCGGCCACCTTGCCGATACCGCGCCCCAACCGGGCCTGGCGCAGATCCGGGAGATCGTCCCGGACGCCGACGTGCCCGACGCGGACGTGCCCGAGGCCGTCGCGCTGACCGCGTACCGGGTCGTGCAGGAGGCGACGACGAACGCCCGCCGCCACGCGCCCGGTTCGACGGTGACCGTGCGCGTGAGCCTGGTCGGGGACGCTTTGGAGGTGGTGGTCCGCAATACGGCGGGCGGCCCGTCGACCGGCGGCGGCAGCGGCCACGGCCTGATCGGCATGCGGGAACGGGTCGGCGTGCACGGCGGCACGGTGACGGCCGAACCCCTGCCCGACGGCGGGTTCGAGGTGCTGGCACGGGTTCCGGTGGGGTGAGGCGTGATCAAGGTGCTGGTCGTGGACGACCAGGAGATGGTGCGCGAGGGGTTCTCCGCGCTGCTGGACGCCCAACCCGACATCACGGTGGTGGGTTCGGCGGGCGACGGCGTGGCGGCGGTCGCGGCCGTGCGCGCGCTGCACCCGGACGTGGTGCTGATGGACGTGCGCATGCCGGAGATGGACGGCCTGACCGCGACGCGGCTGCTGGCCGACGACCCGGTCCGCGTGCTCGTGCTGACCACCTTCGACCTGGACGACTACGTGTACGAGGCGTTGCGCGCGGGCGCCTCCGGGTTCCTGCTCAAACACGCGCCCGCCCGGGAACTGCTCGACGCCGTGCGGGTGGTGGCCAGGGGCGAGGCGTTGCTCGCGCCTTCGGTGACCAAACGGCTCATCGAGGACTTCGTGAAGGCCCAGCCGGTCCGGGTCGTCCGGCCCGCCGCGCTCACCGCGTTGACCGAGCGGGAGACCGAGGTTTTGCGCCTGGTCGCCACGGGTCTGTCGAACACCGAGATCGCCGTCCACCTGGTGTTGGCCGAGCAGACGGTCAAGACCCACGTCAGCCGCGTCCTGACCAAACTGGGGCTGCGCGACCGCGCCCAGGCCGTGATCGCGGCCTACGAGAGCGGCCTGGTCGTACCGGGGTAGCACCGGGAATCGGCTACTCCGGCGGGACGATCCGGACTCCGTGGTCCGCCTAGCTTTCCCGGCATGCGGAGGATCACGCTGCTCGTCACGCTGCTGGTGCTGGTCGCGCCGACCGGCGGCACCCCGGCGTTCACGCCCCGGGTCGAGGTGTTCGGCGACCTGTCGGGCGGCCACGTGGCCGTCGTCGTGCCCGGGTCCGATGTGGATGGTGAGCGGTTCGACGCGACCGTGGGCCTGATGGCCGCACGATTGCGCGCACAACGCCCGGACGTGGCCGTCGTGGCGTGGCTGGGCTACCGCACGCCGCGGGGGCTCGGTGTCGACGCGGCGTCCGGGCGGCTGGCCCGCGTGGGCGCGGTGGCGTTGCGCGAGTACGTGCGCGGCCTGCGCGGGCACGTCCACCTGTTGTGCCACAGCTACGGCACGCTGGTGTGCGCGGACGCCGTGCGCGGCCTGCCCGTGGACGACGTGGTCTTCCTCGGCAGTCCGGGTGTCCGCTTCGCCACGGCCGCCGATCTCGGCACCACCGCGCGGGTCTGGGCCGCGCGCGGCTCGTCGGACTGGACGCGGTGGGTGCCCAAGATCCGGTTCCTGGACCTGGGCCACGGCACCGATCCGACCGCGGAGTCCTTTGGTGCCAGGGTGTTCGACACGGGCGAGGCCCATGCCCACGACGAGTACTTCACGCCCGGCACCGCGTCGCTGGCCATGCTCGCCCGGATCGCGGCCGGTGAGGTGTCGTGACACGCGATCCGTTCGTGGACGCGGTGCGGGCCGTGGGGATCGTCGGCGTGGTCGTCGGGCACTGGCTGGTCACCTCGGTGGTGGCGACCGGGGACGGGTTCGTGGTGGACAGCCCGTTGCGCTGGATGCCGTGGCTCGCGCCGTTCACGTGGTTGTTCCAGACGTTGGGGCTGCTGTTCTTCGCGGGCGGGTTCGCGGCGGCCCGGTCCCGCCGGTCGCGCCTGCGCCGGCTGGTGGTCCCGGTCGGCGTGCTGACGGGCACGTGGGCATTGGTGCTGCTGGGCATGGCGGCCCGGGGCGTGCCGCAGCAGACCGTGCTGACGGTGGGGTACCTGGTCGTGACACCGCTGTGGTTCCTGGCGGTGTACGTCGTGTTCTCGCTCGTCACGCCGCTGTCGCGGTGGTGGTGGGTGCTGCCGGTGGCCGCGGTCGGCCTGGCCTTCGAGTGGACCGCCGTCCTGGCGGTCTGGGTCGTGCCGTGGTGGATCGGCGTGCTGGTCGCCCGGCACGGACAGCGGCGTCGCTGGGGGTCGGCGCTGTTCGTGTCGGGCGGTCTGGCGTTCGCGGTGTGCCTGTGCCTGGGCTATCCGGTGAGTGCGGTCGGGGTGCCGGGCGCGGCCGTGTCGAACCTGTTCCCGCCGACGCCCGCCGCGTTGGCGTTGGCCGTGGCGCAGATCGGCCTGGTGCTGCTGATCCGGCCGACGTTCCGGGCGCGGTGGCTGACCGCGCGGGCGTTGCCGGTGTTCCTCACGCACCAGAGCGCGCTGCTGGTGGTCACGCTCGTGGGTTCGGCGTTCGGCGTGCTGCCCGGTCTGCACGACCTGCCGGACGACCCGCTCTGGCTGGTGTCACGCGTGCTGTGGCTGCCGCTGGTCGCGGGCGCTCTGTTCGTTGGGAATCGCGGCCAGCAGCGCCGCGGCCATCGTGACGACGTGCAACGCGACCATCGGCGTCGTGGGGCGCAGGACGAGCAGCGGGGGCACGCACGCCAACGCGGTCAGCAGCCAGGGCCGGCGCCGGTGGCACGCGCCGGACTTGGCGGTGTGCAGCAGGTACCAGCCCAGCAGCAGGTGGATCAGGTTCTGCAACGGGTCGACGTCCAGCACGACCAGGGTCGCGGTGGTGCCGGAGAACCCGGTGACGACGAAACCCAGCACGCCCAGCACTCCGTACCCGACGCCGAGCGTGGCCGCGAGCCGCGTCCGGTGGGTTTCCCTGGTGTGGCAGGGGGACGGCAGGAACCTGCGCTCGAACCGGTGGAAGGCCAGCAGCAGCGGCACGAGCATGAGCACCAGCACGGCCGGCCAGCGCGGTAGCGCGAACGTCGACGGCGCGTCCAGCAGGCCGAGCACGCCGACCACGCCCGCCAACGCCGTCAGGTAGCCCAGGTACAGGGTCATCGGCGCGGTCCGCGCGTACGCCACGACCCGCCACGCGCGCCGGCCGCCCAGCCACGCCGTGATCCGGTCGCGCAGCAGCAGCACCAGGCAGAGCTGGCCGACGCCCAGCACCAGCAGGCAGATCGTGGGCGGGCTGAGGTTGGACACCCGTTCGTCGGGCAGGGCCATCATCGCGCGCGGGTAGCCGCCGACCGTGATCAACACGAGCAGCACGGGCACGCTCGCACTCGCGACCAGGGCGAGCACCCGGCGGGGGATGTTCCGCAGCGAGCCGTCGGCGTAGTGGAACCCGAGTTGTTGGAGGAACAACGCGCCGAGGACGAGGTTCAGGTAGCCGCCCGTGCGCCAGCCGAAGATCACGCGTACCAGGTCGACGACCGTCATCACGCCGAGCAGCACGAGCGGTGTGGCGTGGCGGAACGCCCGGTGCAGGCGGGCCATGACCGGGGTCGCGGCGATGGCGACCAGGTAGAGGCCCAGGAACCACAGCGGGTGCGCGATGAGCCGGCCGAACGTCTCGACGCGGCTCTTGTCGGCGTCGAGCAGTTCCAGCGGCAACGGCAGGACGAGCCACGCCAGCACGAACCCCAGGATCGGGCGCAGCAGCCACGTGATGCGGCCGGTCAGGTAGCGGCCGTACCCGCCGCCGTGCGCGCGGACCGCGTGCCAGCCGACGAGGTTCGCGTGGCCGCCCGCGAAGTAGAACACCGACGTGGCCTGGAGGACCCAGGTCAGCGGCCACAGCCGGTCCGCGTCCAACCCGGCCCAGTGCAGGACGGTGAGCACCGACTGGGCGACCACGACCGTGCCCAGCGAGCCCAGGCGCAGGAACGTGGCGTAGCGGTCGTCCTCGGGCGGCACGACCGGGCCGTGCGCGGGACCGCGTCGGCGCGGCAGCCGGGCCAGCAGCAGGAACACCACGACCGCGCTGCCCAGGCCCCAGGCGACCACGGGTTCGTGACCCGGCGGACCCCAGCGCTGCCGCCACGAGTTGAACGCCAGGCCGCCCGCGTAGATCCGGGCGACGAGGTGGCAGCGGGTGGCCGCGCCGCGCGGGTTGAGGTCGCACTGGCCGTGCATGTCGGCGGCGAGTCGGGCGTCGAGGCTCCGCCGTGCGTTCGCGGGTAGCGGGCGGCCCTTGTGCTCGGCGTAGCGCAGCAGGTCGTAGCCGAGGTCGTGCGCGCGGCACGCCGTGCCGAAGTCCCACTCGGTGTCGCCCGCCGGTCCCGAGCAGCCGCCGCCCGGGTCGACCGCGCGCAGCGTGCCGTCGGGCGCGGTGATCGTGCGCGGGTCGCGCCCGGTGACCTCGTCGAAGTCGGCGGGGAACGCGGCCAGCGGGTCGGTGGTGCGATCAGGTGCCGTCATGCGCCCGACCGCGCGCGCCGCGTCGGCGACGTCGCCGGTCAGCGGGCGGTCGTCGGCGGCACCGGCCGGTCGGGAGGCGATCACGCCGCAGACGAACACCGCGAGCGTGACGAGGACGAACCGGAACCACGCCGGCAGCCGGTCGAGCACCCGGAGCCCGACCCGCCCGTGCCTGTCCACCGCTCCGACGCCCATCGGCAACCCAGGTTACGGAACGGCAACGCCCGCCGCCAAACGCCCCGGGTCAGGCCGGGGTGAGGTCGGTGGACGGCAGGCCGGTCAACGCGGCCAGCGCCATCCCGGACAGCAGCGAGGCCATCTGGTCGCGGTCGAGGTGCGCGCTGTGCGGCGTGGAGTTGATCAGACCGAACACGGCGTGCGCGGCGGCGCGTGCGGTGGGCTCGTCGACCTCGGGCGCGGTGCGGCGGATCGTCTCCACCCACACCTCGACGTAGCGGCGCTGGAGCGCGCGCACCCGGCGGCGGTCGGGGTCGGTGAGGTTGGCCAGGTTGCGGATCTGCACGGTGATCAGCGCGGGGTCGTCCAGTGCGAAGTCGACGTGCCAGCGGACCAGGTCGCGCAACGCGGCGGCGGCGTCGTCGCCGGCCGCGGCGACCCGGCCGAGACCGCCGTCGAGCAGGCGGTCGCTGATCGCGGTCAGCATCTCGCCGAGCATCGCGTCCTTGGACTTGAAGTGCCGGTAGAGCGCGGGGCCGGAGATGCCGACGGCGGCGCCGATGTCGTCGATGCCCACGCCGTGGAACCCGTGCCGGGCGAACAGTTCCGCGGCGGCGTCCAGGATCTGGTCCCGTCGGCTGGGCTTCACTCCATCGGTGGCTGGCACGGCTTCATCCTAATCGGCCCACCGCGCTCAGGTGAACGTCCGTTAACGCATCCGTGGACAGGTGCTCGTCAACCGCCGAGACGCACTCCTCGTTAACTCTTGACCAAGGGGTGCCGATCACCTCGTACCTGCTGGTAACTCTGAGAACGCACTCCGCATCACACCCTGCGAAATCCCTGGACGGGAGAGTCCGATGCGTCCGATCCGCACCCTGGCCACCCTGGTCGCCGCCGCCGCGGTGGCCGTCCTCACCGCGTTACCCGCCCAAGCCGCCGCGGCCGAGAACTACGTCGCGCTCGGCGACTCCTACTCGGCCGGCACGGGCACCGGCTCGTACTACGGCGACAGCGGGAGCTGTAAGCGTGGCCAGTACGCGTACCCCGCGCTCTGGGCCGCCACGCACGCGCCCGCGAGCTTCAAGTTCGTGGCCTGTTCCGGGGCCAAGACCTCCGACGTGCTCAACAACCAGATCGGCGCGCTGTCCGCGACGACGTCGCTGGTCACCGTCTCCGTCGGCGGCAACGACGCCGGTTTCGTCGACGTGATCACCACGTGCACGCTGGGCTCCGACGCGACCTGCGTCAACCGGGTCAACCAGGCCAAGAACTACACCAACAACACCCTGCCCGGCCTGCTCGACAACGTGTACGCCCAGATCCGCAACCGTGCCCCGTCCGCCCGCGTGGTCGTGCTCGGCTACCCGCGCATGTACCAGGTGCCGGGCTCGTGCTCGGTCGGCCTGAGCGACACGAAGCGCGCCGCGATCAACTCGGCGGCCGACACCCTGCACACCGTCGTGTCCGGTCGGGCGGCGGCGCGTTCGTTCACCTACCGCGACCTGCGGGGCTCGTTCTCGGGACACGAGATCTGCTCGTCCGCGTGGTGGCTCAACAGTCTGTCGTGGCCGGTCGAGGAGTCGTACCACCCGAACCGCGACGGTCAGCGGCTTGGCTACCTGGCACAGCTCAACGCCGTCACGGGCTGACACCGCACGCCACGAAGGGGGTCGCCTCGGTGACCCCCTTTACGGTGGACGCGGCCGTTAACAAGCGCTAACCTGGGGCCGGGTTAACGTCTGCTAACGCGAGGAGCCCATGGACGCCCCCGTCCTGCGCAGCGTCGCCGACAAGTCGAGCGACGCGTTCCGCCGCAACACCGAGGACCACACCGCGCTCGTCGACGACCTGCGCGAGAAGCTCGCCGCGGCGTCCCGGGGCGGCCCCGAGAAGGCCCGGACCCGGCACGTCGACCGGGGCAAACTGCTGCCCCGCGACCGCGTCGACACGCTGCTCGACCCCGGTTCGCCGTTCCTGGAACTCTCGCCGCTGGCCGCCGACGGCCTGTACGGCGGCGAGGCGCCCGCCGCGGGCGTGATCACCGGCGTCGGCCGGGTGTCCGGGCGCGAGGTCGTCGTCGTCGCCAACGACGCCACGGTCAAGGGCGGCACCTACTACCCGATGACCGTGAAGAAGCACCTCCGCGCGCAGGAAGTGGCCCTCCACAACCACCTGCCGTGCGTCTACCTGGTGGACTCCGGCGGCGCGTTCCTGCCCCGCCAGGACGAGGTCTTTCCCGACCGCGACCACTTCGGCCGGATCTTCTTCAACCAGGCCACGATGTCCGCGCGGGGCATCCCGCAGATCGCCGCCGTGCTCGGCTCGTGCACCGCCGGCGGCGCGTACGTGCCCGCCATGAGCGACGAGGCGGTCATCGTCCGGAACCAGGGCACGATCTTCCTCGGCGGTCCGCCGCTGGTGAAGGCCGCGACCGGCGAGGTCGTCACGGCCGAGGAACTCGGCGGCGGCGACCTGCACTCGCGCACGTCCGGCGTGACCGACCACCTGGCCGACGACGACGCGCACGCGTTGCGGATCGTGCGGTCGATCGTGAGCACGCTGGGTCCGCGCGGCCCTCGACCGTGGCAGGTCGAACCGTCCGTCGAACCGGTGGTCGACCCCGGCGAGTTGTACGGCGTCGTACCTACGGACAGCCGAACCCCTTACGACGTCCGCGAGGTCATCGCCCGCGTGGTCGACGGAAGCCGGTTCCACGAGTTCAAGAAAGACTACGGACACACGCTCGTAACCGGGTTCGCGCGCATCCACGGCCACCCGGTCGGGATCGTGGCCAACAACGGGGTCCTGTTCGGCGAGTCGGCGTTGAAGGGCGCGCACTTCATCCAGTTGTGCGACCAGCGCGGCGTGCCGCTGGTGTTCCTCCAGAACATCAGCGGGTTCATGGTCGGCCGCGAGTACGAGGCGGGCGGCATCGCCAAGCACGGCGCCAAGATGGTCACCGCTGTGGCGTGCGCGCGCGTACCCAAGTTCACCGTCGTGATCGGTGGCTCGTTCGGCGCGGGCAACTACTCGATGTGCGGCCGGGCCTACTCGCCCCGGTTCCTGTGGATGTGGCCCAACGCGCGCATCTCCGTGATGGGCGGTGAGCAGGCGGCGTCCGTGCTCGCGACCGTGCGGCGCGACCAGCTCGACTCCTGGTCCGAGGAGGACGAGGAGGCGTTCAAGGCGCCGATCCGGCGGCAGTACGAGGACCAGGGCAACCCGTACTACTCCACCGCGCGGCTGTGGGACGACGGCGTGATCGACCCGCGCGACACCCGCACCGTGCTCGGCCTGGCGTTGTCGGTGTCGGCGAACGCCCCGATCGAGCCGGTCTCCTACGGCGTCTTCCGGATGTGATGACGATGTTCGACAGCGTCCTGGTCGCCAACCGAGGCGAGATCGCGGTGCGCGTGATCCGCGCGTTGCGTGGCCTGGGCATCCGGTCCGTCGCCGTGTACAGCGACGCGGACGCCGATGCCCTGCACGTGCGCTCGGCCGACGTGGCGGTGCGGCTCGGCCCGGCCGCCGCGCGGGAGAGCTACCTGTCGATCGAGAAGGTCGTGGACGCGGCGTTGTCCACGGGTGCGCAGGCCGTGCACCCCGGGTACGGGTTCCTCGCGGAGAACGCGGACTTCGCCCGTGCCTGCGAGAAAGCGGGCCTGGTGTTCATCGGCCCGTCGCCCGAGGCCATCGAGGCGATGGGCGACAAGATCCGGGCCAAGCTCACGGTGTCCGCCGCCGGCGTGCCGGTCGTGCCTGGCCGGACCCGGGCGGGCATGACCGACGACGACCTGGTCGACGCCGCCCTGGAGATCGGCTTCCCGGTGCTGCTCAAGCCGTCCGCCGGCGGCGGGGGCAAGGGCATGCGGCTGGTGCACCGGGTCGAGGACCTGCGTGACGCGATCGAGTCGGCGCGGCGCGAGGCGTCCGGGTCGTTCGGCGACGACACGTTGCTCATCGAGCGGTTCATCACCAACCCCCGGCACATCGAGATCCAGGTGCTGGCCGACGCGCACGGCGGCGCGGTGCACCTGGGCGAGCGGGAGTGCAGCCTCCAGCGCCGGCACCAGAAGATCATCGAGGAGGCGCCGTCGCCGCTCCTGGACGCCGCCACCCGCTCGGCGATGGGCGAAGCAGCGGTGTCCGCCGCGAAATCCGTCGGCTACCGGGGTGCGGGCACGGTCGAGTTCATCGTCGACGGCACCACGGGCGACTACTTCTTCATGGAGATGAACACCCGGCTCCAGGTCGAGCACCCGGTGACCGAGCTGGTCACGGGCGTGGACCTGGTCGAGTGGCAGCTCCGGGTGGCGGCCGGGGCGCGGCTGGACCTCCCGGCGCTCACGTTGACCGGCCACGCGGTCGAGGCCCGGGTCTACGCGGAGGACCCGGCGCGGGGGTTCCTGCCCACGGGTGGGACCGTGCTGGCCCTGCACGAGCCCGCGGACGTGCGGGTCGACTCGGCGTTGACCGTCGGACTGACGGTCGGGAGTTCCTACGACCCGATGCTCGCGAAGGTGATCGCCCACGGTGCCACGCGTGCGGAGGCGTTGCGGCGCTTGGATTCCGCGCTGGCGCGCATGGTTGTGCTGGGCGTGACTACGAACATCCCGTTCCTGCGCGCCCTACTGTCCGATGAGGACGTCCGGTCCGGTGCGCTGGACACCGGGTTGGTCGAGCGCAAGCTGGATTCGTTGGTGACGTCGTCGCTGCCGCCGGAGGTGCTCGCCGCCGCGGCTTTGGAGCGCCGGTTGGCCCTGGGCGGTCCGGACCCGTGGGATCGGCCGTCGGGATGGCGGGTCGGCGACCACGCCTGGGCGACCTGGCGGTTCGACGGGGTCGACGTGCGCGTGCGCGGTGACGAGGTCGCCGTCGGCTCGGAAACGTATTCGTACAGTGCCTTCTGGCGTGACGGGTCCCTTGTCGTGGGCACGAGTTCGTACGCCGCGGTGCGCGACGGGCGGACGCTGTGGCTCGGCCGGGACGGGCACACCTGGGCACTGACCGAGGACGAGAGCACTTCCGCGGGTGCGTCGTCCACCGGCGTCGGCGGCCCGGTGACGAGTCCGATGCCCGGCACCGTGCTGGTTGTGCGTGCCTCGCGCGACGACGTGGTCGAAGCCGGCCAGGCCCTGTTCGTGGTCGAGGCGATGAAGATGGAGCACACCGTCACCGCACCGGTCGACGGTGTGCTCACCGAGGTCAACGTCCAGGCAGGCCAACAGGTCGCGCTGGACGAGGTACTTGCCGTCGTGGTCCCCCACCAGGAGTGAGCGATGTTGGACTTCCGCCTTGACGAGGAGTACGAGGCCCTGCGCAAGACCGTCGAGGAGTTCGCGCGCGAGGAGGTCGCGCCGGTCATCGGCGGGTTCTACGAGCGCGAGGAGTTCCCGTACGAGATCGTGGCGAAGATGGGCCGGATGGGCTTGTTCGGCCTGCCGTTCCCGGAGGAGTACGGGGGCATGGGCGGGGACTACTTCGCCCTGTGCCTGGTGCTGGAGGAGTTGGCACGCGTCGACTCGTCTGTGGCGATCACGCTGGAGGCCGGGGTCTCCCTGGGCGCGATGCCCCTGTACCGGTTCGGGTCGGCCGCGCAGAAGGACGAGTGGCTGCCGAAGCTGGTGGCGGGTGAAAGCCTGGGAGCCTTCGGTCTGACCGAGCCGGGCGGGGGGTCGGACGCGGGTGCCCTGACCACGTCGGCGCGGATCGACGGCGACTCGTGGGTGTTGAACGGCACGAAGGCGTTCATCACGAACTCGGGCACGGACATCACGGGCCTGGTGACGGTCGCCGCGGTCACGGGTCGGCGCGACAACGGGAAGCCCGAGATCTCGGCCATCCTGGTACCGGCCGGGACCGAGGGCTTCTCGGTGTCCCGCAAGTACTCCAAGGTGGGGTGGAACGCGTCGGACACCCGCGAACTGTCCTTTCAGGATTGTCGAGTCCCACTGGAGAACCTGGTGGGGGAACGGGGACGGGGCTACGCCCAGTTCCTCCAGACGCTGGACGAGGGCCGGGTGGCCATCGCCGCCCTGTCGGTGGGCCTGGCCCAGGGCTGCGTCGACGAGTGCTTGAAGTACGTCCACGAACGCGAGGCCTTCGGCCACAAGATCGGCTCCTACCAGGCGATCCAGTTCAAGATCGCGGACATGGAGGCCCGAACCCACGTCGCCAGGCTGGCGTACTACCAGGCGGCGTCGAAGATGCTCCGCGGCGAACCGTTCAAGCGGGAGGCGGCGATCGCCAAGCTGGTGTCGTCGGAGACGGCCATGGACAACGCCCGCGAGGCCACCCAGATCTTCGGCGGCTACGGGTTCATGAACGAGTACCCGGTGGGCAGGTTCTACCGCGACGCCAAGATCCTGGAGATCGGCGAGGGCACCAGCGAGGTCCAACGCATCCTGATCGCCCGCGACCTGGGCCTCTAGGACAACAGGACCGCACAACGAGGCCCGGGACGGCAAGGCCCGGCACCTACCATCCGAGATGGCCGGAATGGCCAGGTCCACAGCCCCCAGCCCCCGGACACACCAGGTACAGGTGCCTCACAGACCCACCCCGGGTCCCGTAGCAGGCGGCACGGCCGTGGCCACTCAACCGGCCGTGCCGCCTCCACCCAACCCAGACCCGCCCCTATCCACTACCACCTCCGACCGTTCCCGTTACCGCCGCAGCAACTCCACGCAGCCACCACTCCACCCCGACGGCCGCCGCACTCAGACAAGCCGCCACAGAGGCAGCGCCGCAGCCCTCAGTGGCCTCCGGCGACTTCTGCCTACTCTCACCGCCGCGTCGTGCCACCGCTGCCCGCAGTCGCGTGGCACAGCACAGCCGCCCGGCAAAGCAGCCCGACGAGCCACCCACATCCGCCCGCGACGGCTATTGCCGCTGCACCATGCCACCACCGGCATCCGCTGCCGCCACAACCGCTGCCGCTGCCGCCACAACCGCTGCCGCTGCCGCTGCCGCCACAACCGCTGCCGCTGCCGCCACAACGCTGCCGCTGTGGTCGCGGCACTGCCGTCACAGCGACGCCTTACTCGTGGCCGCGCCACCACGGCCGAGCATCCTGCCTGCCTACGGACAGGCCCGCACCGAGCCGTACCCCGCAACATCTCGGTGTCCTCGGTGGTCACTGCCACAAGCGGCCCACCAACCAGCCGTCACCGCCTCCTCTCGGGCACCTCAACCGCCACCACGGCCTGACCCTCCCGCCGCACGGTCGGCACCTGGTCTGCGGACCACCGGCCCGAGCATCAGCCCGCCCACAGCCCCGCGACGCTCGCGGCCTTTCACCCCATGGGCGCCACATCACTCGACACAGCGCTCCCCACAGGCTCGACTCACGAGCACCACGACCCTCAAACCCGTTCGCTCACAACCAAAAGCTCCCCCTCCAGTCCCTGTGACAGTGCTCAGGACAACACCGGACATCCCCGCTCGACGATCGCCGCGAAGTCCACCCCGCGCGGCAACGTGCCGAACGCCACGCCACCCTCACCACCGAGCCGCGACGCGCAGAACGCGTCCGCCACCGCCGGATGCCCATACCGGAGCAGCAAGGAACCCTGGAGCAGCAATGCCATCCGTTCCACCAGCACCCGTGCCCGCAGCTCGAGGTCATCCCGGTCGGACAGCGCGACCTTCACGGCGTCCGCCGCCGCGTCGAACCGCCGATCACCGCCCCGCCCCGCGTCGACCTCGGCCAGGAACTCGTCCACCGCCTCCGGCTCGCGCGCCATCGCCCGCAACGCGTCCAACGCCGCGACGTTGCCCGAGCCTTCCCAGATCGACATCAGCGGCGACTCCCGGAACAGCCGAGGCAGCCCCGAGTCCTCCACGTACCCGTTGCCGCCCAGGCATTCCAATGCCTCCGCCGCGTGCGCCGGTCCCCGCTTGCACACCCAGTACTTCGTCACCGCCAATCCCAGCCGACTCCGCGTACCGGCCAACCACAACGCCACCGTCGTCGCGGCCTCGGACTCGACGGCCAGGTCCGCGAGCACGTTGCGCATCGCGGGCTGGTCGACCAACGCCCGGCCGAAGGCCTTTCGGTGCACGGCGTGGTGCGTCGCCTGGACGAGGCCGGACCGCATGCCGGCCGCCGTGCCGAGCACGCAATCCAGACGGGTCGCGTTGACCATCTCGATGACGGTCCGCACGCCCCGACCTTCCTCACCGACCAGCAGACCGACCGCGCCGTCGTACTCCAGCTCGGCCGACGCGTTCGACCTGTTGCCCAGCTTGTCCTTCAGCCGTTGCAGGAACATCCGGTTGCGCGAGCCGTCCGGCAGCACCCGAGGCACGACGAAGCACGACAACCCACCCTGCGTGTAAGCCAACGCGAGGAACAGGTCCGACATCGGTGCCGACGTGAACCACTTGTGCCCGGTCAGCACATGGTGGTCACCCGCCGGCACGGCCGATGTCGTGTTCGCGCGCACGTCCGAGCCGCCCTGCTTCTCGGTCATGGACATGCCCGCGAGCAGCCCGCGCTTCGCCTCCGGCGCCCGCGTGCCGAAGTCGTACTCGCGCGCGGCGAGCAGCGGCTCGTAGCGACGTGCGAGTTCCGGTGACGTCCGCAGCGCCGGAACGACCGCGTACGTCATCGAGACCGGACAACCATGCCCCGCCTCGGCCTGGCTCCACACGTAGAACTTCGCCGCCCGCGCCACGTGCGCACCTGGCCGCTCGTCACGCCACGGCGCGGCGTGCAAGCCGTGCCCGACCGCCGTGGCCATGAGTTCATGCCACGCCGGATGGAACTCGACTTCGTCGATGCGATGGCCGTACCGGTCATGCGTGTGCAGGACCGGCGGGTGGATATCCGCCTGCCGGGCCAGAAGTCGGGCGTGTGCGGAGCCCGCCTTCAAGCCGAGTTCGTGCAGCTCGGTTTCTGCCCATGCGGCATCACTTCGGCGTAACGCTTCCAGAAGCGCCGGATCGTCGGCCACGTCGTAGCCGTCCAGGGATGGGACCTGGTTCGTCACCTCATGCGTCATGGCGCCACGGTACTACCGGTCGGTAACATCGTTGCCTTATCGATTTGGACGTGCTGATCCTCTCTGCTCGGCTTAACGTCGGACGGGTGGGCGATCACGAGCGGGCGGTGGCCGCGCTGTGCGGCCAGTACGCGGCGATTCCGACGGGTGCACCCGTCAGGCTCGCCAAGTCGACGTCGAACCTGTTCCGGTTCCGCGCCGACCACTCCGGCGGACTCGACGTCGCGCGGTTCGACCGGGTCCTGTCCGTCGATCCCCGAACGAGGACCGCGCAGGTCCAGGGCATGACAAGGTACGAAGACCTGGTCGACGCGACCCTGGCACACGGGCTGATGCCACTGGTCGTGCCGCAGTTGAAGACGATCACGCTCGGTGGAGCGGTCGCCGGTCTTGGTATCGAATCAAGCTCCTTTCGCAACGGCCTGCCGCACGAGTCGGTGCGCTCGCTGGAGGTCCTGACGGGCAGTGGTGAGGTGGTGGTCGTCGGTCCGGAGGACGACCTGTTCCGCGGATTCCCGAACTCCTATGGCACCCTGGGCTACGCGCTGCGAGTGGAGCTCGAGTTGGAACCGGTTCACCGGTTCGTCCGGTTGACACACCTCCCGTTCGGTGATGCGTGGTCGTGTACCGACGCGCTCAAAGCGATCTGTGACGAGCAGTCGTTCGAAGGCACACGCGTCGACTTCATCGACGGCGTGGTCTTCTCGGGCCAGGAGCATTACCTGACCCTTGGGACATGGATGGACGAAGCCCCGTGGACGTCCGACTACACCGGCAACGCGGTCTACTACCGGTCCATCCAGAGACGGCGGACCGACTACCTCACCGCACGCGACTACCTGTGGCGTTGGGACACCGACTGGTTCTGGTGTTCGCGAGCGTTCGGCGTGCAGCACCCGGTCGTGCGGCGACTGGTGCCGAAGCGGTACCTGCGTTCCGATGTCTACCGGAGGCTCGTGGCCCTCGACCGTCGGACCGGGTTCAGTTCGCGTGTGAGCCGCGTGACGCGTGAACCCGTGATCCAGGACGTCGAGATCCCGGTCGACAGAGTGCCGGAGTTCCTGGAGTTCTTCCACCGAGAGGTGGGGATCGAGCCTGTCTGGTTGTGCCCCGTGAAGCTGCGCGACCCCGCCGGATGGCCGCTGTACCCGATGGACTCGAGGGTACTGTATGTCAACGTCGGATTCTGGTCCTCAGTGGACCTTCGATCGGATGAACTGATCGGCGACCGGAACCGGCTGATCGAGGCCGAGGTCGCCCGGCTGGGCGGGCACAAGTCGCTCTACTCCGACTCTTACTACACGCCCGAAGACTTCCACGAGAAGTACAACGGTGAGCACTACGACGACCTCAAGCGGCACTACGACCCGGACGGGCGTCTGCCCGGCCTGTACGCCAAATGCGTCCTCCGCGGCTGAAGGGAGCCTCCTCGTGCGGTTGGCGGAAGTGTTCCGGCAGGCGGTCGGCGGCGACGCGACCGTGCGTTTCAGTGCGTACGACGGCAGCTCGGCGGGACCGTCCGACGCTGACGTGAGCGTCGAGGTCCGATCGCCGGAAGCGTTGTCCTACCTGGCTTCCGCGCCCGGTGAGCTGGGGCTGGCGCGTGCGTACGTGACCGGTCACCTCGAGGTCGTGGGTGACCTTTATGCGGCGCTGGGGCACCTTTCGGTGCTGTCGCTGAGTGCGGTGTCGTGGGCGAACCGGGTGGATCTGCTGCGGGTCGTCGGCAGGCAGTTGCTGTCGTCGCGGGTCGAGATTCCCAAGCAGGAGCGGCGCCTGCGGGGACTTCGCCACTCCAAGACGCGGGACCAAGCCGCCATCGCCCACCACTACGACGTGTCGAACACGTTCTATGAGTACGTGTTGGGCTCATCCATGGCCTATACGTGTGCGGTGTACCCGACAGAGACATCCACATTGGAGGAAGCGCAGCACGCCAAACACGACCTGGTCGCGCGCAAGCTCGCCTTGAAGCCGGGCATGAGGTTGCTCGACGTCGGCTGCGGTTGGGGAGGCATGGTGATGCATGCCGCGCGTGAGTACGGCGTGCGTGCGTTGGGCGTGACGTTGTCGCGCAATCAAGCTGAGTGGGCACGTAAGGCGATCGTGGCCGCAGGCCTGTCGGATCTCGCGGAGGTGCGTCACCTCGACTACCGGGACGTGCGGGAGAGCCGCTTCGACGCGATCAGCTCGATCGGGCTGGCCGAGCACATCGGCAAGGCCAAACTCCCCGGCTATTTCAGGTTCCTCGCGCGCAAGCTCCGGCCCGGCGGTCGGATGCTCAACCATTGCATCACTCGATCCGGCAACCGGGAGCGCGCCCGGACCGGCAGGTTCATCGACCGGTACGTGTTCCCGGACGGCGAGCTGGTCGGTCCGGGGCACATCGTGTCCGTGATGAGCGACAACGGTTTCGAGGTCCGGCACGAGGAAAACCTTCGGGAGCACTACGCGCTCACCCTCGCGGCGTGGGGCGAGAACCTGGAGGAGCGGTGGGACGACGCCGTGTCCGAAGTGGGTACGGCGCGTGCGCGGGTCTGGCGGCTGTACATGGCGGCGTCGCGGCTGGGTTTCGAGCGCAACGCCGTGCAGTTGCATCAGGTGCTGGGCGTGAGGCTCGATGGGTCGTCGTCCCGGATGCCGTTGCGGCCGGATTGGCGCTGAGGGCGCATTCCGTCGAGGAAGACCGAGAGCACGCGCTCGTGAGCGTCCGGACCTGCGTGTCCCAGTGCGTTGCCGATGCCGACCAGGAGTGCGCGCAGTTCGGCGAAGCCCAGGTCGTCGCGGACCGCATCGACGTGTTGGGCGTCGTCGAGGAGTCGGGTGAGGTTCGTGCGTAGTTGACCGGCGATCTCCTCCTCCGCGTCGGCCAGGTCGACGCCCGCCGCGATCAGGGCCTCGACCGTCGTGTTCTTGAAGTCGTCCTGGCCTGCGACGGCGCGCACGAACGCGAAGAACGCCTCGCCGGGCGACCGCTCGGTGCTGAACGTCCCCGCCTGTTCGGCCAGCCTGCGCAGGCGGGCGGCGTTGACCTCGGCGAGCAGGTCGTCCTTGGTCGGGAAGTGTCGGAACACCGTTCCGATGCCGACGCCCGCCTCCTTGGCGATGAGGTCGGTGGACACCGTGACGCCGTGTCGCGCGAAGCAGATGTCGGCCACCGCGACCAGTTTCGCCCGGTTCCGTACCGCGTCGATCCGCATTTCACCCGTCCGAGATGTTGACAGCCGGAGTGATCACTCCGAAACTGATACCGGAGCCGCAACTCCGAATACCGGGAGGATCCAGTGCACGACCCGTCCAGTAGAGCACCGCCTCATCGACCCGCCGTCGCCCCGTGACCCGTCCGCCGCCCCGTCGTGGAAGGGAGATCCGAAACCGTCCGTTCCGAAGTCCCGTGAGACCCGCAGTCCGCGTTCGAACCAGGAGGTAGATACATGTCCGTAGTCCGCACGTCGCCGTCCGGAACACCGTTGGCGCCTGTCCGGCCATGTGCCAGGAGCCGTCCTCCGACGATACGGGTGCGGCCCGGGTAGGAGGTGGGCCGTCAGTTCCGGCGAAGCGCGGAGTGCTCCGCCAACTCCAGGTCGACGAACGCGGTGATCATCGCCCGCCACACCGACTCGGCCACGTCCGGGGACAACCCGGCCTCCTCCGCGCGGGAGCGGGCCAGGGCGATCACTTCGGCCACACGGTCGGGTGCGCGGACGTCCTGCTCGTCCTTCTTGAACGCCGCCGCGGTGCGCACCAGCTCCTGGCGGTCGGCGAGAAGGCGGATCAGGGCCGAGTCCACGGTGTCGATGCGGGACCTGGTCTCGGTCAGTGATCGGGGTTCGGTCATGCGGTGATCATGGCAGCGAGGCTCGGCGGGCGCCGAGCCTCGTGGCCTAACCCACCCGTTCATCCCAACCGGGAGAGGATCTGGGTGACCTGGTTCGAGGGGATCGCGAAGCCAATGCCGACACTGCCGGCCTCGCCGCCGTCGGTGGCGGGCGAGTAGATGGCCGAGTTGATCCCGACGACCTCGCCGGCCGCGTTGATCAGCGGGCCGCCCGAGTTGCCGGGGTTGATGGAGGCGTCGGTCTGGATCGCCTGGTAGCTCACCGTGCGTCGGCCCGTGCCGGGGACGGTGACGGTGCGGTCCAGGGCGCTGACGATGCCGGTCGTGACAGTGCCCTGGAGACCTTCGGGTGAACCGATCGCTACGACCTGGTCACCGATGTGGACCTGGTCGGAGTCGGCAAAGGTCGCCGGGGTGAGGTTGCCGGCGTCGGTGGCCTGGACGACGGCGAGGTCGCTGTTCGGGTCGGTGCCGACGACCTCGGCGTCGACGGTGCGGCCGTCGGCGAGGGTCACGGTCACCTGGCGGGCGCCGGACACGACGTGGTTGTTGGTGAGGATTCGGCCGTCTGCGTTCAGGACGACGCCGGAGCCGAGGCCCTCGCCCTGCGTGGTCGTGACGTTGATCTGTACGACGCTGGGCAGGGCCTTGGCGGCGATCGCGCTGACGTCGAAGCCGGTCGACGTGCTCGTCTGCCGCGCGACCGTCGTGCCGGTCGCGGTCGGTGTGACGGGTGCCTCGGCGCTGGAGTAGCCGACCACGCCACCGGCGATGCCGCCGAACAGGGCGGCTGCGAGGGCCGCCGAAGTCACCACGGTGCCGGTCCGCCGCCAGAACGGCGACCGTGTCTCCAGGGGCCCGCGGGGGGCGGGAATGTCGTCTGCCATGGGTTCCACGGTGATGCCGGTGGTTGTGAGCAAGCTGAGCGTCGGCTCAGGACTCGCCAAGAATCGTGGCGACCTGGTCGGCGTCGAGCGGGCCGGGGCCGAACAACGGTCCTTGGGCCGCGGTCACCCCGAGGTCGAGGAGTGCGGCGGCCTCGTCCTCGGTGGTGATGCCGCACGCGTGCAGCGCCAGACCGGCGCGGCGGGCGGTGTCGGGCAGTGTCGGGTCCGGGATGCCCTGGACCTTGATGCCGCTCACCGGAAGCCGACGCAGGCGGTCGGCGGGGAGCGTGTCGGAGATCTGTGCCAGTACGAGGCGGACCCCGTCGTCGGTGAGGATCGTCAGCTCTTCGGCCTGGTCGTCGCTTACCAGCGTCGGAACGCTTTCACCGAGTTCGAACTGGAGGAGGGAGGCAGGCAATTCGGCGGCGCGCAGGGCGCGGCGGACCTCGGCGACGAGTTCCGGTTCCTGGCACTGGCGTGCGGTCAGGTCCATGGTCAGCACGGGTGCGGCCGGGCCGAATCGGCGGTACCACTCGCCCGCGTCGGAGCAGGCGCGTTCGAGGACCCACCGACCGAGACGGACGACCATGCCGGTGACCGTGGCCAGTGACAGGACCGAGAGCATCGTGGTGGTGTCGAGCAGGCCGAGCACCGGGTGGTCCCAGCGCAAGCGGGTCTCGACCGCGACCACGGTGCGCGAGGGCAATGCGTAGACGGGCTCGTAGTCGACGCGGAATTCGTCCTGCTCCAAGCCTCCCGCGATGGAGGCGGCGAGTCGGAGTAGTTCCTGTTCGCGGTCGTCGCGTGCCGGGTCGTAGAGTGCCCACTGCGCTTTGCCCTCGTCCTTGGCCCAGCCGAGGGTCACGGTGGCACGGCGCAGGAGTTCGACGGGGTCGGCGCCTCGGGTCTGGGCGACGACGATGCCGACGCTCGCCGCGACACCGATGCCGTAGTCGCCGATCCACAGGGCTTCGGAGAACAGATCGATCGCTTCCTCGACCTGTGCGACGACGGTGGCCACGTCGGTCGGGTCGTGGACGAGTACCCCGAACTCGTCCGCGCCGATCCGGGCGACGCGGCCGTCGGCACCGAACACCGACCGCAGGTGGTTGGCGACCTCGATCAGGACGCGGTTGCCGGTCTCGTGGCCGAAGGCGTCGTTGACCACACGGAAGCCGTCGAGGTCGAACACGACGAGAGCGGCGGTGGTCGGGCCGAAACCGCCGACCGCGCCTTCGACCCAACCGAGGAACTGGGCGCGGTTGGCGAGGCCGGTGTGCGGGTCGCGCAGGCTCTGCCGGAGCAGTTGGTGTTGGAGTGCGCGGACCTCGTCGAGGTTCTCGACCAGCATCACGTGGTACGCGGGCGTGCCTTCGTCGCGGACCAGGGAGATGCCGACGAGGACGTCGACGACCTCGCCGTCGGAGCGGAGCATGCGCTTCTCGGAGCGCACGTGTTCGCGCACACCGGAGGCGAGCGTGGCCAACGCCGAGTCGAGGTCGGCCTGGTCGTTGAGGTGGAAGAGATCGCGCGCGTTGGTCGCGGCCAGGGTGGTCGCGTCGTCATACCCGAGAAGGGAGAGGAGGGCGTCGTTGAACTCTCGTAGTCCGCCGTCGAGTCCGGTGATCACGATCGCCACGCCGGACGCTCGGAACAGGGCACGGAAGCGAGCTTCGCTGTCGCGCGACGTGTGTCGTAGCTCGCGTTCGGTCGAGTCGAACGTGTGCTCGCGGGATGCCTCGGCGTAGCCGGCGGCGATTCCGCCGAGCACGGCCATCAGGTGGGCGGCCTGGTCGTCGGGCAGACCGAACGCGGGTACGAGGCAGGTGCCGACGTGGGCGATCGACCGTTCCAGCGCGGTGACCGAGACGAATCCGTGCTCGACCAGTGCCCGTCCGACGCCGTGCACGGTCGTGGTCGGATAGGCGGGGCCGGTGAGGGCGTCGTGGAGCTGTTCGGTCAGGCGGCCGAGCAGGGCTACGAGGTGGTCGCGGTCGAGGTCGGACCGGGTCGGCGGGCCCAGGGCCGAGGCCCAGCTGCGTGCGAAGTCGTCGCAGGCGGCGTCGAACGCGAGGACGTTGTCGTGCCTTGGCGGCACGGCGTCTGTCTGTCCGACCATTTGCCCGGTATGCCCATCGTCGAAGGTCGTCGTGAACGGGTCCGTGTGGGTGGGCACGGCCTGTCGAGCGCCTTTTCTTCAATTGTCACTCGAATGGGGGAATTGGTTGAATCGTTGCGCGGACGTGAGCTTACTCAGGGCCGGCCGCGTGGGCACAGGGCGTCGGCCGAGAATTCCCGGGGCCGCAATTCGCGTACACGGACGTGAGCCCCTCGCCCGGTAGGGGGAGGGGCTCACGGGACCGGCGCCGGCGAAGTGCGTCGGTCCGTCCTGGCGTCCGGTGTCGCCGGACGAGTCGGGCGTGTCGAGCGAGTTGAGCGGCGAGTTGAGAGCGATGAGGAGGCGGCGGGGCCGCAGGGTTGGCCGGGGGTGGGCCGGGGATTGGCCGGTGGCGCCCAGTGGGTGTCGGTGGCGCCTTGAGCGGTGGCTGTCGGTGGTTCGTGCTTGGCGGTTCGTGATCGGTGGACCATTGCGCGGGGACCGCTGATGGTGGGCCGCTGGGAGGCGGGGTCGCAGGAATGCGTTGGCGCGCTGGGTGGAGGGTCGCCGACGTCGGGGCCAGGGGCGGCGGGCTGTCGCCAGTGGCCTGGTGGTGGGCTGGCTGCGGGCTGGTGGTTGTCGGTGTTCGGCGGTGGTGTGTCGGGAGTGGTGTGTCGGGAGTGGTGTCCAGGCGTCCCGATGGCGGGACGCCTGGACCTTGGAGGGTGGATCGGGAGGTGGGGTGAGGCCTGAGGGGATGGCGGTTCGGGCGGGGTGGTCTGCCGGGGTGGTGATCTGGGTGGGCTGAGCGGGCGTGGGCTGGGAACGGGTGTCCGGGAGGAGTCTGGCCCGTTGCGGGTCGTTGGGGAGTGGGCTGTCAGTTGTGTCCGCTGTCAGGAGCGCCCGCTGTCAGGATCGCCCGTCGTCAGGTGTGTCGGTCGTCAGGAGTGTTCCGGCGGGCTGATCTCCGAGCGGGGGATGGCCGAGTCCTGGGTGCCCCACTTGGCGAGGATCTTGGAGTAGGTGCCGTTCTCGATCAGCTTGTTCACCGCTGCCTGAAACGCCGGTGCCAAGGGCGAGTCCTTGCGGAAGGCGAAGCCGACGTCGAGGCGCTTGAACTCGCCCAGGAACTTCAGGTTCGGCTGCTTGGTGGCGGCGAACCTGAGGCCGTTGATCGTGCTCATGATCACGTCGATGTGCTTCTGCTGGAGCCCCAGGTAGATCGCGGAGTTCTCGGAGAAGCTCAGCACCTCGTACGCCGGTTTGCCGGCGTCGGTGCAGACGTGCTTCTCCTTCTCCAACGTCGCCTCGAAGGTGGTGCCCGCGCCCGTGCCCACCTTCAGGCCGCAGAGCTGGTCCAGCTTCTTGATCTCGGTGAACCTCGTGTCGTCCTTGCGGATGGCGAAGCCCTGCCCGTCGTTGATGTACGTGGCGAAGTCGATCGTCTTCTTCCGCGCCTCGGTGACGCCGAAGTTTCCGGTGCCCACCTGGTACTTGTCGCTGGTCAACCCCGGGAGGATGTTCTCGAAGCTGGCGATCTCCCGCTCGACCCGCACGCCGAGGACCTTGCCCACCGCGTCGGCGATGTCGATGTCCAGGCCGATCGGGGTCTTGTTGTCGTCCGAGAAGTACGACGACGGGCCCGTGCCGCCGACCGACACGCCGAACTTGACCACACCCGCGTCGCGGACGTTCGCCGGCAGCAGTGCCGCCGCCGCGTCGTCCTTCACGACCTCGGCGACCGGGTTCTCCGACGGCTTCTCGGCCGCGCCCGGCAACGGGGTCTCGCCCGTGCCGCAGCCGCTCACCACCAAGGCGAGCAGCATCGTCAACGCCACCAGGCACTTCGTGCGCACAGCGGTCACCCCAGGTCTTTCTCGAAGGGCAACGGCCCGACGGTCGGTGGATTCGCCACGTCGAACAACGCCGTGTACCCCGTGGCCAGGTACAGGTCGCGTGCCTCGGGCTGCCGTGGGCCCGTGGTCAGGTACATGCGGCGGTAGCCGTAGGAGGCCGCCTCCCGCTCGAGCTCGGCCATCACCCGACGGGCCAGGCCGCGCCGGCGGTGCGCGGCGGCCGTCCAGATGCGCTTGGCCTCCGCGGTGCGGGCGTCGTACCGCTTGAACGCCCCGCCGGCGACCGGCACGCCCTCCTCCAGCAGGAGGAGCAGGGTGCCGTGCGGCGGCTCGAACGCGTCGGCCGGGTAGCGGGTCATCTCGTCGACGGCACCGGGGCCGTAGCGGGTCGTGTACTCGAACAGCAGCTCGTCGAGCATCGGCGTGACGAGCGGGTCCGCCAGCGTCACCCGCCGCACGTCCAACGCCCCCAGCGATCGGCTCATCCGTCGACCGCGATCGACTCGACCGACGCGCGGGACTCCCGGTCGCGCTTGGCGACCTCCTCCCGCACGATCGGGATCACGTAGCGGCCGAAGTCGATCGCGTCGTCGAGCAGGTCGTAGCCGCGCGCCGAGATGATGTCCACGCCCAGGTCGACGTAGTCCAGCAACGCCGCGGCCACCGTCTCCGGCGTGCCGACCAGCGCGTTCGAGTTGCCCGCGCCGCCCGTCGCCGCCGCCGTGGGCGTCCACAGTGCACGGTCGTGGCGTTCACCCCGGGCCGCGATCTCCAGCAGGCGCTGCGAGCCGGTGTTCTCCGGCTTGGTCAACGAGTGCCGCCTGGTCAGCGCTTTGCCACCCGCCGTGCGCTCCTTGATCGCGCCCACGATCCGGTGCGCCTTCTCCCACGCCAGTTCCTCCGTGGCGCCCAGGATCGGCCGGAACGCCACCTGGATGCGCGGCACGTCCGTCCGCCCCGCCTCCCGCGCGGCCTGTCGCACCGACTCGATCTGCGCGGCCGTGTCCGCGAGCGGCTCGCCCCACAGGCAGAAGATGTCCGCTTCCGCCCCTCCCGCCCGGTAGGCGGCCGGCGAGGAACCGCCGAACGAGACGCCCGGTCGGGGCTGCTGGACGGGGAACACGTCGCTCACGAAGTCCGCGAACCGGTAGTGCTCGCCCGAGTGGTCGAACGGAGTGCGCGACGTCCACGCCTTCTTCACGATCCCGATGTACTCGCGGGTCCGCGAGTACCGGTCGTCCTTGGTCAGGTAGTCGCCTTCGCGCTGCTGCTCGTGGTCCGTGCCGCCGGTGATGAAGTGCACC
Source organism: Saccharothrix violaceirubra (assembly GCF_014203755.1). Lineage (NCBI taxonomy): Bacteria > Bacillati > Actinomycetota > Actinomycetes > Pseudonocardiales > Pseudonocardiaceae > Saccharothrix > Saccharothrix violaceirubra. The sequence continues at coordinate 673,809 of NZ_JACHJS010000001.1, forward strand.
GTCAGCCTGCCGTCGCTGATCTGGTCGAGCGTGGCGAACGTCTTGGCCGCGAACGTCGGGTACGACACGTTGGGCCGGTGCGCCAACAGGATCTGCAACCGGTCGAGCTTCGTGGCCACGTAGGCGGCGGCCTGCGCCGGGTCGGGCGCCCCCGAGCCGTACGCGAACAGCACCCGGTCCCACCCGTGCTCCTCGTGGGCGCGGGCCAACCGCAGCGTGTACTCCTTGTCGAACGAACCAGCGGTGCGAGGGGCCGTCTCCGAACCGTCGTTCGTGCCGCCTATCCCCAGGAACTCAACAGGCACGGCAAACCTTCCACGTGGAATCGGGTGTGAGGACTGGCCGACGGCGTTGAGGGAGACGCGCGGCGGACTGGAAGGCTCGGTGTCAGCGGGAACTCGACGACGACCACACGCGACCGAAGTCGATGTGACCGCGAATCACCAGCGGCACGGGAACCATGGTCCCAGTAGAACTCTGTGAACAACATGCGTCAACGAAGCACCCCCGGCGTCCAGATCGCGGAATCCCTTGACCGCACAGGGGGAAACGCACCTACGATCGGGCGCAGCGGCGTTGAGGGACGCGGCCGGTGACACCGTGTTCCCTCGACACCTGGGGAGATCGTCCATGACCGCCTCGACCGACGTCGCGCCGAAACAATCCGGCCGCACCGCCGCGAAGATCGTCCCCCTGCGCCGCCCGTGGCGCTGGGCGTCGGCCGCCCTCGTGTCCGTCGCCGTGCTTCTGCTGCTGTGGTCCGTGGTGACCAACGACCAGTTCCAGTGGGACGTCGTCGCCGCCTACTTCACCACCGAGGCCGTGCTGCGCGGCCTGTGGCTCACGCTCTGGCTGACGGCCGTCACGATGGTGCTCGGCTTCGCGATCGGCGGCGTGCTCGCCGTGATGCGGCTGTCCGGAAACCCGGTGCTGTCGTCGGTCGCCTGGGGCTACATCTGGCTGTTCCGGGCGGTCCCGCTGCTGGTCCAGCTCCTGTTCTGGTTCAACATCGGCATGCTCTACCCGGCGTTGGGCGGTGACGCGCCGCTCATCGGCCCGCTCACCGCCGTCATCCTCGGCTTGACGCTGCACGAGGCCGCGTACGCCGCGGAGATCGTGCGCGGCGGCATCCTGTCGGTGGACCGGGGCCAGGTCGAGGCCGCGCTCGCGCTGGGCATGGGCCACGGCCGCATCCTGCGCCGCATCGTGCTCCCGCAGGCCATGCGCTCGATCGTCCCGGCCGCCGGCAACGCCCTGATCGGCACGTTGAAGGGTACGTCGATCGTGAGCGTCCTGGCGGTCCAGGACCTGCTCTACTCCGTGCAGCTCATCTACAACCGCAACTACCTCATCATCCCGCTCCTGCTGGTCGCGACGGTCTGGTACGTGATCGTCACGAGTCTGCTGAGCATCGGTCAGCACTACGTGGAGCGCTACTACTCGCGTGGCGCGGGAAGGCAGTCGTGACGGTCGCGGTCCAGGTCACCGACCTGCACAAGAGCTTCGGCGGCACCGAGGTGCTGCGCGGTGTCGACCTGTCGGTCCGACGGGGCGAGGTCACGTGCGTGATCGGCCCGTCGGGCTCGGGCAAGAGCACCCTGCTGCGGTGCCTGAACCACCTGGAGAAGCTCGACCACGGCGAGATCGAGGTGGACGGCGAGCTGATCGGCTACCGCCGGCACAACGGCCGCCTCCACGAGCTGAGGGAACGCGCCGTCACGCGGCAGCGCGCGGGCATCGGCATGGTGTTCCAGGGCTTCCACCTGTTCGGGCACCTGACCGTGCTCCAGAACGTGGTCGAGGCGCCGATCGGCGTGCTCGGCGTGCCCCGGGCGGAGGCCGAGAAGCACGCGCGCGAGCTGATCGCCCGGGTGGGCCTGGCCGGTCGCGAGGGCGCCTACCCCCGGCAGCTCTCCGGCGGCCAGCAGCAACGCGTGGCCATCGCACGGGCGTTGGCCATGCGCCCCAAAGTGATGCTGTTCGACGAACCGACGTCCGCGCTGGACCCGGAACTGGTCGGCGAGGTGCTCGAGGTCATGCGGGGCCTGGCCGCCGAGGGGATGACCATGGTCGTGGTGACGCACGAGATCGGTTTCGCCCGCGAGGTCGCCGACACCGTGGTGTTCCTCGACCAGGGCCTGGTGGTGGAGCAGGGTCCGCCCGCCGCGGTGATCGACGCCCCGACGCACGAGCGGACCAGGGAATTCCTCGCGAGGGTCCGATGACCGTTCCGGTGGTCGTGCTGGCCGGCGGCGGTCCGCGCGCGGCCGGGCTGCTGGAACGGCTCGGTGCCAACGCCTCGGTGTTCGGCGGCCCGCTGGAGGTGCACGTCGTCGACCCGTTCCCGGCGGGTGCCGGCCGGGTGTGGCGGCACGAGCAGTCGGGGCTGCTGCGGATGAACTCGATGGCCGAGGACGTCACCGTGTTCACCGACGACAGCGTGGTGTGCGAGGGGCCGATCGTGCCCGGTCCGTCGCTCGCCGAGTGGGCAGCCGGCCCGGCACTGTCCGAAGTGGACCTCGATTCGGAGGTGCGGGCGGAGCTGCTCGCGTTGACGCCGCGTTCGTTCCCGAGTCGCCGCGTGCAGAGCGCGTACCTCAAGTGGTTCCTGGGCGTCGCGGCTGCGTCGTTGCCCGAGGGAAGCGTGGTGCGTGTGCACCCGCACCGGGTCGTCGGGCTGGACGGGGATTCCGCCGAGCGCCAACGCGTCCGGCTCGACGGCGTCGACGAGCCCATCGTGGCGGACGTCGTCGTGCTGACGTTGGGGCACCTGGACAACGAGATCGACCCCGAGCACGCGGCGTTGGCGGCGTACGCGGCCGAGCACGGGTTGACGTACCTGCCGCCGGACTACACCGCCGACACGGACCTGTCCGCCGTGCCCGCGGGCGAGGACATCGTGGTGCGTGGCATGGGGTTGGCTTTCGTCGACCTCTTCGTGCTGCTGGCCGAGGGGCGCGGCGGGGTGTTCGAGCGCGTCGACGGCACATTGGTGTACCGGCCGTCGGGGCGGGAACCGCGGCTGCACGTCGGTTCACGACGCGGCGTGCCGTACCACTCCAAGACCGGGTACAAGCTCCAGGGCGTGCCGCCCGAGCCGCCGAAGTTCTTCCACGCCGAGGAAATCCTCGCACTTCCGGGTGATCTCCAGTTCCGGTCGCAGCTCTGGCCTTCGATGGCCAGGGACATCGCGTACTCCTACTACCGCGAGCTGTTCACGGGGCACCCGTCGCGCGTCACCACGGACTGGGAGACGTTCTCCGCGCGGTTCGGCGAGCTGGACTGGTACTCCGACGGGATGCGGGAGCTGGTGGCGCGCAGCGTGCCGGCCGACGAGGACCGGCTGGACTTCGAGCGGCTGGACCGGCCGATCGCCGGGGTGGTGTTCGACGATTCGGCGGCGTTGCAGGAGTACCTGCGCGGGTACGTCGAGGCGGACGTCGCGCGGCGTTCCGACACCGCCTACAGCGCGGACCTCGGGGCGTTCTTCGGGCTGTTGGGCGTGTACGGGCAGCTCCCGGGGGTGTTGGCGTCCGGACGGTTGCGTGGTGACAACGGGTGGTGGCACGGGTTCTTCAGCTACCAGGCCAGCGGCCCGCCGCCGGAGCGGTTGGAGGAGCTGCTCGCGTTGTCACGGGCCGGGATCGTGACGTTCCTCGGCGCGGACGTGTGGGTGCGGGCCGAGGACGGCGTCTTCCTCGCGGGCGGGGCGAGCGTGCCCGGTCACGTGGTGCGCGCACGCGGCTTGATCGAGGCGCGGTTGCCGGAGCACAGCCTCGACCGGACGGCCGATCCGCTGCTGCGGTCGTTGCGGGACGCGGGCGAGGTGTTCGACGCGGAGGGCCAGGTGCGGGTGGCGGCCGACGACTGCCGGGTGTTGGACGCTTCGGGCGTGCCGCACGCGCGTAGGTTCGCGATCGGGCCTTACACCAACAACAAGGCCTATGCGGCCTTCGCGCGTCCTCGGACCAACGCGCCCGCGTTCCGGCAGAACGACCTGGTCGCCCGTGCGGTCCTGAAGTTCCTGTCCTGATCCGACGAAACCCGCGCCCGGCCGATGCCGGAGCGCGGGTTTCGTGGTGTCCGAGTGCACAACTCGCGGTGTCTGAACGTATGACTCGCGGGTCAGGCCACCGACGTGTAGCGGCCCTGGAAGCGGACCAGGGGCGAGTTGCCGGTGGCGTGCTGGATCTCCAGGGGCTCGCCGACCAGTGCCACGTGGTCGCCCACGGAGATGCGGCGGGCCGTGCGGCAGCGCAGGCGCAGCGGCGCTTCCAGCAGGTGCGGCACACCGTCCACATCGGACTCCCACTTGGTGTCCGGCCCGAAGCGGTCCGAACCGGTGCGGGCGAACAGGTCCGACAGGTCGGTCTGCCCGGCGTGCAGCAGGTGCACGGCGAACAACGGCGCGGTGCGCAGGACGGGCCACGCGGACGCGCCCTCGCCGATCCACACCACGATCAACGGCGGGTGCATGCTCGCCGAGGTGAACGAGCTGACCGTGACGCCCACCGGTCCCTCGGGACCCGAAGCGGTCACGATTCCCACACCCTGGGGGAAATCACGCAACGCCGTGCGCAGATCGCTCATGCCGTCATACCCCCACCGGTGTCGTGAACCAGCCCGCCTCGGTCAGCAGCTCGGCGAACCCGGCCGTCAGCCCGGCGGGTTCGGCCAGCGCCGACTCGTTCAGGAACAGCCCGCGTCCCGGCACCGAACCGCCCAGCTCGACCAGCACGGGCCGCAGGTGCAGCTCCACGGCCAGCGCGTGCCGGTCGGACGCGGCCACCAGCAGCGGCACGACGGTCTTGCCGCGCAGCCACCCGCCGGGCGCCTGGTCCAGCACGGCCTTGAGCAGGCCGGTGTAGGTCGCCTTGTACGTCGGCGACGCCACCACGAGGATGTCCGCCGCAGACAACGACTCCAGCGCGTCCCGCACCGCCGTCGAACCGGGCGCGAACAGTTCCGTCGCGATCTCGGCCGCGTCGACCACCGGTCCGGCGGAACCGCCCGACGCGGTGCGCACCGCGTCGGAGAGGGCGAGCGCGGCGTTCAGCGTCCGGGAACCCGGACGGGGATTGCCTACGAGGGTGCCGACTACGTGGGTCACGCTCCCGAGCATGACAACGGCGCCGGCACCGCTCAAGGCGGTCCACGGTGCGGGATCACCCGAACCGGTGGGAATTTCCGCTAGGCGAACGCGGACAGGACGGTCGTCAGCCGGTGCGCGATCCGGTCGTTGTCGGTCGGCGCGAGGCTGAGCCAGCCGTGCTCGTTGACCATCAGGTAACGGCCGTGCGCGGTGTCGAACCACGTCACCAACGCGCCGACCCGCGACCCGCCCACCGAGACGCCGAACTGCCCGCCGGCCACGCGGCCGGCCGCCAGTTCCGTCAGGGCGGTGGCGTCCTCGCGCGACACCCCGGCCCGGTGCAGCGCCTCGCGCTCGCCGAGCCCGGCGTCGCCCCACGGGTCGTCCGACTCGGCGAAGTCCTGCGTCACGGCCTGGCTCAACGCCGTGACCGGCAGCGACAGCGCGTTGCCCGGCCCGGCGGTCCCGTCGGGGAGGATCTCCACGACCGCGTGCGCCAGCGCCGTCGGTCGCACCTCCAGCAGGCCGATCCGGTCGTCGTCGATCACGGCGAGCACGGCGCGGGCGCCGTCGGAGACGGCCACCGCCCGCACGACACGGCCCAGGTCCGCGACACCGTCGACGGCGACCCGACCCCGGCCGAGCAGCAGGAGGAGGTCCGCGAGACGAGGCGACGGCTGTCCCACCTCGTCGCGCAACCGCGCGCGGTCCTCCTCCGTGCCGCCCAGGCTCGGCACGTCCAGGGGGTAGGGCAGACGCCCGGCCCCCAGGTCGTGCCACACCACGTCGAGCTGACGTGGAGTCAACAGGAACTCCGGTTCGATCACGGCCGTCCGCCCGTGGGCGGGGTGCCGCCGATCACCGAGGGCGGCAGGTCGGCGCCGGGCACCTCGAAGATGTCCTCGCCCCGCAGGTACGCGGCGGACTTGCGTTCCTGGTCGTCGTCCCGGCCGCCGGCCCCGCCCGGGCCGCCCATCGGCGAACCGGCCATGCCGGAGGCGGAACCGGCGCCCGGACCGCCGGTCGGCGCGATGCCCGCGGGCATCGGTCCGCGCGCGCCGAGCTGGCCGGTCGAACCGCCGGTCGCGAGCTGTCCGGCACCCGGCTGGCCGTAACCGCCGCCACCGCCGCCGTAACCGCCACCGCCACCGTAACCGCCACCGCCGCCGTAACCGCCGCCTCCACCACCGCCGCCGAAGCCACTGGGAACGCCACCACGACCGCCGGGAACTCCGGGAGCACCGGGAATCCCGGGACGCGTCCCGCTGGTCGGGACACCGGGCGTGGTCGGGTACGAGGCGGGTCGGGGCGTCGGGTAGGTGCCGGGCCGGTTGGCCGGGTAGTCCGGCTGGACGGGCGTCGGGTACACCGGGCCGGGCTGGTTCGTCGGCGGCCGGTACGGGTGCGCCACGGGCACCTGTGGCGTTGCGTTCGAAGTCGTCGTCGTGCCGCGCGGCTGGTAGTTGGACGGCGGCGGTTCGTACCCGCCGGAGCCGCCGCCGGGTACGTAACCGCCGTTCGACCCGCTGCCGGGTACGTAACCGCCGTTCGAGCCACCGGGCTGGTAAGAGGGCTGGTACGCGGCCGCCGGCGCGTAGCGGGGGCCGGCACCGGCCTCGACCTGCGGACTGTAGGCGGATGCCGTCGTCCTGCCGACCACCGTTTCCGTGAACGCGGACAGGTTCACGGGGGGCGGTTGCTCGTCGCGGCCGGTCACCGGGTTGAAGGGCAGCGTGAACCGCGGTGTCGTGCGATCGATGGCGCGCGACTGCTCCTCCATCGCGCCCATGACCGCGACGGCCGACTCGTGCGCGAGCCGCGCCCGCTCGTTCGCCATCGACACGTCCGCCGCCGACGACAGCAGGCCCTGCATGCCGCCACCGGTGAACACGCCGGTGGCCGCGTCCCAGCTGAACTCCACCGGCTCGGGCATCGCCGATCGTGTGCCCGCCATGACCTGGCTCTGGTCGCGCACCTTGTCGCCGACCAGGACGGCGGTCTCGGCGGTCCGCGTGACCCACTCGGCGAGCCGGCCGATGGCCTCCCGCGCGGTGTCCGCGGCGACGCCGGTCCAGCCCGACTCCGACGCCGTGATCCGATCGGTGATCACGCGCGCGGACTCGGTCAGCTCCGCACCGAACTGGCCCCACTCGGCGCCGAGTTCACCGGTCCGGCCGGGGTCGTTGTTGTGGTGCACGGAGTCGTACAGCTCGCGGTGCGAGCGGGACGCCCAGTTCTGGGTGTCCGTCAGGACGAGGTCGATCTGCTGCGCGTCGGCCATCCCGGTTCGCTCCCTCAGTTCCCGTTCAGGCGCTTGAGTTCGTGCCGGTGTTCGTCGTCGACCTGCTGGAAGTTGCGGATCGCGCCGTCCACGGCGTCATAGGTCTGCCGGAGCACCTCGCGGTACGAGGTCATCACGGCCACGAAGGACAGCGGCTCGCCGTCGGCGCGGATCTCGAACTTGTGCGCCATCAGGTTGCCGACGGGGTTGGTGCCCAGCGGCGCCGGCTGCGCGAGGCGTCCGGCGCGTTCGAGCCACGAGTCCACCTGGTCCATCTGCTCGACGAGCATCCGGCGCAACTCCTCGCCGGTCGTGGGGTCGAGCGACACCCGGCCGGACCTGACCGTCTCGCTCAACGCGACGACGCGCGGCGGAAGTTCACTGCCCGCTTCGGCGATGTACATCGGAATCCCTTGTGAACGCTGCCTGCTGGATGCCGATCAGTCTCACCGTGTGCGCCAACGCCCGACCAACGCGCCGCCAATGCCGGCTGTGCCAGACTCGGCGCCGACCACACCGTGGTGATCACGCCGAGAGGTGTCAGCGATGCGGGTGAACCTGCTCGGTCCGATCGAGCTGGTTTCGGCCGACGGCGTACCCGTGCCGGTGGGCGCGGCGAAACGGCGGACCGTCCTGGCGGCGTTGGCGTTGGACCTCAACCGCGTGGTGTCCGGCGACCGGCTGCTGTCGCTGGTGTGGGACGACGCGCCGCCGCCGCAGGCGAAAGCCGCACTCCAGGGGCACGTCGCGCAGCTGCGCAAGGTGCTCGGCGACGGGGTGGACCTGGTCACGCGGGCGCCCGGCTACGTGCTCGTCGGCGACCGGTCGGCGGTCGACGTGTTCCGGTTCGAGGACCTGGTGGACGCCGCGCGGGACGCGCCCGACGAGGTCGCCGTCGGGCATCTGCGCGCGGCGTTGGCGTTGTGGCGCGGCCCGGTGCTCGCGGACGTGCCCGGCGACCGGTTGCGCGAGGCGGTGTCGGCACGCCTGGACGAGGCGCGGTTGGTGGCCGTGCAGGAGATGGGCACCCGGCTGCACCGTCTCGACAGGTCGGCCGAGGCGGTGTCCGTGCTGGCCGAGGCGGTGGCCGAGCACCCGTTGCGCGAACCGCTCGTGGCCGCGTTGGTGCTGGCGTTGCACGGTGGTGGGCGGCAGGCCGAGGCGTTGGACGTCGTGCGCCGCACCCGCGAACGCCTCGCCGACGAGCTGGGCGTCGACCCCGGCCCGGAGTTGCGGGACGCGTTCGAGCGCGTGCTCGCGGGCGACCGCCGGCCGGTGGAGAGCGTGCCCGCGCAACTGCCCCGCGAGCACCGGGGCTTCGTCGGCCGGACGGACGAGCTGTCCGACCTCGACGCCGGCCACGACTCCGCGATCCACCTGCTGGTCGGACCCGCGGGCGTCGGCAAGACCGCGTTGGCGCTGCGGTGGGCGCATCGCGTGGCCGCCGACTTCCCGGACGGGCAGCTCTTCGCCGACCTGCGCGGGTTCGACGAGACCGAGCCGCTGGATCCGGGCACGGCGCTGGTCGGGTTCCTGCGCGCGTTCGGCGTGACCGACGCGCAGGTCGCGGCCGATCTCGAAGGCCGGGCCGCGCAGTTCCGGTCGCTGCTCGCGGACCGGCGCGTGCTGGTGCTGCTGGACAACGCGCGGTCCGCGTCGCAGGTCAGACCCCTGCTGCCCGGCTCGGGACGGTGTCTGGTGCTGGTCACGAGCCGGCACCGGCTCGACGACCTCGTGGCGACCGAGGGCGCCACGGCGTTGGCCGTGCCGACGTTGCCCGAGGACAGCGCGGTGGACCTGCTCGCCGCGTTGCTCGGCCGGCAGCGCGTCGACGACGAACCCGACGCGGTCGCCGAGCTGACCGCGTTGTGCGACCGACTGCCGCTGGCGTTGCGCATCGCGGGCGCGCGGCTGGCGTCCCGGCCGCGCTGGACGATCCGGTCGTTGGTCGACGAACTGCGCGATGAGCAGCACCGGCTGGCGCTGCTGTCGCTGCCCGAGGCCGGACGGGGCGTGCACGCGGCGCTCGCGGTGAGCTACCGGGAGCTGCCCGAGGGCGCGGCGCGGTTGTTCCGGACGTTGGGCCTGCACCCTGGGGCCGACCTGGACAGTTACACGGCGGCGGCGTTGCTGGACATCAACGTGGTGACCGCGCGGACGCACCTGCGCACGTTGGCCTACACGAACCTGTTGCACGAGACCACGCCCGACCGGTACGCGCGGCACGACCTGGTGCGGTTGTTCACCCGCCAGCTCGTGTCGGTGGAGTCCGAAGTGGACACCAAGGTGGCGCGGTTGCTGGACTACTACGTGTTCGTGGGGGATTCCGCGCGCACGCACCTGTCCGACCACGTGCGCCCGTTCCCGCCGCCCGAGCACGTGCCCGCGAGTCACCCGGCGTTGGACTCGCACGCGGCGGCGTTGGAGTGGTTCACGGTCGAGGAGCCGAACCTGCGGTCGGCGTTGGACGTCGCGTTGGCCGGCGGCGGCTTGCGGCGGACGTGGCAGCTCGCGTTGTGCCTGGACGCGTTCCACTTCCGGCGCGGCGACCGGTTGGACCGCGTGACGCTGTGCCGGATCGGCGCCCAGGCCGCGCGTCGGCTGGGCGACGCGCACGGGGAGGCGACGTTCCTGCTGCGCCTGGGGTCGACGCTGGCCGATCTCGGCCGGGTCGAGGAGGCGGTGGACGAGTGCACGCGGGCGGCGGAACTCGCGGGCGGCGACCGTGACCTGGAGTTGGCCGCGTCGGCGAACCTGGGGTACTGCCTGATGGCCGACGGGCGGCTCGACGAGGCGCAGCGGTGGATGACGACGGCGTTGGAGCTGTCCCGTGAGGTCGGGGACGAGCGGTCGCGGGTGGGCGTCCTCAACAACCTGGCCAACCTGTCGTTGCGTCGGCACGCGCCGGAGGAGGCGTTGCGGCACGCGACGGAGGCCCTGGGCCTGGTGTCCGCGGTGGCACCGTCCAAAGCGCACACGGCGACGTTGCACACGGTCGGCACGGCGTCGCAACAGTTAGGGCGGTTGCAGGTGGCCCTGGCGTCCTATCGCGAGGGCCTCGCCCTGGCCGAACGCCTGGGCGACCGGTACCAGGAGGCGCTGTGCCACCGGGGCATCGGCGACGTGCTCGAACGCCTGGACGACCTGGCCGGTGCCCGACCGCACTGGTTGGCGGCGTTGATCCGCTACCGCGACCTGGGACTGGCGGACGCGGACGACCTGGCCGGCAAACTCGACCCGAACCTGACAGCACCTGTCAGGAATCGGTGACAGGCTGACCCCATGCCCGATTTCGTCCCGCCCGTGACCGACGAACGCCAAGCTCTGCTCGCGTACCTGGCCAAACAGCGCGAAGGCCTGCTCGCGACCACCAAGGGTCTGACCGACGAGCAGTTGACCCTGGCACCGACCGTGAGCGACCTGTCGTTGGCCGGTCTGCTCAAGCACGCCGTGCGCACCGAGCGGCGGTGGATCGTCGCGGGCCTGGCCGGCCGGCCCCTGCCGGACCTGTGGCCGATCACCGGGTGGGACCGGGAGTTCGTGCCGGACGAGGACGTGACCGGTCTGCGGGTCGCGTACGCGGAGGCCGCGCGGGAGACCGAGGAGATCGTCGGCGCGCTGCCGTCGTTGGACGAGCCGTGCCGGCTGCCGGACGCCCGCCAGTGGTCGGCCCGGTGGGTCCTGCTCCACCTGATCACCGAGACGGCCCACCACCTGGGGCACGCGGACATCGTGCGGGAGTCGATCGACGGGGCGAAGGCCGCCGACCTGAGCTGACCCGCCCGGCTGCCCGAACGCACGACTCGCGGTGCCTGAACGCACGACTCGCGGTGTCCCAACGCATAACTCGCGCGTTCGCGGTTGCGACGGGGTGAACGGCACTAGACTCGGTTGATGGACGCGGACGCCATCGTCGTCGGAGCCGGTCTCGCCGGGCTCGTCGCCACCGCCGAACTGGTCGACGCCGGCCGCAAGGTCATCCTCCTGGACCAGGAACCCGAAGCGTCCCTGGGCGGTCAGGCGTGGTGGTCATTCGGCGGGTTGTTCCTCGTCGACTCCCCCGAGCAGCGGCGCCTGCGCGTGCGCGACTCGGCCGAACTCGCCCTTCAGGACTGGCTGGGCTCGGCCGGGTTCGACCGCGACACCGACCACTGGCCACGGCAGTGGGCGCGGGCGTACGTGGAGTTCGCGTCCGGTGAGAAGCGGGCGTGGCTGCACGACATGGGCGTGCGCTGGTTCCCCCTCGTGCAGTGGGCCGAACGCGGCGGCTACCTCGCCGACGGCCACGGCAACTCCGTGCCTCGATTCCATGTCACGTGGGGTACCGGTCCCGGGCTGGTCGAGCCGTTCGAACGGCGGGTCCGCGCCGGGGTGGAACGTGGTCTGGTCGACCTGCGGTTCCGCCACCGCGTCACCGGACTGGGCACGGGCACGGTCACCGGCGAGATCCTCCGGGCCGACCCGGTCGGGCGGGGCGAGCCCAGTTCACGCGACGTCGTCGGCGAGTTCGAGCTGACCGCCCAGGCCGTGATCGTCACGTCCGGCGGCATCGGCGGCAATCCGGAGCTGGTCCGGAAGAACTGGCCCGCCCGCATGGGCACACCGCCCGCGCGCCTGCTGTCCGGCGTCCCCGACCACGTGGACGGCCGGATGCTCCAGGTCACCCGCGAGGCCGGCGGCAGCGTGATCAACGAAGACCGCATGTGGCACTACCCCGAGGGCATCGCCAACTACGCGCCCGTGTGGAGTGCGCACGGCATCCGCATCCTGCCCGGCCCGTCGTCGCTGTGGTTGGACGCGACCGGGCGGCGGCTGCCCGTGCCGTTGTTCCCCGGGTTCGACGCGTTGGGCGCGTTGGAGCACATCGTGAAGACCGGCCACGACCACTCGTGGTTCGTGCTCAACCGGCGGATCATCGGCAAGGAGTTCGCCCTGTCGGGTTCGGAGCAGAACCCCGACCTCACGGGCAAGGACGCCCGCCAGGTGCTCAAGCGCGCCCTGCCGGGCGCGGTCGCCCCGGTGGAGGCGTTCGCGAAGCGGTCGTCCGAGTTCGTGTTCGCCGCCACCCCCGCCGAGTTGGCCGCCGGCATGAACGCGTTGACCGGCACGGACGCCATCGACCCGGCCGCGCTGGACCGCCTGATCCGCGAGCGCGACCGCCAGGTCCTGTCCGGACTGGGCAAGGACATGCAGATCAACGCCATGCGCGAGGCCCGCCGGTTCCTGACCGACAAGCTGATCCGCGTGGTCGAGCCCCATGCGCTGCTCGACCCCAAGGCCGGTCCGCTGATCGCCGTGCGGCTGTCGGTCCTCACCCGCAAGACGTTGGGCGGCCTGCACACCGACCTGTCGGCGCGGGTGTTGAAGGACGACGGCACCGTGCTCGACGGCGTCTACGCGGCGGGCGAAGCGGCCGGGTTCGGTGGTGGTGGCGTCCACGGCTACCGAGCCCTGGAAGGCACTTTCCTGGGTGGCTGCCTGTTCTCCGGCCGCATAGCCGGCCGCGCCGCCGCCGCAGCCGTCTCCTGACTCCGCGAGTCCTCCACTCGGACACCCCGAAACACGCACTCAGGCACCCCCGATCGGGTGGCGGTCACCTTCGCAACCGCGCGAGTCATGCGTTCAGACACCGCGAGTTGTGCGTTCAGGCACCCCGAACCAGGTGTCGGGGCATCCTCGACTTGGCCGCCGCGATCGGCGGCCAGGTCCGACCTCCGTCCGGTGTCTCTGATCCACCTGGCGGACTCGCCGACCCGTGCCGGCACCTTCCCCGGTGTTCGGGCAGCCTCCCCGCCCGCGTACGGCCCGGGACCGTGGGTGTCCGAACGCACGACTCGCGGTGTCTGAACGCATGACTCGCGCGGTTGTGGGTCGGGGTGCCTGAGTGGAGGACTCGCGGGTGGTCGGGCCGCCGGCCGGGGCGGTGGGGGAGTCCGGCCGGCCGACGGCGATCGGTCCAGTGCGCACCTGTCGACGTGTGGGGGGTCGGCGCGCCCGGTGCCTGAGGGGGAGGGGCACCGTGCGCGCCTCACGTCCGGCGCGGCGTCCTTGTACCGACCAGTAGTAGAACGGGGGATCAACGCTCCGTGTTCCCGGCGTGGTGCGGGTCACTCGAAAAGCCTGATAGGAGGGCTTCGGTCTGCGTAACGTGATCACGGGCGGTGACCACCCGTGAGTAGGCTTCGGCCTCGGCCGTTCGTGCTGCCCGGAGCGCCCGTTCGGCCTCCGCGTGCACCCGTTCGGCCTCGGCACGGGTGTGTGACGCGTCCGTCAATGCCGACGTGGCGTCGGCCAGGGCGTGGCGCGCAGCGGTCAAGGTCGCAGCCAAGGTCGAGGGGGAGGTCGAGGTCGCGGAATCGGAGGAAGGTGCGGGCACGACGGGCAGCGGGCCGAATCCGGATGCCTCTTCGGCTTTCACCAGACGTCCCGCGCACAGCCGTTCCAGGAGTTCCGTGGTTGCCAGCGCCGCTGACAATGTTGCACGCACTTGGGCGACGGCCGAAGGTCCGAGGGGGTACCCCGACAATGCGGCCGAAGCGGTCGCCTCACGGGTCAAGTCCGAGATGAGCCGCCGTCGCTCCACGTCCAGCACGCGCAGTTCGTCGCCACGTCCCGCGGACTGCGCCGAGTGCAGCGCGACCGCCAGTTCGGAAAGCGGTCGCAATGTGTCCGTCCGTGAAAGACTGTTGAGTGCCCACGCGGCCAGGGACGGCTTGCGCAACGCCGTGATCTCCTTGGCCAGCACGCCTTTCGCGGCCCGCGCGAACGACGTGCGCGCCGCGACGAAGGCCGCCGGCGGCAGGGCGTACAACCGTGCGGCCACCCGGTCGAGGGCGTCGGACTCCATGACGCGGACCAGTGTGCGCGGCATCGTGCCCACCCGCATTTTGTTACGGTCCGAAGAGGTGGAAAGCGGTTTTGACCGTTGACAGGCGTTGACTTTCCGGCCGGTCGGCTCTTGACTGGGTCAAGGGTGACCGTTTCGTAGTGGAACGGCACTCGAAGCGTGCTCGCGCAATCCACCGAACAGTCCAATGTGGATTCTTCTATTGCGCTGTTCGTCCTATTGTCCGCGCTCCCCGGGAGAGATGTGCTTGCGCCAATCTTTCCCCACGAAGGGTTTGCGCCGTGATCAACTCAGGAAGCCGGTGGAGACACCGCACCAGTGCGGCCTTGCTGGCCGCCGTGCTGGGTACGACTGGGTTCGGCTTCGCCGCCGCTCCGGCCGTCGCACAGGAAGCGCAGGGGACGCCGACCGCGCCCGCTGACAAGCAGCTCGACAAGCAGGACCGCGCGCGGGTCGCCGAGGCCGAGAAGGCCGGCAAGCCGAACGTCACCCTCCTGGTCGCCGCCGAACCCGGCAAGGTCGACACCGCGGTCAACGAGCTCAAGGCGCTTGGTGGCGTGGTCGAGTCCACCGAGCGCGACGTCGAATACGTCAAGGTCTCGATTCCGCGCGACAAGGCCGAGAAGGCCGCGAAGCTCGACTCCGTGCAGGCCGTCGACGTCGACGGCCTGGTGGCGCTGGACAACCCGCGCCCCGAGGGCTCCCAGGCCCCGCTGCCGCAGAAGGCGCCGGATGCCAAGACGCCCCGCAAGAACCCGTACATGCCGATCCAGGACACCCTGGCCGCGGAGTTCCTCCAGGACCACCCGAAGTGGGACGGCCGGGGCACCACGATCGCGATCCTCGACTCGGGTGTCGACCTCGACCACCCCGCGCTGAAGACCACGACGACCGGTGAGACCAAGATCGTCGACTGGTACAACGCCAACGCCACCAACTCCGGCGACGGCAGCTGGGTCCAGGTCGCGGGCCGCTACAACGGCTCGTTCAAGGTCGGCGCCACGACCTACAAGGCGCCCGCCACCGGCGGTCCGTTCAGCTTCGGCAACTTCGCCGAGACCGCGGGCGACTTCGGTACCGCCGCCAGCGAGACCGGCGGCGACCTGAACCGCGACGGCGACAAGGCCGACTCGTTCGGCGTCCTCCAGGACGTGTCGACCAAGGAAGTCCGGGTCGACGTCGACCAGGACGGCGACTTCACCGACGAGAAGCCGCTGATCGACTACAAGTACAAGAAGGACGTCGGCCACTTCGGTACCGACAACCCGGCCACGCCGGTGCTCGACACCGTGGCGTTCGTCGTGCAGACCGACCGCTCGATCTACGACAACGCGGGCACCGCGTACGTCAACATCGGCATCGCGGGCGCGGCGCACGGCACCCACGTCGCGGGCATCACCGCGGCCAACGGCCTGTTCGGCGGCAAGGCGTCCGGCGCGGCGCCCGGCGCGAAGCTGCTGTCGGTCAAGGTCTGCCTGTCCACGCCGTCCTGCACCAGCAGCGGCCTGATCGACGGTGTCCTCTACGCGGCACGCAACGGCGCCGACGTCGTGAACATCTCGATCGGCGGCCTGCCGGCGCTCAACGACGGCAACAACGCGCGTGCGGAGCTGTACAACCGCACGATCGCCGAGTACAACGTCCAGCTCTTCATCTCGGCGGGCAACAGCGGTGCCGGCGCCAACTCGGTCGGCGACCCGTCGGTCGCGACCGACGCCGTCTCCGTCGGTTCCTACATCACCGACGACACCTGGCTGTCCAACTACGGCTCGGTGACCAAGCAGGCCGAGTCGCTGCACAGCTTCTCGTCGCGCGGTCCGGCCGAGGACGGCGGCTTCAAGCCGAACATCGTCGCGCCCGGCTCGGCGATCTCCACGATCCCGCAGTGGCAGCAGCCCGGCCCGGTCGCGGGCACGTACGCCCTGCCCGCCGGCTACGCCATGTTCAACGGCACGTCGATGGCCGCCCCCCAGGCGACCGGTGCCGCCGCGCTGCTGGTGAGCGCGTACAAGGCCGTGCACAAGAACGAGAAGCCGACCGCGTACCAGCTGCGCAACGCGATCTACTCGTCCGCCCGGTTCGTGTCGACCCTGGGCGCGTACGAGCAGGGCGCGGGTCTGTTCCAGACCAGCAAGGCGTGGGAGTCGCTGGACGCGCACGAGAACACCCAGGCCGTCACCACGGCCGTCGCGGTGAACACCGTGCTCGCCCCGCTGCTGAAGACGCCGGGTGTCGGCGTCGGCATCCACGACCGTGAGGGCGTGAAGGCGGGTTCGTCCTACACCCGCACCTACACCCTGACCCGGACCACCGGCCCGGACACCAACCAGCAGTTCCACGTGAAGTGGGTCGGCAACGACGGCACCTTCACGTCGAAGGCCCTGGTCAGCCTGCCGCTGAACACGCCGGTCCAGTTCGAGGTCAAGGTCAACCCGAAGAAGTCGGGCGTCCACTCGGCGCTGCTGAAGCTGGACAACCCGGCCACGCGCGGCACGGACGTCTTCACGCTCAACACCGTGTTCGCGGCCGACGAGTTCACCGCGGCGGGCAAGTTCGCCGTCACCAAGACCGGTGAGCTGCCGCGCAACCAGTCGCACCGCTTCTGGGTGACCGTCCCGGCGGGCACCAGCGCGCTGAAGGTCGACCTGACCGGCGGCGGCGACGCGGGCAAGGGCCAGATCCGGTTCCTGCGCTACGACCCGTACGGCGTGCCGACCGACGCCAACTCGTCGACCAACTGCTACATCCCCGACGCGGGTGCGGGCTGCGCCACCGGTGCCGCCAACAGCCGCACGGTCAGCAACCCGCTGCCCGGCGTGTGGGAGATCGTGCTGGAGTCGCGTCGTACCTCCGACGCCGACCTGACGAAGTACTCGGTCACCGCCTCGGTGCTGGGCACATCGATCAGCCCGAACCCGGACAAGCTGGCCTCGGTCACCGCCGGTACGCCGGTCGACCGCTCGTACACGGTGACCAACACGCTGGCGTCGTTCACCGGCCGCCTGGCCGGCGGTGCGCTGGACAGCGCGAAGATCGCCCGTCCGTCCATCGCGGACGGCACGTCGCAGGTCTACGACGTGACGGTGCCCGCGGGTGCCACCTCGCTGACCGCGACGATCGGCAAGCCCGCCGACATCTCGGCCGACCTCGACCTGACGGTCTACAACTGCACCACGGGTTCGTGCGTGCAGGCGGGGCAGCAGGCGGACGGCGACTCCGAGGAGTCGGTGACGCTGGCGAACCCGGCCGCCGGTCTGTGGAAGGTCGTCGTGGACGGCTACGCGGTGCCGGCCGGCACCACGGAGTACGACTACATCGACGTGTTCGCGGCTCCGGGCCTGGGCACCGTGACCGTGACCGACTCGGACGCGAACCGCGCCGCCGGCGCCTCGTGGACCGTGCCGGGCACGGTGACCGCCACCGGCCAGCCGGGTGCGGGTCGGGTGCTGCGCGGTGAGCTGACCGTGCGCGCCGAGGGTGGCGCGGTCGTCGGCCGCGGCGCCGTGATCGTGGAGAACGTGGTCTGATCACCGCGTCTTGACACCAGGGGCCGCCCCGGACTTCGGTCCGGGGCGGCCCTGTTTCGTGCCGATGACCACGATGCTGTCGTCGTCCTCGACGATCCGGGCGTCGGACAGGTGGGACCTGAAGACCGCCAGGGCGACGGGTGCCTGGCGTCCGCTCGTCTCGGAGAGCACGTGACCGCCGGGTGCGAGCCAGCCCGGTGCCTCGGCGGCCACGCGGCGGAGCACGGTCAGGCCGTCGTCGCCGCCGTCCAGGGCCACGCGCACCTCGTACTCGCGGGCCTCGGGCGGCATGAGGGCGATCTCCTCGGTCGGCACGTACGGCACGTTCGCGAGGATCACGGCGATCCGCCCGCGCAGTGCCGTCGGCACCGGCTCGAACAGGTCGCCTTCGTAGACGCGGGGCACGTTGCGCCGTGCGCACGCCACCGACGCCGGGTCGATGTCGGCGGCGTGCAGTTCGACCGGGATCTTCGCGGCGACGGCCGCACCCAGCGCGCCCGTGCCGCAGCACAGGTCGAGCACGACGTCGCCGGGTGAGAGCAGCGGGATCGCCTGGTCCACCAGCAGACCCGTGCGGTGGCGGGGCACGAACACGCCGGGGTCCACCGCGACCCGCAGGCCGCGGAACCCGGCCCAGCCCAGGACGTGTTCGAGCGGTTGCCCGTCGACCCGCCGGCGGACCAACGTGGTCAGCTCGTCGCCGGAGGCCGCTTCACGCAGCAGCCGTGCCTCGTCCTCGGCGAACACGCAGCCGGCCGCCCTGAGTGCGGCCACGATCGGGTCTTCATCGGTCACCGGCGAACCTTACGGCTCCGGGTCCTCGTTGCTCAGCGGCATTTCCACGTCGACGCGGCGCACGCCGTCGATCTTGCCCACGGCCTTGGCCACCGCGGTCGGGACGGACACGCGCACGTAGCCGATCGTGGCGTCGACGGCTTCGACGGTCCCGCCCAGTTCACGCAGCCGCGCCACGACGCCGTCGGTCGCGCCGGCCTCCACCGACAGGATCAGCACCACGGTCCCGGCCTCCGGGGCGATCTCGGGCACGGACACCTCGGGCACGGACACCTCCGGTGCGATCGACGACGTGATCGCCGTCGACGTCGCGACGTCGGGCGACGCGACCGAGGCGGGCTGTCCGCACCCGGCGACGACCAGCAACAGGCCGAGTACCGGCACCTTCGTCCGCATCGCACCCTCCAGGCTCATCCTGGCACGAGGACGGACCACCACGCCCGGCCGGTTGCACGGCCTAATAGGGCTTTGTTAGGTCGAGTGATGGGATGTGTGGGTGGTGTGGTCTCCTGCGGCGGTGACGCCGGAGGAGATGGCCGAGGTTCGGCCGGTGATCGAGGAGTTCGCCGCGGGGGTGTTCGGCGGGTTCGCCCGTCGTGATCAGCGCGGGAAGGGCGAGTTGTATCTGCGTGGGCTGCTGTTGGACGGCAAACGGAAGTCGATGCAGCCCATGGCCGAACGCCTCGGCGTCGATCATCAGCAGTTGCAGCAGTTCGTCACGACCTCGACCTGGGACCATGTCGAGGTCCGACGCCGGTTGGCGGTGTGGGCGGCGGGGTTCGTCGATCCGGACGCGTTGGCCGTGGACGACACCGGTTTCCCCAAGGACGGCACTTCCTCGCCCGGGGTGGCGCGGATGTACTGCGGGGCGTTGGGCAAGCGGGGCAACTGTCAGGTCGGCGTCAGCGTGCACGCCGTGACGGATTGGACCTCGGCGGCGGTGGACTGGCGGCTGTTCCTGCCCGAGTCGTGGGACGACGCCAAGGCCGACGACGAGTCGGCAGCCGCGGAGATCGCGCGGAAGCGGGCCCGGTGTTCGATCCCGGACCAGGTGCGGCACCGGGAGAAGTGGCGGCTGGCGTTGGACATGATCGACGAGCTGCTGGGCTGGGGCATGCCCCGACGGCCGGTGGTGGCCGACTCGGCCTACGGCGACAGCACCGCCTTCCGTCAGGGGCTGACCGACCGCGGCCTGACCTACGCAGTGGCGGTCTCGGCCTCCACCAGCCTGCATCCCGCCACGTCGGCCCCGGTCCCGCCGGGCTGGTCGGGCACCGGCCGCCCACCGACGAAGACGACCTACCCGGACAAGCCCGTCACCGCCGGAACCCTGGTCACCGAGGCGGGACGCTCGGCGGGGCGGTTCGTGCTCTGGCGCCACGGCTCCCGCACGAGCGCCGGCAACCCGGCCGCGACCATGCGCTCGCGCTTCCTGGCGCTGCGGGTGCGCCCGGCCAATCGCAACATTCCCAGGGCGGCCGACGGCAGCCTGCCCGAATGCTGGCTGCTGGCCGAATGGCCCACCGGCGAACCCCGGCCCACCGACTACTGGCTCTCCACCCTCCCGCCCGACATCCGGCTGCGCGACCTGGTGAAACTGGCCAAGATCCGGTGGCGCATCGAGCACGACTACCGCGAACTCAAGGACGGGCTCGGCCTGGACCACTTCGAGGGCCGCTCCTGGCTGGGCTGGCACCGCCACGTCACCCTCGCCTCCGTCGCCCAGGCGATCTGCACTCGGCTGCGCCGCACCCCAAAAGCCCCTGCGCGGGACTGACCCTCTACGCCGTCCTGCGCGAACTCCAAGCCTTACTCGCGGCCTGGACCGGCGTCTGTCACACCTGCCGACGACCCCTCCAGGCCACAACCACCCCACAAAAACCGCAAGTCAACAGCACCTAACAAAGCCCTACTAACGCTGATCCGGACCGCTGAACGCCTGCACCCGCTCCTGCCCGTCGAGGCTCTCCCCGAACACCCGGTTGTCCGATCCCTGCTCGGGCAGGCTCGGCG
This sequence comes from Saccharothrix violaceirubra, assembly GCF_014203755.1. Lineage (NCBI taxonomy): Bacteria > Bacillati > Actinomycetota > Actinomycetes > Pseudonocardiales > Pseudonocardiaceae > Saccharothrix > Saccharothrix violaceirubra. Next base: position 694,364 of record NZ_JACHJS010000001.1, read on the forward strand.
CCTCCCGGTTCGCCGTGCGCGGCAGCTCCCGCACCCGGACCTGCGGCAACGCGCCGGCGTGGTGGTCGCGCAGCCAGTTCACCAGGTGCTCGCGGACCAGGCAGCGCAGGTCCCACAGCCGGCCGGCGTCGACCGCGCTCACCAGCGCACGCACCCGCACGAACGACTCGACGGCACCGGTCACCTGCACGACGCAGACCCGGCCGTCCCACAGGTCGTTGCCCTCCAGGGCCCGGCGCAGCTCCTGCCGCAGGTCCTCGACGGGCACGGTCCAGTCGACGTCCAGCTCCACGGTGCCCAGCAGCGCGGACTGCGTGCGCGTCCAGTTCTCGAACGGCTTGGTCAGGAAGTACGACGTGGGCAGGATCAGCCGGCGGTCGTCCCACAGCTGCACGACGACATAGGTGAGCGTGATGTCCTCGACGCGTCCCCACCGGTCCTCCACCACGAGCACGTCGTCGAGCCGCAACGCGTCGCTGAACGCGATCTGGATGCCCGCGAACACGTTGCCCAGCAACGACTGCGCGGCCAGCGCCGCGATCGCACCGATCACGCCGGCCGATGCCAGCAGGCTCGTGCCCACCACCCGCACGGCCGGGAAGGTCATCAGCACGGCCGCCGCCGCCAGCACGCCGACGATGACCACGGTCACCCGGCGCACCAGCGTGACCTGCGTGTGCACGCGACGGGCGTGCCGGTTGTCCGACACGTCGACCCGGATCCGCGACAGCATCGCGTCTTCGAGTACGACCAGTAGCGCGGCGAGCAGCCACGCGCCGGCCAGGATCAGGGCGATGCCGATCGCGTGTTGCACGGCGGGCAGCCACGACGCTTCGACGGTCCACGCGAGCGACGTGCGCACGGCGGCCAGGACGGCGACGGTGAGCGCGGGTTTGTGCGCGTGCGCCGCGAGGGTGGCGAACAGGTCCGAGCGGCGGCCGATCCGCTGGATCGCCCGGTGCAGCAGCGTGACGAGCAGGACGGCGACCAGCACCGATCCGATGATCGTGACGGGCGCGAGCACGGGACGGGCACCTCCTCCGGGAGCGGGCGGGACGTCCTCCTGTACCCCGGACGGTCGCGGTTCAGCCGTGTACCGGCGGTGGTGCGACCTTCGCCACGCCCCGGATCAGCCGATCGGGTGGATGCACGGCGGCTCGTCGTGGGGCATGACCCGGGCGCGGTGCCGGCTGAGGTTCCACTCGCGCCAACCGTCGGCCGGGGTCTCGGGTCGGCGTTCGGACAGGCACGCCCTGAACACCGTCGGGAGCCGCGCGAACGCGGGCACGGCGTCGTCGGACAGGTCGGCGAGATAGCGCAGGTCGATGACGCCGGTGGCCTGCCAGCGGTCGACGTTGCGGTCCGCGACGTACCGCTCCGGGTCGAGCGCGGCCAGGCCGAGCAGCGCGACCATGGCGGTCACGGTGACCGCACGGGCGAGCCAGGCGCCGGAGAGCCTGATCCCGGCGGCGAGCACCAGCAGGTAGACACCGCCGAGCCACAGTTCGATCGTCGTGACCAGAACTCGCAGCACCGTGAACCCGTACGCCTGTTGGTAAGCCCACATGCGCGTCAGCGCGGACGCGACGACCACCAGCGTGAGCACGCTCAACGTGCCGAGCAGGCCCCGGAACCACAGCCGGTCGGTCGCGGTGTCGATCCGGGCGGCCTGCGCGGTCACGGTGATCACGACGAGCGTGAGCACGGTGACGGCCAGCAGTTGCCAGAACCCGCCGCGCGCGTAGTCGGCGAACGTGAGGTCGGCGGTGGTCATGACGTGGGCCGTGCCGCCGAAGAACGTCCCGATCTGCACGCCGACGAAAGCCGCGAACACCAGCACCAGCGCGCCGACCGGGATCGCCCAGTCGCGGGGCAGGGCGCGGCGGCGGGACGGTGTCTCCAGCGGCACGATCGGTCGCACGAGCACGAAGCAGGACCCGATGACGATCGCCGCGGCGGTCAGGAACACGAAGATCGTGCCGCCGCCCACGTCCGGCACGACGGCGTCGAGCAGGGCGGCGAAGTCCGGGTCGGCGGAGGCGAACAGCGGGACGAAGATCGCCAGCAGCAGGGCGGTGAGCAGCACCGGGCGGACGAACCGCGACGTGGCGTCCCGAGGTCCGCGCCGGGCCAGCCACGGCAGCGCGCGGAAGGACGAGATCGGCACGGCGAGCGCCCCGACCAGCAGCGAGAACCCGGAGGTCCCGCGCGCGACCGCCAGCGACCCGGCCGCGAACGCGCCGATCACGCACAGCACGAACAACCAACTCGCGTCGTGGAGCGCGCCGATGGCCAGGAGCGACACGCACAGCGTGGCCCACACGTAGTTCACCTTGCGCACCAAGGCGAACAGGACGAGCGAGGTCAGTACCCACCCGATTCCCGGGCGGTCCAGCGGCACGGCTACGGCCGCCGCCACCCCGCCGATCGCGGCGAGGGCGAGGACCTGTCCGGGTGAGCGGTAGCCCGGTTCACCGGCTTCGGGGTCCCGGCGGCCGGGTGGTGACGGTGGCGGTACGACCACCACCGGCCCGGTGCGGGCGGCACTGTTGCTTTCATCGGTGGCACTGTCGGTGCAACCGCCGGGCGAGCCCGTGCCGGGCTCGCCGACGGTGTCCGCGTCGGTCCCGGTCGCCGCTGCCGTACCGGCTCGGTCACCAGACCCGATCTCCGCGCCGCCGCCGACAGCCGCACTGTTCCCGGCCGGCTTGCTTGGCACGGTGTCCGCACTGCCGTCGGCAGTCGTGCCTTCACCGGTCCGATCGCTTGGCACGTCGGCGTTTCGCCCCGGTGCGCCTTCCCCGGAAGCATCACCCGCGACGTCGTCCGACCGGTGCTTCACGTCGTCGGTGGGCGTGTCGTCGTCACGGTGCCCGGCGACGTCATCCCGACCGCGCACCCGCGCACCCCTCGTGTCTGCGCGGGTGTACGCGGCCGGGCCTCCGTCGTCGTCGGAGGTACGGGAATCGGTCGTGTGCACGGCCCCGGTACCGGATTCGGAACTCGACACAGGGGTGTGCACGGAGTCCGTTCGCGTCTCGCGTCCGGGGTTCGTTCCCGTGCCGTGAACGGTTCGGGGATCGTGGTCGGATTCCATGCCGGGCAACGGGTCCGACCCCGGCGGGTCGTCCGGAGTCCGTCGGTCGTCACGCATCTGGTCGCCTCCAAGGCAGGCGTGGACACCCGGCGACCGGGTTGTCCACAGGCAGTCGAGTTGTCCACAGGCACGCGGAATCACCGCCGGAACCGGCGGTCCGTCGTGGTTGGATCGATTCGGGGGCGGCACTTCACCGCCCGCCTTTCGCGCGCGCATTTCCCGGCTTCGCTTGCCGCGCTTGCGGTTCCGGCTTCGAGCAGGTTCGACCCGAAGCCGTCCGGGGTCAGCCCAGGGCGGGGAGGACCGCGCGGATCACGCAGCCGGGGGCGTCGACCACCCGGATCGTGCCGCCGTGCAGGTCGACGACCCACCGCGCGATGTTCAGCCCCAGGCCGGTCCCGCCGCCCGCCGCCCGGCCGCCCCGTGTGAAGCGCTCGAACACCCGCTCGCGGTCCTCGGGCGCGATGCCCGGCCCGTCGTCGGAGACCTCCAGCACGAGTTCGGTCCCCACCGACGCCCGCACCCGCACCTCGCCACCGGGCGGACTGTGCCGGTCCGCGTTGTCCAGCAGGTTCGCGACCACCTGGTGCAACCGTGCGCGGTCGCCGACCGCGGTGGCGCCCGGCGGACTCACCGAAACCGTGAACCGGGCCCGCTGCGCCGAGACCGAAGCCTCGGCGACGACCGCCGCCAGGAACTCCTCCACGTCGAATTCCGCCAGGTCCAGCGGGTGCGCTCCGGCGTCGATCCGGGAGAGGTCGAGCAGTTCGGTGACGAGGCGACCCAGGCGTTCCGTCTGGGCCAACGCCGTGCGCAACGTGTCGGGCTGGGACACGCCGTCGATGATGTTCTCCAGCACGTTCTGCAACGCCGTGATCGGCGTCTTCAGCTCGTGCGACACGTTGGCGATCAGTTCGCGCCGCTGCCGGTCGGCGGCCGACAGGTCCGCCGCCATCTGGTTGAACGCCCCGGCCAGCTCGCCGACCTCGTCCCGTGACGTGGCCCGCACCCGACGCGAGTAGTCGCCGCGCCGCATGGCGCGGGCCGCCGCCGTCATCTCGCGCAACGGCCGCGTCATCCCGTGCGCCAGGAACTGGGACGTCACCAGTCCGACCACCATCGCGGCCAGGGTCGTCCGCGTCGGCAACCACCCGGCCTGGTAGCGGAAGTACCCGAACGCGGCCAGGCCCGACCCCACCAGCGCGAGCCCGAGCTTCAGCTTGATCGACCGCACGGGGTCCAGCGGCCTGGGCAGCCAGTACGAGACCTTCTCGACCGCCGAGGTCACCGCGGTACCTCCAGCGCGTAGCCGACCCCGTGCACCGTGCGGATCAGGTCGGTGCCGAGCTTGCGCCGCAACGCCTTCACGTGGCTGTCCACGGTCCGCGTCCCCATGCCGTCCTGCCATCCCCACACCTCGCTGAGCAGGCGTTCCCGCGATTGCACGGCCCGCGGCCGTTCGGCCAGGTGCACGAGCAGTTGGAATTCGGTCGGCGTGAGCCTGGCCTCGATGCCGCCGCGCTGCACCCGCCGTTCGGTCAGGTCGATCTCCAGGTCGGCGAGCGTGATCCGCCGCGCGGCCGACACCCGGTCGACGCGCCGCAGCAGGGCGTGCACCCGCGCCGCCAGTTCCCGGATCGAGAACGGCTTGGTGAGGTAGTCGTCCGCGCCGACCGCCAGCCCGACCAGCAGATCGGTCTCGTCGCCACGCGCGGTGAGCATCAACACGGGCACCGGTCGCACGGCGTGCAGGCGCCGACACACTTCGAGACCGTCGAAGCCGGGCAGCATCACGTCGAGCACGACCAGGTCCGGCACGAAGTCGTCGGCGGCCTTCACGGCGGCCGGCCCGTCGTGCGCGACCGCCACCTCGAACCCCTCGGCACGCAGGCGTGCGGCGACCGACTCGGCGATGGTGAGGTCGTCCTCGACCACGAGGACCCGTCGCGTCGTCATGGGGCGAGCGTATGCGCGGCACGTGGAGACCCCGCGCGCGAGTTGTGAACATCCTGTGGACGAAACGACCCGCTACGGGCAGTACACGGTGCTGAACAGCGTGGCGAGCGACTCGCCGGGCACGCCGCCCGGCAGGGGGTCATAGGACAGGACCGCGCGTTCGCCGTCGTCGTCACGCAGGGCGTAGATGAGGTAGCCGACCAGTTCGCCGCCGTGGCCCCACGCCGACCGGCCGCAGGGCAGGTCGAAGCGTTGCAGGCCCAGGCCGTAGGCGAAGAGCGAACCGGTCGGCCGGGTGGTGCGCATGGCGGCGAGGGCGGCGGGGCTGGTGGGCCGACCCCCGAGCAGGGCGTCGAGGAACCGGCTCAGGTCGTCGGCCGTGGAGGTCATCTCGCCGGCCGCCCAGTCCAGCGAGGGGTTCATGAGGGTGGCGTCGACCAGGCGTCCGTCGACCTCGACGTAGCCGCGGGCGTGCGGACGGGGCAGTCCCGGCCGGTCGCCGGGCACGCTGGTGTGCCGCAGGCCCAGGGGTTCGAGGATGCGTCGGGTGATCTCCGCGCCATAGGGCCGACCGGTGACTGCTCGATCAGCAGTCCGGCCACGACGTAGTTGGTGTTGGAGTACCGCCAGTCCGTGCCGGGCTCGAAGTTCGACGGGTGGCCGAAGGCGACGTCGAGCAGTTCGCGGGGCTGGTAGGAGCGGAATCGGGCGGTTCCGCGCCGGCGGTTGGTCGACAGGTGCGGTTCGTGGGCGTAGTCGTAGAGGCCGCTGGTGTGGTCGAGGATCTGCCGCACGGTGATCACGTCGCCTTTCGGCACGCCGTGGACGTAGTGGGAGACCGGGTCGTCGAGCGCGACCCGGCCTTCGTCGGACGGTGGCGACGAAGGTCTTGGTCACGCTGCCGATGCGGAAGTGCCCGTCCACGCGGGCCGCGCCCGCCGCGTGCGTCGAGGTCGTCGTGCCGTCCTCCACCCGCATCAGGGCGGACGAGGCGTGGCGGTCGACGATCCAGGAATCCGGTTGCCCGGCGGGGACGGCGACCAGGGACGCCACCAGCGCCAAAGTCTTGATCATCACCGGATCGACGCCAGGGACGTCGGCCGGGACCGACCATGAGGACGACCACCCGGTCCGCTGGGGAAAACCGCACCCTAGGGTGGTCGGGTGAGCGATTCGGTCCTCGACGCGGTCCTGGAACGGATCACCTTCGCCAACGAGGAGACCGGGTACACGGTCGCGCGGGTCGACCCGGGGCGGGGCGGGGATCTGGTCACCGTGGTCGGGTCGTTGCTGGGCGTGCAGCCGGGCGAGTCGATCCGCATGCGCGGACGTTGGGGTTCGCATCCCCAGTACGGGCGGCAATTCCACGTCGACGACTACTCGACGGTGTTGCCCGCGACGATCCAGGGCATCCGCCGGTACCTGGGGTCCGGGCTGATCAAGGGCATCGGGCCGGTGTTGGCGGACAAGATCGTGATGCACTTCGGCGTGGACGCGCTCGACGTCATCGAGCGGACGCCGGAACGCCTGATCGAGGTCCCCAAGCTGGGGCCCAAGCGCACCAAGCTGATCGCCGACGCGTGGGAGGAGCAGAAGGCGATCAAGGAGGTCATGATCTTCCTCCAGGGCGTCGGGGTGTCGACGTCGCTGGCCGTGCGGATCTACAAGCAGTACACGGACAAGGCGATCGAGGTCGTCAAGGAAGAGCCCTACAAGCTCGCGGCCGACGTGTGGGGAATCGGCTTCAAGACCGCCGACACCATCGCCAAAGCGGTGGGTATTCCGCACGACAGCCCGCAGCGGGTGAAGGCCGGGCTGGCGTTCACGCTGTCCGAGGCGACCGGGAACGGCAACTGCTTCCTGCCCGAGAACGAACTCATCGGCGCCGCGATCAAGATCCTCCAGGTCGACGCGGGCCTGGTCATCGAGTGCCTGGCCGAGTTGATCACGGAGGAGGGCGTGACGCGCGAGGTCATGCCGGACGGGGAAGTCGGCATCTACCTCAACCCGTTCCACCGCGCCGAGGTGTCACTCGCCGCCCAGCTGTCGCGGCTGCTCAACGCTCCCGACGACCGGCTGTCGGCGTTCGCGTCGGTGTCGTGGGACCGTGCCTATGCCTGGCTCGGTGCTTCGCTCGCCGACGCGCAGCAAGAGGCCGTAAAGCTGGCGTTGACGCGCAAGGTCGCCGTGCTCACGGGTGGGCCGGGCTGCGGCAAGAGCTTCACCGTGCGGTCGATCGTGCGGTTGGCGGTGGCGAAGGGCGCGAAGGTCGTGCTCGCCGCGCCGACGGGTCGGGCCGCGAAGAGGCTCACGGAGTTGACGGGTCACGAGGCGCGGACCGTGCACCGGTTGTTGGAGCTGAAGCCGGGCGGGGACGCGGCGTTCGACCGCGACCGGCCGTTGGACGCGGATCTCGTGGTCGTCGACGAAGCCTCGATGCTGGACCTGTTGCTGGCCAACAAGTTGGCCAAGGCAGTCGCGCCCGGCGCGCACCTGTTGCTCGTGGGCGACGTCGACCAGTTGCCGTCGGTGGGTGCGGGTGAGGTGCTGCGCGACGTGCTGGCGGAAGGCGGGCCGATCCCGAGCGTACGGCTGACGCACGTGTTCCGGCAGGCGCAGGAATCCGGCGTGGTCACCAACGCGCACCGCATCAACGCGGGCGAAATCCCGATCGTGCAGGGACTCCAGGACTTCTTCCTGTTCGCGGTCGAGGAGTCGGAGGACGCCGCGAAGGTGACGGTCGACGTCGTCGCCAACCGCCTGCCGCGCAAGTTCGGGTTCAAGCCGCGTACGGACATCCAGGTGCTCGCACCGATGCGCGGGGGTCCGGCGGGTGCGGGCGCGTTGAACACCGAGTTGCAGGAGGCGTTGACACCGTCCAAACCGGACCTTCCCGAGCGCCGGTTCGGCGGCCGGGTGTTCCGGGTGGGGGACAAGGTCACGCAGGTCCGCAACAACTACGACAAGGGCGAGAACGGTGTGTTCAACGGGACGTTGGGCGTGGTCACCGGAATCGACCCGGTGGAGCAGCGGCTGACGGTCCGGACGGACGAGGACGAGGATGTGCACTACGAATTCGGCGAGCTGGACGAGCTGACCCACGCTTACGCCATGACGATTCACCGCTCACAGGGCAGTGAGTACCCGTGCGTGGTCATTCCAATCACGACCAGCTCGTGGATGATGTTGCAGCGGAACCTGCTGTACACGGCGGTGACGCGGGCCAAGAAGGTCGTGGTGCTGGTGGGGTCGCGGCGGGCCATCGGGCAGGCGGTCCGCACCGTGGGCGCCGGACGACGCCACACGGCACTGGACCACCGACTCGCCCGACGCCTCGGGTCTTGATCAGTCGGGCTCGATCAACCCTGGGCGACTTCCGCGCGGTCACGGCCGGCGCGGGCGATCGCGTCGTCGAGGGCGGTGCGGAAGTGCACGATCTCGGTGCCGGAGAGTCCGATCATGGCCCGGTCCTGGGCCCAGACTTCGACGCGGCCGGCGCTGACTTCGATCGAACAGGTGGCGAGCGATTCGTCCTTGTCCGTGCAGCGCAACAACCATTCGCGCTGTTCAAATGCCATTGGTGTCCCCTTTCGGGTGGTGATGGGCGACGAGCGGCCCGAGTGATTGCTAGGCTGACGGTTGCGAGTTGACGATGCAACTGCTGCGGAGCAATTGACTCGATCGGATGAATTGGATGCCCCTCACGCCCACTGTGCGGTTGAAGTTCTTGTCGATCTACATGCGCGAGGCCCGGCTCAGAGCGGGTGTCGAACCCCGTGAGGTGGCCAAGCTTCTGGGGCGTGACACCACGCGCGTGACCAAGATGGAGAAGGGCCGCGAGGGGCTGACACCGGGCGACGCGAAGATGTTGCTGGACCGCTACGACGTGCACACCGACGAGCAGAAGTCCGAGATCGTCGATCTCGCGCGGACCCGGAGTCAACGGGGCCGGTGGTCGGGCCACCGTTCGATCGTCCCGCTCCAGCAGCGGCCCTACTACGACTTCGAGGTCGACTCGGACCTGATCCAGCACTACGGCATCGAGATGGTTCCCGGCCTGCTTCAGACCGAGGACTACATGCGGGCGGCGCTGGCCCGACACTTCCGCACCGAGTCGTTCAGTGTCGACGACATCGTGGCGACCAGGTTGGAGCGGCAGGAGGTCTTGTTCCGCCAGAGGCCCGCCGAGGCCGCGTTCGTCCTGAGTGAGAGTTGCCTGCGGAGGATGTTCGGCGGGAATTTGATCATGCATGCCCAGCTGGGGCATTTGGAGCAGTTGTCCCGGCGGCGGAATGTGCGAATCCAGGTGCTGCCATTCGATTCGGCGGTGAGTGGCGGTACACCCTTCAGCTTCACCATGCTGCGGGTGCCGGCGCCCACCTCGGCTCCACCGTTGAACATGGTCTACGTGGAGAACCTCCACGACGCGGACTACCTCGACGGTGATGTCGAGGTGGCCGACTACTCGACCGCCTGGAGCAGGCTGACGGCGGATGCCCTCGGCCTGGAACAATCGAGGAGGTTCATCCACGGCGTGGCTCAGCAGTACGCCTGACCAAGGAAGGGTGGTTCCGACATGAGGCCGGACTTCTCCACCGCCACCTTCAAGACGTCGACCCGTACGGATGGCAACGGCACCTGTGTCGAGGTGGCACGAGTGCCCGGTTTCGCTGCTGTGCGGGACACCAAACATCGGTCGGTCGGGCACATCAGCTTCTCCGACAAGGCATTCGGCGCCTTCCTGAAGGGTCTGCGTTGATCATGGTCCGCGACTTCTCGACCGCCATCTTCAAGACTTCCACCTACACCCAGGACAACGGCACCTGTGTCGAGGTGGGCCGCGTGCCCGGCTTCGTGGCGGTGCGGGACACGAAACATCGGGCGTGTGGGCACATCAGCTTCCCTGTCGACGCCTTTCGGGCCTTCTTGCAAGGGGTGCGTTGAGCATGGCTCCCGATCTTCCGGATTCGATCTTCAAGACCTCGTCCTACACCGAGAACGCCGGCACGTGTGTCGAAGTGGCTCGACTTTCCGGCTACGTGGCGGTCCGGGATACGAAGTATCGTTCGGGCGGGCACATCAGTGTGCCGCCCAGGGCTTTCCAGGCGTTCTTGAATGGGGTGCGTCGATGACTCCCGACTTCACGGCCGCGAGCTTCAAGACCTCGTCGTACACCGAGGCCAACGGCACCTGTGTCGAGGTGGCGCAGGTGCCTGGCTTCGTTGCGGTGCGGGACACGAAACACCGGTCCGGTGGGCACATCGCCTTTCCGGACGCGGCGTTTCGGGCCTTTGTGGCTCGGGTCAGGGCTTGAACGGCAGGGCGATGTCGCAGGCCGGGTCGTCCGGGCCGATCTTCTCCCAGTCCGCGAAGTAGACCTCGCGCGGCGCCTCGGTCAGCGGATGGCCCTGGTCGGTCACCCACGTGGCCACGGCGTCGAACGCGCCCAGGATCTGCGGGTACCTGACCTCGCGCTTGCGCAGGCGTACGAACGCCTCGGTGTGGGCCGGCTCGACGCGTGACGGCGTGCCGGCCACCTCCCGTGCGACGGGCACGCAGACCTCGACCGGGCCGTCGCTGTCCTCCGTCACCTCGCCGTGGTAGATCACGAACGGCGAGCCGGACGGGCCGCCGTCGGTCAGCGCGGTCGTGAACAGGCGGCTCATCGCGGCCCCGATCCACCCCGACAGCTCCGGCTGCCGGATGTGTCGTTGCTCGGTCAAAACCACCTGATCGGGTACCGCGCGGGAAGACACCTCGTACATGGCTGACAACCCTTTCCCTTCGGACAGCATGGAGCGGAGGTATGCCGCGAGGTCGCTCTGGACCGCGATGCGCCGGACGACCGCCGCCCAGTACTCGGCGACCAGGTCCGCGCGGGCGTCCGCCGGGGCGGCGAGCACCGCGCCGACCACGGCCAACGGCATGTCGAGCCGACGTAGTCGGCCGATCAGCCGGGCCGCGTCCAGTTGGTCTTCCGCGTAGCTCCGGTAGCCCGTCACCGGGTCGACCGCCGTCGGTACGAGCAGTCCTTGCCGTTCGTACAGACGTAGCGCTTTGGGTGACAGTCGGGACCGTCGGGCGAACTCGCCGATGGACATCACGGGCACATCCTCCACGCGGAGTGACGATGGTGCCTGACCCAGGGACAAGGTCAACTGTTCCGGCCCTTCGGCGGGTGTGCAGACGGCTTCACCAGGCCCCATCCTTCTGCACGACCCTGCCTAGGAGGAACTGCCGTGAAATCCAGAAGAACCCTGGTGACACTGGCCGTGACAGCACTCGCGGCGGCTGCCGTCGCCGTGGGTGGCGTACCCGGGAACGCCGGGCCGACGCCGGACACCGCTGTCGCCCAACCCGGTCCCACGTACGTCTACAAGGTGCACGCCCCGCTCGGCACGTCGACCAAGGCGCTGTTCGCCAAGGGCTTCGACGTGCTCGAGGACCGGGACGGCGACTACCTGTTCGTGCTCGGCGGTGCGAACACCGGCCAGGACCTGAAGCAGGCCGGCTACACCGCCGTCGTGGACGAGGTGCTGCCCGCGCCGACCTGGGAGCCGCCGTCGGCCAAGGCCCAGGCCAGGACCAGTGCCGAGGAGACGTACTACGGCGGCTACCGGACGATCAACGCGCAGTGGGCGCACCTCGACCAGGTCGCCTCGCAGTACCCCAACCTGACCTCCCTGGTCGACTACGGCGACTCGTGGAAGAAGACCCAGGGCTCGGGCGGGTACGACCTGCGCGCCATCTGCATCACCAAGAAGAACGCGGGCGACTGCGCGTTGAACACCAACGCGCCCAAGCCCCGCTTCTTCGTCATGGGCCAGTTGCACGCCCGTGAGATCACGACCGGCGACGTGGCCTACCGGTGGATCGACCACCTCACCCAGGGCTACGGCACCGACCCCGAGGTGACCGCGTTGCTCGACACGACCGAGTTCTGGGTCGTGCCGATCGCGAACCCGGACGGCGTGAACATCGTGCAGCAGGGCGGCAACTCGCCGCGCTACCAGCGCAAGAACGCGAACACCACGAACGGTGCGTCGTGCTCGGGGACGTCGGGCAGCCATGTGGGCATCGACCTCAACCGGAACACCGACTCGCACTGGGGTGGCGAAGGGACGTCGTCCAGCCCGTGCGCGGAGACGTACAAGGGGCCGTCGGCCAACTCCGAGGTCGAGACGCGGGCCCTCCAGGCGTTGTGGAAGAACCTGTACAAGGACCGCCGGGGCACCGGGCCGACGGACGCCGCGCCGGCCGACACCACGGGCATCGTGCTGTCGATGCACAGCTACTCGAACCTGGTGCTGTTCCCGTGGGGCTGGACCACGCAGTACAAGTCGGGCAACGACGCGCCGTTGCGGTCGATGGCCAAGGACCTGGCGACGATGGCCGGCGGGTGGCGGTACGGGCAGCCGGGCGAGGTGCTCTACAACGCGGCCGGTGCGACGGACGACTGGGTGTATGACGCTTTGGGCGTGGCCAGCTTCGTGTGGGAGATCGGGCCTTCGTCGGGTACGTGCAGCGGGTTCCTGCCCGCGTACTCGTGCCAGGCCGGGACGTTCTGGCCGAAGGTCAAGCCGATGTTGCTGTACTCGGCCAAGAAGGCCGCTTCTCCGTACGGTGGCGGGACTCCGAACCCGGGTACCTGTGCGAAGCAGACCAACGACGCCGACGTGCAGATCCCGGACGGCGGCGCGTCGGTGACGAGCACGATCACGGTGGCGGGGTGCACGGGGACGGCTTCGGCCTCCTCGCAGGTCGAGGTCCACATCAAGCACACGTACCGGGGTGACCTGGTGCTGGATCTCGTGGCGCCGGACGGCACCGCGCACCGGTTGAAGTCGCAGGGCAACGACAGCGCCGACGACATCGACACGACCTACACGGTGGATCTCGGTGGCAAGGCCCGGAACGGGGCCTGGCAGTTGCGGGTGCAGGACGTGTACGTGACGGACAGCGGGTTCCTGGACTCCTGGAGCCTGACGGTGTGACACCCTCCGGGTGATCTTCTCCGGCCGGCGGGCGCCCCTCCGCGGGGCGTCCGCCGGTAGTGTGCGATATGACCTTGCTTGTGACCGGCGCCGCCGGGTTCATCGGATCGCACTTCGTTCGGCACCGGGTGTCGACGCGTCCCGACGAGCGGGTGGTCGCGTTGGACGCGTTGACCTACGCGGGGACCGAGACCAACCTGGCCGACGTGCGGTCGCGGATCGAGTTCGTCCACGCGGACATCGGGGATTCCGGTGTGGTGGAGAAGGTTCTGGCTTCTTACGGTGTCACCACCGTGGTGAACTTCGCGGCCGAGTCGCACAACAGTCTCGCGGTGCTCGATCCCGGGCGGTTCTTCCGGACCAACGTGCTGGGGACGCAGTCGTTGCTGGAGTCCTGTAGACGGGTGGGGGTTTCGCGGTTCCACCACATCTCGACTTGTGAGGTGTACGGGGATCTGGATCTGGACGCCACGTCGGCGTTCACGGAGGCGTCACCGTATCGGCCGCGGACGCCGTACAACGCGAGCAAGGCCGGGGCGGATCACGCGGTGCGGGCGTACTACGAGACGTTCGGGTTGCCGGTGACGATCACGAACTGCGCCAACAACTACGGGTCGCACCAGTTCCCGGAGAAGGTGTTGCCGTTGTTCACCACGTACGCGTTGGACGGGCGGGCGTTGCCGGTGTACGCCTCCGCCGAGAACCGGCGGGAGTGGGTGCACGCCCTGGACCACTGCCGGGCGATCTCGGCTGTGTTGGACCGTGGTGTGGTGGGGGAGACGTACCACGTGGGGACCGGGGTCGAGGCCAGCGTCTCGCAGATCGCCGATCTGGTGCTGTCGGAGTTGGGGTTGCCCCTGTCCTTGAAGGAGACCGTGCCGGACCGGCCGGGTCACGATCGGCGGTACCTGTTGGACTCGTCGAAGATCCGGCGGGAGTTGGGGTGGGAGCCGTCGGTGTCGTTCGAGGAGGGGGTTCGGGAGACCATCCGGTGGTACGCCTCGAACCGGTCCTGGTGGGAGCCGCTGCGTGATCGCAGCCCGGTGGTCGAGTCGTCCTGGACCTGAGTTTCGCGAGTTATGCGTTCAGACACCGCGAGTTGTGCGTTCAGGCACTGCGAAATGTGCACTCGGGCACCGTGAGTCGTGGTGGTACCGGGGTTCTTCCCTGATGTCTTCCGGGAAAGGCGAAGGGACCGATGCGGGGGAGACGCCCGCATCGGTCCCTTCGGTTCTCACGCGGCTGTGCTACAAGAGCGTTGCCTTCTTGCGGTTGTTACTTCAGGCCGTTGCTGATCGCGGTGACCAGCTCGCCGTTGGTGGTGTCACCGTCGAGCGACCAGAAGAACGCGCCGCCCAGACCCTGCTGCTTGGCGTACGTCATCTTGCCGCCGATGGTGGCGGGGGTGTCGTAGCTCCACCAGTTGCCACCGCAGAACGCGTACGCGGTGCCGGCGATGGTGCCGGTGCTCGGGCACTTCGTCTTGAGGACCTTGTAGTCCTCGATGCCCGCCTCGTACGTGCCGGGCGCCGCACCGGTCGCGGTGCCGCCGGGGGTGGCCTGCGTGACGCCGGTCCAGCCGCGGCCGTAGAAGCCGATGCCGATGAGCAGCTTGGACGCCGGAACGCCCTTGCTCTTGAGCTTCTGCAGCGCCTCGTCGGTGTTGAAGCCCTGCTGCGGGATGCCCTCGTACGCCGTCAGCGGGGAGTGCGGAGCCGTCGGGCCCTTGGCCGCCCACGCGCCGAAGAAGTCGTAGGTCATGACGTTGTACCAGTCGAGGTACTGCGCCGTGCCGCCGTAGTCGGCCAGGTCGAGCTTGCCACCGTTGGACGCGTCGGCCGTGATGGCCGCGGTCACCAGGTTGTTCGCGCCGAAGCGGGTGCGAACGGCCGAGGTCAGCGTCTTCAGGGACGAGAAGCCGGTGGTGTCGCAGGTCAGACCACAGGCGTTCGGGTACTCCCAGTCGAGGTCGATGCCGTCGAACACGTCGGCCCAACGCGGGTCCTCGACGAGCTGGTAGCACGACTCGGCGAACGCGGCCGGGTTCTGGGCCGCCTGGCCGAAGCCGCCGGACCAGGTCCAACCACCGAAGGAGAACAGCACCTTGATGTGCGGGTACATCTTCTTCAGCTTGCGCAGCTGGTTGAAGTTGCCGCGCAGCGCGCCGTTGTCCCACGTGTCGGCGACGCCGTCCACGCTGTTGGCGGTGGTGTACGCCATGTCGTAGTCGGCATAAGCGTCACCGATGGTGCACTTGCCGCCCTGGACGTTGCCGAACGCGTAGTTGATGTGCGTCAGCTTCGCCGCGGAACCGCTGGTGACGATGTTCTTGACGAAGTACTGGCGACCGTAGACGCCCCACTGGGTGAAGTAGCCCAGGTTCTTCTGGCCGGGGGGCGGCGGGGTGCCGGTCGTCGTCGTGGTCGTCGGCGCCGTCGGGTCCGTGGTGATCGGAGGCGTCGTCGTGGTCGACGTCGGCTTCGTCGTCGTGGTGGTCGTGGTCGTCGTCGTGGTGGTCGACGTGGTCGGGTTGCCACCCGCGTCGCACGAGGCGTTGTTCAGCTTGCAGTTCTGCGGGGCGGTGAACCCACCCGAGTACTGCACGTTGAAGCCGAAGCTGACCGAGGCGCCGGCCCCGATGTTGCCGTTCCAGGTGTTCTTCACCGTCACGTGCTGGCCGCTGGTGGTCTGGGTGCCGTCCCAGACCGACGCGACCTTGTGGCCGGTGGGCAGGTCGAACTCGACGGTCCACGACGTCAGGGCCGACGTGGAGCCGTTCTTGATCGTGTACTTGCCCTCGTAACCCGAGCCCCAGTCGGAGCCCTTCGTGAACGTGGCGGAGACGCCGCCGGCGCCACTCGCCGAGGGCGCCACGACGAGACCCACGGCGGCCGTGGCCGCCGCCACGAACAGCGCAGTGAGATGCCATCGAGTCTTGGACATCGTGCTCCTTGTCAGGAAAGGAGTGCAGGGTGTGAAACACCATGTGGTTCAGACCACTAGCCAGACAAGGTCTAGACCACTATGTCACTCGAATGGCCTAGTGATTCCGGTTCTGGGAGCGTTCCCAGGCCGGGGGGACCACTAAGGGTGGGTGGTCCGCAAGTCGTACGTGACAACCAGTCCTGCGGACGATGCGGTACGCGGTCGTCCTCGACAGGCTCCCTGGGATCGACAACGACCAGGGAGGAACGTCGATGAGGAAAATCGTCGTCGCGGTGGCCGCCATCGGATTGGCCGCCACGACCACAGCGGGGACCGCGACCGCCGCGCCGGACCGGATCGACCGCGGCGTGGTGCAGCGGGCGTTGGACAACATGGCCCGCACGGGCGCCCAGGGCGTCTTGCTCCGGGTCTCCGACAACGGGCGTTCGTTCACGATGCGTAGCGGGACCGCGCGCGTGGACCGACCCGGTCCGGTGCCCACCAACGCGAGCTTCCGCGTGGGCAGCGTGACGAAGACGTTCGTGTCGACCGTGGTGCTGCAACTCGTGGGCGAGGGTCGGGTCGACCTGGACGCGCCCGTGTCGCGGTACCTGCCGGGCCTGCTGCCGGACGGCGACCGGATCACGGTGCGTCAGATCCTTCAGCACACCAGTGGTCTCTACGACTACACGAGGGAGTTGTCCGGCGACCCCGCCGAGAGGTTCCGCCACTGGGACGAGATCGAGCCGGTGGAGGTGTCCACTTCGCACCCGTTGGACTTCCAGCCGGGTGAGAAGTGGGCCTACTCCAACACCAACTACGTCGTCGCGGGTCTGCTCGTCACCGCGGTCACGGGTCGGTGGTGGGGCGACGAGGTCGAGCGGCGCATCGCGCGCCCGCTCGGACTGCGGACCACGTCCGCGCCCGGCGACCGGGTCGACCTCCCCGGACCGCACGCCCACGGCTACACGACGTGGCAGGGCAAGACGGTCGACGTGACGCGGCTGAACCCGTCCGTCGCGGGCGCGGCCGGGAGCATGGTCTCCACCACGGCCGACCTGGACCGGTTCATCGACGCCCTGCTCGACGGCAAGCTCCTCAAGCCCGCGCAGCAGGCGGAACTGCTCAAGCTCACGGAGGTCTCGTCCGCGTACGGGTTGGGGATCATCGCGTTCGGGACCTCCTGCGGCACGATCTGGGGCCACTCCGGCGGCATCGACGGGTTCGCCACGCTGCTCTACAGCTCGCGGGACACCAAGACCCGACTCGCGCTCTCGGCGAACATCGCGCCGGAGGCCGGCAACGCCGACGGGTGGAAAGAGGCCGTGGACGAGGTGTTCTGCTGAACTGTCCACTGAGGACTCGGTGGTCGCTTCGCCGGAAATGTGATCAAGGACCCGAATGATCGTCACTTCGGGATTCCTCCGGCGACACTGCGTTCATCGACGTTCGACAGGGAGGTAGACGTTGAGGGGGACCAGAAGTCTCGTCGTCGCGGCCACCGCGGGGCTCGCCGTCGCGGGTGCCGTCGTGCCCGCGTCGGCCGACACGCAGAGTGGTCGGATCGACCGCGGCATCGTCCAGCAGTCGCTCGACCGGATGGCCGCCGACGGCGCGCTGGGGGTACAGGTCCGGATCGGCGACCGGGGGCACGAGTTCACCGCGCGCAGTGGCAAGGCGCAGCTCGACCGGCCCGACCCCGTGCCGCTGAACGGCCGGTTCCGGGCGGGCAGCATCACCAAGACCTTCGTGTCGACCGTGGTGTTGCAGCTCGTGGGCGAGGGGAAGATCGTGCTGGACGTGCCCGTGGCGCGGTACCTGCCCGGTCTGCTGCCGGACGGTGACCGGATCACCGTGCGTCAGCTGCTCCAGCACACGAGCGGGTTGTACAACTACACGAACGCGTTGCCTCGGGACCCGGCCGGTCAGCTGGCCATCCGGTACAAGCACTGGGAGCCGGAGGAGGTCATCGCGCTCGCGACGGCGCACCCGTTGGACTTCGAGCCGGGCACGTCCTGGAACTACTCGAACACCAACTACGCCGTCGCCGGTCTGGTGATCCGGAAGGTCACCGGTCGTACTTGGGGCGAGGAGGTCAAGCGCCGCGTCCTCTACCCGCTCGGCCTCACCGGCACCAGCGTGCCCGGCGACCAGGTCACGATCCCCGGCCCGCACGCGCACGGCTACGTCGGCGCGGGCGACCAGGTCGTGGACATCACCGAGCTGAACGCGTCGGTCGCCGGCGCGGCCGGTCAGCTCATCTCGACCACGGCCGACCTGGGCCGGTTCATCGACGCGCTCGTGGGCGGGCGGCTGCTCAAGCCCGCCCAGCAGGCCGAACTGCTGAAGACGACCGAGGCCAGCCCCGAGTACGGGCTCGGCGTCGACGTGTTCACGTTGGACTGCGGCACGACGGTGATCGGCCACAACGGCGGCATCGCGGGGTACCTGACCACGATGTACACGTCGTCCGACCGCAAGGCCAAGCTGCTGGCGTCGGTGAACACCGCGCCGCGGCCGGGCGAGCTGGACGGTGAGCAGGACCTGTTCGACGAGGTCTTCTGCTGATCCGGCACGGCGCGGGGGTCGCTCAGCGGCCCCCGCGCTCCAGGAACGCCTCGAGCCGCTCGACCACGAACGCGTGATCCTCGGTGTGTGGCAGCCCGGAGACGCCGACCGTGCCGACGGGTCCGACGTTCTCGACGATGATCGGGAAGACGCCCCCGAACGCCGCGTACAGCGCCGGGTCGAGGGGGAACTCCCGCCCGCGGGCCGCGAAGGTCTCCCGGACGCGCAGCGAACTGCGCCCGTACCGGTCGACGACCCGGCTCTTGCGGTCGATCCAGTCGTCGTTGTCGGCCGAGGTGCCGGGCAGTGCCGCGTGGAACAGCCGCTGCTGTCCACGTCGGACGGACACGACGATCGGCAGGCCGCGGTCACGGGCCGCCGTCAGCAGGGCCGTCCCCAGCGCGATCGCGGTGTCGTTGTCGAACCGGCGGAACACCAGCCGCGCTTCCTGAGCCTCTAGTTCCTCGAGCACGCCCCAGTCAACCACCCGGGCGCGCGCGGGCGTCCGAAGGGTGGACCGGTGCGTTTGCGGGAGGGAATACGGACAGTCCTGCTCAGCGATGTGCGCGCGGGTGATTCACTGTGCGGCATGCATGTGCTGCGCTACGCCGTCGGTACGGACCCCGGGCTGCACCGCGCGACCAACGAGGACTCGGTCCACGTCAGTGATCGTCTCCTCGCGGTCGCCGACGGCATGGGTGGGCATGCGTTCGGCGAAGTCGCCAGCAACATCGCCGTCACCGTGCTCGACGAGGTCGACGTCGACGCGGACGACCCGCACTCCGCGCTGGCCGCCGCCACCCACGAGATCGCGGTCAGGCTGACCGACCTCGCGGAGGAGAACTTCGACATGCGCGGCATGGGCACCACGCTCACCGCGCTGCTCTGGGACGGTGAGAAGTTCGCCGTCTGCCACATCGGCGACTCGCGTTGCTACCTGGTCCGCGACGGTGGGCTGACCCAGGTCACCCGCGACCACACCATGGTCCAGGCCATGGTCGACGATGGCCGCATGGCCGCCGAGCAGGCCGCCGAGCACCCCGGCCGCTCGATGCTCATGCGCGCGCTCCAGGCCGGCAGCGAGCACGACCCCGACCTGTTCGACCAGGACGTGCGTGCCGGCGACCGGTTCCTGCTGTGCTCGGACGGCCTGTCCGACGTCGTCCCGGCCGAGGAGATCGGTCGGTTGCTGACCGCGGACCCGGACCGTGACGTCACGGTGCGTTCGCTGATCGACGCCGCCAACGCGGCCGGGGGACCCGACAACATCACCTGTCTGGTGATCGACGTCGAATAGTGGCCGATCGTCGGGTCGGTCGAGGCGTGCGCGGGGTTTCGTGGATCCGAAGTCGATGCCGCACGTCCTCGGCCGGCGGATCGGCGTGGGTCATGACGTCGGTGATCGCCACGCCGAGCCGCCTGTCGACTTGCGCTTACGCGGAGACGAGCGCTCAGTTGTAGGGCATGCCGCCCAGCGGGGCGACGACGGCGAACACGAGGACGGCGAACAGCACGACCGCGGCACGCATGGGTACTCCTTCGCGGAACGGGGATGGAGTCGCCCAGCACCGTGGCAGCGCGTGGTGAAACGTCGGAATGGGCGTGGTGAACGTGCGGGAAACAAAGGAAACCATTGCGGAATTAACCTCTTGTTAACCTTTGGTTTGAGTTCTATTCTTGTTCGATGGGCGCGGTGCGCGGTCCGCTCGGCCGTGAGCGGGAGCTGGACCGGCTCCGGGCGCGGGTCGACGACCTCGTCCGGGGACACGGCGCCGCGCTCGTGGTCGAGGGCGAACCGGGCATCGGCAAGACGACTCTCGTGCGCGCCGCGTGCGCCTACGCCGCCACGCTCGGACTGCGCGTGTGCACGGGCGCCGGCGACGAACTCGACCGCGTGATCCCCCTGTCACCCCTGCTCGACGCCCTGGGCTCGACCCGGTCGCAGACCATCGCCGCCACCGTGGAACACCTGGTCGACCGCGTGGACGAACTGTGCGCCGAAGGCCCGGTCATGCTCGTGGTCGACGACCTCCAGTGGGCCGACGACGCGACCGTCGCGGTGTGGCGGCGGCTGGTGCCGTTGGTCTCCCAGGCCCCGTTGCTGTTGGTCGGCGTGGTCCGTCCGCTGCCGCGCCGCGACCTGATCCGGTCAGACGTGACCCGGCTGACCTTGTCGGCGTTGGACGAGGCGGCCGTGCGTGATCTCGTGGCGTCGTTGGCGGGTGGCGTGCCCGACGACCGCCTCGCCGCCCTCGCCCGCGGTGCCGGCGGGAATCCGCTCTACCTGGTCGAACTCGTCGAGTCGTTGCTGCGCGGCGGTTCCCTGGTCGTGTCCGACGGCGTCGCGACGGTGACAGGCGAGGGCGTGCCCGCGTCGTTGGCGGCTGCGATCAACTCCCGGATCGGGTTCCTGTCGGCCGACGTGCGCCACGTGCTGGTCGCCGCCGCCGTACTCGGCGTGCGGTTCGCGGTCGCCGACCTGGCGGCCGTGTCCGGACGGTCCGTGGTCGACCTGCTGCCCGCGCTCCAGGACGCGACGGTGGCCGGGGTGCTCGACGACGGTGCTGTGCTCTCGTTCCGGCATCCGTTGGTGCGCGCGGCGTTGTACGAGCAGGTGCCCGAAGCCGCCCGGTGTGCCTGGCACGCCGAGGCCGCGCGGGCGCTCGTCGACGCGGGTGCGGGCGTGGACCGGGTGACGCGGCAGCTGCTGGCGGCGGGCGAGTTGCCCGCGTGGACCGCGCCGTGGTTGCTCGAACACGGCGGGACGCTCGTCGCGCACGCACCGGAAGCCGCGGTCGACCTGTTGGCCCGCGTGGTCGAATCCTCTTGTGCGACCGAGCGGATCCGCCTGCTCGCCCACCTCGCCGAGGCCCGGTTCCGCCTCGGCGACCACGCCGGCGCGGAGGCCGTCGCGCTGGCGGGGTTGGCGTCGGGGATGTCCGTCGACCTGCACTGGACGCTCGCCCAGTGTCGCAGCCTGACCGGCCGCTCGGCCCGGACCCTGGCGGAGGTCGACCGGGCGCTGCGCGCGGATTCGCCGACCCCCGCCGAACGGGCCCGGCTGTACGTGCTGGCGGCGCGGGCGCACTGGGACCTCGGGGACCTCGACGCCGCCGCCCGGTTGGCGGACCTCGCCGTCGGTGACGGTGATCCGGAGCGGCGGGGGCGGGGGATGGCGGAGGCCGGTCCGGCGGGTGCTGGGCCGTGGGCGCCTGGGGTCGCGGGCGCTGTTGGCGTGGTCGGGCCAGGTGCGGTCGGCGTGGGTTCGGCTGCGGTCGCGGGTTCGGACGGGTCGGGTGTCGACTCGGCCGGCACGGGCTCGGCTGTGGTCGCGGGTTCGGGGCCGGTGGGCGTGGGTCCGAGCCGGTCGGTGGTGGGTTCAGGTGTCGTGGGGCCGGTCGGTGTGCGTTCGGACGGGCCGGTCGTCGGTGGTCTGGCGCCGGCCGGTGCCGGCGCTGGTTCGGTGCCGGTGGTGCAGGGCGGCGGGCGTTCGGCCACGGCCGTGGCGGACCCGGGCACGGTGGCGTGGGCCTTGCACGTGCGCATGATCGTGGCCATGGCACGGGGGCGGATGGTCGAGGCGTTGTCGTTGGCGGACCGGGCGTTGGCGGTCACCATGGGCGATCCGGCGACGGCCGACCTCCGACTGCTGCTCCAGGTCAACCGGGCCGTCACGCTGGGCGAGTCGGACCGGGGCGAGGAGGCCGTCCGCGCCGCGCGCGAGGTCCGGCGGCAGGCCGACCGGGCCGGGAACGTGGTGCGGTTGGCGCAGGTGCAGAGCGCCCTCGGTCAGCTGCTGTTCGACGCCGGGCGCTGGGACGAGGCGTTGCTGGAGGTCGACCTGCTGCCCGACGACCTCAAGCACCCCATGGTGTCGCGGTGCGATCACGGTGTCGCGGCGTCGATCCACCTCCACCGCAACGAGGTCGACGCCGCTGCCGGACATCTGCGCGCGGCACTCCCGGACGGGCACGTCGTCGGCTCGCTGGCCCTGGCCACGAGCGTCGACCTGGAGCGTAAGGGGCACGTCCGGGACGCCCTCGGCGTCCTGCGCGTCGGGGTCGACGAGGTCGAGGACCTGCTGCCGGACGCCGCGCGGCTGGCCGTCGAACTGGGCGAGGACCCCGCCTTCGCGGTCCGCCGGGCCGACGAGCTGCTGGCCGGCTCCGACGTGCCGCACCGGCGGGCGGCGGCGGAGTTCTGCCGGGCCATCGCCGACGACGACCCGGAAGGCTTCCTGCGCGCCGCCCGTGAATACCGGGCCGCCGGCCGCCCGCTGTTCCGTGCCAAGGCTTTGGGCCTCGCCGCGGTGCGCCTGGCGGTCGCGGGCGACCGGACGTCGGCGCGGGTGGCGTTGAGCAAGGCGTTGGACGTGTACGGCGAACTCGGCGCCGAGTGGGACGCCGCCGTGCTGCTCGGGCGGATGCGGGAACACGGCGTGCGGCGTGGCGCGCACGCCAAACACCGGCGGGCCAAGCACGGGTGGGACAGCCTCACCCCGATGGAGCGGAAGGTGACCGACCTGGTCGTGACCGGTCTGTCGAACCGCCAGATCGGGGATCGGCTGTTCCTGTCGGGCCGCACGGTCGCGACCCACGTGTCACACGTGCTGGCGAAACTCGGAGTGCGCTCGCGGACGGACATCGCCCGGGAAGCCGTACGCCACACGGGGTGACCGCGACCGGTACCGCAGCGGCACCACGTACCACCAGAAGCAGAACCAAGCCAGCAGCATCGCGGTCACCGTGACCGCCGGCGCCCGGCCCAGCACGAAGTCCAGGATCAGCAGCAACGCCGCCGCCAACGCGAGCTTCAGCAGCACCAGTCCGGCGAGCAGCAGCCGACTCGACGCGCGCACCAGCTCGTTCTTCAGCCGGCGCCGGAAAACCAGGCGGTGGAACGGCGCCGGTGCGATCAGCAACGCCGTCGAGCACGCGCCCAGCACCAGGCTCGCCACGTACACCTGGAGCTGGAACGCCGTCAGCAAAGGGAATCGCGGCGTGAACGCGAGCGTCAGCAGGAACGCCAGCAGCAGCTGCACCCCTGTCTGCGCGACCCGCATCTCCTGGAGGATCTCGTGGTAGTTCCGGTCGATCCGCTGTGCCGGGGACTCCGGCGCCCACTCGGTGTTCGTCATGCCACCACGATGAACCCGCACGCGTGCGGAAACATCGGTCGGGTGACGTAGTTCGACGGGTTAGTCCACAGTGGACGAATGGGTGGCGACGAGCCCGCCGTCCACCACGACGTCCTGGCCGTCGACGTAGGCGGCGTCGGCGGACGCGAGGAACGCGACGACCCCGGCGACGTCCTCCGGCGTGCCGAAGCGCCCGGCGGGCACCGCGCCGAGGATCGCCGCGTGCGTCCCGTCGGGCACGTGCTCGTCGAACATGGGCGTGCGGATGTAGCCGGGGCTGACCGAGTTGACCCGGATGCCGCGCGGCGCCAGGTCGGCGACGAGTGTGCGCGCGAGGTTGTGCACGGCGGCCTTCGTCGCCGCGTACACCGACGCGCCGGGCAGACCGCGGTGCAGCGTCCACGACGCGTTGATCACGATCGCCGCGTGGTCGCCCAGCAGGGGCAGCGTCTTGCGCACGGTGAAGTAGACGCCTTTGAAGTTGGTGTCCACGATCCGGTCGAACTCCTGCTCGGTGACGTCCTCGACGGCGGCGAACCCGGCCACGCCCGCGTTCGCGAACACGACGTCGAGGCGTCCGTGCCGGTCGCGGATCGCGTCGACGACCACGTCGAGGTCGGTGAGCGAGGACGCGTCGCCGCGCACGCCCGACGCGCGCGGGCCGAGTCCGGCCACCGCCGTGTCGAGCCTGGCGGCGTCCCGGCCGGTCACGACCACGTGCGCGCCTTCGTCCAGAAGTCGTCGTGCGACGGCGAGTCCGATCCCGGACGTGCCGCCGGTCACCAGTGCGGTCTTGTTCTCGAAGCGCATGCCGCCAGTCTCGGCGGCGGTGCCGGGCGGCGGCAGTGCGTGATCATCCGGGGAGCCCGACCACCAGGCTGCGCGGGTTGTACAGCTCCAGGTACCGGTCGGGCCGGTCGGCCACGACCAGCGTGGTCAGGTCGAACAGCAGCTCGCCCGCCTCGGGGTGGCGGACCGCCTTCACCGTCTGCCCGGGACGGCCGACCTCGTGGCGTGCCCACAGTCGCGCGAACTCCGGACTGCGGTCCACCAGGTCGGCGACCACCGCGGCGAACCCGGGGTCGTCGGGGAAGTGCGCGGCGTCGGCCCGGAACGCGGCGACGACCAGGGGCGCGACGGCCGTCCAGTGCGTGTGCGCCTCGCGGTGACGTGGGTTGGTGAAGAACGCGATCAGGCAGTTCCGGTCGGTCTCCGCGTAACCGAACAGGGTGCGCGCGGCTTCGTTGACCACGAGCAGGTTCCAGCAGCGGTCGCGCAGGATCGCCGGGTTGGGGTGCCACGCGTCGACCAGGCGGCGCAGCTCCGGCGTGACGTCGGCGTCGCGCGACCCGCCCTCGACCGGTGGGTTCAGACCGGCCAGCAGGTACAGGTGGGTGCGCTCGGGGCCGGACAGGCGCAGCGCGCGGGCGATCGCGTCGAGCACCTCGGTCGACACCGTGATGTCCCGGCCCTGTTCGAGCCACGTGTACCAGGGCAGGCCGACCCCGGCCAGGGCCGCCACCTCCTCGCGGCGCAGACCCGGCGTGCGGCGGCGGCCCGCCGTCACGAGGCCGACGTCGTCGGGGCGCAACCGGGCGCGGCACGTGCGCAGGAAGTCGCGGAGCTGGTCGCGACGGGTCATGCGTGCGGCCGGCAGGCGGCGGCGCGGGCCAGGAGCAGGGCGCGTTCGCGTTCGTTGCGGGTCAGGCTCGCGGCGCGGGTGAACTCGGCCTCGGCCTCGGCCGGGCGGTCGAGCTTGACCAGCAGGTCGCCGCGCACGCTGGGCAACAGGTGGTAGTCGACGAGGGTGCCCGCGGCCACGATCTCGTCGACGAGTTCGAGTCCGGTCGCCGGACCGAACGCCATGCCGATCGCGACGGCGTGGTTCAGCTCGACCACCGGGGACGGCGCGATCAGCGCGAGCGCTTCGTAGAGCCCGGCGATCCTGAACCAGTCGGTGTCCTCGGGCCGGGCGGCGCGGGCGTGGCAGGCGGCGATGTGCGCCTGGATGCCGTACGGGCCGGTCGGTCCGGCCTGCTCCAGCACGGTCAGACCGCGGGTGATCAGCAGCCGGTCCCAGCGGGTGCGGTCCTGGTCGAGCAGCAGGACGGGCTCGCCTTGGGCGTCGACGCGGGCCTTGAAGCGGGAGTACTGGAGTTCCAGCAGCGCGACCAGGCCGTGGACCTCGGGTTCCTTGGGGACCAGAGTGGCCAGCACGCGGGCCAGGCGGACGGCGTCGGCGCAGAGTTCCGGGCGCATCCAGTCGTCGCCGGCCGTGGCCGAGTAGCCCTCGTTGAAGATCAGGTAGATGACGCCGAGGACGGCGGCCAGGCGGGCGGGGCGTTCGTTCTCGTCCGGGACCTCGAACGGGACCTGTGCTTTGGCCAGCGACTTCTTCGCGCGGACGATGCGCTGGGCGATCGTGGCCTCGCGGGTCAGGTAGGCGCGGGCGATCTCGTCGGTGGTCAGGCCGCCGAGCAGGCGCAGGGTGAGCGCGACCTGGGCGTCGAGGGGCAGGACGGGGTGGCACGCGGTGAACACGAGCCGGAGCAGGTCGTCGTCGATCTCGCCGACCAAGGCGGCGGCGTCGGGCTCGTGCTGTTCGTCCTCGGCGATCTCGGCGAGTTTGCGCTCGTAGTTGCGGCGTCGGCGCAGGTGGTCGATGGCGCGGCGCTTGGCGGTGGTCGTGAGCCAGGCGGCCGGGTTGTCGGGGATGCCGGTCGTGGGCCACTGTTCGAGGGCGGTGACCAGGGCTTCCTGGGCCATCTCCTCGGCCAGGCCGACGTCGCCGAACTGGCGTGCCAGACCGGCGATCACCCGTGCGGCTTCGATCCGCCAGACCGCTTCCACGGCGCGGCACGCCTCGACCCCCGACACACCCCGGATTCGACCAGCCGCCACCCGTCCTGACAACCCTTTTCGCGAGTCGTCCGTCCAGACACCGCGAGTCGCACGTTCGGACACCGCGAAATGTGCGTTGAGGATCACCCGGACCTTCGATCGTGGATTCCGTTCGGGGGGCCGAGTTACGGGAGGTGGTCCGATGTGGACCACTGGCCGGTGGGCGCCGGGCCAGATTTCGAGACTGGGTCGAACCGAATGAAAATAGGCTGTGGGGCCGATAGAGTCGCAGGTCGGCAAGGTCCTCCCGCGCACGCGGGGGTGTTCCCCGACGTACGGGCCGGTGATTACGGGGTCGGGGTCCTCCCCGCGCACGCGGGGATGTTCCGACCAGGACCTCACGTCCCCACAGGCCCACGTGGTCCTCCCCGCGCACGCGGGGGTCAGGGCGTTGGTTCCCGCACCTGCTCCTTGGTCCAACCACGCGACAGCCCCGTCCCCGTGACGGGTCGGTTCCTCCGAAGGGGGCCGACCCCGTCCAGGGCGGGGCTGTCGCGTGGCGACGCCAAGATCAACCGACCGGCATGAACGCCGCGTCCGACCCCACGACCCACGTGGTCAGGAGCGCTGTTCGACCTGGGTCCGGAGGGCTTCCTCCTGTGCGAGCACGTCGGGCGCGGCGGCGGCGAAGTCCTCCAGGCTGTAGATGCGGCGGATCTCGATCTGGGATTCCTCGCCGGTCGGGTTCGGCACGCGCTTGATCCACTCCACGGCCTCTTCCAGGGACTTCAACTCCAGCAGCCAGAAGCCCGCGACCAGCTCCTTGGTCTCCGCGAACGGCCCGTCCACGACCGTGCGCTTGTCACCGGAGAAGTACACCCGTGCACCCTCACGGCTGGGTGCCAGGCCGTCGGCCGCGAGCAGCACACCGGCCTTGACCAGCTCCTCGTTGAACGCACCCATCTCCCGCAGGACCTCGTCGCTCGGCATGACACCGGCCTCGCTGTCCGCATTGGCCTTGACGATCACCATGAAACGCATCCAGCTCTCCTCTTACCCGAAAAGTCCAGTTTGACCGAACAGGACACTCAACGACGGAACACCCGGTCGAGGGTGTACGAGCCGGGACCGACCACGGCCACCACCAGGAACGCCCAGCAGAACATCACCGCGGGCTCGCCCATGTTCTGCACCGGCAACAGCCCCTCGGGCTGGTGCACGACGAAGTACGCGTAGGCCATCGTCCCCGAGCACAACAGCGCCGCCACCCGCGCGCCGACGCCGAGCAGCACGAACGCCGCGCCGCCCACCTCGATCACGCTCGCCCACCAGCCCGGGAACGACCAGGCCTCGACCGCGCCACCCTGGCCGTCGATCCCGCCGAACAGTCCGAAGCCCATGAGCCCGTGGCACCCGAACAGGAACGACACGACGACGCGGAACGCCGTCAAGGTCACGTCCTGTGCGACCGGTCGCGCGATGGTGGTGGTGGTCATGTCCGGTTCCCCTCTCGTCCGTCTCGCAGAAGCGACGAACGGGGGCACCCCCGGATCGACAAGTCCGCCGAAGATTTTTTCGGCGAGGAGAAACCGCAGGTCAGCGCCAGGCGTCTGCCAGCAGCTCGTACGAGCGGACCCGGTCGGCGTGGTCGTGCGTCACGGTCGTGACGAGCAGTTCGTCGGCCTTGGTGGCCCGACGCAACGCGTGTAGCCTCTCCACGACAGTCGCCGGCGAGCCCACGAACTGCGTGTCGATCCGGTCCGCCACGATCTTGCGCTCGTCGTCGGTCCACGTGCGCGTGGCGGCCTCGGCCGGCGTGGCGAACCGCTCCGCCCCCCGGCTGTCCCGGATCGACAGCACCCACTGCGCGTACGGGCTCGCCAGCTCACGAGCCGTGTCGTCGTCGGGAGCCACGACCACGTCGGCGGACACCGACACCCACGGCCGTGCCAACCGGTGCGACGGCACGAACGCCGCCCGGTACGCCTCGACCGCCTCCAGCACCGACGTGGGGCTGACGTGGTAGTTCGCGGTGAACGGGAGCCCCAGCCTCCCGGCCGCCTCGGCGCTGGCACCCGCGCTCGACCCGAGCACCCACACGTCCAGGGCCGCGTCCCGCGCCGACGGGACGTCGAACCCGTCGCCGTTCGTGCCCTCCAGGAACCCCAGCACCTGCGTGACCTGGTCGGTGTAGTCCACCGGGTCCCGCTTGCCGAGCAGCCGTTCGCGCGCCTCGTACCGCTCCCAGAACCGCTCCGACCGGAACGCCAGGGTCGGCCGCTCCGGGATCAGCAGCCCGTCGACCACCCGGGCCGGCGTCGGCACGGCCGGCGCGGCGAACTTCTTGAGCACCTCGTCCTTGCGCACGAACCCCGATCGCCCCAGCCCCAGGTCGACCCGGTCCGGGTGCAGGTGCGCGATCGTGCCGAACTGCTCGGCCACGAGCAGCGGCGGGTAGTACCCGAGCAGCACCGCGCCCGAGCCGACCCGGATGGTCTTCGTCGCGGACACGATCAACGCGATCAGCACCGCCGGCGATGACGACGCCACGCCCGGCACCAGGTGGTGCTCGGCGACCCAGAACCGCCGGTAGCCCAGGCGCTCGGCGTGCTGTGCCAGGTCGATCGTGTCGCGCAACGCCTCGGCCGCGCCCGAACCGGACACCACGGGGCTCAAGTCCAAAACGGACAGTGGGGTCGTCACGCGATCGACGCTACGCCACGTCCGCGACACGGGTCCGCCATGTGGGAGCCCTGGACAACCCCCTGCGCGCCAACGACCCTGCGCCGCGTGACTGATGTCGACGTGGTCGTGGTCGGTGGTGGCGCCATGGGTTCGGCCGCCGCCTGGCAGCTCGCCGTGCGCGGGTTCGAGGTCGTGCTGCTGGAGCGGTTCTCGCCCGGACACGCGTTCGGGGCCTCGCACGGGGCGTCGCGGATCTTCCGCCTGGTCTACGGCGATCCGCTGTACGTAGGCCTCGCGCTGGAGGCGTCCGCGCTGTGGCGCGAACTCGGCGGGGACGTGCTCACCGAGACCGGCGGCGTCGACCACGGCGACCTGACCGGCCTGGCCGAGAGCCTGGAGGCCGCCGGTTCGCCCGGACGGCTCATCACCGCCGACGAGGCCCGCGCGCGTTGGCCGGGCCTGCGGTTCGACACCGACGTGTTCTTCCACCCACGCACCGGCCGCCTGCACGCCGACAACGCGGTGACGAAACTCCAGGAAGCGGCCACGTACCACGGTGCCGTAGTTCGTCACCAGGAGCCCGCGTTGAGCATAAAGCTCGGCGACAAAGTGGAAGTACGCACGGCGCAAGACGTGTACCGGGCACGACGCGTCGTCGTCGCGGTCGGCGCGTGGACGACGAGACTCCTCGGCGACCTGGTGCCCCTGCCGCCGCTGCGGGTCACCCAGGAACAGCCCGCGCACTTCCGCCCCCTGCACCCCGGCGACTGGCCCGCGTTCATCCACCGCGTCCCGGACGGCGTGTACGGGATGGCCACGCCCGGTGAGGGGATCAAGGTCGGCCACCACGGCAGCGGGCCGGAGGTCGACCCCGACCGCCGCGACTTCACGGCCGAACCGGGCCGCTTCCGGGCGTTGCGCGACTACGTGCGGCAGTGGCTGCCCGGTGTCGACGCCGACGCGGCCACGCCGATCAGCTGCACGTACACGTCGACGCCGAACTCGGACTTCGTCCTCGACCGGTACGGACCGCTCGTCGTCGCCGCCGGGTTCTCCGGGCACGGCTTCAAGTTCGTCCCCGCGATCGGCCGGGTCCTCGCCGACCTGGCCACGTCCGACGCGCTCGCCGATCCGCGCTTCCGGCTTTCTATTCCCGCCGGACAAGGGAATTCCTGAGTCGTCCCACGGTGTGGTCGGCCCTCCAACCCGGCGGGATCGCGGCGCAGAATCCGACCGGGGAACCAAGGGAAGGGGCCGAACGCATGGGAACTGGTCTGCACCTCGCGGTGGCGCTGGAGGGATCGGGCTGGCACCCGGCCGCGCCGCACGACGGCGACGCGCGGTTCACCGCCGGGTACTGGGCGGACCTGGTCCGCGAGGCCGAACGGGGACTGCTCGACTTCGTCACGTTCGAGGACGAATTCGGACCGGTTGGCCGGCTCGACTCCGTGCAGGTCGCGGCCAGGGTCGCGCCGCTGACCCGCAACATCGGCCTGGTGCCGACGGCGATCGTCACGCACACCGAGCCGTTCCACCTGTCCAAGGCGCTCGCCACGCTGGACTACGTGAGCAAGGGCCGGGCGGGCGTAAGGCTGCGCGGGTCGTGGAAGGAAGTGGACTACGCCCACGTCGGCCGCCGCACGTTCAGCGAGCCGGTCACCCGCGAGGTGGACGACGACCTCCTCGCCGAGACCGCCGACTACGCCGAGGTGCTGCGCCGGCTGTGGGACAGCTGGGAGGACGACGCGGAGATCCGCGACGCCGCCACCGGCCGGTTCATCGACCGCGACAAGCTGCACTACATCGACTTCGAGGGGAAGTGGTTCAGTGTCAAGGGCCCCTCGATCACCCCGCGTCCGCCCCAGGGCAACCTGCCGGTGGCCGTCCTGTCCCACGAGCAGGTCGCGCACGACCTGGCCAAGGCCGCCGCGGACATCGTCTTCGTGACCCCGCAGGACTTCGACGACGCCCGCGAGATCGCGACGCAGACCGAGGGCGTGCTCCGGTTCGCCGACTTCGTGGTGCACTTCGACGCCGACCGCAAGGCCCGACTCGACGCCGTCGCCACCGAGGACTCGGACGCCTACATCTTCACCGGCGACCCCGGCGCGCTCGCCGACCTGCTGCTGGAGTGGCGCACGCTGGGCTACGAGGGCTTCCGGCTGCGTCCCGGCTCGCTGCCCGACGACCTGAATGTGATCACCAAGCAGCTCGTGCCGGAACTCCAGCGGCGCGGCGTGTTCCGCACCGCGTACGAAGCCGACACCTTCCGCGGCCTGCTCGGTCTGCCGCGGCCCGCCAACCGCTACGCCTCGGCCTGAGAGGACCGCACGATGCCCAAGCAGATCCACCTGGCCGCGCACTTCCCCGGGGTCAACAACACCACCGTGTGGAGCCACCCGCAGGCGGGCAGCCACATCGAGTTCTCCTCGTTCGAGCACTTCGCCCGCACCGCCGAGCGGGCCAAGTTCGACTTCTTCTTCCTCGCCGAGGGCCTGCGGCTGCGCGAGCAGGGCGGCGAGATCTACGACCTGGACGTCGTCGGCCGGCCCGACACGTTCACCGTGCTGGCCGCGCTCGCCGCCGTGACCGACCGGCTGGGGCTGGCGGGCACGATCAACTCCACGTTCAACGAACCTTTCGACGTGGCAAGGCAGTTCATCACGCTCGACCACCTCTCCGGCGGGCGTGCCGCCTGGAACGTGGTCACCTCGTGGGACGCGTTCACCGGCGAGAACTTCCGCCGCGGCGGCTTCCTGCCCGCCGACCAGCGCTACGCGCGGGCCAAGAAGTTCCTCGACGCGGCGGGCGTGCTGTTCGACTCGTGGCGCGACAACGGCAAGTTCGCGATCAAGGACGACCAGTTCGACATCTCCGGCACGTTCGACCTGCCGCGCTCGCCGCAGGAGCGCCCGGTCATCCTCCAGGCCGGCGATTCCGAGGAGGGCCGCGAGTTCGCCGCCGCCAAGGCCGACGCGATCTTCAGCCGGCATTCGACTTTGGTGGAGGGCAAGGCGTTCTACGCGGACGTGAAGGGCCGTCTCGCCAACTACGGGCGGACGTTCGACCAGCTCAAGATCCTGCCCGCCGCCACGTTCGTGCTGGGGGACAACGACTCCGACGCGCAGGAGAAGGCGCACGAGGTGCGCCGCCAGCAGGTCAGCGGGCAGACCGCGATCAAGCTGCTGGAGCAGTTGTGGAACCGCGACCTGTCGTCGTACGACCCGGACGGCCCGCTGCCCGAGAGCGACCCGTTGATCAGCGACGAGCACATCGCCCGCGGCCGGGCGAGCGTGCGCATGCACCGCGACCCGTTGGCCGAGGCGGCGAAGCTGCGCGCGTTGGCCGAGGCCAAGAACCTGTCGATCCGCGAGGTGATCATCGAGACCCGCGCCGACCAGACGTTCATCGGCTCGGCCGCGAGCGTGGCCAAGCAGATCGACGACCTGGTCCAGGCGGACGCGGCCGACGGGTTCATCCTCGTGCCGCACGTGACGCCCGGCGGGTTCGACGAGTTCGCGGACACGGTCGTGCCGATCCTCCAGGACAAGGGCGTGTTCCGCACCGAGTACACGGGTACGACGCTGCGCGACCACCTCGGCCTGTCGTGAAGTACCTGTTGATGACGTTGATCACGCACACCGGGTCGGTCTCCACGACGGCCCGGTTGCGCGAGGTCGTCGACAACGCGGTGCTGGCCGAGGAACTCGGCTACGACGGGTACGCGGTGGGCGAGCGGCACGAGCGCCCGTTCATCTCGTCCTCGCCCCCGGTGGTGCTCAGCCACATCGCCGCGCGCACCGAACGCATCCGGCTCTACACGGCCGTCACCACGTTGAGCCTGCTCGACCCGGTGCGGGCGGTCGAGGACTACTCGACGCTGGACCACCTGTCCGGCGGTCGGCTCGACCTGATGATCGGCAAGGGCAACGGCTCGGCGCAGCGCGACCTGTTCCACGTCACGCCCGAGGACCAGTGGGACCGCAACATCGAGGGCTACGAGCTGTTCCGACGGCTGTGGCGCGAGGACAAGGTCACCTGGTCCGGCCGGTTCCGGCCGCCGCTGGTGGACGCCGAGGTGTGGCCCCGGCCGTTGCAGCGGCCGATCCGGGTGTGGCACGGCTCGGCGACCAGTGCGGCGTCGGTCGAGGTCGCGGCCAAGTGGGGCGACCCGCTGTTCTCCGCGAACGTGACCAATCCGATCGAGCCTTACGCCGAGCTGATCGAGCTTTATCGCGAACGGTGGAAGCACTACGGGCATCCCGGCGAGCCCGTCGTCGGCGCGGGCACAGCCGGGTTCTACGTGGCCCGCTCCTCGCAGGAGGCGCTGGCGACGTTCCGGCCGTTGTTCGAGGCCCGGCTGAAGCTGTGGCGCGACCACGGCCAGGAGCCGGTCTTCCCGACGCTGGAGGACTTCGTCGAGCGCAGTTCGGCGTTGGTCGGCTCGCCCGCACAGGTCGCGGAGAAGGTGTTGCGCTACCACGAGCGGTTCGGGCACACGGTGATCCACCTGCACGCGGACGCCGACGGCCTGACCCCGCAGCAGCACCGCGGGTCGTTGGAGCTGTTCCAGGACGCGGTCGCACCCGTGCTCAACCGCACGATCGGCGACCCGGTCTGGACGACCTGAACAGGTGGTCTTGGTCCCCGAACCGGTGTCCCGACTCGCCCGTGCCGTCCCGATCACAACACTGGGGCCGATCGAGGCGACGAGCACACACCGGAGGGCCAGTGGACAGCGAAGCCGTGGACGACGCCGCGCCCCGCTTCACGACCGCGATGCGCGGGTACGACCGCAGGCAGGTCGACGAGTACGTGGCCGCGCAGGCGGCGGCGTTGGCGGACGCGTCGCTCGAACTGGCCCGCCTGCGGTCGACCGGCCCGGCGCCGACCACCCCGGCTTCGCACCTCGGTGAACGCGTCGCCGGCATCGTCGCGTTCGCCGAGCACCAGGCCGAGGAACTCGTCGCCGAGGCCACCCGGACCGCCGAGACCCTGCGCGGCGACGCCAAGCGGCAGGCCGAGCTGATCCTGCGCGAGGCCGAGGTCCAGGCGGGCGAACTGCGGCGTGGCGCCGAACGCGATGCCGAGCAGACCGCCGCCGACCTGCGCAGCCGGAAGCTGAAGGCGGCCACGGAGGCCGAACGCGTCGAGGCGGAGGCCCGCCGCCGGGCCGACGAGGTGCTGGGCGACGCGGTCTCCCGGCTGCGTTTCCTGGTGGAGACCCAGAATTCGGTCGTCGAGGGGCTGCGCAACGTCGTCGAACTGGTCGGCGTGGCCCGGGTGGCGGCCGAGGAACTGCCCGACCTCGCGCCGGACCTGCTCGCCGACCCGGTGCACGCGGGCTGAGGTCGGGCCGTGGGACTGTGGGGGCCATGCGACTACTGGTTCTGGGTGGTTCATGGTTTCTCGGACGGGCCATCGTGGACGCTGCTTTGGCCGGGGGACACGAGGTCACGACGT
The DNA here is from genome assembly GCF_014203755.1 of Saccharothrix violaceirubra. Lineage (NCBI taxonomy): Bacteria > Bacillati > Actinomycetota > Actinomycetes > Pseudonocardiales > Pseudonocardiaceae > Saccharothrix > Saccharothrix violaceirubra. The sequence continues at coordinate 729,030 of NZ_JACHJS010000001.1, forward strand.
TCCGCCGCGGCCTGACCGGCGACGACGCACCCGGCGTCGAGGTGGTGCGCGGCGACCGGACGGATGTCGACGACCTGGCACGCCTGGCCGCCGGCGGACCGTGGGACGTCGTGGTCGACACGTCCGGCTACGTCCCACGTGAAGTGGGTGCGGTGGCACGGGCGCTCTCGCCGGTCGTGGGGCGGTACGTGTTCGTGTCGTCCGTGTCGGCCTACGTCGGCTGGCCTGTGGAGCCGTTGACGGAGACGTCCGAACTGCTCGACTGCCCGGCCGACGCGGCAGGGGACTACGGTCACGACGGCGACCCCGGCCCGTCGGTGTACGGGTTCACCAAGGTGGGCTGCGAACGTGCCGTCACGGACGCCTTCGGCGCGGACCGCGTGACGATCCTGCGCCCCGGCGTGATCCTCGGCCCGCGCGAGTACGTGGGCCGGTTGCCGTGGTGGCTGAACCGCGTGGCCCGGGGAGGTCGGGTGCTCGCGCCGGGGTCGCCGGATCGTCCGATCCAGCCGGTGGACGTGCGGGACGTGGCCGAGTTCGCCTTGGCCGCACCGACGGGGGTGTTCAACGTGACCGCGCCCGGCACCGAGACGTTCGGCGACTTCCTCGCCGCGTGCGTGTCGGTGGCGTGCGCGGGTGAACCGCATTGGGTGCCGGACGAGTTCCTCGTGGCGCAGGGTTTGCGCCAGTGGACGGAGATTCCCCTTTGGCGCACGTACGCGGGGGCGTGGGCCGTCGACTCGTCGCGGGCTCGGGCGGCGGGGTTGCGCACGCGGCCGTTGATCGAGACGGTGCGCGACACGTGGGCGTGGATGGGGACCAAGCGTGCGGTCGAGCACGAGCGGGCGGGTCAGTTGGGCATCGACCCGGAGAAGGAGGCGGCGGTGCTCGACGCCTGGCAGGCCGGTTCCTAGAAGGACAGGCCCATGGTGTTCGCGAGCTTGCGCAGGTCCGGATTGCTGCGCCGGTGCAACTCGACGAGCACGCGAAGCACCTCCTGGCTCGTCGGGTGCACCTTGGCCTTCTGCGGGGCGGCCTCGAACGCGAGGCGTAGGGACATCAGGGCGCCATCGCGGTCCTTGAGTGCCAAGCGGGTTCGGGAGTCGTCGACGAACAGGTTCATGACGCGGGTCGGCGGCAGGGAGAGCTTGGTCCGCTTCAACTCGTCCGCCGTGTCGGCCGACTCCCGGTACCGGCCGAGGTCGGCGAGGGTCGCGGCGACGTGGACGGCCGTGTTCTGCGGGCCGAACATGCGGCCGGAGTCGGTCACGTCCTCGGTGATCGCGGACGCGGCGTCCCGGGCGCCGGTGATGTGCCGTTCGGCTTCCGCCCGGTCGCGGAGTCGTCCGGCGAGGGTCATGCCGCGCAGTCGGAGCACGCCCTCGGCCAGTGTCCGTTCGCGGCCGGACAGTTCTGCCTGGGCCCGGACCAGGGCCCGGTCCACGACGGCCAGACCGCCGGGGAAGTCGCCGGAATTGAGGAAAGCACCCGCTTCGTCCCGGGCGGCGATGACCGGTGCGAACGGAGTCGCCCGTTCGGCCGCCGCCTTTTGCCGGACGACCGCGAGTTCGGCCAGGTCCATCCAGCGGTGGCGGGCGGCGAGGTAATAGACCGCGCTGTAGCCGAGGGTCACGACTTCCCACGCCGCCGGCTTTCCGGTGGCGTGCGCGTGGTCGGTCGCGATGGTGAGGAATTCCGGCAGTTCGTCGATCAGTGCGGCGAGATCGGCGCTTTTGACGTGCCCGCCGATGCGCTTCGTTCGGGTGAGAATTCCGCGAAAGTCGACCCGTGGCCGCTCGCCGGGCAGGTCGAACCGCCGGATCACGGCCCGCAGCTCGCCGAGGTCGGCCTCGGTGCGCACGTCCACCGGTGTCCGGCCGAGGACCTCGTCCAACGGGGTCCCAAGCGCTTGCGCGGCGCGGGCGGCGTTGCCCTGGGTCAACGTGCGCAGGCCCCGCTCCATCTTGCCTAGGTGCTCTTCGGAGACGCCCATGGCCTGTGCGAGTCGGGACTGCGTCATCCCCGCGATCTTGCGCAGACGCGCCAGATTGGCGCCAGGACCCGGAATGCGTGCGGTGTTCATGACCTGTGCCTTCCGTCGACAGTGACCTGGCATGCATAGTCGCACACATTCCACCCTTGTTGTCTGGCCGCATCAGGGGGTTTGGACGGATTTTGGGCGGGTTCACCGGGTTCGTCTGCGATTTACTTTTCGCATCGAAGGCGGCGGGAACTCCGATGGTGCCGCAGTCACGTGAAATCTGAAAGGGGAATGCGCGGTGGAGAACGCGGAAACCGATGCGCGGCGGCAGCTCGTCCTTGGGCAGGCGCCGGCGCTCTACGGGTTGGTCGACGACGGACCAGGGGTGGGAGCGGTCGTCGGATGGGTGTTGGAGTTCCCGGGGCGCGCGGTGTTGGTCGATCAGGCCGGGTGGCATTCGGTGCACGCGACCGTCGAGGACGCGGAGTTGCTCGCGAACGTCACCGAAGGGATCGGGGTGCATGTGGTCGCGGCAGGGCCGGGTGTCCATCGTGGACTTGGCCGGGTTGCGTGCACGCCTCGCTAGTTGATCGTGCACGCAACCTGTCGACTGGTCTTTGCTGTGATGCGGGTCACCCTCGTCCAGTGCGAATTCGGGGTCTCCGCTTATTCCGGTCGGCGGTCAGGGTTTCGGTTTGCGGGCGGCCTGCGCGTGCTTCAGTCGGCGGCCGAGTTCGTTCACCAACTCCTCGTCGGGAAGCATTCCGGCGTTGGGTGCGATCTCGCGCAACTGGGCTTCCTCGGCTGTGATCAGGCGCGCTTCGACCATCACCTCCAGCATGCTCAGCTCGAAAACCCGCGCGATGGACCGCGCGTTCTCGATCGAGATCTTCCGGCCGCGTCGCCAGTCGGTGAACCGGCTCCGGTCGACCTTGGCCAGGCGGGCCAGGTCGCCGGTCGACAACCCGCGGTCGGCCAACTGTCGTTCGACGAACTTCCACCAGGACGAGTGATTGCTCTCATCTGTGGTCACGGAGGTGCATGTTACGTGCGCTCGCACAACAAGCGTAAGGCGCCGACCGCTAGGTCGCCGCCGATCGGGTGACCACTGTGGAAAACGTCGACGGGGCGTTGAGACAACGGGTTGTCGCAGGTCAGACGCGGTGTGGAGTGCTTGCGTCCGACCACCGGAACGGACTAGCGTCGCGCGAACACACCGGATGAGGCGAGAACACACAACGGTACGAGGCGGCGATGGCCCACACGATCAGACTCCGCGGCGGCGCTTTCACGAAAGCGGTCCAGCTCGCGGGCTTCGGTTCCGACTACGCGCTGTCCAAGGCGATGGAGGTCAACCGCTCCACCGTGACCCGGGTCCGCTCCGGCGAACTCCAACCCGGACCCGCGTTCATCGCGGGCGCGCTGGTCGCGCTGTCCCCGATGCAGTTCGACGACCTCTTCGAAGTCGTCCACCTGCGACGGTGACCGACGGGCTCGTGCGCGCCGCCGCCCACCTCACCGAGCGGTGGCGTGCGCACCCGGACGAACGCCCCGCACTGCGCGCACCCCTGGCCCGGCTGGCCGGCCGGTTCCGTGCGGAGGCGGACGCCTGTCGCGAACGCGGCGACCTGCGGGTCGCCGTGGCGCAACGCCGTCGCGAACTTGCCCTGCGTCGCCGCCTCGACGACCCGCACGAGACGACGGGCACGCTCCTCGCGCTGGTCGACGACTACCGGGGCCTGGGCGCACGGCGCCAGGTCCTGGACTGCGCCGACGAGGTCCTCGCCATCGCCCGCGTCCACCGCGACGAGCCCGCGATCGTCGAGGCCCACCGCCGCCTGCACGCGCTGCTGGCGGAGTTCGGCCGTCCCGAGGCGGTCCGGCACGACCCCTGATCACCACAGGTCGGGCGACTCCTGCGAGACCAGGCCCAGCGCGTCCTCGCACACGTAGATCCGCCGGTAGGTCGACCCGCCGCCCCACTGCACGAGCATGCCCAGCTCGACCATCTGCCTGGTCAGGTTGGTCGCGGTCTTCGGGCTGACCTCGTACCGGTCGACCAGCGCCCGGTGGTTGACCACCGGGAACCCGGCCAGGTCGACGGCCACCTCGGCGAGCGTCCCGGCCCGGCGCACCCGCCGCGCGTACTCGTCGATCAGCTCCAGCGTCCGGCCGATCAACCGCACCTGTGCCAACGCCTGGTCGCGTACGGCCTCGGCGAAGAAGCGCAGCCACTGCTCGACCTCGCCGGTCTCCACGACCCGGTGGAGCTGCCGCCGGTACTCGGGCGTGTCCTCCTCCAGCGCCAACGACAGCGGCAGCACCTCGTCCCGCAGCAGCCCGGCGTCCACGAGCTGCCGCATGGACGCCGCCCGCGCCCGATGCGCCTCCTGGGCCCGGAACGGCCGCAGCACCTCACGCCGGTAGTGCGCGGACGCGATCGCCTCCAGACGCGGCACGTCCGGCGTCAACGGCTCGTCGACCCCGTCCGGCACGGCCAGGTACGGCGCGAGCGCCCTGGTCGGCCCGTACCGGTCGACCGGCGGCGGACCCTGCCCGGCCACCAGGTCCGCCGCGAACGCCTCGCGCAGGCCGACCGGGAGCCCGGACAGGTGCGCGGAGCAGACCGCGTCGCGGACCCGGGTCGACCGCACGAACCAGTGCCGGCCGGGAAGTCGTTCCGCCGCCTCGTCGAGCCGGCCGAGCGCGTGTTCGGCCTCGGCCAGAACCGAATACGTCGCCGGGGAGCACATGTTCGGAAGGATGGCCGATGCGTATATTTCCCGCAAGCATGGAGACCCCGGAATTCGGAGTTATTCCCCGACTTTTGACCAATGGGTCGGAATAGCTCCAGGGTCGTCCGGTGTGATGCCGAATAATGCTGATTCTTAAAAGATCAGGCCTTCGAGCGGGCGGGTTCGGCGAACGGGTCGTTCGAGGCGGTGAACAGCATCCACAGCAGGACCGCGACGACCAGACCGCTGGTGACGAACACCGGGAACACGAGGTCGAAGACGCTCATGCCCTGCGGCGCGGGCAGGTCGGTGTCCGTGGCCACGACGACCGCCGCCATGCCGGTGTAGTGCATGCCGGTCACCGCGACGCCCATGATCAGACCGGCCGCGACCCCCGCCGCCGCGGTGCGCACGACGAGCGTGAACCAGAACGCCGCCGTCGCCGCCACGATCGCGATCACCACCGACAGCACGACCAGCAGCTCGTCGTACATGATCGCGCCCTTGAACCGGATCGCGCCCATGCCCATGTAGTGCATGCCCGCGACGCCGGAGCCCGCCAGCACGCCCGCGATCACCAGCCGGGTCTTGCTGAACCGCACCAGCGTGACCAGCGAGAGTCCGATGCCGACCACCACGACGGCCACGACGGCGGACAGGGCGGTGAGCCCCGCGTCGTACTTGATCACCGAGCCGGGGATGTCGAAGCCGAGCATGGCGATGAAGTGCATGAGCCAGATCGCGATGCCGCCGATCGCGAACGCGCCGAACACCGTCCACAGCACCTTCGCGCCGGTCTTGGTCTCGGCCCGCGCCCGCGCCATGCAGGACAGGCCGATCAACGAGCCGATCACGGCGACGGCGTACGCGATGATCAGGGTCCAGGGTCCGGACGAGAAGTGTTCCATCGCTTCGTGATTCACAGAGGCTTACTAACCCGCTGTCATGGTCGAATCCAGTGTTTCCCGAGGTGAGTTCACCTACTTGAGACGATTCAGACGAAGATCGGCTACGCTCTGTTATTGAAAAGCCACTAAACGGACGCGGAGTGACTGGGCGGAGTGGCGTGCACCACTCTGCGCCACCAGTGCGAACGATGTTGGTCCGGGCGGTCTAGGACTCCCAGCGGTCGCCCAGCGACTCCAGGACGGTCCGCAGGATCCCGGCCAGCTCCGCGCGTCCGTCCTCGTCCAGCGCGTGCAGCAGGCGCTGCTCGGTGGCGAGGTGGTCGGGCAGCGCGCGGTCCACGAGTTCGCGGCCCCGGTCGGTCAGTTCGACCACGACGCCGCGCCCGTCGGCCGCGTTCGGGCCCCGGGTGACCAGGCCGCGCGCCTCCAGTCGGTCCAGGCGTTGGGTCACCGCGCCCGACGTGATCATGGCCGCGCGCATGAGCTGGGTCGGGGTGAGCCGGTGCGGCGGGTCGCTGCGGCGCAGTGTGGCCAGCACGTCGAACGACGGCCGGTCCAGGTCGTGCGACGCGAACGTCCGCTGCTGCTCGGCGAGGATCGCGCGGTTGAGCCGGGCGAGCCGGCCGATCACGGCCATGGGTGACACGTCGAGGTCCGGTCGTTGCCTGCTCCACTGCGCCAGCACGTGGTCGACGTGATCCATCTCAATAGCTTAGCGGTGAGGTATCTCCTCGCCGGATGTCTTAGCACTGAGCTACATTGCCTTAGTGCTAAGCAACCTCCTCACGGCGTTCGCCCCGATGGTGTGGGGCACGACCTACTACGTGACCACGGAGTTCCTGCCCGCCGACCGGCCGCTGCTGGCCGGTCTGCTGCGCGCGCTGCCCGCCGGACTGCTCCTCGTCGCGATCACCCGGCGACTACCCAGGGGCGACTGGTGGTGGCGGTCGGCGGTGCTGGGCGCGCTGAACATCGGCGCGTTCTTCCCCCTGCTGTTCCTGGCCGCCTACCGGTTGCCCGGCGGCGTCGCCGCGACCGTCACCTCGATCCAGCCGCTGCTCGTGGCCGGGCTGTCGACCGCGCTCCTCGGTCAGCGGCTGAGCCTGCGCGTGGCGCTCGCGGGCGTGGCCGGGATGGCGGGCGTGGCGCTGCTGGTCCTGCGCGCCGAAGCCCGCCTCGACCTGCTCGGCGTGCTGGCCGCGCTGGGCGGTGCGGGCGTGATGGCGTGCGGGGTCGTGCTGAGCAAACGCTGGGTCGCGCCGGCACCGCCGCTGGTCACCACCGGGTGGCAGCTCATCGCCGGCGGACTGATGCTGCTGCCGGTCACGCTGGTCGTCGAAGGGCTCCCGGCCACGCTGACCTGGACCAACGTCGGCGGGTACGCGTACCTGACGATCATCGGCGCGGCGGTCGCGTACAGCCTGTGGTTCCGGGGCGTGGCCGTGCTGCCCGTCACCACGGTGTCGTTCCTGGGCCAGCTCAGCCCGGTGGTCGCGGTGGTCACCGGGTGGGCGCTGCTCGACCAGCGGCTCACCGGGTGGCAGCTGCTCGGCGCGGCGGTCGTGATCACGGTCATCCTCCTCATGCAGAGTCGACCGGCAACACGGCCCGCGTTGGTGGACACGAAACGGGTATGACGACCGATGACGACCGCACGCTGTGGTCGCGGGCGACGGAGGGCGACGGGTACGCCTTCGGCGAGCTGTTCGACCGGCACGCCAGAGCGGTGTACAACCACTGCTTCCGGCTGACCGCGTCGTGGGCCGAGGCCGAGGACCAGCTCCAGGCGACGTTCCTCGTCGCCTGGCGCAAGCGGGACCGGGTCGTGCTCGAACGCGACTCGGCCCTGCCCTGGCTGCTCGCCGTCGCCACCAACGTGGTGCGGAGCCACCAGCGCACGCTGCTGCGCCGCCTGCGCCTGGTGCGCCGCGTCCCCGCCGAGAACCCGGTACCCGACCACGCCGACCACGTCGCCGAACGCGTCGACGACCAGCGTCGGATGGGCGAGCTGCTCAAGGCCGTGGAACGGCTTCCGCGCAACCAGCGCGAAGCATTGGCCCTGTGCGTGTGGTCGGACGTGTCCTACGCGGACGCCGCCGCCGTGCTCGGCATCGCCGAATCCAGTGTGCGGGCCCGGGTCAGCAAGGCCCGTGCCCGCCTGGGCCGCGAGTACCACGAGGTCGTCGTTCCCAACCGAACCGTGGAGGAAAGTCGATGAGCGACCTGCCACCCGTGCGCGACCTGCCGCCCTACCGCCAGGCCCGGATCCGCGCCGTGCTCCAGGAGACAGTGGACCGACCCCGTCCGCTCCGCCGCCTCGCACCGGTCCTGGTGGCCGCCGTCGCGGGCCTCGCCCTCGTGACGACGCTCGCCGCCTGGCAGCGCAGCGGAACCGAGGGCGCCGGAACCGAGGGGATCGGGCTCGGGTCCGCGCCCGTCGCCACCGGGGAACTGCCCCACCACGGGGCGAAGCTCGACCTCGACCCGGGGCGGATCGCCGAGATCGAGGCCGGTTGCGCCCAGTCCGCCAACCTGTCGGGCAAGGTCCGGCTGTACCACTACCTGGAAGACCGGTACGGCAAGATCGCCGTGCTCTACAACAGCAAGGAGGGCGTCGCCTGCGCTCTGGACGAGCCCGGCAAGCCGCCGTTCCACTCGCTGTTGGTCCTGGGCGGCGACATGAACGTGCTCCCCGGCGTGATCTCGCGGGACACCATGCTCGCGTGGACCTCGGCCGCCGGGCACATCAACGTCACGATCGGCCGGGTGGCCGCCGACGTGGCCAAGGTCCGCTTCCGGCACGGCGGGCAGGAGAGCCTGATCACCCCGCTCAACGGCGTCTACCTGATCCGCTCCGTCGAACCCGGCGACTCGACCTCGTCGAAGATCGAGGCGCTGTCCGCCGACGGCGCGGTGATCGGCGACGCGGACTGCGGATTCCCCGTGCTCGACTCGAACGGGGTCACCGGACCGGGGATCGGCGACTGCCCGCCCAAGGGTCCCTGGCGGTAGGGCCGGTCAGGCCGGCGGGGTGGACACGCCCCGGTAGGGCAGCGTCCGGGTGTAGACGATGTTGGTCGTGGTGCTGCCGAAGTCGGTCAGCTCGTTCACCACGCGTTCCAGGTGGGCCATCGACGTGGCGGCGACCTTCAGCGAGTAGCAGTCGTCGCCCGTCGTGCGCAGGCATTCGAGGATCTCGGCGCGTTCGGCCAGCAGCGCGTGCAACGGCTGGTGCCGGTTGCCCGGGTACTTGAGGCGCACCACGGCCAGCACCGGGTAGCCCGCCTTGTCCAGGTCGACCTCGGCGCGGTAGCCGGTGATCACACCGGTCTCCTCCAGGCGCTTCACGCGGTCCGCCGTGGCGGACGCGCCGAGGTTGACCCGGCGGCCCAGCTCCGTGAACGGCAGGCGACCGTCGGCCTGCAACTCCAGCAGAATCGCCCAGTCCGTGGCATCCAGGGTCACGCGGCCAAACTACCGGGGCATCCCCGGTGGACCCGGCGGCGGACCGTGGAGTGTCCCTTCAGGTTTTCCGGTCCGGGCCATAGCGTTGTCGGCGTGCGACTCGGTGTGAACGTCCCCAACTTCGGCCCCGGCACGAACCCCGAGGTGTTGCGCGCGTGGGCGCGGACCGTCGAGGGGCTGGGATTCGACCTGCTGATGGTGTCCGACCACGTCGTGATCACCGACGACGTCAAGGCGTTCTACCCGGCGCCCTTCTACGAGCCGTTCACCACGCTGTCCTGGCTGGCCGGTGTGACCGAGCGGATCACGCTCGGCACGACCGTGCTCGTCCTGCCGTTGCGGCACCCGCTGCTGGTGGCGCGCATGGCCGCCAACCTCGACCGGCTCTCCGGCGGGCGGTTCGTGCTCGGCGTCGGCGCCGGGTGGGCCCGTCAGGAGCACGACGCGCTCGGCGTGCCGCACGACCGACGGGGACGGCTGACCGACGAGGCGCTCGTGACGATCAAGGACGCCTGGCGCGACCACGACGACTACCGGGCCGGGCACATCCCGATCTGGGTCGGCGGCGATTCCGCGCCCGCGTTGCGTCGTGCGGTGGCGCACGGGGACGCGTGGCACCCGTTGCGGCAGACACCCGAGCAGTTCGAGGAAGCCTTGGCACGCCTCAAGACCGCCGCCCAGGACGCCGGGAAACCCGTGCCCGCGCTCGCACCCCGCATCCTGCTGAACCTGACCGACGACCCGCCCGCCGAACGGCGGCTCGGCGAAGGCACGGTGGCGCAGGTCGTCGCCGACCTCCACCGGCTGCGCGACCTCGGCGCCGGTACCGTCGTGCTCGACCCGTACCTCGGCGACCCGCGCGAGACCCTCGAACCCGAGGCGGCCTGGCACGCGCTGGCCGCCGTGCGAAAGGAATTCCGGTGACCCACCTGCACCGCGCGATCGCGTTGGCCGCCGAAGCCCGCGCCTCGGGCAACCCGCCGTTCGGCTCGCTGCTCGTCGGCCCGGACGGCGAGGTGCTGCGGGAGGAGCGCAACACCTCGTTGTCCGACAACGACATCACCGCCCACCCGGAGCTGAAGCTCGCCCGCTGGGCGGCGCGGGAACTCGCTCCGGAGATCGCGGCCGGGACCACGATGTACACGAGTTGCCAGCCGTGCGGCATGTGCACGGGCGCGATCGAACGCTCGGGCCTGGGACGAGTGGTGTTCGCGTTGTCCGAAGGGCAACTGCTCACCCTCAAGCCCGGCGGCGGGTTCCCGCCCGTGCCGCAGGACGGGCCGGACCTGTTCGACGAGGCCCGCGTCCCGGTGGCGGGCTACTACTGACGGTTCCACCCGGTGCTCCACGCGTCGACCTTCGGCATCCGACGGGGCGACGTGGTCGTGCCCGGTCAGGACACCGTGAGCACCGTGTTGTACGGCAGCAGCCCCGAGCACTCCTGCTCCCGGTAGCCCAGGCCGGCCACCTCGGCGAGCACGGCCGCGCGCCGCTCGCTCGTCGGCGTGTCCACCAGCAGCAACGGTCGCCAGCACGCGATCATCTCGCGGGCGCCGCGCAGCACGGCCGGTTCGTCGCCCTCGACGGCGATCTTCACGCAGTCCACCCGCGGCCCGCCCGCCGCCCGCCAGATCCCGTCCAGCGTGCGCACCGGGCACGACGTGCCGCCGTCGGCCGCCCGGTGCGAGAACGCCGAGTCGGGCGTCACCAGGAACTCCGCGTCGGAGTCGTGCTCGCCCAACGCGATCCGGTACACCAGCACGTTGCGCAGGTCCGACGCCACGACCGCGCGTTCCAGGTGCCGGGCCGTGTCGTCGATCGGCTCGAACGCCCACACCTCGCCCGCCGGCCGGTGCGCGCCGACGAGCAGCGAGAACCAGCCGACGTTCGCGCCCACGTCGACGAACACCCCGCCGGGCTGGGTCGCGCCGGTGAGCACCTCGCCCTCGGCGTGCTCGTAGCCCGCGCCCACCACGGCCATGCGTGCCAACGCGCCGCCGCCGTGCAGGCGCAGGTTCACGCCGGGCGACACGGACACGCGCACGGCCGGCACGCCACGTCGGGGCAACGCCCGGTCGAGCAGCCGCAGCACCGCGCGGTTGAGGACGCCGCCGGTCAGGGCCGCGTGCGCGGCGGCCACCAGGCCGACCACACGGACCCGGTGGTAGCCGGCGCCGCGCTCGACTTCGAGCCGGGGCCGGGGGATCGCACTGCGCGGCACGGTCATGGGATCGACTCCTCCCGTACGAACAGTCCGTCGCACTGGAGCAGGCGCCCGGTGCGCGGATCGCTGAACCCGGGTTCCAGCGCCCACAGCGTGAAACCCCGGTCGGTCAAGGTTTCCACGACGTCGTCCATCAGCCGCTGCCCGGCGTACAGCTCGACCAGGGTCAGCTCGACCTGCACGGCGGTGATCGACGACAGGCTCTCCGCCGCGCCGGCGAGCACCTGCGCCTCGTACCCCGGCACGTCGATCTTCACGAGGGTGTGCCGCAGCGGCAGCCGCAGATCGGCGGACAACGCGTCCAGGGTGGTCATGCGGACGACTTCTTTGCCCTGGTAACGGGAATCGGGCGCGGCCTGCTCGTGCACGGGCAGCATGTCGAGCACGGACGACGACGCGCCCGCGTTGCCCGCGATGTTGATCTCGACCTCGCCCTCGCGGTCGCCGACCGCGACCCGCAGCGCCGACCACGACCGGTCGTCGCGCGACCGTCGGCGCAGGTCGCCGAACGGACCGCTCAGCGGTTCCACCGAGACCAGCCCGCCGGGGAACCCGGATTCGCGCATCAGCGCGGCGTATTGGCCGGAATTCGCGCCGATGTCGAGGATCGTGGTGACGCCGACCAGGTTCGCCAACCGGACGACCCGACGCGGGAACGGGTGGCGCGATATCGCCAACCCCGCCCGGCTCGCGACCCTCCTGATGCCCGAGCGCAGCGCGGGCGGTACGTGCCTGGCGAGGTCGACGCTCAACGGAACTCCTCGGGTCCGGCGTCCGGGGTGGCCGGTGTCCATACTGGACCCGCCGACGCCGCCCTCAGCCGGACCGAAGCCGAAGCGTCACCTGAAAGCACCCGAACGCGTGGCTCCGGGTCCGGCTCGGCCGCCGTCCTCGCTCTTCGTATCGGCGACCAGGTGCACGTAGACCTGTTGCGGCGTATAGGCCGCCGTTTCGAGCCGGGACCGGTCCGGCCGCGTCGAAAGGGGAGGTGCGAGCCGCGCGGAATTCGACCGGTGCGCCGCCATGATCATGAGGACCGCTCGGGTCACGGGCCGATTCGCGTGCAGGTGCGGCGGAAGTGGGCGCCGTCGATCGGGCCGAGGAACTTGGCCGGCACGCCGCCGTGCGGCGTGCCGCCGGCTTAGCGGGTGTGCGGCGCGGTCACCGAGATCACCGGACCACCTTCGCGGGGTCTTCGCCGGTCGGCACCCCGAGCGGGTCGTCCGTGGAGCCGTGGTCCCCGACGACGAGTCCGTCGTCGGGGGAGAGCCGTCGCGGGATCCCCGCGAGACCGGCGGTGGAATGGCGTCCGGGGTCCGGGCCGGGCATGAGCGGGCTCAGCACCGGACACCCCCGGGCCCGGGTGGTGCGACTCGGCTCAGCACCGGATGCCGCCCAGCAGCGACAGGTACGCGTCGGCCACCGCCGGCACGGCGAACCGGTCCCGGGCGTACACCTGGCCGTTGTGGCCCACGCGGCGGCGCAGGTCGGCGTCGTCGAGCAGGCGGCGCAGGCTCGTCGCCGCCGACTCGACCGTGCGCTCGCACACCACGGCCGCCTCGTGCTCCACCAGTTCGTCGCCCAGGTAGACCTGGTCGCTGAGCAGCGCGGGCACGCCCGACTCGACCGCTTCCGCGACCGACAGCCCGAAGTTCTCGTTGTCGCTGAGCAACGCGAACACGTCGGCCCGCGTGAACAGCGCCCGTCGGGTCACGCCGTCGACCCAGCCCGGGAAGTACACGGTGCGGTCGCCGAGGATCAGCGCCGCCCGCCGCCGCAACGCCGACTCCAGTTCCTCGTCGCCGCTGCCCGCGATCACGAGTTCGTCGCCGGGCGCCGCGGCCCGGTCGAACGCCTCCAGCAGCAGCGGCAACCCCTTCTTGTGGTCGATGCGACCCAGGTAGAGCACGGTGCGGTACTCGTCGCGGGCGGCCTGCCGGGGGATCACCGGCGGACCGCCGGTGGTCAACGGCACGACGGTGGTCGCGGTCGTGGCGCCGAACCGGCGCACCCGTTCGGCCTCGCGGCGGGTCGTGCACACCACGGCCCGCGCACCGTTGAGCATGGCCCGCCACAGCGGTGCCAGCGCGAACTTCGCCAGGCGGTGACGGCGCAGGTCGTACGCGTCGAGGCTGCCGTGCGGCCACACCAGGTAGGGCTTGCCCGCCGCGCGTGCCGCGAGCCACCCGGCCTGCGCGACCGCGTCGAACACGCCGTGCACCACGACGACGTCGTGCTCGGCCACCAGGGCACGGGCGGTGGCCGTCAGGTCGCGGCCGTGGTGGAACCGCCCGGTGAACCGGTGCGGCACCAGCAGGTGCACGTCGAACGCGCGCACCGCCCGCCGCAACGTGTCCGTGCCCTGCTCCGGCCGGTCGAGCGTGACCAGGCTGGGCACGTGCCCGAGGTGCCGTTCCACGGCACCCAGACCGGCGACCGCGGTCGCCACGCCGCCGTACGAGTCGCCGACGCTGGCGACGAAGTGGACGGCCTTCACCACTCGCCCAACGCCGTCGCGGTCACCTGGCGGCTCGACCGACGCGGCGCGACCGTGCCCCGGCCGAGCGCGTGGCCCACGACGAGTCCGACCGACGCGCGGTCGACCTCTGCCGCCACCTCGCAGTCGGCGATCGTCGAACCCGGGCTCCCGTGGTCGGACGGGGTGCCGTCGACCGCATACCCGCGGCGGTGGTCGCGTGCGATCCGTTGTGTCCCGGCCGAGGTGCAAGGCGAGGAGGGCCGGAGCGGTGTTCGTTTGTTCCTGTGGTCGATGCGGCTGGTGTCGACTGTGCTCGCGCGGCGGACGACGCCGTGCGCCCGGTGTCCCCGGGAGATCGACAGTCCGGCCAGGCGGCTCCCGTCCTGACCGGTGATGCCGGTGACCAAGGCTCGCTTCGTCATACCGGTTCCTCCATATCGGACGGTGGTCGTGGGCTCGCGCTTGCCGCGAGCACGGGCAACGATAGGGCCGTGCCCGCGAGCGGGCACGGCGCCGACGGGTGACGCGATCTCACCCGAATGGGAGGACTTTGTGGCCGACCGACTGTCGACGGCGGAACAGGTCTTCGCGGCGGGAACGGGCGGTCCCGCCGGGGCCGTGATCGTCCGGACGCCGGGCTGTACCAGGCCGTGCTCTGCCGAGTTCGACCGCTACGCGCCGCCCACGTCGATCCACCGGGCTGTCGAGTGCGTCGCGGACACCGTGACGTCGTGGGATCCGCGCGCCGACGACCCGGGCAAGGCGTGCGTGCACCCGCTGCGCCGACGGGGAACGGTCGTCCTCTCGGTACCCGGCGGCGCGCAGCGCGCCAGGACCTGCCGCCGGTCCGTCGGGCACCGGGAGGTGGCACGCCGGTGACGTCCGTGACGATCGTCGGCCTCGACTTCCACCCCGACAGCCACGGCGTCGCGCCGTACTCGACGGGCCTGGCGCGGGGGTTGGCCGCGCGCGGGCACGCGGTGCGGGTCGTGACGGGGTTTCCGTACTACCCGGCGTGGCGGCTGCCCGCCGAGTACCGGTGGCTGCGGCACGGGTTGGCGCGTCGCACGCGGGAGCACGGTGTCGACGTGACCAGGCTGTGGCACCACGTGCCGCGCCGGCCGACGGCGATCGGTCGGTTCGTGCACGAGGCTTCGTTCGCGGCGCACGCGCTGGTGCGGCTGCTGTGCACGAGGCCCAGACCGGACGTCGTCGTCGGGGTGAGTCCGTCGCTGCTGTCGTCGGCCGCCGCCCGGTGCTATGCCGACCGCGTCGGCGTGCCGTTGGCCGTGGTCGTCCAGGACCTGTGCGGGCGGGGCACGCGCGCGGCCGGGTTCGAGCGGTCGCTGTTGGCGCGGGCCGCCGGGGTGTCGGTGGCCCACGACTCGGTCCGCTCGTACCTGGAACACGCCTACCGGCTGGACCCGGTGCGGCTCACCGTGATCCGCGACTGGGCGCACGGCGCCTCGTGCCGGCCCGACGTCGACCGCCACGAGGCACGCCGGGCGCTCGGGTGGCCGGTGGACGGGTTCGTCGCGCTGCACGCCGGGAACATGGGCGTGCGGCAGGACCTGGTGAACGTCGTCGAGGCCGCGCGGATCGCGGGCATCCGGCGGGAACCCGTGCACTTCGTGCTGATGGGCGACGGTGCGGCCCGGCCCGAGGTGGTGGCGCGGGCGCGGGGGTTGCCGCGGGTGTCCGTGGTGGCGCCGGTGGCCGGCGACCTGCTGCCGACGGCGTTGGGCGCGGCGGACGTGCTGATCGTGAACGAACGGCCGGGCCCGCCCGGGATCCGCCTGCCCCGCAAGCTGACCGCGTACTTCCGCGCCGGGCGGCCGGTGGTGGCCGCCGCGCACCGCGACTCGACGACGGCGACGGAGGTGACCGCCGCCCGGGCTGGGTGCGTGGTCGAACCCGGTGACGCGGTGGCGTTGCTGAACACCGTGCTGGACCTGGCCCGCGACCGTGCGTACGCGGAGTCGCTCGCGGCGGCGGGACTGGACCATGCACGTCGGACGCTCGATCGGGACCGCGCGCTGGACGCGTACGAGGACTGGTTGTGCGGGGTGGCGCGCTGAGAATCGGTCGTGCGGTGGGTGGGTTCGGTGGCAGCGCCCTGATCGCGCCCTGATCGCGGCCGAAGCCGACGACCTGGTGGACCGGGCGTGACCGGGTCCGCCTCGACCACCCGCGGCCGTCAGCGCCGACCGGCCGGGATGGGCTCGTCCCGCGCCAGCGCCGCGCACTGGGCGGCGAACGCGTCGGCGTCGAGGTTGACGATGGACTGCCCGTCGGGACTGGTGCCGAGCGAGGCCACCGCCGCGGTCGCGAACCGGACCCGGCCCGAGCCGATCCGGCTGACCTGGTCGGCCAGCGTGAACAGGTCGGTCACGGTCAGGCCCTCGTCGATCGCGACCGACGACGAGACCAGCCGGGTGAGCCGGTCGAGCAGCAGCGGCTGACCGAGCGGGTTGAGCGTGCGGACCCGGGCCAGTGCCCCGAACAGCAGTTGGTGCTGGCGGGCGATCCGGTCGAGGTCGCCGCCGGGCAGGCCGTAGCGCTGGCGGACGAAGGTCAGCGCGCGGTCGCCCTCCAGGACGTTCTCGCCCGCGTCGAACGTGGTGTTCGTCAACGGGTCCGTCGACGCCTCGGGCAGCGTGACCGTGACGCCGCCGAGCAGCGTGGTCAGCTCGCGCACCACGCCGAAGCCGACCTCCACCACGTGGTCGACGTGCACGCCCGACACCTGTTCGACCGTCCGCACCGCCAGCGGGATGCCGCCGTAGGCCAGCGCGGCGTTGATCTTCGCGTAGCCCCGGCCCGGGATGTCCACCCAGGAGTCGCGCGGGATGGACAGGACGTTGACCGCGCCCCGGTGCGGTGCGATCCGCGCGAGCATGATCACGTCCGCGCGTTCGCCGGTGACGCCGCTGCCCGCGTCCGCGCCGACCCGGGCGTCGGAGCCCAGCAGCAGGATGGTCGTGCCCTGGTCGTCCGGTGTGGACTCGTCGTCACCGTCGGTGCTCTTCGGTTCCGTCGGGGTGATCGCGCCGGTGATGCGCTGCACCGTCACCTCGGCCGTGTGCTTGAGGTGCCACGTGTACCCGGTGACGACCAGGACCGCCACGGCTGCGGCGGAGATCAGGACCCGGAACACCGCTCGCAGCACGGACATGCGGGGAATCGTCGCACCCGCGTCCGCGCGTGGCCGGACCGCCTCACTCGAAAGGACGGACGCCGGGTGTCGACGGGCCCGTCACCCGGGCGGCCGGTGGCCCGGGGGCTGGCGACGGTCGGTGCCGCTCTCGGCATCGCGGGCCGGTACCCGGCGGTGCCGGTGGCCCTGCCCGCCGGCCATCCGGTCCGGCGGCTCGCGGGTCGACCTCCTCGACGCGCCGAGCGTGATGGAGCCGGTGTCTACCGGGACGGTGCGGGTTCGCGGTTCCTGCGCCCGACGGCAGCCAGGAAGAGCAGGAGCACGGCCGCCGTGTACGCGGGCGCGGTGGGTCCGGCCTGGGACAGCAGCACGCCGCCGGCCACGCCACCCGCGGCGATGGCCACGTTCCACAACGTCACCAACGCGGCCTGCGCCGGGTCGGCGTAGGGACCGGCGGCCACCGCGGCGGCGGTCTGGAGCAGGGTCGGGACGCCGCCCCAGGCCAGGCCCCACACGGTGATCGCGACGAGCGGCACGGGCAGCGCGGCCAGTGCCAAGGCCGCCAGCGCGACCAGGACCGTGCACGCGAAGAGCAGGGGCCGGGACGCACGGTCGATCAAAGCGCCCACCACGGCCGTGCCGACCACGGACGCGATGCCGAACAGGAGCAGTGCCAAGTCCTTGGCGTCGGACAGGCCGTGATAGTCCAGCAAGGACGCGATGTAGGTGAAAAGAGTGTTGTGCGCCAACACGAAAACCAGCGTCACGAACAGCGTCCACCGCACGCCGGGCATCGCCAACGTCGCGCGCAGCGGTGGCGGGCCGCCGGACGGGAGACCGGGGAAGTCCGGCACCGCCAACGCGATCCACGCCGACAGCACCGCGGCGAGCACGCTCATCACGCCGAACGTCCACCGCCAGCCGACCGCCTCGCCCAACGCCGTCCCGGCGGGCACGCCCAACGACAGTGCCAACGGGATGCCGGTCATCACGATCGCGATCGCCTTGCCCGCCAACGGTTCCGGGACCAGGCGTCGCGCGTAGCCGGCCAGCAACGCCCACACCACGCCCGCCGCGATGCCCGCGCCGAACCGTGCCGCCAGGGTCAGCCAGTACGACTCGGACAGTGCCGTCACGGTGTTGGCCACGGCGAAACCGGAGACGCCGGACAACAGCAGGACTCGCCGCCGCCACCGTGCCGTGACCAGGGACAACGGGATCGCGGTCAGTGCCGTGCCGACCGCGTAGGCGGTGACGAGCTGGCCCGTGGCCGACTCGCCGGCCGACAGTCCCCGGCTCATCTCCGGCAGCACCCCGGCGGGCAGGGCCTCGGTCAGGACGGTGGTGAACGCGGCCGTGGCCAGCGCCAGGAGGGCGGGCAGGCGGGACCTCGTGGTTGCCATGGCTCTTATGCTGAAAGCCTCACACTGGTGTGAAGGTCAACGGATGTGGGGACGGGCACATGCTGATCGGGGAGTTGGCCGCGTTGACGGGCACGTCGCGACGGCTGCTGCGGTACTACGAGGAGCAGGGCCTGCTCGCGTCCACTCGCGCCGCCAACGGGTACCGGGAGTACGACGAGCGGTTCGTCGACCGGGTGCGCCAGATCCGGGGCCTGCTCGACGCCGGGTTGCCCACGCGGATCATCCGGCAGATCCTGCCCTGCCTGGACAAGCCCCGGATCATCCACTTCCCCGACGCCACGCCGGAGATGCTCGCGACGTTGGAGCACGAGCTGAGCCGCATGACCGAGCGCATCGAGTTCCTGACGCGCAACCGGAACGCTATCGCCGAATACCTCGCCGCGGTGCGTTCGTGCGCGAAGCCTTCGTGACGGTCCCACGCCTCGGACGGCGTTGACGGCCGATTCCGGCGGTTCCTAGCCTCGCGGCAGGGAGGAGAAACCGCCATGCCACAACAGCTTTCCGCCCAGGACCCCCTCGACCACGCCCGCGAGGCCGAACGCCTCGGGGTCGACCACCTCGTCGGCGACGACGTCCGGCTCGCCGCCGTCGCGGCCGTGACCACGAAGATCGGACTGGTCGTCGCCGTCGACCCGGACACCACGCAGCCGTACGAGGTCGCGCGCCGCGTCGCCACGCTCCACCACCTCAGCGGCGGACGTGCCGGCTGGCAGGTCGGGCCGTCCGAAGACCCCTTGCGGCGCAGGGAGTTCATCGAAGCGGTCCGTACCCTGTGGAACAGTTGGGACGCGGAAGACCTGCCCGCCGACCGCGACACCGGGACCTTCGTCCGGTCCGGCGCGGGCGAATTCGCCTACGAAGGCGCGCTTCTCACGCTCTCCGGCAGGTTCGTCACCCCGCGTCCCCCGCAGGGACACCCCGCACTGATCGAGGAGTCGGCATGAGCCCGATCCGGTTGGCGGTCGCGTTGGACGGTGCGGGCTGGCACCCGGCCGCCTGGCGGCTGCCCGAAGCGCGACCCGACGAGCTGTTCACCGCGCCCTACTGGATCGACCAGGTCCAGGCCGCCGAACGCGGCGGGATCGACTTCGTCACCATCGAGGACCAGTTCGGCGTCCAGTCGCCGCTCACCGGGCCGGACGGGCGCACCGACCGCGTGATCGGCCGCCTGGACGCCCTGCTCGTGGCGGCCCACGTCGCACCGCACACCCGGCACGTCGGTCTCGTGCCCACCGCGAACGCCACGCACACCGACCCCGCCGCGATCGCCGCCGCGTTCGCGGCGTTGGACCAGGTCAGCGGTGGTCGCTCCGGGTGGCGACCGCAGCTTTCCGCGCGGGAGAACGACGCGGCGCACTTCGGCCGGCGGCCGGCGGTCGCGCTCACCGCCGAGGACGTCGCGGGTGGGCCGTTGGCGATCTCGCTGCGGCTGCGGCCGTTGTTCGAGGAGGCGGCCGGGTTCCTGGAAGCGGTGCGCGGTGCGCACGACACGCTCGTGGCGCCGCTCGCGCACGCGCCGATTCCCTACGAGTTGGCCGCCAAGGGGGCCGACATCGTGTTCGTGACGCCGTTCTCGCTCGACGACGTCGGGCACGTGCTCGGTGAGGTGCGTGAAGCCGAGGCGAAGGTGCGCACGCGGTCCGAACCGTTGCGGGTGTACGCGGATCTGTTGGTGCACTTGGACGACACGCCGGGTGCGGCGGATCTGCGGCGTCGGCATCTCGACGGCCTCGACGGTGCCGAGGCCGACTCCGACGCGAAGATCGTCACCGGGACGCCGGGTGAGCTGGCCGACCTGCTCGTGGCCTGGCACTCGGCCGGGATCGCGGGGTTCCGGCTGCGGCCCGCGAGCGTGCCGCACGACCTGCACGCGATCGTCGACGGGCTGGTGCCGGAGCTGCGTCGGCGGGGCGTGGTGCCGGAGGCGTACGGCAGTGGGTCGTTGCGGGAGCGGGTGTTGTCGACCGGCGATTGACTCTGATCTGTCCACTATGTGTCCGCCGCCGCCGGAGACGGCCGTGCCATCCTGAAAGTGTGGGGTGCGGAGGTGGTGGAATGCGTGGGCGGTGGTTTTCCGTGTGCGGAGTACTACTGCGATGCGGATCGGCCTGCGCTGGAACCATGCGGGCCGGTCCGCTTCGATGATCGTGCGCGTGGACTTGCCGCGCTGTGGCGTGGCACCCGCTGTTCCTTCGTGATCGAGGCGTTCGCTCGTCGGTCGATTTCGCCTGCCCGGAGTTCGGCGGGGTGGCCGGGGGTGGTTCGTGGGTGTTCTCCGCTGTCGGGAATGGGCTCGGTCGTCGGTGGGCTCGGTCGTCGGTGGGGCGGATCGGGTGGTGGGGTGTCGGCTCCGCCGTCCGTGGCGGGGGCGGGTTCGGGGAATCGGGTCAAGCGGGGGGTGCGCTTGTCGATGGATCGCTCGGTGTCCCGCCGCCAGAGGGGAGTGGCGGGCGCCTCGCGGCCCTCGGCCCCGCCTCCGTGCCGGTCGGGTTCGTGAACGCGCGAGTTGTGCGTTCAGACACCGCGAAATGTGCGTTCAGGCACTTTCGTTCGGGTGGCCGACCGTGGTGGCTGTTGGTGTCCGCTCAAGGAAAGCCGGCCACGACGGTGGTCGTGGCCGGCTGTGCGCGGAGTGGTGGCCGGTCCCCCCGGATCGTCGGAAACCCTTCCGACGGCCGGGCGTGGGTCCTGGCACCGCGTACCCCCCAACGTGCGCCGGCGGTGGCGCAGGCGGTGTCGGTGGACCCCTACCCGGCTTGGCCTGCCCTGCTCCGCGCGTGACCGGTCACGGGCGGGTGGTCCGGGGTCGGCGTTCGGGCCTTCCCGTCCTCGACCGGTCGGCATGCGGGGTGGTGGGGCGACTTCGCGTCTGTCCTCCGGCGCGCGGTTCCGGTCCGTGTGGCGGTTCGGTGTCCGTGTTTCGCACCGTTGTCGCCTGCCGGTCGGAACGGGTTCCGGTCCCCCTCGATGCCCCCATGTGGTTCTCCTCCCCCTTGCGTCCTCGACATTAGTTACTTCTTCACGGGACGCTGAGGGGTGTTCGACCCACATTCAGAGATCTTCCAACCTGACCAGGCCGTCCTGGATCGCCCGTGCCACGAGGGCTGCCTTCGTGTGTGCGGGTCGGCCCGCGTCCGCGTATCTGATCCTGGCCCTGTCGATGTAGGTGTTCACGGTGCGCACGCTGATGTTCAGCTTGCGTGCCACCATCTCCTTCGACTCGCACGCGAACCAGTTGACCAGCACGTCCACCTCCCGCGCCGTCAGCCGGGGGCGGTCGGGGCGGTCGTCGGTGCCGAACGCGCGGGCCATCACGGGCGGTGTGTAGGGGAGGTCCTGGGCCGCCGCACGGATGGCCGGTACGAAGTGGGCCGGGCCCTCGGTTTTCGTCAGGTAGGCCGCCGCGCCGAGGTCCAGGCACGTCAGCACGGACTCGCGGTCCTCGCGCAGGGTGTAGACGACCACGCGGCGCCGTGCCGTCACGAGCCTGCGCAGGTCGCCGTACGCGGGAGTCGAGCCGGTCAGTTGGAGGTCGAACACGACGACGTCCGCGCCCAGGCCGGGTTCGGTCCAGGCCGCCGCCGGTGTGGGGCCGGAGCCGAGTACTTCGATCGGCGGGTCGGCCGCCGCGCACCATGCCTCGATGCCGGCGACGATGGCCGGGTGGTCGTCCACCACGACGACGCTGGTCACGGACGCCATGTCGCCTCCACCCACACCTGGCCGTCGTCGTCGAACCTGGTCACCCGCACGCCGGCGGCCGGGCGCTCCGCCACCTCGCCCGGGTCGGCGTCGGCCACCACGCTCACCGTCACCTCCTCCGGCGAACCGAGCACGGTCACGCGGGCACGGCCGCGGGCGGCGATCATGGTCCGCATGATCGGGTCCGTCAGCGCGCGCCGCACGTCGGCGGGCACGGTCGGGCCGTCGCCGCAGGTGCCGATGTAGACCGTGACGCCCCGGCGGTCGAGCAGGTCGGCGCACCCGCGCAGCTCGTGCAGCAGCGGGTCGGCGGCCTCGTCGTCCTCGGCGAACAGCCGCCGCATCCGGGCCGCCTCTACCAGGCACCGCCGTCGGGTCTCGGCGTCGACCGGGTGGCCGGTGGCGATCCGGGCCAGCAGCGGACCGGTCGTGTCGGCCAGGTCGGCGTAGCGGGCGCGTCGGTCGGCCTGGAGGCGTTCGGCGATCTCCTCGGCCGTGCGCCCGCGCGCGGTGGCCGCCGCCGTCTCCCGCGCCCGGTCCGCGATCCGCCGCAGCACCCGGACGGCGGCGACCACGGTCAGCTGCTCGGTCAGCACGAGCACGGTCACGACCGACCCGCGCACCGGGTCCTGGTCGTACCAGAGCAGTCTCAGGACGTCGACGGACGCGTGTGCCGACAGGAACACGGCCGCGGCGAGCGGGCTGCGGTCCATCAG
Organism: Saccharothrix violaceirubra; assembly: GCF_014203755.1. Taxonomy (NCBI): domain Bacteria; kingdom Bacillati; phylum Actinomycetota; class Actinomycetes; order Pseudonocardiales; family Pseudonocardiaceae; genus Saccharothrix; species Saccharothrix violaceirubra. The sequence goes on from NZ_JACHJS010000001.1 coordinate 751,821, forward strand.
CAGGGCCAGCGCGAACCAGCCGACCAGGCCGTAGGACCACTCGGCCTCGGACGCGAGCAACTCCACCGGCACACCCGCCACCGCCAGCCACGACGCGCCGTACACGGCCGCCAGCAGGGTGATCCGCAGCGGCCACCCCGGCTCCCACCGGGCCCACAGCACGCCGCACAGCACCACGGCCACCACGGTGATCACCGACACCGCCGCCCACTCCAGCGCGACGTGCGCGTACCGCGGCGTGTTGGCGAGCACCTCGGGGATGCCCAGGCCGATCAACGTCACCATGCCGACCAGCACCACGGCCAGCCGCAGCACACGGGTCAGCGCGGCGACCGTCAAACCATCCACAGTGGACTCAGGCACGCGGCCACTCAACGCGGACGACGGTGCCCGAGGCTCCGCTGTGGACCGCCGACCGCCCGCCGACCGCCCGCATCCGCTCGGTGATCGACCCGCTGATGCCGCGTCGCGCCTCGGGCACCGCGGTCACGTCGAACCCGCTCCCGGTGTCGCGGACCTCGACGGACACCACGCCGTCGGCGTCGGCGACCACGACCGACACCCGGTCGACGGCCGCGTGTCGGGCCGCGTTCGTCACCGCCTCACGGGTCGCGCGCGCCAACGCCACGGCCTGCGCGGCGGGCAGGTGCACCGCGGCCGGTGCCGTGGTGGCCACCGCGATCGGCGCGTGCCGGGCCACCTCGGCCAGCAGGCGCACCAGGTCGGTGTCGCCGTCCTCGGAGTACAGCCGGCCTTCCAGCACGTCGAGGTCGGCCGCCGCCCGTGCGGCCAGCCACGGCTCGTCGCCGCGCACCATGCCCAGCCCGACGCCGAGCACGGTCGCGGCGGCGGTGTCGTGCAGCGTCGCCAGGTGCTCGCGCTCGTCGGCCCGGCGCGCGGCGGCGAGCGCGGCCGACCGGCGGGCGTCCTCGGCCTCGGCGGCGGCCCGGTCGCCGACGCGGGCACCGGCCCGCACGAGTACGCACAGCGCGCGGGACAGGCCGCATTCGGCGAACGTCCACAGCCCGATCTGGAGGTCGCCCGGCCACACGCCGGTGCCGGTGTCGGCCAGGCCGGCACCGGTCAGGTACGCGGCGACCGCGACGGCCGTGACCGCGACCCCGGTGCCGATCCCGGTGTTCCACTGCGTCGCGACCACGGTGAACGACACGATCGCCAGCACCCAGTTCGTGCTGTCGTCCAACGCGGGCACGGGCACGGTGAACGGCTGCGACGCGCACAGCAGCACCAGCAGCACGGTGTCGCCCGGCACCGTCCACCGCGCGTCCGGACGCCTGGTCAGGACCACGTGCCACAGCAGTGCCGCCGCGACGACGGCGGCGACCGCACCCCTGGTCGCGGCCGGTGCCTGGACGATCCCGACCAGTCCCGCGCACGCGACCACGACGATCCGCCCGGTGAGGAGGTACCGCCGCCCGACCCGCAGGGCTTCCGCCTCGACCGCGCCCGTCATCCCACGATCGTCGCAAAGACGCGATCGCGTCGCCGCCGAAAACGGGTCCGTGTCGCGGGTTCACCCGAGCGGACCTCCGGGAAGTCCGTTCCCCCAAGGGTCTCCGGCGTCAGACCGGTTCGGTGGTCCGCGAGGACACGGTCCGGTGCGCGAACAGCACGCCGGTCAGCACGATCGCCCCGAACACGCCGTAGAGCCACCGCGAGGAGTTCGCGATGTCCGCCGCGTTCCCGTCGACGCCGGTCAGGTTGGTCACGGTGCCCGCGAGCGCCGCGCCCAACGACGTGGCGACCAGCTGCACGGTCGTCAGCGACGCGGCGGCCGTGTCCTGTTCCCGCGGGGTGTCGCCGGAGTTCATGGCGGTGGCGGTCATGTGCGGCCACGCGATGCCGACGCCCGAGCCCGTGACGAACAGCAGCACGGCCCACACCAGCACCAACGCCGCGGGCGCGGCCGACCACGACGTCAGTGACAAGCCGGTCAGGCCGAGCGCGGACACCAGCGGCGCCACGCCGACGAGCGCGCGGGCGCGACCGGTGAGTCCGGCGCTGACCATGGACCCGACCGTCCACCCGGCCGCGAGCGCCGCGCCGAGGAACCCGGCCGCCAGCGGGCCGAGACCGCCCAGGTGTCCGCCGAAGAACGGTACGAAGATCTCGGTGGTACTGGCCAGCACGAGGACGACCAGCGTGCCGTACAACGGGATCAGCGCCGAGCCGGACGTGAACGCCTTGCGCGGCAACACCCGAGGGGCCCTCGTGCGTTCACGGTGCACGAACACGCCCAGCAGGACGATCGCGCCGACCACGCCCGCGACGTTCACCAGCGCTTCGTGGGACAGGCTCGTCGCGCTGACCAGCAGCACGGCCGCCGCGATCAGCGCGAGGTTGGCGACGGGGACCGGGGTCGCGGTCCGCGTGCGGTCGTCCGGCATCGTCGAACGCAGCAGCAGCATCAGGCCCAGCGTGCACCCCGCGAGCACGCCGAACGCCGTACGCCACTGGCCGAGCTGCGCGAACGCACCGCCGAGCGCCGGTCCCACCAGCGTGCCCACACCCCACATGGCCGACAGCACGCCGGCCGCGCGCGTCCACAGGGCGGGCGGCAGCGTGGCGCCGATCATCGCGTAGGACAGGCCGACGAGCAGGCCGCCGCCCAGGCCCTGGACGGTGCGCCCGACCAGGAGCACGGCCATGTCCGGCGCGAGCGCGCAGACGAGCGTGCCGATGCCGAACGCGACGAACGCGAACCGGTACGAGCCGCGCGGGCCCAGGCGGGACAGGCAGCGGGGGACCAGGGCGGAGGAGACCACCGAGGCGAACATGAACAGCGTGGTGCTCCACGCGTAGTAGCGCAGGCCGCCGATGTCGGCCACGACCGACGGGAGCATGGCCGTGACCAGGTAGATGTTGATCGCGTGCAACGCCGTGCCGCCCGCGAGGACGGTCAGCACGGCGAGATGGGGCGGTCGTAGCAGCGCGCCCCAGGAACCGGTATTCATGGACACCTCGCATCCAGGATTGCGGACATTTCAATACGAGCCGGAACGGATCGTAACTTGACGCAGCTCGCGGGCGGTAGGTGACCGGGCGCACACGCTATGCTTGCTCGGTGGGACGGCGTGTGGTCGGCAGACCGAGGGACCCGGCGATCGACCGCGCGATCCTCGACGCCACCGTGGCCGTGTTGCGCGAGCACGGGTACACGGGGTTCAGCCTCGAAGCCGTGGTGAACCGCGCCGGCACCACGAAGCCGTCGGTGTCCCGGCGGTGGCCGCGCCGCCAGGAGCTGATCATCGCGGCCCTGGTGACCGTCGTGGTGACCCCGCCCGTGCCCGACAGCGGGTGCACGCGGTGCGACCTGATCTCGGGCGTGGAGCTGTTGGCGGCGGCCCTGCTGCGGCGGATGCCGCCGGGGGTGCTGGCGCCGCTGGTCGCGGACTGCGCGGCGGACCCGGAGTTGCACCGGCACCTGGTCGACTCGTTGATCAAGCCGGTGCGGGGCGCGGTGGCGGCGACCGTGCAGCGCGCCGTCGAGCGCGGGCACCTGCGCGCGGGCTACGACGCCGAGCTGGTCGTGGACCTGCTGGTGTCCGTGGTGTTCCAGGCGAGCGTGTTCGAGTCCCGGTTCACGGTGGACCTGGCGGCCAACTTCGTCGACATGATCCTGCAGGGCATCGCCGTCGACTTCGACGAGCTGGTGGAGATCAGCCGCCGCACCCCCAAACCCCACCGCCACGACACCTGATCCCGCGAGTCCTCCACTCGGACACCGTGAAATACGCGTTCGGACACCCACTTCCGGGTGATCTCCACGTGCGCGTCCTCCGGTCAAGCTGAACGGGCGCCCCGGTTCCCCGCCGGTCGGGGCACCGGGTGTGCCGGGTGCGCGGGCCGTCCGCCGCCGTTCGGGTGTGCGGTCCTGCCGGCCTTCGAGTCCGGCCCGAGTCCGGTCGGCGACGGTCGTGCGCGGCACCAACCCATCCGGGAGGTCGTTGTGCATCGCACACTCATCGTCGCGAGGGTCGACCCGCGCGACACCGACGCCGTCGCCGAGGTCTTCGCCGAGTCCGACGCCACCGCACTGCCCGCGCGCATCGGCGTGACCGGGCGGACGCTGTTCCGCTTCCACGGCCTGTACTTCCACCTCGTGGAGGCCGACGAGGACATCCGCCGCAACCTGTACGCGCACCGGGATTCCGCGCTGTACCAGGACGTCAACACCAAGCTGTCCCGGTTCGTGTCGCCCTACGACCCGGACTGGAAGGAACCCGCCGACGCCATGGCCACCCCGTTCTACCGGTGGACCGCCCAGGACGGACGGCTCCGGTGAACGCCCCGCGCAAGATCAACGCGACCGCCGTCGAACCCAACGTCCGCCGGGGCGGCGAGATCCGCGTGACGCTCAGCCCCCGCACGGTCGGCGCCTGCTCCGGCTTCGGCGGCGTGCTGGACCTCGCGCCCGGCGACCACGTCACCGAGCACTACCACCCGTACTCCGAGGAGTTCCTCCACGTGGTCACCGGCGAGCTGCGCCTGTGGCTCGACGGCGACCCCGTGGACCTCGGCGCCGACGACTCGCTGCTGGTCCCGATCGGCGTCCGCCACCGCCTGGTCAACGTCGGCACGGCACCCGCCCACGTGGTCTTCCACCTGTCGCCGCTCGCGCCCCGCCCCGAACTCGGCCACGTCGACACCGAGGCGCCCCGCGACGAGTCCCGGCCCAACGTGGACGTCGGCGGTGCGCCGTGACCGCCGTCGTCACCGGCATCGGCGTGGTCGCGCCGGGCGGCATCGGCCGCGAGCCGTTCTGGGACCTGCTCGTCGGGGGCCGCACGGCCACGCGCGCCATCACCCTGTTCGACGCCAAGGACTTCCGGTCGCGCATCGCCGCCGAGTGCGACTTCGACCCGGCCGACCACGGCCTGTCGCCCCGGGAGATCCGGCGCATGGACCGGGCGGCCCAGTTCGCGGTCGTCTCCGCGCGCGAGGCCGTCGAGGACAGCGGGCGGAGGATCGCCGATGTGCCACCGCATCGCATCGGCGTGAGCATCGGCAGCGCGGTCGGCTGCACGATGGCGCTGGAACGCGAGTACGTCGTGCTGTCCGACAAGGGGCGCGAGTGGCACATCGACCACGAGTACGCCGTGCCCCACCTGTACGGCCACATGGTGCCGAGCACGCTGGCCGTCGAGGTCGCCTGGCAGGCCGGCGCCGAGGGGCCGGTCGCGTTGATCTCCGACGGCTGCACGTCCGGCATCGACGCGATCGCGCACGGCGCCCGGATGATCACCGAGGGACGGGCCGACGTCGTGCTCGCGGGCGCGACCGACGCGCCGCTCTCGCCGATCACGTCCGCCTGCTTCGACGCCATCCGCGCCACGTCGCCGCGCAACGACGACGCCGAGCACGCCTCGCGCCCGTTCGACGCCGACCGCGACGGGTTCGTGCTCGGCGAAGGCGCGGCCGTGCTGGTGCTGGAGCACAAGGACGCGGCACAGGCCCGCGGTGCCCGGATCTACGGGGAGGTCCTGGGGTTCGCCGCGCGCAGCAACGCTTTCCACATGACCGGTCTCAAGCCCGACGGCCGGGAGATGGCCGAGGCGATCGACGCCGCGCTCGCCGAGGCCCGTCGTGACCCGCGTGCGGTCGACTACGTCAACGCGCACGGCTCGGGCACCAAGCAGAACGACCGACACGAGACGGCCGCGTTCAAGCGCAGCCTCGGCCACCACGCGTACCGGGTGCCGGTCAGCTCGATCAAGTCCATGGTCGGCCACTCGCTCGGCGCCATCGGCGCGATCGAGGTGGCCGCGTGCGCGCTCGCGCTGGACCGCCAGGTCGTGCCGCCCACGGCCAACCTGCGCACCCGCGACCCCGAGTGCGACCTGGACTACGTGCCGTCGACCGCGCGCGACCACCGGGTCGACACCGTGCTGTCGGTGGCGAGCGGGTTCGGCGGCTTCCAGAGCGCCATGGTGCTGGGGCGCGGCGATGGCTGACCTCGTCTTCACCGGCATCGGCGTGGTCGCGCCGACCGGCTCGACCGCCGAGGAGCACTGGGCGTCCGTCCTTAAAGGACAGAGCGGGATCACCCGGATCTCCCGGTTCGACGCGTCCGGCTACCCGGTCCGGTACGCGGGCCAGGTCGTCGACCCGCGCGTGGCGCAGGCCGTGCCCGGCCGGTTGGCGCCGCAGACCGACCGGTGGACGCACCTGGCCCTGGTGGCGGCCGACGAGGCGTTGCGCGACGCGGACGTGGACCCGAAGGCGGTGCCCGAGTACGAGATGGCCGTCGTCACGTCCAGCTCGTCCGGCGGCACGGAGTTCGGCCAGCGCGAGATCGAACGCCTCTGGCGCGACGGGCCCGACCACGTCGGCGCCTACCAGTCGATCGCCTGGTTCTACGCGGCCACGACCGGTCAGTTGTCGATCCGGCACGGCATGCGCGGCCCGTGCGCGGTGCTCGCGGCCGAGCAGGCGGGCGGGCTCGACGTGCTCGACCACGCCCGCCGCCTGACCCGCTCGGGCTGCCGGCTGGTGCTCACCGGCGGCACGGACGCGTCCCTGTCGCCGTACGGCCTGGTCGCCCAGCTACCCACCGGACTTCTGTCCACTGTGGACGACGGTGCGTACCGGCCGTTCGACGTGGCCGCGTCCGGCCATCTGCCCGGCGAGGGCGGCGCGATCCTGGTCGCCGAGGAGGCGTCGGCGGCCCGGGACCGCGGCCACGACCGGCCGTACGGCGTCCTGCGCGGCCACGCCGCCGGGTTCGACCCGCCGCCCGGCTCGAACCGCCCGCCCGTGCTCGAACGCGTGCTGCGCGCGGCGCTGTCCGACGCGGGGGTGTGGCCGTCGGAGGTGGACGTGGTCTTCGCCGACGCGCAGGGCACGCCCGCCGCGGACCTGGCCGAGGCGCGGGCGATCGGCGCCGTGTTCGGCGCGCACGGTGTGCCGGTGACCGCGCCGAAGACGTTGACCGGGCGGTTGTACGGCGGCGGTGCCGCGCTGGACGTGGCCACCGCCCTGATGTCCCTGCGGTACGGGGTCGTGCCGCACACGGCGGGGGTCGAGCGGCCCGTGCCCGCCTACGACCTCGACCTGGTGCTCGACCGGCCGCGCGAAAGACCCGTGCGGACCGCCGTGGTGCTCGCCCGGGGGTACGGCGGGTTCACCTCGGCGGTCGTGCTCGGCGCGGCCTGACACGCAGACAGTCCTGGTAGGGGGAGGAAACAGGGGATGACCGAGTTCGCATTGCGGGATCTCACCCGCATCCTGAAGTCGTGCGCGGGGGTCGACGACGCGGTCGACCTGGACGGCCCGGTCGCCGACACGGCGTTCGAGGACCTGGGGTACGACTCGCTGGCGCTGTTCGAACTCGTCGGCCGGGTGCGCCGCGAGTACGGCGTCGAGCTGCCCGACGAGGCGGTCGCCGAGATGGCCACGCCCCGCGCGGCCGTCGACTACATCGCCCGGCACCTGGAGCCGGTGGGGGACAAGCGGTGATCGGGCACACCGACAACTCGATCCTGATCGACGCGCCGCTCGCGCTCGTGTGGTCGGCGACCAACGACGTCGCGAACTGGCCGGAGTTGTTCAGCGAGTACGCGTCCGCCGAGATACTGTCCGAAGTGGACGGTACGACCACGTTCCGGCTCACGCTGCACCCCGACGACGAGGGTCGCGTGTGGAGCTGGGTGTCCGAGCGCACGCCCGACCCGGTGACCAGGACCGTGCGGGCCCGGCGGGTCGAGCCCGGCGTCTTCGAGTTCATGGAGATCACCTGGGAGTACCGCGAGGTGGCGGGCGGCGTGCTGCTGCGCTGGGTGCAGGACTTCCGGGTCCGGCCCGACGCGCCGATCGACGACGAGGCCATGACCGAGCGCATCAACCGGAACACGGTGACGCAGATGGGACTGATCAAGGAACGGATCGAGGCCGGCGCGGGCCCGCTGCCCGCCGATTTCGGGTTGGCCGGCCGCCGGGTGCTGGTGACCGGCGGCACGCGCGGCATCGGGCGCGGCATCGTGCGCATGCTTGCCCGCGCGGGTGCCGACGTGCTGACCTGCTACCGCGACGACGAGGCCGCCGCGCGGTCGTTGGAGCGCGAGCTGAAGGGGCTGCCCGGCACCCATCACGTGGTGCGCGCGGACCTGTCGAAGGTGGAGGACGTCGAACGGCTCGTCGACGAGTGCGAGGTCCGGTTCGGCGTGCTCGACGCCGTGGTGAACAACGCGGGCGTGATCAGTCACCTGCCGTACCGGGAACTGCCGGTGCGGGAGTGGCAGCGGATCATCGACGTGAACCTGACCGCGGCCCACCTGGTCACGCAGCACACGTTGCCGCTGCTCTCGCCCGGCGCGTCCGTCGTGTTCATCGGGTCCAAGGTGGCCGAGGTGGGCGTGCCGCTGCGGGCGCACTACACGGCGTCGAAGGCCGCGGTCGTGGGCCTCGCGCTGTCGTTGGCCAAGGAACTCGGGCCGCAGGGCGTGCGGGTCAACGTGGTGGCACCGGGCGTGATCGAGACCGAGGTGCTGCACGCCATGCCGCGCGACGCGCGCGACGGGCTCCGCGCGCGGTACCGGGAGAAGACCGCGCTGGGCCGGCTCGGCGAACCCGACGAGGTGGGCGGCGCGGTGCTGTTCCTGGTCTCGCCGCTGTCGAGCTACGTGACCGGCGAGGTGCTGCACGTCGGCGGGGGGATCTCCTGATGGTGTTCCGGGTGCAGTTGCGCATGGAGATCAAGCCCGGCCACGAGGCCGACTTCGAACGCGTGTGGCGCGAGATCGGCGACGCGGTGACCGGCCACCCGGCCAACCTCGGCCAGTGGCTCGCGCGCAGCCTGGAGGAGCCGGGCATCTACTACATCACCAGCGACTGGGTGGACGAGCCGCGGTTCCGGGACTTCGAGACCAGCGAGGGGCACCTGCGGCACCGCACCCGGCTGCACCCGTTCCGGTCCGGTGGGTCGATGACGACCATGACCGTGGTGGCCGCGCTCGGCGGGGGTCGGTCACGGAGTGGTCGGTGATCGGCTCGGTCCGGGTGTTCGTGTACTACCGCGGCACGGACGGTGACGCCGTCCGTGCCGCGTACCGGGAGGCGAGCGCGGCGCTGCGCGGCGTGCCGGGATTGATCTCCCACGAACTCCTGGAATCGGCACAAGATCCGACGGCATTCGTCGTGGCCAGCAGTTGGACCGACTTCGAAGCATTCGGCGCGTGGGAACGCGGAAATGACCACCGGGCGGCGACCGCGCCGCTGCGGAAGTTCCGGGACGGACGACTTGAGGTTCCATTCGCGGTGTACCGGGTGGATCGTCCGGATGGAGGCGGGTACTGACCCCGGATTGTCCGGTGGTGCGCGCGTGCCTGGTGACTACCCATCGTCACCAGGCACGCGAGACTTTTTCCGATCAGGGATCGGCGGGGCGGATTCGCCGGTGATTCATTTCGACGGGCGCGTCGCGATCTCACCGAAACCCGATCGGATTCGCTAGGCTGGGTCGGCGGTTCGGCATTGATCGAGGGGGATCAATTGCGCGACCTGCGGCTTCTCCGACGCGCTCGCGGGGGCGATCGCGTCGGCCGGGGAAGCCGTCATGGGCGCCACCGCGAAGTGCTGATCGACTAGGGGGAACACGCATGCGCGTGGACGTACTGGGGCCTTTCCGCGTTTCTCATCACGGCGTCGTCGTGACGCCCACGGCACCGAAGCTGCGCCAGGTCATGGCGGTGCTCGCGGTGTCGGCCAACCGGCTCATCCGCACCGACCAACTCATCGACGAACTGTGGCCGGAACGACCACCGGCCAGCGCGATGACCACCTTGCAGACCTACGTGTACCAGTTGCGCAAGTTCATGCGACTGGGCAACCCGGGCGACGGCGGTCCACGCGAGGAGGCCGTCGCGCTCACCACCCAGCCCAGCGGCTACCTGCTGCGCCTGCCCGACGACGCGGTGGACGCGGTCGAGTTCACCGGGCTCGCCCGGCTCGGCCGCGCCGGACTCGCCGCCGACCGGGTCGACGAGGCCGCCGCCGTGCTGCGCCGGGCGCTGGACCTGTGGCGCGGACCCGCGTTCGCCGACGTGCCCGCGGGCCCGCTGCTGCGCTCGGAGATCGTGCGCCTGGAGGAGTTGCGCAAGAGCGCGGTCGAGGTGCGGGTCGACGCCGACCTCAAGCTCGGCCGCCACCACGACGTCATCGGCGAGCTGACCAACCTGGTGGCCGCCGAACCCACGCACGAGGGCTTCCAGGGCCGGCTCATGCTCGCGCTGTACCTGGCGGGCCGCCGGTCCGACGCGTTGCGCGTCTACCAGAACACGCGCGACAGCCTGTCCGCCGAGCTGGGCCTGGAACCGTCGGCCGAACTGCGCCGCCTCCAGCGGCGCGTCCTCGACGCCGACGGTTCGCTCGAATCGTCGTTCCTGCGCCCGACGACGCGGGCCGCCGCGGTCGAGCCGCCCGCCCAGCTCCCGCCGACCGTGTCCGGGCTCATCGGCCGGGAACGCGAACTCGGCGAGGTGCGCGACGTGCTGGTCAGGCGGCGGCCCGGCGGTGTCGCGCCGGTCGTCGTGGTCACCGGCCCGCCGGGCGCGGGCGGCACGGCGTTGGGCCTGCACGCGGCGCACCTGCTGTGCGAGACCTATCCCGACGGACAGTTGTACGCCCGGCTGGGCGACGTCGGTCCGGCCGAGGTGCTGGCCGCGTTCCTGCGCGGCGCCTGCCACCGCGAACTGCCCGACGACCTCAAGGAGCGCAGCGACCTGTTCCGCAGCTGGACCGCACGACGACGGGTGCTGGTCGTGCTGGACGACGTGGTCGACACCGACCAGCTCACCCACCTGCTGCCCGCCGGGTCCGGCTGCGCCACGATCGTGACGTCACGGCGGCGCATCCACAGCGCGGCGGTGAGCCGGGTCGTCGACCTCGCGCCGCTGGCCGACCCGGACGCGCTGGCCCTGCTGGTGCGCGAACTCGGCAGCCCCCGGGTCCGCCGGGAGTTGGCCGACGCGCGCCGGCTCGTCGAGTTCTGCGGCGGTCTCCCGCTGGCGTTGCGCGCGGCGGCGGCCGTGCTGCGGGTGCGCGCGCACTGGCCGCTGGCCCGGCTGTTGCGCGAGGACAAGCCGGCGGTGTGGACCGGGCTCGGCGAGTCCGTCGGCACCACGTGCGACCTGCTGGCCGACGCCGTGCGCACCGCGTTCCACACGCTCGCGCCCGCGGCGGCCGTGCCGCTGACGCCGACGGCCGCGGCGGCCGTGCTCGGCACGTCGCCGGGCGTGGCCGAGGAGGTGCTGGAATCCCTGGTGGAGCACCACCTCGCGGAGGTCGTGACCATCGGGCCCGACCAGTTCCACTACCGCGTGCCGCGTCCGGTGCGCCTGGCCGTGCGCGGCTGCGTGCGTCCGGTCCGGCCCGCGCCGGACGTGCGGAAGTTCGCGTGAGCGCCCCGGCACTGCCGGGCGTCGAGGTCCGACCGGGTTGGTTCCGCGTGCTGTTCCTGGTCGACGTGTGGGAGCGGTTCAGCTTCTACGGCATGCTCGCGATCCTCACGCTGTACCTGACGGCACCCGTCGAGCGGGGCGGGCTCGGGCTCACGCCGGGTGCGGCGGCGGCCGGGTTCGGCACGTACCTGGCGTTGAGCTTCATGGCCGCGGTGCCCGGCGGCTGGATCGCCGACCGGGTGCTCGGCCAACGCCGGGCCGTCCTCGTGGGCGGGATCGTGATCGCCTGCGGGCACCTCGTGCTGGCGTTGCCCACGGGCACGGCGGGCCTGGGCCTGGTGGTCGTCGGCACGGGGCTGGTGAAGCCCGCGATCGCGGCGATGATCGGGCAGCACCACCGGTCCTCCAGCGGTCGGCGCGAGGCCGCGATGTCGGTGTTCTACATGAGCGTCCAGGTCAGCGCGTTGATCGCGCCGCTGATCACGGGACTGCTCGCGCACCGGGTCGGGTGGCACGCGGCGTTCGGCGTCGCGGCGCTGGGCATGGGGATCGGGGTGGTCGGGTACGCGCGCTCGATGCACCGGCTGGGCGACGTCGGAGCGCCGCCCGCCCGGCGGGTCGACGTGACCCGGCAGCGGGTACTCCTCGCGGTCGTGTGCGCGGTGGCGGTCGTCGGTGTCGTGGCGGCCGGGTTCACCGTCCCGTGGGTGGTGGCCGTGGTCGGTGTCGTGGCGCTGGTGCTGCCGTTCGTGGTGGTCCGGCTGTTGCGCGTGCGGACCGGTCGGTCGTTGCGCCCGTTGGTGGTGCTGATGTGCGCGGCGGCGGTGTTCTGGGGGCTGTTCGCCCAGGGTGGTGCGCTGCTGACGTTGTTCGCGCGGGACCGCACCGACCGGGTCGTGCTCGGGTTCGACGTGCCCACCGGGTGGTTCCAGTCGTTGCCGCCGCTGTTCCTGCTGCTGGGAGCGCCCGTGGCGGCGTGGCTGTGGTTGCGGGTGCGCGGGAGACCCGAGGCGAAGGCCGCCGCCGGGCTGGTGCTGGCCGGTGCGGCGTTCCTGATCATGGCGTGGGCCGGTCGGTCCGCTGTGGACGGTCCGGTCGCGCCGTGGTGGCTGGTGGCGGTGTACCTGCTGCTGGCGTGCGGCGAGTTGGCGATCGGGCCGATCGTGCTCAGCGCGGCGGCGGGCACCGCACCCGCGGGGTACGAGGGCCGGTTCGTGGGGTTGAGCTGGCTGTTCGTGGCGGCGGGCGTGGTCGTGGCCGCGCAGGTCGCCCGGATCGTCGACGTCGTGCCCGATTCCCTGTACTTCCTGGGTTTCGGCGCGGTGGCCACCGTCTTCGGCCTCGTCCTCTTCCGCCCCTGAACCCGCGAGTCATACGTTCGGACACCGCGAGTCATACGTTCAGACACCGCGAGTCGTGCGTTCAGGCACCGACCGGACGTCGTCGTCCGGTCGGTGCCCTCACGACTGCCCGGCGCGCGCCACCGACAGCATGGTGGCCAGGTCGCCCACGCTCACCCGCGGCCGGCCGTGCACCCGACCCAGGTCGATCTCGTGGGCGTCCAGCCGCAACCACCCCGCCCACGTCACGTACCGCACGTTGCGCTTGTGCAGCAACACGGGCACGGTCGACGCCCCGACCTGGAACGGCACCGGGAACCCCGCCGCGTCGGCCAGCACCGCCCGCACGGTCGCCGCCGCGTCGGCCCGGTTCGTGCCGATCACGCCGCCGGGCCCGCGCTTGATCCACCCGGCCGCGTACAGCCGCGGCACGACCACGCCCGTCGCGTCCACCACCCGGCCACCGCGGTTGCGGATCGTGCCGGTGACCTCGTCGTGCGGCACGCCCGGCAACGGCCGACCCCGGTACCCGATCGCCCGCACCACCGCCCCGGCGGGCAGATCGGACCGCACGCCCGCGCGCTCCACGCCCAACCGCGACCCGACCACCTCGACCGGCCGCCGGTGGAACAACAGGTGCACGCGCCGAGGCGCACCGGACAGCGGACGCGACGACCACTCCCGCAGCAGCTCCCACACCGACCGACCGCGCCCGCGGACCTGGTCCCCGTCCGACAGGTCCGCCGGGTCGACGACCACGTCCACGTCGTCAAGCCGGCCCAGCTCCGTCAGCTCCGGCAGCGTGAACCGGGCGTGCGCGGGTCCCCGTCGCGCGATCACCCGCACGTCGGTGACGTTCCCGTCGGCCAGCGACTTCAGCACGTCCTCGGGCACGTCGCCGGACGCGAGCCGGTCCGGCCCGCCGACCAGGACCCGCGCCACGTCCAGCGCCACGTTGCCCGCACCGACCACGGCCACGTCCCGCGCCGCCAGGACCCGCCGGGGGAACGCGTCGTCGGCGTGCGGGTGGGCGTTGTACCAGGACACCAGCCGCCCGGCCGAGCCGACGCCGGGCAGGTCCTCGCCCGGGATGCCCAGCCTCGGCTCGTCGTCCGCGCCCACCGCGAACACCACGGCGTGGTAGCACGCCAGCAGGTCGCGCAGTCCGATGTCGAGCCCGAACGTCACGTTGCCGAAGAACCGCACCGCCGGGTCGCCGAGCGTGCGGCCCAGCACGGTCGAGATCCGCTTGGTGCGCGGGTGGTCCGGTGCCACGCCGTACCGGACCAGCCCGTACGGCGCGGGCAGCCGGTCGAACACGTCGACCGCGCAGTCCGGTGCGCCGGCCAGCAGTTCCTGCGCCGAGTACACCCCGGCGGGCCCGGCGCCGACGACCGCGAACCTCACGGCGCCGCCAACCCGAACCGGCCGTACGCGTCGGCCACCACCGCCGGGTCGTCGACCTCGGACTCGTGCAGGATCGCGTCCACCGGGCACACGTCCACGCACGCGCCGCAGTCCACGCACTCCACCGGGTCGATCACGACCTGCTCGCCGATGTCGAGGATGCAGTCCACCGGGCAGACCGTCATGCACGACGTCTCCTTCGTGCCCACGCACCGGCTCGTCACGACGTACGTCATCGCGCGCTCACCGCCTCGCGCCGGCGCTGCTGCGCCCGACGGCCCCAACCCGTGCGGTTCCAGGGCTTCACGACCGAGAGCAGCGTCGTCACGATCAGCACGACCATCATCACGACCGAGCCCGCGATCACGCTCTCGGCCAGCCGCCCGATGTCCGCGTCCAGGTCGTGCTCGGTGGCGGCCAACGCCGACTTCACGTTCTGCGCCACGTACACGTAGGCGAACACCATGGCGCCGATGGTGAGCAGCAGCTTGGTCACGACCCACCAGTGGTGCAGCACGCGCCACTTCGTGTACAGGCCGAGGACCAGACCCGTGATCAACGCGCCGAGGCTGCCCGGGATCATGATCACCGTGTCGGCGATGTGCATCATCTCGTAGGCGGCCGGGCGCAGTTCCCGGCCGACGTTGGTCAGCGCGACCACGCCCATCATCAGCATGGCCCACGCGCCGCCGAACCAGCCGACGGACACCACGACGTGCGCGATCAGCCACGCCTTGCGCGTGCCCGGCTTCATCTGCCAGGTCAGGGACCGACGGCGGGGTCTGTCACCCGCACGTGTCCGTTGGGGAGTCATCACCGTCTCCTGCATGGTCACCAGTGCAGCGGGTCACCGGCGTGGGCGAATCACGGCGCACTGCCAAGCCGGGGTATAGCCCGCTCTACTGCGCCGGGTCCCGGAAGGCTCGTACCCTCCGGTGACATGGACGGTGCGCGGGGACCCTGGCGTTCGTGGCTGTACGTGGCCACGGGCGCGCTGGTCGGGTTCCCCACGCTCGTGGTCGTGCTCGTGCTGGCCGGGTTGGGCATGGCGTTGTCGCCCGTGCTGGTCGGGCTGCCGATCCTGGGCCTGCTCGGGCTCAGCGGCGTCGTGGTGGGCAAGGTCGAACGCCGCCGGTTGCGGCTGCTCGGCGACGAGCCGCCCAGCCCGCACCGCACGCTGACCCGGCGCGGTTTCCTGGACCGGGCGAAGGCGCGGGCCGGCGAGTTGGCGACGTGGCGCGAGTTCGCGTACACGCTGCTGTTCGCGACGGGTCTGTGGCTGCTCGACTACGTGGCGGCCGTGCTCCCGTTCGTGTCGTTGCTGCTGCTCGGCGCGCCCGTGGCCTACTGGCTGGACGAACCGGCCTACTTCGGGTTCACGCTCACGTCGCTGCCCGCCGCGCTGCTGGTGGCGGCGGTCGCGGTACCGGGCGTGGTCCTCGGTCTGCTGCTGGCCACGGGCGTGGCCCGGCTGCACGCCAAGGCGGCCCGTTCGCTGCTCGGCGCACCCGATGCCGGACCCGACGCGGACATGGCCGCGATCGAGTCCAACGGGCGACTGCTCGACGCGTTCGACGCCGAACGCCGGCGCATCGAGCGCGACCTGCACGACGGCGCCCAGCAGCGGCTGGTCGCGTTGACCATGAGGCTCGACATGATCCGGCTGAGGTCGGACGACCCGGCGGTGCGCGCCGAGCTGGCCACGGCGCACGCCGACGCCCGCACCACGCTCGCCGAGCTGCGCGAGCTGATCCAGGGCATCCACCCGCACGTGCTCGACGAACGCGGGCTGCCCGCCGCCGTGACCGACCTGGTGGCCCGGCACCCGGGACCGGTCGACGTCCGCCTGCCCGGCCTGGGCCGGTTGCCGTCGACCGTGGAGAGCACGGCGTTCTTCGCGGTCAGCGAGGCGTTGACGAACGTGGCGAAGAACGGCGGCGCGCACGCGTGGGTGCACGGCCACCTGGCCGGGGACCTGCTGGTCGTCGAGATCGGCGACCGGGGCACGGGCGGCGCGGACCCGGAGGCGGGCAGCGGGCTGCGCGGCCTGGCCGACCGCGTGACGGCCGTGGGCGGCCGGGCGATGCTGTCCAGTCCGCTCGGCGGACCGACCGTGGTGCGGGTGGAGATCCCATGCCGGTGACCAGGGTCGTGCTCGCCGAGGACGCGGGGCTGCTGCGGGAGAGCCTCGTGACGTTGTTGACCCACTTCGGGCATCGGGTGGTCGCCGCCGTGGGGTCGGCGGACGAACTGCTGGCCGCGGTCCGGGCCGACCCCCCGGACGTGGTGGTGACCGACGTGCGGATGCCACCGACGTTCCGGGACGAGGGGTTGCGCGCGGCGATCACCCTGCGCGGGGAACGGCCCGGCCTGCCGGTCCTCGTGCTCAGCCAGCACGTGGACGCGCCGTCGCTGGGCGAGCTGCTCGACACCGGCACGGCCGGTACCGGCTACCTGCTCAAGGACCGGGTCACCGACGGGACCGAGTTCGTCGCCGCGGTGACCGAGGTGGCCGCCGGCGGCACGGTCGTCGACCAGGAGGTGGTGCGCCGACTGCTGACCAGGAAACGGGATCCGCTCACCCGGCTCAGCTCCCGCGAGCGGGAAGTGCTGGGGCTCATGGCCGAGGGCCGGTCCAACGCGGCCATCGGCACGGAACTGGTGCTCGCCGACGTGACGGTGTCCAAGCACATCGGCAGCATCTTCACCAAGCTCGGACTCCACGCCGACGGCGGCGAACACCGTCGCGTGCGGGCCGTGCTGGCGTACCTGAGGGGCGAGTAGAGCTTTTCTGGACCGGGATTCGAGCGCCGGAGCCGACCTTGTGGCAGTCCACTGGACCCGAGGGAAGGCAGACGGATGGCGGGCATCACCGGGTGGTTCGACCACGACCGGGACATCAGCCACGACCTGGCCGTGGCCAGGCACATGACGGCCGCGCTCGCTACGCGCGGCCCCGACGACGAACGGCTCTGGGCGGCACCGCACGTCGTGCTGGGCCACCGCCGCCTGGCGATCGCCGACCCGGTGGCCCAGCCCGCTGTGGTGCGCGCGGGCGGACGTTCGGTCACGGTGACGTTCGACGGCGAGCTGTACAACCGCGCCTCGCTCGCGGAACGCTTGGGGCGCGACGGTTCGGACGCGGAACTGGTCGGCGCGGCCTACCTCGCGTGGGGCGAGCGGTGCGTGCGCGAGTTCGACGGGCCGTTCGCGTTCGGCCTGTGGGACGGCACCGCGCTGGTGGTCGCACGGGACCACATCGGCCTGCGTCCCCTGTACTACTGCGAAACGCCGACCGGCGCGCTGTTCGCGTCCGAGCCCAAGGCGTTGCTGAGCCACCCGCTGGTCGAGGTGGCGGTCGACCTCGACGGGCTGCGCGAGGTGCTGTCGTTCGCCGGGACGCCGGGCCACGCCGGGTACCGGGGCATGCGGAAGGTCGAGGGTGGACACCTGATCCGCTTCGACCGCACGGGCGCCCACCACACCCGGTTCTGGGGACTGGAGGACGGCGAGCACACCGACGACTTCGACACCACGGTCGACCGCATCCGCGAGCTGCTCGCCGACTCGGTGGCGCGGCGCGTCGGCACCGACGACGGGTTCAGCATCATGCTGTCCGGCGGCCTGGACTCCAGCCTGGTGACGGCGATGGCCGCGAAGGTGTTGCGGGACAAAGGGGTCGACCGGATCCGGACCATGGCCGTCGACTTCGTCGAGCACGCCCGCAACGCGCGCAAGTCCGGCACGGACGACAGCACGTTCGCCGCCGAGCTGGCCCGGCACATCGGCACCGACCATCAGGACATCCTGCTGGACCGGGAACTCCTGCTCGGCGCATTGCCCCGGGCCGCCGCCGTGCGCGCGTACCCCGACCTGCCGTGCCCGGTCGGCGAGATGACCACGGCGTTGTACGTGTTCTTCAAGGCGGTGGCGGACAACACGTCCGTGACCATGATGGGGGAGTGGGCCGACACGCTCTTCGGCGCGTTCCTGCGCATGGAGGACCCCGAGGTCGTCGCCCGCCGCACGCTGCCGTGGGTGGCGTCGGGCCAGTTGCACGTGCGCAGCACGGGTCTGGGCTCGGGCCTGTTCGACCCGACCCTGCTCAAGCAGCTCGACCTGCCCGGCTACTGCGCCGACCGGTACCGCGACGAGGTCGCGGTGATGCCGTCCGGCGGCATCGAGTCCGACCACGACCGGCGCATGCGCGAGATCAGCTACCTGTACCTGCGCGGGTGGATGGAGATGGGCCTGGCCCAGGACGACGGTCTCACCTCGGCCCACGGCCTGCGGTTCCGGGCGCCGTTCGCCGACCCGGCGTTGATGCAGTACGTCTACACGATCCCGTGGTCCACCAAGACGTTCGACGGCCGCAGCAAGGGGCTGCTGCGCAAGGTCGCCGAGGGGTTCGTACCGAAGTCCATTGTGGACCGTCCGAAGAACCCGTTCCCGTCCACGCCGGACCTCGCGCACGCGTCGGCGTTGCGGGCCGAGGCGTTGGCCGTGCTGGACGACCCGAACTCGCCCGTGCTGCCGTTGATCGACGTCGCCGCGACCCGCGAGGCCGTGGCGGACGTCGAGGCGCTGGCCACCGGCTGGCAGGGGCGCGGCGACGTCGAGATGGTGCTCCAGGTCGACACGTGGCTCGCGGACTACCGGCCGCGGCTGGAGCTGTGACGTGACGGCCGTCCTCGTCCTGGTCGTGCTGTCGGCCAACGGGCTCGCGGCCGGTGTGCTGCTGTGGTCGGCGGTGTGCGGCGTGCCCCTGCTGCGCACCCTCGACCCGGGCCGCTACATCGAGGTGGAACGCCTGTGGGGCAACCGGTTCGAGCCGTTCCAGCCGATCTGCGTCGTGCTGACCGTGCTGGCCGACGTGCTCCTGGCGGTCACGGGGCCGGTCTCGCGGCCCCTGTTCGCGGTGGCCGCCGTGGCGGCGGCGGGGGTGATCGCGATCTCGACCACGCGCAACGTGCCGCTCAAGCGCTGGGTGATGTCCCTGGACCCGGCCGCGCCGCCGGAGGACTTCGAGGAGCACGACCCGCGCCCGGAGTGGGCGCGGTGGAACCTGACCCGCACGGTGCTGGCCTCGGTGGCGTTCGTCGCCAACGCGTTGGCGGTGGCCGGCGCCTTCTGAGCACACGACGGTGGCCGGGAAGCTTCGCGCTTCCCGACCACCTCTGTGCCGACGGTCAGTGGGCGCGGTACCCGACGACCGCCGTCTCCAACCCGTCCACCAGCGGGTACGCCTCGGTGCGCGCGAAGCCCGCCGACTCGACCCACCGGCGGCAGTCGGCGACCGCGTACTCCGAGCCGCCCGGCGTGACCAGCAGCAGGTTGAGGCAGCCGAGCAGGCCGACCGCGTTGGACCGGCGCTCGTCGTCGATCATCCGGTCGTAGACCACGACCATGCCGCCGGGCCGGACGGCGTCGAACGCCTTGGCCAGCAGCGCCCGCCGCTGCTCCACGTCCCAGTCGTGCAGGATGTGCCCGAACACCAGCACGTCCGCCTTCGGCAGCGGCTCGGCGAAGAAGTCGCCGGTGACGAAGTCCGTCCGGTCGGTCAGGTCGCGCGCGGCCATGTGCTCGTCGAACAGCGGACGCAGCTCGGGCATGTCGAACACCGTGCAGCGCAGGTTCGCGTGCTCCCGCAACAGGTACGCGGACAGGTTCCCGCGCGCGCCGCCCACGTCCAGGATGTCCCGGTGGCGCGACCAGTCCAGCTTCCCGGCCAGTTCCGGGCCGATGTGGTTGGTGATCGCGTCCATGGCGGAGATGAACGCCCGGCGGTGGTCGAGGTTCTCGTACAGCCTGCGGAAGTAGTCCTGGCTGTCCGAGCCGATCGTGGGCCGGCCGGTGCGCAGGCTCTCGGTCAGCCCGCTCCACGCCAGGAACAGCCGGCTGCTCGCCTGGCGCATCCAGCCGCCCAGGTAGCCGTCCTGGTTCTCGTCCAGGTAGAGCGCGGTGGCCGGGGTGTTGGCGTACAGGTCGCCTTCACGTTCCAGCACCCCCAACGCCACCAACGCGTCCAGGAAGTCGCGCGTGGAGCGGGGGTGCAGGCCGAGCTTCTCGCGCACCTGCTCCTCCGTGGCCGGTCCCGTGCCCAGCACGGTGAACAGGCCGAGTTCCACGGCCGACAACAGGGTCTTGGACGCCCAGAACCCCGTGCCCAGTTCGAGCAGCGGGCGGGGGCTGGTGGTCTGTGTGGTCATGTCGGTCCTCTCACCAGGTCAGGGGCAGGGTCTGCGGACGGGCGAAGGCCGTGCCCGTCCGCCACACGAGGTCCTCGGCCGGCAGGGCCGGGCGGAACGCGCCGAGCCGGCGCAGCAACGTCTCCAGCACCACCTGGAGTTCCACCCGGCCCAGGTGCGCGCCGAGGCAGTGGTGGATGCCGTGCCCGAACGCCACGTGCGGGTTGTGCGCGCGGGTCAGGTCGAGTTCCTCGGCGTCGGTGAACACGAGTTCGTCGCGGTTGGCGGCGTTGATGGACGGCAGCACCGCGTCGCCCGCCGCGATCCGGACACCGCCGACGTCCACGTCCTCGGTCGCGATGCGGACCGGTCCCACGCCGCCGCCCGCCTGCGAGTAGCGCAGCAGCTCCTCGACCGCTGTCGGGATCGACGCGGGGTCCTGACGCAGCCGTTCGACCTCGTCGGGCCGGGCGGCCAGGTTGAGCACGGCGTGCACGATCTCGGCGGCCGTGGCGTGGTAGCCGGCGACGAGCATGGTCTGGCCGAAGGACAGCAGTTCGTCGGTCGACAGCAGGTCGTCCTCGTCCCGCGCCCGGATGAGGACGGTGAGCAGGCCGTCGTCCGGTTCCTCGCGCTTGGCCTCGACCAGGGCCGACAGGTAGCCCCGCAGCGACCGCACGGCCGCGCCGATCTCGGCGGGCGTGTGCGCGGTGAAGCTGAGCATGATCTCGGTCCAGTCCCGGAACACCGTCCGGTCCTGTGACGGCACGCCCAGCAGCTCGCAGATCACGGTGATCGGCAACGGCTCGGCCAGGTGGGCGATCAGGTCGGCCCCCGGGCCTTCCGCGACCAGCCGGTCGGCCATCCCGTCGGCGAGTTCGGCGACCCGGGGCCGCAGGTGTTCGAGCCGACGCGTGGTGAAGGCGGCGGCCACCAGCTTGCGGACCCTGGTGTGCTCCGGCGGGTCGAGCACGAACAGGGACTTGGAGCCGGTGCTCACCGGCAGCAGCTTGGGCGCGTCGGGCGCGGTGATCGCGGCCCGACTGAACCGGGGATCGGCGAAGACGGCCCGCACGTCGTCGTGCCGCGTGATCAGCCAGACCCGGTGGCCGTTGGGCAGCGTGGCGCGGGCCGGGCCGTGCTCGCGCAGCTTGGCGTACTCGGGCGGCGGCGCCGTGGGGTGGTCCCCGCGGAAGGGGAAGGTCAGTCCCGGTGGATCGACCGGCATGGACACTCCTCGGATCGACGGATGCCAGGAGTGTCGGAACGCCGACTCGACAGGCGGTCAATCCCGACTCGACCCCATCGCCGGTCGAGAGGATCGCGAGCGGTCCGGACCACCCTCGACGCGAACCCCACGAGGAGGAGCGCACATGACCGACCGCCGGAACCTGCTGAGGATGTCGGCCCTGACCGGTCTGGTGGCCGTCGCGGTGCCGGGCACCGCGACGGCGGCACCGTCGTCGACGAAACCGGTGGGGGTGTGGGAGGTGACGCTGGTGATCAAGGAGCAGCAGCGTCCCGCCGAGGTGTCGCTGTGGAGCCTCGGCGCGGACGGGCTGTTCCTGCACACGAGCGACAACGGCGGCACCGGCTTCGGCCGGTGGGAGCGGACGGGCAGGTCGACGTTCACCGCGCGGTACCGCGAGTACGTGTTCAGCACGTCGGGCGTGGTGGAAGGCCAGTTGCGGGTGTCGGAGGAGTGCACCTTCACCGGGGCGGACCGCGTCGACGTGGCGTCGACGGCGGACTTCCACACGCCCGACGGCGTGCTGGTGGGCACGTTCCACGCGGCGGGAACGGGCGTCCGGGTGCTTTAGCCGACGGCTTCGCGGATCACCGGCTCGACCAGGTCGGCGACGTGCCGGTGCCCGTTGAGGTTGGGGTGCACGATCGTGGCACTCGTGTCGTCCGTGCAGGTCAACGTGAAGGACATCGGCGGCTTGCCGAGCGTGATCGAGGAGGGCCAGAACCACTCGGCGGAGCCGCAGACGCCTTCGACCCACTTGTCGTAGGCGTCCTGGCAGACGTCGTGCCCGACGCTGGACGTGGCGGTGTCGACGAACCGGAAGGCGCCGACGTACTCGGTGGCGTCCTTGATGACGGTGTTCAACTCGGCGACCACCTGGCCCAACCACTCGATGTCGCCGTGGGTGATGGACAACAGGGTGTCGTTGACGTTGGCGGCAAAGGCGGTCGTGTCCTCACGGCCGCAGGAGGACGCGTCGGCCGGGAAGATCGTCGGGTACCCGACCGTGATCACGGCGGCGGAGGGGGCTTTGGCCCGCACCGCTTCCAGGAGTTCGACGTACTCCGACGCGACCCGGTCGAGCACCTGGTCGATCGTCTCCTGCCCGTCACCGCCGGAGGTGTGGGCGTCACGGCAGGGCGTCGCGTCGTCCGGGAACCCGGCACCGAGCAACAGGCAGCTCATGACCAGACCACCGAGCGGAACACTGTTCCCACCGACCCCGATGGTGACGACGGCGGTATCGGCACTCACCGGTTCCAACTGGGGCGCCACGGCCGCCCAACCACCTTCCGGCGTGCCGACCGGACTGGCCGGCACCTGGGAGGTGAGGTGCAGGTCGGAGATGGTCGCGTTACCGCAACTCACGTCCACCAGCCGCACCAGATCACCACCCAACCGCCCCCCGACCTGCTCGGGATAGGCCCCGACAGTCCGATCACACCCGTTGCCGGACCGCTGCTCACCGACAAACCCGCCGGCGGTGTAGGAGTCCCCCAACGCCACCCACTCGACGGAAGCCGGCTCCTCCGCGACAGCACCGTCCACAAAAGAAGAAGACAGACCGACAACGACAAGCCCAACCATGAAATTCCGACAAAACACCACAAACACCTCCTGGACGCAGGACCCGTCCAGGCAACCCCCACCCCCACGCCAGTGCCGCCCGAGCCCCCCGATTACACCCGACGGTGGGACACAAGACAGCGAAACCACACAGCCGGACTCCCCACACCCAACGGCGGCACGACAGCCCTTTTCCGGTGGTCTGCCCAGCGGCGAGCGCGCCCTTCACACCTCCGTCAGCGCCCCACGACGACACCCGCCACGCACAAGCACCCAGTCCCGGACACACCCACCACCCGGTGATCCAAGCCCCGAACGCACGACGCCCACCTTTCGGCGCCCCAACGCACGCCCTGCGGTCCCCACCACGCCAACACCCGGCACCCGGCAGCACAACTCGCGGTGCCTGAGTGCGCAACTCGCGGTGTCTGAATGCACAACTCGCGGTGTCTGAACGCATAACTCGCGTGGTAGGGGAGCGCAGTCACCCGGACGAAGGTGCCCGAGTGCGTATTTCAGGGTGTCCGAACGGAGGACTCGCGAAGATCGGGACCGCGCGGACGGTGTGGGGACCGTCCGCGCGGTCGGTCCGGGTCAGCCCAGACGGCCGGGCAGCGGCGCCAGCCGGCAGGTCTTCCAGAAGTACTGGTCCGCCGCGTGCTGATCCCCGGCGAAGTTCACCGCCTCCACGATCTTCCGATTCCGGACGCGGAACGCCAACGCCCACAGGATGTCCAACCCGGCGGGCTGCGTGCTCCACCCGCGGTGCAGGTCGACCACCCACTCGCCGTCCGCCGCGAGGAAGATCGGCTCGGCCCGGAACCCGGCCTTGGCCAGTTCGCGGAAGAACGCCAACACCTCGTCCACGCCCTGCTTCGTACCCGCCAGCGGGTGGTGCCCGGGGATCGTCCACTTGATGTCGGAGGAGAAGAACCGGCGCAGCTTGGCCGGATTCCCCTCCGCGTAGACCGAGTAGTACTCCTTGATCAGCCGGACGTTGGGGTGCTCGCCTTGAGCCTCCTGCGCCCCGGCCGTGCCGGCGGTCAGCAGGGTGCCGCCGGTGACGGCCGCGGCCGTGAGTCCCAGGCGCAGCACGTCCGCGCGGGACACGCCCGCCTGGTCTTCCGAGGTCGTCATGCTCAACTCCTGAACGAGGGGCAGGGCGTCTGTACCTCGAACGTATGGACACCACGCGTGACAGGTCCAATACCCGCCGCGATTACAGATCGGCATTGATTTCGGGCACAAGCCACAGAACGCCCAGAGCGGGCAGGCTCAGCGTGGCGGACGCGGGCCGGGAGTGCCGTGGCGTGGACACCGCCGTCACGCCGCCCAGGTTGCCCACGTCCGCACCGCCGTACACCGCCGCGTCGGTGTTCAGCACCTCCCGCCACCGCCCCGCCCGGGACAGCCCCACCTCGTAGTCGTGCAGCGCATGCGGCCCCAGGTTCGCCACGCACACGAGCGCACCGCGCCCGTGCCGTTCGAACACGACCACGTCCCCGTTGACGTCCGTCCACGAGAAGCCGTCCGGACTCGTGTCCGCGGCGTACAACGCCTCCGTGGCGCGGTAACGCCGGTTGAGATCGGCGACGAGCCGCTGCACCCCGGCGTGCCCGGGAGATCCCAGCAGGTGCCAGTCGAGCCCGGTCTCCGACCACTCCGCCCGTTGGCCGAACTCGTCGCCCATGAACAACAACTGCTTGCCGGGGTGGGCCCACATGAACGCCAGCAGGGCACGCAGGTTCGCCGCCCGCGCGAAGTCGTCCCCGGGCATGCGCCGCCACAGGGACCCCTTGCCGTGCACGACCTCGTCGTGCGACAGCGGCAGCACGTAGTTCTCGCTCCACGCGTAGGTGAGCGAGAACGTGATCTCGCCCTGCCACGGCCGCCGGTCCTCGCGGCCGAAGTAGCGCAACGCGTCGTGCATCCACCCCATGTTCCACTTGAACCCGAACCCCAGGCCGTCGGGCCGGGTCACGCCGGGCCAGGTGGTGGACTCCTCGGCGATCGTCAGCGCGCCGGGGTGCAGGCGGCGCACGGTCGCGGTCAGCTCGCGCAGGAAGCGCACCGAGTCCAGGTTCTCCCGGCCGCCGTCGACGTTCGGTGTCCACTGCCCGTCGCCGCGTGAGTAGTCCAGGTAGAGCATCGATGCCACGGCGTCCACGCGCAGCCCGTCGACGTGGTACTCCGCCAACCAGAACAGCGCGTTGGCGACGAGGAAGTTGCGCACCTCGGGCCGCCCGTAGTCGAAGATCAGCGTGCCCCAGTCCGGGTGCTCGCCGCGTTCGGGGTCGGCGTGCTCGTAGAGCGGGCCGCCGTCGAAGCGGGCCAACGCCCACTCGTCGCGCGGGAAGTGGGCGGGCACCCAGTCGAGCAGCACCCCGATCCCGTTGCGGTGCAGGGTGTCCACGAGGTGCCGGAAGTCGTCCGGCGAACCGAAGCGGGACGTGGGCGCGTAGTACGAGGTGACCTGGTAGCCCCACGAGCCGCCGTAGGGGTGTTCGGCCACGGGCAGCAGTTCGACGTGCGTGAACCCCAGCCGGGTCACGTAGTCCGCGAGCTGGTCGGCGAGTTCGCGGTAGTCCAGACCGGGCCGCCACGAGCCGAGGTGGACCTCGTAGACGCTGACCGGCGCCCGGTCCCAGTCGGTGGCGTCACGGGTGGCCACCCACTCGTCGTCCTGCCAGCCGAAGTCCGAGCGGTGGACGACCGAAACCGGCGGGCGGGCGGCGAACGCCATGGGGTCGGCCTTGTCCCGCCACACGCCGTCCACGCCGAGCACCCGGAACATGTAGTGCGTGCCGGGGCCGACGCCGGGCACGAACAGTTCCCACACGCCCGCGCCCAGTCGGCGCATCGGCAGTCCCAGCACCTGCACGGCCCGTGCCTTCGGCGCCCACACGGTGAACGCCGTGCCGGACACGCCGCCCAGTTCGCGTACGTGCGCGCCCAGCGCCTCCCACAGGCGTTCGTGGCGGCCTTCGGCGATCAGGTACAGGTCCAGGTCGCCGATCGTGGGCAGCCAGCGGTACGGGTCGTCGGCGTGCTCGACGCGATCGGGGTAGGCGACCTCGAAGCGGTAGTCGCCGAGGCGGTCCGGGATCAGGCCGGAGAACAGGCCGTCCCGCACCCGCGACAGCTCGAACCGGTCGTGCGGGGTCACCACGGTGACCGCCTCCGCGCCCGGCCACAGGGCCCGGACCAGCACGCCGGCCGGGCGCGGGTGGCTGCCCAGGACGCGGTGCGGGTTGTCGTGCGCACCGGACAGGAGCCGGTCCACCTGGAGGCGGTCGGGCGCTCCGATGTCCACGATGGATGCTGTCATGGCTTTCCCCCCGGAATGCCGCGTCACGGCCGACGCGGGCGTGTTCTTGCGTTGTCTCGGGAACGGCACGTGGTCACGACGAGCGGGCCAGGACCGCCGCACCCCGGACATGGCCAGGGCTTGGCGGGTTCCTCGGGTCGGGGCAAGGCGGGCACTGCCGCTTGACCGGGACGTGGTGGACGACCCCCGACGTCGTCCACCGCGGTCCCGCTCAGGCGAACAGCGCTGCCACGACCTCGACGGGCAGCAGGTCGCGGGCCAGGTCCAGCGGCGTGCGGCCCAGGTGGTCGACCAGGTCGGCGCGGGCGCCCGACTCCAGCAGCACGCGGGCGGCCTCGGCGTTGCCGTGGCGCACGGCGACGTGCAGCGGGGTCTGGCCGGTGGTCGCCACCGGAGCGTCCACAATGGACCCAGCACGGACCAGTGCGCGGACGATGTCCGCGCTGCCGTTCTCCACCGCCTTGTGCAGCGCGGTCTGCCCGGACCGCTCCGTCACGAGCACGTCCGCGCCGCCGGTCAGCAAGGTCCGCACCACGGTGTCCGCGCCCAGCGCCACCGCCGCCATCAGCGGCGTGAGACCGGACCCGACGTCGTGCCGGTTCGGGTCGCCGCCGAAGCGCAGCAGGTCGCGCACCTCGGCGCCGTCACCGCGCGCCGCGGCGGCGTACAGGCGCTGCTCGCGGTCCGCGTTGAAGGCGTTGACCTCGGTGTTCGGGTCGAAGTACACCTTCCAGTGGGTGATCTTGCCCTGTGCGTCGAGGACGAGCTTGTGCATGTCCTCGATCTCGAACAGGACCTTGGTGCGGGTGTGCCGGCCCTTGGTGTAGACGACCGCGAGCGCGGTGTCGCCGTCCACGAACAGGCCGCGCAGTCCGTAGTCGAGCACCTCGGTGGTCTCGGCGCGGATGCGGAACGCCTCGGCGACCTCGTTCAGGCCGACGTGCGTGCCCAGGTACGGGATCACCGCGTTCCACTGGTCCTCCGGCAGTTCCAGCACCACCGACGGCGAGAGCCCGGCCATGATCTCGTCGAGGTCGCCGCGCCCGATCGCGCCGTACCAGTTGTCCACGATGCTGCGGTTGTCCACGGACTTTTCCTTTCGGCAGAAGGGAATCTCCCCTGCTTCCAGGCTGGCAGCGGGCCGCGGCGGGTACGAGGAACACCGGACGACTGGTCGGAGTGGACGAAGAAGCACCGGGCCCCGCCGCCAGGGGAACCGACGGCGGGGCCCGCCGGGAACCTAGCTGTAGCGCCCGATCACGTCCTGGATCAGCCCGTCGCGGACGAGGAACTCGTAGTAGAACGTTTCGCTGCCGCCGCCGCGCGTGGTGAACTCGTAGTCGACGACGTAGCGGCTGCCGTTCCACCGGGTGCCCGTGACCTCGTACCGGCCACCGGCGCGGATGACCTCGGGATCGAGGAAGCGGTCCATGATGTCCGCGCGGGACGGGTAGATCCGGCCGACGCTGTCGAACCGGGCGTCCTCGGCGAAGGTCGCCGCGACACCCGCGGAGTCGCCGGCGTTGGCCGCGTCCGCGAACCGCTGCGCCACGGCGGGCGCGGCCTCGCGGTCGGCGTCGGACAGCGGCTCGGCGTCGACCGAGGCCGCCGTCGTGCCGCCGGCCGGACTTCCGGCGGTGGGCTCGGACGTGCCGCACGCGGCGGCGGACAGCACCGCGCCGACGAGCACTATTCGTTGGTACCAGCGCATTTCGGTTCCTTCGGTCGGCGGACAGTCCCTCGGCCCGGAGGCCCGGGGGCCTCCGGGCCGAAGCCGGGATGCGACGCACGAGGGGGACGGGGAGTCGTGCGCCTGTCCGGCACGCGCCCACCGGGGGTAGGGGCGGACGCGGCCGTTCCCGAGTCATGGTGGTCTCAGCCGCGTCGACGCATCAGCAGCGTGATCGCCAGGACGGCGACCAGCAGCACGGCGACCGACGCCAGGTAGGCCGCGTGGTAGCCGTCCAGCAGCCCCTGCGCGGTCTCGGTGGTGCCGACCGAGGTGGCCAGCGTGACCAGGGCGGCGACACCGACACTGCCGCCGAGCTGCTGCGCGGTCACGTTCAGGCCGCCCGCGACGCCGTGCTCGTGCTGCGGCACGCCGGTCAGCGACGCGGCGGTCAGCCCGGCGAACGCGACGCCCTGGCCGACGCTCATCACGGCGACCGACGGGAAGACGTGCGTCCAGTACTGGCCGTCCAACGGCGTCAGCGCCCACAGGCCCACACCCGCCGCGATCAGCAGCAGCCCGACGACCAGCAGCGGCTTCTGGCCGACCCGCGCCATCACGCGGCCCGCCACGTTCGAGCTGACCACCACGATCATGCCCATCGGCAGGATCGCCAGTCCGGACTGCAGCGGCGTGTAGCCGAGGAGGCCCTGGAGGTACAGCGGGGCGAAGAACAGCACGGCGAGCACGGCGGTGAAGAACGCGACCGCCGCCACGGTGGCCGCGGTGACCGTGGGCAGTCGGAAGATCCGCATCGACAGCAGCGGTTCGGACGTGCGCAGCTCCCAGCACACGAAGCCGACCAGCAGGAGCACCGCGAGCACCAGCGAGCCGAGCGTGGTCGGCGTGGTCCAGCCGGTGTGGCCCGCCTCGCTGAGCCCGTACACGGCCAGCAGCAGGCCGCCGGTGACGGCCGCGGCACCGACCAGGTCCAGCGACCGCGGGTCGCGGGTGCCGGCCGGCAGCACGGCCTTCACCGCGAGCAGCACGGCCAGGCCGATGACCACGTTGAACGCGAACACCGCACGCCAGCTGAACAGGTCGGTCAGCACGCCACCGAGCACGACGCCCGCGCTGAAGCTGGACGCGCCGACCGACGTGTACACGGCCAACGCCCGGTTGCGCCGCGGCCCCTCCGGGTAGAGCTGGGTGAGCAGGGCCAACGACGCCGGTCCGGACAGTGCCGCGCCGACGCCCTGCAAGGCCCGCGCGACCATGAGCACGGCGGCGTCGGGTGCGAGCGCCGCCACGACCGTGGCGGCGGTGAACAGACCGACGCCGAGCGCGAACACGCGGCGGCGGCCGAGCACGTCGGCGGCCCGGCCGCCGAAGAGCAGGAAGCCCGCGAACGTGACCGCGTACGAGGTCATCGTCCATTGCAGACCGGAGCTGTCGATGTCGAGGTCGGAGCCGATCACGGGCAGGGCGGCGTTGACGACGGCCACGCCGCCCGCGTCCAGCGCGAGGGCGGCGGCCAGCACGACGACGGCCAGCGGGTGCGGAGTGCCCGACCCGGCGGGCTTCGCCACCGGGTCGACATGGGTGGACATGGGTGTGGATCTCCAGATTCGTGGGCGCGGCGGACGCCGCGCGGTCGGGCCCCGACCGCCACGAGGGGTCAAGGGGCCTGGTCTACGTCCGTGGCGACCGAGGTGGGTCGCCACGTGGTGAGTTCGTCCTGGAGGCCCGCCAGCCGGCCGGTGATCGCCTCGTAGGCGTCCGGGCCCAGCGGCAGGCGCAGGGGGGTGCGGTCGGAGTCCAGCGCGGCGAGGATCGCGGCGGCGGCCTTGGCCGGATCACCCGGCTGGGTGCCGTCCATGTCGCGGACGAGCGCGCGGACCGGGTCCATCACGGCGCGGTAGTCCGGCAGGGGAGCGCCGAAGCGCAGCGGCGCCCCCGCGAAACCGGTGCGGAACGCGCCCGGCTCGGGGATCAGCACCTTGATGCCGAACGACGCCACCTCGGCGGCGAGGCCCTCGGAGTAGCCCTCCAGGGCGAACTTCGCCGTGCAGTAGGCGGCGAAACCGGGCCAGACGACCTGACCGCCCATGCTGGACATCTGCACGATCGCGCCGGAACGGCGGGCCCGCATGTGCGGTAACACCGCGCGGGTCAGCGCGACCGGGCCGTGCAGGTGGACCTCCAGCATGTCGCGCAGCTCGGCGTCCGGGGTCTCCTCGGCCGCGCCGATGAAGCCGTGGCCGGCGTTGTTGACGAGCACGTCGATCCGCCCGTGCCACATGATGGCGTCCTGCACGGCGTTCGCGATGGCGTTGCCGTCGGTGACGTCCAGAGGCAGGGGTGTCACCCGGTCCGGGGCCAGGGCCATCAGCCCGGCGAGCGACTCCACCTTGCGCGCGGTGGCCACGACGGTGTCGCCGACGGCCAGCGCCTGTTCCGCGATCGCGCGGCCCAGACCCGATGAAGTACCGGTGACGAACCACACTCGTGATGGCACGCCGCCGTCGGGGGCGGGTAGCTGGTTGACGCTCATGGAGGTCCTCCTGGTCCTGGACCGGTGTGCCGTCCTGCACGATCAAGAAGACCGGCGATCTCCGCCGAAGTCCAAGACTCGTACCAATACGCTGGTCGCATAGATCGCGACCCCGGGGGGCAAACCATGGACGTCGACACCCGCGTCCTGCGCTACTTCGTCGCTGTCGCGGAACATCTCAGCTTCACGCGCGCGGCCGAACTCCTGTTCGTCTCGCAGCCCGCGTTGAGCAGGCAGATCCGCCAGCTCGAGGCGGACCTGAAGATCACTCTGTTCGAGCGGACGAGCCGCGAGGTGCGGCTGACGTCCGCGGGTGCGGCCCTGCTGCCGCCGGCCCGGGCGCTGATCGCCGACTGGCAGGCGGCGCAGCGGACCGCGCGCAGCGTCGCGGCCATGGAGTCGAGGGTGCTGCGCGTCGGCTTCGAGGCCACCGGTGCGGGACCGCTCACCACGCGCGCGCGCACCACGTTCGCCGCGCGCCATCCGGACGTGACGATCGAGCCGAAGCGGTTCGACTGGGGCGGCGAGGTGGCGGCGCTGCGGGACGGCCTGGTCGACGCCGCGTTCCTGTGGCTGCCGGCCGACACCACCGGCCTGCACACCGAGATCGTCGCGGTCGAGCGGCGGCTGGTCGGCTTCGCGGCCACCCACCCGCTGGCCGCCCGCGCGGAGGTCGGGATCATGGACCTGCGCGACGATCCGCTGATGTGGACGCGCAAGGCGCCCCGGCACTGGGTGGACTGGTGGGCGGTCAACCCCCGGCCGGACGGCTCGGAACCGGTGTGGGGGCCGGAGAACGACAACGTCGAGGAGATGCTGGAGCACGTGGCGGCGGGGGCGGCGGTGTGCATCGGGCCGGAATCCATGGCCGCCTACTACGCCCGGCCGGACCTGGTGTGGCGGCCGATCGTGGACATCCCGCCGTTGCGCATCGCCCTGGCGCGTCCGGCGAACAGCACCAACCCGCTGGTGGTGGCCTTCGCCGAGGTGGTCCGAGAACTGTCCGAAGTGGACTGACCGGGCGCCGGCGGGCGCCGCGCGGTCCGGGTGCGGCAAGAGGGTGGGGCGCGGTGCCGGGCAGGCGCGGTCGGATGGGCGCGGTCGTGCGGGCTGTGCGCCGGGCAAGCCGTGGGCCGGCCGTCGGTCGCGCGGTCCGCGGTCGTCCGGCCCTCGGCATGGGCTCGTCCGACCGTGATCACGCGCGCCGACCCGGCGTCCTCGTCGCGCCCGGCACCCGGGAGTGACGACGGCACGGCCCCGACCTACCGGTGTCGGGACCGCGCCGTTCGGGATCAGGCGTTCCAGCGCGTGCTGGCGCCTGCCGTGACGTCCAGGACCGTGCCCGACACGTACCGGGCCTTGGGCGAGGCCAGGAACGCGATCGCCTCGGCCACGTCCGCCGGTTCGATCAACCCCACCGGCTGGGTGTTGTAGCCGCGCAGGGCCTTCTCCAGGTCCTCCGGGCCGGTGCCGCCCGCCCAGCGGTAGGTGGCCTCGTTGAGCACCATCGGCGTGCGCACGCCCGTCGGCGCGACGCCGCTCACCCGCACACCGGCCGGTCCGACCTCGGTGGCGACCGCCTTCACCAGGCCGATCGCACCCCACTTCGCCGCCTGGTAGTGGGCCAGCAGCGGTGCGCCGTGCCGGGCCTCGCTGGAGGTCACCACGATGATCGCCCCGGCCTTGCGCGCCACCAGGTGCGGGATCGTCGCGCGCATCGTGTTGGCCACGCCGGTCAGGTTCACGTCGATCACGTCCGCGAACTGCTGCGGCGACATGTCCGCCAACGGTGCGTAGGTGGTGATGCCCGCGTTCGGCACCACGATGTCCAGTCGGCCGAACTCGCGCACGGCCTGCCGGGCCACCTCCCGCAACCGGTCGGCGTCGCGGACGTCCGCCTTCACCGCCGTCGCCCGCCGGCCGAGGCCGCGCACCGCGCGCACGGTCTCCTCCAGCTCGGCCGCCGAGCCCAGCGGGTAGTCCAGCCTGATCGCCTTGGGCGCCGCGATGTCCACGGCCACGACGTCGGCACCGGCCCGTGCCAACGCCAGGCACGTGGCCCGTCCGATCCCGCGCGCCGCACCGGTCACCAGGGCCACCTGGCCGTGCAGGTCGCCCGTACCGGCGGCCTCCGGCTCGGCCGCCGCCGCGCCCGCGGTCGCCGCGGTCGCCGCCACCCCGGCCGCCGCGCCCGCCAGCAGCGACCGCCTGCTCACCCTGCCCTCGTCCGTCATGGCTCCCGATCGTGCTGAGCCCACCCGCACGGTGTCCAAGACCCGCGGCCATGCCGTTTGGTAATGGGGTCGGCCCACCGCGTCAAGTCGGGCAAGTCGTCCCCGGCACCTTGTCGGCCCGCGCCGGCCGCCGGTTGACTGGGTGTCGTTCGAAGGGCGCTTTCCTTGACGCACAAGGACATTCTCCGCCCGAAATCCTAGCCTGGGGGAACTGCCATGAGTGACGCCGTGCGCACCCTGCTGCTCAACGCGGTCCGCCGCGACGACCTGCCCGCCGTGCGCGGACTGCTGCGCGGCGGGGTCGACCTGAACGCCCGGGGCTCGGACGGCCTGACCGCCCTGATGGTCGCCGCCGGCAAGGGGAACGCCGAGCTGGTGGGCGTGCTGCTCGACGCGGGCGCCGACGTGCACACCGCCGACAGCGTCGCGGGCGGCACGGCCCTGCACAAGGCCGTGCAGGGCGGTGACCTGGACACGGTCAAGCTGCTCGTGGCGGCCGGCGCGTTCGTGGACGCCGTGGCCGTCTCCACCGGCCACACCCCGCTGCTGGACGCGTTCTGGTACAAGCGGCCCGACCTCGTCGGCTACCTGCTCGACCGCAACGCCGGCCTGAACCTCGGCACGCACTACGGGTTCTCGATGCGCGACCACTTCGAGTACGCGCTCAACGTGAACACGCTGGGCCGGGAGAAGCTGCTCGCCGCCGAGGCGTTGCTCCGGCGCCGCATCGCGGCCGACGAGCGTGCGGTGGCCGACCAGCGGCTGATGGCCGCCACGATCGAGGGCGACCTGATCGCCGTGCAGGTGCTGCTGGCCGACGGCGCCGAGGTCGACGCCCGGTACCCGGTCCTCAACGGCTTCAACGACCTGCACACGCCGTTGCTGGTGGCGTCGCGCGACGGCCACGCCGAGATCGTGCGGGCGCTCATCGCGGCGGGCGCGGACGTCAACGCCACCGAGCCGACGTTCGGCGCCGTGCCGCTGCACAAGGCCGTCTACAACGGACACGCCGACATCACCGCGATCCTCGTCCGCACGCCCGGTGTGGACATCGACTTCCAGGGCGCCACCAACGGCTACACGCCGCTGCACGACGCGCTCTGGCACGGCTTCGAGGACTGCGCGCGGATCCTGGTCGACGCCGGTGCCCGGCTCGACCTGGTCGGCCACGACGGGCTCACGGCGGCGGAACTGGCCGCCGACGTGTTCGGCCGCGACCACGCGCTCACCCGCGAACTCGCCGACTAGTCGCCGAAGAGCCAACGAGAAGGGGGAGGACGACATGCTGTTCTACTGCCAGATGCGGTGGAACCACGAGGGCCGCATCAGCCTCGACGAACTCTGGGAGATCGAGGAGGAGGAGACCCGCCACGCCGAGGAGACGTTGAACTCCGGCTACTGCATCGGCCTGTGGAAGGTCGCCGGCCAGAAGCGGGTCATCGCCGTGGTCGACGCCGAGTCCGCCGAGGAGCTGGACCGCTCGGTGTTCCGGCTGCCCATGCGCGAGTACCTGGAGTTCGAGGTCATCTGGCCGCTGCGGGACTACCTCGGTTTCGCCGAGGACGTGCAGAACCGCTACCGGCCGACCGACGCCGAGACGCCGGCAGCGACCCCGTCCGGCGACCCGGTCGGTATTCCGACCGGCAACCGCCCGGTGAACCTGTTGGGGAACAACGGATTCGGCGTGAACGGGTCGGGGCGATGATCCACCAGTTGATCTTCGCCTACCCCCGGCCCGGTCTGGACGAGGACGAGTTCCACCGCTACTGGGTGGAGGAGCACGCCGTCCGCTACGCCGCCAAGATCCCGCAGATCCGGCAGTACTGCGTGGACACCCGCGTCGAGCTGTCGGCCGACGAGCCCGCGCCGACGTGGAGCGGGGTCGCCGAGATCTGGCTGGCGAACGAGGAGGAGCAGCTCGCCTCCCTGCAGACGCCGGAGTTCCTGGAGGGCGCCCGGATCGACGAGCCCCGCTGGGCGGCGTTCTGGCGGACGCTCGTGCTCGACACCGACGCCCACGTGGTGTTCGACCGGCCCGACGCGGAACCGGGCGTGAAGCTCTTCGTGCTCGTGAAGCGGCGGGAAGGCATGCCGCTCACCGAGTTCCGGCAGTACAGCCGGGACGCGCACGCCTCGCTCATGGGCAAGGTGCCGGGCCTGCGCCGCTACCACCAGAACCACACCCGTGACGGCGCCTACGGCATCGGCGAGGCCCCGCTCGACTGCGCCTACCAGCTGTGGTTCGACGACGTGGCCGCGGTGCGCGATGCGGTGCGCGGCAACGAGTTCCAGCGGGCGATGGCCGACCTGGCCACCTTCACCAACCCGCGCTACGTGCACACCCTCGCGGTCCGCGAGAACTGGATCATCGGGCCCCGGCCCGCCGACGCCTGAGAGGAACCACCCCAATGACCAAGCGAATGCTGGTCGTCCTGTCCGAGTTCGGCTACTGGGGGGAGGAGCTGGTCGGTCCCGTCGAGGCGTTCGACGCCGCGGGCTACCGCGTCACGTTCATCACGCCCAACGGCCGCCGCCCGCAGGCCCTGCCGCCGAGCCTGGACGCCGGCTACGTCGACCCGCCGCTGGGCCGTTCGGTCACCACGCCGGACATGGCCCGCCGTGCCCGCGAACTGGACGCGTCCCCCCGCCTGGACAACCCGCTGAGCCTCGCCGACCTCGTCCCCGAGCGGCCGTACTACAGCGCGGTCAACCACCTGCGCGAGGTCGAGGAGTACAACCGCCGCCTCGACGGCGCGGTCGCCGACCTGGTCGGCAGCTTCGACGCGCTGACCATCGTCGGCGGCTCGGGCCCGATCGTGGACCTGGCCAACAACGAGCGGCTGCACGAGCTGGTGCTCGGCTTCGTCGCCGCCGACAAGCCGATCCTCGCCGAGTGCTACGGCGTCGCGGTGCTCGCGTTCGCCCGTGACCTGGAGAGCCGCACGAGCATCATCCAGAACAAGCACGTCACCGGGCACCCCAAGGAGTACGACTACAAGGACGGCACCGGCTTCGTCGGCGTCGAGTTCAACATGGGCCCGCCGCCGTACCCGCTGGAGTACATCCTGCGCGACGCCACCGGTCCGGTCGGCCGCTTCCACGGCAACGTGGGCCGCGAGACCTCGGTGATCGTCGACTACCCGTTCGTCACCGCCCGTTCCACGCCCGACTCCACCCCGGCCGGCGAGCTGCTGGTCCAGGTGCTGGAGAACGGCCTGCGCCGGTTCGGCTGGTAACGCGATGACCACCAGGCCGGGCCGGGCCGCGATCTTCGAGCAGTTCGCGGCCGACGGCATCGAGTACATGTTCGGCAACCCGGGCACCGTCGAGCAGGGCTTCCTGGACGCGGGCGGCGCGTCCGACATCGAGTACCTGCTCTCGCTGCACGAGGGCGTCGCCGTGGGCATGGCCGACGGTTACGCCCGCGCCACGCAGCGGCCCGGCTTGGTCCAGCTGCACAGCGGGGTGGGCCTGGGCAACGGCATCGGCATGCTCTACCAGGCCAAACGCGGCGGCTCGCCGCTGGTCGTGGTGGTCGGCGAGGCCGGGGTGAAGTACGACGCGATGGACGGGCAGATGGCGGTCGACCTGGTCGGCATGGCCGAGCCGGTCACCAAGTGGGCCACCCGCGTGGTCGACCCGTCGTCGGTGCTGCGCGTGCTGCGGCGGGCGGTGAAGATCGCGATGACGCCGCCGCGCGGCCCGGTCGTGGTCGTGCTGCCGGCCGACGTGCTCGACGAACCGAACTCCGAGCCCGCGGTGCCCACGTCCGTCCCGGACACGCGGGTCGTGCCGGAACCGGCGCTGGTCGCGGAGGCCGCGACCACGCTGCTGGCCGGGCGGAACCGGCTGATCCTGATGGGCGACGGCGTCGCCACGAGCGGTGCGCAACGGGAGCTGACGGCGGTCGCCGAGGCGTTGGGCGCGAAGGTGTGGGGCGTGAACTCCTCGGAGTTCAACTTCGACGCCACGCACCGGCTCTTCGGCGGGCAGCTCGGCCACATGTTCGGCGAGACCAGCGCACGCGTCGTCGGCGAGGCGGACTCGGTCCTGATCGTCGGGACCTACGTCTTCCCCGAGGTGTTCCCGGCACTGGAGAACCCCTTCAAGGCGGGCGCGAAGATCGTGCACGTCGACCTCGACGCGTACGAGATCGCGAAGAACTTCCCGGTCGACCTCGGTCTCGTGGCCGACCCGAAGCTCACGCTCGCCGCGCTCAACGCGGAGATCAACCGGCAGCGGCCCGGCCTCGCGCCGAGCACGCCGATCGCGGTCTCCTCGACCCGACCGGTGTTCCCGGAGCCGCCGCTGGAGCAGGACAGCGTGCTCGACCGGTTCGTCCGGCGGCTCGCGGGCCGCGCACCGGAGGACCTGGTGGTGTTCGACGAGGCGTTGACCGCGTCGCCGCCGCTGGCGAAGTACCTGCCGCCACGACAGGCCGGCCGGTTCTTCCAGACCCGGGGCGGGTCCCTGGGCGTGGGCATCCCCGGCGCGCTGGGCATCAAGCTCGCCTCGCCGGAGCTGCCGGTCGTGGCCTTCACCGGCGACGGCGGCTCGATGTACACGATCCAGGCGCTGTGGACGGCGGCGCGCTACGGCATCGGCGCGAAGTTCGTGATCTGCGACAACCGCCGTTACCACCTGCTCGACCAGAACATCGAGCAGTACTGGGCCGAGCAGGGGATCACGCCGCACGAGTTCCCGGCCGCGTTCGACCTGTCCACTCCGGAACTCGGCTTCACGGGGCTCGCCGCCGCCATGGGCGTCCCGGGCCGACGGGTGGAGAAGCTCTACGAGGTGGACACCGCCGTGGAGGCGATGCTGAACCACGACGGTCCCTATCTCATCGACCTGGTCATCGACTAGGTCACGACACGACAGGGGGCGGGCAGACATGGGGGGCTTCGACCGGCCGGTCGACGTCGGTGCGGTCCGCGGGCTGGTGCGCGACTGGTTCGCCGCGCTGGACCGCCACGACGACGCGGACGTGCTGCTGGCACTCCTCGCCCCGATCGGGCTGGTGCTGCACCTGCCCGGGGCGACCGTGCGCGACCGGGAGGGCCTGCGGGCCTGGCACGCGGACCGGGTGTCCACCTACTTCGACGAGACCCACCGCGCGCACGACGTGCGGGTGCGGGTCGTGTCGCCGCGGCACGCGGAGGTGCTCGTCCGGGTGGACTGGCGGGCCAGCGTCTGGGTTCCGCCCGCCGCGGGCAGCACGCGGGTCGGCGGCGAGTCGACCCAGCGGTGGTCGGTGGTGCCTTGGCACGACGGCAAACCCCGGCTGCGCACCTGTGTCCTCGGGGGCCCGACCCCCGTCCCGGGATCGGTCGCCCCGCGTGCGGCCCGGCCCACCGGCCTGGGCGCCGCGGCGTAGCGCCGATCCCCGGCCGCCGGCGGCGACCGGCGGCCGACCGTCGAGGGCCGGGAGCCCCACCCGGCTCCCGGCCCTCGACGGGTCATCCACCAGATTCCCAGCGAAGGCGAAGGACCATGACCACTGACGTGCTGGCGACCGGCCGACTGGCGGGCAGGCGCATCGGCATCCTGATGGAGAGCGACTACGTCGAGGAGGAGATCTCCTACTACCGCAAGCGGTTCGAGGAGGAGGGTGCGCGGGTCGAGCTGCTGACCCGCCTGTGGGGCAACGAGTCCCTGACGTTCACCGGCCACGAGCAGCGCGCGCCGATCGAGGTGACCGGGGACCTGGAGCGGCTCGACTACGACGAGCTGTCCCGGTACTCGGCGCTGATCGTGCCCTCGGGCATGGTCTCCGACCGGTTGCGCTACACCGACGACGTGCAGCGGCTCGCGCCCGCCGTCGAGGTGATGCGCCGGGCGTTCCGGCTGCCCAACCTGGTCAAGGCGTTCTCGTGCCACGGCCTGCTGCTGCTCTCGGCCGTCCCGGAGCTGATCCGCGACCGCGCGGTGACGTGCCACAACAACCTGGTCGGCGACGTGCGCAACATGGGCGCCGTGTACACCGCGCAGGACGTCGTCGTGGACGGGGACCTGGTCACCTCGCGCACGGTCGAGCAGTGCAACCTGCTGGCGCGCACGGTGATCGAGCAGCTCGTCGCCCGGCAGCGCTGACATGCACTCGTACTCCGACACCGCGTTCGGCCGCCTGGAATCCGCGTGGGACGGCCACTTCCGGCTGCGCCTGGCGGACGGGACGTCGGTCGACCTGCACCTGACCGACACCACGTCGGCCCAGGTCGTGCGCAACCTCGGCGAGCCCTACCACGACGTCACGGGCCGGCTCGCCGAGTTGCTCGCCACGCCGGGGCGGCTGGTGTTCGCGCACGGCCCGGTCTACCCGGACGGCCGCCGGCAGGCCACGCAGGTCACGTTCGTCGGCGAGGGCGCGGACGAGCACGTGTTCGAGCGGCCCGACTGGTGGATCGACCAGGTGCGCGAGCTGGCCCGGTTCTACCGCCGGGCGCAGTTCGGCACGGGCGAGGTCGACTACGCCGACTACCGCACGCAGATCCGGCTGGGCGGCGACAAGAACGGCCGCCACGTCCAGGAGACCGACACCATCTCGCGGCTGGTCTACGGCATGGCCAGCGCCTACATGCTCACCGGCGACGAGGACTTCCTCACCGTCGCCGACCGGGGTTCGCGGTACCTGCGCGACCACATGCGGTTCGTGGACACCGACGAGGACGTGACCTACTGGTACCACGGCGTCGACGTGGACGGCGGGCGCGAGCGCAAGCTGTTCACCTCCGAGTTCGACGACGACTACCACGCCATCCCGGCCTACGAGCAGATCTACGCCCTGGCCGGGCTGGTGCAGAACTACCGGGTGACCGGCGACCCGGCGATCAAGGCCGACATCGACGGCACCATGCGCCTGTTCGAGCGCTTCTTCGCCGATCCCGTGCTGGGCGGCTACTACTCCCACATCGACCCCGTGACCCTGAGCCCGCACCACGACTCGCTGGGCGCGAACCGGTCGCGCAAGAACTGGAACTCGGTCGGCGACCACGCGCCCGCGTACCTGTTCAACCTCTACCTGGCCACCGGCGACGAGCGGCACCTGCGGATGCTGGAGCACACGTTCGACATGATCGTGTCCCACTTCCCCGACCGCGACACCCCGTTCGTCCAGGAGCGGTTCCACGCCGACTGGGCGCCGGACCGGTCGTGGGGCTGGCAACAGGACCGGGCCGTGGTCGGGCACAACCTGAAGATCGCCTGGAACCTGACGCGGATGGGCGCCGCGCTGCCCAAGTACGACTACGCCCGGCTCGCCGACCGGCTCGCCGACACCATGCCGGACGTGGGCCGCGACCCGTTGCGCGGTGGGTGGTACGACCTCGTGCGGAGACAGGCGCCGCACGACTTCGTCTGGCACGACCGCAAGGCGTGGTGGCAGCAGGAGCAGGCGATCCTGGCCTACCTGGTGCTGGCGGGGCACCGGGGCGACGCCGGCCGGCTGGCGCACGCCCGTGAGGCGCAGTCGTTCTACAACGCGTTCTTCCTCGACCACGACGAGGGCGGCGTGTACTTCAACGTGCTGGCGGACGGCATCCCGTACCTGATGGGCACCGAGCGGCTCAAGGGCAGCCACTCGATGAGCATGTACCACTCGGCCGAGCTGTGCTACCTCGCGACCGTCTACAACGGACTCCTGGTGCGCGGCGAACCACTCGACCTGTGGTTCCGCCCGCGGGCGGACGCCGACTTCCCGGACCGGTCGCTGCGGGTGGCGCCGGACGTGCTGCCCGCCGGGCGGGTGCGGCTGGAGGGCGTGCTCGTCGACGGCGAGCCGTACCGCGACTTCGACGCCGACGCGATGGCGGTCCGGCTGCCCGACAGCGCGGGACCGGTGACCGTGCGGGCCCGCCTGGTGCCGGTGGAGCGGTCGTGACGCGCTGGCTGGACGGCTTCCGCGTCGGCCCCGGCGTGGCGGAACCGGGCGCGGTCGTCGGGCCGGACGGCGTGTCGTTCGGGGTGCGGTCGGGCAGCGCGGGCGGGATGTGGCTGGTGCTGCTGGACCCCGAACGCGGCGACGTGCTCACCGAGCTGCCGTTCCCGGACGACTACCGGGTGGGCGACCTGTTCACCATGACCGTGCTGGGCCTGGATCCCGACCTGGTGCACTACGCGTTCCGCGTGGCCGGCCGGGACGAGCTGCTGCTGGACCCGTACGCGAAGGCGCTGGCCGGTGGCGAGGAGTGGGGCGTGCGTCCGCGCTACCGCTCCCGCGTGCCGAACATGGACTTCGACTGGGGCGACGACCGGCCGCCGCACATCCCGGCCGAGGACCTGGTGGTCTACGAGCTGAACGTGCGCGGCTACACCCGGCACCCGTCGTCCGAAGTGGACGGTCCGGGTACGTTCGCCGGACTGCGCGAGCGGATCGGGTACCTGCGGGAGCTGGGCGTGAACTGCGTCGAGCTGCTGCCGATCGCCGAGTTCGACGAGACCGACATCGCGGGCGGCCCGCCGAGGCTCAACACGTGGGGCTACCACACTGTGGGGTTCTTCGCGCCCAAGGCTTCGTACGGCTCGCCGCGTGAGCTGAAGGAACTCGTGCGGGATCTGCACGCGGCCGGCATCGAGGTGGTGCTGGACGTGGTCTTCAACCACACCGCCGAAGGCGACGAGCGGGGGCCCGTGCTGTCGTTCAAGGGACTCGACGACTTCTGGTACCTGAAGACGCCGGACGGCGCCTACTACAACTTCAGCGGCACCGGGAACACGGTGAACTGCAACGACCCCGTGGTGCGCGGCTTCATCCTGGACTGCCTGCGGCACTGGGTGACCGAGTACCGGGTGGACGGGTTCCGCTTCGACCTGGCCTCGATCCTGACCCGCGGCGCCGACGGCGGCCCGCTGGCCGACCCGCCGCTGCTCGCCGAGCTGGCGGCGGACCCGGTGCTGGCCGACGTGAAGCTGATCGCCGAGGCGTGGGACGCGGGCGGGCTCTACCAGGTCGGGTCGTTCCCGCACCACGGGCGGTGGCAGGAGTGGAACGGGCGCTACCGCGACGCGCTGCGCCGGTTCCTGGTGGCCCGGCCGGGGTCGACCGGGGAGTTGGCCACCGCGTTGGCCGGCTCGCCGGACCTCTACGCCGGCCGCGGCACGCGGGCGTCGGTGAACTTCGTGACCTGCCACGACGGCTTCACACTCGCGGACCTGGTGTCCTACGACCACAAGCACAACGAGGCCAACGGCGAGGACAACCGGGACGGGCACGACGCGAACGAGAGCTGGAACTGCGGCGTCGAGGGGCCGACCGACGACGCCGGCGTGCTGGCGTTGCGGGCCCGGCAGACGCGCAACGCGTTGACGTTGCTGCTGGTCAGCCACGGCGTGCCGATGCTGACGGCGGGCGACGAGTTCGGCCGCACGCAGCGCGGCAACAACAACGCGTACTGCCAGGACAACGAGCTGACCTGGGTGGACTGGTCGGCGGCGGAGAAGAACGCGGACCTGGTGGCGTTCGTGCGCGGGCTCCTCGCGCTGCGGGCGCGGCACCCGGTGTTGCGCCGCGCGGCGCACCCCGACTCGGACGGCCTTCGCTGGCACGGCGCGGAGCCGGGGCGGCCGGACTGGTCGGCCGACTCGCGGTTGCTGGTGGCCGAGTCGCGCGCGGGCGACGACGCGGTGCTCGTCGTCGCGAACAGCGACCTCGCGGAGGCGGCGGTGCGGTTGCCCGAGCCGCCCGGCGGCACGCGGTGGTACCCGGCGGTGGACACCGGGGGGCCGGTGACCGGCGTGCCGGTCACCGGATTGATCGCGGTGGGCAAGTCGGTGGTCGTGCTGGAGGCACGGCCGGGCGGGGGAGGACCACGATGACGTTCGAGGCGTACCTGGGGTTCACCGGGCAGACGGCCACGGTGTTCGCGAGCGGGGAGCTGGGTGCGGAGACCGCGCCCGTGCTCAGGTCGCTGGTGGAACGGGCCGCGGCCGGGCCGGTGGCACGATTGGTGCTTGATTTGACCGGATTGTCCGCGATGTCGTCGGCGGGCGTCCGGGTATTGGCGTTCGCACAACAGTCGTTGCCTTCGGGCGTGCCGATCATCGTCGTCGGCGCCCGACCCGAAGTAGTCGAGATCATCCGGTTGGCCGGGTTCGACCAGGCCGTTTCCCTCTCGCCCGGAAGCTCTTGATCGAATTAGTCGGGCACCGGGCGGGAAATGTTTCACAAAGGACCGGCCGATCCGGT
Organism: Saccharothrix violaceirubra; assembly: GCF_014203755.1. NCBI lineage: Bacteria > Bacillati > Actinomycetota > Actinomycetes > Pseudonocardiales > Pseudonocardiaceae > Saccharothrix > Saccharothrix violaceirubra. The sequence continues at coordinate 794,956 of NZ_JACHJS010000001.1, forward strand.
CGGAGTCTGTCCGGTGCCCGAAACCTCGCGTTCACCCGGAATCCGTCCGGGCCGGAATTCGCCCTGGGCCGGCCGGGTGATTGAGCAGTCAACCAAGTTGCGCTGCGTGGCCGGCCCGCCCCGTCCGGGCGGTGTGCGGCGGTCCGCGCCGACAGTGTCTCAATTCGTCACGCTGGGTGATCGCCTCGTAGTCCGAGGATAGTTCTCGGGGTGGCTTAGCCGCAGTTCGCGTCGATGGTGAAAGTATACGTACGGGTGGCTCGCAAACAGGTTCGCTACCAAGCGTGAGCACCTGATTATGCATTTGGTGATAGCTCTGGGAGTGGACTTCACGAGATCGTCGCAACTTTTCGTAGTAGTGCTTGCCGTGGGCGTTGCCCATATGGAGTATCGATTGTGTACGGTAAGTGGCATTTTCGGGGGTCGCTGGTGGTCGAGGACAGTCTTCGCACTGCTCTTTCGCTTGCCAAGAATGATGGGGTGACACACTTCGCGCAGGCCAAGTTCAGCTCTCTTCCGCGCTCTGACCAGCGGAGATGGGCTGAGGTCTACCTGAGGGGGCTGTTGCTGGGTCGCGGTCGCAAGACCGTGCGTCGTATCGCGGAGGAGGTCCTGGAGTTACCGGTAACGCAATCATTGCAGCAATTCATCAACCAGAGTCCGTGGGAGTGGCGTGGAGTCCGGTCGGAAATAGCGGCGGAAGCGGAGCGGTTGCTCGCGCCCCGGGCGTGGGTGATCGCCGACACGACCATTCCTAAAAGAGGTGACCACTCGGTCGGCGTGGAACGCAGGTTCGTGCCGAGCGAGGGGCGCGCGATCAATTGTCAACTGGCCACCGGCCTGTTCCTGGCCGGGGAGGCCGCGAGCATTCCGGTGGATTGGCGGATTCAGCTCACCGAACGGTGGACGACGGACGAGCGGCGGCGGGATCGGGCCTACATCCCGGCCACCGTCCGTGCGCAGCCCGCCTGGCGGTACGCGCTCGACGTCGTGGAGGAGGTCGCGGACTGGGGGATCGACCGGGTCCCCGTCGTCGGCGACCTGCGCCACACGCCGGACGCGGACCGGTTGATGGCCCGGCTGTCCGAACTGGGGACGGACTTCGTGTTCGAGGTGTCGGACATGCTCCAGGTCGTGCCGGGTCCGCACCTGGCGGCCGTGCGGCCCTCCGGCGGCCCGCGATCCGGGCCGCACCTGCTGCGCGTGCGGGACTGCCTGCGCGGCGCGGACGTCAAGCACCGCCAGGTCGTCACGTGGACGCCCGGCGTCGACGGCAGGCACCGCGCCACGCACGCCGTCTCCGTGCCCGTGCGACTGCCGGGCGGGCGGGGTGGCGCGACGTTGCAACTGGTCGGCACGTCCTGGCAGGGCGGCCGGTCGAAGCTCTGGCTGACCAACCGCACCGACCTGCGTGCGGCCGAGGTCATCTCCCTGGGGACACTGGTCGAACGCACCGAGGCGGACCTGCGCGACCTGCGGGCCGACTTCGGGCTGCTGGACTTCGAAGGGCGTTCGTACCGGGGTTGGCACCACCACATGACGCTGGTGTCCGCCGCGTACACCTTCGCGAGGCTGACGGCCGCACCGCGCCGACAGGAGCGGCGGCCGTCCTGATCGGCTCGCCCGCGGCGCTTTCGGACGGGTGGGGCCGTCCGAAAGCGCGCCCCGTCCGACCGGGCTTGGCGGACCGGGCTCGTCAGCCCAGGACGAACGTCCGGGTCACGGACGTCAGGTCGCCGTCCTCGCGCGAGCCCGCGATGAACCCGGGCGGTTCTTTCCTCGTCCGCGCGAGTCATACGTTCAGACACCGCGAGTTGTGCACTCAGGCACCGTGAGTTGTGCACTCAGGCACCGTGAGTTGTGCGGTGGCGATCGTGGGGCGTGCGTTGGGCCGCCGAAAGGTGGGCGTCTCGCGTTCGGGGTTCGGGTCCCGGGGTGGTGGCTGGACCGGTCGTGGTGTCAGGGGGCGTGTCAGTGGCGTGTCAGGGCTGTGGCGGTCTTGCGGTTGATCGTTGCTCTCATGACGGACGACAGCAGCTCCACGGGGATCCCGCACGGTTTGCCTCTTGAGCGTGATGCGGGGCCTTTTGACCCGCCCAGTCGGATTACCCGGTTGCGCTCGGTCCGGCCGGTCAGTCCTCTGGCTTTTCCCGATGGTCACGAAGGGTGGTTGGTCACCGGGTACGACGCCGTCCGGCAGGTTCTCGCCGATACCCGGTTCAGTTCGCGGCAGGACCTCGGTGTGGTGCACGTGCCCTACGAGACGCCGGGCATGCCGGTTGCCACGGAGCCGTCGCCGCAGGTTCCCGGGCTGTTCATCACCATGGACCCGCCGGATCACGGGCGGTTGCGGCGCAGGCTTACCGGTGCGTTCACGGTCAAGCGGATGAAGCAGCTCGAACAGCACATCGTCGACGTGGTCGAGCGGCAGCTCGACGAAATGGCCCGGCTCGCGCCACCGGTCGATCTGGTCGAGGTGTTCGCGTTGCCGGTGCCTTCGCTGGTGATCTGCGAACTGCTCGGCGTGCCTTACGCGGATCGGGCCGGGTTTCAGGCCGACTCGGCGAAGTTCCTGGTCAAGGATCAGTCCCTGGACGAGAAGATGGCCGCGTTCGGTGCGTTGACCGGCTATCTCGCGGGTCTGGTCGTGGACAAGCGTGCCGAACCCGGTGACGATCTGCTGTCCGATCTGGCCCGGCAGGACGATCTCACGGTCGAGGAGCTGACCGGGATCGCCTTCCTGTTGTTGCTCGCCGGCCATGAGACCACGGCGAACATGTTGGCGTTGGGCACGTTCGCGCTCCTGGAAAACCCGGGGCAGGCGGCGGCGTTGCGTGCCGAGCCCGATCTGGTTCCGGGTGCCGTCGAGGAACTCATGCGCTATCTGTCCGTCGCCGACATCTTCTATCGCTACGCGACCGAGGATGTCGAGGTCGGTGGCGAGACGATCCGTCAGGGGTCGACCGTCGTCGTTTCGCTGCTGGCCGCCAATCGTGACCCCTTGCGGTTCGGCGAACCCGACGCGTTGGACGTCCGGCGTAATGCGCGAGGTCAGCTCTCGTTCGGTCACGGGGTGCACCAGTGCCTCGGTCAGCAGTTGGGGCGGCTGGAGATGCGGGCCGGGTTCGCCGGTCTGCTGCGTCGGTTCCCGACGCTCGCGCTCGCCGTTCCGGCGGGCGAGGTTCCGCTCAAGTCCGACATGAACATCTACGGCGTGCACGCGCTGCCCGTCACCTGGTCCGAATAAGAGGAGATCAGCCATGCCCACGTTCCCCACCCCCGCACCCGTCACCGCCACCCTGACCACGGCCGGTGCGCTCGTGCGCGTCACCGCGAGCGAGCGGACGGACACCGTCGTGCTGGTCGAACCCGTGGACGCCACGAGCGCGTCCGACATGAAGGTGGCCGCCAAGACCAAGGTCGGCTTCTCCGCCGGTGCCCTCACGGTCGAGACCGTCAAGGCGGGCGGTCGGCACGGGTCGGTCGTCATCGCCGTCGAGGTGCCGGTCGGCTCACGGCTGGTCCTGAACACGGCGTGGTCGGACGTCCACGCCGAAGGCCCGCTCGGCGACTGCGTGCTCGACGTCGCGTCGGGCACGGTCCGGCTCGACCGCATCGGCGCGTTGCGGGCGTCGCTCGCCGCGGGCGAGGTCGCGATCGGGCACGTCGCCGGTGCCGTCGACATCGAGGGCGGCTCGGCCGGCATCGGGATCGACGAGGTCGACGGCGTCGTCAAGTACGTCGGCGCGACCGGGAAGGTCCGGATCGGCCACGCCCGGTCGGCTGTCGGGTTCGGCGGTGCCCAGGGTGCCTTCGAGATCGGGACCGCCGAGGGTGACGTCGTCGCCACGGCGGGCGACTGCCCCATCCGGATCGGTCGGCTCACGCGTGGTCGTGCCGAACTGCTCAACGCCTCGGGCGGCATCGAGGTCGGCATCGCCGAGGGCGTGACCGCCCGGGTGGACGCCGCGAGCACCAAGGGCTCGGTGCGCGACTCCCTGCCCACGCACGCCGGGCCGGCCGACGTCGAGGTCTACGCCCGCACGCGCAAGAACGACATCGTCGTCCACCGCGCCGATGCCTGACACGAAAGGCACTTCCATGACCGCGATCACGGTTTCGGGTCTGCGTAAGGCTTTCGGGGACAAAGTCGTCCTCGACGGCATTGACCTGGACGTTCCCCAGGGCACGATCTTCTCCCTGCTCGGACCGAACGGTGCGGGCAAGACGACGACGGTCAACGTGCTGACCACGTTGACGAAGGCCGACGCGGGCACGGCGCGGGTCGCCGGGCACGACATCGCCACCGACACCAGGGCGGTGCGGGCGGCGATCGGGGTCACCGGCCAGTTCGCGGCCGTGGACGACCTGCTGACCGGGCAGGAGAACCTGCGGCTGGTGGCCGACCTCAAGCGCCTGCCCGACGGCAAGCGGGTGGTCGGGGAGCTGCTCGAGCGGTTCGACCTGGTGGAGGCGGCGCGCAAGCCCGTGTCGACCTACTCCGGCGGCATGCGCCGCAAGCTGGACCTCGCGATGACGCTGGTCGGCGGACCGCGGATCATCTTCCTGGACGAGCCGACGACGGGTCTGGACCCGCGCAGCCGGCGCACGATGTGGGAGATCGTCCGCGGGCTGGTCGCCGACGGCGTCACGATCTTCCTCACCACCCAGTACCTCGAAGAGGCCGATCGGCTCGCCGACCGGGTCGCCGTGCTGGACGGCGGACGCCTTGTCGCGCAAGGGACTCCCGCCGAGCTGAAGCGACTGGTGCCCGGCGGCCACGTTCGGCTCCGGTTCGCCACGGCCGCCGAACTCGACGCCGCCGCGACCCTGTTCACAGAGTCCACAAAGGACTGTGAGGCGCTGACCCTGGACGTTCCCGGCGACGGCGGCACGAAGCCGTTGCGCGCTCTCCTGGACCGGCTCGCCGAGCACTCGCTCGACGCCGTCGAGTTCTCGGTCCACACGCCCGACCTCGACGACGTCTTCCTCGCCCTGACGGGCCGTACCGCGGAGGCCGCGAAATGAGCAAGTCCCCCTCGATGGTCATGCTGCGCCGCAACTTCACGCACATCGCCCGCAACCCGACGTCGGTGTTCAACGCCGTGCTGATGCCGGTCGTGGTCATGCTGATGTTCGTCTACATGCTCGGCGACGCGTTCGCCGTCGGCGTCGACTACGTCGACTACGCGACACCGGGCCTGCTCCTGATGGCCGTCTGCTACGGGCTCGGCTCCGTGGCGACGTCGGTCAACTCGGACATGACCAAGGGCATCATCAACCGGTTCAAGGTCATGGACGTCCCGCGCGGCGCGGTGCTCACCGCGCACGTCGTGGCCAGTGTGCTGACGAACCTGATCGCCATCGGGGCGGTGCTCGGCGTCGCCTTCCTGCTCGGGTTCAGCCCGTCGGCGAACGTCCTGCACTGGCTCGGCGTGCTCGGCGTCCTGGTCCTGCTCGCCGTCGCGGCCGGCTGGTTCACGGTGGCGCTGGGTCTGGCGGCGAAGTCCCCGGAGACGGCGGGGCTGGGCGCGGTGCCGTTGGTGATGCTGCCGTTCTTCAGCAGCGCCATCGTCCCGGCCGAGAAGATGGGGCCGGTCCTGCGCGAGTTCGCCGAGTACCAGCCGTTCACGTCGATCATCGAGACGGTGCGCGGCCTGCTGGCCGGCGCCCCGCGGGCCGGTGACGTCGCCGCGGCCCTCGCCTGGTGCGTCGGCATCGCCCTGGTGGGCTACCTGTGGGCCCGCGCCACGTTCACCAAGCGAGCGTGACGGCGACGAGGTCGTGCCAGTCGGCCCGCGCACCCGCCTCGACGGCCTCGGCGAACAGCGGTTCGCCGAGGCCGTCGCGCACGGCTTGCCCGATCCGCGTCGCGTCCGGGTCGGACCGGTCCGACAGTCCGCGCACGGCGTCGCTCGCGCCCAGCAGTCGGGCCGCCTGCTCGTACCGCCCGTCGCGCAGTGCCAGGTCGGCGACCCCGACGACGACCCGCGCGATCACCGGCGCGTGCCCGGCCTCGGCCGCCGCCCGGCAGGCCTGCGTGCGGTGCGCACGGGCCTCCTCGGGGTCGTCGGCCAGGTAACCGAGCAGGTCGTGGGTCACCACGCGGTAGTGCGGCCCGTCCGCGAGGTCCGCCAGCAGGGACTTCGCGACGCCGAGCTGGTGACGGGCCTCCCGCGCGTCGCCGTCCCAGTGCGCGAGTTCCGCCTTCACGAAGGCGAGTTCGGCCAGCGCGTCGGGCCAGGTGACCCGGTCCGCGCACCGCTGCGCCTCGGCGAGCGCGGCGGCGGCGGCGTCCTCGTCGCCCAGCAGCCGGTGGAGCTGGGCCTGCCGGGACCGCATCCGGATGACGTCCTCGGCGGCGCCGACCTCGGTCACGACCGCGATGGCCTGGTCGTACAGCTCGCACGCCCGCGCGAACCCGCCCCGCGTGGCGGTCCGGTCGGCCAGTTCGGTCAGCGCGAACCCCGTGCCGAACCGCTCGCCGAGTGCCCGGAACTCGGCCAGCGCCGTCTCCAGGTACGCGTCGACGTCCGGTCCGCCCTGGCCGAGGACGACCCGCATCTTGCCCAGGTGCAGCCGGGCCAGGGCGCGCACCCACGGGTCCTCGTCGTCGAGCAGCGGCTCGAACGCGACCAGGGCGGCGTCCGGCGTCCGCACCAGGCGTTCCAGCGCCTCGATGAACCGCAATGCCGGGTGCCGCCCGCGCGGGACGTCCCGGCTGTACCGGTACGCCTCGTGGATCCACTTCGCGGCCAGGTGCTCGTCACCCCGGCCGGAGTTGAGGAAGTGCACGACCAGCGCGTACACCGTGGCCCGGATGTCGTCGGGCACCTCGCCGGACAGGCCGGTGGCCGCGGTGATCGATTCCAGGCCCTCGGCCTTGTGCCCGCCCAGCCACCAGTACCAGCCGGCGCCGGCCGCGAGCCGCATCGCCGCGTGGGCGTCGCCGGCCGTGACCGCGCCGCGGATCGCGGCCCGGATGTTGTCGTGGTCGGCGTGGAGCACGGCCAGCCACTCCACCTGCTCGGCCCGGCGCAGGTGCGGCTCGGCGGTCTCGGCCAGCGCGGTGAAGTGGTCGAGGTGCGCCCGGCGCGTCGCGTCGGCCTCGCCCGCCTCGACCAGGCGGTGCCCGGCGTACTCCTTGATCGTGCCGAGCATCCGGTAGCGCGGCGTGCCGTCGTCGTCGTTGCGCAGCAACGACTTCTCGGCCAACGATGTGAGCAGCTCCAGCACCTGCCACCGGTCGACCCCGTCGCCGGCGCAGACGCGTTCGGCCGCCTCCAGGCCCGCGCCGCCGGAGAACACCGCGAGCCGGCGCAGCACCGCCCGTTCGGCGTCGGTGAGCAGCTCCCAGCTCCAGTCGACGACCGCGCGCAACGTCCGGTGCCGGGGCAGCGCGGTCCGGCTGCCGCCGGTCAGCAGGCGGAACCGGTCGTCGAGCCGGGCGGCGAGCTGGTCGACCGACATCGTGCGCAACCGGGCGGCGGCCAGTTCGATCGCCAACGGCATGCCGTCGAGCGCACGGCAGACCCGCGCCATCGTGGCGGCGTCGGCGGTGAAGTCCGGCCGCACCGCACCGGCCCGGTCCCGCAGCAGCCGGACGGCGGGCGAGGCCGCGATCGTGGCGGCGTCGGCGTCCGGCCCGGGCAGGGCCAACGGCTCGACCGGCCACAGCGCCTCGCCGGTGATGCCCAGCGGTTCCCGGCTGGTGGCCAGGACACGCAGCCGACGGCACTCGCCCAGCACCCGGTGGGCGAACGCGGCAGCCGACTCGATCACGTGCTCGCAGTTGTCCAGGACCAGCAGGGCGCCGCGCTCGCGGATCGCGGCGATCAGCCGGTCGGTCAGGTCCGCGCCCGACCCGCCGCCGAGCAACGTGTCGCGCAGGCCGAGCCCGGTCAGCGTCGCCTGCACGACACCGTCCGGTCCGACGGCGGCCAGTTCCACCAGCCAGGCGCCGTCGGGCAGCTCGCCCAGCAGCGTGCGCGCGGTCTCGACGGCCAACCGGGTCTTGCCCGAACCACCCGGCCCGATGATCGTCGTCAGCCGGTGTTCGCCGACCAGGGCGCGGACCGCGGCGACGTCGGCCTCCTTGCCGACGAAGCTGGTCAACTCGGCGCGCAGGTTGGTCTTGCGGCTCTCCTCCCGATGGCCCAGCTCGCCCCGCAACAGCGCGACGTGCAGTGCCGACAGCTCGGGGGAGGGGTCGACCCCCAGCGTGTCGGCGAGGGTCTCCCGCGTGCGCTGGTAGACCACCAACGCCTCGGTGTCCCGGCCGGACGCGACCAGGGCCCGCATCAACGCGCCGACGAGCCGTTCCCGCACGGGGTGCGCGGCCACCAGGTCGGTCAGTTCGGTGATCGACTCGGGGGTGCTTTCGGCGTCGTACAGGTCTTCGAGCGCGGTCAGCCGCAACCCTTCGAGCCGCGTGACGGCCGCGTCGAACGCCTCGCTGTCCTGGAGGCCGACGTCCTGCATGGCCGTGCCACGCCACAGCGCGAGTGCTTCACGCCTCCCGTCGGCCCGGCGAACCAGCCGCTCGAACAGAAGGGCGTCCACGTCGTCGACCGCGATCCGCAACCGGTAGCCGTCCGTGTTGCCTTCGACGATCCCCTCCGGGAGGACTTTGCGCAGCCGGGAAACCAGGCGTTGCAGGGCGTTCGCCGCGTCGGCCGGGGGGCTGTCGCCCCAGATCCAGTCGACGAGCGCGGCCTTCGGCACCACCCGTCCGGCTTCGAGGGCGAGGGCGGCGGACAACCCGCGCAACCGGGCGCCCGGCATGTCGACGAGAACACCGTCCGCCGTGCGCACCTCGAACGGTCCCAGCACCCTGACCTGCACTCGGAGGATTTTGCCACGCACGATCGAAACCCCGCCGCGCAGGCGTCCCGGATGCTTGGGGACGATCAGCCCCACCGACAGGGAGCGTGATGCGATGGACACCCCGGAGATCCTCCGAAGATCATTTCCGGACTGGGACGTGGAGACCGATCATCCGGCCGCGTACGTCTCCGAGACCGGAGACGCGGTGCAGGCGCTGATGTACTCGTACCTGATCTGGCCGGCACTGATCGAGCGCCACGGCGCCGTGTTCCTGGCTCTCGACGGCAACGAGAGCGAGGACTTCGCGGAACGGATGGGACGTCCGACGCCCTTCGTACACCCGGACTGGCCCGCGTTGTCGTGGGTCGACTACGTGGCGAGCTTCAACTTCTACGAGGTGCCGCACCTGTTCCGCATGTTGAGAGGTCCGGCGGAGGTCTACGACCCGAGCCACGAAGCGTTGGGCGTGGTTCTGCGGGAGGCCTGGGCAGCGCGTCTGGCCGCCGCGTACCCGGACCGCCGGTTCGCCGTCGACCTGCTGGAGAACGACGGCACGATGGCGCTGAGGATCGTGGTCCGCCAGACGTTCCCCGAACTCGTCGCACCGGAGGGTTACGACCCGCGCAGGCGGGGGATCATCGCAGGTCCGTCAGGCGCGTGAAGACCCGAACGGTGCCGCCGCCTGGACGTCGTCGAGCCGCAATCGTCCTGCCTCGGCGGTGAGTTCGGCGACGAACTTGTCACCGGCGAAGCCCAGTACCACGCATGGGATCACCTCGAGTCGAGCGGCCGTCGCCCACCGAAGGGTTCTGGCCGCCCGCCGGTAGCTCTCCATGGTCGTCCAGGCGATCTGCTCCGACGAGGTGGCGCAGACCGCTTCGTCTTCGGGGCCGGCCACTTCGAGTACCAACCGCCCGAAACCGTCCGGCAGGCTGCGGAAGGCGCAGCGGGCACGCCACCGCCGACCGGGCGACGACTTCCACGGACCGGTCCACGTGAACGTGAAGTCCGCCGACTCGACCGCTTTCCGCGCCCGCTGGAAGGCGTCAGGTTCCCACCCCCGCAGCGTCGCGACCCCGAGAGCGGCTTCATGTACGGCGTCCAGCACCACCCGTTGCCGGTCGCCGAGTGGCCATGCGGCAAAGCCGGTGGGCACGCGTACGGTCGCGTGCTCGTAACCCTCGGGACGGTCCGTCGAGGTCGGCGACAGCACGCCGGCGTGCCCGTCCCCGGCGGCCGGCGTGTCCGGGTGGACGTAGTCGCCCACGAAGATTCGCAGGGCCGACACAGCGTGCCGCAGGTCGGCCTCGGCGAGGTGGGTGCTGTACAGGTCGCAAATGCCCCTGGAGACCTTGGCGAAGTCGTCCGCGTCCGGGTCGTCGATCCACGGACGGCTCCAGCCTCCGGCCACCGGGTACACCTCGACAAGTCGGAACCGGGGCATGCGTCCACCTCGCAGTGGTCCGGGATCGGGGTCCGGTTCGGGACGATCCCACCGCCGACGCACGTCCGCCGGACGAACTCAGGCGCTCGTCCGCTTTCTCACCAAGGTGGTCAAACCGATCGAGACTCCCACCAGCGTGACACCCGCCACGATGTCCACGACGTAGTGGTGTCCCGTGACCAGGACGACCAAAGCGGTCAAGAGTGGGAACACCCACGCGAACAAAGACAATCGCGGAGCGCGTTCACGCAGCGCACTCCACACCGCGTAACCGCACCAAGTCGTCCACGCGACGTGCATGCTCGGCATCGCCGCCAACAGGTTCACGCCGGGCCGGGGAATGCGGGACTCCGCGCTGAAAAGGATGTCGTACGTGGCCATGTAGTCGACGATGCCCGCCAGGGCGAACCGCGGCGGCGCCTCCGGGTACAGCCACACGAACGGCAGGTCCAGCAGCATCGTCACCACCAGGACGGTGCGCAGTCGGCCGTACCGCGCCGGTCGGGTGAGGTAGAGCCAGATCAGGACGACCGGCACGGCCAGGATGCTGAGCCGGTAGAAGTAGCCGGTCGCGTGGATCGCCACCGGGTGGTCGAGCATCGCCTGGTTGAGCGGGTACTCGATCGCGATGTGCAGGAACCGCTCCAGCCGCTGGACGCGCAGGGCGTTGTCGGTCGCCGCCGGATCGCCGCGGTCGACGGCGGCCCGGATCAGACCGAACAGGAAATACCCGGCGATCAGCAGCGGGACTTCGAAATACCACAGGGGACGTTCGCGTCGGACAGCTAAGAGCGGCATACGCGACAAGGTACGCGCGAAGTGGAATGCGCAGGACGGAAATGCGCACACCGGCGGCGGAATAAGATTTGTGTGAAACGGATTGTCGGCGGACGGGTCGAGGCCGGTGAGTTCGACGGACGCGGTCCACAGGTCGGCGGCGAGCGCGGTGCCGACCAAACACCCTGTGGGACTTCCTGGCCACGCGCGGACCGTTCGCGCCCGCACCCGACCCCCGGACGCGCCGGATCACCGCGCTCGTGGTCGCCACACCGGCGCTGCGGAACTACGCCAGGACACTGTGGACGGGCTGCGAGACGACGCTCGCGCACGTCATCGCCGAGCAGACCGGCCGTGCCGCCGACGACCTGTCCCTGCGCCTGCTCGTCCGCTACGTCCTGGAGATCCCCGACCTCGCCGGCACCGAACCGGACCCGACAGCCGCGCTCGACACCGCCTTCGCCCACCTCGGTCGCGGCTGGCCGGACCTGTAGCGCGCACCCCTTTACCTGCGCATGGCCGCCCGGCCGCCGCCGGTCGGTTGCTAACGTGGCGCGGTGTCTGAGCGAGAGCACACCGGACGGATCCTCGACGGCCGGTTCGAGCTGCTGGGTCGACTGGGCAGCGGCGGCATGGGGACGGTGTGGCGTGCCCTCGACCTGGGGCTGCACCGCGAGGTGGCCATCAAGGAGGTCCGGCCCGCCGACGCGGACCAGATCGAGAGCAACCCCGCGATGGCCGCGCAGCTGCGCGAACGTGTGCTGCGCGAGTCTCGTGCGCTCGCCCGGCTGCAGCACCCGAACGTCGTGTCGATCTACCAGATCATCGAGTCGCCCGACTCGCCGTACCCGTGGATCGTCATGGAGCTGGTCCGCGGCACGTCCCTGGACGCGCGGCTGAGGGAAGGCGTCCTCACCCCGGCCGAGGCGGCGAGGCTCGGGCGCGACGTGCTCGCGGCGTTGCGCTCGGCGCACTCGGCGGGCGTGATGCACCGCGACGTCAAGCCCGGCAACGTGCTGCTGCGGACCGACGGCAGCGCCGTGCTCACGGACTTCGGCATCGCCGCCCTGCACGGCTCGACCCAGCTCACCGCGACCGGCGACGTGATCGGGTCCCCGGAGTACATCGCGCCGGAACGGCTGCGTGGCGACGAGACGCAGACCGCGTCGGACCTGTGGTCGCTCGCGATGCTGCTGTACGTCGCCGTCGAGGGCATCCACCCGATGCGCCGGGCGACCACGATGGCGACCCTCGCCGCCGTCATGACCGAACCCGTCCCGCCGCCGCGCCGCGCGGGCGCCCTGGCACCGGCGCTCAACGCGGCGTTGCGCGCCGACCCCGCCGGCCGGCCGACCGGCGACGTGCTCGACCAGATGTTCGCGGCGGCCGAACGCGACCAGGCACCGCCCCTCGGCCCGCCCACCCCGGCGGGGTTCCCGTTCCCCGGGCCGCCGAGCGGACCCCAGCAGCCCCAGTACGCCCAGTGGCCGTCCGGTCCGACCTCGAGACCGAGCATCCACCCGCCGTCCTACCCGACGCCGGTGCCGCAGACGCCCAAGCGGCGGACGGGTTCCGTGGTGTTCTCGCTGATCGGCGTGATCGCGGTCGTCGCGGCCACGCTGCTGGTGATCAAGCTGGTCGAGGGCAAGGGGACGGACAACGGCGCGAACCCGTCGACCGGGTCGACCGCCGCCCCGCAGAACGGCGGCCGGACGGACGTCGCCCTGCCCACCGGCCCCAAGACCACGGCCGCCACGCCCGCGAAGGACGACCTGCTCACGCCGGCCGGCGCCCGCAAGGTCGTCGAAGCGCTGAGCAAGGTCATGGGCGGCACCAAGGTCACCGACCTGACGCTGTGGTCGGAACGCGCGTCGGCCGTGGCCCCGACGGCGGCGGTCGAGAACGGCTACGACAATTTCGCGTACTCGAACGGCAAGGCCACCAGGCAGGGCCCGAAGGGGGTGGACGCCGACGAGGTGACGCTCGACCTGAACGACGTGAACTGGGACGCCCTGCCCGCGCTGTTCGACCAGGCGAACAAGGAGCTGAACGTCCCCAATCCCACCATGCGCTACGTCATCATCGACACCGGCCTGATCGACAAGATCGCGACGGTCCGGGTCTACCTGGCCAACGAGTACGGCGGCGGCTACCTGCGGGCCAACCTCAAGGGCGAGGTGGAGAAGGTCTACCCGCTCGGCAAATGAGCCGACGGAAAGCCGTCACGCCGTGGAGTCGGTCCTGATCGGACCGCCGAACGCCCCCGCGTGCTCGGCCATGAAGTCGTCCAGCCGCCGCGGCGGACGTCCCAGCAGTCGGGCCACGGTGTCGTTCGGCCGCTCGGGGTGGGTGGTGGCCAGGCGCTGGATCTCCACCACGTGCTCCACCAGCCAGTCCGGCGCACCACGCAGGTCGGCACGCAGTTCGTCCGGGGTGACGGTGACGCACCGGGTCGGCCGGCCCGCGGCCGTGAGCCGCGCCGCGACCTCCGGGTAGGAGACCGCCTCGGCGCCGGTGAGCAGGTGCGTCCCGGTGATCCGGCGGGTGAGGGCGGCGACGGCCACGTCCGCCACGTCCCGCGCATCCACCATGTTCAGCGGCGTGTCGCCGGTCGCGGCCGGGAACCAGCCGACGGCGCGGACGCGCTCGGCGTGGAACAGCAGGTTCTGGAAGAACGCGTACGGCCGCAGGAACGTGTGCGCGATCCCCGACGCGCGCACCGCCTCCTCCACGCGATGGTGCAGGCGGGCGATCGCGACCGGCGAGTCGGCGGCGGCCGACGGCGCGGACAGCTTCACCAGGTGGTCGACGCCCGCGCGGGCGGCCTCGGCGACCACGCCGAGTTCGATGGCCTCCTGGCGCGGTCCGTTGCCCATGGCCAGGAACACGCCGGACACGCCCGTCAGCGCGGCCCGCAACGGGCCGGGGTCGGCCGCGTCGCCAACGACCTGCTCGACGCCCGGCGGAAGGCCGCCCGGTCGGCGGACGAGGGCCCGGGTCGGTACGGACAGGGAACGCAGGACGGCACGTCCGGTGGTGCCGGTGCCGCCGATGACGAGGATCATGATTCCTTCTTCCGGTAGGTGCGTGCGGCCGTGATGACGCCGCCGAGCGCGGCCGACGGCACGGCGTCGAGGAACAGGGTCGGTGCGGCCAGTCCGGTGTGGACCAGGGCGAGGCTCGCCGCGAACGCCAGACCGGCGCACAGCACGGCGGCGAGCAGCATGCGGACGACCCGCCGACCGCCGCGTGGCGCGAAGGTGACGGCGAGCGCGGCGAGTGCCGAGGGGACGGCGATCGTGGTGAGCGAGGCCGCCGCCAGCCGGTGGTCGTCCAGGGCGAGCGCGCTCGCGTAGCTCATGGCGGCGGGCATGACGTACGCCGGGACGACGTTCGCCACCAGGGTTGTTCGGGGCACGGGTGCGCTCCTTGTTCCGTGGGACGCCTCCGACGCTATGAGCGTTGTCCGAAGTGCACTAGTGACCGGAATCTGAACGGACTGTTCCGCTGGTGGAACAATGGTGCCCGTGGAAGAGTTGGGTGACGTCGCGGTCTTCGTCCGCGTGGTCGAGGCGGGGAGCTTCTCCGCCGCCGCGAGGGTGCTGTGGATGCCGAAGTCGTCCGTGAGCCGCCGGGTGGCCCGACTGGAGAACCGGTTGGGCGTGCGGCTGCTGCACCGCACCACGCGGTCGCTCGCGCTGACCGACGCCGGACGCGCCTACCACGCGCGGGTCTCGGTGGCGTTGGCCGAACTGGACTCGGCGGCCGGTGCGGCGGCCGACAGCCGGGAGGCGCCACGCGGCGTCGTGCGACTGGCCGCGCCACCCGACGTCGGCGCCGAGGTGCTGCCGGAGCTGCTGGCGGCGTTCCTGGCCCGGTACCCGGAGGTGCGCGTGGAGGTGGCGCTGTCGCCGTCGGCGGACCTGGTGGAGGGCGGGTTCGACCTGGCGTTGCGCGGCGGTGCCGGGGGACGCGGCGCGACCCGCCTCCAGGACACCCGGTTCCGGCTGTTCGCGTCGCCGGTCTACCTGGCGCGCAAGGGGAATCCGCAGCGACCCGCCGAGCTGGAAGGGCACCTGTGCCTGCGGTTCGGCGACGTCGACCGGTGGCTGCTGCACGGGCCGCGCGGAGAGGTGTCGGTGGCGGTGACGGGACCGTTGGCGGCCGACGACCTGTCGTTCGTGCGGCGGGCGGCGGTGGCCGGCGCGGGGATCGCGCTGCTGCCCGAACCGTCCGTGGCACCGGCGGTGCGCGCCGGTCTGCTGGTGCCGTTGCTGCCCGACCACCACGCCGAGGGCCGGCCCCTGCACCTGGTGGTGCCGTCGGACCGGCACCTGCCGTCCCGGGTGGCCGTGTTGCGGGACTACCTGGTGGCGAACTTCCCCCGGTGAGCCGGGACTCGGGGAATCCCGTCTCTCCCGGGGAGTTCAGGCCGGGACCCAGTGGTCCGTCCGCCGGTGCCGCCCGAGCCCGACCGCGTCGAACTCGTCGACGTGGTCGCCCTTCACCGCACCGAGCCGCCGAAGGGCCTGCGAGATCGGACTGCCGGCCTCGGGCGTAGGTTCGCCCTCGGCGGCGTGCAACGGACCGAGGACCACCTCGCCGAGATGCCACACCTGCGCGTACTGCGTCCCGAGCCCACCGAAGAAGTCCGCGTCGACATGCGCCACCGGACCGTTCGCCGACCACGCCGCCAACCTCCCGGCGAACCCGGCCTGCTCCTTCCGGAACCCGGCCTCGAGGACCGGATCGGTCAGGGGCAGCAGCGAAAGACCTTGCCCGAGGTCCACGATCCATGCATGCTCGACCGAGTCGGCCAGTCCACGCAACGTCTGTCGGTCGGCGATGACCGCTTCCAGGTAGTACATGACCGCCATTCTCCCCTGGCCGCGTCCGTTCGAGGAGGCAGTGGTGACTCTGGGTGTGAAGCTCCTTTCGGTGTCGGGGAACTACGCCGTGGTGCACCTCGACCATCGGAACTTTCCCGCGTTGGCGATCCAGGGCGATTCGCTGAAGATCCTCCAGGAGGCCGTCGAGGAGTTCGCGGAGTGCTGGGACGGCGGCGACGTCGACGACGCGCGATACGCGTTGGCCGAGGTGTCCGAGACGATCCGGGGCATGCTCCTGGTGTACCAGGAAGCGGCCCGTGAGCAGGGCTTCGAGCTGCCCTACTTCCCCGGAGGGCGACCCGGCCGGCCATGACCGTCCACTTCGGACTCCGGTTGCACGGCACCGGCGCTCGGGCCGCCGGTGCCGTACGTCCGGTCAGGTGCCCGGACCCCAGGTCGTCCCGGCCGGCTCCTTGATCACGTTGTTGACGGTGTTGAACAGGTTCCCGGTGGCGATCCACAGGATCAGCACCGCGCGCTGCCGTTCGTCGTAGTGCGCGACGACCTCGTCCCACAACGCGTCGGAAACGGCGTCCGACGACCGGTCGTTCATCCGCGCGACGGACTCGGCCAGCGCCAACGCCACCCGCTCGGCCGCGGAGAAGAACGGCGACCCGCGCCAAGCCGCCACCGCGGCCAACCGGTCGTCGTCCACACCGGCCTTCCTGGCCTCCACGACGTCCGCGTGCAGACAGGCACTGCCGCCGTTGACCTGGCTGCCCCGCACGGCGGCCGGCATCAGGGTCTCCAGCGGCACGACGTCCTGCCGGACGGCCCGCAGCAGAGCCCCGATCGCCTGCCCCGCCTCCGGGATCACGTAGGCGGGATTGGTCATCCGCGCTCGGCTCACCTCAGTCCCGCCACTGCTCGGCGGCCGACACCCCGGGAACCGGCTTGCCGATCAGCGCGAGCGGGGTGAAGAAGCCGACCTGGCCGATCACCACGGCGAGGGTGGCGAGTGCCTGGTCGTCGTAGTGCTCGGACGCCTGGGCGTACAGCTCGTCGGAAACCCTTTCGCCGTAAGGGTTCGGCGTGAGCACGGCCTCGACGAGCGCCAGCGCGACCCGTTCGGCGGCGGTGAAGGACGACGTGTCACGCCACGACGCCACGGCCGTGATGCGGTCCTCGTCCTCCCCGGCCTTGCGGAGGTTCCCGGTGTGCAGGACGGTCAGGTAGGTGCTGCCGACGATCTGCCCGGCACGCAACTGCACCAGGCCGATGGTGACCTGGGGGATCGAACCGTTCCCCGTCGCCTTGAACAGGGCGCCGCCGATCTGCCCCAGTTCGGGGACGAGCCGGGCGGGGTTGGGCAGGCGGGAAATGCTCATGGGTAGACCTTTCCGTTGTCGTCTACTGCGCCGACGGCCGCGCGGTGGACCGCGGCGACCAGCCGGTCGTGTTCGGGGTAGGACCAGTCGACGGAGAACCGGCGCCGGACGTAGCCGAAAGCGATGCCGGAGAGCGGGTCGGCGAACGCCTCCGAGCCTGCGGAACCGTTGTGGCCGAAGGCGTCCGCACCCAGGAACGGGTAGCGCAGACCCTTCGCCTGGAACCCGAGCGCGTACTGGCCGGTGCCGGTGACCAGATCGCGGCCGGTGGAGTGGAGCGTGGTGAACTCGCCGAGGGTCTCGGGTCCGAGCAGCGGCCCGAAGGTGGCGGCGGCGTACATCGCGGCCAGCCCACGCGCGTTGCCCACGCCGCCGGCGGAAGCCTGGCCGAGCGCACGCACGCGTCGGGTGTTCAGGAAGGCCACCTGGTCCAAGCCGAACCCGTAGCCCATCCCGACGATGCTGTACGGGCTCGGCAGGGTGGCCAGGAACGCGGTGAGTTCCGCCGGACTCGCCGAACCCGGGAGCACGTCGAGGTAGCGCTCCTCCAACGCTTCGGGCAGCCCGAGGTACAGGTCCAGCCCGTAAGGCGCGCGTATCCGTTCCTCGTAGTGCTCCTGGAGCGACCGTCCGGTGGCGAGGCGCACCACCTCGCCGACGATCGCGAACGTCACGAACCCGCCGTAGCCGTAGGCCGTGCCCGGCCGCCAGTACGGGCGCCGGTCCGCGAGCCGGCGGGCGGTCTCGCGGTCGTCGGCGAGTTCGTCGGCGCTCAGGCCGCCGATCAGGCCCGAACGGTGGGTGAGGACGTCCCGCAGCGTGATCCGGCCCTTGCCCGCCGCGGCGAACCGCGGCCAGTAGTGGGCGACGGGCAGGTCCAGCTCCAGCACGCCGTCCTGCACGAGCACTGCGACCACCAGGGCCGTGGCCCCCTTGGTCGAGGAATAGACACCCGTCAGGGAGTCACCGGCCACGTCGCCGGTCCACAGGTCGACCACGCGCCGGCCATGCAGGTGGACGGCCAGTTGCGCGTCCTGGGCCACGGCGGCGAACTCGTCCCGTACGGCCTCGAACCCGTGGGCGACCGTCCCGTGGACCTCGCTGTCGCTCATCGTCGGCGCTGCTCCGATCATCGTCTCGGCGATCCTTCGCAGCCCTGACGCACGGACCGCCGAGAATGTGACCGGTCACGTCGCCGACGTCCCGTTCGTCAAGGGATCGACCGTCGAAAGGACGACCCGTGACCGACTGCCTGGCCCGGCGATTCGAGGAACACCGCACGCACCTCAAGGCGGTGGCCTACCGGATGCTCGGCTCGCTGACCGACGCCGACGACGCCGTCCAGGAAGCCTGGCTGCGGCTGGACCGCACCGGCACCGCGGAGATCGACAACCTGGGCGGCTGGCTGACCACGGTCGTCGGCCGGGTCTGCCTGGACATGCTGCGCGCCCGACGGCTGCGCCGCGAGGACCCGCTGGACGCCCGGCTGCCGGACCCGGTCGTCGACGACGACGACGGCGCCGACCCCGAGCACCGAGCGCTGGTGGCGGACGCCGTAGGCCTGGCGCTGCTGGTCGTGCTGGAGTCGCTGAACCCGGCCGAACGCCTGGCCTTCGTCCTGCACGACCTGTTCGGCCTGCCGTTCGAGCAGATCGCCCCGATCATGGACCGCACGCCGGTGGCGACCAGGAAACTCGCGAGCCGCGCCCGCCGACGCGTGCGGGGCGCGACCCCCGTCCCGGACCCCGACCCGGCCGCGCGACGCCGCGTCGTCGATGCCTTTCTGGCCGCCGCACGCGGTGGCGACCTCACCGCCCTGATGGCCGTCCTCGACCCGGACGTCACGCTGCGCGCCGACGGCGGCAAAGCCCTCCCGGGCGGCATGATGGTCCTGCACGGTGCCGACGCCGTGGCCGGCCGGCTGGCCACGTTCCACCGCATGGCCACCAGCACGACGACCCGTCACGCACTGGTCAACGGCACGGCGGGCCTGGTCAACACCGCGGCGGGGGAGCTGGTCTCGATCATGAGTTTCACGATCGCCGAGGGGCGGATCGTGTCGATCGACATCCTGTCCGACCCCCACCGGCTGGCGGAACTGGACCTCTCCGACCCAGGCCGCTGACCTCCGGCAGGAACCCGGGGAGTGCCACTGCGCCAGGTCGAACGCCTCGGTGCGAAATTCCTGGAGCTGGTGTGGCACGACGGTCGATCCCGCCGACGGGCACGGCCGGTGTGACGGCCTCGCGGGACGTTCTTCGAAGAAATCCGCGGGCGGGTGTCCGATCGGGGTGGTGGCGTTCGTAGAGGGGGTGAGGCCGTCCACGGGAGGCGGCGCCGAGACGAGGGAATCGCGACCATGAAGCTGACGACCATGACCCAGGTGACCGTCGACGGGGTGCTGCAGGGCAACGGTGCCACCTCCGACGACCCCAGAAACGGCTTCGAGCGCGGCGGCTGGGCCATCGGTCGGGGGGACGACGAGACCCACGCGTTCATCAACCGGACCTACGCGCGGGCCGACGCGTTCCTGTTCGGTCGGCTCACCTACGGGCTGTTCGCGGGCGCGTGGGGGTCCTGGGCGGAACAGGACGTCCCCGGCTGGGAGCCGGTCCTGCGCGCGTTGAACACCCGGCCCAAGTACGTCGTGTCGAGCACGCTCACCGCGCCGACCTGGTCGGGCACCACCGTCCTGTCCGGCGACGTCGCCACCGCCATCGCCGCCCTGAAGGCCGTGCCCGGCGGCGAGTTGCAGGTGCACGGCAGCGGCGCGCTGGTCCGGTGGCTGCTGGCCAACGAACTGGTCGACGAGCTGACCCTGCTGACCATCCCGGTGGTCCTCGGCCAGGGCACGCGGCTGTTCCCCGACGAGGGGCCCGACCTCGCGCTCGACGTGGTCGAGTCACGCGTGGACTCGAAGGGTGTGACGATCCAGGTCTACCGCCCGCGGTACTGAAGTCCCCGACAACGGCAGGAGATGGGCATGCGGTACCTGGTTTCCGTCATCGACGACCGGGAGAACCCCGGCAGCACCGACCGGCGGCCCGCGATCAGCGAGTTCAACGAACGGCTGATCGCCGAGGGCTACTGGGTCTTCGCGGGCGGGCTCGCGGACACCGACACGGCCACGGTCGTGGACAACCGGGGCGAGCAGGTCGTGTTCAGCGACGGGCCGTTCGTGGAGTCGAAGGAGTACCTCGCCGGGGTCTGGGTGTGGGAGGCGCCCGACCTGGACGTGGCGCTCAAGCTCGCCACCGAGGCGTCGCGGATCTGCGACCGCAAGATCGAGGTGCGGCCGTTCCGGTGACCGAGGCGGCGGTCGTCCGTGCCCACCGGGAGGAGTGGGCACGGCTGGTCGCCGTCCTGACCAAGCGCTTCGGCGACCTCGACGTCGCCGAGGAGGCGGCGGCCGAGGCGTTCGCGACCGCCGTCGAACGGTGGCCGGTCGCCGGCGTGCCCCCCAACCCCGGTGCGTGGCTGACCACCACGGCCAACCGCAAGGCCATCGACCGACTGCGGCGTGAGAGCAGACGCGACGACAAGCACGGGGAGGCGTTGACGGTGCACGACGACGACGCGCCCGTCGGCGCCATCGACGACGACCGGCTCAGGTTGGTCTTCACCTGCTGCCACCCGGCACTGGCGATGGACGCCCGCGTAGCGTTGACGCTGCGCATGGTCGGCGGCCTGACCGTGCCCGAGGTCGCCCGCGCCTTCCTGGTGGCCGAAAGCGCCATGGGACGGCGGATCACCCGCGCGAAAACCAAGATCAAGGAGGCCCGCATCCCCTACCGCGTGCCGGCCACCGAGGACCTCCCGGCCCGGGTCTCCGGCGTGCTGGCCGTGCTGTACCTGGTGTTCAACGAGGGCTACCTGGCCACCGGCCCCGACACCGACCCGGTACGCCAGGACCTGACCGCCGAGGCGATCCGCCTGACCCGCCTGATCCGCGAACTGCTGCCACAGGACGGGGAGGTGACCGGCCTGCTCGCGTCGATGCTGCTCACCGAGGCCCGCCGCCCCGCCCGCGTATCGGCGACCGGCGAACTCGTGACGCTCGCGGAGCAGGACCGAGGAGCCTGGAACACGGACCTGATAGCCGAGGGCCACGGACTGGTACGCGAACGCCTCGCGACCGGCGAACCCCCAGGCCGCTACCAGCTCCTCGCCGCGATCAACGCCGTCCACACCTCGGCCCGCGACATCCGCGACACCGACTGGTCACAGATCCTCGCCCTGTACGACCACCTCGCCCGCGTCGACCCGTCACCGATCGTCGCCCTCAACCGCGCCGTCGCCGTGGCCGAACTGGACGGCCCCGAGGTAGCCCTGACAATCGTGGACCGCCTCGAAAACACCCTGTCCGGCTACCACGCCTACCACGCCACCCGCGCCGACCTACTCCGCAGGCTGGGCCGAAGTGGACAGTCGCGCGCGGCCTACGACAGGGCCATCGACCTGGCCGGCAACACCGCCGAGACCGCCCACCTCACCCGCCGCCGCGACCAACTGCGATGACCGGAACTCCGTGCACCTCTTCAAGGCCGTCCTGAAGTTTCGTCCAGCCATCGGTCCGGTCGGCCCAGGCAGCGCTCTCGAAGAGCTTTCTCTTGGCTTCCGACAGGGTCATCCCATGGAGCCTTGTCAACACGCGGACGCACTCCATCGGCGAAAATTCCCCCATCCGCAACCGATGCGGCACTTCGTCGCTGTCCGGCAGGTCGGCAATCCCGCTGCGGGCGATGAGGCCGTCAAGGGCTGAACGGTCCACGCCGGCCTCCGGAGGATGTCAGGGACACGCAGTGCCGATCTTCCCCGACTCGTGTGCTCGGCGTGGCGAACCTCGGACAGTCGCGACATCGTGTTCACCGTGACGCGGTCGAAGTCCGGAACGACCTCTCGGCGGCGTGCTGTGCGCCGTGCTCGACCACACGGTGGCGGATCGCGTCCTCGCCGTCGGCGCGGCCGGCATCGGCGCACGGACACCGGCCGGGCCGCACGTCCTATCGTCTACTTCCGGAAGGCGATCCGATGACGCTGGTCGAAGAGATCTACGTCGAGGACAGCCTCGGTGTGGCATCCATCGAACTTCCGAAGGGCTTCAAGCCGAAACGCCCGCACGGAATGCTCGTGGGTGTCACCGCCCAGTGGGTTGCCTCGGCGTCGGACGACGACCGCCGCGCCGTCGTCGCCGCCGTGATCCGAGCACTGCCCGGAGTGGTCGACCCCTGCGACGAGGAGAACTTCCTCCGGCAGGTGGGTTCCGATCAATGGTGGCTCGGTCAGGTCGTCCTGCGACTGGAATACCGCGACGGCGAGATCCTGCTGCTCCCGGGCTCGGACGGCGACTTTCTCCACGTCGTCCACCCGGCGGATTCCCGTGACGTGAGCACGGTCGTGACCGAGGTCCTCCGCCGGTATGCGAGCGGTGCATGAGGGGCTCGTCGATTCCCGCGGCCAGGTACCGCACGACCAGTGCCGGATCGGTGGTCGCGTTCGTGGAGGGAGTGAGGCGCACGACCGGGCGGTTCGGGAACGAGCACTACTTCCGGAATACGATCTACCACCTGTTCACGAACACCAGGAGTTGGCCATGTCCGACAGTCGCATCGGCGAGTACCGGCTCAGGCGCCGGCACGCCGGCGTCGGCCAGGTCCGCCGTCCGGACGCGGCGGACCTCGCGGTGGCGGACGCGTTCGGCGTGGCCGATCGGCTGCGACCGGTCTTCCGCCAGAGGTGGACTGTCGACGTCTCTTCTTGAGGTCCACGCGACCGTTTCCGAAGGCCGGCAACGTCCGAGCGCTCTGCCGATCTGCCACTCGGCGGCCGTGGGCGCTGGACGACCTGCCGCTGGGCGCGTTGCGCCGCCGTTCGCGGGAGATCGACGCCGAGCGGACCACCGCCTCCGGCAGGGGCGACGTCATGAGCCGATGGACGGCGAACAGCGCCGGGTGCGGGGAATCCTCAGCCGCTTCGGCCGATCGCGATCCGGCAGCGTGCTTCGAACTGGCCCGGCCTGGTCCGCTCGCGGTTCCGTCGGCTGGATGTCGAACGGCGCGTCGGTGGCGACTACGCCTGTTCGGCGTCGACCGTCGTCGCGGGCGGATTGCTGGGCTGCCGGCGGTTCTCGAGCGTGATTCCACACCGACCGGCCAGCGCGACACCGGCGCCGATCGTGGCGGCCACCGGAGCGGCCAGCACGGCGACGACCCCGAGGGCCACGGGCACCTCCAACACCACGTCGTTCTTGCTGTCCCGCACGACCACACGACGGTTGATGCCCTCGTCGACCAATCCGCGAACGGCATCGACCACGGCGTCGACGGCGCTGCGGGAGGACTCGGGCTTGAACTCGCTCATGACTCTCCTCGGACTGCGGATGTCTTTGACACCTCCAGAGTGCCCGCGATCGGGCACCCTGCCATCGGGGTTTTCCCTGACCCGTGCCGGACTTTTCCCCGGGAACATGTTCGGCGTCACGGCCCGGGTCGTCGTGATCCGCCCGGCGGTCGGTCGATCGATGGGTGGCTCGGTCGCCCAGGGTCAATCGAGCGGTTCTGTCGTTGACACGCAATCAACGACAGAACCACACGAGCGGTGTAACCCGGGTTGAAGAGAAGGCCAGGAGCGGCACGAACCAGGCGTTGTCCCAGAGCCGGACGATCGCCGGGTACCGGGCGTCCCAGGCGTCGGCGAACTCCGCGAAGCGCTCCTTCGCGGCAGCGTCGGTCGGGGGCGGTGTAGACCGGCATCAGCACGTCGGCCACCCGCCGGATGGTGATCCCGGTCGACCCTGTTCCGGCGCGAACTCCGTTGCCCGTCTCAGCCGCCTTGACAGTCAGGCCCTGACCACATGGCCTAGAACACGAAGCAGTCGGCGAAGGCGGATTCACGCGAGTCCCGAGCGAGGGCCGCGATTCCACCACCCGCGTTGCGCTCGACCTGTGCCGCCTCGGTGGAGTGCGGCGTGGTCGACTTGCAGGACACCGGCGAGCTGTGGCCCGACATCAGGTAGTCGCACCGGCCGTTGCGGTTGTCCGGCAGGCCGAGGATGTGCCCCAGCTCGTGCGTGGCGATCCGCGGCGGGTAGAAGCCGTCGTTCACGGCTTCGCGGCCCATGTACACCGTGCCCCGGCCGAAGCCGGACTGGTAGGTGCGCGGCCAGCCGTTGTCCGCGTACACCCGGACAGCCGCGTTGCCGCCGGTCGCCGGCTTGAGCTGGACGTTGCGCACGGCCTTGTTCCACGCCGCCGCGCCCTCGTCGACCGCGGCCTTGAACTCTTGAGCCTGGCTCGCGTCGTAGTAGACGACGCGCACGGCGGTAGGCGCCGGCGCCGCGACAGCCGTGCCACCGCCGAACCCCTGCACCAGGGCGAACGACAGCACCAGCGTGAAGGCCGCCGCCAGCGAACCGGCGGTGCGGCGAAGGGTCGTTGTCATGGGTCACCTTTCGATCTGTTGCTTGATCCAGGTCGTATGCCGCGCGATGCCGGTGCGGAGGGTGCCGGCGCGCTCACCACCGCGGTCTCCCGGTCCAAGTCGACGGTCACCGCGGACACGCGGGTCGGAAGAGTCACCGCCCACGAGGCGGGAGTCGCCGTACGGCAGCCGGGGGAATCCCGGCTCGTGCGGCATCGGACGAGGAGCCGTGCGGTGGCGCGGGGTGCGGGCCGACGCCGCGGCCGCGTTGTGGACCGGCGTGGGCAGGCGCGTCAGCGTCGGGTCGGTGCCCGGCTTGGTGATCCGGCCGACGCGGCGCCTCAAGCTCCGGGAGGTCGAGCCGCCTCGGCCCGCGGACGCTCCGCCGTGGTGGCCGGCGGTCACGATCCACCGGGGAGCCGCCGCGGCTGTCGTCCGGGTCATCGCCCACGGATGGGTCACGGTGGCGTTGCCGCCGCCGATGACGCGCGGAGGGGCTCGCTCGCGTCGGTGAGCGACGCGTGGACAGGGTGGAACGGCCGCGCGGGCGGCCGACAGTGCCTTGCGCATCGAGGTCTTCCGATCAGCGGCGTCTCACCGCGTGCGGGAACGAGCAGGCAGGGTGTGCTCGCGTCGTGGTACCGGCGCCACCTCCTCGGGCGACGGGCCGGCGCGGTGCGACCGCTGATCGTGGCCGCCGCATTCCGGCGGTGGCCCAGGATTCTCCTCGCGCCGCTCCGCCACGCGGAACCTACTTTCTGCTTGATTCTCCCGAATCGCGGCGTCGGCGGCGTGTTCGACGACGGTGTGCGCCCTGCTCGGCTGCCGATGCCGGCGGCCGGAGTGGTCCGCGTGGACGAGAAATCCCGAGGTATTTCGGGTGATTCGGGCCTTTTGGTGGATGCGTCAAGAAAACGGTCGCGAACGTGGTGACCAACGCGATCGACGGTTCGACCGAATTGGTCGACTTCGCCGGCGCGTGCACCGCCGGGGTCGGGTCGGGGCACCGCGAGCACCATGGGAACGCGTTCGATGTGGACCAAGGATCCGATGGGATCCGCCGGGCCAGGTCGGTGACGGTCCACCGGGGCCGCCGGTCCGAGGTCGATCATCGCCGCGCCCGGCAGGGTGCCGACCGTGACCACACACTCGTCCGGTCCCGTGATCCGACCTTTCGACGTCCGCGCGGACAGGGCGAATGCCGTTACCCGGGTCCCGTCGATCAGTATTCCCTGCCATCTCGACTTGCCATTTTAGATTCACCCGTTCGGGCGTGTATTTGTTGCTGATTTTCCGATCTAATGGCAGTGCGTCGTCATATTGGCGACACGAGGGGAATTCGGGTGTTCGGGGGAACATTTATGAATTGCCGATGAGGAATTTCCGGCTGTGCGGTCGCATGGCATGCGCGCGGAAAGTGCTCGCGCGAGGCGCGCTGTAGCGTCCCGAAATGCGCCGATTATCCGGTGGCGTGCCGTCTCTCCGGCCTGTTCCACCATGTCCGGCATCGTGTGGCACGCGCTTCGCAATCGTCGGATCGGAAAGGTGGTCCGGCGGAACCGGGCGGGTCCGAGCCGGCCGGGTCGGTCGACGATGACAGCGAGTCGGCCGGCGACGTGGACACCTGCGCGTCGAGTACCACCGAAGCGGGGCAGTGCCGCCGTGCGGATCGAAAGGGTCGTGCGGGAGAGCATGGCCACGTCACTCCCTCCGTCATCACGTCGAGGACTCTCGGCGTCGGGAGATCCCGCCGTGCGGCGATGTGCCCGGCGTGAGCGCGGCCGGCTGCACAGCTTCCTCGGGCTGATCGCGGTTCGGTCGACCACGGTCGAGCACACCGGTAAGGCCCGACCCGCGCACGTAGGGGAGCGGTCTGGTGCTCGCCCACGCGCAAGCGGCGGTCGGCGACACCCTGTTCAACCCGTCTCGTGAGCGCTCCCGGGGTTCTTCCGGGAGCACCAAGAAAGGGATGGTCATGGCGTGAAAAGGATCATGAGGGCCGCGTCCACAGTGGCCACGACCGGAATCCTGCTGCTGGGGGCGGGAATCACCGCACACGCGGACACCTCGTCCCACACCATCGAGTTCGGCACACCGGAACAGGTCACCAGCACGACCGAAAGCTCTACCAGCGCGCTACCCGAAGCCACAGTGGACTGCGGCATCGGCACCACCGTCCACAACCGCGTCACGTCGTGCTCCAACTACCGTGTCCCGGTCCAGTTCTTCGTGAACGAGCAGCCGTACGGAACCGCCACGCTCTACACCAAGGCAACCGCGCAACTGGACCCGCGCAACCGCTACGAATGGCACCAGAAAGTCGAACTGCGCCTGGTCGACCCGTCCGTGCCCGAGGCGTGGCTCGTGTCCGCCACCGTCAGCCTCGACTGCAACTACTGTTCCGCGACTCCGGGCGGCACGAAGGTGCTGATCCCGTACACGACGCAGACGTTCGACATCACGGTGTCCTCCCCGGGCCGGGACCTCGTGAACGACTCGATCCGGCCGCGCGGCACCTTCACCGCACCCCGCTTCGACCAGGGTGCGGCCTACCTTGGCGACGTCTTCCGTCCGCGCTGCGACAACACTCCCCGGGTCACCCCCCGGACCACGGGCGGTTGCGTCTACCCCGACGTGCCCCCGATCTGGCAGATCGACGTGACCAATCCGCGGGTGGACGCCGTCGGCTGGCACGTGCTGTGGGCGCAGAACAACCTCCAACACCCCTGGGGCAAGCCCCGCGCCGGGTGGGACCTGCACCGCACCTTCGACCAGACCCTCATCGGCGCCAACCGGGGCGTGGCCTGCGGCCCCGACGTGCCTCGGCCACCGGGACGTCCCGACCTGTCCTGCGACGAGTACCCCTTCGCCCAGTCCACCGAAGGCGCTTCCCGCAATCCGGACTACTCCTGCCACTTCCTCGACCGCAACGACAACTCCCGCGAGGGATCGTTGCGCAAGGCGTTCCTCAACAGCCTGCGGACCCTGGAAGGTGACGCCTTCCAGGTCGACGTGATCAACGTGCCCGCCGACCGGCAGGCGCCGCCCGACGTCACCCCGCGCGGCCCGGTCGGTTGCGGACACGACTGATCCGGCGTCGTCCTCGACACACCAGCGGGTCCGCACCCCATGATGTGGGTGCGGGCCCGCGCCTGTGCGGCCCGGAAAGGAGAACCCGGTGCCCATCGTCCTGCACCGCACCGCCGAGGTGTTCGTCGACGCTTCGACCGTCGATCTCGTCGGTGAGTCCCTTGTCGCCGAATTCGAGCCCGACTGGAACCTCAACGGCCTCGCCGAATCCGACCCCGACGGCGAGGGCGTCCGTATCATCTGCGGCCAGGAAACCGGCGTCGTCGACGTCACCTGCGAACTGTGGGACCAGCCGGCTCCCCTCCAAGCGGCTTCCTGGCAGGACATCGCCGAGATCTCCGCCCACTGGACCTCGTCGTACCTCGATTTCGGCACCACCACCCAGGACGACCCCGCCTGCCGACTGCCGCTGCCGGCCGCCGGTTCCTACCGCGTCCGCGTCCACGGCACCCACCGCGACGGCGACGACCCGCGGCCGGACTCCGCACCCCGCGAGACCTATCTCGTCCAACTCTGGGCGGCGCCGCCCGACGGGCCCACCTCGCTCAAGTCGACCAGCGCCTTCGCCGCCTCCTGGCGTGCCTGACCTCACCGGGTGCCCGGGACCTGTTTCGAGACTGGCACGCAATCGGTGACGGCGTCGAGTGGCAAGTCGCCGTCACGATCTTGTCGATTCCCTTGTAGGACGGTGTTCTCCGGACGGTTGTCACCAACGCCGAGGCCATCCGCCCCCGTGGTGCGGGCTGAGGACCAATGGCACCCAGCAGGTCGTCCGGCGGCGCGAACGGTCCCGCGCACAGGCCGGCGCCAACACCCATCCGGAGACCAAGCGCACCTACCGGCTGCGGTCCTACTTGTTCTGCGAGATCTGCGGTCGTCGCATGTTCGGCAAGACGCGCCGCCAGCGCGCGCACTACGCCTGCGCGCAGAAGGGCCACGTCCCCGAGGGACGCCCGGACAGCCTGTGGGTGCGCGAAGTCGCGCTCCTCGACGGCCTCAACGAGTTCCTCAGCCACCACGTGTTCGGGCCGTACCGACAGGAGTGCTCTCCTCGGCCCCGCATGACCTGGACAAGCAGACCGAGCAGAACCGCCACGAGCGAATCGCAGCGATCAAGAAGGCGATCGCCGACCTCGACGCCCGGAAGAAGCGCCTGATCCGCACCCTCGAAGTCACCGGCGACGATGACGAAGTGCCCGACCAGGAGTTCATCCAGGACAACAAGAACCGTCACACCGAGATCAAGGCGGAACGCGCCAAGCCGGCCACCGAACTGGAGACCCTCGAAGAGCAGGTCAACGACCAGCAGAACCCCTACCTGCTCCGCTTGCTCCCCGTTGGCGCCTGCGACGGGACTGTCAAACGAGCGGCTCTGGCGCATTTCCGGTGGTGACGGTGGATAGCCGGCCGGTTCTGATCCTGTGATGGGTACCGATCCCCTTGCAGGGACGGCATTTCCGGACTGTCGGTTCCGGTCGTCGGGTGCGTGACGGAGGGCGGTGGTCGCGATCCGCATCCGGGCTGTGGCGTGCCGTCCGGTGCCCCCGGGCTGCGATGACGAAGGCGTCGACAGCCCGAAAGCACCTTGCTGCACCACCAGGGTCGCCGCCACCGCACCCAGGGCGAGCGCGGCCAACACGGTGGACCTGCCCTCGTAGGTCTGTCCGATGGCGCTCAGCTTCGACCAGTCCCGCCCACTCGTGCGGTCCAACACCCCGAGGGCCAGCGGCGACAGCGCCACCGCCACGAAGGCGAAACCGGCCGACACGACCGCCGAGACCGCCAACAGCACCTTCCGCCGTGCACCGGGTCCAGTCACGTTCGGGAAGTTGTCGCCCTACGACCGCCGACGGCGCGGAGTTTCCGCCTGGCGACCCGCCGACGACGACCTCCGGCCGGTCCGCGAAGAGCCACGCTCGTGGGAAGGCGGCGAGGCCGCCTTCCCACGAGCGGACCTACTCGGACCGGGTCGGAGTGGTCCTCCGGTCGCGCCGACGCGGGCCGTCGTCCGGAGGCCACCGCGGTTTGATCAACAGCAGCCGCAGCACCCGGCGCGCGTCGGACCGTCGTCGGTCGTCCTTGGCCAGGGTGGCGACCGCCGCGGACAGCAGCAACGCGGCGGTGTAGGCGATGCCGACCGTTTCCACCAGCACGGGAACCATGGCGCCGGTACTACGGCCGGACCATCGGGCGGAGGGTGTCGCGCGCGATCCGCAGACCGGTGAGCACACGGTCCTCGGTGCCGCTCCAGACCGGGTCCTCGTGCTCGACCGCGACGGCACCGGAGTACCCGGCGACGTGGAGGGCGTCGACAACCCGCGTCCAGTCGATGTCGCCCAGGCCCGGGACCCGGTAGGTCCACCACCCGGAATCCCACGGGTCGACGCGCTCGGTGGCCCGACCGTAGACCCCGTACCGGTCGATCCGGTCGTGGTGGACCTGGGTGTCCTTCGCCTGGACGTGCGCGATCCGGTCGCCGTACCGGCTGATCGCGGTCACCGGGTCGATGCCCAGCCACACCAG
The DNA here is from genome assembly GCF_014203755.1 of Saccharothrix violaceirubra. Taxonomy (NCBI): domain Bacteria; kingdom Bacillati; phylum Actinomycetota; class Actinomycetes; order Pseudonocardiales; family Pseudonocardiaceae; genus Saccharothrix; species Saccharothrix violaceirubra. The sequence goes on from NZ_JACHJS010000001.1 coordinate 825,252, forward strand.
GTGGGACGGGTCGTAGTTGAGGTGGAAGCCCAGTTCGAACATCCAGTCCCACAGCTCCGGCGAGTAGGCCAGGTTGCCCGGGTACCCGTCGGGGTGCCAGCCGGGCATCGGGCAGTTCTCGACGGCGAGCGCGACGCCGTGCTCGGCGGCGTACTTCGTCAGCGGCGTGAGGACCCGCGCGGCGATGTGCTGGTTCTCGCTGACGGTCTTGCCGGGGTCCCGGCCGACGAACGTGCCCACGCAGCCGACGTCCAGTTCGGCGGCGGCCCTGACGCAGGCGCGGAGGTGCTCGTGGACCCGGTGCCGCTCGGCCTCGTCGGGATGCAGGTTGTTGTCGTAGTAGCTGATCGCGGAGATGCCCAGCCCGTGTAACGCGAGCAGGGCGCGGGTCTCGTCGACCAGTCGCTGGTCGAGGTGCGCGACGTCCAGGTGGTTGGCGGTGTGTTCCCGGCTGTGTCCCGGCCAGGCGGCGATCTCCAGCGCGTCGTAGCCGTTGCCAGCGGCCCAGTGCGCGATCCGGTCCAGGCTCCGGTCGCCGAGGCACGCGGTGAGAAAGGCGAGTTGCACGTTGATCACTCCTTGGGAGCGTGGCGAGATGAGGTGTCGCATGATCTGTGCACTTCGACGTTATCGAGGCTTTAATATGACAGTCAAGAAACAAACTTAATTCGATTTCGTCTTAACTACCCCGTAGTTTTGGTAGTCTCGAAACATGCAGGAGATCACCTCGTCTTCCCCCCGCGACATCGCCGGCACCCTGCTGTCCCGCATCGCGGAGCGGGGCGGCGCCAGTCGCGCGGAACTGGCCAGGGAGACCGGCTGGGCCCGATCCACCGTGTCCCAGTGGATCGACCGACTCGGCCATGCGGGCCTGGTGGTCGAGGGCGAGGCCGCGGTCTCGGCCGGCGGTCGCCCGGCGATCCCGGTGCGGCTCAACCCCTCGGCCGGGAAGCTGCTGACGGCGACGTTCGGCGCTACGCACGCCCGCATCGGCGTGAGCGACCTCCGCGGTGATCCGCTCGGCGAGACCGAGAAGACGGTCCGGCTCGACCAGGGGCCCGATCACGTCCTGGACTGGACCCAGGAGAGCTTCCGGGAACTGCTCGGTCAGGTGGGCGCGACCGCCGAGGACGTCCGCGCGATCACGATCGGGCTGCCGGGACCGGTGCACTTCGTGCACGGCCGCGTGGTCCGGCCGCCGATAATGCCCGGCTGGGACGGCTATCCGGTGAAGCGGCACTTCGCGGCCAGGTACCCCGCGCCGGTCATCGTCGACAACGACGTGAACCTGATGGCCCTGGGTGCGCTGCACGACCGGTTCCGCGACGTCGACCACCTGCTATTCGTGAAGATCGGCACCGGGATCGGCTGCGGGATCGTGGTCGACCGCAGGCTCCACCGCGGCGCGGACGGGTCTGCGGGCGACATCGGGCACATTCCCGTGGCCGACAGCACCGAGGTGTGCAACTGCGGCCGGGAGGGGTGCCTCGAAGCGGTCGCCGGCGCGTCCGCGATCGCCGGGGAACTGAAACTCGCCTCGCCCATCGAGATCGCGGCGCTGGTGCACGGTGGCGATCCCAAGGCCGTCCACGCGATCCGCCGCGCCGGTCAGCGGATCGGCCGGGTCCTGGCCGGCCTCGTCAGCTTCGCCAACCCGGCCGCGATCGTGCTCGGCGGATCGTTGGCGGGTCTGCGGGACATCCTGCTCACCGAGATCCGCAGCGCGGTGATCGGCCAGGCCACGGACCTCGCGACCCGGGCGCTGCGGATCGAGATCAGCCCGCCGGAGGTCGACGTCGCCAGGCTGGGTGCGGTCGCGCTGGGACGGGAAGCCGCCCTCTCGCCGGAGGCTGTCCGGCGTCTGGTGGAGAAGAGCTCCTGACCCGGCCTGACGGCGTCCCTGAAAACTTCTCCGAAGAAATCCGGCCGCCGGTGTCGGATCGGGTCGGTCGCGTTCGTAGTGGGGGTGAACCCGTCCGCGGGAGGCGGCGCCGAGGCGAGGAGCGTCCGTGAAGCCGACGACCATGACCCGGGTGGGCGTCGACGGCGTGATGCAGGGCAACAGCGCCACGTCGGACGACCCCGGAACGGGTTCCGGCGTGGTGGCTGGGCCATGGGCTGCGGCGACGAGCAGACCCACGCCCACATCAACCGGACGTACCACCGCGCCGACGCGTTTCTGTTCGGCCGCTACACCTACGAGCTGTTCGCCGGCGCATGGGGATCGTGGACGGCATCGGACGTCCCGGGCTGGGACCCGGTCCTCGACGCGCTGAACACCCGCCCCAAGTACGTCGGGTCGACCACGCTCACCGATCCGGTGTGGTCGGGCACCACCGTCCTGTCCGGAGACCTCGCCGCGGCCGTCGCGGACCTGAAAGCCCGGCCGGGCGGCGAGTTGCAGGTGCACGGCAGCGGCGCGCTGATCCGGTGGCTGCCGGTCAACGAACTGGTCGACGAGCTGACCCTGCTGACCATCCCGGTGGTGGTCGGTCAAGGCACGCGCCTGTTCCCCGAGTCGGGCCCCGACCTCGTGCTCGACCTGGTCGAGTCGACCACCGACTCGAAGGGCGTGACAATCCAGGTCTATCGGCCGGCGGCCTGAAGCACCACGACGTCCCCAAGAGAGGAACTTCGGATGCCGTACCTCGTTTCGGTGATCGACGACAAGGACGATTCCGGCAGCACGGACCGGGGACCCGCCACCAGCGCGTTCAACGAACGCCTGATCGCCGACGGCCACCGGGTCTTCGCGAACGGACTCGCGGACACCGACGCGGCCACGGTCGTCGACAACCGCGGCGCCGAGCCGGTGATCAGCGACGGGCCGTTCGTGGAGTCCAAGGAGTACCTGGCCGGTGTCTGGGTGTGGGAAGCGCCGGACCTGGACGTGGTGCTCGCGCTCGCCACCGAGGCGTCGCGGATCTGCGACCGCAAGATCGAGGTGCGACCGTTCCGGTGAGCGGGGTCGACGCGGCGATCACCTTGGCCCACCGGGCGGACTGGGCCCGGGTGGTCCCCGTCCTGACCAAGCGCTTCGGCGACGTCGACGTCGCCGAGGAGGCGACGGCCGAGGCGTTCGCGACCGCGGTCGAGCGCTGGCCGGCCGACGGCGTGCCGCCCAACCCCGGCGCGTGGCTGACCACGACCGCCAACGCAAGGCCGTCGACCGGGTACGGCGTGAGGGCAAAAGCGACGACAAGCACCGGGAGGCCGGGATGCTGCGCGACGACCACCCCGAACCCCTCGGTGCCGTCGACGACGACCGACTCCGCCTGATCTCCACCTGCTGCCATCCGGCGTTGGCGGTGGAATCCCGCCTGCGCTGACGTTGCGCATGATCGGAGGTCTGACCGTGCCCGAGATCGCCCGCGCGTTCCTGACGACCGAAACCGCGATGGGGCAACGGATCACCCGCGAAAGCCAAGATCAAAGCCGCCCGAATCCCCTACCGCGTGCCGTCTGCGGAGGACCTCCCCGTCCGCGTCACCGCCGTGCTCGCCGTGCTGTACCTGGTTTCAACGAGGGCTACCTGGCCACCCGGCCCGACACGGACGCCCTGCGCCACGACCTGACCACCGAGGCGATCCGCCTCACCCGCCTGATCCGCGAACTGCTGCCCGACGACGGCGAGGTGGTCGGCCTGCTGGCGCTGATGCTCCTCACCAAGGCCCGCCGCCCGGCACGCCTGTCGGCGCGCGGAGAGCTGGTCACCCTCGCGGAGCAGGACCGGGGAGCCTGGAACGAGGATCTGATCGCCGAGGGCCACCACCTGGTCCGGGAACGGCTGGCCGCCGGCACGCCGCCGGGCCGCTACCAGGTCCGCGCCGCGATCAACGCCGTGCACACCTCCGCCCGGGACATCCGCGACACCGACCGGTCACAGGTGGTGGTGCTGTACGACCTGCTCCGCCGCCTCGACCCGTCATCGGTCGGCGCACTCAACCGCGCCATCGCCGTAGCCGAACCGGACGGCCCCGAAGTCGCCATGGCCGCCGTGGACCGCTTGGAGCACGCACTCGCCGAGGTGGATCACGTCGGATCGATTTCCACGTCGGCGTTGTGACGCGCACGTTCGTTCAGAGGGTGATTTCGGAGTCCTGCCAGTCCACGCAGGTGGGGTGCAGGGCTGTGGTCATGAGTTCCAGCAAGGCCGTGCGCAACTGTTCCAGGGAGATCATCGCGTTCCGGGGGAACTCCGTGCGGGTGCCGAAGTCGATGTAGAGCGGCTTTCCCTTGCCGTCCGTCGGCGTTCGGCCGACGTCCGGCGAGGCGTCGGCCCGGGAGACCCAGCCGTGCATGTCCTGTGTCGTCTCCGTGTCGTCCTGCGCGCGGGCATCGTGCGGGACGAAGTCGGGCACGCCGGCGGCGTGGATCGCGGCGATCCGGTAGTCCACGTCGATGTCGAACTCGAGTTGGTGGTCGGGCAGGTTGCGGCGTCCGATGGTGGGGCGCTCCCGTAGGTAGACCACGGTGGGATGTGGCTGTGGGTTGGTGGTGATGTCGTGGAGTACCCGGGTCAGGTCGGCTTCCGTGCGCACGGTGACGGTCACGGTTCGTTCCTCCCGGTGAGGGTCTCCGACCCTACGGGGTCGTGGATGGTCAACGTCTGCCCTGGTAACAGGATGTCGGGGATGACCGTCGCGCACGAATACCTGCCCTGGCAGACCACGCTGTTCACCACGAGGTCCACGTGCGCGACTCCGGCATTGCGTTGACGCCGGCGACTTTGGTCTCGACGCGCTCACTCGCGGCCACCCGTCCCCGGCCGCCGAGGGGGTAGCCCTGCTCGATCAGATGGGCCCCGATGTCGACGTGTTCCCCGTTCGTTTCCCGGCCGCTTTGGACCAGTTCGGTATTGCCGTCCTCATCGATGTAGACACCGCTGGTGATGTACGTGGGAAGCCGGTCGCGTTGTTGCTGTGCCCAGGACTTTTCCGACGTGGGCCGGGCAGGGGCGACCGTGGGAGCGGACAACCGAGGACGATCGCTCGATGTCGTCGGGTTCCCGCCGAGCAACGCGGCACGGATGCGTCGGATGCTCTCGCCGCTGGCGGCAAGGCACCCGGCCAGTTCGTCGTAGGCGTTGTCGATCTCCTCGAATACGGATAGGGCGTCTTCGACATCGGCCTGGTTCGAGCCGCTCGTGGCCGTTGCCGTCAGGTTGGCGGCCTCGCCTGCCAACTCCCGTGCCCGATGCAGTGCTTCCGCAGCCTGCTCGACTTTGTTCTCGGGGTTGGCCAGGCACGCGGCCACATCACCCAAGGACGTCATCGACCACGCGCCTGTCCGATTGCGTGGGATCTGGGCCGTCTTTCCTGGTTGACGCTGCGCAGTGGTCAGCTCGCATGGTCGAAGGTGGTCGTGAGTTGGTCGAGGAGGTGGTGGGCGCGGGGTTCGGGCAGGGTGGCCAGGCGTGCGGCGATGTCGGCCGCGCTGTCGGTGACGCGGCGGGAGCGGATGCCGGTGGCGAGGTCGGCGAAGCGGGTCCAGGTGTCGAGGGCCGCGTCGAGGTCGCCTCGGTGGAGGAGGACGTGGCCGAGGTCGGCGGTGACCTGGGCCTGGGTGCGGCGGCGGTCGATGCCGAGGTGCAAAGCGTGGTGGAGGTGTTCCTCGGCGGCGTCGAGGTCGCCGAGTCGGTGGTGTACGCGGGCGGTTTCGTGGGCCCACCGTGAGGGGCTGTAGTGGGCGGCCCAGGAGGTGCCGGGTGTGGGGTCGGCGTGTCCGATGGCGGTGTGGGCGGCGGTGAGGCGGGCGCGGGCGGTGGCGGGGTCGTGGTCTGCCGCCGCGGCGCGGGCGTGGGTGGTGGCGTAGTAGGCGCGGGCTTTGGGTTCGGGGACGGTGCCGCCGGTGCGGTCGGCTGCTTCGGCCAGGCGGACGGCGGTGGCGACGTGGCCGAGGTCCAGCGCCTGGTCGGCCAGGCCGCGCAACGCGGTGGCGGCGGTCTCGGCCGCGCCGGCTTCGGCGGCGAGGCGGTGGCTGTGCAGGTAGTACCGCTGGGCCGGCCCCTGGTGGCCGGCGTCGCCGGACATCCAGCCGACCAGGTGGGCGAGTTCGGCGGTGGCGGCGAACAGGTCGCGGCCGACGGTCTCGGTGTAGGAACCTTCCAGCCAGGGGCGGACTTCGGTGACGAGGACCCGATGATGGCGTCGACGTTGTGGACACATCAGCTTCCCGGTTGCGTGCGGACGTGCCTGTGCCCTCTGGCAGAGAAAGTCGGCGGTGCGGCCGGTAGCAGATCGTGCAGGATGTAGCCGCACTTCTCCGCCACACGACAGGAGGCTTGGTTGGCTTCCGCGTGCAGCAGGTCGAGGCGGTTCAGCCGGACGAGATTCTGCGCGCTCAGTGCCCACTGCGACACGGTCTCCAGCGAACGGGAGGCGATGCCCCGCCCCCGGGCCCGGGCCACCGTCCAGTAGCCGACTTCGGCCACACCGGCGGTTCCCACCTTCACCACCACGTGGCCGACGGGTGCTTGGTCGTTCTCATCGGCCACCACCGCGAAGCTGAACCGCGTCGCTGAGTCCCAGCCGCCGGCCTGGGCATCCAGCCATCGCCGCGCCTCGGCTTCGTCGGCCAGGGAGTTGGCCAGCCAACGGCGCAGCTGCGGATCGCGATGTGCCGCGACCAGCGCCGGCAGGTCGTCCGACCGCCACGGGCGCAGCCGCAGGACAACCGACGACCCGGCCTGCGAGACGGACAAGTGATCGTCCCGATCGTTCATCGTCCGGTCGCCCTCGCAGTTCGGGAGCGTCATTCGAACCGAGGCATGGTCCACCTGTCGGATCCAAGCATCCGGACCACTTCCTGTCAGTCCAGTAGCCAACATGCGCTGATCGCGGCATGACAGTGCGTTGCTGCGACTCACAGCGGGTCCTGCGGTCTTGGTGACCCCTTGGCCGGTTGCGGGTGGCGTGGTCAGGAGGGGGCCGGTTGCTGGTTGAGCACGTCGAATCCGGCGTCGAGGCGGATCACCTGGCCGGTGACCGAGCCGAAGCCGTCGTCGGCGAGCAGCGCGACCGCGGCGCCGATGTCCGCGGGCTCGAGAACCCGGCCGTGAACCGACCGTCGCGCCAGGGATGCGCGTCTGTCGTCGTCGAGGATGTCGGCTGTGGCGTCGGTGTCCACCGCGCCGAGCGCGAGGGTGTTGACGGTGACGCCGTACTGTCCGGCGTCGGCGGCGACATGTCGGCTGAACGTGTTCAGTGCCGCCTTCGCGGTGGAGTGCGCGGCGATCGTGCCGACCTTGTCCGCGACGGTGCTGGAGATGTAGATGATCCGTCCGGCACGCCGCTCGCGCATGATCGGAAGGACTCGCTGGGTCAGGTGGTAGGAACCGGCGAGTTCGCCGACCACCTTGCCGACGAACGCGTCCCATGGCAGCGACGCGAGCGGCTCGAACGGCGGCGGGACCGTGTTCGCGTTGCACACCAGCACATCCACGCGCCCATGCGCGGCGCGGACCCGGTCGACCAGTGCGGTCACCGAAGCGTCGTCGCACACGTCGGCCTGTTCGGCCTGGGCGGTGCCGCCTGCCGCCTCGATGTCGGCGACCACCTGCTTGGCCGCATCGGCGTTGCGGTAATAGTTCACGATCACGTGGTGCGCGCGCTGTGCCAGGCTGCGCGCGATCGCCGCCCCGATACCGCGGCTCGCTCCACTGACAAGTGCCACTGTGCTCATCGATCCTCCTCGTGGCATGGGGATCCGACGCTAGCCGTTGGGCTTACTCAAGGTAAGGACTTACAATTTTGTAAGCTCCGAACATGGGCGAGAACTTCGAGGCCAAGCGGCTTCCGCGCAACAGGCACAGTGATCTGTTCCACAGCGAATGCCCGGGCCGGATCGTCTTCGACCACATCACCGGACGCTGGGCGCCGCTGGTCCTGGTCAAGCTGGCCGAAGGTCCGTTGCGGTTCTACGAGCTGCGTGACCAGATCGGCAGGATCAGCGAGAAGGTGCTGTCGGAGAAACTGCGCCTGCTCGCCCGGGACGGGCTGATCGAGCGCACCGTCGAGCCGGCCACCCCGCCGCGGGTCAGTTATGCGCTCACCGACATGGGCTACAGCGTCGCCAAACCGCTGCGCCGGCTCATGCGCTGGGTCGCCGACCACGGCGACGCCGTCCTGGCTGCCCAGGCACGGCACGACGACCAGAACTGACGTCAGGCTCGCGAGCGGCACTTCCGCCCATCGGCAGAAGCGGACGTTCGTGGGCACCCGCATCGCGGCATAAGCTTGTCTTTTAACCTGTTCGGCGGGGTTTGGTGCCCTTCTTGTGGTGGGCCGGTCGGGTATGTGCCCGTCCAGTGGCCAGGACGAGTCCGACGTCGAAGCGCGGTGCGGTGGCGCGGTTCTTCGAGCCGGGAGGTCGTCCCGGTCCGGGGCGGACCGGTTTCGGTGCAGCCGCTGGGCGGGCGATCTTCATGTGGAGGTTGCGGAACCCGCGCCGGACGCGGGTCGGGGTGAGCCTGGCGGGTTCGGCGGGTCGTTCCCAGGGGTGGCGCAGGTCGGCGACCAGCGGGCGGGCCAGGCGCAGTTGTGCGTGGACGGCCAGGATCAGCCAGGTCCAGCGGTCGGCGGCCTCGGGATCGCGCAGCCTGGGTCTGGTCCAGCCGAGCGTCTGCTTGAGCAGACGGAAGGTGTGCTCGATGTCGAAGCGCCGCAGGAACGCCCGCCACCAGCGGTCGACCTCGACCGGGCCGGAGTCGGGATCGGAACACCACAGCCAGACCGGTTTGTTCACCCCGCCGGAGGGCAGGCGCTCCACCGTCAGTCGGATCACGGTGCCCTCGACGATCGGCAGCGGTCCACTGTGGTCGATCCAGGCGGCCCGGCGGGTCAGTCGCGGGTGCAGCCGGTTCCAGGCCTGTGCGGTGGCGGTGCCGTAGAGACGGGTGTCGGTGCGGGTCAGCACGTCCTCGGCGCCCCAGGTGGCGGGGTCGCCGAAGACGAACTCGCCGCCGTGCTTGCGAAACCGTCCGCCCAGAGGGTTGTGGACCCGGGGCGGGCCCGGGCGGCGCAGCACCCGGTCCGACCGCATCCGTCCCAGCACCCGCACCGGCAGGTCCTCGAGCAGACGGGCGATGCGGGGCGCGTCGTAACCGGCGTCGAACACCACCAGGATCTCCGGATCACCCCGGCGCCACTGGTCGGCGGCGATGAGCCGTTGGACCACTCCGCGGACCTGGGCGGCGGTCACCGCGGCGAGGTCCGCGCCGGGCGGCAGCCGGACCGCGTCCAGCAGCGCGGTCCACGACGTGCCGCCGGTCTCCAGCGCGGCCACGAACGAGTACGGCCATCCCGGGATCATGCGGTGCTCGCCTCTGCCGCGTCCGTAGACGTGGCAGAACGTGCGGTCCGGGCAGGTCGCGCCGTCCGGCCGCAACCACGGCGAGACGTCGACCGCGAGCACCAGGCGGCCGTCCGCGGCCCGCGGCAACGGCGTCCCGGCCGGCGCGTCGCGTAGCCGGTCGACCTCGATGCGGCCGTTGTTGACCGCGTCGTAGAGGCCACCGTGCCCACGCCGGTGTTCGGGCGCCAACGACAACCCCACCAGGGTCCGCACCGGTCCGTCGGCGCACAGCACGGCGTCGGCCAGCTCGAACAACCCGTCCGCCCGACGGGTCAGACACCGGTGGAACTCCCGCCGGAACCCGGACAACGCCCCGAGCGCCGATCTGGGGTCGAGATGGTGCACACTGATCACGCAGCCCTTTGGTCGATCGTCCTTCTGTCGCAAGAGCGATGATCGACCAAGGGCTGCTTCTGTGATCAACCGGGGTGTCCGTCAACCGCCCGGGACCTCAAAAGACAAGATAAGCGGATGTTCGTCTGGTGTCGAAGTGCCCGGTCTGTAATTGTGCGGTGCGGTGCACGGTCGTGTGGGTGTAGGTGGTGTGGTGCACCTCCCGCGTCGGCTCCGGGTGGGCTGGGGTCCGGAGGAGGGGCGCGGGTTGGCCGCTGTGGTGCGGGTGTTCCTGTCCTATGCGTACGAGTCTCCCGGGCACCGGGAAGCTTGTGCGGGAGTTGTGGTTGCTGTTGCGGCGTAACGGTGTGGACGCCCGGTGGGACGGGCTGGTCGCGCAGCAACCCCGCGACTGGGCGTTGTGGACCGCGGAGCAGATCCGTGAGGCGGACCAGGTGCTGGTGATCGCCTCGGCCGCCTACCGTGAGCGCGCCGAGGCGTCGGTCGGGCGCAGGGTGCAGTGGGAGGCCCGTCTGGTCCGTGACGCGTTCCACGCCGACCCGCACCGTCTGGACCGGTTCCTGCCGGTGGTGCTGCCCGGCCAGCCGACTCAGGGGGTTCCGGACTTCCTGGCCCCGAACTCCTCCACCGTGTACACGGTGGAGGAGTTCACCCCGGCCGGGGCGGAGCCGTTGTTGCGGTTCCTGTTGGGTTTGCCTGAGGAGGTCGAGCCGGGGTTGGGTGGAGCGCCGGACTTCCCGACGCGGGCCCACCGGTCCTCCGACACCGGTGCGCCGCCGTCTGGCGCGGTGGCGGACCCGAATGGTGCCGGGTCGTCCGTGTCGGGGTGTTGAACAGGGCGTCGGGCTTGATGGCGGGTCCGGTGGTGCAGATCGGTTCGGTGACGGGCCCGGTGACGGTCGGTGCCCGGCCGGTGGAAGCCGTAATCCCCGTGGCGCCGGTGCCGCCTCCGCGCCCGGACCTGGTGTTGGGGCGCGACGCGGAGGTCGGGTCGGTGGTGTCGGGTGGTCCGGGGATCGGGAAGTCGACCCTGCTCGCCGCCGCTCTGGACGACCCGCTGGTGGTCGGGGTGTTCGGGGCGCGCAGGTTCGTGGTGTCCTGCGAGGGCGCGGCGTCGGCGGACGCGGTGGTGGACAAGGCCGCCGTGGCGTTGGGCGTTCCCGTGGGGGAGCACCTGCGCAATCGGGTCCTGGGCATGAGACATGTCACGACCCGTACTTCACGGCCTGGGCTCCCAACCAAAGTAGCTGGTCAGGCGGTGGTGCCCCGGCAGGATTCGAACCTGCGCTCCCGCCTCCGGAGAGCGCACAAGATCGCTCACCGGGGCCTCTACCAGCGACTATAGCATCTTCGCTGTCACCACGAACATCATCTTCCCCAGCGCTGGACCCTGGTTCCGGTCACGTTCGCTGTCACGAAAACAATCTCGAAACCGCCCCGGGAAGTGTGCCTGAACGAGTGAACGGGCCGCGCCCGATCGAGAGCCCCTTCGGTCCGGCCGCTTCTCTCGTGGTGCCGTCGCCATCGGGGTTCGCCTGATCCTGCCCCGACCTGTCGGTGTGTTCCGGCGCAAGGCGCGCAGGTGGACGTAGATTGCCCGAGTCTGTGCGTTCTGGCCGAGGTGAGGGTGCGGGGTGGAGCCGCGGGATCGTGGATCGGCTCTTCGGGAGCTGGTCGAGCTGAGTGGGTCGGTGGCGGACGCTGTCCGTGGGCTGTCCCGCTTCGGCTGGGACCGCGACGTCGAGTCGGTGGTGGTGACGTCGGCGCACGTGGTCGGTGTTCTTGGGAGGTACCTGGCCGGTGCGCTGTCGGCCGAGGATGTCGAGCTGTGGGCCGAGGCGCTGGCCGGGCGTGACGATGTGGGTTTCGTTGAAGGGACCGAGGACGAGCTGAAGCAGGTGCTCTTCGAGCTGTCCACGCCGGAGATCAACTGGCCGATCGGTCCCGCGATGGCGAGCGGGTGGATCACACGGTTGCAAGTACGTCCATGACCGTTCCCGGCCGACAACGCGCATCCGAAACGCAGGTGCTGCGGTGTGGCCGTTCCCTCCTGGAACGATGCTGGAGGTCGACAACGACACGATCCCGCAAGGAAAGGGGCGTTGTGACCCCGAGCCGGTCCTGAGCCAGGCGGGGAAGGGATACTCGGGGCATGCCGTCCCCCCTCGTTGCCTACGACGATCCGGACGAGGCGGCTTGGCTGGTCGGGAACGTCGGCAGCCGTCGCCGCTCGGCCACGGGTGACCTTCTGACCACGGTGGGCATGTTGGTACCGCGCGTCTTTCCGGTCTATCTCCGGGTGTTGTTCCCGTTCGACGGACCGGCCGATGAGGCGACCGTGTCGTGGCGGGAGGTGGCGGCACGCGCCGGGATCGGATTGACCGTCGAGATGTCGTGCGGGCGGCTGTGGGACGCCCTGTCCCCGTCGGACCGGGAAAGCCTGGGCCGGCCATGGGACGGACACCAACCGCCGGGAGTGTCCCACGTCCTCTCCGAGGTGCTGGCCCGCCACACCACCACCCCCGGCCGGTGCGTGTTCGCGGTGTGGGACGGCAGAGGTGGTCTGGCGGAGCACCACACGTCCGGCACCGCGATCGACCACCACGGCCGGATCTGGTTCCTCAACGCCGGCACGGTCGCCGACGCACCCGAAGGTCTGGACCGGAACGTCGGCGACTCGCGGATACCGCCGGACCTGTGGTGGCCCGCGGACCATGCCTGGTTCGCCGGTACCGATCTCGACAGTGCCAGTTCCTACGTCGGGTGCGGTGAGGAGGCCGCCCGTGCCCTCGCGGCGGCCGGTTTGGAACTCCTCCCGGTTCGTGTCGACGACCTCGTGGCCTGACGACAGGGCGGGGCATGAAGAGTCGCATGCCTTGTTGCCACAGTCGGTGGAGCCGGTCTTGGTCAGGTTCGTCGGGCCATGAATGCGGACGTCGCTATGTGAGCGCGCCTTCCGTCTGCGCTTTCGGTTGTGACATCTGGGATGTTTCTGGAACGTTGCCGTCGTCAGATCAAGCCGCTAGCCTCATGGTGTTTCGTGAGCAACCACGACTTCGAACCCGAAGTCCGTGGTCGTACTCGAAGCGCGGCTCGACGACCAAGCGACTCCGTATGGTCCGGTGGTAGGACACCTGACCGGGGCCGACTTGGTCGTGAGCCTCGGTACTACCGTCGTCCACTGCGCCAATCGAGCCAGAACTTGACTGCGCAGCCGAGTAGTCCGGTTGCCGTCGCAATGCCGGCGGGAACCGGACTACTGCTGATGGCGAGCGAAGCCAGGTCGATTACCAGGGCCGCAACCAGGGCATATTTTGGGTTTATGTCACCTGGACCGGGTTGGTGTGAGTCATCGTCAGCGCCAGGCTCGTCGGGCATCTGCGAATAGCTCCGTTCGGGAGGCATGTCGGAATGATCTTCTGTGCATTCCGGGTCGCATGCGACCCGAGCGGAGGCGGTTCTTACGGCCGTCCCTGCTCGGGCTGCATGCGGCTTGCGTGCGAACGCGGGACGGCAGCTCGGCTTGCCTATTCCAACTCTCGGGAAATTGTGAGCCTTGGTCAATCGTGAACTATTAGGTTTCGAATTTTATCTTCCTTTCCTTGTGGCGGGACCGTACCGGTGGCGTGGTCAAAGTGCAAGTCGCCTGTTCGCTTCTCTGTGAAGCACAGGGAAACTCCGCCTGTGTGCATCGATTACACGCACAGGGAACTCGGCTAGCCTTGCACCAGCGTGAACCCCTTGGGTTCGCGAGGATCTCAACCCTGTACGCGTGGGCGACGCGACGAGAGCTGCTGTGGTTGCGGTCGGGGTGCCTTGTCGCCCCGGCCGTGCTGCTCCATTCGGGTGTTTGCCTGCCGCCGGGCGCGATCGCGGAACGAAATTGTCAGTGTGGGTCCCTAGGGTCGCGTCGTTCGTCAGATGTCGGCGGCTTGAGGGAGCTTGACGTGTGGGCGCACAGTCCTGGCGCGGTGCCGGGTCGCTGGCATTCGTTGGCTGACCACGTGCGGTCGACTGCGGACCTGGCCCGTGCTTTTGCGGATTCGTTCGGTGCGGGCGAACTCGCGTGGGCGCTTGGTTTATGCCATGACGCCGGGAAATGTGCTGATGAGTGGCAGCGCAAGCTGGCCAAGGTCGCGTCGACCGGGCAGAAGGTCGGGATCGACCACAGGAAGTTGGGGACGCTGCTCGTCCTGGACCGCGCCGAACTCGCGGCGATGGTGGTGCTCGGGCATCACGGTGGGCTGACCGCAGGGTCGCGGCTTCTTGAGTTGGAGTGGACCGCCGAGCGCACGGCCAACCTGGAGCGGTTCTTCGACGTGGTTCCCGAGGCGCGGGCCTTGCGCAGCGGGTCGTCGTTGGTGCCGGAGGAGTGGCGGGAGTCCTTCTCGGTCGCTGACCTTGGCGTCCGGCTGGTGTTCTCCGCGATGGTGGACGCCGACCACCTGGACACCGCGGCCCACCGACGCGGGTGGTCGTCGCCGAGAGTTCGGCCACCGGTGGACATGGTCGGGTTGGTGCGGCGGTTCGAGCAGGGCCGGGCCCGGCTGATCGCCGAGCGGGGTGAGCCGTCGGAACTCGATGTGGTGCGGGGTGGGTTGTACGACGACGTCGTGCGGTTGGCGTCGGGTGTGCCCGGGGTGTACCGGTTGCCGGCTCCTACGGGCTCTGGGAAGACGTTGACGGCCGCTGGGTTCGCGTTGCATCACGCCGCGAAGCACGGCAAGTCACGGGTGGTGGTGGCGGTGCCGTTCACGACGATCACCGAGCAGAACGCGGACGTGTACCGGCGGGTCCTGGGCGCGGAGAACGTGTTGGAGCACCACTCGAACGTCGAGTTGGACGACTGGCGCATGAAGCTGTCCGCGGAGAACTGGGACGCGCCGTTCGTGGTGACCACGACCGTCCAGTTGTTCGACTCGTTGTTCGGACGCAAGCCCGCGCGGTCGCGGAAGGTGCATCGGCTGGCCAATGCGGTCGTGGTGTTGGACGAGGTGCAGGCGCTGCCGGTGTCGTTGCTGGTGCCGATCCTGGACGCGTTGAAGGTGCTGTCGAGTCGGTTCGGGACGACGGTGTTGTTGGCGTCGGCGACCCAGCCGAGTTTCGAGCACCTGAATGTCTGGCGGGATCTCGACGTGCGGCCGTTGGTCGACGCACCGGTCGAGTTGTTCGCGCGGCTGAGGCGGGTGCGCTACGAGTGGTGGTGCGATCCGCAGCCGACGCTGGAACAGGTAGCGGACGCGATCGGCGACGAACCTCGGGCTTTGGCGATCGTCAACACGGTCAAACAGGCCCGTGACCTGTTCCGGCTGGTCCGGTCCGACGCTGAGGTCGTCCACCTCTCGACGCGGATGTGTTCCCTGCACCGCAAGACGGCTCTCGATCGAGTGCGTGAACTGCTCAAGGGCGGCAAGGTGCTGGTGGTGTCGACCCAGCTCATCGAGGCGGGGGTGGACGTCGACTTCCCCGTGGTGTTCCGGGCGGTCGCTCCGGCCGAGTCGTTGCAGCAGGCGGCGGGGCGTGCAAACCGGGAGGGAAGGTTGCCCGAGCCGGGACGTGTGGTCGTGTTCGACGCCGTCGACGCGCCGGTTCCGAAGTTCTACCGGACCGCCGTGGACAAGACGCGGGCGTTGTTCGGCCCGGGACGTGATCCGGACGACCAGGCGTTGCTCGACGAGTACTACCGGAGCCTCTACACGGGGTTGAACGTCGACGATGCCGAGCGAGGTCGGGAGATCCAGAACTCCCGGGCCGACCTGGACTTCCAGGCGGTCGCCGACGGTCCCGAACGCGCCGACGGGAAGCGGGATCGCCGGTTGGCGTTCCGGATGATCGACGAGGACCCGGTGTCGGTGATCGTGACGACCTACGGCCCGGAAGGTCACGCGGCAGGGTTGGTGGAGCGATTGCGTTCCGAGGGCGCGGCGGTGTTGCGCGAGCTGCGCCAGTACGTGGTGTCGCTGCCTCGTGAGTTGGCGCGGGCCGCGCACGTGCGGGCGTTGTGCCGGCCGGTGATCGCCGGTGCCGACGACCTGTGGGAGTGGGTCGGCGACTACGACCCGCACGTCGGGATCGACATCGAGCAGATCGGGAAGGACACGGTGTGGTGAATCGGGAGAGGCCGGCGGCGTCCGGCCCGCCGCCGGTCGTGGTGCAGGTGTGGGGTGACGCGGCGTTGTTCACCCGGCCGGAGTTGAAGGTCGAGCGGGTGTCCTACCCGGTGATGACGCCGTCGGCCGCGGTGGGCGTGCTGGAGTCGATCTACTGGAAGCCGCAGTTCTCTTGGCGGGTGGAGGCGATCGAGGTGTTGTCGGAGATCAAGCAGTTCACCCAGCGCCGCAACGAGACCACGGACCTGGCCTCGTTGGCGGACGCCGCGTCCGGGCGTCGTCGGATCGACACGGTCGCGAACCGGGTGCAGCGCAATGCGGTCTGCCTGCGTGACGTCGCATACCGCATCCACGCCCAGGTGGTGCTCAAGCCGCACGCGGACCAGACCGAGGCCGCCTACCGGGCCCAGTTCCGGCGCCGGGTCACCCGCGGGAGTTGTTTCACCCAGCCCTACCTGGGGGTGCGGGAGTTCAGCGCCTACTTCGGCGACCCGGACGACCGCAAGCCTTTCCTCGACCAGGACGGTGAGCTGGGACTGATGCTGCACTCCGTCGACCACGGGACCACGCCGCCCGGCTTCACGTGGTTCGAGGCCAAGCTCGTGAAGGGCGTGCTGCACGTGCCGGAACAGGGCATCGACCCGGGAGCCGCCTGATGCTGGTGCGACGGTTGGTCGACCACGCCGCGTCCGACCCCGACAGCAAGCCGTTCCATCGGCGGCTGCGCTTCGACTGGGAACTCGCCCTGACAGCGGACGGTGCGGCCCCCGGCGGACTCCAGCGCCTTATGGAAACCGATGCCGCAGGGCGTTCACGCGGCGTCGAACACCTGGTCCCGACCACGGTGCGCACGGTGGGGGTGGCGCCCAATCTGGCCGCCGACGACGTGCAGTACGTGCTGGGCTGGTCGGACGCGGACACGAAACCCGACCGGGTGGCACGCTGCCACGAGGCGTTCGTCGACCTGACCCTGAGGTGGGCCGACAGTCCGGAGGCACAGGGCGACCCGGTTCCGCAGGCCCTGGCGCGGTTCTACCGTGACGGCCACGCGGAGGCCATGCCGCGTGTGGCCGAAGCCGGGGCCAAGCAACGCGTGCTGATCACGGTGAAGGGCGAAGCCGCCTACCGGGCACGGTCGGTGCAGGCGTTCTGGTCCGCGGAAGTGGCGTCACGCAAGGGTTCCGGCGGACGCCGGGGGCTGTGCCTGTCGTGTGGCGTCAACGGGCCGCTGCTGGACACGTTGCCGGGCAAGGTCCCCGCGAAACTGGTGCCGGGGGCGTCGAACGACGCGGCGTTGGTCAGTATCAACGAGCGGGTGTTCGGCTACGACCTGAACGACAAGCTGATCTGTTCCCCGCTGTGCGTGTCGTGTGGGGAACAGCTCACCGCCGGGCTGACGCGCGTGCTCGCGTCTCGGGACACCGCCTCCTACGGCGGTCAGGACAGTCGGCTCGCTTGGTGGATCACCAAGCCCGTTCGCCGCGACCCCATGCGGGTCATGGTCGAGGCCGATCCCGCCCAGGTGCGCGAACTGCTCAACGACGTGCGCAAGGGGCGTCCGAGCAATCGGACACGGCGTCGCGATTCCGAGCAGAAGAGCGACATGACGAAGTTCTGCGCCTTGACTGTCGGCGGCAACGTCGCCCGCGTGATGGTCCGTGACTGGCTGGAAAGCCCGTTGGAGAAGATCGAGGACAACGCGGCGACCTGGTTCGAACAGGCACACGTCATGGTGCTGCACCCCGACGAGTCGGAGTGGCACTCGCTGACCCGACTGGTCAGGGTCACCGGCCGGTGGCAGCGCGACCGCCGGCAGTACGTCCCGATCGGGGCCAAGGGAGCCGATCGTCCGGACGGCGTGCAACGCGACCTGCTGATCGCCGCGATGCGCGGCACGCGGTTGCCGCACTCCCTGACGATCCACCTGCTCAACCGGGTCAGGACCGACGGCCACCTGGACACCCCGCGTGCCGCACTGCTTCGGCTCGCGCTGCTGCGCTCCCCCTCGACCACGGAGAAACCCATGCCCGGCCTCGACGAGACCAACACCAACTCCGCCTACGTGGCCGGGCGGCTGTTCGCCGCGCTCGACGCGATCCAGTACGACGCGTTCGAGGGCAAGGTCAACGCCACCTACAGCCGACGCCACTTCCAGGGCGCGGTGACCAACCCGCGCGCGGCGTTGATCGCCGGCCGCAAGCTCGCCGACGCGTGGCTGCGCAAGTTCCGCGGTACGCGGGTCGGCACGGCGGTCAACCACAGCCGTGAACTCGACCGCCTCTACGGACTGCTCGGACCCGACAGCGACGTTCCCTACCACGCCACGCCCGAACAGCAGTCGCTGTTCCTGCTCGGTTATCACCACCAGCGCGCCCACCGCTTCGAGACGGTGCGCCGACGCGCCGAAGAGCGCGACGCCTGACATCCCCGACCCAGGAGAACACCGCACATGAGCACGTCCCAGCCGCACCTCGACCCGACCGTCCGGCACGACATGGTCTTCCTGTTCGACGTCACCGACGGCAATCCCAACGGCGATCCGGACGCCGGCAACCGGCCGCGGGTCGACGACGAGTCCGCGCAGGGCCTCGTCACCGACGTGGCCTTGAAGCGCAAGATCCGCGACACCCTCGCCCTCGCCGCGGGGGACGATCCCCGCTACGGGGTGTTCGTCCAGGCCGGGTACGCGCTCAACCCGAGGCTGGAGGAGTCCTACGAGAAGACCGGGTTGAAGCTCGGGACGAAGACCTCCCAGGAGGAGGCGGAGCGGGCACGGGCGTGGCTGTGCGACCGCTACGTCGACATCCGCCTGTTCGGCGCGGTGCTGTCGGTGGGCAAGACCGGTGCGCTGGGCCAGGTGCGCGGACCGCTCCAGGTCGGCATGGCCCGCAGCATCGACCCGGTCCTGCCGACCGATCACGCCATCACGCGCGTGACGCAGACCAAGCAGGAGGACATCGACAAGGGCGAGACGACCGAGATGGGCAGCAAGTGGACCGTGCCCTACGGCCTGTACAAGGTCGAGCTGTACTACTCGGCGACCAAGGCGAAGAAGACCGGTGTCGACGCTCGTGACTTCGAGCTGCTGTACCGCAGCCTGGACATGATGTTCGACCACGACCGGTCGGCCACCCGCGGGTCGTTGTCGCCGCGTGGTCTGTACGTGTTCAGCCACTCCGACGCGTTCGGCGCGGCTCCGGCCCATCGTCTGACCGGTCGCATCGGTGTGAAGCTGTACGACGGGTCGAGGCCCCCGCGCAAGTTCGACGACTACGTGGTGACGGTGGACGACCGCGACCTGCCGTCCGGCGTCACGTTGACCACGGTCATCGCCTGAGCGGATGGATTCCGGATCCGTTCCGATCTCGGCGTTGGAGCACTACGCGTACTGCCCCAGGCAGGCGGGGTTGATCCACGTCGACGGCTACTTCGAGTCCAACGTGGACACCGTCCGGGGTGACCTGGCGCACGCGACCGTCGACCGGCCGGGCCCGGACACCGACCGTCGGGGACATCGCGTGTGGCACTCCTTGCCGGTCTGGCACGACGAGCTGGGGCTGCACGGCATCTGCGACACCGTGCACCTGGCCGAGGACGGCCCCGTGCCGGCCGAGCACAAGTCGGGCGGTTACCGCCCCGGCGGGCCGGCTGACCTCCAGGTGGCCGCCCAGGTGCTGTGCCTGCGCGAGATGTTCGACGCTCCGGTACCGATCGGCCTGGTCTTCACCGGTCGTGATCGACGGCGGCACGAAGTCGTCGTCGATCACGAGCTGGCCGACCGCGTGGCCCGGGCGACCGAAGAGATCCGGCGGATGCGCGACACCGCCGTCCTCCCTCCGCCGGTCGCCGATACCCGCTGCCGTCGCTGTTCGCTCAAACCCGGCTGCCTGCCGGAGACCACCGTGGCCGTGCGGGCCGGACTGTTCGTGCCCCGCGAGGTCGGAGACTGGGATGACTGAACTTCTGCGCACTCTCTACGCCACCACGCCGGGCAGCAGCCTGCACCTGGACGGCGACGCATTGCGGATCGTCCACCCGGACAAGCCGGGACGGCACCTGTTGCCGTTGGTCCGCCTTGACCACATCGTCGCCTGGAACGGGGTGAGCGTCACCGACGACCTGGTCCACCGCTGTGCGGCCGACGGCAGGTCCGTCACGTGGATCACCCGCAACGGTCGTTTCCTGGCTCGTACGGGCGGACCGCAACACGGCAACCCGTTCCTGCGCTTGGCCCAGGTCCGTGCCTACGACGACGAGGACCGGCGGCTCGCGCTCGCCCAGTCGTTCGTGGCAGGCAAGCTGCACAACTACCGGCAGTTGGTGTTGCGTGCCGCCCGTGACGCCTCCGGCTCGCGCCAGGCACGGTTGCGCGGGATCGCCGACCACCATGCCGATGCTTTGGTGCAACTCGGCGGCGCCTCCGGATTGTCGGAGGTTCTGGGCATCGAGGGCCGGGCGGCACGGTCGTACTTCGAGGCCCTGGACCAGTTGAGTCCCGGCGTGGCGACGGGTCGTAGTCGTCGTCCGCCGACCGATCCGGTGAACTGCCTGTTGTCGTTCGGGTACGGGATGCTCCGGGTGGCGGTGCACGGCGCGCTGGAACAGGTGGGCCTGGATCCGTACATCGGGTACCTGCATGGAGTTCGTCCGGCCAAGCCGTCATTGGCGTTGGACGTCATGGAGGAGCTTCGTCCGCTGCTGGTCGACCGGCTCGTCCTGACGTTGATCAATCGTGGGCAGGTCACCGCCAAGCACACCGAGACCCTGCCCGGTGGGGCGGTGCAGTTGACCGAGGACGGGCGGCGTCATTTCCTGGAGCGGTGGACCCAGTCCCGTGAACGGCTGTGGCCCCACGCGGGTCTCGGCCGTGAGGTTCCGGCGGGGTTGCTTCCGTTGGTGCAGGCTCGTCTTCTCGCCAAGCACCTGCGTGGTGACGTGGACGCGTATCAGCCGTGGACGGTGACCTGATGGAACTGTTGGTCACCTATGACGTCGACACGACCACTCCGGAGGGTCGGCGGCGGCTGCGCCAGGTCGCCAAGGCGTGCGAGGGTTATGGGCACCGCGTTCAGAAGTCGGTGTTCGAGATCGTGTGCTCGCCGGGACAGCGACTTCGCCTTCGGGCCGAGTTGTTGGAGATCATCGACGCGACCAGCGACTCGGTTCGGATCTATCAGTTGGACCGGGGTTCGTTCGACGCCGCGGAGCACCTGGGCTCGGCTGTAAATGTGTCCCACGGGGGCACTTGGATCGTCTGATGCCGCTGCTTCGGAACCCCAAGCGTGACCTGACACGCCGGGAGGTTCCGAAGCGGACGGCGGCGCGTCATCCCGTTCTGTGGGACGGGCAAAAGAGAGCCGGTCATGTATTCGCACTCTTCCCTGCTCAGGCAGGGGCAGCGCGAGCCCTCCGGGACTCGCGAGGATCGCAACCTCACCTCGGCCCCGGTTCGCGGTCGCTGGCGACCGGGGCAGCGCGAGCCCTCCGGGACTCGCGAGGATCGCAACCTCGACAAGGCGTCGGGCAAGCTCGCCCGCCGGCCGGCAGCGCGAGCCCTCCGGGACTCGCGAGGATCGCAACCTTTGTCGGTGCTCGTCACCCTGCACTGACGGGCGGCAGCGCGAGCCCTCCGGGACTCGCGAGGATCGCAACCGCTTTCCAGCACTCGGACGGGGTAACCCGAACGGCAGCGCGAGCCCTCCGGGACTCGCGAGGATCGCAACTCCGCGACCACGGCGTTGACCGGAGCCGGGTTGGTGCAGCGCGAGCCCTCCGGGACTCGCGAGGATCGCAACTCGCACAGGCGAACTGGCAACGCGGCGGCGGCCGGCAGCGCGAGCCCTCCGGGACTCGCGAGGATCGCAACCGCTGCACCCAACGGCAATCACCCTGATCACTAGAGCAGCGCGAGCCCTCCGGGACTCGCGAGGATCGCAACATCTGGTGCGTCGCCCACGAACCCTTACCGCGATGGCAGCGCGAGCCCTCCGGGACTCGCGAGGATCGCAACGACAAGGAGCACTCGGCGGTGAGCTGGGCCGACAAGGCAGCGCGAGCCCTCCGGGACTCGCGAGGATCGCAACGCCGAGCTGGACGCGCTCGACGTCCAGGACCGGATGGCAGCGCGAGCCCTCCGGGACTCGCGAGGATCGCAACCAGAACGCGCGCTCCGGCGCCGAGCAGAAGGGCTGGGCAGCGCGAGCCCTCCGGGACTCGCGAGGATCGCAGCTCTGACTGAACGCCCAGGCGGCCAGCGCGTGCGTGGCAGCGCGAGCCCTCCGGGACTCGCGAGGATCGCAACTACGAGTACCGGCGCGGTGGCGAGCGCGTCACGGGGGCAGCGCGAGCCCTCCGGGACTCGCGAGGATCGCAACAGGTGGGATGCCTTGGCCTTGAGCCGGGTGTGGGTGGCAGCGCGAGCCCTCCGGGACTCGCGAGGATCGCAACCTTGCGTAGCAAGGGAAAGCGGTCTGCCCTGCCCGTGCAGCGCGAGCCCTCCGGGACTCGCGAGGATCGCAACGCCATGACGGTGCGCGGCCGACAGGTCACCGCACGGCAGCGCGAGCCTTCCGGGACTCGTGTGGATCGCAATGGCTAACAGCTGGATACGGGGCTATGTGACTGGTGGGTAGCTTCAGTTCTTCGGGCTTGCGTGGTGTGCGGCTGCGCTCTAATCGTGTTCGGTTCGGCGAATGGGAGTTCCTATTCGTGTTCGGGTGTCAGTAGGTGGGTACCCGTCGAACGGAAAGCCAGCCTGCGTCTGGGTGCACGATTCGTGCGGGTGTTCCGTCGGTCGGGTGCGGGTGCTATCGGTTGACGGTGGAGGGTCCGTTGCCGTGTCCGGGTGGGTGACGGTTCCTTGCGTTTCGTGTCCACGTGATGGATCGAGACTGTCGGGGTGGCGGATGGGGTTGTCCGGTGTGCACACGCCGTTGGTCGGGATGGTCGACCTGTTCGGGCGGGAGTTGAGGAAGCGGCAGTTGGTCGTGGCCGTGTTGGCGAAGGTCGTTCGGCTTCACGGTTACGAGCAGGTCGAGGTGCCGTTGGTGGAGCGGGCCACGTCGTTCTCCGAGGAGGTCGTTGGGCGCTCGCCGTGGCCGGAGTGGGACAGTCGGGGGTGTTTCCACCTGAGGGCGCCCGATTACCCGTCCTCCTACGAGGACGCGCCCGATCACACGGATGTGCTCCTGGTGCCCGAGGGGACCATTTCGGTTACTCGCTGGATCGGTTGTCGGCTCGCGGAGAGTCCTGACATGATCTTTCCGGTGAAGTTGTTCTACGACATGCCGTGTTTCCGTAACGAGGTCGTGGCCGAGTTGACCGGGACGAAGAGGCGTCAGTTCACCCAGTTCGGTCTGGAGATACTGGGCGCCGAGCCGGGGAACTCCGATGTCGAGGCCGTCTACCTGATCACCCGGTGTCTGGAAGAGTTGGGTGTGGCGGCGGGTGGTACGCGGGTCCGGGTCGGTGACGTCGGGGTGTTCAATCGCCTGGTCGAGTTGAGCGGGCTCGGGCCGGACGCCGCGATCCAGGTCAAGGAGGTGCTCGACGCGATGGCCGAGTGCAAAGCCGGGAAGGCGCCGGAGAGGGCGTCCGGGCTGCTCGGACGGCTGGCCGGTGTGCTGGACGCCGGTGGTGTGAGCCGATTACCGCACGACGTGTGGATGGGGCTCGCCCATGCGGGAGATTCGGTGTCCTTCCTCCGCGCCCTGCATGACAGTGTGATCGACGAACGGTTGGACGATCTCGCGCGGCTCGTCCATGTGTTGGAAGCGCTCGGCGTCCGAGTGGAGACAGACCTCTGCGTCGTGCGTTCGCACGAGTATTACACCGGGATCGTGTTCGAGATCGACGTCGTAACCGAGGAATATTCACACGTCGAGGTCGGTGGCGGCGGTCGTTACGACAAGTTGGTCGGCCACTTCGTTCCCGACGGCGGAGTCGACCGCATCCCCGCCACGGGCTTCGCGTTCGGTGTCGAACGCCTGGTGGAACTGCTCGATCATCTCGACCTCCTGCCCGCCCATCGAGTGTTGCGATCCTCGATCGGGTTGTCTGAGTCCTCTGCCGAGAAGTTGGTGGCTTCGGGGCCCGGTGCGCAGGAGTACCTTTCAGCGGTTCGGATCGCGGCGGCGGACCGGGCCGCGGGTCATCCGGTGGACATCTACCTCGGTGTGCCCGACCAGGTCGAGCGCTACGCCGAGAGCCGGAAGATCCCGCAAACCGTGAGCTGTGAGCCGCAGAGGGCCGATAGGTGAAGATCGACAACAGTCCGCCGCGTGGTACCCGTGATCTGCTTCCCGACAGTGTCGCCACACGTGACCACGTCCTGGCGAAGATCGGCGAAGTGTATCGCCGCTTTGGTTACCACCGGATCGAGACGCCCGCTTTGGAGGACATCCGGCGGCTGCAAGGCGGCGAGGGCGGCGAGAACGAGAAACTGATCTTCCAGGTCCTCAAACGCGGCCTCGACGACGAGACCGCCGCGGGCACCCGGACCCGGGACCTGGTGGATCTCGGGTTGCGGTTCGATCTGACGGTTCCCCTGGTGCGGTTCTACGCCCATCATCACGCGGCATTGCCGACTCCTTTCCGGGCATTCCAGTTCGCACCGGTCTGGCGGGCCGAAAGGCCGCAGAAGGGCCGCTACCGGCAGTTCCACCAATGCGACATCGACCTGATCGGCGACGCGTCCGTGCTGGCCGAGGTCGAGTTGATCGAGGCGACGACCGAGGCCCTGGACGCGGTGGGGATCACCGACACGACGGTGCGCCTGTCCGACCGGCGTTTTCTGTCGGCACTGGCGGCGCATGTCGGGCTGGAAGAACCGGCGTGGCCCGGGTTCTTCATCGGCTTGGACAAACTCGACAAGATCGGGTGGGACGGTGTGCGTGCCGAGTTGGTCGACAAGCGCGGACTGCCCGCCGCGGCGGTGGACCAGTCCCGGACGATCATCGAGGGACTGATCGGGCTCGACGCGGACAAGGTCGCCGACCGGCTCGCCGACGCAGTGCCGGCACTGCCCGAGGCCGTCGTAGCGGACATGGCGACTACAGTGGAATGCCTGGCCGAGTTGGGTAGGACGCGGGCAGTCGGGTGGGAGTTCGATCCCACGTTGGTGCGGGGTATGGGCTACTACACGGGCCAGATCTTCGAGATCTCACACCCGAAGTCGTCCTCGTCCGTCGCGGGCGGCGGGCGTTACGACAAGCTCGTGGGCCGCTCGCTGGGCAAGGACATTCCGGCGTGCGGGTTCTCGTTGGGCTTCGAACGGATCGTCGACCTGATAACCGAGGCTCCCGCCCGTTCGGCGTTGGCGGTGCTGTTCGAGCCGGACGTGCCGATCTCGCACGCGTTGGAACGCGCGCGGCAATCGCGTGCCGAGGGCAGAGAGACCACGGTGGTCCGGCGCAGCGGAAAACTCCCCGCCCAACTCACCCGTCTCGAGGGGCAGGGGTTCACCGGGGTGGTCCATCTCAGGGACGCCGCGGCCGTCGAAGCGGAGCGTCCGTTGGGCGGGGTTCGTTAGATCCATCCGGGAGGCCGGCGGTGCCCGAGGCGTTCGACCGACTCAGCCCACGCTTGGCGGAGCTTTACTCTGCGGTGCTCGCCAGGGAGTTGGCGGACAGTCCCGAACTGGCGCCGCTGCACGACGCCTACACCGAGTACGCCCTGCGCGACCGGCACCTGCCGCGGCCTGTGCTGGCGTACTTCGGCTTCCACGCTTTCGCCGATGCGGTGGACTATTCCGACGTCGACCGCATCGGCGAGGCGTTGATCGTCCCGCAACTCCTGCGGGACGTGCTGGCCATCCACGACGACATCGTGGACGAGGACCTGGACAAGTTCGGTGCGCCACCACTGCCGGTGGCGCTGTCGGGTGCGGAAGGACGACTCACCCGACGGGGCAAGGACTTGGCGCTCTACTACGGGGACTTCCTGGTCGGCGTGCTCCACCGGGTGGCGTCGGGTGTTCCCGGTGAGGCCGGTCGTTCGTTGGTGCGGTTGATCGCGGACACGCTCTACGTGAATCAGCGCGGCCAACTCGCCGAACTGCTCGCCGAGACGAAGCCTCTGGCCGAGACCTCCGTCGACGACCTGCTGGTGATCGGGGAACGCAAAGCAGCGCACTACTGCTATTCGTTCCCGTTCCGCGTGGGAGCGGTGCTGGCCGGGCACGACGGGCGTCGGATCGAGCCGGTTTGCCGTGTACTGCTCAAGATCGGTACCGCGTCGCAGGTCGTGGACGACATCACCGGGACGTTCCCGGGAGTGGTCGACCACGACAAGGACACTCTCGGTGAGATCGCGAACCTCCGTCGCACTGTGCCCTTGGTCCTACTCGCGACGGGGCGGCATTCGGAGCGCGCGGCGGCGTTGCTCGCGGCTCCGACACCACTGCCGCCGGACGACGCCGCGAGGCTCCGGGAGGAATTGTGGTGCGGTGACGTGCCCGACCGGGCGTTGACGCTCGGGCGGGGATTGGTCGACGACATCACGACAGGACTGGCCCGGCTCGACCTGGGGCGCGCGGCGGCCCGCTACCTGGACGATCTTGTGGCGTACCGGCTGCGGGACAGCCTGGACAGGTTCGAACGCGCGATCGGTCGATCCCGTTGAGGGGAATCTCGTTTCGACAACATCTCGGGGTGATCTTAGCGCTGCTTTTGGTCGTCCTGTTCGGCTGTAGAAAGGCGCCGGAAGAAGGAGAGCCCGTTCCACCGCTCACCGGCCAGGTCTCCTCGTACGACTCGTATCCACCGAGCAGTCGGTGAGCTGGCCAGCGGACCGACTGTCGGCCTCCAACCCCGTTGCAGCGGTCGCGGATCACGAACCCACGTTGTTCCGCCACGTGCGGTCTACGCGACAGACCTTTGATGCGGATGTCCGTGCCTGATCCAGTGGAGGACTGATGCGTAGTTCGAGTGAACTTGTTGGTCGACCTGCGGCCTGTCAGTGCCTCGTCAGGTCTTTGACCTGGTCAAACGTGAGATTGCCGATCCGGCAATTGGGCATCGATGTGTCTTGAGTCACAACGTGATCCGCTTGGTTGATTATGGACTGCATGTGCAGTCAGCCTCTGCTCGTCGGGGGCGTGCTTCGTCAAGGAGCGTGCATGGGGCCAGGGGGTCTCTTTGTCTGTCCGCCGCATGGCGGCGCGTAGTTGGTCGCTGCGCGCCCTGAGTTGGTTCGTGTCGTTGGCGCTCGTCCTGGGGGCCTCGACGCTATTGTCGATCCGGTCGGCCGTGGCCGAGCCGGCGTGCACCACGGTCGAGCAGGACGCTGCCGTTGCCGTGGATGTGGCACGCCGTTGCGACGCCCGTGTCGAGATCGGGTCCGCCCGCACGGAGACGGCGCAGACCTTTGCCCGACCCGACGGCGGCTTCTCGACCGGGGAGTCCCCGACTCCCCGGTGGGCGCGGAAACCTGATGGTTCCTGGGCCGACGTCGACGTCACGTTGATGCCTTCGGCGGACGGCTCGATCTCACCGAAGGTGTCCGTGTTGCCGATTGTCTTCTCCGGCGGCGGCATGGGTCCCGTGGCGCTGGTCCGTGACAGCGACCGTGAGCTGGCGTTGACCTGGCCCGGTGGTGCTCTGCCGGAACCGGTGCTGTCCGGGGCGGACGACCTACCCCGAGGTGCTGCCCGGTGTCGATCTGCGATTCACCGCGTCAGTACCAGTTTGGTATGCGGGATCCGCGACCCCGATCGTTCTGAAAGGAGTGAGATGACGCCGATTCTCAATGTGGCCGTTCATGGCAAATATGAATACGCGGACTACTGGGGCGGAATGTCCGCGTTGATCACGGAGGTCGTCGAGAATTTGAAGTCCGAGCGAGTCGACATGCCGTGGATTGATCCCGGTGAACAGGCGTGCTTCATGTTCGCGGACGGTCGACACTTCGCCGATAATCGTGATTGGTGGCCTGACAACTACCTTTACGTGGCGGTCAACCGGTCGACCGGATATGGCGGTTTGACGTGGATGGCCGGTGGTGAACGCGCCCTCAACGGGAGTGATGGGATTTCGGATGGCATCTGGGTGAGTGATAACGCTTCGTTTCCGGATTTTGACCCGCGTGTGGTTTCCGATCCGGGATTTCCGCTCTTCTACGATCCGCGTAGTACGGTTCCGATTTCGCAGGTGCGCCTCGTTCTGGAGAATTTCTGCAGTGCCCGTACGGGGGATCGGCCTGACGGCATCGAATGGGTTCTCGGTGAATTGAACGGTCAGCGTGTAGAATAGAATCGCGCAACGATGTCGACCTCGAATATGCGAGGTTTCGCTGTTGTGCGAGCGCTGATGCGTTCTGCGGACGGGTAGGCCACTTGTTTGGCTCACTTACTGGCAGTGGGTGAAGACTTCGTGGAGGAAGGTTGGTACGTGTGGCGGGGGAGGCTGAATGTCGCGGGTAACGGTCAGGCGGGCTACTGGGGGGTCGACATTAACGGTAAGATTGGCCACTTCGGGCCTTTCGGTGGGAGTTTGCAGATCGGTATCGACGTGTTCGAGACAGCTGAAATCCGCTTCTGATGACACTTTTTGAAGATCTTTCCCCGCTTGACCTCCTCTCGCTGTCCCGTGCGTTGTTGTCGGAGGAATTTGCGGCTGCGGAGCTTACCCCTTTTGATTGGCTGGGCATCGTCGAAATGCTGGAGGGGAGTCTGGTCGATAAATGTCAAGATTTGACTCCGAGAGAGTGGTCCGTCTGCGTTCTGGCCCTTGCACGCTCCCATGCCTCGGCAGTTGATTCGGGAATTCTCGACGATCGTGAAGTACTCGTGCGCAGGTTGAATCTCGGCGCGGTCCTGACCCGCGGCGTCCCGGTCAGTCGCGAGTTCGAGATCCTGAACCCCGATGCTTTGATTGCCGAACTTTTCCGGAAATTGCCCATGACGATCGATGAAGCCAGGAGAATGTCGGCCGATTGGCGAAGTCTGGAAATTTCGCAGATTCGAGTACTGCGCTCTGTCAAGAATCTCGTGACGCCGGCTGTTCAGCTTGCACGCGTTGCTCCGGGTACTGCGTGGTTGCCGATGCTGCGGTTGTGGGCGGATATTCTGCCGGACTTGCCATGATGGCGGATAGGGATCAGAGCCCGTCCGCTCGTCGTGGTGATCAGGGTTGCTGGCCGTGTACGACGCGGGCACCTGTCGGGTGCCACTGAGGATTTCAGTACGGCACCACCACTTTTCAGTGGACATTGCAGTGGACGGCCAAGATTTCAGTACCCGGCGAGTCGCGACGAGCGGCTGACCCGGGCCGGGTATCTCTGCACCTGTGTTCGCCTGGCAACAGGACCGGCGTCGGCTTCACGAGGCCGCCGACCGGGCAGAGGCAGCTAAGGAGGTTCAGCGTGAACAGGAGGAGGCAGTCCGTGCGGCCTTGCCCCTGTGGGCTCGGGACGGGCGGCTGAGATCCGGGCGGTTGGCGTGCGTCCCGGTTCCACACGAAGGTGAGGCGTTCACTTCGTGGGTCGCTCGTTCGGCGGACACGCACATGATCGCGATCGACCGGATGTTGAGGAACCTGGGACTGCCGTCCTCGGTGTCCGCAGTACGTATGGGCGTGGAGCTGACCGCTGAGCGCTTGGAATCGGTGACGGCCGCGACCGGCCTCCAGGAGCAGCAGGTGCAGGCCATGCTGCTGACGAGCGCGGTGAAAACCCGTCGCCGCCTGCTGACCTGGAGCTGGAACCGGTCGAGTCGTCGTCCTCCGTGGCCGCTACGGGCGACCGGTTCGGCGGTATGCCCCGAGTGTGTCGCACAGGAGCCGACGATCTGGGAGCGGGACTGGAGGTTCCTGACCGTCGTTGCGTGCATCGAGCATCGGCTCTACCTGCACAGTTGGTGCCCTTCCTGTCGGGCACCCATCCAGATCGGCCACCAGTCGCGGTATCTGGACACCTGCGCGGTGCCGTCGGCCGACTTCGTACGGCGCCGATCGCTCGACGGAAGGTGGAGTCGACGGAACCCTCGGGTGAGGACTCGTAGTGTGGTCGGGTGCGGTGCGCGCTGGGACGAGTTGCCTCGCTACCCGGTCGCCAATGACCGGGTTCTGGCCTTGCAGGATGTGCTGACCGGGCGGTTGAGTGCGGCCGACCTGTCTCCTGGCTACGGATACGACCTGCACATGGCGCTGAGGCTGGCGGTGCAACTCGGTCAGCGTGGCACCGCAGGGTGTCGCGCCGACCGCGCACCTTTCCGAGGTGGACGGGACACCACAGTCCGCCGAGGCGGGTTGGCTGCCGTGGGGACGGGTCGACCGGCAGCGGCGGCGTTGGGAACTCCGGCGGAGAAACCTGCTGATGAGGCCGGTGTTCACGGTCGAACCAGGCGGTCGGGCATCACTGTGATGACCATCCTTCCGCCGGCCGCGGTCAGAGTTCGTCACCGCATCGGACGCAGAAGCCGAAGATGCCGTCGACGGCGACCCGTTGGCAGCCGACGCAGACTTCCCCGCCGCAGTGGTAGCAGGTCATGGAGGCGCTGTCGGCGAGATCGAAGTAGAGCCCCGGGTTCGCGCGTCGCATCGCCAGCTCGGTGGACTCGCAGGCGTCGGGGCAGCGGCCGTCCGGGCCCGCGTCGCGAAGAGGAGGGAACACGGTGCAGCGGGTGTAGCGGCTCAGGGGGGAGTGGTCGAGCTGGTCGGTGCAGCCGTTGGGACACGGCCAGTTCTGGGGTCGCAGGACGAGCGGGTCGCAGAGGTGGCACGAGCCGGCGGCCTGCCCGCGGCCGGGATGGGCCGGGCACTCCCGCTTGAGGGGGAAGTCCCGCCCGGAGGTGGGGCCGATGTAGCCCGGAGGGGTGTATCGGTACGCGCAGTTGTAGCAGTCGACCTGTTCGGCCCAGGCGGTTCCGTCGTCCGGGATCCTCGCCCGGTCGGGCCGGATAACGGACCCGCAGACTGTGGTGCGACCGTCGGTGCTGATGTGAATCCGGCCGCTGCGCCAGCGGACGAGGACGACGTCCGGCGGTCGTTGGTGTTCCTGGACTGCCATGTCGGACCTCGCTTCTTTCACGTGGCGATCAGACCACGGCCGACTCCGTGTGCGGGGTTGGTGCGCGTGTCTCGGTGGATCTGGCGTTGTCGGCGGTCATGGTGCCGGGGTCCAGGCCCAGGGGCGACTTCCCACGCGGTGGCGCAGGCAATCGACCCTCGATCGGGCTTCGTCGCGGGCGGCGGGGTGTTCGGTGGCCCGCTGGGCGAGGTAGCAGGTCATGCGGAGTTCGCGGATGTCGCGCAGCAGGGAGAACCCGGCCCAGGTAGTCACGTCGTGGCCGTAGCGGCGGCAGAAGTCGTGGTAGTCCGCGGCGGTGACCCACCCGAAGCTGGTGTGTTTGATCGCGGTGCTGACCAGGTCCCATTCGGGTGGTCCGACGGCGCAGCGTTCCAGGTCGAGCAACACGACCCGTCTGTCGGCGGTGGCGACGACGTTGCCGACCCAGGCATCGCCGTGCACCACGCGGGCCGGCAGCCCCGGAGGGAGGTCGAGGTAGCGGTCTTCGAGAGTGCGCAGGTGAGCGCGCAGCCAGTGCCGGTCCTGCGCGGGCAGGGTGAGGGCGGAATCGATCCGGTCGCGCAGCCGGACGAAGGGGTCCAGGTCCCCCAGCGGTAGGTCGTCGGGGACGGGCAGGTCGTGCAGGCGACGGATCGCCCCGGCGACTTCGGCGGGGGTGCCGTGGCGGTGCGGGGGAAGCTCTTCCCAGAACGTCGCCGCGCGGTCGCCGGACAGGATGGGCTGGGCCACGGAGTCGAGGGCGCGGACGGCGGGGACGTCGTGGTCGGCGAGCCAGCGGGCGATCCGGATCTCCTTCTCGGCTGCGTGGTGCTGGCCGGGACGGCTGATGCGGACGACGATGCCGCCGGGCAGGCGGTAGACCGCGTTCTCGCCCAACCGGACCGGTTCCGCTTCGGCGGGGTCGAGTCCGAGCCTCGCGCAGGCGTCGACGAGCGCGCGGCCGAGGTCGTCGGAAGTCGGGCTCACGAGGCCAGGACTGCGGCGGTGATCCGGTGTCTCAGCAGTCCGACTTCCGGGGTCGTCCGGTGCCGTAGGCCGTAGCGGGCGAGTTCGCGCAGGTCGTCGGCGGCGCGGCGGGATCGCAGGGCGCCGGCGGCGTCCAACGCCGAGGAGCCGATCGCGGCGGCCTCGCGGGGGTCGTCGGTGGCCATCGTCAGCGTGGCGAGCTTGATCCGCGACATGGTGCGGGACCGGGCGAAGGCGTCGGTGTGCCCGGCGACCGCGCTCGCCAGCCGTGCCGTGGCCTTGTCGGCGGAACGTCCGCCCACCGCGAGGTCGAACAGGGCGTGCCCGGTGTCCCCGTGGTGTTGGGCGGTGTCGTAGTAGGCCATCCACGGCGGGTCCTCGGCGGGGGCGGCGTGGGCGAAGTGGTCGTCGGCGGTTCCCACCGCGACCAGGGTGTCGCGCACGCGCCCCATCTTGGCCAGCGCACGGGCGTGTGCGGTGTGGAGCATCGCGCGTTCAGTGGGGGTGAGCCGGTCGGCGCGGACCAGGGCGTGTTCGGTCAGGGTCAGGCCCTCGTCGGGTTTGCCCAGCCAGATCGCCTGCCGGGCCATCGAGGACAGGATCTTGGCGCGCAGGTGCCAGTCGTCGGCCTCCTCCGCGCAGGCGAGCGCGAAGCCGAACACGCGACGGGCGTCGTCGTGGGCGTAGCCGTCGAAGGCCATGAACCCGCACGTGTGGGCGAGGTAGCCCACCGCGCTGTGCAGCGGGCCGTGCAGTCGTGCCGGGTAGGCGGTCTCCAACAGGCCGGCGGAGAAGCGGAGCTGGGCGAGCACGGCCTCGCGGGTCAGCCCGCCGCCGTAGGTGTGATCCCACCCGGCGAACACCCGGGCCGCGGTGTGGACCTGCTCGATCTCGGTCCGCCCGATCCGGGCGGGCACGGGAGTGGGCTCGTTGCCCTCCAGTAGCGCAGTCACCGGCGCCAGCGCGAGGGAACCGACTCCGAGGGCGGCGGTACGCAGGAACTGCTTGCGGTCCACGGTCGACAGCTTTACCACCGCCCGGCGGCGGTTGCCGAACCCCAACGCGGCGTCCGTCGGCGCACCCAGGACCGCGCGCAACGCTTCCCGGTACAGCGGGCCGGGCCACCGGATCACGCCGCGTTCGAGCTTGCCGACGTAGTTGGCGTCGATCTCCACGGTGGTGCCGTGCTGCCGCCAGACATGGGCGTTGACCAGCTCGGCGAGTTCCTGTCGAGACAGGCATTCGCCGGGATTGACCGGGGACTCGGTGCGTTCCCGCGCGGCCCGGAGTCGATCGTTCGCCGTGCGCATGGCCGACCCTTCCGGTGGTGTGACCGGCGCCATCGTGGCACAGGTCGTGGCCGCATCCGTACGGGTCGTGACGAGGGGAGGATCGCAACCCTCCCCGAACCCTCCCCTTGACCTCCCCGGAACCCTGGGCTGTCCGTGGGACGAATCGGGACGATCGTCGACGCCATGACCCGCATCGCGTTTCGGACCGGCGGAACCACCGCCGGACATCCCGGCGCGCCCACCGCTTCGTGCCCGACGGCGATGGTGCGTGTGTCCGACAACCCGTCCGAGGCCGGCGATCGCCTGCCGGTGCGCGGCGCCGCAGCGTGACCCGATGGACACCTCCCGCCGGATCGTCGCCGTCGTCGTCGCCGTCGACAGCCCTGCCGGGCGGGTCGTCGAGGCGATCGACGACCTGGCCGCCCACCTGCCCGGCACGGACCGACCGCAGGACTGCCCGCTGTGTTCCTGGCATCCACCGCCCACGTCTCGACCGTCCTCCCGGGTCGGGCCCGAGCGACGGACGGACCCCTGGTTCGCCGCCGGGTCCGCCGAGGGATGAGCGCCCGGTTTCCGCGGTGGAGATCGAGGTTGTCTTGGCGCCTCGACCGTCCGAGTCACCGACGACGGGCCTCCCGCGGCCGGTTCCGGCGGACCTGCGGCAGCCGCCGACCGGTCGACCGTCGCGGTGCCGGGGGCTTCATGACCGGGGAGGCGCGCCCCCGCATCCCGGCGCGTCTCCCCGGGACCCCTACGCGAACCTGCGCGGCCACCGCCGCCCGATCCCGGTTCGCCGCCGAATGCTCCGTCCGTGGGCACGGTGCCCGAACCGGCACCGGAGAGGAGTGCAGCGGGAACGATCACCACCACGACACCACGACGACCGGCGGGCCGATATACGGCCCCGCCACCGAACCGGCCTGTGCGGCCGACGAAGGAGTTGCACACGTGACCACCGCTGCAATCGACGCCCCCGCCACCGACGTGTTCGACCTGGACGTGCGGGTCGAGACCCGACGGGTGGAGACCGAGGCCGCCGCCTGCCAGACCGACGACGGATGCGGGCACACCTGCGAGCTGTCGGCCTGCCACTCGCAACGTTGACCAACCCCTCGGGACCGGGCGGCACGCCCGGTCCCGAGGACCGGGGGAGGAGGTGGGGATGCCCGCCGAAGACGACTACCGACACCACGGGACCGGTGTGCTGCGGGCGGCGGCACAGACCGTCGCCGTCGACCGCTGGCCCGATCCCGACGACGCGGACGACTGCCGATCGTGGCTGGCCGACGCCTGGACGCTGCCGGGCATCGCGGCGGCCGTCCGCCACGCCAGCCCCGTCCTGAGCCGACGCGTGGAGGCCATCCTGACCGCAGACACCGTCACCGCCCGGGACCTGAACCGGGCGACGTCTGCGGTGATCCGCTATGTGCTGCGCGCGGACGGCCGCTCGACCCCGTTCGGCACCTTCGCCGGGGTCGGCACGGTCTCGGTCGGCGACTCCGCCCACGTCGCCTGGCGCCCGGACCACCGCCCGGTCGTCCGCGCCGAGGCACGCTGGCTGCACGAAGTGGTACGTCGACTCGAACAGTGCCCGGAGCTGGTGGCCCGCCTGGACGTCACGGTCGACGACACGGCCGAGGTCCGCGCCGGACGGTGGATTTCCCCCGGTCCCGAGACCGTCAGCGTCCGCCTGACCTCCGCGGTCGAACTCGTGCGGGAACAGGCCCGCACGCCGGTGCGCTTCGGTGAACTGGCCGACGCGCTCCGACGTGCCTTCCCGACCGCCGGCGACCCGACCGGCGTGCTGTCGTCCTTGCTGCGCCACGGTTTCCTGCTGACCTCGCTGCGCGCCCCGGGCACGGTCACCGACCCGTTGGGCCACCTCGTGGACCGGTTGCGCCACGCCGACGCCGCCGGCTCGCCGATGGCGCGCCTGGCCGACGACCTGGTCCACATCCACCGGCAGATCCGCGCCCACAACGACGTGCCCGACGAACAGGCCCGCATCCGCCTGGCTGACCGGATGCGGCAGGTCGCCGACTCGGTGCGCACGCCGCTGTCGGTGGACCTGCGGTTGGACGCGCACGTGCGACTGCCGCACGCCGTCGCCGAGGAGATGTGCCGCGCCGCCGGGGTGCTGGCCCGGCTCGTCCGGCAGAACACCGGAAGCAGGGACTGGCGCGACTACTTCGCCGCGTTCGTCGAACGCCACGGAACAGGAACGCTCGTACCGGTGGCCGACGTCGTCGACCGGGACCACGGCATCGGGCTGCCCGGCGGCTATCCCGGCGGCGCCCCACAGTCCGGGCGGCACGTGTTCTCCGACCGCGACGCCCTGCTGCTGGCGGTGGCGACCGAAGCGACCGCCCGCGGCGACAGCGAGGTCAACCTGGACGACGCGTTGGTCGACCGGCTCGCCGCCGTGTGCGGGGGAAGGGAGGAGATCCCGCCCCACCTGGACCTGGGTGCCCAGGTCCACGCCACCGGACCCGACGCGCTCGACCGGGGCGAATTCACACTCACCGTCGCACCCGGCCGCGCCGCCGGCACCCTGACCTCCCGCTTCACCACCCTCCTCCCGGAGGCCGCACTCGACACGGTGTTCAGCGCGTTGCCGACCACCACCACCGACGCCGTCCCCGCGCAACTGTCGTTCACCCCGATCCACCCGTCGGCGGAGAACGTGTGCCGAGTGCCCGCCTACCTGCCGCAGCGGGTGTCGATCGGCGAGTACGCCGACGACGACGCGATCCGGCTGGACGACCTCGCGATCACCGCCGACCGGCACCGGCTGCACCTGGTCAGCCTGTCCCGGCGCAGGGTCGTGGAACCCCAGGTGCTGCACGCGCTGGCGCCCAAGCAGCAGCCGGTGGCCGCCCGCCTGGTCGGCGAGCTGGCCCGTGCGCTGGACCCGGGGTGGATCGGGTTCGACTGGGGACCGGTGGCCGAGACGCTGCCGTTCCGTCCGCGCGTGCGGTCGGGCCGCGCGATCCTGGCGGCGGCGAGCTGGCGGCTCACCGCGACGGACCTGCCCGAGGCACCCGACGCCCACGACGAGGCCCTGGCCCGCTGGCGGGCGACGTGGCGCTGCCCCGCACGCGTCCGACTCCGCGACTTCGACCAGTTGCTTCCCCTCGACCTCGACGTGCCGGCCCATCGGCGGATCGTGTACCGGCACCTGCGCCGCCACGACCACGCCGTGCTGCTCGAAGGCGTCGATCCGGCTGCCGACGGGTGGATCGGTGGCCACGCCCACAGCGTCGTGCTGCCGCTGACCACCACCAGGCCACCCGCACCGGCCGTGCCCGTGCACGCCCTGCCCGTCCTCACCGCCGGACACGGCCACCCGCCCGGCGCCCCCGGCTCGTCGTGGTTGTACGCCAAGCTGTTCGTACCGGCCGACCGGATGGACCACCTGCTCGCCCAGGAGTTCCCCGCACTGCTGGACGATCTCGCCGGCAGACCCTGGTGGTTCGTCCGCTACCCCCGCCCACGCGACGGCGAGGAACCGGACCACCTGCGGCTGCGAATCCGCGTCCACGACGACGCGACCGCGGTGTTCACCGCCGTCGCCGGGTGGGCCGCCGGGCTTCGCGCCCGAGGCCGGATCGGCCGGTTCGCCCTCGACACCTACTTCCCCGAGATCGGCCGCTACCACGCCATCACCGCCGCCGAGGACGTGTTCGCCACGGACTCCCGCGCGGTCCTCGCCGGGCTCGTCCACCCGCCCGACGACGACCTCGCGGCCACCGTGCCGACCGCGCTGACGATGTTCGACCTCGCCACAGCGTTCCTCGGCAGCCGCACCTCGGCAGCGGACTGGCTGCACCGGTCGAGTCCGGCCGCGTCGCCGGAACGCGCGGACGTCACCGCGATCACGCGCCTCGTCCGGGAAGGGCGCCCCGCCCCGGCCTCCCGGGACGTCACCGAAGCCCGCGAAGCACGGGCCGGGGCGCTCGCGCGCTACCGGCACGCCCTTCCCGAGACCGCCGACGTCGACGCGGTTCTGCACTCCCTGCTCCACATGCACCACAACCGCGCGCTCGGCGTCGACCGCGACCGCGAGGCGGTGTGCCTGAGACTGGCCCGGCAGGCAGCCGCCACCTGGCGCGCGACCGGGACGACGCGATGAGCGACCCGCACGCCTCCGTCGGGACGCGGGACACGCGGTGGGCGCAGTCGCTGGCCGACGGCGCGGCGGGCACCGCCCTGCTGCACCTGGAGCAGGGCGAGGAACCCCGCGCCCTGCTCCAGTCGATGGTCGCCGACCCGGTCCGGGCACACCCCGACCAGGCCACGCTGTTCGACGGCGCCCCCGCGGTGGCGTTCACCCTCGCCGCGACCCGGCACCACGGCCCCTTGGCCGTCCTCGACCGGCACGTGGACGCGATCACCCGGTCCCGCCTGGACGCGGCGCACCACCGGATCGACTCCGGCCGACTGCCCCACAAGCGGGAGTTCGACCTCGTCGCCGGCCTGACCGGACTGGGCGCCTACCTCCTCCGACGGCACACCCCCGACCGCCGGGACACGCCGTTGGCCGACGTGCTCGCCTACCTCGTGCGCCTGACCGAACCCCGCACGGACGGACTACCCGGCTGGTGGGCCGCCGACGGCCCCACCGGCCCCGGACCGGACTGGAGCGGCGGACACGGCAACCTCGGGATCGCGCACGGCATCGCCGGACCATTGGCGCTGCTCGCGCTCGCGATGCGCCGCAGCGTCACCGTGCCCGGCCAGGCCGAGGCCGTCGACCGGATCTGCCGGTGGCTGGACCTCTGGCGCTGCGGCACCGGGGACCGCGCGTGGTGGCCCGGCACCGTCACCCGCGCCGAACACACCGCTGGCACCGCACGCAACCACGGCCCGCATCGACCGAGCTGGTGCTACGGCACTCCCGGGCTGGCCCGCGCGCAACAACTCGCCGGCCTCGCACTCGACGACACCGCACGGTGGCGCTTCGCCGGGCGGGTCCTGGCGGAGTGCCTGTCCGACCAGACGCAGACGACCCGACTCGGTGACGTGTCGCTGTGCCACGGGTGGGCCGGGGTGCTGCACACTGCGTGGCGCGCGGGCGAGCACGACGAACGGGTACGAGATCATCTTCCCCGGCTCCGGGACACGCTCGCCGACCGGCTGCGCCACGACCGGCACCCACCGCACGGACTCCTGGTGGGGGAACCCGGCGCGCGGTTGGCGTTGCGCGCCGCCACCACCGACACCCCGCCCGGCACCCGCTGGGACGCCTGCCTGCTGCTCGACGACTGACCTCGCACCACCACACCGGAAGGACACGATGGACACCGACACCACCACCTCACCGGAGGCACGGCGCGCCGAGATGGTCGCCAAGGTCCGCAAGGCGGGGTACGCCCGACGCGCGGAGGTCGAACGGGTCCTGCTCGACACCCCGCGCCACGAGTTCGTGCCCGAGGCCGACCTCGACGCCGCCTACAACCCGTGGCAGGCGGTGATCACCCACCGGTTCTCCGACGGCCGGTCCCTGTCCTGCGCGTCCGCGCCGTTCGTGGTGGCGATGATGCTCGACCAGCTCGCCGTGAACCCCGGCGACACCGTCCTGGAGATCGGCGCCGGAACCGGCTACAACGCCTCCCTGCTCGCCCGCCTGACCGGCCGCGCGGACCTGGTCACCACGATCGACATCGACCCCGACGTCACCGACCAGGCCGTCCGCAACCTGACCGCCGCCGGACACGGCGACGTGCACGTGGTCACCGGCGACGGCACCGCGGGCCACGCCGACCGCGCCCCCTACGACCGGCTCATCGTCACCGTCTCCCCGTGGGACATCCCCGACCGGTGGTGGCGCCAACTCGCACCCGAGGCCCGACTGGTCGCCCCGCTGCGCTGGCGCGGCCAGTCCCGCGGCGTCGGCCTGCGCCACCTCGACGGACGCCTGGTGTCCGACTCGATGCACCTGAGCGGCTTCGTGTACCTGGTCACCGGGGACGAGGGCGAACGCGGCGCCCCCATCACCCCGGACGGGACGGTCAATCTCCACTGGGACACCGACCAGGCCGTCGACCCCGACCTGCTGCACGGCGTCCTCGACCTTCCCCGCGCCACCTCCTGGTCCGACGTCACGATCGCCGGCGACGAACCCCACGACGGGATCTGGCTGCGCCTGACCGTCACCGACCCCCGCGTGTGCCGCATCGACGCGCACCCCGACGTCGCACCCGAGGTGTGCGACCCGATCCAACGCTTCCGCGCCCCGACTCTGGTCGACGGATCGTCCCTGGCCTACCTCACGTCCCGACGTCGGGAGGAAGGCGACGACGTCCGCTGGGAACTCGGCGCGATCGGCCACGGCCCCGCCGCCGCCGAACTCGTCGAACGCCTGTGCGCCGAAGTCCGGGACTGGTCGGTCGAACGGGACGCTCGCAAGCCGACGCTCCTGATCTACCCGGCGGGCACGCCGGACGGCGACCTGGCCGACGGCACCGTCATCGACAAGACCCACAGCCGGTTCGTGCTGACCTACGACGAGGTGCCGGCCTGACACCACGCCGGTACGGGTGGGAGACCGTCCGGTGCCCCACCCGCACCGGCGTGGGTGCCGCAGGGTGAGCGGATTCCAGGCCGAGCCGGAGTGCACACCGTCACCGACAAGAGCGGTGTCCGACGGCCTCGCGGTGGTTCGTCGACCCGAAACCGGGCTCGGCGTCGAACCGGGGGTTCGCGCAATGTCCGATAGCGCGGATCAGGGCGTGGTCGGCCGCGTGTCTTGCCGCGTCCGTCGGTACAGATCCTTGGTCGCATCCACGAGGATGTCCCGCAACTCCAGGCTGGTGAGTTCTGCGATTTCCCACAACAGTTCCGTGTCGCTGAGCGTGTCGGCCGCACGCTGAGCCGGCTGCCCGGGTTCAGGCGCGGAGGTACAACCGCCGTGGCCTGCCCGACTATGCCGGGCCAGTTCCACCTCGACCCGGCGTTGCACCTCCTTCTCGATCGCGCCCTGGGAGTCCCGGTCTGCCGTGGCGACCAGGTCCGCGTATCGGCGCAGCCAGTCCCCGTCGGACGATTGCGTCGGGTCCAAGTGCACCGCGCGGTACCCCTGACCGGGATCGTCGGGATCGAAGACGACTGCGGATTCCATCGGTGGACGGCTGACGGTGGCCTTGCGGTAGCGCGACCCGAAATAGCGCAGAAGGTCGTTCTGCACGTCGTCCATCAGCTTGAGGTGCGCGAACAGCCTGTCCTCCACCGACCACGGAAGTGGCGTGGTCCCACGGCCCTCCCGACGCAGGCGCACCACGGCCATCTTCGTGCCCGCATAGTCCGTCGTCCGCTTCTCCGCCAGGCCACGCTCGACCAGGGTCCGCACCGCCCGTCTGGCCGAGTTCCACCGTGACATGTCCGCCTTTGTCGGCTCGCCGTCGTTCCAGGTCGGGTCCTGCCCGGCCAGGCTGCGCAGCAGCAACCACGCGTCCGGATGCTGCTCGTCGGCTTCGGTCAGCAGCCTCAGGACCCGACGCTGCTCGGTACCCAATCCCCGTCCCACGCGCCCGATCGTAAGTGTTCTCCGACACTGACATCCGGCCTCCGGATACGAACGCTTAGACCCCGGTGTGCAGCCTTCACGTCATGAACGACACGACCACCGCCGCGATCGCGGCGATGCTGATGGCCTTCGTCCTGGGGCTGGTCGGACTGCTGTCGACCCGACGGTCGACCACTGCCCGCCCCCGCCCACGACCTCGTGCCCGGAGGGTCAACTGGGGAACGGTGATCGTCGGGCTCGCGACTATCATCAGCACCGTGCTGGCCGCGGCGGCCTATCTCCGCGGCTGAACCCGGACCACGGGCGCACTCACGGCCGTCCTCCCGCCGCTGGCGGAGTGCTCGTGTTCGTCGTGCTCCGCACGACCAGGAGAGCGGCGTCGATGAACGACCACCACGGATGAGTCCTCGGCAACGGAAATCTTTGATGGCACCCGGCAGCTCCGGACGACCTGCCTACGGACGCGGCCTGGATGTGAGTCGACCTGGTGCCGCGCCGATCGCCCTGAGATCGGGTCCGCGTCCTCGCCGAACTGCACACGCACATGTTGCCCGGTGTCCTGGCCTTGCCCTCGGAAAGCTCCGCGAAGAAGTCCGCGAGGCAGTTCGGTTCGACCAACTGGAACAGGTCGGCAGGAACGCCGGTCCGGCGTCGTTCTCGGTGGCCCGGGGATCAGGTCGCCGTCGACTGCTTCGAGGTGGAGAAGCAGGTCGGATGCTTGGGGCAGGTGCGGAAACGACTGGGGCCACATGCGGACGTAGAGGCCGGTGGCGGTTCGCGTCAATGGCACGACCTGCCCGGCTCAACGCCGGCGCGGCACAGTTCGGCGGCGGTGGCCGAGCGGAGGCCTTCGACAACCTGCGGCACGCAGACATGTCCACAATGGACGATGATGCGGCGACGGACCTGTGGAATTCCGGCGGACGCCACGACTACGACCACATCCAGCGCACGACCGGGCGGTTCGGGAACGAGCACTACTTCCGGAATACGATCTACCACCTGTTCGCGAACACCAGGAGTTGACCATGCCCGACGATCGCATCGGTGAGTATCGGCTCAGGCGCCGGCATGCGGGCGTCGGCTACTTCGGCCAGGTCCGTGTCCGGTTGACGGCGGTGGGCGAGGGCACGTCGCCGGTCACGTGGGAGGTCGATCCCGACGACGGGTCCTCGCTCCAGCCCGGACCCGACCGCGAGTTCGTGGACGCGGCCGTCGCGGGCGCCGGGGACGGCCTCGACCTGGTGACCGGATGCGGCGTGGACCCCGCCGGCGCCGCCGTCGAGGTGGTCCACGCCCAACTCGACCTGACCGACATCGAGGTGTCCGCCGTCCGCACGGCGGCGGCGCTCGCGGTAGCGGACGCGTTCGGCGTGGCCGACCGGCTGCGACCGGTCTTCCGCCAGGGGTGGACCGTTGACGTCGCCTCTTGAGGTCCACACGATCCCTCGTGCCGTTTCGAGGGTTGGCACCGTCCGAGTGCTCTGATGATCTGCCGCCCGGTGGCCCGTTCCACGGGCCTGGCCGGAGGTCCTTCTCCTCCTGCCATTGGTCATTCCGACCGGGACGAATACAGTTGGGCCCGGCGTCCCGAGCTTGGCTATCGCTACGATCACGCACACGTGGACCCACGGCTCTTGGTCCACCTGACCGGATGCTCCTACCAGCACGAGACCCGCGAACCCGGCCCCGACGGCGACCGCCTGACGGATCACTCCGCGCTGGTCGTGCACCTGGCGATCGAGCCGGTGGACAGACTGCTAACCTCCGACCCCATCACGGTGGCCGCGCACGTCGAACCGACCCTGTTCTGACGCCGCCAGCCATCGGTCCGCAGTCCGGAATCCGAGGGATCTCGACGGATGGCCACTATCGGCACGGCGCCGCGTATCGGTGCTCGCGTGCTTTTGTTCGACGACGCTGATCGTGTTCTGCTCGTTCATGCCCGTGACCCCGATCAGCCTGACCAGCACTGGTGGGAGTTGCCCGGTGGAGGTCTGGACCCTGGCGAGTCGGCCGAGCAAGCTGCGGTGCGGGAGTTGCGTGAGGAGACCGGTATCGAGGTGGACGAGTTGGGTCCCTGTGTGTGGATCAGGGAGAGCCGCTTTCACTATCGGGGTCGGGACCATCACCGGCTCGACTACGCCTACCTGGCCTATGCGACTGGGGATTCCACGGGCGAGACCGAGTTGAGCGCGAACGAGCGTGTGGGTCTGGTCGAAGTGCGGTGGTGGACGGTCGGCGAGTTGCGGGCGACTGCGGACCGTCTGCTCCCTGCGTGTCTTCCCGGCCTGGTCGAGGACTTCGCCGTGGGAATGGTGCCTGCTGTTCCGCTGCTGTTGACGGTCTGAGTGTGGTGGTCACCGCCGTTCAGGCGGTGACGTCGGTCGCGTACCTGCACTTGGTCGGCTTGCCGTGGTGCAGTCCGGAGCACTCGACCGGTCCGAGGGTTCGGGT
This sequence comes from Saccharothrix violaceirubra, assembly GCF_014203755.1. NCBI lineage: Bacteria > Bacillati > Actinomycetota > Actinomycetes > Pseudonocardiales > Pseudonocardiaceae > Saccharothrix > Saccharothrix violaceirubra. The sequence continues at coordinate 868,334 of NZ_JACHJS010000001.1, forward strand.
GGGGATGGACAGGGTGCGGCGATGGTGGGTTTCGAGATCGTCGATCCGGTCGCCGTCTACTGCTTCGAGGTGGGGAAGCAGGTCGGATGCGTGGGGTAGGTGTGGGAACGCCTGAGCCCACATGCGGAAGTAGAGACCGGTGGCGGCACGCGTCAGTGGAGCGATCTGGCTGGCTTCGCAGCTGGCGCAGCACAGTTCGGCGGCGGTGGCCGGGCGGGTATCGGTGCCGGCCGCGACGCGGTCGAGCAGGTCGCGGCAGTGTGAGCGGTGGACGAATTCCGTGGCCATGAGCGGGTGGGTCGGGGTCAGCAGGGCGAAGCTGTGGTGAAGGAGATCGGCCTTGGTCGGGTGGCGATGTGTCGCTTCGTCGATCTCGTCTTCGGCCCAGAGGAATTGAAGGCAGGTCGTGTCGGTAGTTGTCAAGTCAAGTGAGACACGTTGTGTCTATGGGGCCGGTTGTGGTTGGTCGAGGGGTTGGTTGATCCAGGCCACCTCGGGCAGCGCGGGTGGGCGGGGTCGGCGGGCGAATCGCTCCGGGTGTCGGGCGTGGGCGCGGTCGAGAGTGGCCTGGCGTTGATCGCGGATCCGTCCGGCCGTGCCGAAGTGCACCGAGGCCGGGGTGTGCATGCCGATGCCGGAGTGGCGGTGCTCGTGGTTGTAGGCCAGGAAGAATCCTTCGCAGAACAGGCGGGCGTCGGCGAGGGAGCCGAACCGGTCGGGGAAGTCGGGCATGTACTTCAGGGTCTTGAACTGCGCCTCGGAATAGGGGTTGTCGTTCGAGGTGCGGGGGCGGGAATGCGAACGCAGGACCCCGAGGTCGGTCAGGAGTTCGGAGACCGGTTTGGACACCATGGCGCCGCCTCTGTCGGCGTGGATCGTGTGCGGTTCGGTGCCGTTGCGGGCTATGGCCTCGGCGAGGAAGTCCTTCGCCAGGACGGCATCCTCGGCGGCGGCGACCAGCCAGCCGGTGACGTAGCGGGAGAAGATGTCCAGCACGACGTAGCACTTGTACCAGACGCCTTTGACCGGTCCTTTCAACGCGGTGATGTCCCAGGACCACACCTCGCCCGGGCCGCGGGCGGACAGCTCGGGCCGGGTCCGCGGCGGGTGGGTGGCGATCCGGCGGCGTTCGCGGACCTGGCCCTGGGCGCGGGCGATCCGGTACATCGTCGAGATCGAGCACCAGTAGCGGCCCTCGTCCAGTTCGCGCGCCCACATCTGCGGGATCGCCAGATCCCGGTAGGCCGGTGACGTCAGCACCTCCAGCACCCGGGCGCGCTCGTCGGCGTCCAGGGCCTGGGGTGGGGGTGTCCGCGCCGGCCGCGGCCCGTGCATCGGGCCTTTCCGGTTGGCGTGCCGGTAGTGCGTCGCCCGGGAGGTCCCGGTCAGCGTGCATGATTTCTTCACCGAGAGACCGGCCGCGCGCAGTTCGGTGAACGCGGTCGTCAGGATTTGCGAGGCGGCGTGTCGTCCTCCGCGCTCCCGGACAGTTCCTCCAAGAGCGCGTGTGCTTTTCCCATGATGTCCAGTGCCATTCGGGTCTTCGCGAGATCGGAGGCGAGTTTCTCGTTCTGGCGGCGCAGTCTCTCCAGTTCGATCTGTTCGGCGGATTTCCTCGCCGGTTTCGTCTGGGCGCCGGGCTCGGCGGGTTGGCCGGTCAGGCGTCCCGCGTCGCGTGCCCGGGTCCATTCGATGATGTGGGAGGAGTAGAGGCCCTCGCGTCGCAGGATCGCTCCCTTCTCCCCGGCGGGGGCGTTCTCGTACTCGGTGACCACGGCCAGTTTGTAGTCCGGGGTGAACACCCGGCGCGACGGACGCGGCGCCGGGTCGGCCTGGTCGTCGCGGGAGGGCCGGGACTGCTTGTCGGATGGCGAGGACACGGTCATCAGGATCTCCGATCCCGCCCTCGATCATGAACCCACCCTCACACAGGGTGTCTCACGTAAGTCTGACCAAGAGGGTGTCGAGGTCGGCCGCGTTGTGCAGCAGTAGAGCGGTGAGTGTACTTGAGGTGTTCTGAGTGGAAATGCGCATGAGCTGCTCCTGATCGCGCGGGGTGTGGGCACCACGCTTCGAGCAGGTCCCGCCTCGACGGGGCACGAGGTCGTCTGGGCAGGTGGAATCGTGACGGCTCGCGCCGTCGGGGCGGGGCATGCTGGTCTGGTGGTGCCGCAGACCGCGCGTCGGGTGAGTCCCGAGCCGCTTGGGTGGACGCTGTGGGTCCGGCTTGCCGGAGTCGGTCTATCGCCGGTACTCGGTGAGAGCGGCGAGTTGTGTCCGGATCGTGGCGGCGCGGGGGTCGTCGAGATGGTCGAACAGGGCGATGGCCTGGGTCCATGCCTCGTGGCAGCCGGGGTGGTCGTGGGTTTTCAGGCGTAGTTCTCCCAGGCGGTGGAGGATGTCGGCCTGGGTCCAGGGGTTGGCCGCGGTGAGGCTGGCGGTGTGGGCCTGTTGGAGGCGGGCCAGGGCGGTGGTGAGGTCGCCTTTGTCGTGGTGGATGGCGGCTATGTGTGCCCAGGTGCAGACGATGCTGTCGGTGTCGTTCGTGGTGGTGAAGGTGTCCAGTGCCTGGTGGAGGAGGGTGAGGGCGGCGTTGTGGTTGCCCAGGGCCCGTTGGACGTCGCCGCGGTAGGCGGTGGCGGTGGCTTTGGTCTTGTCGTCGCCGGTTTGTTCGCAGAGTCGTTGTGCGGTGGCGAAGTGGAGGTCGGCCATGGTGTGGTCGCCGGTGCGTGACGCGCATTTGCCCAGGCCGATGCGGCACCACTTCTGTTCGTCGAGGTTTCCGGTGTCCTCGTGGGATTCCAGGGCTTCGGCGTAGCGACGGCGGGCGTCGCCGGGGCGGTTGGAGGCGAAGTAGGCGTTGCCGAGGTTGCGCAGAATCCAGCCCGCTGCGTCCTGGTTGCCGACGCGGCGGGCCTCGTGCAGTGCGGTGGTGAGGGCGTCGAACCAGGTGGTCCAAGGGTTGCGCCAGTACAGGTGGTCGACGAGGACCTTGGGCAGGCCGAACGCGACCCGGTTGTGGCCGGTGCGGCTCGCGCACGCGGTGGCGGCGGCGAGATTGTCCATTTCGGACTCAAGCCAGTCGAGGGCTTCGGTGCGGGACATCGTCGGTGTGTCGTGGTTCTTCGGGTGCAGGGTTGTGCACGCGGTGGTGGCGCTGTCCAGATACCAGTCCAGGAGTCGGCGCTGGGCGCTCGTGGCCTCGGGTTCGTCGGTGGTGGCGCGTTCGGCGGCGTAGGCGCGCAGGAGGTCGTGGAAGCCGTAACGGCGGTAGGCGGTTTCGACGAGCAGGTGTGCGCGGACCAAGGCGTCGACGCCGAATTCGGCGTCGGCGGGTGAAAGGGCGGTCAGGGCGGCGGTGGCGTCGATGCCGAACTCGTGGCCGGGGTGCAGGCTCAGCAGGCGGAACAGGCGTGCGGCCGATGCGTCGAGGCGGTCGTAGGACCAGGAGAACACCGAGCGGACGGCGTCGGCGGGTTCCCCTACGGAAAGCACCGACAGGCGGCGGGTGTCGTCGGACAGTTCCGCGGCCAATGCCGTGAGAGTGAGGTGACGGCTCGCGGCGACGCGTTCGGCCGCGACGCGGATCGCGAGGGGTAGCGAGGAGCAGGAGTGTGCGATGCGCACGGCCGCGTCGGGTTCGGCGTGGACCCGGTCGGCGCCGGCGATCTCGGCGATGAGGTTGACGGCGTCGGGCTCGTCCAGGGGCGGGACGGTGACGCAGTGGGCGTCGTGGTGCACGGTCAGGCCGGGCAGGCGTTGGCGGCTGGTGGTGAGGACCAGGCAGTGGGTGCTCGCGGGGATCAACGGGCGGATCTGTTCGGTGCGGGCGACGTTGTCGACGACCAGCAGGGTTCGGGTGCCGTCGAGCAGGGTGCGCAGTAGTGCCGACCGGGCGTCGAGGCCGACGGGCATCGACGACTGGGGCGTGCCCAGTACCTGGAGGAGGTCGAACAGGGCCTGCTCGGCGTCGACCGGTTTTGGGTTGGGGGAGTGGCCGTGCATGTCCAGGTAGAGCACGCCGTCGGTGAAGCGGTGGGCGATGTGGTGGGCCCACGCGACGGCGACGGCGGTCTTGCCGACTCCGGCCGTGCCGTCCAATGCCACGACCTGGGCGGATGTTCGGGTGCTGTGGCTGTCGAGGAATCGGTCGAGGTTGTGGAGGAGTTCGTCGCGGCCGACGACGTGCGGGGCGGGTGGCAGTTGGCTTGGCCTGTGTCGGGTCGTGTCGGGGCGGGTGGTGTCGTCCAGCAGCGCCAGGAGTCGGCCGCCGGCGTCGAGTACGCCGTCCATGGTGCGCAGGTAGTTCTCGGTGGCGACCTTCCAGCCGCGTTCGACGTTGCTGATGTGGCTGATGCTGTAGTGGGAGCGTTCGGCCAACGCTTGCAGCGTCATGCGGCCCCGGAGTGAACGCAGCAGCTCGGCGATTTCCGGGTTGGGCTTGCGCGTGGTGCCGTCGTCGGCCCGGCCGCCCATGTGTCCCCCTGGTGCCTGGTCGGCTGCCGCGATCCCCCGATGCGGGCCCTGGCCACCTGCCGGTCGCCGACGCGCCGCCGATCCTCGCCCGGAGGACCGGACCGCGCTGGTCGTCGGCCGAATATTCGCTCGTTCGTGTGGGCCGGCTCAGGGGCGGGGGAGTTCGCCGAGGTAGGCGGTGCCGCCGAGGCTTTCCGCGTGGCGGGTGAGATCGCGGTTGTGGGCGGTCATGCGGTCGAGGTGTTCGGGGGTGGCGTGGGGCGCCGAGCGCAGGATCGCGAACAGGAACGCGATCGGGGTGTCGGGCAGGCGCAGGTTCGGAGTGGTGATCCGGGTGGTGACGATCGGGTAGATCAGTACGACGCCTGCTTGGCCGATGTCGGCTCGGGTGAGTTGGGTGAGGGCATGGGCGATGAAGGGTTCTGCCTGGTGGTCGGGGAGTAGGAGGTTGAGCCACGGGTGGGGTGCGTCCCAGTGGCCGAGCTCGCGGAGTAGGGCGACGTCGGGGGACAGGCGGTCGAGGAAGGCGCCGTAAGGGGTGTCGGTTGAGGTGTCGGTCCAGGTCGCGGTTTCGCAGACGTAGGTCCAGTGGCCGGTGTCGTCGAGTTTGGCCTGGCCTTCGACGTAGTCGAACCGGCCGCCGATCTGTTCGCGTTGGGTGGCGAGGAAGTCGGCCAGCTTGGTGTGGGTGGTCTTGCGGACCAGGGCGTGGCTGCGTGCGGGGACGAGCGGGAGGGTGGCGCGCAGGATGATGCCGTGGCGGCCCCGGCCCGCGCGGACGGCGTCGAACAGTGGGTCGCCGGGCGAGCAGGTGTGGCGGTCTCCGTCGGGGGTGAGGACGTCGAGGGCCAGGACGTTGTCGGTCTGCGCGCCGTGGCGGTGGGTGGCGCCGCCGAGTCCGCCGACGGACAGGGTTCCGCCGACTGAGGTTTCCAGGTAGTCGGTGAGCACGGGTGGGGTCAGGCCGTGGGGGAGCATGGCGGCGAGGACCTGGGACCAGCGGGCGCCGGCGCCGACGATGATCCGGTCGCCGTCGAGGGCGTGGACGGTGTCGAGGGCTCGTGTGTCGACGACGATGCCATCGAGTGATTGTGCTTGGCCTGCGGTGGAGTGGCCTTCGGCTTTCGCGACGACGCGGAGGTCGTGGCGGGTGGCGAAGCGGAGCAGGTCGGCGATCTCGTCCTCGGTTGTGGGGCGCAGGACGGCGTGTGGTCTGTTGTGGACGGTGTGGCCGAAGTCGGTCGCGGCCCACGTCAGCGCGTCCTCCGCAGTGGACAGCGTGGCAACCGGTATCGGGATGCTGCCTGGTGTGGGGGCCGTGGTGACGGCGCGTCGGGTCGGGTCGAAGTGGTGGTGGTCGACCGGCACCGGTCAGCTATAGCAGAGCCGGGGTCTGCCTCGGGGCATGTTCACCCGGCCGGTGGGCGGTGGGCGTGGGTGGTCGGCTATTCCGACTATTCCAACTATTCGAATAGGAATACCGGCTTCAGGAACAGTGATTTGTTTCCGACACTCGGTGTGTGGGCGTTGCCTGGACGCGTGTGGAGGTGGGACATGGATACCGGGTCCGTGGAGCGGGTGACGGTCGGGACGAGTGTATCCCGGAGCGAGCGTGAAGGGAACGAGCGTGGTGAGTATTTGGCTCGGGCCTTGCGGGTGTTGGAGGTGGTCGCGGCGGCTGATGAGCCCATGGCGTTGTCGGATGTCTGTCGGCGGTTGTCGTTGCCGATGACGACGGTGCACCGGTTGTTGGGGGCGTTGTGCCGCACGGGCGTGTTGCGCCGGGACGGGCGTCGGCGTTATTCGATGGGCGTGCGGATCGCCGTGGTCGGTGATCCTCGGTGAGTTCCCGTGGTGCGGGAATTGTGGAACGCGGCCTCGGCGAGTGCGGTGGTGACGCGGAGGGCGCGGGCCAGGCGGTGGGTGATCGCGGCGGGTAGGCGGCCGGTGCGTTCGTAGACGTCGACGGCCTGGTCGCCGATGTCGAGGTGGGCGGCGAGGATCGGGCCCTGTTCGGGACCGAGGCGGCCGTTTTCCCAGGCTGTGAGGCGGTGGAGCCTGATATGGAGGCGGTGTGCGAGTTCCTGGCGGGTCAGGGCCCGCAGGCTGCGCAGGTCGGTCAGGGTGGGTGGGGCGTCGAGCCTGCGTTGTAGTTGGGCGGGGTGCAGGCGGAGCTGGGCGGCGAGGCGTCGGAGTTCGGTGGCGCGGATCGGGGTTATGCCTTTCTCCCAGCGGTAGATCTGGTTGTCGTGCACGGCCAGGCGGCGGGCCAGTTCCACTTGGGTCAGGCGGTTGCGGCGTCGGTGGTGGGTGAGTGCCGCGGGGTCGAACAGCGGTACTTCCGGGATGTGTTTCGGCATGGCTTTCTCCCCGGCGGAATGGTGCTGGGTGTTCTTTCTGTCACGGTAGGACGGTCGCGCCGGGTTTTCCACTTTTTCGTTTTGCGGTAGTCGTCGTTCTTCCGGTTGGCGGAAGTTCCGGATTTTGGTGGTCGTGGGGAGTGTTTTCGACTGTTGCCGTGTGACGGTGGAATGCGCAGGAAAGGGGTGGTGTCGGTGAAATCGACGGTGAATGTCGTGGTGTCGGTCGGGGTGCTGGTGCTGGTCGTCTCGTGTGGGACGCCGGAGCGGACGGGCACGGCGTTGCCCGTGTCGGTGAGTACGCGGGTGTCGGCCGCGGCGGTCGGGCCGGTGTCGGTGCGGACGGTGGTGGTCGAGGCGGTGCCGTCGGACGGTGCCGACGTGCGGGGACTCGGCGTTGTCGGAGATTTCCTGGTGGAGGCCGTGGAGACCGGCGCCGGAGCGGTGGTGCGTGTGGTCGACGCGGCGGGAACCGTGGTGCGCGGTGTCGATGTCGCGCGGGCGGGCGCGGTGGCCGGGGTGCACGGCGGGCTGTGGCAGTTGGATTCCGCCGGCCGGGCCGCGATAGCGCGTGATCCGGAGACCTTGGTCGAGACGCGTCGGGTCGGCGTGGACGACGCCCGTGGCGGGTTGTGCTTCACCGGGCGGCACCTGGTGCACGCGTCCACGGCGGATCGGTTGGTGCTGCGTGATCCGGTGACGTTCGACGAGGTCGGCGCGGTCGTGCTGGGTGGGCATTGGTCGGCCGGGCGGCTTGTGGCCTCGGTGGCGTGTGCGGGTTCGCGGGCGTGGGTGCTGTTGGCCGGGTCGGACTGGGTCGTCGAAGTCGATCTGGACCGAAGCGCGGTTGTGGCGGTGGCGAGCCTGACGCGGGTGCGCGCCGACGATCCGGAAGTCGCCGGGGTGTTCGGCGCGATCACGGCCGTCGGTGACGGGCTGTGGGTGGCCGGGTCGTTCCGCCATCGCTTCCGGGTCCGGTTGGAGGGCGGACGATGAAGACCTTCGTCGTGGTGTCGGTGGCGTCCGTGGTGTTCACGGTCGCGGGTGGTGCGGCGGTGGTGCGGTGGGGAGGCCCGACCTGTCCGACGGGCGGGTGTCCGGCCCGGCCGGTGGTGCGGGGGACGACCGTCGCGTTGCCTGCGGCTGCGGGGGTGTCGGGGTCGGTGGTGGCGCCGTCGTCGCAGGTCGCGGTGGTGATCGCGGCGGCGTTGGAGTGGTTGGGCACGCCGTACGCGTGGGGTGGTGGTGACGCGGACGGGCCGACACTGGGGATTCGGGACCACGGTGTCGCGGACGCGCACGGCGACTTCGCGAAGGTCGGGTTCGATTGCAGCGGCCTGGTGCTGCACGCCTACGCGCGGGCCGGGGTGCGGTTGCCCCGGACCTCGGGTGAGCAGTTGGCCCAGGCGCGGGTGGTCGTGCCGTTCGACCGGGCGTTGCCGGGTGACCTGTTGTTCTGGGGCACGCACCACGTCGCGCTCTACCTGGGTGTCGTGGGCGGTGTCCACCGCATGGTCGAGGCGCCGCAGTCGGGCGAGGTCGTGACCGTCTCGGCGGTGCGGACGGGCGGGGACTTCCAGGGTGTGGCGGCGCGACCGTTGGCGGGAGACGGGTCGTGAACGGCCGTGCGGTGCCGCTTCCGCCCGGGGCGGTGTCGTTGCGCAAGGTCGTGACGTCGCCTCCGGTCGCGGGACGGGTGCGGCTCGACAAGGCCCCGGTGGCGCGGACTTCGTTGCGGGGCCGGGTGATCGCCGTGATCGGCTTGGCGGGCTCGGGTCGGTCGACGGTCGCGGCGCAGACGGCGGCGGCGTTCGCCGGGCAGGGCTTGGACGAGGTGGTGTCGGTGGACGCCTCGCCGTGGCCGGGGAGTTCGCGGTCGCCGGTCGATCCGGGTCGGGCGTGGGGCTGGCGGCGGCTCGCGGCGTTGCCGGACGGGAGCGGGCCGACGTGTGTCCCGGTGGTCCACGGGGTGTGGCGGTTGGGTGGTTGCGAGGCGTTCGACACGGTCGGGCCGTCGGAGGTGTTGAGGGTTCTGGACATGTGCCGTGAACGAATGGCCATTGTGGACTGTCCGGCGGGTGGTGCCGCGACGGCCAGGGCGTGTGTGGCGGTGGCGGACGCGGTGGTGGCGGTGTGCCGGGCCGATCCGGTGGACCTGCGGAACATGGCCCGACTGCTGGGGCTGCTGGCCGGGGATGCCCGGCGGGACTTGCCGGCTGTGGTCGCGGTGGTGGCGCATCGGCCTGGCCGGTGGCCTCGTGCCGCTGCGGTCGCGGAGGCGGGCGTGGCCGAGGTGGCGGGTGCGGTGGTGCGTATGCCGTTCCGCCGCGAGTTGAGCCGGACCGGGACGGTGGTCGGCCCGGCCTTGGCGGGTGTGGACGTGGCGGCGGCGGTGTCGCTGCTTCTCGGGTGAGGAGGACGTGATGACCATGTGGGTAAGCCAGCCGGGGCCGTTGGAGCCGATCGACATCACCGAGGGGCGCAACGCGCCCGGTCTGGCCGCGTTCGAGTCGATGGTGAACTCGATCGCGATGTACGTGCTGATCGGCGGCCTGGCCGCCGTGGTGATCGGGGTGGGGATCGCGGTCGTCGGGCCTCGGCTGGGGTTCCAGCACGCGCGCGGGGTCGGGATCGGCGGCGTGGTGGGCGGAGTATTCCTGGGCGCGGTGGTGGGGCTGGCGTCGGTGATGATCAATTTCGCGTACTCGATGTTCGCCGGGTGAGTCCGGTGGTCCGGGTCGTGGTCGTCTTGGTGGCGCTGGTGGTCGGTGTCCTTATAGGACAGATGTGGCCCGATGCGGAGCCGTGCGAACGGGAAGAGGCTGTGGCGGCGGCCCACTTGTCGGTGTTGCTGGCCCGCCGGGTCGACGGTGCCCACGCCGTCCGCGATGCCGTTCGTGAGCTGGGCGCCGAGGACGGCGTGGTCGAGGAGTTCGGGCGGTGGGCGGAACGGGAGACGTTTCGGCACGCGCTGTTCGGGCCGGTCGCGGTGCGGGTCGCCCGGCGGGACGGCGAGCGGGTGCTGGTCGAGGTGGCCGGGGTGTGGCTGCGGTCGGCGGACTCGGCCGCCGGGCCGGGTGAGGTCGCCGACGCGCTGTGGTCCTACTGGCTGGTGCGGCGGGACGGGCGGTGGCGGCCGTCGTCGGTGCCGGAGGTGGTCACTTCGGGTTCGGTGCTCCACCCGGCGTCGGCGTTCCTGCGGGCGCGGGACGGGTTCCGGGAGGTGCCGCGTGTGGCCTGCTAAAGCGCTGGTGGTGGTGTTGGGGCTGTTGGTCTCACCGCAGGCTCAGGCGGCACCGCAGCCCAGCGAGGGCATCGAGCTGGTGCGCGTCGGCGATCGTGACCATCCGCGGGTCAGGCTTGCCGACGGGCGGTGGTGGTACGTCGCGCCGGGCTGTCCGTGGCCGTCCTCGGAGATACCGCGCGACGCGGTGTGCGGCGGTGACCAGGTGTTGTTGCGTGACGACGCCGATCTGCGGTGCACGTTCGTGGTGACCCACCGGGCCGAGGTGACGCCGTCGCGGGTGACGTGGCGGTTCTGCCTGTCCCGGCCGCCGCTCTCGCCGGAGTTCCACTGGTCCGAGGAGCAGAACCGGGCACGGATCGCCCAACTGCGCACGGCGATCGGCGCGTGTGTCGGCACGGAGCAGGTCTGCCTGCCGATGCAGTGGTGGCCGCGCCGAAGCGACGGGGGCATCGACTGCGGGCGGATTCCGGCCGACCGGCTCGGGGACGCGTTGGCCGTGGTGCCCCACCGGGTCGGGATGGTGTGCGCGGTCCTGGACTCCTACCTGCTGGAACGTCCGCTCCCGGCCGTGACGGCGGCTGATTTGAACCTGGTGGGTCGGGCCGTGGCGGACGGGGTTCCGGTCGGTGGCGGCACGGCGGCCACGGTGGGCGGCGGTGTGCTCGGCGACAGCCTGGACGCGGCGTGTTCGATTCCCGCGCTGGTGGCGACGTTGGGCGGGTTGTGCGTGGGCGCGGTGGCTGTGGAGGCGGGCGCGTCGTTGTGGGGCGTGATGGATTGCGGTCGGGAGTTCGACAAGTGCCTGGCCGAGGCGGCGGCCCGGTCGATGCTCGCCGGTCTGGACCTGACGTTGGGCGCGTTGCGCAACCCGACCCCGGTGAAGTTCGACGATCCGGGGTTGCGGACGGTGCTGGGGGCGGCCGGGACGGTCAGCGCCTACCTGCTGTTGGCGTTGTTGTTGGTGAACGCGGTGATCGCCGTGGTGCGGATGCGGTTGCGGGAGTTGGCCGAGAGCGGGATCGGGTTGGTGCGGTGGGCGTTCGGGCTCGGCGCGGGGTTGGCGGTGGTGGCGTCGGCGGTGTTCGTGTCGGACCGGGTCGCGGACTGGTTGGCCGGGTCGACGGCGGGGACGGCCGAGGCGGTGTACGCGCGGTTCTTCGGGTTGATGCGGGTGTTGGCGGCGGGTGGGCCGGACGTGCAGTTCCACGGGTGGTTGTTGGTCATGGTCGTGTTCCTGCTGGGGGCGTTCTGCGCGGGCGTGGCCTATCTGCTGCTGGTGTTCCGGTCCGGGGCGATCGTGTTGGCGGTGACGTTGTTGGTGCTCCAGCTCGCGGGTGGTGCGGGGCCGGCGGTGACGCGGTCGTGGACGCGCAAGGGCTTGTCGGTGCTGTGGGCGTGTGTGGTGGCCAAGCCGGTGAGCGTGCTGGTGTTCCGGCTGGGGGAGACGTGGATCGGCGAGGGTCGTGGGGTGGGTGACCTGCTGGTCGGGGTGGGGATGCTGGGTGTGGCGTCGTTGGCGCCGTTCGTGGTGGTGAAGTGGTTCCCGCTCGACGGTGGCCGTGGTGGGTCGGGTCGGGGTTCGGTGCCGATGGTCGTGTCGTCGGGGTTGGCGATGGCGGGGTCGTGGGCCGCTCCGAGGTCGGCTTCTGTGCCGGACCGTGCGCCGGCGGTGTCGGTGCGGCCGTTGCCGGCCGTGGCGGCGGTGGGTGCGTTGGCCGCGATGGCGGTTCAGTCCACTGTGGATGGTGTGGTGTCGGGTGGTGCCGACGAGAGCCCGTTTCCGGATCAGGTGCCGTGGGTGCCGCCGCCGGTCGGGCCGACTTCGGGAGGTGGCCGGTGGTGAACGACGTGCGGGTGCGGTTCTCCAAGAGGCGCAGTGACGGCGTGCTGTGGGGGAAGTCCGCGAGTCAGTTGGTGTGCCTGGTGGTGGCCTTGTTCACCGCCGTGGCCGGTGCCTGGGTGGTGGCCGGTGTGTTGGTGGCTGTGGCGTTGGTGCCGGTGTGCGGACGTCCGCTGGTCGACTTCGCGCCGATCCTGCTCGCCCAGGTGGTGACGCGGGTGACCGGTGAGCACGAGTACCGGGGTGGCCCGTTCCGGCTGCTGCCCGGCGAGCCGGGGCTGGACGGGCCGCGGTTGCCCGGTGACCTGGCGCGGCTGCGGTTCGGCGCCTACTCGGTCGGGGATCGGGAACTCGGGGTGGTCTACGAAGGCGACGGGGGTGTGACGGCCGCGGTGGAGGTGCGGGCCGAGACGTTCGCGTTGTTGGACGCCGCCGATCGTGCCCGGCTGGTGATCGGGTTGGGCGCGGTGCTCAACGCGGTCTGCCGGGCCGACAGCCCGATCGTGCGCGTGCAGTTGCTGCACCGGGTCGTGCCCGACGCCGGAGGCGACATCCGTCGTGACTGGGAGATGCACGGCAACCGGGACAACCCGACCGCGTCGGCCGTGTACGAGGAGCTGCTGGACGACGGCGGGGTGCGGCACGAGTCGTTCCTGGTCCTGCGCCTGGACCCGCGACGGGCGGGCGCGCGGATCACGGCGGCTGGAGGCGGGGACGACGGCGCGGCGGCCGTCCTGTTCACCGAGGTCGTCCGCGTGGCGCGGGGTCTGCGGTCGGCCGGGTTGACCGTGTTGGGCTGGGTTCCGCCGCGTGGGTTGGGCTATCTCGTGCGGTCCGCCTTCGACCCGTCGGCGAAAGACGTCGATCCTGGGCTGTGCCACCCGATGGCCACGAGCACGAGCCGCAGCCACTACGCCACGGACGGCGCCGTGCACCGCACCTGGTGGATCGACGAGTGGCCCCGGACGGAAGCGGGTGTCCCGGCCGGGTTCCTCGAACCGGTGCTGCTGGGGTCGACGGCGCCGCGCACGGTGTCGTTGGTGCTGGAACCGTTGCCCGCGCGCAAAGCCCAGACGCGGATCGCGGTGGAGGCCGGGGCGGACGACGCGCGCGAGACGCTCAACCGGCGGATCGACCGCCGCACGACCCGGGCCGACCGGCGTGAGGCCGAGGACGTCCACCGCCGCGAGGCCGAACTCGTGGACGGGTTCGGGCACTTCCGGTTCCTGGGGTTCGTGTCCGTCACCGCACCTACGACCGCCGAGCTGGAGGTGCGGGCCGGGCTGGTGGAGGCGGCGTTGGACGAGGCCGCGGTCGAGCCCCGGGTGTTGTACTGGGAGCAGGACCAGGGCTTCTGGGCCGCCGCGCTGCCGTTCGCGCGGGGGTTGCGGTGATCGACCGGGTGCCGCGTCCGTGGTCGGGTCCGGCGGGACGGCGGGCGGGGCGCACGGTGCACCGGATGCGGTTGCCCGCGCACGTGGACTCGACGGCGCAGGTCCGGGGTGCGCTGCCGTGGCTGGCCGGGCCGGGGTTGCCGGCGGTGGGCACGGTCGTGGGACGGGAGCGGTTCTCCGGCGGGGTGTTCTGCTTCGACCCGTGGCGCCTGTACGCGCGGGGGCTGCTCCAGGACGCGGGGATCTTCGTCGCCGGGGTGATCGGGAGCGGGAAGTCGGCGTTGGCGAAGTCGTTGTGCCTGCGCGGGGTGGCGTTCGGGCGGCGGTTCGCGGTGCCCGGCGACATCCGGGGCGAGTGGGTGCCGGTGGTCGAGGCGTTGGGCGGGCGGGTGTTGCGGTTGGGGCCGGGGATGCCCGAGCGGCTCAACGCGTTGGCGTTGCCGCCCAAACCCGAGGGCATGACCGACGGGCAGTGGTGGCCTGTGGTGCGGACGCACTGGGAAGGGCTGTTGGAGGCGCTGATCAGGACGTTGTTGCCGGGGCAGCGGGCGTTGACGATGGACGAGCGGACCGCGTTGGAGACGGCGTTGACCGCAGCGTCCCGGTGGAGTGGTGATCTGGCGCGGGTGCGTCCGGTGCACCTGGGGTTGGTCGGCTCGTTGTTGTTGGACCCGACGCGGGAGATGGCCGCTGAGCATCGGGTAGGGCTCGGGGTGTTGCGGGAGCGGTTGCACGAGATCGGGTTGGCGGTGCGTGCCTTGACCCGCGGCGGTTTCGCCGGGTTGGTGGACGACGACCGGCCGGGCAACCAGATGGATTGGCGGGACACGGCGACGGTGGTGGACATCAGCCGGGTCAAGACCAGTGATCTGGCGGTGGCGTTGGTGATGGCCACGACCCAGTCGGTGATCGAGTTGGCGTTCGCGCACCGGCCTGGTCAGCGGTTCACCGTGTACGACGAGGCGTGGCGGTTGAGCGCGTTCCCGGCGTTGATGGCGCGGACCAACGCCGGGCAGAAGGTGTCGCGGGCGACGGGGAACGCGACGATCATCGTGTGCCACCGGGTGTCGGACCTGTTCGGGGGGACGGAGGAGTCGCGGCACTACGGGCAGGCGTTGTTGGCCGACTGCGGGACGCGGGTGCTGTATCGGCAGCGCGGGGACGTCGCTTCGCTGCGGTTGAGCGAGCGGCAGGCGTCCCTGTTGCCGTTGCTGGACAAGGGGACCGCGTTGTGGACGGTCGACGGGCGGCCGTTCCTCATCGACCACGTCGTCGCGCCCCGGGAGTGGCCGTTGATCGACACCGACCAGACCATGCTCGGGCGCACGCCGTGACGCCGCGCGACGACCTCGTGCGCCTGGTCGCGATGCTGTCCCTGGGTATCGGCGGGGTTTTCGGACTGGTTACCGGTGGTGCGCTGGCCGCGTTGCTGGGCGGTCACGGGTGGGTGTGGCGTGACGACGGGGCATTGGCTACGTTGCTGCGCGACCCCGACAACCCCGGTCGGGCGTTCGGGCATCCCGACACCGATCCCGTGCTGTGGTGGATCGTCGTCGGCGTCCTGGAGATCGTGGTCGCCGCACTGGTGACGTTGGGCGCGGCCCGGTTCCACGGCCAGGAATCACCCATGGCGACCCGTCGGCAACTGCGCCTCGCTCTCGGCGCCCGTGCTGCCCGACGCCGTGCCGGCCGCGCCCGCCCGTCGCTGGCCGGTACCGGACGCCTGCCGATGTCGGAGGTCGCGGTCGACCTGGGACGTGCCGCCGGCCTGAACCTGTTTGGCCAACACGAAGACGCCGAGCTGGTCATGGTCGGCACCCGCCAGGGCAAGACCAACCGGCGCATCATCCCCCGCGTCCTCGACGCCCCCGGCGCCGTCGTCACCACCTCCACCAAGGCCGACGTGCTCGCCGCCACGGTGGGCGTGCGCGAACAGGTCGGCCCGGTCCACGTGTTCGATCCCGAGGACGTCACCGGCTGGCCGGACACGTTGCGCTGGAGCCCGATCACCGGCTGCGAGAACCCCGACGAGGCCATCCGACGGGCCCGCGAACTCGTCGCCGCCCGACCCATGGACGGCACCGTCACCAACGCCGGGTTCTTCACCGACTCCGCGACCCGCGTCCTGCGCGCCTGGCTGCACGCCGCGGCCCTGGGCGGACGCACCATGCGCGACATCCTGACCTGGTCGGCCCAGTGGTCCGACGACGAACCGCTCGACCTGCTGCACCGCTCGCCGACCTCGGCGCACTGGGCGTCGACGCTGCGTGAGCTGACCACCAGCGCGGCGGGGGAGATGCTCGGCGGCATCGCGCAGACCCTGAACCTGGTCCTCGACCCGCTCAACTCCCCACGGCTGCTCGACGCGTGCTCACCGCCACGCGGCCGGGAGTTCGACGTGGACGCGTTCCTGCGTTCGCGCGGAACCCTCTACATCGTCAGCGAAGGCGGCGTCGGCTCGGCCGGGCCACTGGCGTCCGCGTTGGCTTTGCACGTCCACCACCGCGCCAAACGCCTCGCCGCCCGCCAACCCGACGGCCGCCTCGACCCGCCGTTGCGCTGCCCGTGGGACGAGATCGGCAACGTCGCCGCACCCGACAATCTCGGCCAACTCGTCTCCGACTCCGGCGGACGCGGCATCCACATGATCATCGCCTGTCACGGCCTGGGCCAGCTCGAACGCCGCTGGGGCCGTGAACAGACCCGGGAGATCTGGAACTCCGTCACCACGCGTCTGATCCTGGGTGGTGTCGCCGAAGCGGACACCCTGGAGGACCTGTCCCGGCTGGTCGGTGACGCCTATGTGCCTCGTACCAGCACGAGCACCGGCGAGTTCCGCCGTACCCGTTCCACCACCCACAACTGGGAACGGGCCCTGCGCGTGGACCAGCTCCGTACCCTGCCCGACGGCAAGGCGCTCCTGCTCTACCGCAATCTCCCGGCCACCACCGTGACGTTGACGGCCTGGTACGACCAACCTGACTCGAAACGCCTGCTCGCGCTCAAGGCCGACGCTGAGCACCGCATGGGCCGTCGAGCGGCGACATGACCAGTCCCGAACACCTGCGTGCCGACCTCGACCACTTGACCGGGATCGTCGAGCACCTTGTCGTTGTGGTGGAACGGTTTCGCTCGCATCCGCCGGGTTCCTGGTCCTGGCCCCACCTCGACGCGTCCCGCGCTGCCGATCTGTGGTCCGAGGTGGCCGACTTCGTCGACCACCTCAATACCCGCGAGGAACTCGGTCCCGGTGCCCGTATTCCGCCGTGTTGGTTCCTCCACGGCCGTGCTGTCGAAGACCTCACCGCCCTGCTCGCGGCGTGGCGCTACGCCTACCAGGCCACTACGCCCACGGCCGAGTTGATCGACTATCGCAACCGCCACCTGTGGCCGACCCTTGACCGGCTCACCGACCTCAACACCCCGTTGCGTCGTTGTGCCGACAAAGGCCGTCATACCCCGTGGCACGAACCGGACGACCACTTTCTTGCCGCCGACGGGTGTGCTTTCGACCGCGCGACCGAGCTGGCCCGTCACGCGGCGGCCGACGTCGCCGACCGCCGCTGACCCGTGTTAGGCGTCGGGTTGGCTGAGCGAACAGATCCGCCGATCGCCCAGGTCCAACAACGCGGGGGCGACGGGCACGTAGTAGGCGTTGACCACCTTCTCGTCCGCCCAGAACGGCACTGTCGCCCATGGCCCGACGCATCGCGTGTAGTGGCCACGTCCGTCGGTGTCGACCCGGACGAGCACGAACGATTCGGCGCAGTGCCGGTAGACGGCGGTCGCGCCGCCGTGGTGATCGGGATTGACGAACCCGAAGCCGCACAACGCCTTGGGCGTGGTCGGGGGGTTGAACGAGGTGAGTACGGACAGGATCGTGGCAGCAACGTGAGTGACAACCATGGATCGCCTCCGGAATGAATCGGTGACGATCCCACTATCGGCGGATCGGTGCCGCTCGACGATCTGCTTCGATTATTCGAATTCTGTGGAAGAACGGTTTTCCGATTGGCGGAACGAGTGCGGTGTTCTTCCGTGCGGTTGGTGCCACGTCGCTGTGGTCGATCGGCCGTCATTTGAAGGGCGGGGACATGTGGCCGTAGACCTGTCGGGTCAGGGTGCGATCGCCGTCGTGGGTGGTGTGACCCGCGCCCGCCCGCAAGCCTGAGACGGGCGCGGGGCGGCGTCTACGCGGGGTCGTCGCTTTCGGGAAGGTCAAGCAGTTGGTCGGGGTCGAGCGTCGAGAGGTCCTGTGGCCCGTCCTGGGTGTCCAGTTTCAGGGTGACGGAGTGGTCGTCTGCGATCTGTCGGGCTTTGTCGATGATGTCCTTCGCCCGTCGACGCTTGTGGATTCGGTCTGCCAGGTCGGTGACGGCCAAGGCTGCCGAGGGGATGGAGAGGACCAGCGCGGCCAGGGCGACGGGGTCGACGGACTTGTCGTCCTCACGGGTGGAATCACTGGTGCCGAGCGCCGTCGCGGGAACTTCGTGCAGGGTGAATCCCCAACTGTCGACCAGTTCTTGGAGGCTGTCCTTCGCTGGCGCGAGGTGGTTCGTGGCGCTGCTCTCGATGTAGATGATCATTCGTGCTCGTTTCCTTGATCGAGTCGATCGATGAGGCTGTTCAGCTGTTCGACGAGGGCCTGGTTCTCGATTTTCGTGGCAGCCTGCAGGCTTTCGTCGGCGATCTGGCGGGCTTGGACCGTCTCACCGGCGGCGGCGAGCAGTTGGGCGAGTGTCGTGCCCACCACGGCGATACCCTCGGCGCGTTGGAGACGACGGTTGATCGAGTACGACTCGATCAACCTGGGTGCGGCGGACTCGTGGTCCTGTTGACTCAGGTTGAGCCGGGCTAGGTCCCAGTTCGCTCCGGCGATACCGTCGAGATCTCCCAGGCGTGTGTGCACTTCCAATCGCTTGAGCTGGAGCCGGGTCGCTTCGTCGTAGTCGCCGCGTCGGAAGAGGATGTCGCCGATCTGGCCCCAGGTGACGGCGGTGGCGTGGGTGTCGCCGAGGCGTTCGTAGACGGGGAGTTCGATGTCGCGGCGGATGCGGAGGGCTTCGTCGTAGTCGCCGCGTTGGAAGAGGATGTCGCCGATCTGGCCCCAGGTGACGGCGGTGGCGTGGGTGTCGCCGAGGCGTTCGTAGACGGGGAGTTGGACTTCGCGGCGGATGCGGAGGGCTTCGTCGTAGTCGCCGCGTCGTTCGGCGATGTCGCCGATCTGGCCCCAGGTGACGGCGGTGGCGTGGGTGTCGCCGAGGCGTTCGTAGACGGGGAGTTCGATGTCGCGGCGGATGCGGAGGGCTTCGTCGTAGTCGCCGCGTCGGAAGAGGATGTCGCCGATCTGGCCCCAGGTGACGGCGGTGGCGTGGGTGTCGCCGAGGCGTTCGTAGACGGGGAGTTCGATGTCGCGGCGGATGCGGAGGGCTTCGTCGTAGTCGCCGCGTTGGAAGAGGATGTCGCCGAGGACTCCTGTGGCCGCTGCGGCTTCACCGTCGGATTCCTTGGCGGTGAACAGAGCGTGTGCCTGATGGATGAGTTGTTCGGCCTGACGCAGGTCGCCGGTCGTGAGAATGCGGCGGGCTCGTTCGGCGAGGACTCTGGCGCGTTCCAGGGGATCCTCGTGGTTCTCGGTGGCAGTTTGGCGGACGGCCCGATCCAGCAGGGCATGCCCCAGGGTTCCGTCGCCGCTGGTGAGTGCCGCGTCGGCGGTGACACGCAGAAGAAGTACGGGTACAGATCGGTGGTGCCGGTCGAGGAGGCTGATCGCGTCGTGCCCGAGCGTGGAGGCCTCGGCTGCGACGCCGGCGCGCAAGTGTGTGACGGCGCCGGCGGCGCACGTGGCGGTGACGCTCGGGTTGTCCGCCGCCAGCGAGAGTCGGGTGAGTTGCAGGTCCTGCTCCGTCGTCCGGCCCTGAGATTCGGTGTCCGGGGTCCATGCGGCCAGCAGCACTTCGACTGTGATGGCGGCCAGCGTGCTTCGTTCCGCCGTGGACAGCGGAGGAATTCGGCCGGCGGCCAAGGGATTGGCGGCCAAGGCCGTGCCTCCGGTGCCGTGCGGGTCGGGGTAGGGCTCCAGGAGGCCGAGGTCGCGCAGACGGGTCGGGGTACCGCCTACGTGATCGGCCAGGATTTCGACCACCGGTTCCGGGACGGGCAGGTCGAACAGCGTGACGGCCCGCAGCAGGGCTCTGGCGGGGGTGCCGGCCTCGTCGAGCAGGGCGTCCAGGGCGAGGTTCTCCAGGAACTCCCGGACTTCGCCGTCGCTGGGCAGATCCCCTTGGCGCAGGTAGTCCTCCATCTGCGACACGGCGGCTTCCGCGCGGGAAAGCGGGACCTGGTCGTTGTAGACCAAGCGCAGGCAGATCAGGTCCTGCAGGCCCGGGTTACCCCGGCTCGCCGTGACCGCTCGCTGTGCGAGGTCGGCACGTTTGTCCTGACGATCCGCGGGTGCGAGGGCTTGGTGGCGTCGATGCAGTTTGCGTTGCGCGACGGTGGACAAGGGTCGCAGTTGGATACGCTCAAGCGTGTTCTCCGCGCCGTCGAGGGTGAAGACGAACCGGCTCGTGAGCAGCAGACGACTGTCCGTCTCGGCCGGCTCGAAGGCCCGCAGCACCGCCGCCAGTACGAGGGCGTGCTCGGGCACGACCCGGTGCGGCCCTGCTGCGTTCGACGCGAGAATCTGTTCCAAGTCATCGATCACCAGCAGCAACGGCTTGTGCCCGTCGCCCGCCTGGGCGCACGGTCCGGACAGCAGGTCGATCAGGACCTCCCCGATCGCCTCCGGCCGGTCTCGCACCCGAGCGATCCCGGCGTCGATCAACTCCCGGGCCTTCTGGTCGGTGCGTACCGCATCCCGTATCGCGTTCAGGATGGCCGACGCGCCGTAGTCGCCGAATACCACGGCAACGGCGTAGTCGCCGGCCGTCCGGTCGACGATCCGGGCTGCCAGACTCGACTTGCCCAACCGGCCCTGGCCCTGCAGCAGCACCCCGGCGTGCTCACCGTCCCGTAGCGCCCGCAGCGCACGTCGCAACTCGTCGCGGCGGCCCACGAACATCTGTGCCTTGGCCACTGGAACCTGACTTTTCTGGTCCAGGAACCGTTTCGTGCCATGCACGGCTGACACCATCGACCGCTTGCGACGACCCGCCACCACCTGCCCGCCGCCCGCCTGACCCAGCCACAACCTGGCCATGTGCCAGTCCGCCCGCACTACAGGGTCGTCCGAGTCCAGCAACGCCCGCCGCGCGTCGCCCACTGCCACCGCCAGGTCCGTGCGGTTGGTCAACGCCCGATACAGGTGTTCGGCGAACTTGGTGGCGGCCCGATCGTTCACCGAGCCGTCCCACCCGATCACCGCGGGCACCCCGGCGCTGACCAGACTCGTCGACAGCGAGTGCGCCAGCAGCTCCGGCCGCCCTCCCGGGCCCGGTCCTCCCTTGCGTTCGGTGCCCGCGGGCAGGCGCGTGGAGTCATCGGCGCCGGTCGCGGTCAGACACGCCGACACGAACACCAACCGCGTGTCTTTCGGGAGATGGCCGACCAGTTCGGAGGCCGTCGTCGGCCGCGGCCCACCCGTGCTGTCCTCCATCAACAGCACTGGCTCCCCGCCCTTGCCGGGCCACGCGTTGAGGCCGTGGCACGACAGGTGCACGACCGGAAGCCCGGCGTCGGAGAGCCGTTCGCCCAGTTGCTCGGGATCGCCGGTGTCCTCGACCAGCAGATCGACGCGGGCATCACCCACCGCGTCCAGGATCGCTGTCTCCTCGGCCTCGAAGTCCAGTTCGTGCTGTCCCATCGGCGACGACGCCATGAAGGCCAGGCCCAACCGGAAACCGTCCGGGGTGGCAGGCTGTAACGGCGATCCTAGGCGCCGGGCCACGCAGAACCGGGTCAGCCCTTCGCCGGCAAGGAAACTCCCGTCCGGCCACGCCAACAACTCGAACGGAGCACGCAGAACCGCCCACGCGGTATGGGACGGCCACTGCGGGCCCCGCACCTCCAACACCTCCGGTGCCGTCGCCCGCTCCAGCCACGTCCGTAACTGTCCCTGTTGGCCGTCGAGCCAGCTGAACAGCTTTCGCCCCAATTCCAGCAGCACCGAGTCCGAGTTCGCGTGTACCGCCCGCACGTATTGCGCGGTCAACTGCTCCAGAAACTCGGTATCGGTACTCTCAAGTGCCCGCAGTGGTCCGATCCGTTCGTCACCCAGGACCAGTTCGAACCCCGAACCGTCCACGATCAGACCGGTCACGGCCCCTCCCCACACCCACCCGCGAACATCACCGGGAAGGCGGTCCGCGTCCCGGCACGACTGCCCAAAGATCGCAGACCTGATCCGGACGGTTACCGGACACTCCGGGACGGCACACACATTCCCTCAAACAGCCCAATCCGACCCTTGACGTTGTATAGCTGACCGTCGGATACGAGCACCCGCCCACAGATCACGGGACGCACTCGAAGAGGTCCTCGAAGGTCATGGGTGCGAAGGCGAGGAGTGCTCCTGCGATGAAGGCGGGGCCGGGATGGAGTTCTCCGGCGCGGACGCGGGTGACGGTGGAGCGGTTCACGCCCATGGCCTTGGAGGCCGAGTAGTCGGAGCGGTGGCCGGCCAGGCGTGTTGCCTTGTCGAACATGCCGGCGCGGAGTCTGATCCGAGCGCTCACAGTTGATCCTCCAGAGCGGCCCCGTGCGGACAGGTCAACAGGTCCAGGACGTCGGGGTTGTGGATGGTGCGCCCGTAGGGGCGGGGGTCGACTCGGGCGAGTCCGAGGGCGCGCAGGGCTGCGGTGGTGTTGTAGCCGGTCTTGGTGGTGAAGCCGTGGCGTGTGGCTAGGTCGGTGACGGTGACGGCGCCTCGGGTGAGCAGGTCGGTCCAGACGGCGCGGAGGTTGCGGGTTCGGGTGGCGGCGGGGTGGTCGTGCAGCCTGGTGAGGGTGTCGAGGAGGGCGATCTCGGCGTGGCAGGTGCGGGTGATGGCGTCGGCGATCCGGCCGACGGCGGCGAGCACGTCGGCCCGGCGTGGTCGGGTCGGGTCGGGCGTGCCCGTGTAGTGGGTGCTGAGCGGCAGCCAGGGCCTGGTCAGCCATCCGGCGCGGACCAGGGCGCCGGGCAGGGCCAGGCGCCGGGCGTGACCCTCGGCCGGCGGGGTGCGTACGTGCCGGGTCAGGACGTCGGCCAACGGCTCCGGGGCGGGTGTCGGTGTCGGGGTGTCGAGCAGGGCGAGCGTGGTGGCGAGGTGGCGGGCGAAGGCGGGTTCGCGCCACTGGCCCACCGGGCTCGTGGACAGGACGTGGTGGAACACCTCGATCAGTGCGAGGTGCACGCCGTCGAGGTGCGCCGACGCGCGGGTCTCGCGCAGCAGGGCGGTGCGGGCCCAGTCGTGGGCGAACGGGGAGGTGGTGACGCGGTGGTCGAGCCAGCGCAGCGCCTGTTCGGCTCGGCCCACGGCGTAGTGCGCCCACTCGGGTGGCATCGCCGATTCCCGTGCATCGTCTGCGGGGCGGGGGAGGGTGGGGATCTTGATCGGTGGGTGTCCGTCTGGGAGGGTTCGTCGGGCGAGGTCGCGGTAGTGGGCGGCGCCGAGCGGGCGCCCGGCGCGGGCCGCCAGTTCCGCGATGAGGAGGAACCGGCGGCCTGGGGCGTCGGTACCGGTCAGGGTGAAGGCGTGGTCGAGGGCGTGGTGCGGGCGTCCGGTCGCGAGGCAGCGTCCGATCTCCCGGAGAGTCCGGCTCTCGACACACATCATGTCGACTGTCCTTTCCGGACTTTTCCGGGGTGGGCGGGGAGTGCTTCGCGGGAGGAGTGTGGAGCACTCCCCGCCCGTCGGGAGGGCCGTCGGCGGTGTCGGCGCGGTCGCGCGACGGCCGGTGTCGGGTCAGGCGGTGGTCAACTGTTCGTCGGCGGTGAGTTCGTCGCGGGCGCGGACGAGGTGGCCGGTGAGGTCGACGAGTGCGGTTTTGGTGATCACGAGGTCCAGTGCACCGCCGCCGATCGTGAGGTGGGCCTCGTCTCCGACGACGTGGCAGGAGATCGGGGCCTCGCCTTCGATGCGGGCGAACGACGACGTGCTGAAACCGATGTGAGTGGACATTTGAGGTTCCCTTCCAGGTTGTGCTCGGGATGCGCGTCACCCCGAGTGGTCTTGTTCAGGGGGATGAAGTCGTTGTGCGCCAACGGCGTTATCGCGGTCAACGATCGGCAGTGCCGTCTCGGAGGGAGGGATCGGTCGGCCAGCAGGTCGGGCACCATTCCCACTCGGGTACGGAATGATCGGTGGCGATCGCCACCGCGCCGCACGCCGACAGGTGGAAGATCAGACCCTGGTGACGGATCGTTCGGCTGTCGGGATCGAGCCGGTGGATTCTGCGCTGGAAGACGCCCGAAGCCGTGGTGTGGTCTTCGCTGCCCCGGACTGGTGTGGTGCGTGTCCGGAGCCGGGAGCAGCCAAGTCGCCACCGCAGGGCGGTGCGGCTGTCTCGAAGATGGACGCGCACCTCGGCGTCTTGGGCGGCTTCCTCCCCGAACTCGGTTCCAGAGGCGGTTCGCGCCTGGGCCGTCACGGAACCGGTGTGCGTGCTCGGAGTTTGGGCCATGGCGTATCCCTCTCCGGTTTTGCGAGGTAGAGGTGGCCGGACCGGGATGGGGTGCCGATCGGGCAACTGCGGAGTGTGAGAGGGTTGCTACGGAAAGATACCGTCGTAGCCTCTCGATTGGAGAGGCTACTGTGGAGACATTACTGACGCCTAGTCGACCGATAGGGTGACTTGGGCAGATTGGACAGTTACGTGGCGCTGTCAACGACACCAACGGTGATCCGTCGGTACGTGGCGTTCGAGTTGAAGCGGCTACGTGAGGCGTCGGGCAAATCCCAGCAGGACGCGGCGACCCGGATCGACACGAGCAAGTCGCGCGTCACGCACCTGGAGTCCGGCCGCAACATGCCCAAGCTCCTGGACATCGAGGCACTGCTGGAGCTGTACGGCGTGCCGGAGATGACGGAGCAGTTCAAGGAGCTGATCGTCCAGGCCCGCGAGTCGGGACCGGTCTTCGACCTGGACTCGACGCTGAACCTGCTGCCCGGTTTCGACATGTACGTCGGTCTGGAGCAGGGCGCGAGCCGAATCTTCACCTACGACGCCGTGGTCGTGAAGGGCATCCTCCAATGCCGTCGCTACGCCGAGGCGACAATCCGCGGCCACCTCGGCGGGGCGGACCTCGCCGACGACCGCGTGCGGACTCTCGTCGATCTCAGGATGCGTCGGCAGACCGCGTTCGAACGCTCCGAGCACCCTCTGGAGGTCATGGCCGTCATCGGTGAAGGCGTGCTCCGTCAGCAGGTCGGAGGTGCCGACGTCGCTGCCGAGCAGCTTGAGTACCTGCTGACGCTCGCCGAGCGCGAAAACATCACGATCAGGGTGTTGCCGTTCAGCAGTGGAGCACATCCTGCGATGCAGGGACCGTTCACCCGCTTGGAGTTCCCCATCGAGCGCGATCCGGGTGTGGTGTATCTCGAAGACCTGTCAGGCGGCCGGTATCGGGACGACACTGAGGACATCGACCGGTACGCGCAGGTAGGCGCCCACCTCCTGGACGTGGCGTTGCCCGCGCGCAAGTCGCTGTCCGTGATCGACACCATCCGGAGGGAGCTATAACGATGAGCGACACGTGGACCTGGCGGAAGTCGAGCCGTTCCGTCGGCAACGGGGATTGCGTCGAGGTCGGCACCAGTGTCGACGCGGCGGCGATCGGTGTCAGGGACAGTAAGCGGGGCGACTCGGGTCCGGTGCTGCTGTTCTCCCATGACGGCATTGCGACGTTCTTCGCGAGCGCCAAGGCCGGCAAGTTCGACCACTGATCCGAGCATGCCCACGGCAGCCGACCGCCTGCCGAAGAACGATCGCGACCGCCGCTTGACTCTCGCCGGCCAGGCGGCGGGTCGCGATCGGGTACGCCGTCGTACAGCCGTCACGCGATCAGCAGGCAGCGGTCCCACGTGGTGTCGGCCTGGTGCGTGGCGATGGTGTGCAGCGCCAGTGCCAGGCCGGCGTCCCCGTCAAGAAGTCCTGGTCACGCCACCGCCGTGCACGAACACCACCGCACGTCCGGCACCCACCGGCGCGACCAACGTTCCGGCAAGCATCCGCCCATCCAGAGTGCGAACCGAGGCGGCGACACCGTCGACCGACACAACGGCTCCCTTCGATCAGGTAGCTCCATGGTTCCACGACCGGCGACTTGAGGATCGACGCGTTCGCCACGGTGCTCAACGCGCATCGGTCCGGCGACGGCCCGGACTCAGGGTTCTGTGCGTATCTGCTGCGCGTGTGGCGCGGCGGCATGTCCTGCCCAACCGATGTACCCGCCCCCACCCGGTTTCCGTCCACCGAAGTCATCGCACGTGGAACCCGGGAGGTCGTGCCAGAGCAAGTACCCCGCGCACCCCTGCGGTTGTCCGGAGTGCGCACGCCTACCCTCCACGATTGGGCCGATCCGGTCGTCTTGGGAGCGAATCCGCTCGATGCGTCGTCTCCGGCGCAGTACCTTGGCTCGATCCATGTCACCGGAGGGGGAACCGATGACCGATCCGCTGGCAGGCGTGCAGCGCTTGGTGGACGACTGGGAGCGCGACGCGGAGGAGAAGGCGGCCCGGTACGAGTCGATGCGGCAGGAGGTCGAGCGGATCTCCATCACCGCGTCGGCCGCGGGTGGCGCGGTGAGCGTGACGGTCGGCCCGAACGGCATCCCCAGCTCCGTGACCATGACCGACGGGGTGAGCCGGTTGCGTCCGGAGCAGATCGCCGCGGCGGTGATGGAGGCGATGGGCAAGGCGCAGGCCGGTTACCCGGCCGAGCTGGCGCGGATCGTCGGGGAGACGGTCGGCCGGACCCCGTCGGGGCAGCACATCGTGGCCGTGGCCGAGCGGAACTTCCCACAGCCGGAACCGACCGCGCCGACCACTCCGCCGCGTCGCCGACCGGGTGACGACGGGGACTTCTCCGACGAGGGCTACCTGAGGTGACGCGATGACCGGCGGGTTCGAGGCCGTCACCGGTGAGATCGGGGCGCTGGCCGGTCGGGTGGAGGGTCTGGCGGACCGGTTGCGCACGGCGGCGGACGCGGCGCGGACGGTGGCGATGGACGACTCCGCGTACGGCGTGGTGTGCCAACCGTTCGCGATGCTGTTGCAGCCGTTCGAGGACATGGGCGTGCAGGCGTTGGCCAAGGCGGCGGAGACGGTGTCGGACAACGCGGCGAAGCTGCGTGAGACCTCCCGGGCCTACGACGCGCGGGAGTCCGGTGAGTCGGCGCGGTTCGGCGGGGTGAACACGTGAACAACCCGCTGGTCGCGACGGCGAAGAGCGACACGACGGCGGTGACCGGCATCGGCATCGCCGAGTCCGCGAACGACCTGGCGCAGGGCATCTCCGACGGCAGCTGGGTCGCGGCCGGGTTGGGTGGTGTCGGTGTCGGTCTGGAAGTGTTGTCGATGGTGCTCGACCCGGTCGGCACCGTGGCCTCCTACGGTGTGGGTTGGCTGATCGAGCACGTGCAGCCGCTGAAGGAGGCGTTGGACTGGTTCGCCGGTGATCCGCCGGTGATCCGGTCGTTCAGCGAGACGTGGTCCAACGTCGCCGCCGAGGTCGCCCGCGTCGCCGAGGACCTCGCCGCCCAGGACGCACCCGGCTGGCGGGGCGAGGCGGCTGACGCCTACCGGGGCCACGCCGCCCAGACCGCCGACGCCATCGCCGGCGCCGCCACCCTGGCCGAGGGCGTGGGTGTCGGCGTGATGGTCATGGGCGAGGTCGTCGCCGCCGTCCGCGAGATCATCCGCGACCTGGTCGCCGAAGTGGTCGGCAAGCTGATCACCTGGGCGCTGGAGGCCGTCGCCACGCTCGGCCTGGCCACCCCGCTGATCGTCGCCCAGGCCACCTCGACCATCGCCCGCGTCTGCAACCGCATCGCCGACCTGGTCCGCAAACTGGTCAAGACCATCGGCAACGTCACCCCGCGCATCCGCAAGGTCCTCGACAAGCTCGGCGAGATCATGGAGAAGCTGGGCAAACTCGGCCGCCGCGCCGACGGTCCGAGCAGCCCCGGAACCACCAGCACATCCAGCGCACCCGACGCACCCACCGTGAAAGGACCCGACGGCACCACCACCCCGTCGAGCACAGCGGACACAACCTCGCCCTCAGGCACGACTTCACCCTCAGGCACCACCTCGACCTCCGGGACGACGTCGCCATCGAGCACAACGTCACCGGACACCGCGTCTTCGGGCATAACACCCGCCGGCACCGATGGCAACGGGTCGTCACCGTCAGGTTCCAGCAGGCCGCGCTCGAGCAGTTCCGACCGGCCGAGCCTGCGTGAGGACACGCCCAACCCGCGCGACCGGGCACAGCCACCCGAGGGGCGCTGCGAGGGCCGCGAGCCGATCGACCTCGCCTCCGGCGAGATGTACTTGGCGCAGATCGACGTCGACCTGCCCGGTGTGCTGTCTCTGTTGGTCGGACGGGTGCACGTGTCGTCCTACCGCGCCGGACGGCTGCTCGGCCCGTCGTGGGCCTCGACGCTGGACCAAAGACTGGAAGTGGACGACCACGGCGTGTACTTCGCCGACCCGGACGGCGTCGTGCTCGTCTACCCGCTCCCGCCGAGCAGCGGCGCCCCGGTGCTACCGGTGGAAGGCGCGCGTTGGTCGTTGGCGCGTACCGACTCCGGCTATGTGATCACCCAACCCAGGACCGGACGGTCGCTGCACTTCCCGGACGCGGCTCACGCACCGATCAGCGCGATCACCGACCGCAATGGCAACCGGATCGACTTCGAGTACACCGGGGCGGTGCCATCCCGGATCCGGCACAGCGGTGGCTACGACATCGTCGTGGACACCGAGAACGGCCACGTCACCGGACTGAGGCTGGTCAGCCCGGCGGGCGGCGAAATCACGCTGGTCTCCTACCGCTACGACGACAATCGGCTCACCGAGGTGCTGAACTCCTCCGGCGCGGCGCTGCGGTTCGAGTACGACCACGCGGGCCGGATCATCAGGTGGATCGATCGTAACGGGGAGTGGTACGGCTACGAGTACGACCACAACGGCCGTTGCGTGCGTACCACCGGCTCGGGTGGCGCGTTGACCGGCGAAGTGGAGTACAACCCAGCGGCCGGCGTCACCCGGGAGATCGACTCGCTCGGACACGTCACCCACCACCACTTCAACGACGTCGGCCAACTGGTGCGGCGGGTGGATCCCCTCGGCAACCAGACGCTGTTCCACTGGGACCGCTACGACCGGCTCGTGTCCACCACCGACGCGCTCGGCCTCACGACGTCGTATTTGCGTGACGACGACGGTGAGATCCTGGTGCTGACCCGGCCCGACGGCACGCAGCTGCTCGCCGAGTACAACGAGTTCGGCCAACCAACACGTCAGGTCGACCCCGACGGCGCCGTGTGGTTCAAGGAATACGACTCACGGGGCAACCTGGTCGCGGTGACGGACCCGAGCGGCGCAGTGACCCGCTACGAGTACAGCGAGAACGGTGGCCTTACCGCCGTGGTGGACGCGGCGGGCGGCACGCATCGGACGGAGGTGGACGCCGTCGGGCTCCCGATCGCCGTCAACGACGCCCGGGGCGCCACCACCCGCCACCTCCGCGACGCCATGGGACGCGTGCGGCAGATCCTCGACCCGACCGGCGGGATCACCGCGCTGTCGTGGACGGTCGAGGGCAAGCTCCTCGACCGGACCCACCCGGACGGGTCGAGCGAGTCGTGGCGCTATGACGCCGAGGGCAACGAGGTCGAGCACATCGACAGGGTCGGGCAGCGGACACGCGCACGCCCCACTCACTTCGACCTGCCTGCCGAGCGGATCCTGCCGGACGGCAGCACTCTCCAATTCGACTACGACACCGAGCTCAGACTGGTGTCGGTGACGGACCAGACCGGCTCGGTGTGGCGATACGAGTACGACGCCGCGGGCAGACTGGTGCGCGAGACGGGCTACGGCGGCCAAGCCGTCGAGTACGCACGTGACGCCGCCGGGCGGGTCGTGCGGCGGTCGCACGGACCGGACGACCACGTCGAGTTCGAACTCGACCCGCTGGGCCGGGTGCTCACCCGCTCGACACCGACCGGCACGTCCCGATTCCGGTACGACGAAGCCGGTCGAGTGGTGTGGGCGGCGAATGGGCACGCCGAAACCGTGTTCCGCCGCGACGCCCTGGGCCGGGTGGTCGAGGAGAGCACCAACGGACGCACGTTGGTGTCCCGGTACGACGCGGTCGGTCGGCGCGTGAGCCGAGTCACCCCCACCGGCGCCCGATCCGACTGGACGTACGATCCGTCGCACCTGCCGACGACCCTGCGTGGCGGCGTCCATACCGTGGAGTTCACCCACGACGCAGCAGGGCGTGAAGTAGGTCGTCGGTTCGGAAACGCCGTGCTGGCCCAGCGCTGGGACGCCGCCGGCAGGCTGGCCGACCAAGACATGTCCATTGTGGATGGTTCTGGCGCGAAGCGGCGGATCGCGCACCGCCGGTACCACTACCGCGCCGACGGCTACCTCACGGCGGTCGAGGAGCCCGCGGGCCTGAGGACATACGACCTCGACCCACTCGGCCGGGTCGTCTCCGTGCACGGCCCGCAGTGGTCCGAGCAGTACGTGTACGACCCAGCGGGCAACCTGACCCAGGTCGGGATCCCCGGTGCCGAGCCCGCCTCGTTCACCTACGAGGGAACGCTGTTGCGCCAGGCGGGACGGACCCGCTTCGACCACGACCGGCGCGGCCGGGTCGTGCGGCGGGTGCGGAGCAGACTCTCGCGCAAGCCGGACGTCTGGCACTACACCTGGGACGCCGATGACCGGCTGACCGAGGTCGTCACACCGGACCAAACGCGCTGGCGCTACACCTACGACGCGATGGGCAGGCGCATCGCCAAGCAGCGGACCGGTCCGGCGGGTGAGGTGTTGGAGCGGACGGAGTTCGTCTGGGACGGCACTGTGCTCGCCGAGCAGATCGAATCCCTTCAGGCGATGACCTGGGACCACGACACGACCGGGATGCGACCGGTGGCGCAGCGACTGCGGGTGCCCACCCACGACGCCGCATGGGTGGACCGCGAGTTCCACTCGATCGTCACCGACCTCGTGGGGACCCCGGCCGAACTCGTCGCGCCGAATGGTCACGTAGTGCGCCAGGAGCAGACCACACTGTGGGGTCGAACGGCGCACCCGGCCACGCCATTGCGATTCCCGGGCCAGTACCACGACCACGAGTCGGGCCTGCACTACAACTACTCGCGCTACTACGACCCGGAGATCGCGCGGTACGTCACCGACGACCCGCTGGGCATCCGCCCGTCCCCCAACCCCCGCGCCTACGTGCCGAACCCGACGCGGTTCATCGACCCCCTGGGCCTCTCGCCCGCGCCGGGCGGCTCGCACGCACTCGGCACCGGTTCGCACACCAACCCGCCGCCACCCCGGATCCCCGGCCCGATCTCGATGGACGAAGCGGTCGAACTGGGCGCCCGGCACGCCGGCGACAATGCCCGCGTCGTTCCGTCCGGCAGCGGCGGCTACCAGTTCATCGGCACCTCCACCGACAGCGCGGGCAACCGGATCGCCAGCGTGGCGCGCTTCGACATCAACCCGGCCAGCCCGCACGTGCAACAACTCGGGCCGCACCTCAACCTGGAGACCCAGGTCAACGGCAACCCGGTACGCTCTGGCCCGTACAACGACCCGCACATCCCGATCGACCCGTCCACGATCCGGCCGGGTGACATACCGTGAGAAGGCCATGATCGTCGCACTGTCCACGACCACGAACGAGGCGGCGCTGTCCGGGACGCCGCAGGAGTACGCCGAACTCGCGGCGGCGCTGGAACGCGGCCAAGGCCGGTTCGCACTGGTCACCACGGAGAACATCGCCCCCTACGGTGTGGCACTGGAGACGTTGTCCGTGGAGGCGGTGGACACGCCGACGGTCCGGATCACGGTCGATCGAACGGCGCTCGACCTGGCGATCCGCGGCCCGGTGCGGCACTTGGCCACGCTCAGCCGGATCGTCCTGGCCGGCGCGGATTCGGGCGACCCGAAGGGGCACGTGCACCTGGAAGGCTTCGAGGGGCACGACTTCCTTGCCGAGGACTCCTTCTCCCTGACCGTTCACGACGCGGTCGATCCGGCCTGACCGCATCTCGGACCGCTCACGTCGGTCCATGATCCTGTGCCGCTCGAGAAGTCATCGCAGCCTCGTAGCGCGAGGGCACCACCATCTTCGGGTGGATGACCGGGTCATCGTGCCCTAGGAGCTGTTTGAAGTTCGGATCTAGGTGGGCCCGGTGGTGTGCTGGTTGGGCTGGTAGAACACGGATGTGGCGCGTTTTGATCTGACCGATGCCGAGTGGGCGTTGATCGAGCCGCATATGCCGGTGGCGGCCACCGGGCCGTTGCCACGTCGGGTGCGGGAGCAGTTCAACGGGATCCTGTGGCGGTTCCGCACCGGGTCAGGCTGGCGTGACGTGCCCGAACGGTACGGTCCCTGGTCCACCGTCTACTCCCGGTTCAACACCTGGGCGAAGACCGGAGTGTTCCAGACGCTGATGGAGGCGCTGATCGCCGAGGCCGCCTCCCGCGGACAGGTCGACCTGGAACTGGTGAGCGTGGACTCCACGATCGTGCGGGCACACCACGAATCGGCCGGACTCGCGGTGACCGGGGAGACCCTTGACGCGCTGGAACAGGCGTTGACCGGGGAAAAAGGGGCTCCGTTGCCCGTCCAGCGGAGCGTGCTGCGGGTGGTGCGTCGCGGTCCGCGCCGGACACGACCGACGCGGGCACATCTGCCGGTCGGGACCGTGCCGCCCGTAGGCGCCGTCGGAAGGCGCGGGCTGCGGCGGCCGGGCTCGGCCGGTCCCGGGGCGGGCTGAGCAGCAAGGTCCACACCGCGGTCGACGCCGCCGGGCTGCCGTTGGCGTTCGTGCTCACCCCTGGCCAGGCCGGGGACAGCCCGCAATTCCGGACGGTGCTGGACCGGATCCGGGTTCCCGGCCCGGTCGGAAGGCCGCGCACCCGTCCGGACGCGGTGGCCGCGGACAAGGCGTACTCCTCCAAAGCCAACCGGGCCTACCTACGCCGCCGCCGGATCACGGCTGTGATCCCGGAGAAGACCGACCAGCGGGCCAACCGCAGGAACAAGGGCTCCGCCGGCGGGCGGCCTGTGTCCTTCGATCCCGTGCGCTACCGGCGGCGCAACACCGTCGAACGCCTCTTCCAGAAGATCAAGACATGGCGCGGACTGGCCACCCGCTACGACAAGACACCACAAAGCTACGAGGCCGGACTGCATCTACGAGGAGCCATCATGTGGTTGAAGACCCTTACCCCAACCACATGATCCCAACCCCAAACAGCTCCTAGGACGCTACGCCGACCAACCGCTGTCACGACGTCACCACCGATGCCGTCGCATCCAAGCAGGTCGAAGGCACGCACAGCGAAGCACCCGAAATGATCAGTGGTTATGGTCGCGGTCTGCAGCGACGTTGGTCGACGCGGAGTGATGATCAGTCGTGTGGCTTTGTTGATGACACTTGACCGCGTTTGCTGGTCGGTGGTGACGGCGTCGGCGATCCTGCCGACCTCGGCGAGCACGTCCTCCCGGGGCGATCGGGACAGGTCGGGAGTGCCGGGGTGGTGGGTGCTGAGCGGAAGCCAGGGCCGGGTCAGCAGCCGGGCCCGGACCAGGGCGACGGGCAGCGCCAGACGCAGGGCGTGCCCGTCGGCCGGCGGGGAGCGCACGTACCCGGTCAGGACGTCGAGCAACGGCTCCGCGGCGGGCGTCGGTGTCGGGGTGTCGAGCAGGGAGAGTGTGGCGGCCAGGTAAGGGGAGAAGGCGGGCTCACGCCACAGGCTCCCCGGACTCGTGGGCAGGACGTGCTGGAAGACCTCGATCAGCGCCAGGTGCACGCCGTCGAGGTGCGCCGACGCCCGGGTCTCGCGCAACAGGGTCGTGCGTGCCCAGTCATGGGTGAATGGAGAGGCCGTGACGCGGTGGTCGAGCCAGCGTAGCGCCTGTTCGGCACGCCCCACAGCGTAGTGCGCCCGCTCGGGTGGCATCGCGGACACCTGTACTTCCTTTACAGGGTAGGAAAAGGCGGGGATCTCGATCGGAGTGGGTGCGTCCGGGAAGGCACGACGGGCGAGGTCGCCGTAGTAGGCGGCGCCGACCGGACGCCCGGCGCGGGCCGCCAGCTCTGTGAGGAGCAGAAACCGGCGGCCTGGGGTGTGGGGTTCTGCGCTGAGCAGGGTGAAGGCGTGGTCGAGGGCGTGGTGCGGGCGTCCGGTCGCGAGGCAGCGTCCGATCTCCCGGAGGGTCCGGCTCTCGACGCGGGACATGTCGACTGTCCTTTCCGGACTTTCCTGGGTGGGCGGGGAGTGCTTCGCGGGAGGAGGTGGAGCACTCCCCTCCCTTCGGGAGGACCGTCGGCGGTGTCGGCGCGGTCGCGCGACGGCCGGCGTCGGATCAGGCGGTGGTCAGCTGCTCGTCGGCGGTCAGTTCGTCGCGGGCGCGGACGAGGTGGCCGGTGAGGTCGACGAGTGCGGTTTTGGTGATGACCAGGTCCAGGGCACCACCACCGATCGTGAGGTGGGCCTCGTCGCCGACGATGTGGCAGGAGATCGGCGCGTCACCTTCGATGCGGGCGAACGACGAGGTGCTGTAGCCGATGTGCGTGGACATGGAGGGGTTCCTTTCAAGTGTCGATCGACGTCCTGATGCGGCGAGTCGGGCGAATAACCCCGCCGATCGGGTGCCGGATGCCAGTCGACCAGTCCGCTGCGCACCGGAGTACCTGCCGGAAACCCTCCGTCCGACTGCCAGGTATCGGACGGCCATCGCCTGCTCGGGCAGGATGAGGGCGTAGGCGGCGGACTGGAGGCAGTGGACGTGACGCGGATCGAGGCGGTCTTCTTCGACGTGGGCGAGGTGCTCGTCGACGAGAGCCGCGAGTACGGCACGTGGGCGGACTGGCTCGGAGTGCCCCGGCACACGTTCTCGGCGGTCTTCGGCGCGGTCATCGCCAGCGGCGGGGACTACCGCGACACCTTCCGAGTGTTCAGGCCGGGATTCGACCTGGCCGCGGAACGCGAACGACGGGCCGAGGCGGGGCAGGCGGAGACGTTCGCCGAGGAGAACCTCTACCCGGACGCCCGTCCCTGCCTGGCCGCGCTACGCGACGCCGGTCTGCTGGTCGGGGTGGCGGGCAACCAGACCGCACGGGCCGAACTCGTGCTGCGTGGGCTGGACCTGCCGATCGACGTCCTGGGCACCTCCGACGGGTGGGGTGTGGAGAAGCCGTCGGTCGCG
The DNA here is from genome assembly GCF_014203755.1 of Saccharothrix violaceirubra. NCBI lineage: Bacteria > Bacillati > Actinomycetota > Actinomycetes > Pseudonocardiales > Pseudonocardiaceae > Saccharothrix > Saccharothrix violaceirubra. The sequence goes on from NZ_JACHJS010000001.1 coordinate 903,046, forward strand.
TTCTTCGAGCGGGTGGTGCGCGAGGCCGGGGTGCCCGCGTCGTCGATCCTCTACGTGGGTGACCGGCTGGACAACGACATCCGGCCCGCGCAGGAAGTCGGCGTGGTGACGGCGCTGCTGCGGCGCGGGCCGTGGGGACACATCCTGCGGGTGCCCGAGATCGAGGAACGGTGCCTGTTCCGGCTCGACGGCCTGGCCGAGCTGCCCGCGTTGGTGGCCGGGCACAACGAACGGTCAGCCTGACGTCGCGGCGCGGACGCGTTCGCGCAACAGGGCGGCGTAGGGCGTGCCGGCCAGGGCCTTGCCGACCTCGGGTGCGCGCTTCGCCGCCATGGCGTAGCCGTCCTGGCCGAGCAGATCGCACGCCTGGCCGAGCAGATCGCACGCCTGGCCGAGCAGATCGCACGCCTGGCCGAGCAGATCGCACGCCTGGCCGGCGGTGGTGTACGCCAGCTCGGCGTCGGTCGACGCCTGGGCGGCGGCGAGGTCGAACAGCACGACCGCGCGTTGTTTGCCGGCGGTGGGGGACAGTCGGTCGAGCGCGTTGCGCAGGCGTGGCGTGGCGTCGTGCGGTCGGCCCGCGAGCAGCAGGCTGTTGCCGGCGAACCCGTCGAGCCGTGCGCTGTCGTAGAAGTCCAGCCACAACGCGTCGGTGCCGATGGTCGTCAGGGCGTCCTCGGCGGCCCTGATCCGGGCCACGCTGTCGGCGGCCTGGCCGGTGCGTGCCGAGATCTCGCTGTCCACGCAGTGCAGCCACGACCGCAGCAGCGGCCCGCCGTCGTACCGGACGTGGGCGTGGGCGGCGGCGAGCAGGGCACGTGCCTCCGGTCCCCGTCCCGCGAAACCGGGCACGAACGCACGGTGCGCCAGCACGGCGGCGGCCAGGCCGTGGTCGCGTGAATGGTCGGCCGCGTCCTGCGCGAGCCGAAAGAACGACCCCGCCAGGTCCTCGCGGTCCAGGTCGAAGAACGCGAGACGGGCGGCCAGCAGTGCACTTTCCGCCACCGCCGCGGCCAGTCCGACGGAGGTCGTGGTTTTGAGCAGGTTCTCGCCGAACTGCGCGTGGGAGACCACAGCGGGCAGGAGATCGGCGGCGGGCCTGGTCCAGTAGAGGCTGCGGTGGGACGTGGCGATGGCCGCGAACGCGTCGACCGCGCGCGGGTCGAGCGTGCTGCCCGGCGTCCTGGTCAGCGCCTCGATGCTGTCAGGGAGCGCGAGTCCCTGGGTCAGCAGCGGGGTGAGGCTCGCCCCCAGCTGCCCGGTCAGGAACATCTTCCGGTTGAACTCGTTTCCGTTGCCCAGCAGCACCAGGGTCACCTTCCTCACGATCGCGTCGACGTCCTGCGCGGTCACGGCGGGCGGTTCGGCCGGGCGTCGGGGTCGCAACGCCAGCTCCTCCGAGGAAAGCAGACCCAAGTCACTGGCGGGAAGTCGGAACACCTGGACCAGGTGCTTCTGGTAGCGGGGTTCGGGTTTCCGGTCACCCGACTCCCACCGGCGGACGACCTCGGCGGTGAGCCCCGGCTCGGGCTCCCCGGCCTGGCCCATGCTCCGCTTGATCCTGGTCACCACCTCGTCGCGACTCCACCCCCGTTGAAGCCGTTCCCACGTGAGCCGGGTGTTGGGCGGGTGCTTCGGCGGCGCACTGCGACGCGACCCCATGCCTATCGCCCGACCTGGGCGTCACCGGACTTGATCGTGCTCAGGAACCCGGCCCAGCCGCGTCGTGACAGCACGAGGACGCCTTCGTCGGGGGCCTTGCTGTCCCGAAGACCGACGCCGTCGCCGCCGAAACCGACCTCCACGCAGTCGTTGTCCGGCGGACCGCTGTAGGAGGACTTGCGCCACGCGGTGAAGGTGCTCATCTACTTGGTACTTCCCTTCGTCGCAGACCCTGCTGCGAGATCGAGCAGCAGTCGCCTGCTCTGTTCGGGTCCGAGGGCGGTGGCCCGCTGGTAGTCCCAGCGGGTCAGGTAGCGGACGGTGCGTTTGCTGTGGTCGACGTACTCGCCGCCCTCGTCGTGCTCCAGGTAGATGATGTCCACGGTCGGCGTCGTGTCGTAGCCGAAGATCGAGTAGGGGCGGCCCTGCCCCATGTAGAAGCCGACGTCGAACGGCACCACCTGGAACTCCACGTTCGGCCGGTCGAGGACGTGGTCCACGAGGTGTCGCACCTGCTCGCGCAGCACGGCCGGGTCCGAGGCCCGGCGCAACGCCGCCTCGTCGACGATGAACCAGAACCGCTGGTGGAGGTTGTCGAGCACCCGCTGCCGGGCCAGGCGGTTGGTGACGCTCGCGTCGGCGTGCTCGCGGCTCAGCGACGGCCGCCACGCACGCAGGTTCATCCGCATGTACGCCTCGGTCTGGAGCAGGCCGGGCACGAACATGGCCTGGTACGACGAGTAGCGGTCACAGCTCGGCTCCATGTCGACCAACAACCGCAGGTGCTCGGGGAACCGCGTGCTGAACGCGCCCTTCTTCCGCCGGTTGTCGCTCTCGGCCTGAAGCGCCCGCGCGTAGTCCCGATCGCTGTCGGCGGCCCCGAACCGGTCGAGCAGGACATCCAGCTCCGGCAGGGAGATCCCGCTGCCGCCCTCGACGTGGGAGATCTTCTTCTGGGTGCAGCCGAGCGCGCCCGCCGCGTCCTCCTGGGTGCGGCCCGCGTTCTCGCGCAGCCGGGCGAGCTGCCTGCCGAGCACGACCTTCATGACGGCCGGCGGCAACTGCAACCTGGGCTGCTCGGTCATGGCTTCCTTCGCGGGCGTCGGGAGTCCCGGCCACCGGCGCTATGTGCCGGTTCACCTGTTTGATTAGACCATAACCTGTCTACTCGGGTTACTGTGAGGTTGGCTCGCTCCGGAAGGCCAGGATTCTGGTGACCCTCTCGTGGGGCCTGCCCGAGTAGTCAAGTCGAGTGACGCACGCCGGGGGTGGCGGTCCCGCCTCCCTCCCGATCCGACGCCGACCCCGTACTCGAACACCGACCAGGTGATGACCAGGTGATGGCTGTGGACCCTCGTGACTTCCGATGGCTGCCCCACGACGGCAACCGCCACGCGATCCCGTACACCCTGTCGTCCGGCGAGACCGGCAGCACGTTATGCGGCCTCGCCGTGACCGTTCCCCGCCGGAGCCCGCCCCAGTTCCCGGACGGGTGCTGGCCGACGTGCGAGACCTGTGACGCCTCGTGGCGCCGCCACGAGGGAATCCCGCTGTTCTCGGAACGACGCACAGTCAACGGACGACGACCGACACTGCTGAAGCGCCCACCGACCACGGTTGTGATCATCACCCACGTTCTGGAGCACTGACCGAACCCACAGCGAATTTGGGCTGTGGTCACTCCTGACGGCAGGCCGACGCAGACATCTTCGAACGCGCCGAACGGGACCAAGCTGAACCCTGAGACCGGCGACTTGCCGCCCTGTCCCAAGAGGGCAGTAATACGAGTGGCCCTGGCCCGTAGTAATGGCAAGATCCGAAGTGCAAGCCGTGACCGCCACGATGTCGCGGCTCTCCGCTATGTCCCGGACAACCAGCGTCGACAGGCCGGAAAGCGCCGTCCTCGCAAGAGTCGACATCCATCAAGGCATCGTGATCATGGATGGCCACTTCACCTGGATGTCGACCGGGGCCCCGGATCGGCTCGTTTGACGTACCCCCGTCGAGACTCGAATTCAGTGCGGGCCGCAATCGTGCGTTGTGGCAGATGGTGGGTGTGATTTCTGGTTACGGCCGGTAGTGGGTGGTCGAGGAGTTCGGGGTGAGCGTTGGCCGATTCCGACGAAGGTGTCCCTGGCTGGGTGGGCCAGACTGGCGCGGCCACTGGCGGTGCGATGCTGAACCAGGCCGGACGGGACATTGCATATCACGCGCCCGCGCCGGTGATGCCGGCGATGGAGTCGGTGTTCGCGGTGGCGGGCGTGGGTCGCGTTCCGTCAAGGTCGGGCGTGTTTGTTGGCCGGTCGGACCAGTTGGCACGCCTGGACGCAGCGGTGCCCGGGGCGGTTGGCCGTGCGGTGGTGGTCGCCGTCCATGGTCTGGGTGGGGTGGGCAAATCCACTCTGGCCGCCCGGTTCGCCGAACTGCACGCGGACAGGTTCGCGCCGGTGTGGTGGGTGACTGCGGACTCGCCTGCACAACCTGGCTGGCGCCTGTCACGCCGTCGGCAATTTGGGGCGCGCGGTTCCTTTGTACGAGGCTACCCTTGTCGACCGTGAACGCGTATTGGGTCCTGATCATCCTGACACGCTTCAGTCTCGCAACAACCTTGCTGGAGCCTATCAATATGCTGGTGATCTGGACCGGGCAATTCGGCTGTACCAAGCCACTCTCGTCGACTGTGAACGCGTCTTTGGGCTAGTTCACCCTAGTGCCGCGATCGTCCGGAGAAACCTTGGCCGCGCCCGCAGGCGCTGACCGGCACTCATGTGCTGTACGCGGCCGATAGGGTCGATCCTGTGGTCGATGTGTCCGGCGTAATTGATTGGTAGGTTTCGGCCTTTGGTCAGCGGTCGCAAAGTTGATGGCTAAGGGGTGAGCGCAGGCTCGGGAATGAGTGCGGCGCGAATCGGACGACTACTCTTTTCAACGCTTCCAAGTCTTGACGGGCCATCGGTCGGACGGCCTTGCGGATCAGGCGCGCCACAGGTCCGGAAAACGACCTGCGGGCACACGTTTGCCACTGCGCCGACATTCTCTGGGTCCGTAGGAAGCCAGAAAGGACACATCGTGCACGGCGAAGCGCACCGAGATTGCTGGCGGTCAGACCCTTGGCGCACAACGACAACACGACCTCATCCACATCCGCGCGCCGACGCAGCCGCGCACGTCTGCCGACCCGAAAGCCACTTGATCACCAAACTTTGGGGCCAATGGTGGGCGAGGCCCAATGTCGGGCCGGTGTGGTGACCTGTGCTTGTTGGACGGGTTGGTCGAGAAGTTGGACACGTTGGCGTAGTCGGGCGAGGCGGTCGGTTGTGGTGGTGAGGTAGAGGGTGAGCTGTGTGTGGGCTCGGTGTCGTGTGCCTTGGCCTGGTGGGGCGGGGTAGGTGGGGTCGGTGTCGGGGATGGTCCAGCGTTCGCGGTAGGCCGCGATCTGACCTGCGTTGCGTAGCCAGGTGTCCGGGTCGGTGGTGGGGTCCCCCAGGGAAGCGGTCCAGGGTGGTCTGGTGGTGGCGGCGTAGTGGGCGAGGGTGCGGACGCGGTAGGTGATGGCGTCGGCTGTGGTGTGGAGCCAGGCGTGCAGTTCGGGGTTGTCGGTGGTGTCGGGTGGCGGGGTGAGCCAGCAGGGGAAGTAGGGGTTGCTGGCGGATGTGGTGTGGGGGAGCTGTTCGAGGGTCTTTGTGAGTCGGTGGTGGAGGACCTGGGCGGTGCTGCGGGCGGTGTGGAGTTCGCGATCTGCGGCTGCTTGGACCAGTGCGGTAGCCGGGTTGTGGCCGTGGTCGGCCAGTTCGGCGAGTACGTCCAGGAGTGCGGGGTGGGCGGGGTCGGTCAGGATCGTGTCCGCGAGGTGGGGGACGGCGGTGTGAAGCCAGTCCTCGGGGTCGGGGTGGCCTGCGTGCAGGCGTAGCGCGTGTTCGTATTCGGGGATGCGGGTGTCGAGGCTGAACGGGTGGTCTTGGGCTTCGCGGAGTTGTTCGGTGGCGGACTTTTCCGTGGTGTCGTGGTTGAGGATCGTGGTCAGGACTCTGTGGGCGGCTTGGGTTTCGTGGTGGCGGTGGAAGAGGTCGCCGGGCAGTAGTGGGGGTTCGTCGAGAGGAATGATGTGATCGGTGGGGAGGTAGAGGTGGTTTTCGGTGGTGCCGCGTGAGGTGGCGACGGCGGCGAGTTCGCGGGTGGCGTGGCGGGAGAGGTGTGCCCGGTTGACCTCGACGGTGATGCCCTGGGTTCGGTGGATGGTGGCGGCGTAGCCGAGTTCTACGTGTCGGGCCACGTAGTCTGCGGGCAGGGTTGTGGTTCGGTGGTGGACGTGGTGGCGCACTTTCAGGCTGCCGTCGGGGTTGCGGTTGAGCACGGTCCACAGGTCGCCGTTTTTGACGTGGTCGCCGCGTGCGATACGGAGGTCGCGGCGGTTGAGGCGGGTGACGACGAGGTCGCCTTGGCCGGCCTGGTTTCCGTCGTGCAGGGGGACGCCGGTGGGTTCGACGATTCCCTTTGTTCGCAGGTCGCTTTGGGCTCGGGCGGACAAGGCGGCGGTGACGGTGTTGGTGTCGGAGGACATGATGCTGGTGCGACCGGCTTCCCGGTCGGCGAGCCAGTCGGTGTAGAGGCGGTCGAGTACCGCGGGTTCGGGGCCTCCGTGGAGTCGGTCGTTGGTCGAGTACCAGTTCGCGGCGTCGCGGTCTCCGCGTCGGACGGCGAGGACGGCGTGGGCTTCGTCGGGATTGGTGAAGCGGTGCAGGTGGGTGAGTTCGACGCCGCCGGTTTCGTTGTGCAGCAGGCGTAGTGCCCCTCCTGTTTCCACAGCGCCGAGCTGGCGGTGGTCGCCGACCAGGCGGACGACGGCACCGTGTTCTTCCGCGATGTGTCGGAGGCGGTCCAGTAGGCGGGTTCCGGCCATGCCGGCTTCGTCGACCAGGAGCATGTCTCCCTGCCGTACGGGTGTGGGCAGGCCGTGGTCGTGGGTGTGGACGAGGCGGTGCAGGGTGTCGGCGTGGATTCCCAGCATCTGCCCGAGAACGGCCGCGGCGGTGGCGGACGGGGCGAGGCCGATGACCTTTCCGCCCGTGGTGGTCCAGGCTGTCGCGACGGCGCGTAGTGCGGTGCTTTTGCCCGATCCGGGTGGGCCGATGGCGACTGAGAGCGCCTTTCCGGAGGTCGTGAAGGCGTGGACGAGGGCGCGTTGGTCCGGGTCGAGAACGGTGCGGCGTTCCAGGCGGGTGATGACGGCGTCGGCGACGGCCGGTGCGACGGCGGGGCCAGCGTGGGCGCGGGCGGCGTGGAGCAGGCGTTGTTCGGCGTCGAGGATGGCCTGACTGGTGTGACGGGCGTCGTCGTGGCGGCGGAACACCGACTCGCCGTCGGCCCGGCGCAACCCGACGGGAACGGGGCCGGGATCGAGGTCCAGGCGCAGTGAGTGGCGTCGCAGGGCTCGGTCGGTGATGTCGTCGACCAGGCTGTGATGGCGGGTTTCGGGGCCGGTGGGCAGGCCGCGTAGCGAGCGTTCGACCTCGGCTCGGACGTGGTACACGGTCCAGGTGGCGCGCGTCGTCGACACGACGTCCACGGCCTGCGCGGCGAGTCGGTCGAGGTCGGGGACGGGCCCGCTCGGCACCGGTGCGGTGTTGACGGCGTGGTGCAGCACGGTGGCGATGTCCAGGTCCGGGCGTAGCGCGCGGGCTCGGGCGGCCCACTCGGAGAGCCGGTCGCGCAACGGCACGGGGTGTTCCTTGGCGGGCCGGTCGGTCACCGCGGCCTGTTGCGCCAGGCGCAGTTGCACTGACCGGGTGGGCGTCGTGCCGTATCGGGCGACGTGGTCGGCCACGAGCCGGTCGTAGACGGACTCGACCTGGCGACGCCGCCGCGAGAACCCCTCGATCCACTCGGTGGGCAGGCCGGCGATGTGTCGGATCGGCCGATGGTCGCCCCGGTGTTCGACCACCCAGCGCACGTTCAGGCGTCGGGTGATGCCGCGTTCCCAGGCCGCGTTGTAGACCTCCGAGGCGGACACGGCGACGCGGTGCAACTGCCGCGAGTCCAGCGTGCGCCACCGCCCGTCCGTGCAGCGCACGGCGTTGGCCAGGGCCACGTGGGTGTGCAGGTTCGGGTCCCCGGCGCGGGACTCGCGATGCGTGAACGCGGTCGCGATCAGCCCGTGCGTGTCGACCTGTGCGATCCCGGCCTTGCCGACGCGACTGAAGGCGGCTTCCCGTTCCAGGTAGGCGATCGCGGTGCGGACGGCCTCGTGGTGGGCCTGCTCGACGGCGACCCGGACCCGGTGGTCGCCCAACGCCCACAGCAGGTCCCCGGTCTTGGTCGGCTGGCTGAACACCAGGTCGAACCCGCTGACCGGCTGCCGCACCCGACCCAACTCGTCGACCAGGAACGTCCGTACCTGGGCCTGGGTCGGCTCCCCGGGGCGGGTGCGGGCGAGTAGGTGCCGGGCGGTTTCCTCTTTCAGCGCACGGCGTTCGGCGATGTCCGGACGGCGGCCGTTCTCCTCTGCGAACCGGGCGTAGGCGGCGGTGAGGTCGTGCAACAGCGGCACGTCGTTGTCGTAGCTGGCCAACGCCCGCCCCAGGCGCACCGACCGGATCGCCTCCTCGACGCGGGCACCGGAGGCGACCGCGGCGGAGACCAGGACGTTCGCCTCGGGGTGCAGGCGTTCGCCGAACAGCGCCTGCATCTGGTCCTCACGGACCTCCCCGGCGACCCCGAGATCGGCGCAGCCGGACCCGATCCACTGGCCGGGCGGGTTGCCTTCGGCGAGGTAGTAGGAGGCCAGCGGGTCACGGCCGTGGCGCGGCAAGTCCCCGGTGGCGACCTGCCGCATCAGGTACTGATAGCCGTCCCCGGCGTGCAGGACCTTCAACGCCATCACCGCACCGACGCTAAGCGTCACCTGCGGCGGGAACCCCGATCCGGCGACGGATTCACGGGTCCGCGCACTGCACAGTGCCAGAGGTGTCTCGGTTTGGATCTTTCAGGCAGACCTTGGGTCCTATTCGGACGATGGTGTCCCAGCCTGGCTTGTCGGGTGTGCCCGGAGGGTTCCGGGCACACCGTCGAAGAAGTGCGGATCAGCAGGGGTAGCTCCACGCGGGGTTCGCGTCGACCCAGACCCGGACGCCGGTGTTGAGCGTGCGCGTGGCGAAGCGGCTGCCGTCGATGCCCTCGTTGGAGAATCGCGTTCCCCGGACCCAGGTCCCGACGGCGTTCCCGCCCGACGGGGCGTTCCAGAGCGTCAGCGTCTCGGCGCTCACGCACTGGTAGCCGCTGAGCACCTGCGCGGGGGCCGCTGCGGCGGGGATGGCGGCTGCGGTGACCGTGCCCAGGGCGAGAGCGAGTCCGACGATCGTCCGCCGAGTGCCGATGGACTTCATTTTCTGGTTCTCCCGGTGGTTGGTGATCTGTTCCCATCCGCTGTAAGAGCTTCGGGGCTCGGGCGTGTGGAACCCACCGCCACTCGGGTGATGTTGTGGGGAACCGACGAGAGAGGCCGGGAAATCGGTGCTCAAGTGTTCATTATGGACAGTTCCGGGTCGTAGCGTCGCAGCTATGGCAGGGACTTCGGAACGGATCGAAGCTCGGCGTCGTGCCAGGGAGACGACGGCGCGACGGGTGCGGGAGCTGCGCGAGAGGGAAGAGCGGCTGGGCCGGATGGCGGCGGCGTTCTTCGAACAGGACGCGTTGCGGGAACGTCACGAGCTGGCCTCGGCCCGAAGCGTCGTGGGGTTGCTGGACGCCGGAGAACCGGTCGACGCGGTCGCGGAACTGCTGGGCGTGGAGGTGTCGCGGGTGCGGTGGCTCGCGCGTCGCTGTCGGTAAGCCGGTCAGGCGCGGGTGAGGTCGTCGACTTCGCGGCAGTGCACGCACAGCTCCTGGTCGGCGTGGTCGCCGCACCGCTCGCACCGGCCGGTCACGCGTGGCACCACGGGTCGCGGTCGCGGGGCGGGGCCGGGGTCTGTGGGCAGGGGGTTCCGCTGGACCCAGTCCGCGATGACGACGCGGTCGGCCACGGTGGCGTACTTGCGCCACCACTGGGCCAACAGGGCGCGTGGCCGGTTGTAGGTGGCGGCCAGGAACGCGCAGCGGGCTTGCACGGCGTCGGCACGGGTGTGACCGGGCGGCAGGGCGGGGACGCCGGGACGGCCCCGGTCGCGGCACTCGCCGCACAGCCCGTCGTCCCCGTCGGCCCGGTGGTCCTCGCGGGTGCGTTCGGTCCAGCACCGCACGCACGGCGTGCCGCGCAGGGCGGGGACGGCGGCGCGGTCGTAGTCCAGGCCGCTGGCGTAGACGCGGTCGGTGGTGGCCGGTTCCTCGACGGCGGGTTCGGGCGGGATGGCGCGGTCGGCGATGCGCAGGGCGGCGCGGCGTTCGGGGGTCAGGTGACGGATTTCCCCGGTGCGGCCGGACGTGTCGAGGTCGCGGGGGGCGGTGCGGTGGGATCGGCGGATGGTCGGCGGTTCGGGGGCGGGGCGTGCGGCTTGGCCGAACGCGGCGATGACGGCCCGGTCGTCGTCGGTGGTGGCGGCTTTCCAACGGGCGCGCAGGTGCACCACGGCCCGTCGGGGGAACCGCTCGATGGTGTCCACGCACGCGGCGATGAGCGCGGACGTGTGCGGGTCGGCGTCGGCCAACAGCCGTGTGGTGTGGAATTTCGCGGTGCGCAGGTCGCCGTTGCGGATGGCTTCGGCGACGGTGTCCAGACGGGTCGAGAACGCACAGGTCACGGTGATCAGCTCCCGGGAACGGTCCGCCGGATTCAGGAGCGACGTCCCGATGGATTTCCGGCGCCACCACTATTCTAATTCCATGCGAATTACACTGCTGCGGTCCGGACCGCTTATCACCTGTTCGTGGTCGTGGTATTTCGGTGACCATTTCGCGAGGGTGCGGCAGGAGGGGCGGCGCGCCACGGAGGGCAGGCCCCTGGCCTGCCCTTGTCTTCCTGTCTGAGGCCCGGCGGTGGTCCGTCAAATCGCGCGCTTTGGCCGGAACAATTTCAACGAATTTCACGGGGTGGGGGTCCCGGTGAAATTCGTGCGCTCTGAAATTGTTCCGGACAGCGATTTGACGGACCACCACCGGGCCGTACACTGCGCCGCCCCTCCTGACGTGCCCGGAGGTGACCGTCACGAACCAAGGCGAGTCACGCCGAAGCCTCCGCGGGAACGCTGTCGGTCTGCTGAGCGTTCGCCGTGGCGTAACGCAGTGAAAGGCCGATGTCGTCGATCTCGAACTCGATGACGGTCCGCTTCTCGTCGTCCTTCTCGTAGGACCGCTGCCGCAGGCGCCCGTGGGCGACGACCCGGCTGCCGCGTCGCAGCGATTCGGCGGTGTTCTCGGCGAGCCTGTTCCAGCACACGCAGCGCAGGAACAGGGTGTCGCCGTCCCGCCATTCCCCGGCCTGCCGGTCGAACGTGCGCGTCGACGAGGCGATCGTGAAATGGGCGACCGCCGTCCCGCCCTGGGTGAACCGCAGCTCGGGGCTCGCGGTCAGGTTCCCGATGATCGTGGTGAGGGTTTCCCCGGCCATGACGTGCCTGCCTTTCAGTCCTGGGTGCGGTCGCTGAAGTACGAACGGAGCCGGTCGGGTGACATGCCGGCGGCCATGGCCTTGACGACCAGATGGGAGAGCCGGTGCCCGGGATGTGCCGTCTGGGCGCGTTCCAGGGCGAACGTGGCCAGCACGCCGTCGCCGCGCAGGATCACCGACACCCCGAACAGCACCGCCGCCTCCGCGCACCACGGCGGCGGGCACTCCCGAATCAACTCCGACCAGAGCCGTTCGGCGTCACGGGCACGCGGGCCGACCACCAACGCGAAGCACGCGTCGCGGACCTCCATGTCGGACAACGCCCAGGCCAGGTCGGCGATCTCGCCGTCGGTCAACGGCGTCGACCGTTCGGGGACGGCGTCGACCTGGGCGGTGACCAGGGCGAGCTTGTCGGCGCGCGTGCACGGCTCGTCGGGACGGCCGGGCCACGCGTCCACCGCGACCTCGTCCCACCGCCGCTCGGCCTCCCCGATCAACTTCGCGCGGCGGGCCAACGTGGCGTCGTCGGCCGGGGCGACCAGGGCGCGCATGGCGTCGCGGTCGGGGTAGGTGACGTAGCCGCGCAACGCGGTCAGCATGGCTATGCGGGTGCCGCCCGGCTCCGGCAGGGCACCTCCGATCGAGGGGTCGTCGTAGGAGAACCACTCGGCGCCCGCTGCCACCTCGGGAACACCGAAGCCTTCCAACGACATGTCGAGCAACGACAGGACCTCGGCCAACGCGGTCACCCGGTCGTGGTGTCGCCGGGTGGCGTGGTGGTCGCCGACCACGACGGCGACCATGCTGTCGCAGCCGCCGGACTGAAGCCGGGTGACGACCGCGGCGGCGATCTGCCGGTCGGTCGCGGTGAGGTCCAGGCGCATCACCCACGTCATACGGTCGCCGCGCACGGCCAGGCAGACCAGCGACTCGACGGGGTAGAAGCCGATCAGGTGGGGCAGTCCGGCGATCAGGTCCTCCGTGTCGCACCGGACATCGATGTGTTCTTCGGACATGGTTGTCTCCCAAGGGTTTCCCTCGTGGCGGTCCGGCCGGTCGCCCTCCGCCCGGGGCCCCTCCACAGGGGGAGCGGGGGTGGTCCAAGCGCTTTCCTTGGACCACCCCTGGTGCCCCTGTAGCGTCACCTCGGGCGGTGGGCGGACGTCATCGCGGTCAGTGCCAGGTCGTCGAGCGCGTCGGCGCGGTCCGGGTCGGCCACGGTCTGGCTGAAGCTGGTGATCGCGTGCGCCAGACCGCCGGTGGTGAGCTGCCCGCCGGCGATGAAGTGCCGCAGCACGCCCTCGCGTTCGGCGTCGGTGAACCCGAGTCGTTTGGCCACGACCTTGACCGTGCTTTCCGGCTGGGTGACCGGGGTGGCGGCGGTCTGCTCGACGTGGTCGACCTGTTCGGCCAGGAACTCGGGCGACAACCAGTGCCGCACGGCGTCGCGGGCCTGGGAGGCGATGACGGCCAGGTGCTTGTTCTGGGTGTCCCGGGACCAGGTCACCGTGCCCGCTTCCATCCGGCCGCTCATGTGCACCTTGCGCACCGCCAAGGCGGGCAACGTCAGACCGTTGGAGCACACGCGCACGAACAGCTCCGGCTTGAGCGTCACCGACCCGTCGCCGATCTCGGAGTTGGAGAACCGGAACCCGGCGAACACCACCGGTTCCTCGTCGTAGCCCTGGCCTTCCGCCTGTGCTGCCCGGCGGCCGTCGTCGAGGTCGGTGACGATGCGGCGGCGTTCGGCGTCGAGAGTGGGATCGGAGAACGGGTTGCGGTACCCGGCCAGCAGCGCCGGGGCCAGACGGGCGACGCCGGGGGAGTAGACCTTGCAGTGCATCGCCGACTCGGACAGGTCGCACGCGCGGACCTCGACGTCGACGTCGGCCTGGCGGATGCCGTCGAGCACGGCGGTGAGCACGTCGAGGTTGTCGATGATGCCGTAGCTGTCCGACAACATCGCCCGCAGCACGCCGTCCCCGTCGTCGCGGCGGAACAGGCGCAGCAGGAACGACCGCGGATCAGGCGGGTTGTCGGCGTGGCCGTGCAGCCAACCGTTGACGTTCGCGTCGAACAGGTCGACCCGTTCGGCGCGCAGGCGGCGCAGGTAGCGCAACGAGATGCCGAGCTTGGCGGCGATCGTGCCGTCGGCCGCCGCCGTCGGGACGTACCTTCCGTCCACTGTGGTCACTCCGCGTTCGTCCAACAACGGCGTGACGCCGGACAGGACGATCGCGCCGCGCTCGGACCGGATCGCGGTGGCGGGGGCGACGACGTCGAGCTTGGCGGCGTGCTGATGACGCAGGATCGCCTCCAGATCGCGCAGGGTGGCGTTGCGGGCGCAGGTCGGCAGAGACATGGCAGGTCCTTTCGTGAACGCGAACAGCTCCCCGACCGGGTCTGGTCGGGGAGCCGTTGTGGAATGGGGGATCAGGCCGCTTCGGGGATGTCGGTGACGAGCTTCTCGACCCAGTGCCGGGCCAGACCCCACTTGGTCAACGCGGCGAAGTACCGCTTCTGGCCCGGGGTCGGCGTCCGCCACGTCTGCGGGCCCGTCGACTGCTCGTAGGCGGCCAGGACGATCGCGAGCAACACCGTCGTGAGCCGGTCCTGGCCACGCAGCTTCGACGTCAACGGGTGGGTCCTGCCCGCGCCGGGCTCGCGCAGACCGGGCAGGCGGCAGGCCAACGCGTGCCGGTCTCGGGCCGCGCGGAGAAGTTCGTCGTCACCGGCCAGCAGACTCTCGACGACGAATCGCAACGCACCGCGCGGAGGCGTGGATCGGGCGAGCAGTTCGCGCAACTTCGTCCGGCGGACCGTCTCTGCGGCCCGCCACGCCTGGTTCGACCGGACCACCTGTGCGCGCTCCGCCTTGCGCTCGGCGTCCCACGGACGGTGCGGTTCGGACGTGGCCTGCCACGAGTCGGTGTGACCGTGCCCGGCCCAGTCCCGGCACAACCACGTCGCCCGCACCACACCGTCACCGTCGTCGGAGGTCACCAACGCCGCGTGCCCTGGGCAGGAGAGGTGATCTTCCGGCGCCACCGTCCGGCCCTGGTCCCGCAACCTGGTCAACGGCAACGTGCCCGAGACGATCTCCTCGACCACCGCGATTCCCTCGCGCGCCAGCCGCTCACGCAGCTCGGCGGCCTCCCGCCGCAACCGCGACTCCTCGCGCTGCTCGGCCAACGCGTAATCGAACGTGTCCGGGTCCCGGTCGAGGACCTCGGTCAGGTGCCGGTAGACCTCCTCGTCGTCCTCGAACGACGCCAACCCGGCTGCCTGGTCCAACGTCATTTCCGGATGCCGCTCCACCGCCGCCACGACCGCCTCGCTGCGCCGTGCCCGCAACCCGGCGTGCACCACCTCCACGTCGGTGCCCAACTCGGCAGCCACCTCGTCGGGCCCGAGCCCGAACAACGTCAACTCCTCGAAGATCCGCATCCGATCCCCGGTCCCGTAACCGGCGCGGACCTCGTTGGCGATCCACTGATCCCGCAACCAGTGCCACTCCTCGGTGTCGGCCGCCTCGGTCACGATCACCGGAATCACCGGGAACCGCTCCACCACCGACCGCGACACGATCGTCCGCGAATGCCCGTCCCGAACCCGCAACCCCTCACCGGTCGGGTTCGCGATCACCGGCACCACCACCCCGTGCCGCCGGATACTCGCGCACAACTCCGGCCGCTCCCGCTCGACATCGGTCACCGTGCGGGAATTCCGGTCTACCAACAACACCCGCGGATCGACCAACTCGAACCGCGCGTTCTCCCACCCAGACACCACAGCACCCTCCCGAGGCTCCCGACCGGCCGTCACCGGCCACCCCGTTCCAGGTCGTGTCGATGCCGGCCGCACGTCCGCGGCCCGTGTCGGACGGGGCGCACTCCGCTTGGGACGGCGACGGCATAGCCGTGTCAACACCGCCAAGGCGTCCCGTCGGATTCCGCCCGACCGGAGGGAGGGGCACCGGAATCCGACGGGACGCAGCGGTTTGACACGGCGCCGGCGTCGGCCAGAGTGCGTCGACCCGGTCGACCCGGGCCGGTTTGTGAGTATTCGGCTCGTGAAGTCGTCGGGGCCGCAGACCAACCGTGCGTGGGGGCACGGTATGAAGATGCCTGACGGCGTACTGGGGTCGAGTCGACTGACCTGATCACCACCGTGCCGTCGGGTCGAGGTTCTGGGCGTACCGTCAGCACGGCGGGCCAGGCCGGCGTTGCCACGGATGAGTGATCAACCGGGCGCGACCCACCACACTTCGGAACCCCAAGCGTGAGCAGACACGCCGGGAGGTTCCGAACCGCTGGGCGGCGTGTCGTCTTACTAATTGGGATCGTGGCCTGGTGGATGTTGTTAGGTTCGACGGACTTGCCTGTTCAGGCAGGGGCAGCGCGAGCCCTCCGGGGCTCGCGAGGATCGCAACTGCGCCTCGTTGACCCGCTTGCCCGCGTCGGCCTTGGCAGCGCGAGCCCTCCGGGGCTCGCGAGGATCGCAACTCGACCGCGCAGGTCAGCAATGCCTCGTACTCGGCGCAGCGCGAGCCCTCCGGGGCTCGCGAGGATCGCAACCATGGGGAGTACTCGCTGTTCGAGCCCTGCGACTTGCAGCGCGAGCCCTCCGGGGCTCGCGAGGATCGCAACCTGGCGGCCGTCGACCAGGTGCGCGACGCCCAGGGGCAGCGCGAGCCCTTCGGGGCTCGCGAGGATCGCAACGTCCAGGGCGGCGTGGGCGGCCTCCACGCCGGTGAGCAGCGCGAGCCCTTCGGGGCTCGCGAGGATCGCAACAGGACCTGTTTCGTGGTCGTGGTCGTGTTCAACGTGCAGCGCGAGCCCTTCGGGGCTCGCGAGGATCGCAACGCGGTCGGGGTCCCAGCACTCCCAGCGCGGCTCGAGCAGCGCGAGCCCTTCGGGGCTCGCGAGGATCGCAACCCCGACTGCGCACACGACTGCGCCGACATCTCCCAGCAGCGCGAGCCCTTCGGGGCTCGCGAGGATCGCAACGGAGCGTCCGCGACGAGAAGTAGTTGTCTTTGGGGGCAGCGCGAGCCCTTCGGGGCTCGCGAGGATCGCAACACGGCATCTCCCGGGTGGTGTACCAGCGCAGTGCGACGCAGCGCGAGCCCTTCGGGGCTCGCGAGGATCGCAACTCGATGCCGTCGGCCCACCGCTCCCGCTCGATCTCGCAGCGCGAGCCCTTCGGGGCTCGCGAGGATCGCAACTACCCGGCCGCGAACCGCCGCTGCGCGCGTGCCGCGCAGCGCGAGCCCTTCGGGGCTCGCGAGGATCGCAACTACCCGGCCGCGAACCGCCGCTGCGCGCGTGCCGCGCAGCGCGAGCCCTTCGGGGCTCGCGAGGATCGCAACCCCGTGGGGTCGATCGGGTACAGGATCGGCAGGTCGGCAGCGCGAGCCCTTCGGGGCTCGCGAGGATCGCAACCCCGTGGGGTCGATCGGGTACAGGATCGGCAGGTCGGCAGCGCGAGCCCTTCGGGGCTCGCGAGGATCGCAACACCTGGGCCGGGGTGCGCGCGGTCCAGGCGCCGGCCGCAGCGCGAGCCCTTCGGGGCTCGCGAGGATCGCAACGCCGTGTAGGCGGTGAGGTCCGCCTCCTCGCTGTACGCAGCGCGAGCCCTTCGGGGCTCGCGAGGATCGCAACGTCGGCGTGGGCCTGGTCCAGGGCGTCGTCGGGGTCCAGGTAGCGCGAGCCCTCCGGGGCTCGCGAGGATCGCAACGGCTCCCAGGGCCTGGGCTACCTCGTCGCTGGCTGCAGTGCAAGCCCATTTGCCAAGAGATCGCGATAGCGGTGTTGCCGACCTTTGTGGACTTTCTGCCGCGCAACCTGCTGTTGGGTGGGGGCAAAGTAGTCCGAGGGATGCGTCCGGCTTCCCTGTCAGTCGGGCGTTTGTTGGTCCGCTCGGGTCGCAGGCCATCCGTGCGCGCTGAAAGCGATGCCGGTGCGGTAGGCGTCGATGCCTGCCGCGGGGTAGTCGATGAGGTCGTCGGGTAGGGCGTCGAGGGGGAACCAGTCGACCGCGGAGCACTTGTCGGGTTCGCGGTTGGTCGGTTCGCCCGTCCACCGCAGGGCTTCGAAGAACAGGCCGAGGCGGGGTTCCAGGCCGGAGCCGTTGACGTGCAGGGTGTGGACCAGGCGCAGGTGTGCGGGGTCGATGTGGACGCCGACCTCTTCGTGGGCTTCACGGCAGGCGGCATAGAGGACGGATTCGCCGGCGTCTAGTTTGCCGGAGGGGAGGTGCCAGCGGCCGTCGAAGCGGGGGTCGGTGTCGCGGCGGCGGGTGAGCAGGATGTGGTTGTCGCGGATCAGGAGGAGGTGGACGTCGATGATGTGTCGGTCGGCCATCGGTCCTCGTTGCCGGTATGCGCGGGGTTGACTGCGGCGAGCCTACGCGTGCTGCGTGCGGTCGCCCACAGCTGATCGGCCTGTGGCGCGACGGCACAAACCGAGGTCTGGGTTCCGCCGGTGACTCGGCATGTGGTCTCAGGGTTGGGGACTGGCGGGAGTCGTCCATGGCGCGACCGAAGACGTCCGCCCGCCACCGAGGTGGCTCTGCTGCATGGCTTCCAATCCAGAGCGCGGGCGAAAAGAAGCGCGTCCGCGTTCCAATCGCGTGCAACGGCGTGCCGATACATGGTCGAAGGCTCGGTTCGCGCTGGGAGCCTGATCGTCGTGCGGGTCGCCGATGAGGTGGCTGCGTGCGGGAACCAGGCGATACCGAGGCGTGCGATCCCGACCTCGCGTCGACCGAGCACGTCGATCATGCGGTCGATGGCGGGCGAGGTCACGAGCCAGGATCGGAACGGTCAGGCGGAGGTCCCCGATGTGGTCGAGTGGAAGTCGAGGTCTCGGGCCGGTCCTCGGAGGCGCCCTCGTCGCCGTCGAGGTCGCTCACGGAGTCGGCGGTCGGTCAGCGGCCAGGGCCTCACCATCCGTCGCCTGTCACTACGGATCAGGGCATGTGCGTTCGCGGAGCAGGGCCGGGCGGTAGTTGTCAAGTCAAGTGAGACACGTTGTGTCTATGGGGCCGGTTGTGGTTGGTCGAGGGGTTGGTTGATCCAGGCCACCTCGGGCAGCGCGGGTGGGCGGGGTCGGCGGGCGAATCGCTCCGGGTGTCGGGCGTGGGCGCGGTCGAGAGTGGCCTGGCGTTGATCGCGGATCCGTCCGGCCGTGCCGAAGTGCACCGAGGCCGGGGTGTGCATGCCGATGCCGGAGTGGCGGTGCTCGTGGTTGTAGGCCAGGAAGAATCCTTCGCAGAACAGGCGGGCGTCGGCGAGGGAGCCGAACCGGTCGGGGAAGTCGGGCATGTACTTCAGGGTCTTGAACTGCGCCTCGGAATAGGGGTTGTCGTTCGAGGTGCGGGGGCGGGAATGCGAACGCAGGACCCCGAGGTCGGTCAGGAGTTCGGAGACCGGTTTGGACACCATGGCGCCGCCTCTGTCGGCGTGGATCGTGTGCGGTTCGGTGCCGTTGCGGGCTATGGCCTCGGCGAGGAAGTCCTTCGCCAGGACGGCATCCTCGGCGGCGGCGACCAGCCAGCCGGTGACGTAGCGGGAGAAGATGTCCAGCACGACGTAGCACTTGTACCAGACGCCTTTGACCGGTCCTTTCAACGCGGTGATGTCCCAGGACCACACCTCGCCCGGGCCGCGGGCGGACAGCTCGGGCCGGGTCCGCGGCGGGTGGGTGGCGATCCGGCGGCGTTCGCGGACCTGGCCCTGGGCGCGGGCGATCCGGTACATCGTCGAGATCGAGCACCAGTAGCGGCCCTCGTCCAGTTCGCGCGCCCACATCTGCGGGATCGCCAGATCCCGGTAGGCCGGTGACGTCAGCACCTCCAGCACCCGGGCGCGCTCGTCGGCGTCCAGGGCCTGGGGTGGGGGTGTCCGCGCCGGCCGCGGCCCGTGCATCGGGCCTTTCCGGTTGGCGTGCCGGTAGTGCGTCGCCCGGGAGGTCCCGGTCAGCGTGCATGATTTCTTCACCGAGAGACCGGCCGCGCGCAGTTCGGTGAACGCGGTCGTCAGGATTTGCGAGGCGGCGTGTCGTCCTCCGCGCTCCCGGACAGTTCCTCCAAGAGCGCGTGTGCTTTTCCCATGATGTCCAGTGCCATTCGGGTCTTCGCGAGATCGGAGGCGAGTTTCTCGTTCTGGCGGCGCAGTCTCTCCAGTTCGATCTGTTCGGCGGATTTCCTCGCCGGTTTCGTCTGGGCGCCGGGCTCGGCGGGTTGGCCGGTCAGGCGTCCCGCGTCGCGTGCCCGGGTCCATTCGATGATGTGGGAGGAGTAGAGGCCCTCGCGTCGCAGGATCGCTCCCTTCTCCCCGGCGGGGGCGTTCTCGTACTCGGTGACCACGGCCAGTTTGTAGTCCGGGGTGAACACCCGGCGCGACGGACGCGGCGCCGGGTCGGCCTGGTCGTCGCGGGAGGGCCGGGACTGCTTGTCGGATGGCGAGGACACGGTCATCAGGATCTCCGATCCCGCCCTCGATCATGAACCCACCCTCACACAGGGTGTCTCACGTAAGTCTGACCAAGAGGGGGGATCGTGTAGTACAGGGTTGGTGTGCCGTGGCGGTTTTCTGCACTTGTCGTGGGATGCCGCGAGTGTTGTGCCAGCGTGAGCGTGGATTGGAGCCGCTGCCCGTGGGCAGGTTTCCGGTCCTTCAGGACGCGCGGTGTTGGTTGTGCTTCGGAACCTCAAGCGTGACCGGACACGCCGGGAGGTTCCCAATCTGACGACAGCGTGTCATCTCGGACTTCGGGATCGCGGGTTCGTGGATCTTGCTAAGTTGGACGGACTCCCTGTTCAGGCGGGGCAGCGCGAGCCCTCCGGGACTCGCGAGGATCGCAACTCCCCCGCCACCCGCACCGCCATGACCCACCTGACCTGCAGCGCGAGCCCTCCGGGACTCGCGAGGATCGCAACGGCCGTGTCGTGCACCGCAGCGCGGATACGCCGCGGCAGCGCGAGCCCTCCGGGACTCGCGAGGATCGCAACTGCTGGCGGTTGAGGTCGCTCGCGGGGATGGCGCCGGAGCAGCGCGAGCCCTCCGGGACTCGCGAGGATCGCAACTGGACCCGGCGGCGGCTGGCGCTGTGCCTAGGCGGCAGCGCGAGCCCTCCGGGACTCGCGAGGATCGCAACGAGCTGAGCCGGTCAGCCCGCTCCGGTGGGAAGTTGCAGCGCGAGCCCTCCGGGACTCGCGAGGATCGCAACGGTGCCGGTGGGCAGCACGGCGGTGATCTGGTCGGGCAGCGCGAGCCCTCCGGGACTCGCGAGGATCGCAACAGGATGCCCTGGACGAAACTGTCCGCAGCCTTGTGCAGCGCGAGCCCTCCGGGACTCGCGAGGATCGCAACCTTCGGTACGGCCTTGAGGACCGTGGTGACCCCGAGCAGCGCGAGCCCTCCGGGACTCGCGAGGATCGCAACGCCGCCGTGACCCTCACCCCCCGTCTACTACCTGCGCAGCGCGAGCCCTCCGGGACTCGCGAGGATCGCAACGCGGCGGCCGTGGTCAAGGAGACCTACCGCAAGGGGCAGCGCGAGCCCTCCGGGACTCGCGAGGATCGCAACCGGTCGCCGTCGAGCCGCCGCCGGTGCCGGACGATGCAGCGCGAGCCCTCCGGGACTCGCGAGGATCGCAACCCGCTCGGCCCGGCCCTGGGCCTGGATGCTGATGTGCAGCGCGAGCCCTCCGGGACTCGCGAGGATCGCAACGCCATGACGGTGCGCGGCCGACAGGTCACCGCACGCGCAGCGTGAGCCCTCCGGGACTCGCGAGGATCGCAACTTCGAGGGCAGGAACCGTGCCCGGAACGGAGCCATGCGGGCAGCGCGAGCCCTCCGGGACTCGCGAGGATCGCAACGCCCAGCCCTACATCCAGAAGTACCCGGGTACCGGCGCAGTGCGAGCCCTCCGGGGCTTGCGAGGATCGCAACCTGTCGGCGGGGCAGTTCATCGAACGGTTCGCGCCGCAGCGCGAGCACTTCGGGGCCCGCGAGGATCGCAATACCTTGCGTGGGGTCAGGTAGTACTGCTCGGTGCGCCTCGCGAGCCCTTCGCGGCTCTCGAGGTCGCAGCTTCCCGGCATATGCCCGCTATGCGGATGGCGGCGTGAACTCTCCGGAATTCCCGAGTGGTCGCGAAGCAAATTGGATGGGTGATCGTCGCTCTATTTGTCCGACGGTAGCGCCTTGAGGCTGGGGGCACGGTGGTCAAGTCCCGGGTCGGATTCTTGGGTGTGATGGCACGCGAGTGTGTATCCGGGTGGAATTGTTTCGGTGGTCACGGTCATGGTGTCGCCGGTGTTCGAGCGTCGGGTGCTTCCTTCGTGTGGGCGGTGAGGTTGTGGATGGTGTGGGCGGAGATGAGGAGGCGGGTGCGGATTCGGGTGGCGGGGAGTTCGTTGTCGTGGATGGCGCGGTAGAGGGTCATGGGGGAGACGCGGAGCAGGTGGGCTGCTTCCGCGACCGTGTAGAAGGACGGTTCGGTGTTGTTGTCGGTCATGGTGTCCTCCGTGTGCTGGGTGGGTTCAGCGTGTTCGGGAGGTTTGGTTTACGCAATGGTTGGAGTGGGGTTTTCTGGGTTTTCCGTCAAGTGACAAAGGTGACGATGGTGGTGGCGGTGTCCGGGTCCTGGACGGTGAGTTCGAATTCTCCGCTGGTGGTGGGCGGGTGGCCTCTGCGGTGGAGGGCCTGGAGTAGGAGTCGGCGTAGTTCGGTGTAGTCGGTGGGGTCGGTGATGGTGACGAGGGTGGCGATTTCGGTGTTGTTGTGGGTGATCACCAGTCGTAGGGGGCGTGGGGCCGTCGGGGGTGTGGGGTCGGGTGGGGTGGGGACCGCGGGTGGTGGGGGTTCGGTGGTGTCGTCCGGTGTTCTGAGGATGGTGGCTCGGACGCCGCGTCGGGCGCCGGTGACGAGTCCTTGCTGGTTGAGGAGGGTCAGGGCTCGGTGGGCGGTGCCGACGGAGACGCCGTAGCGGGTGGCGATCTGTTTCACGGTGGGTGCCGGGGTGCCTGTGGGGAGGTTCTCGGTGGTGGTGATGCGGATGTGTTCCCTGGCGGCGACGACTTCGTAGGGGCTTTCCGCGGGTGGTGTGGGTATGGGCGTTGTGGGTGGTGTGGTGGGGATTCGGGTGGGCATGCGGTCCAGGAGTGTCTGTGCCGCTCGTTGGTCGGCTTCGTTGACCCAGGCCGCGTAGGTCTTGAGGGTGGTGGTGCCGCCTCCGCCGTGGCCCAGCCGTCCGGCGACGGTGCGGATGTCGACGCCGGAGGTGATGAGTTCGGTAGCCGAGTAGTGGCGGAGTTTGTGCAGGCTGGTGTCCAGGCCGAGTTTGGTGACCAGGCGGCGGTATTTCTGGGTCACGGAGCTGGGCGTGAGAGGCCTGCTGCCGTCGGGTGTGGTGGTGAACAGGAACGCGTCGGACGACAGGTCGACGCCTCCCGCGAGGGCTCGTGTTCGGGCGCGGTCGATGTGTTGGTCGAGGACGGCGCACGTGTCCGCGTCGAGGGCGATGTGGCGGCGTTGATGGGTTTTGGTGTCCTTCTCCCACGTTCCGGTGCGGCCTTCGGCGATGGCGCGGCGGACAGTGAGGCGGCGTCGTGCCCGGTCGTAGTGGTGCAGGCGTAGGCCGCAGTTCTCGCCCCGTCGGTCGCCGGTGACGGCGGCCAGCCAGATCAGGGTGGCGAAGTCGGGGTCGTGGCGGGTGGCCTCGTCGAGGATCGCCGCCAGTTCGTCCGGTGTGGGTGGTTGGGGGTCGGGTGCCGGGGGTGCGGGCGGGTCGGCTTCGGTGACGGGGTTGTGGTCGGCCAGGCGGTGGCGGATCGCGAGTCGGTAGGCGCCGCGGAGCAGGTAGTGGATTTTGCGGACGGTCCACGCGGCCAGTGGTTTGCAGGTGTGGGGGCGGCAGCGGAGGTCGCAGGTGTGCTTGTCGGGGGTGTGGTGGAGGACGGGGCCGGTGCAGTGGTCGCGGCAGCGTTCGAGTTCGGCGTAGAAGGTGTCGAGGGTGAGGGCGTCGACCTTGTCGGCGGGCAGGCGGCCGATGAGCGGGTGGATGTGTTTGGTGTGGTTGCCCTCGTAGGACTCGCGGGTGGTCTGTTCCAGACGGGTGCGGGCGAGGTAGTGCTCGACGAGGTGGTCGACCGTGGCGGTGGGGATGGGTCGGGTGGCGCGGTCGAGCAGGCGCAGGCGGGCGGCTTCGGCCAGAACCTCGGCGTCGGGGCCGGGTGGGACGGTCTCGGTGAGGACGACCGGTTTGCCGGTGGTGGGGTGTGATCCCGCGTTCACCCGGACGCGCAGAGCGCCACTCGGCAGGGTGTCGACGCTGCCGCGTGTGCGTCCGGGTGGACGGGCCATGGCGGCAGGTTAGAACGGGTTCCGTGTCACGTTTGGTGTCACGAAGCGGTCTTCACGGCTTCGGACACCGACGAACGGCCCTGGTCACGCTGTGGTGCCCCCGGCAGGATTCGAACCTGCGCTCCCGCCTCCGGAGGGCGGTGCTCTATCCCCTGAGCTACGGGGGCCGTGCTGACGGGTGAAGCTTAGCGCACCCGTGCCACCGGTTTGCGCAGGGGGTCCGGTTGGCGGGTGTTGTATCTATGCGCATATGACTATATGTTTGTTCTATGGGCCACGGGCACAGCCATGGGGGCGCCTCGGGTGGGGCGCGGCATCTTGGGCGGCTGTGGGTCGCGTTCGGGGTCGGCGCGGCCTTCATGCTGGTCGAGGTCGTTGTCGGGGTTGCCACGCAATCGCTTGCGTTGATCTCCGATGCCGCGCACATGGTCACCGACGTACTAGGCGTCGGCATGGCGCTCGGGGCCATCCTTCTGGCTCGGCGTGCCGCCGTGGGTGGTGGGCGCACCTTCGGGCTCTACCGGGCCGAGGTGTTGGCTGCCCTGGCCAACGCGCTGTTGCTCTTCGGAGTGGCGGGGTACGTGGTGGTCGAGGCCGTCGCCCGGTTCGGTGATCCGCCGGAGGTTCCCGGGACGCCCGTCGTGTTGGCCGCGGTCGCCGGGTTGGCGGCCAACCTCGTCTCCTTCTTCGTGCTCCGCGGCGGTGCCGAGGAGAGCATCAACGTCCGCGGCGCCTACCTCGAAGTCCTCGCCGACCTCATCGGATCGGTGGGGGTGCTCGTCAGCGGGCTCGCGACGTTGCTCTTCGGGTGGCGGTACGCCGACCCGATCATGGGTGTCGCCATCGGGTTGTTCGTGCTTCCCCGTACGTGGAAGTTGGCCGCCGCCTCGCTGCGGATCCTGTTCCAGCACGCTCCCGAACGCGTCGACGTCGCGACCATGCTGAACGACCTGGGCGCGTTGCCGGGCGTGGAAGAAGCGCACGACCTCCACGTGTGGACGCTCACCTCGGGCATGGAGGTGGCCTCCGCACACCTCACCACGCGCCACGACGCCGACCCGGCCGAAGTCCTGGAAGCCGCGCGCACGCTGCTCGCCCAGCGCTACCACATCGAGCACGCCACGCTCCAGGTCGAACCCGGCCACGCCGCCGTCCGCTGCCGCGAGATCCACTGGTAGGCGTCACACCAGTAATTCGACCTCGGTCAACGTCGCCGCGGTGGAGAACTCCAGGCGGTAGTGGCGGTACTTCCCGGGTACGGGCACCTTGAACGCGCGGGTCTGGCGGCGCCACGGGAAGACCTCGCCCGACCTGCTGTCCACTGTGGACCAGGTCACGCCGTCCTCGGAGCCCTGCAACACCCACGAGGCCGGGTCGCCGGATCCGGTCCCCGACGTCAGGGTGTACATCGCCACGGACTCCGCCGACGGCAGGTCGGCCTGCACCCACGTCACGCTCGTCGACGACCGCGACGTGTCGTCCACCAACGGCCCCACCCGACCCGAACCGGTCATCCGGGCCGTCGACGTCACGTCCCGCCACGGCGTGCCGG
Source organism: Saccharothrix violaceirubra (assembly GCF_014203755.1). Classification (NCBI taxonomy): domain Bacteria; kingdom Bacillati; phylum Actinomycetota; class Actinomycetes; order Pseudonocardiales; family Pseudonocardiaceae; genus Saccharothrix; species Saccharothrix violaceirubra. Next base: position 928,171 of record NZ_JACHJS010000001.1, read on the forward strand.
CCACTCCGACATCGGGCAGCACGCCCCACGACGTCGGCTTCGACGACATCTCGAAGTCGAGGGTCCCGCCCGACGCGATCTCGGCGTGCGGCAACCGCGCCGACGTCCACTCCTTGCCGTTCACGCGCAACGACCGCACGTACACGTCACGCGAACTGTTCCCGGGCGCGTTCACGACCAACGTCGCCCCGTTGTCCATCCGCACGGTCGCCTTGGTGAACAACGGCGACCCGATCGTGTACACCCCGCCGCCCATCTCCACCGGGTACAGCCCCAGCGCGCTGAGCAGCCACCACGCCGACAGCTCGCCGTTGTCCTCGTCGCCCGGGTACCCCTGGCCGATCGAACTTCCCGCGTACAGCCGCGACAGGATCTCCCGGACCTTCTCCTGCGTCCGCCACGGCTGCCCGGCGTACACGTACATGTACGGGATGTGGTGCGACGGCTGGTTGCTGTGCCCGAGCTGCCCCATCCGCACGTCGCGGGCCTCGGTCATCTCGTGGATCACGCCGTCGTACGATCCGGTGTGCGTCGCGGTCTCCGGCGTCGCGAAGAACTCGTCCAGCTTCCGCGCCAACCCCGCCGGCCCGCCGTGCAGCCGGGCCAGGCCGGCGCCGTCGTGGGGCACCGAGAACGCCATGTTCCAGCCGTTCGTCTCGGTGTAGTCGTACCCCCACTCGCGCGGGTCGTACTTCGCCGGGGCCACCCGCCACGAGCCGTCCGGGCGCCGGCCCTGGAAGAAGCCGATCGACGGGTCGAACAGGTGCGCGTAGCCCTGGGCGCGACGGGAGAAGTACTCGGCCTGCTCCGCGTACGCGGGGTCCCCGGTGCGCTCGTGCAGGGCGGCGGCCATGGACGCGATGCCGTGGTCGTTGACGTACCCCTCCAACGCCCACGACATGCCCTCGGACGTCGCCGTCGACGTGTAGCCGGCGAAGATCGACGTCTCCAACCCCTTGCGCCCCACGTCCTGGCTCGGCGGCGCGACCGTCGCGTTCTTCACGGCCGCGTCGAACGCCGCGACATAGTCGAACCCGTCCACGCCCTTCACGAACGCGTCCGCGAACGCCACGTCGGAACTCGTCCCGGTCATCAGGTTCGCGTAGCCGGGGGAGGACCAGCGCGAGATCCACCCGCCGTCCCGGTACTGCTGCACGAAGCCGTCCACGAGGGAAGCAGTGCGTTTGGGCGTGAACAACGTGCACGCGGGCCACGTCGTGCGATAGGTGTCCCAGAACCCGTTGTTGACGTAGATCTTCCCGTCCACGATCTGCGCGCCGGTGTGCGTCGGCGACGACGGTCCGCCGGGACGCACGGGCGAGGCGTAGCGGTACACCGGTGCCGCGGCCGTCCCGGTGTTCTCGTAGCCCGAGTTCGGGTACAGGTACAGCCGGTAGAGGTTGGAGTACAGCGTCGTGAGCTGGTCGGGCGACGCCCCTTCGACCTCGACGACGCCGAGCACCTCGTCCCAGAGTCGTCGTGCCCGCGACCGGACGTCCTCGAAAGTGTCCGAAATGGACACTTCGAGGGAGAGGTTCCGCCACGCCTGCTCCACGCTCAGCAGCGACGTCGCCAGCCGCAGCTCCACGGTCTTCTCGACGGACGTGTCGAATCCGAAGTACCCGGCGACGGCATCCCGCCCCTGCCCGGTCAGCCGGCCGCTCGAAGCCACGGGCCGCGAGACCACCCCGTACACGAACAGCCGCGTGGCACCGGCCGACAGCCCGCTGCGCACGTCCGAGAACCCCGTCACCACACCGGTCGCCGGGTCCAGCGTCAGCCCGCCCCGGTTGTCCACGTTGTCGAACACCAGGTTCCCGGTGTCCCCGGTGAACGTGAACCGGAACACGGCCGCGTGGTCGGTGGGCGTGATCTCGGTGCGCATCCCGTTCTCGAACGTCACGCCGTAGTAGTGCGCACGTGCTTCCTCGGCGGAATGCCGGAACGGCAGCGCGCGGCCGGCCCGGTCCGCGGTCGGCGTGCCCGCCACGGGCATGACCTGGAACGTCTGCCGGTCGCCCATCCACGGGCTCGGTTCGTGGCTCGCGGTGAACGCCTCGACGCGCGGCAGGTTGGCGTCGTCGTTGCGGCGCGCGTACTCGTAGATCCAGTCGATCGACCCGGCGTTCGTCGTGGGCGTCCAGAAGTTGAACCCGTGCGGCACGGCCGTGGCCGGGAACGTGTTGCCGCGCGAGAAGGAGCTGCCGGAGTTCGTGCCCCGCGTCGTGAGCACGTGGTCCGACGGCCGCCCCGACGACGTCCGGACCGCCGGGCCGAGCGCGATGTCGTCGAACCACCCCGCGAACGACGCCGGCCCGCGCGGGTTGTCGTAGCCGATCAGGATCCGGCGCACGGTCCTGCCCGCCGCGACGGCGCCGATCGCCGAGGTGATCCGGTTCCACTGGTTGGTGGACAAGGATTTCGCCTCGCCCTGACCGCGTGGCGACAGCGGGAACCCGTACTGGTCGGACGCGCCCAGGCCGCTCAGGTAGGTGCCGTCGGAGAACGCCAGGTCGACGGCCACGAACGTCGACGGGTACGCGAGGTCGACGTGCGTGGGGAAGACCAGGTACGACAACTCGGTGTCGGCCGCTACGGGCACGTCGACCTCGAACACCTTGTTGTACGCGTAGCCCCGGCCACTCCCGGTGTGCGTCCCGGCGTAGCGCAATGCCCGCGTACCGGTGAAACCCATGCCCGGTCGGGTGTTGTAGCCACCGTTCGCCCCACGCCCCGCGACGGTCAGCATCGTGCGCGGCGCGGGCGTGGTCGAGCCGTCGGAGAACCGCACGTCGGCCAGTTGCACCTCGCGGGCGCCCGAGTTCGCCGTGACGTCGAGCCGGTACCAGCGGAACGCCGCGGGCGTGGCCACGTCGAACGTCCGCGACTCGCCCCGCGACCGGAACGCCTCGCCGCCGCGCGAGTCGACCACCGTCCACGCCTTGCCGTCCGCGGACCCGCGCAGCACCCAGTCGCGGGGATCTCGGGCCGGCACGTCGTTGGCCGAGGTGAGCGCGTACCGGGTCACGGCCACGTCGCCGTCGAACCCGAAGTCGACCCAGCCGGTGGCCGCGAACACCAGCCACTTCGACGCCACGCTGCCGTCGACGAGGTTCTCCTTCAGCTCGCCCGAGCCGGTGTTCTCGCCGCTGGCCGCGAGTGCGACCACGCGGGAGGTCACGTCGCCGGGCAGGCCGGTGGAGTCGGTGCCGTCGACGCCGGACACGAGCGGTGACCCGTCCGGTCCGGTCTCGGCCGTGCTGGTCCAGCGCGGCTGCGCCTGGCCCTCCTCGAACGAGCTGGAGAACGTGGTCACGTCGGGCCTCCCCGGTGAGGCGATCGCCGGTACCCAGCCTGCCACGAGAGCCGAGACCACCACAGCGGCCGTCACGGCGATCGTCCGCATCCCAGACCCCTCTCCCCGAGTCACCGGCACACTACCGACGGTCACCGACAAAAGCCGTGGCGCCAAGCCGACCCGTCGGCCGGTCGTGGAGATCTAGACTCACTCGCCGTGACGGTCCGCCCCTCTCCCCAGGTAGGCACCCCCGCGGGGATGCGCGTGCTCAACCAGCGGGCGGTGCTCGACCGGCTGCGCGCCGGCGGACCGGCCACCCGACCGCAGATCGCCAAGGACACCGGTCTGTCCAAACCGACCGTCGGCCAGGCGCTGCTCGACCTGGAACGCCGCGACCTGGTCCGGCCGATCGGCCGGACGACGGCCGGTCCGGGCCGCTCGGCCATGGTCTACGAGACGAACCCGGCCGCCGGGCACGTGCTCGGCGTGGACATCGGCCGGCGGCGCATCCGGGCGGCCGTCGCGGACCTCGCCGGTTCGGTGATCGCACGGGTCGACGAGCGCAACCGCTGCCGCACGGCCACGACGCTCGTGCGCACGGTCAAGGAGTTGGCCGCGCGCACGGTCGCGGATGCGGGCCTGGTCGCCGAGGACGTCGTGGTCACGGTCGTCGGCACGCCCGGCGTCCCCGACCGGAGCGACCGCACGCTGCGGCACGCGCCCAACCTGCCCGGCTGGGAGCGTCGGGGCCTGCTCGACGACCTGGAGGCCGAACTCGGTCCGGGTCTGGTCGTGGTGGAGAACGACGCCAACCTCGCGGCCGTCGGCGAGTACGCGCACGGCGCCGCGCGGGGTGTGGGCGTGTTCGTGTGCCTGACCGTGGGCACCGGTCTCGGCATGGGGATCATGGTCGAGGGGCACCTGTTCCGGGGCGCGAACGGTGCCGCGGGCGAAGTCGGCTACCTGCCTTACGGCGCGGAGGAGTCCGTTGTGGACGATCTCGGGCGCGGCCGGATCGAGGCGGCGGTGTCCGGCGACGCGGTCGTGGCGCTGGCCCGGGACCGGGGCCTGGCGGTGAAGTCCGCGCGCGAGGTGTTCGCGCTGGCGAAGTCCGGCGACGAGCGGGCACGGGCGGTGGTGGCGGCCGAGGCGGACCGGCTCGCGCACGTGGTGGCGTCGGTGGCGGCCGTGGTGGATCCGGAGTTGGTCGTACTCGGCGGTGGCGTGGGCGGCAGCGCGGACCTGCTGCCGGGGCCGATCGAGGAGGCGCTGTGCCGGATCACCCCGCTCAGACCCCGGGTGGTGGCGGGTGCGCTGGGTGACGGCGCGGTGTTGGGCGGTGCGATCGCGCGGGCGTTGGTCTCGGCGAACGACCTGGTGTTCGACCGTAAGGATGCAGTGACGGTCTGATGGGTGAACGCCCCCCGTTACGGCCGGGTGATTCACTCGAAAGTAGTAGAGGCATTCGTCAGGTTTATGACATACCGTAACCACACCTCCACCTGGAGGGTTGTGTCCTTCCGTAGTGCAAGGGGAGTCGGACGGGGAGTACGGGGGACGTGGTCCCCTTCCGACCGTACGCACGGGGCAGGTGCCGCGCCCGCAATCACCTGCCCCGTGTACTGCGGAAACCCGCCTACGGGAACGGCAGCGGCTGGGCGTTGCGCTCGGCGAGCAGCGTGCGCATGTAGTCCGCCTCGCCCGTCTGCGACTTGAGCATGTTGGCGGCCAGCGTCCGCACCACGGCCTCGCCCGCGTGCTCGGACCCGTACTTCGCCATGGGCGCACCGCCCTGGTGGTGGCGCAGCATGAGCTGGAGGAAGTAGACGTCGAACTCGGTGCCCGACAGGCTCCGCAGCTTCGACAGCTCCTCCGAGGTCGCCATGCCCGGCATCAGACCCGACACGGCGGCCGACGGCGCGGCGGACGAGTGCTCGTGCGAGCCGGACTCCATCCACGCCATGTGCGTGCCGTCGACCGACTGCTCCGGCTGACCCCACAGGCTCAGCCAGCCCTTCATCCGACCCACCTGCTCCAACTGCGTCGACTGGATGTCGAACGCGAGCTGCCGGACGAACTTGTCGGTCGTCTTGTCGCGGGCCGCGTTGGCCATGGTGATGCCCTGGAGGTGGTGCACGGCCATGTCCTGGAGGAATCCGACGTCGACGGATTCCCGGGCGGGCACCGACGACGAGGGCGTCCCGGGCAGCTTGATCAGCAGCCCGATCGCGGCGCCGAGCAGCAGCACGGCCACCACCGCGACGGACACGACGACGGTCCGCGTCGCGGTGAGGCCGCGCCGCTGCTCGACTTCCTCCACGTCAGCTGCTCGGCTGCGTCGTCGGCGCGGCGGAACCCTGGGTGGCCGGCGCCCCGGTGCCCGCAGTGGGGGCTGCGGTGGGGGCGACCGTGCCGGTCATCTCGCCACCGGCCTCGGTCGCGTCCTTCTCGCCGCCCTCCATCGGGATGGCGTCGGCGCCCGGCTTCTCGGCCACGAACGGCGGCGGGTTCTCGGTGTCGAACGTGCTGGAGTCGCACGCCGCGCCGATCTCCGGGTACTGGTACTGGTTGCGCAGCAGCGACTGCACGAACTGGTCGATGCGCTCGTCGTCGACCGAGTCGACCTTGAGCTGGTGGCCCCACGACTGCAGCGAGATCGGCTTGTCCAGGCCCGGGTACGGCGACAGCATGGAGAACTGCCGGCCCTCGACCTTCTTCTTCAGCTTGTCGAGCGCCTCACCCGTCACCTGGTCGGGGTTGTAGGCGATCCACACGGCACCGTGCTCCAGCGAGTGGACCATGTTCTCGGTGCGCACCGGCTTCGCGTAGACGACGCCCATGCAGTTGGCCCACGTGGAGTCGTGCGGGCCGCCGTAGGGCGGCGACAGGTCGTAGCCCACGCGCTGGGTCGGCTGCACGTGCTTGCCGGCCTCGTAGGTCTTCTTGACCACGCCCTGGATCTGGTCCGAGGGGTCCTTGTTCTCCTCGGTCGGGTTCCATTTGGCCAGCGCGGCCTCGCGGTCGCTCTTCTCGTTGAGCTGCGTGATCGCGTAGCCGAACACACCACCCGCGAGCGCGAGGACGGCGATCACGGCGACGATCGTCCCCCACGGCTTCGGTTTGCTCGCCACCACCGAGGAACGGGCCGCAGCCACGCTGGACCGCGCCGCCTTCGTCTTCTTGCCGCTGGTCATGTCCGCCTCAGGTCCGGAAGTCATCCACCCATGCCGCCGGTCAGTGTAGGGACAGGGTGTCTGGTCGACGTCAACTCCCGGTCACCCGACTGTTGACATCAACAGCGCGTCGCTCCCGTCAGGTGGGACGTAACCCGGTCGAGACCAGCGGGAACAGTTCCCTAGACTTGCCGGGTGACTCCCGCAGCACTCGCTCAACTCGTCCGTGCGACGGCCGTGGACGTGCTGTCCACCCGCGGCCTCGACCCCGCCGCCCTCCCCGAGGCGGTCACGATCGAGCGACCGCGCAACCCCGAGCACGGCGACTACGCCACCAACCTGGCCCTCCAGACCGCGAAGAAGCTCGGTGTCGCGCCCCGTGACCTGGCCGGCTGGCTCGCCGAGGCGCTCACCGGAACCGACTCGATCGCGTCGGTCGACGTGGCGGGTCCGGGCTTTCTGAACCTGCGCCTGGCCGCCGACGCGCAGGGCGAGATCGTGCGCGACGTGCTGCGCGCGGGCGAGGCGTACGGCCGCGGCGGCAAGTACGCGGGTGTGAAGGTCAACCTGGAGTTCGTGTCCGCGAACCCGACCGGCCCGGTCCACCTGGGCGGCACGCGGTGGGCGGCGGTCGGCGACGCGCTGGGGCGCGTGCTGACCGCGAACGGCGCCGAGGTGACCCGTGAGTACTACTTCAACGACGCCGGCGCGCAGATCGACCGGTTCGTGCGGTCCCTGATCGCCGCCGCCAAGGGCGAACCCGCCCCCGAGGACGGCTACGCGGGCGCCTACATCGGCGACATCGCCGCCGAGGTGCTGCGCCGCGAGCCGGGCGCGCTGTCCGCGCCGGACAGCCATGAGGTCTTCCGCTCGATCGGCGTGAACCTGATGTTCGACGAGATCAAGCGGGACATGCACGACTTCGGCACCGACTTCGACGTGTACTTCCACGAGGACTCGCTGCACCGCTCCGGCGCCGTGGCCAAGGCCGTGGAGGAACTGAAGACCTCGGGCTCGCTCTACTTCGCCAACGGCGCGTGGTGGCTGCGGTCCACCGAGTACGGCGACGACAAGGACCGCGTCGTCATCAAGAGCGACGGTGCGCCCGCGTACATCGCCGGCGACATCGCCTACTTCCTGGACAAGCGGTCGCGCGGCTTCGACCTGTGCATCTACATGCTGGGTGCGGACCACCACGGCTACGTGGCCCGGCTCAAGGCCGCCGCGGCGGCGGTGGGCGACGACCCGGACACGGTCGAGGTCCTGATCGGCCAGCTCGTCAACCTCGTCAGCGACGGCAAGCCCGTGCGGATGAGCAAGCGGGCCGGCACGGTCGTCACCATGCAGGACCTGGTGGAGGCCGTCGGCGTGGACGCGTCGCGGTTCGCGCTGTCCCGATCGTCCGCCGACGCGTCGCTGGACATCGACCTCGACCTGCTGCGCAAGCACAGCAACGACAACCCGGTCTACTACGTGCAGTACGCGCACTCGCGCATCTGCTCGGTGCTGCGCAACGCCGCCGACCTGGGCGTCGTGCCCAACGACCGGTTCGACCTGCTCACCCACGACCGCGAGGGCGACCTCATCCGCACGCTGGGCGAGTACCCGCGCGTCGTCGAGACCGCCGGCGAACTGCGCGAACCGCACCGGATCGCGCGGTACCTCGAAGAACTCGCGGGCACGTTCCACCGGCACTACGACACCCCGGAACTGCGCGTGACGCCGCGTGGCGACGAGCAGCCGACCGAGGAGCAGGGTGCCCGGCACCAGCTCTACGTCGCGGCCCGCCAGGTGTTCCGCAACGGTCTGGCCCTGCTGGGCGTGACCGCGCCGGAGCGCATGTGATGCGCGCGCACCCGGCCGGTCCCCGGCACGCCGACGTCCTGGTGCCCGCCAACACGGCGGGCACCCGTCCGTCCACTCCGGACGCGCTCGACGACCTGCACCCGCGTGTGTGGCCGCGCAACGCCGCACGCGGCGAGGACGGCGTGGTCCGGCTCGCCGGCGTCGACGTGCGCGACCTCGCCGAGCGGCACGGCACCCCGCTGTTCGTCCTCGACGAGGCCGACTTCCGGTCCCGCTGCCGCGACCACGCCGAGGCGTTCGGCGACCCGACCCGCGTGCACTACGCCTCCAAGGCGTTCCTGTCCGTCGCGGTCGCCCGGTTCGTCGCGGAAGAGGGCCTGAGCATCGACGTGTGCAGCGGCGGCGAACTGGCCATCGCGCTGCGCGCCGACTTCCCGCCCGAGCGGATCGCCTTGCACGGCAACAACAAGTCCGTCGCCGAGCTGACCCGTGCGGTCGAGGCCGGTGTCGGCGTGGTCGTGCTCGACTCGTTCCACGAGATCGCCCGGCTCGACCAGATCACCCGCGAGCACGGCCGCGTCCAGCAGGTCATGATCCGCGTGACGGTCGGCGTCGAGGCGCACACCCACGAGTTCATCGCCACCGCGCACGAGGACCAGAAGTTCGGCTTCTCGCTGTCCTCCGGCGACGCCGCCGAGGCCGCGCGCCGCGTGCTCAAGGCCGAGGGCCTCAAGCTGATCGGCCTGCACAGCCACATCGGCTCGCAGATCTTCGACGCCAGCGGCTTCGAGGTCGCCGCGCGCCGCGTCGTCGGCCTGGTCGCCCAGTTGCGCGACGAGCACGGTGACGACGTGCTGTCCGACCTGTCCACCGTCGACCTCGGCGGCGGCCTGGGCATCGCCTACACGCCCGACGACGACCCGCCGCCGCCCGCCGAACTCGCCCGGCAGCTCGCGAACATCGTCGCGAAGGAGTGCGAGCACAACGACCTGCCGACGCCGCACATCGCCGTCGAACCCGGACGGGCGATCGTCGGACCCGGCACGGTGACCCTCTACGAGGTGGGCACCATCAAGGACGTGCAGCTCGACGCCGGCGCGATCCGCCGGTACGTCAGCGTGGACGGCGGGATGAGCGACAACATCCGCACCGCCCTCTACGACGCGGTCTACGACTGCAAGCTGGTGTCGCGCGCGGCCGGACCGGACGCCAACGCCGTCCTGTGCCGGGTCGTGGGCAAGCACTGCGAGTCCGGCGACGTGGTCGTCCGCGACTGCTGGCTGCCCGACGACCTCGCGCCCGGCGACCTGCTCGCGGTGGCGGCGACCGGCGCGTACTGCTACTCGATGGCCAGCGGCTACAACCGCCTGCCCCGGCCCGCGCTCGTCGCGGTCGCCGACGGGCAGGACCGGACGCTGCTGCGCCGCGAGACCGAGGAAGACCTGTTCCGCCTGGAGGTGTGACGTGCCCGGCCACAAACAGCACGGTCCGATCAGGGTCGCCCTGCTCGGGTGCGGGACGGTCGGCACGGAGGTGGTGCGGCTGCTCACCGAGCAGGCCGACGACCTCACGGCGCGCGTCGGCGCGCCGATCGAGCTGGCCGGCATCGCCGTCCGCAAGCCGAACAAGCACCGCGAGGTGCCCGCGGACCTGCTCACCACCGACGCCGAGGCGCTGGTCGCCTCGGACGTCGACGTGGTGATCGAGGTCATCGGTGGCATCGAGCCCACGCGCACGCTGCTGCGCAAGGCGCTCGAGGGCGGCAAGTCCGTGGTGACCGCGAACAAGGCGCTGCTCGCCGAGCACTCGGCCGAGTTGTTCGAGGCGGCCGACGCCTCGGGCGCCGACCTGTACTTCGAGGCCGCCGTCGCGGGGGCGATCCCGCTGCTGCGGCCGTTGCGCGAGTCCCTCGCCGGTGACCGGATCACCCGCGTGATGGGCATCGTGAACGGCACGACCAACTTCATCCTCTCGGGCATGACCTCGACCGGGTCGAGCTACGCCGAGACGCTCGAAGAGGCGACCCGGCTCGGGTACGCCGAGGCCGACCCGACCGCGGACGTGGACGGCTACGACGCCGCGTCCAAGGCCGCGATCCTGGCGTCGCTGGCGTTCCACAGCCGGGTCACCGCCTCCGACGTGCACCGCGAGGGCATCGCGTCGGTCAGCGCGGCCGACATCGCCGCCGCCAAGGGCCTGGGGCGCGTGGTCAAGCTGCTCGCGATCTGCGAACGCGTCGAGGTCGACGGCACGGAGAGCATCGCGGTGCGCGTGCACCCGGCGATGATCCCGGTCGCGCACCCGCTGGCGAGCGTGAACGGCGCGTTCAACGCCGTGTTCGTCGAGGCCGACGCGGCGGGCGAGATGATGTTCTACGGCCAGGGCGCCGGCGGTGCCCCGACCGCGAGCGCGGTGCTGGGCGACCTGGTCGCCGCCGCGCGCAACCGGGTGGGCGGCGGGCACGGCCCGCGCGAGTCGGCGTACGCGGCGCTGCCCGTGCGGCCGATGGGCCAGACTCCGACGCGGTACCACATCAGCCTCGACGTGGCCGACCGGCCGGGTGTGCTGTCGCAGGTGGCGGCGGTGTTCGCGGAACACGACGTGAGCATCGCGGCCGTGCGCCAGGAGGGACGGGTCGACGACGCCGGACTGGTGGTCGTCACCCACGCCGCGACGGACGCGGCACTGCGGTCGACCGTGGACAAAATCAGCGGACTGCCGGTGGTTCGGGAAGTGGTCAGCGTGATGCGTGTGGAAGGCGAAGAGACATGACGATCCCAGCAGGCGTGCGACCGGGGTGGCCCGGTCTGATCCGCGCTTATGCGGACCGGATCGAACTTCCCGAGGGTGCCAAGGTCGTCACCCTGCATGAGGGCGGGACCCCGCTGGTCGCGTCGGACTACCTGTCCGACGTGACGGGGAACACCGTCTACGTCAAGGTCGAGGGCGCGAACCCGACCGGCTCGTTCAAGGACCGCGGCATGACCGTGGCCATGACGTACGCGCTGGCCAGCGGCATCAAGGCGGTCATCTGCGCGTCGACGGGCAACACGTCGGCGTCGGCCGCGGCGTACGCGGCCAAGGCCGGGCTGACCGCGGCGGTGCTGGTGCCGCGCGGCAAGATCGCGCTGGGCAAGCTGGCCCAGGCGGTCATGCACGGCGCGCGCATCCTCCAGATCGACGGCAACTTCGACGACTGCCTGGAGCTGGCCTCGAAGACCGCGGCCGAGTTCCCGATCACGCTGGTCAACTCGGTCAACCCGGTGCGGCTGATCGGCCAGAAGACCGCCGCGTGGGAGATCTGCGACGTGCTGGGCCGCGCGCCGGACGTGCACTGCCTGCCGGTCGGCAACGCGGGCAACATCACCGCGTACTGGCGCGGCTACTCCGACTACGCCCGTGACGGTGTGATCGGTGCCACGCCGCGCATGTTCGGCTTCCAGGCCGCCGGGTCGGCGCCGCTCGTGCACGGCGAGCCGGTCGCGAACCCGGAGACGATCGCGACCGCGATCCGGGTCGGCAGCCCGGCGTCGTGGACCGGCGCGGTGGCGGCCAAGGACGAGTCCGGCGGCCTGTTCGAGGCGGTCACGGACGAGAAGATCCTCGAGGCGTACCGGGCGCTGGCCCGGCACGACGGGATCTTCGTCGAGCCCGCGTCGGCCACGAGCGTCGCCGGCCTGCTCGCGACCAGCGCGGACGGCCGGCTGCCCCAGGGCTCGGTCGTGGTCTGCACGGTGACCGGCCACGGGCTCAAGGACCCGGACACCGCGTTGAGCACCGTGACCGAGGTCGAGCCGGTGCCGGTGGACCCCAACGCGGTCGCCACCGCGCTGGAGCTGGCGTGACCGGCTTCCGGGTGTCGGTGCCCGCGTCGACCGCCAACCTGGGGTCGGGGTTCGACGCGCTGGGCATGGCGCTGGGGCTGCGGGACGAGCTGGAGTTCGAGGCCCGCGCCGATGGCCTCGTCGTAGAGGTCTCCGGCGAGGGCGCGACCGTGCCGACCGACGAGTCGCACCTGGTCGTCCGGGCCTTCCGCGAGGCGTGCGCCCAGGTCGACGTGAAGGTGTCGGGCCTGCGGTTGCGCTGTCGCAACGCCATCCCGCACTCGCGCGGCCTGGGCTCCTCGGCGGCGGCCGTCGTCGCGGGCGTCGCGGCGGCGTACGCGTTCGCCGGTCGCGAGTTGGACACGGACGCGTTGCAACTCGCCGCCGAGTTCGAGGGCCACGCCGACAACGCGGCGGCCGGCATGTTCGGTGGCGTGGTCGTGGCGTGGACCGTGGGCACCCGGTACCGCTTCGCGCGGCTGGACCCGCACCCGGACGTGCGGCCGGTGGTGCTGGTGCCGGACGTGGAGTCGTCGACGAAGACGACCCGCGGCCTGCTGCCCGCGACCGTGCCGCACGCCGACGCCGCGTTCGCCGCCGGGCGGTCTGCGCTGGCCGTGCACGCCCTGACGCGCGACCCGGCGCTGCTGGTCGAGGCGTTGGACGACCGGCTGCACGAGCCGTACCGCCAACCGGCCTGGCCCGCCACGTCCGCGCTGGTCACGGCGTTGCGGGCGGCCGGTGTGGCGGCGGCGGTGTCCGGTGCGGGACCGACCGTGCTGGCGCTGCCCGAGGGCGGGGTGCTGCCCGCCGGCGTCGACACGTCGGGGTTCGCGACCCGGCCGTTGCCGGTGGACCTCGCTGGCGTGACGGTTGCGCCACTCGGCTGAGCGGGACGACGCGCCGTGCCCCGGTTGTTGCACCTGACCGGGGCTGCGTCTACCCTCGGGGCCATCAGTCACCGCGCGCACGGGCGCCGGTGTGGTGCCCGGACACTGTGTTCCGGATCGCATTCCTCCAGTGACTTGGCCCTGTGCCGTACGGACGGGGTCGAGGCTGGAAGGCACCCGCTCGCCGTGTGACCGAAAGTCCCGTACCGGAGGACTCCGCTTTGGCGCGCTTCCCCAGCGCAGAAGAGGTCCGCCTGAACCGGGGCGAAACTGCCGCACCGCAATACCGTCGGACGGCAGGTCCGCTGGACCGCGTAGGAGGCGCTGTCCGGTCAGGAAGGACATGTGTGAGCAACACCGATCTGTTGAGCAGCGAAGCTCCAGCTGCTCCCACCGCCGCAGCCCGTTCCGGAGCCGAGGAGACCGCTCTGTCCACCCCTTCGAACGGAACCGCCGCGCCACGCAGGCGGGCCGGCCTCTCTGGAATGGTGCTGGCCGAACTCCGCGAACTCGCGGGCCAACTCGGCATCACGGCGACCGCGGGACTCCGCAAGGGCGATCTCATCGCGGCCATCAAGGAGCGCCAGGGCGGAACCTCCGGTCGTGGCGGTGCCGCGACGCCGTCCAAGTCGGACAAGAAGGCGGCCGAGAAGCCCGCCTCCGTCGAGGCGCCCGCCGCTCCCGTGGTCGAGAAGGCGCCGGAGAAGCCCGTCCAGCAGCAGCTCGACGTGACCGACCGGCCCGCCGCCGAGGAGGAAGGCGGTCGTCGGGGCAACCGGCGTCGCCGCTCCGCGAACCGTCCGACCGGCAGCCCGGAGGCCGCCGCGTCGACGACCGCACCCGAGGCGCCCGCCACCGCGCCGGCCGAGCAGCAGCGTCCCGAGCGCGTCGAGCGCCCGGAACGCGGTGAGCAGCGCGAACAGCGCCAGGAGCGGGGCGAGCGCGGTGACCGGGGCGAGCGCGGTGACCGCAACCGCGGTCGGGACCGTGACCGCGATCGGGACCGCGGGCGTGACCGCGACCGGGACCGGGATCGGGACCGGGATCGCGACCGGCAGAACGTGGCGCAGGACGAGGACGACGAGGAAGGCGGTCGGCGCGGCCGGCGCTTCCGCGATCGTCGGCGTCGTGGCGGCCGGGGCGAGGACACCGGTCGCAGCACCGACACCGAGGTCCGCGACGACGACGTGCTGCTGCCCGTGGCGGGCATCCTGGACGTGCTGGAGAACTACGCGTTCGTCCGCACGTCGGGCTACCTGGCCGGGCCCAACGACGTGTACGTGTCGTTGTCGCTGGTCCGCAAGTACGGCCTGCGTCGCGGTGACGCGATCATCGGTGCCGTGCGCCAGCCCCGCGAGGGCGAGCAGCAGCGGCAGAAGTTCAACCCGCTGGTCCGCGTCGACAAGATCAACGGCCTGGACCCGGAGGAGTCGCGCAACCGGCCCGACTTCACCAAGCTGACGCCGTTGTACCCGAACGAGCGGCTGCGGCTGGAGACCGAGCCGCACATCCTGACGACGCGCGTCATCGACCTGGTGATGCCGATCGGCAAGGGGCAGCGCGCGCTGGTCGTCTCCCCGCCCAAGGCGGGCAAGACCTCGGTGCTCCAGTCGATCGCGAACGCGATCACGACGAACAACCCCGAGTGCCACCTGATGGTCGTGCTCGTGGACGAGCGTCCCGAAGAGGTCACCGACATGCAGCGGTCGGTGAAGGGCGAGGTCATCGCCTCCACCTTCGACCGCCCGCCGTCGGACCACACGACGATCTCGGAGCTGGCCATCGAGCGGGCCAAGCGCCTGGTCGAGATGGGCCACGACGTGGTCGTGCTGCTGGACTCGATCACGCGTCTGGGTCGTGCGTACAACCTGGCCGCCCCGGCGTCCGGCCGCATCCTGTCCGGTGGTGTCGACTCGACGGCGCTGTACCCGCCGAAGCGGTTCCTCGGCGCGGCCCGCAACATCGAGGGCGGCGGCTCGCTGACCGTGATCGCCACCGCGCTGGTGGAGACGGGTTCCGCGGGCGACAGCGTGATCTTCGAGGAGTTCAAGGGCACCGGCAACGCGGAGCTGAAGCTCGACCGCAAGATCGCGGACAAGCGGACGTTCCCGGCGGTGGACGTGGACTCGTCGGGTACGCGCAAGGAGGACCTGCTCCTGTCGCCGGACGAGCTGGCGGTCATGCACAAGCTGCGTCGGGTGCTGCACGCGCTCGACAGCCAGCAGGCGATCGACCTCCTGCTGGACCGGCTGCGCAAGAGCCGGACCAACATCGAGTTCCTGATGCAGGTGGCCAAGACCACCCCGGGCTCCGACAACGACTGAGCCCGATCGCGCCGAAGCCCGTCCGGGAGTCTTCCGGGCGGGCTTCGGCGTGTCGTGAGTGCATGTTTCGCGGTGCCTGAGTGCACAACTCGCGGTGTCTGAACGTATAACTCGCGCGGTCAGGACCAGCCGGACTGGTGGGCGGACTCGGCGGTGAGGCGGCGTTCGACGAAGTAGCGGTGTACCAGGAAGGCGACGGCGGGCAGGCCGATCAGGCAGGACAGGCCGACGGGGACCTGGACGCCGTCCGCGAACACGCCGACCACCAGGAAGGCGGCGGGGTAGGCCCAGCGCGGCGGGCGGTAGCGTCGCCAGGAGACCAGCGGCGCGGTCACGAAACCCATGGCGGCCGAGGCGCCGAACAACGCCGACGGCAGGGTGATCGGGCGTGGGTCCCCGAGCAGCACGGCACCCAGCCCGGTGAGCCCGAGCACCGCCGTGCCGAACAGGACGGGCACGGCGAGCCACGAGACCGGGCGCAGCGGGCGTCCGACGATGCATGACACGCGGCACAGTGTGCGCGGTGTGCGCGCGAACGGAGCAACGCGAACGCCCTGAGTAGTCGAACGGCTGCATCGTGCGCCCAGCGGCGGTCCCCACGCGACCAACGGGAACACCACGGCTCCGACGCTGGTTACACCGCATGACGGAGCGTCTGGCACACTGTCAGGTCGAGTCCGGCTCCGGTTCACCCGTGCCAGCGGGACCCGGCGGCCACCACCGAAAGGGATCAAGACGTGAAGACCGGCATCCACCCCGAATACGTGACGACCGAGGTCACCTGCGGTTGCGGCAACTCGTTCACCACCCGCAGCACGAAGACCTCCGGTTCCATCCACGTCGAGGTCTGCTCGAACTGCCACCCGTTCTACACCGGCAAGCAGAAGATCCTCGACACCGGTGGTCGGGTCGCGCGCTTCGAGGCCCGCTACGGCAAGCGCGCCAAGTAGCACTGGAATCGGCGTCCACCCGCACGGGGTGGGCGCCTTTTTCGTCCCCACACCCCGGCAAGGAGCGCCACCGTGACCCTGGACGACCTGCGTGCCGAGCACGCCGAGCTGGAGAAGCGGCTCGCGGACCCCTCGGTGCACGCCGACCAGGCGGGAGCGCGCAAGCTGGGCAAGCGGTACGCGGAGCTGACCCCGATCATCCGCGCGGCCGACGACCTGGACCGGGCGCGTGAGGACCTGGGGACGGCGCGCGAGCTGGCCGACGAGGACGACGCGTTCGCCCAGGAGGCCCGCGACCTCCAGGAACGGCTCCCGGACCTGGAGAACCGGCTCACCGAGCTGCTGCTGCCGCGCGACCCGCACGACGGCGCCGACGTGGTGCTGGAGATCAAGTCCGGCGAGGGCGGCGCGGAGTCCGCGCTGTTCGCGGGCGACCTGCTGCGCATGTACCTGCGCTACGCCGAACGTCGCGGCTGGAAGGCCGAGGTGCTCGACGGCACCGACTCGGACCTCGGCGGCTTCAAGGACGTGACGGTCGCGATCAAGGCCCGCGCGGTCACACCCGACGGCGTGTGGTCGCGGCTGAAGTTCGAGGGCGGCGTGCACCGCGTGCAGCGCGTGCCCGTGACCGAGTCGCAGGGCCGCATCCACACCAGCGCGGCCGGTGTCCTGGTCTTCCCGGAGACCGAGGACGTCGAGATCGAGATCGACGAGAACGACCTGCGCGTGGACGTGTTCCGCTCGTCGGGCAAGGGCGGTCAGAGCGTCAACACGACCGACTCGGCCGTGCGCATCACGCACCTGCCGACCGGCATCGTGGTGTCGTGCCAGAACGAGCGCAGCCAGCTCCAGAACAAGGCCCGCGCGATGCAGGTCCTCCAGGCCCGGCTGACGGCGTTGGCCGAGGAGAAGGCCCAGCAGGAGGCGTCGGACGCACGGCGCACGCAGATCCGCACGGTCGACCGTTCCGAACGGGTGCGGACCTACAACTTCCCGGAATCACGCATCTCCGACCATCGCGTCGGGTACAAAGCCCATAACCTGGACCAAGTGCTCGACGGCGATCTCGACGCGGTGCTGGACGCACTCGCGTCGGCGGACCGGGCGGAACGCCTCGCCGGCGGGTGACCAACCGGAGGGCCGGCCATGCCCGACATCACCGTCAAGCCGAGCGGCGCACCCCTCGACACCCCGTTGGCCATCCTGGTGGAGGACCTGCCACCGGGTGAGTCCGTCACGGTGCGCTTCACGACCGGTGATCGCTGCGCCGAGGCGGTGTTCGTCGCCGACGACCGGGGCGTGGTGGACCTGCGGGTGCACGCGCCCGTGCGGGGCAGCTACTCGGGTGTCGACGCGATGGGCCTGTTCTGGTCGACGACGGCGACCGGCGACGAACCCGGCCCCGAACGGGTGGTCGTGGCGGGCGTCGGTGAGGTCGAGCTGGACCGGCGGCGCGTGCCCGAGGGCGTCAAGCGCACCGAGGTGTCCGAGAACGGCCTGGTGGGCGTGCTGTTCGAACCCGACGACGGTGTCGAGCACCCCGGCGTGATCGTGCTCGGCGGCAGCGAGGGCGGCCTGCACGAGCTGGACGCGGCACTGCTGGCCGGGCACGGGTTCGCCGCGCTGGCGTTGGCGTACTTCGGCGTCGACGGCGTCCCCGAGTACCTGGTCGACATCCCGCTCGAGTACGTGGGCACGGCCATCGCCTACCTCAAGAAGCGCACGACGGGCGTCGGACTGGTCGGCGGCTCGCGTGGCGGCGAGCTGGCGTTGCTGGCCGGTGCGGCGTTCCCGGACGTGAAAGCCGTGGTCAGCGTCGTGGGCAGCGGTGTCGTGACGCAGTGCATCGGGCCCGGCGACCGACTGCTGGACAAGATCGGGCTCGAAGCCGCGTCGTGGACGTGGGAGGGCCGGCCGCTGCCGTACCTGCCGTACTCGGTCCCGGACGAGTTGCGGGCACGGATCGTCGACGGTCGGCCGGTGGCGTTGCGGCTGGCGTTCGACCTGGCGGACGGCATCCCTGCCGACGTCGAGATCCCGGTCGAGCGGATCGAGGGCGGCGTGCTGCTGCTCTCGGCCGCGGACGACGAGAGCTGGCCGTGCACCGACCTGAGCGACGTGGCGTACCGGCGGTTGAAGGACTCCTACCACCCGCACGAGTTCGAGCACGTCGTGTACCCGGGGGCGGGGCACCTGATCGCCGGTCCGCCGTACCGGTCGACGAGCGACGTGCTGGTGCCCGGCCCCGGCGTGACGTTCGCGCTGGGCGGGATGCCGGCGTTGACGGCCGCCGCGAAGGCCGACGCGTGGCGCCGGACGGTCGAGTTCTTCACGGCGCGACTGGCCACCTAATGTGTCGCCCATGAGCGCACACTTTGACGTCGTGGTCCTCGGAGCGGGGCCCGGCGGGTACGTCGCCGCGATCCGCGCGGCCCAGTTGGGGCTGCGGACGGCGGTCATCGAGGAGCGTTACTGGGGCGGTGTGTGCCTGAACGTCGGCTGCATCCCGTCGAAGGCACTGCTGCGCAACGCCGAACTCGCGCACATCTTCCAGCACGAGCGCAAGGTCTACGGCATCGAGGTCGACGGCGAGGTGCGCTTCGACTACGGCGTCGCCTTCGAGCGCAGCCGCAAGGTCGCGGACGGGCGCGTCAAGGGCGTGCACTTCCTGATGAAGAAGAACGGCATCACCGAGTTCCACGGTCGGGGGACGTTCGTCGACGCGAACTCCATCCGGGTGGGCGACGAGACGGTCACGTTCGACTCGGTGATCATCGCGGCCGGCGCGACGACGCGGCTGTTGCCGGGGACGAAGCTGTCCGATCGGGTGGTGACGTACGAGGAGCAGATCCTGGAGCGCGACCTGCCCGGCAGCATCGTGATCGCGGGTGCGGGCGCGATCGGTGTCGAGTTCGCGTACGTGCTGCACAACTACGGCGTGAAGGTCACGATCGTCGAGTTCCTCGACCGCGTGGTGCCGTTGGAGGACGAGGAAGTCTCCGCGGAGCTGTTGAAGCGGTACAGGAAGCTCGGCATCGACGTGCGCACCGGCACGAAGGTGGAGTCGATCGACGACTCGGGCGCGAAGGTGCGCGTCACGGTGTCGAAGAACGGCGTCGAGGAGGTGCTGGAGGCGGACAAGGTCCTCCAGGCCATCGGCTTCCAGCCCCGGACCGAGGGCTACGGGCTGGAGAACACGGGCGTGGCGCTGACCGCTCGTGGGGCGATCGAGGTCGACGGTCGCGGGCGGACGAACGTGCCGCACATCTTCGCGATCGGCGACGTGACCGCGAAGCTCATGCTCGCGCACGCGGCCGAGGCGATGGGGATCATCGCGGCCGAGACCATCGCCGGCGCCGAGACGCAGGAGGTGGAGTTCGTGATGATCCCGCGCGCCACCTACTGCCAGCCGCAGATCGCGAGCTTCGGGTACACGGAGAAGCAGGCCCGCGAGCAGGGCTTCGACGTGAAGGTCGCGAAGTTCCCGTTCACGGCCAACGCGAAGGCGCACGGCATCGGCGACCCGGGCGGGTTCGTGAAGCTGATCAGCGACGCCACACACGGCGAGCTGCTCGGCGGTCACCTGATCGGGCCGGACGTGACGGAACTGCTGCCGCAGCTGACGTTGGCGCAGCAGTGGGACCTGACCGTGCACGAGGTGGCGCGCAACGTGCACGCCCATCCGACGCTGGGCGAGGCCGTGAAGGAGGCCGTGCACGGACTGGCCGGTCACATGATCAACTTCTGAGGCTCTAGGCTTGGGTTCGTGACCCGACACCCGCTGCGTGCCGCGCTCCAGGAAGCCGAACGGATGCTGGCGGCGGCGGGTGTCGACAGTCCCCGCGTGGACGCCGAGTTGTTGGCGGCGCACGTGTTGGGCGTGTCGCGGTCGCGGCTCCCGTTGATCCCGTTGGTCGATCCGGCTGTCGTGGACGCGTTGCACAAGTTGGTGTTGGCGCGGCAGACCCGCGTGCCGTTGCAGCATCTCACCGGGGCGGTCCATATGGGAGGGATCGACCTCGCGGTGGGACCGGGGGTGTTCATCCCCCGTCCGGAGACGGAATACCTACTCGACCGAGTGTTGTCCACTGTGGACTTCTCGGTGGCGGTCGATCTGTGCACCGGGTCGGGGGCGTTGGCGTTGGCGTTGGCCCACAACCGGCCCGGCGCGATCGTGCACGCCGTCGAACGCGACGCAACCGCCTTGTCCTGGGCTCGCCGCAACGCCGATGCGCGTGCCGCGGCGGGTGACACCCCGATCCGCCTGCACTCCGGCGACGTGACCGCACCGGACGTGCTGGCGGATCTGGAGGGGACGGCGGACCTGGTGGTGTGCAACCCGCCCTACGTCCCCGACGACACCCCCGTGCAGCCCGAGGTCGCCGACCACGACCCTCGTCAGGCGGTGTTCGGGGGACCTGATGGGTTGGACGTGATCCGCCACGTCGTCGGGTTGGCGGCGCGGCTGCTCAAGCCGGGCGGCTGGGTGGCGATCGAACACGACGACACCCACGGCGAGTCGGTACCCGCGTTGCTGGCGGCCCGCCGGGTGCTGACCGACGTCGAGGGGCACCTCGACCTGGCCGGTCGACCTCGTTTCGCAACGGCCCGCCGGGTGTGAGCGACGTCGGTCGCGACCCTTTCGAGACTGCTGTGAACCGAATGAAAATGGGCCAACTGCCCGATATCGTCGCAGGTCAAGAAGTGTCTTCCCCGCACACGCGGGGGTGGTCCCGGCATCAGTTCGCCTCCAGCCAGCCGAGCACGGTCTTCCCCGCACACGCGGGGGTGGTCCGCTCGCCAGCTACCGAGACGCCGTCGACAGCCTGTCTTCCCCGCACACGCGGGGGTGGTCCCAGGCCGCGGCGGGTGCCTCCGGTTTTGCGTCGGTCTTCCCCGCACACGCGGGGGTGGTCCCCGAGCGGAAGCCTCTGGGTCAACCTCGGGGACGTCTTCCCCGCACACGCGGGGGTGGTCCGGGGAGGCCACAGAGGCCGCAGAGGACGGGTCCGTCTTCCCCGCACACGCGGGGGTGGTCCCTCCGCGCTGTCCGGCAGCCACGGCTCGATCTCGTCTTCCCCGCACACGCGGGGGTGGTCCGGTCACCGGGCAGATGGCCAACGACATGGTGTTGGTCTTCCCCGCACACGCGGGGGTGGTCCCTCACTCTGACCCGATCGGGTCGTCGGGTGAAAGTCTTCCCCGCACACGCGGGGGTGGTCCCAAGATCAGTCTGAAGGTCGTCAAGGGCGAGCAGTCTTCCCCGCACACGCGGGGGTGGTCCGTACGCGCATCTGGTCGTGCCGGTGACGGGTGCGTCTTCCCCGCACACGCGGGGGAGTCGGTCTACATTTCCAAGATCACCGGAAGACTGTCGTTTTCCTGCGCACTTCCCTTGGTCGGCGTCCGGGCCTGGGCGTGGCGCGGTATGGACCGTGGCCGTGTTCTCGCTGGTTCGGGCTGGTGTCGGTTTGGGTTGTCGTCGGTCTTGGTTCTCTCGACCGGGATGGACGTGACCGTGGTTACGGTCACCGGGTGTGGTTGTGCCAGGATCGAGCGGTGAGCTGGGTATACGACTGTAGTGTTCCCGCCGATCGGGCGGCCGGGCTTGCGTCCGCGGCCACCGGCGTGCGGTCGGGCCGGTTGGTTGTGCTGCCTACGGACACCGTCTACGGCATCGGGTGCGACGCGTTCGACGCCAAGGCCGTCCGGTACCTCCTGGAGGCCAAGGGGCGCGGGCCGGACATGCCCGTTCCCGTCCTAGTCGGGTCCTGGACGACGATCGACGGGCTGGTCCTGTCGGTTCCCCGGGACGCCCGCGCGTTGATCGAGGCGTTCTGGCCCGGCGGGTTGTCCCTCGTCCTCCAGCACGCGCCCTCGTTGACCTGGGACCTCGGGCACACGCGGGGGACGGTCATGCTGCGCATGCCGTTGCACCCCGTCGCCCTGGAGCTGTTGCGCGACGTCGGTCCGATGGCCGTGTCCAGCGCCAACAAGTCCGGGTTCCCGCCCGCCACCACCGCCGCGCAGGCCCAGCAGCAGCTCGGCGAGGAGGTCGGCGTCTACCTCGACGGCGGCACGTCCGGGGAGAACATCCCCTCCACGATCGTCGACCTGACCGGGCCGGAACCGCTGGTCCTGCGGGAGGGTGCGGTGGCCGTCTCGCAGGTGCGCGAGGTGCTCGGTCGGGAAGTCGAGGTCGCCGGCTAGTGGATCATGGCGACCGGAGTAGCGTGGGTGGCGAAAAGTCCGCCGACCCGCCGAGGGGCTAGCTTTCCGTGGGCCCGTTGCCTGCCACCTCCGTCCTCCCCGTGCGGGAGTACCTCCTCGTCGCGTTGACCGCCGCCGTGGTCACGTTCCTGCTCGTCGGCCTGGTCCGGGCGCTCGCGTTCCGGATCGGGGCCGTCGCCTACCCGCGCCAACGCGACGTGCACGTCAAGCCCATGCCCCGCATGGGCGGCCTCGCCATGTACGGCGGTGTCATCGGCGGCATGCTGCTCGCGCACCAGTTGCCCGTGCTGCGGTCCGCCTTCGACTTCTCCGACGACCCGTACGCCGTGATGATCGGCGGCGGGGTGATCGTCCTCGTCGGCGTCCTCGACGACCGGTTCGAACTCGACTCCCTGACGAAACTCGCCGGACAGGTCACCTCGGCCGGCATCCTCGTCCTCTTCGGGCTCCAGTGGCTCGTCTTCTGGGTGCCGTGGGGCGACGACGGCGCGGGCACGGGGTCCGTCCTCGCGCTCGACCAGAACCAGGGCGCCCTGCTGAGCGTGCTGCTCGCGGTCACCATGGTCAACGCCATGAACTTCGTCGACGGGCTCGACGGGCTCGCCGCCGGCATCGGGCTGATCGCCGCCATCGCCACGTGCGCGTTCTCCATCGGCCTGCTCGCCGACAACGGGGGCGAGGTCGGCGCGTACCCGCCGGCGCTGATCGCGGCGACGTTGGCCGGGGCGTGCCTGGGCTTCCTGCCGCACAACTTCAACCCGGCCCGGATCTTCATGGGCGACTCGGGGTCGATGCTTATCGGCCTGATGCTCGCCGCCGCCACCACGTCGGCCTCCGGCAAGATCAACTACAGCTCGCTCGACGCGACCGACCTGCTCGGTCTGCTCTCGCCGCTGGTGGTCGTGGCCGCGGTCCTCTTCGTGCCGATGCTCGACCTGCTGATGGCCGTCGTCCGGCGCACACGACGGGGCGAAAGTCCGTTCTCCGCCGACAAGATGCACCTGCACCACCGGCTCCTGGAGATCGGCCACTCGCAGCGCCGCGCCGTCCTGCTGATCTACCTGTGGGCGGGCGTGCTGGCGTTCGGCGCGGTCGCGTTGACGCTGTTCGACGACGCCGTCGTGCTGTGGTGCCTGGCGATCGGGCTGCTGCTCGCGCTGCTCGTCTCGGCCATCCCGAGGCTGCGCGAACCCCGCCGCGGGTGAGGCCCGAGTGTTCGCTTTGCGCGTAGTGCATCGCCGGTTGATCCAGCGCGCACGATCAGCTTCGGCACCGCACGCGCGAAGGTGAGCACTGCACCGTTACAGTGGTCGGTAAAGAGGGCGTTCCGTAGAACTGCGGTCTACGCTCAGTGACGGACGGGTGCCCGCTTCGGGCACCCCGCCGGCCAGGCGAAAACCAAGCCCCTTTTACACTCAGGCCGAACGACGCGTGAGGAGGGTGGGAACAGTGAGCCAGGACGACGTGGAGTGGAGCCACGAGACCGTGGTGAAGCGGTTGGCTTCCGAGATGTTCCGCGGCGCGCTGGTCGCCACCCTGGTCACGGTCGGTGTCTGCCTTGTGGTCTGGACCGTGGTCGAGGGGTTGCCGGGACTGCTCGCCGCCCTGGTCGGCGGCCTGGTCGCGTGCCTGTCCTCGATCGCCACGCTGGTGCTGATGCGGAAGACGGCCGCGCTGCCCGTGCAGTTCATCATGGTGGCCGCGCTCGGCGGGTTCATGGGCAAGCTGATCATGCTCGTGCTCGTGATGTTCCTGCTGCGGAAATTCCCTGTGCTGCACGTGAACGCGCTCGGCATCACCATGGCCGCGACGATCCTCGTCGCCACCTTCATGGAGGTGCGCGCTTCCAAGCGCAGTCGCAGTCAGATGGTCGTGCCCACCCCCGGCGGCGCCTGAGAAACCGGCTGGTAGCGTGCGAGCCGGGACGGGACACCCAGGTAGGTGGGGTGCCTCTCGCAGGCGCGTGCGGTCCGTAAGGTACGTTTAGTCCCGATCGTGACGATTCCCCCGGCGGAGTGAACGCCGGCCGGGAGAACCGGAAGGAACACAGTGACCACGATGGTGCTGGCCGACGGCGCGGAGTTCACTGCGCCCGGGGTGAAGGACTTCTTCCTCCCGAAGATCATCGAACCTTATGTCGACAAGCCCATGATCCTCCTGGTGCTGTCGATCGTGATCATCTCGGTGTTCTTCCTCGTCGCCACCCGGAACCTGAAGATCGTACCCGGCAAGCTCCAGTTCGCGGCCGAACAAGTCTACGACTTCGGCCGCAACGGCATCGCCCGCGAGCAGATCGGCGCCAAGGACTTCAAGCCGTTCGTGCCGCTCATCGTCGCCATCTTCACCTTCGTGTTGGTGAACAACCTGTTCGGGCTCATCCCGATCGTGCAGTTCCCCACGATGTCGCACATCGGGTTCCCCCTGGCGGTCTCGCTCTTCGTCGTCTACCCGGTCTACCACTTCGTCGGGTTCAAGCGCCACGGTTTCGTCGGCTACTTGAAGCACCAGACGATCCCGCCGGGCGCGCCGTGGTTCGTGCTGCCCCTGCTGATCCCGATCGAGTTCTTCCAGAAGTTCGTCCTCAACCCGATCACGCTGGCGATCCGAGTGTTCGCCGCGATGTTCGCGGGACACCTGCTCCTGCTGGTGTTCACCTTGGCGGGCGAGTTCCTGCTGCTCAACGGTGGCATCACGGTCATCGTCGGGCCGATCTCCATCGCCTTCGCCATCGCGCTGACGTTCCTCGAAGCGCTGATCATGGTGCTCCAGGCGTACATCTTCGCGCTGCTGTCGGCCAGCTACATCGGCATGGCACTCGCGGAAGAGCACTGACGCGCCTTACAGCGCACACCGAGTAAACGCAAAGCCTCCGATCCGCGAGAGTTCGCGGACCGAGTTGGAAAGGGAACACCACAGTGAGCGCTCTCGTTCTGGCCCAGGACGCCGCCGCCAGCATCAACCCGGGTCTTGCGGCCATCGGCTACGGCCTCGCGGCGATCGGCCCGGGCATCGGCGTGGGTCTGATCTTCTCTTCGGTCATCAGCGGCACCGCCCGTCAGCCCGAGGCCCGCGGCGTGCTGCTCGGCCTGGCGTGGACCACCTTCGCCATCGTCGAGGTCCTCGCCCTGATCGGCTTCGTCGTGTACTTCATCGCGACCGCCGCCTGATCGAGTTTTCATCGCAACGAAAGGGTTCGTGATGAATTCCCTCATCCTGGCGGAGGGGCCGGTCAATCCGGTCGTCCCTCACACGGTCGAGATCATCGTCGGCCTGATCGCGTTCCTGCTGCTCTTCTTCGTCATCAAGAAGTTCGTTTCGCCGCGCTTCGAGGCGTTGTACGAGGAGCGCACCGCCAAGATCGAGGGCGGCATCGCGAAGGCGGAGCAGGCGCAGGTCGAGGCGCAGCAGGCCCTGGCGCAGTACCGGGACCAGCTGGCCGAGGCGCGTGCCGAGGCCGCGCGCATCCGTGACGACGCCCGCATCGAGGGCGAGGCGATCATCGCCGAACTCCGCGCCAAGGCGCAGGAGGAAGCGGGTCGCATCGTCGCGCAGGGCCAGACGCAGCTGGAGACCCAGCGCGCGCAGATCGTCGCGGAACTGCGCGGCGAGCTGGGCAAGCTGGCCGTCGACCTGGCCGACCGCGTGGTCGGCGAGTCCCTGGAGGACGAGGTGCGCCGCAGGGGCACCGTCGACCGCTTCCTGGCCGAGCTGGACGGCGCGTCCGCTCCGGCCGCCAAGTGAGGGAACGCCGATGACGCTGCACGCCGCTAGCCGGGACGCCCTGGCCGCCGCCGAACTGCGGCTGCTGGAGGTCCTGGACGACACGGGCAACGCCACCGTCGTCGACGGTCTCGGCGAGGAACTGTTCGCCGTGGTCGACCTGCTCACCGGGCAGATCGCGCTGCGTCGGGCACTCGCGGAGAACTCGTCCGAGCCCGAAAGCCGTGAGCGGCTGCTGCGCGGCCTGCTCGACGGCAAGGTCTCGGCCGCGACCCTTCAGGTGCTGACCACGGTCGTCACCGCCCGCTGGTCGAGCCCGCGCGAGCTGGTCGACGGCATCGAGTCGCTCGCCCGTACCACGCTGCTGGTGCGGGCCGAGCGGGCCGGTCGCCTGGACGCGGTCGAGGACGAGCTGTTCCGGCTCGGCCGCATCGTCGCGGGCAACCACGAGCTGGAACGCGCCCTGACCGACGCGGGCGCCATCGGCGCCGGCAAGGTCGCCCTGGTCGACAGCCTGATCGCGGGCAAGGTCGACGACGTCACCAAGACCCTCGTCGACCAGTTGGTCCGCGCTCCGCGTGGCCGCAGCGTCGTCGTGGGACTCGGCGAGCTGGCCGCCCTGGCGGCCAAGCGCCGGGAGCGCTCCGTCGCGCATGTCCGTTCCGCCGTCGAGTTGGACGCGGCGCAGCAGGACCGGCTCGAAGCGACGCTGACCCGGATCTACTCGCGTCCGATCGCGCTGCACGTCGAGGTCGACCCGACGCTGCGCGGTGGTCTGCTGATCAAGATCGGCGATGAAGTGATCGACGGCAGCGTCGCCGGTCGGCTGGCGGCACTGCGCCGCGATCTCGCCGGCTGACGAACCGGAACCGCGGCCCCCGAAGCCCCTTTCCCTGAACGAGAAGTGAGAGCAGGAACGACATGGCGGAGCTGACGATCTCGTCGGACGAGATCCGCAGTGCGATCGAGAAGTACGTCTCGACCTACTCCCCGGAAGTCAGCCGGGAAGAGGTCGGCGTCGTCGCGGAGACCTACGACGGCATCGCCATCGTCGAGGGCCTGCCGGGGACGATGACCAACGAGATCCTCGAGTTCCCGGGCGGCGTGCTGGGCGTCGCCCTGAACCTCGAGGTCCGCACCATCGGTGCGGTCATCCTGGGTGACTTCGACAAGATCGAAGAAGGCCAGGAGGTCAAGCGGACGGGCCGGGTCCTCTCGGTGCCCGTCGGCGACGGCTTCCTCGGCCGCGTGGTCAACCCGCTCGGCCAGCCGATCGACGGCCTGGGCGACGTCGTCGCCGACGACGTCCGCGCCCTGGAACTCCAGGCCGCGACGGTGCTCCAGCGCCAGCCCGTCGGCGAGCCGATGCAGACCGGCATCAAGTCGATCGACGCGATGACGCCGATCGGCCGCGGCCAGCGCCAGTTGATCATCGGCGACCGCAAGACCGGCAAGACCGCGGTCTGCATCGACACGATCATCAACCAGAAGAAGGCGTGGGAGTCGGGCGACCCGACGCAGCAGGTCCGCTGCGTGTACGTCGCCGTCGGCCAGAAGGGCTCCACCATCGCGGGCGTCAAGGCCGCGCTGGAAGAGGCCGGCGCCTTGGAGTACACGACCATCGTCGCGGCGCCCGCGTCCGACTCGGCCGGCTTCAAGTGGCTCGCCCCCTACACCGGCTCGGCCATCGGCCAGCACTGGATGTACCAGGGCAAGCACGTCCTGATCGTGTTCGACGACCTGACCAAGCAGGCCGAGGCGTACCGCGCCATCTCCCTGCTGCTGCGCCGCCCGCCGGGCCGTGAGGCGTACCCGGGCGACGTCTTCTACTTGCACTCGCGCCTGCTGGAGCGTTGCGCGAAGCTGTCCGACGAGCTGGGCGGCGGCTCGATGACCGGTCTGCCGATCATCGAGACCAAGGCCAACGACGTGTCGGCGTACATCCCGACCAACGTCATCTCGATCACCGACGGCCAGTGCTTCCTCGAGTCCGACCTGTTCAACGCCGGCGTCCGCCCGGCCGTGAACGTCGGTATCTCGGTCTCCCGCGTCGGTGGCGCCGCGCAGATCAAGGCCATGAAGCAGGTGTCGGGCTCGCTGCGCCTGGACCTGTCGCAGTTCCGCGAGCTGGAGGCGTTCTCCGCGTTCGCGTCCGACCTCGACGCCGCGTCGCGCGCCCAGCTCGACCGCGGTGCCCGGCTGGTCGAGCTGCTCAAGCAGGGCCAGTACTCGCCGTTCCCGGTCGAGGAGCAGGTCGTGTCGATCTTCATCGGCACGCAGGGCCACCTCGACTCCGTCCCGGTCGGCGACATCCGCCGCTTCGAGACCGAGTTCCTCGACCACCTGCGGCGCAACCACACCGCGATCCTGTCGGGCATCCGCGAGACCAAGCAGCTCTCGGACGACGCCCGCAACGGTCTGGTGTCCGCGGTCGACGACTTCAAGCAGCAGTTCACCGCCTCCGGTGGTGCGACCAAGGTCAACGAGGCCGCCGCCACCGCGCTGGGCGCCGACGAGGTCGGGCACGAGTCGGTCAAGGTCAACCGACCCGACCCGACCGAGAAGTGATGTAGGCATGGCGGCACAGATTCGCGAACTGCGCACCCGTATCCGCTCGGTCAACTCGACCAAGAAGATCACGAAGGCGTACGAGCTGATCGCGACCTCGCGCCTGGCGAAGGCCCAGGGACGGGTCGAGGCGTCGCGCCCGTACACCGAGGAGATCACCCGCGTCCTGACCGAACTCGCGACCGCCTCCTCGAACCTGGACCACCCGCTGCTGACCGAGCGCAAGAACCCCAAGCGCGCGGGCGTCATCGTGGTGACCAGCGACAAGGGCATGTGCGGTGGCTACAACGCCAACGTGCTCAAGGAGGCCGAGCAGCTCATCGCGCTGCTGCGGTCCGAGGGCAAGGAGCCGGTGCTCTACGTCGTCGGCCGCAAGGGCGTGGGCTACTACCGCTTCCGGCAGCGCACCATCGCCGGCGAGTGGACGGGCTTCTCCCAGCTACCCCACTACGTCAACGCGGTCGAGACCGGTGACACGGTCGTCAACGCGTTCGTCGAGGGCACGGACAACGGCGGCCAGGGCGTCGACGAGCTGCACGTGGTCTACACCGAGTTCCACTCGATGCTGACCCAGACGCCGGTCGCCCGGCGGATCGCGCCGATGGACGTCGAGTACGACGCGACGCCGCAGAAGGTCCGGTCGGTGTACTCCTTCGAGCCGAGCGCGGAGACGCTGCTCGGCGCGTTGCTGCCCAAGTACGTCAAGACCAGGTTGTTCTCGGCACTGCTCGACGCCGCCGCGTCGGAGTCGGCGGCACGCCGGACCGCGATGAAGGCGGCGACGGACAACGCCTCGGAGCTGGTCCGCAACCTGAGCCGGCAGGCGAACGCGGCCCGCCAGGCCCAGATCACCCAGGAGATCAGCGAGATCGTCGGTGGCGCCTCCGCGCTTACCGGTGGCGCAGGAAGTGATGAGTGACATGAGTGCTACTGCCACCACCACCCGCACCGGCCGTGTGGTCCGGGTGATCGGCGCCGTCGTCGACGTGGAGTTCCCGCGTGACGCCGTGCCGGAGCTGTTCAACGCACTGAGCGTCGAGATCACCTACGAGGCGGTCGCGAAGACGCTCACCCTGGAAGTCGCCCAGCACCTCGGCGACAACCTCGTCCGCACCATCTCGATGCAGCCGACCGACGGTCTGGTCCGCGGCGCCGCCGTGACCGACACCGGCCACTCCATCCAGGTGCCGGTCGGCGACATCGTCAAGGGCCACGTGTTCAACGCCCTCGGCGACTGCCTCGACCAGCCTGGCCTCGGCCGCGACGGCGAGCAGTGGGGCATCCACCGCAAGGCGCCGTCGTTCGACCAGCTCGAGGGCAAGACCGAGATCCTGGAAACGGGCATCAAGGTCATCGACCTGCTGACCCCGTACGTCAAGGGCGGCAAGATCGGCCTGTTCGGCGGCGCGGGCGTGGGCAAGACGGTGCTCATCCAGGAGATGATCACCCGTATCGCCCGCGAGTTCTCCGGCACGTCGGTGTTCGCCGGCGTCGGCGAGCGCACCCGTGAGGGCACCGACCTCCTCCTGGAAATGGAGGAGATGGGCGTGCTCAACGACACCGCGCTCGTCTTCGGTCAGATGGACGAGCCGCCCGGCACGCGTATGCGCGTCGCGCTCTCGGCGCTGACCATGGCGGAGTACTTCCGCGACGTCCAGAACCAGGACGTGCTGCTGTTCATCGACAACATCTTCCGCTTCACCCAGGCCGGTTCCGAGGTGTCGACCCTGCTGGGCCGCATGCCTTCGGCCGTGGGCTACCAGCCGACGCTGGCGGACGAGATGGGCGAGCTGCAGGAGCGGATCACCTCGACGCGCGGCAAGTCGATCACCTCGCTGCAGGCGATCTACGTGCCCGCCGACGACTACACCGACCCGGCGCCGGCCACCACCTTCGCCCACCTGGACGCGACGACGGAGCTTTCCCGTCCGATCTCCCAGAAGGGCATCTACCCGGCGGTGGACCCGCTGTCCTCGTCCTCCCGGATCCTCGAGCCGTCGATCGTCGGCGAGGAGCACTACCGGGTGGCGCAGGAGGTCAAGCGGATCCTGCAGAAGTACAAGGAACTGCAGGACATCATCGCCATCCTCGGCATGGACGAACTGTCCGAAGAGGACAAGGTGCTCGTGGGTCGCGCGCGGCGCATCGAGCGCTTCCTCGGCCAGAACTTCATCGTGGCCGAGAAGTTCACCGGCCAGCCCGGCTCGTTCGTGCCGATCAAGGACACGATCGACGCGTTCGACCGCGTGTGCAAGGGCGAGTACGACCACCTGCCCGAGCAGGCGTTCTTCTCCTGCGGCGGGTTGGACGACGTCGAGGCCAACGCCAAGAAGCTCGCGGGCAACTGACGTCCGACGCTTGAGGGCCGTCCCTACGGGGGCGGCCCTTTCGCGTTACGGCCGGTTCCCCAGTTCACGGGACAACGCCAGCCCGCACGTGCGCACAGCCGGGAGCACGGTCTCGCGACGCGTGCCGGCGGGCACGACCACGGACACGGCTGCGACCACCTCGCCCGAGGCGTCGCGGACGGGTGCGGCCACCGAGTAGGTGGTCATCTCGATCTGGCGGTCGCTGACCGCGTAGTCGTCCCGTCGGACCTGGGCGAGGGTCTCGCGCAGCTTGGCGGCCGTGGTGATGGTGCGGGCCGTGAAGCGCTTGAGCGGGCCGTCCAGGACCCGCTGCCGGACGTCGGCGGGCGCGTTGGCGAGCAGCACCAGCCCGACGCCGGTCGCGTGCAGGGGGAGCCGGTCGCCGGTCCGGGTGAGGATGCTGACCGCGTTCGGGCCGGAGAGGCGTTCGACGTAGAGCGTGTCCAGGTCGTCGCGGATGGCGAGCTGGACGTTGTGCCGGGTGACCTCGTACAGGTCCTCCAGGAAGGGCACGGCACGTTCACGCAGGTCGCGGCTGCCGGGGGAGAGCACGCCGAGTTCCCAGAGGCGCAGGCCGATGGCGTAGCGGCCGTCCGGGCGGCGTTCCAGCGCCCGCCAGGCGACGAGTTCGCGCACGAGGCGGTGCGTGGTGCTCAGCGGCAGTCCGCAGCCGCGTGACAGATCCGACAGGGACGCCACCGGGCGCTGCGCGGTGAAGACGGCGAGCAGCGCGAAGGCCCGTCCCAGCAGCGACTTGGGTGCCGTCACCCGTGCGAGTGTGGCACCGCCGGGCGGGAGTGGTGCGGCGAGCCCGCGAAGCGACCGTTTAGACTGCACACGACCCCAGTCTGACAAGGGAGATGCCGTGGCCGAGATGACCGTCCAGCTGGTCGCCGTGGAACGCCGACTCTGGTCCGGCCGCGCCACCTTGGTGGTCGCGCAGACGACCGAGGGCGAGATCGGCATCCTGCCGGGCCACGAGCCGGTGCTCGGTCAGCTGACCGAGGGCGGCGTCGTCCGGATCAAGACGACCGACGGCCACACCGTGACGGCGGCCGTGCACGGCGGCTTCCTGTCGGTCACCGGGACCGAGGTGAGCATCCTCGCGGAGGACGCCGCGTTGTCGGGCGAGATCGACGTGGAAGCGGCCAAGCAGGCCCTGAGCGCGGACCTGGACGAGGTGGAGCGCGTACGGGCGGCAGCCCGGTTGCGTGCCGCCGTCGGACACTCCGCCTGACCGGCCAGAGCGGGCAGCGCCGTGGGGATCGCCGAGTTGGTCGGGGTGGTCCTGTTCGTCGTGGCGATCCTGCTCGCGTACTTCGTGTGGCGCCGCCTTCGCCTGTTGCGGGCGGGCGGCGTGCACGTGGCCCTGCGCACGAGACTCGACGAGTCGGGCCGGGGCTGGCACCTGGGCGTGGGGCACTACCGGGGTGACGAGTTCGTGTGGTTCAGAGTGCTGAGCCTGCGGACCGGCCCGGACAAGACCATCAGCCGCGACGGGTTCGAGATCGACGAGCGCCGCGAGCCGACCGCGCCGGAGGCGTACGCGATGCCGTCCGGAGCGAAGGTGCTCGCGTGTCGCGGGGCCAAGGGCGAACCCGTGGAGATCGCGATGGGCCCGGACGCGCTGACCGGCTTTCTGAGCTGGCTGGAATCAGCGCCTCCGGGCCGCTCCATTCCCTGGGCAAGCTGACCGGACGGCACGAAGCCGATACCGCTGCCAGGGGCGGGCACATCAGCGACAGCCCCGGCAGCATCTGGCGCAACCCACGACGGCAGCCAACTCACAGTGCCCGAGTGCACAACTCGCGGTGTCTGAACGCACAACTCGCGGTGTCCGAGTGCATAACTCGCGGGTCAGGCGTGGGCGCCGGGTTGCCAGAGGACGTCCCCGTCGGGGTTGGCCACGCGGGCCAGGATGAAGAGCAGGTCGGACAGCCGGTTGAGGTACTTGGCCGTCAGGATGTTGGTGTCCTCCGGGGACGACTCCAGAAGGACCCAGGCGGAGCGCTCGGCCCGGCGGGCGATCACCCGGGCCTGGTGCAGGAGGGCCGCCGCGGGCGTGCCCCCGTTGAGGATGAACGAATCCAGCTTGGGCAGGCCCGAGTTGAACTCGTCGCACCACCCCTCGAGACGATCCACGTAGGCCTGGGTCACGCGCAAAGGCGGGTACTCGGGAGAAGGCACGATCGGCGTGCACAGATCCGCCCCCACGTCGAACAGGTCGTTCTGCACCTTGAGCACCACCGACGCCACATCGTCGGCAGGAGAGCCCAGAGCCAGCACCACGCCCAGAGCGGCGTTGGTCTCGTCCACGTCCGCGTAGGCCGCGATCCGGGGCGAGGTCTTGGGCACCCGGGAGAAGTCGCCGAGACCGGTCGTGCCGTCGTCGCCGACCCGCGTGTAGATCTTGGTGAGGTGAACAGCCATACCGGCACTGTATGGCCAAGACCCCGGACCGGACCGATCCAGTGCCGTACGTAGGATTCGCGGCAAAGCCGACAGAGGAGTTTCCTTGGTGAGCGAGCACTTCCGGGTCAAGGGCGGTGCGCGGCTGGTCGGCGACGTCGACGTCGTCGGTGCCAAGAACAGCGTGCTGAAACTGATGGCGGCGGCCCTGCTGGCCGAGGGCACGACCACCATCACCAACTGCCCGGAGATCCTCGACGTCCCGCTCATGGCCGACGTCCTGCGCAGCCTGGGCTGCGAGGTGACGCTCGAAGGCGACGTCGCCACGATCACGACCCCGAAGGAACTCGACCACCGGGCCGACTCCGAGGCCATGGGCAAGCTGCGCGCGAGCGTCTGCGTGCTCGGCCCGCTGGTCGGCCGGTGCAAGCGCGCGGTCGTGGCGCTGCCCGGCGGTGACGCGATCGGCTCGCGGCCGTTGGACATGCACCAGAACGGACTGCGCAAGCTCGGCGCCACGAGCGAGATCGAGCACGGCTGTGTGGTGGCCGAGGCGCAGGGCCTGCACGGCGCGCAGATCTGGCTGGACTTCCCCAGCGTGGGCGCGACCGAGAACATCCTGATGGCCGCGGTGCTGGCGGACGGCACGACGGTGATCGACAACGCCGCGCGCGAGCCGGAGATCGTCGACATCTGCACGATGCTCGTGGAGATGGGCGCCCGGATCGAGGGCGCGGGCACGTCCACGCTGACCGTGCACGGCGTGACGGAACTCAAGCCGACCACGCACCGCGTCATCGGCGACCGGATCGTGGGTGCGACGTGGGCGTTCGCGGCGGCCATGACCCAGGGCGACATCACGGTGCGCGGCGTGGACCCGCACCACCTCGACCTGGTGCTGGAGAAGCTGCGCACGGCGGGTGCCGAGGTGACGATCGTCGACGGCGGTTTCCGCGTGGTGCAACGGGACCGGCCGACGTCGGTGGACTTCGTGACGTTGCCCTACCCGGGTTTCGCGACCGACCTCCAGCCGTTCGCGATCGCGTTGTCGACGGTGTCCGACGGCACGTCGATGATCACCGAGAACCTGTTCGAGGCGCGGTTCCGGTTCATCGAGGAGATGGTGCGGCTGGGCGCCGACGCGCGCACCGACGGCCACCACGCGGTGGTCCGGGGCATCGAACGGCTGTCGAGCGCGCCGGTGTGGGCCTCCGACATCCGGGCGGGCGCCGGGCTGGTGCTGGCCGGGCTGTGCGCGGACGGCGTGACCGAGGTGTACGAGATCTTCCACATCGAGCGCGGCTACCCCGGTTTCGTCGAGAACCTGCGGCGGCTGGGCGCGACCGTGGACCGGGTGCAGGGCTAGGGACTTTTCCGGGTCGGTGCGTACACGGTTGGCGGACTGGGCTTCACGGCCTGGTGTCCGGCGAGGTGTGGGGTGGGCCGCCGTGGTGGCCCAGGTCCTGGTCGCCTTGGGCGGCGCGGTGGTGCGCGTGACGGGGTCCGGGCTGGGGTGTCCCACCTGGCCGGAGTGCGCGCCGGGCAGCATGTTCCCGGTCGAGCACCCCGAACTCGGGCAGGTCCACCAGTGGATCGAGTTCGGCAACCGGCTGCTCGGGGTCGGTGTCGGGGTGGTGGCCGCGATCGCCTTCCTGGTGGCGTGGGTCGGGCGTCCCCGGCGGCGTCGGTTCCTCCTGTTGGCCGCGACCATGCCCCTCGGGGTGCTCGCACAGGGGGTCGTGGGCGGGTTCACGGTCCTGATGGGGCTGGAGTGGTGGACGGTCGCCCTGCACTTCCTGCCCTCGCCGGTCCTGGTGTGGTGCGCGGTGCTGTTGGCCGCTGCCGCAAACGAGGGTGACGGCCCGGCCCGGTGGCACGCGCCCCGGCCGTTGCTCGTCGCGACCGCGGTGGTGCTCGGTGCCGTGCTCGTCAGCGGCACGCTGGTCACGGGTGCCGGGCCGCACGCGGGCGACGCCGGCACGCCTCGGCTCGCGCTTCCGGTCTCGGTGCTCGCGCAGGTCCACGCCGACCTGCTGTTCCTGTTCCTGGGCCTGGTGGTGGCGCTGGGGTTCGTCGCGCGAAACCGTCGCTACCCGCTGCTGGTCGCGGCCGTCCTGGCACAGGCGGTGGTCGGCGTGGTGCAGTACCGGATCGGCGTGCCGATCGTGCTCGCCGCCCTGCACGTCCTGGGCGCCATGCTCACGGTCGCCGCGCTCGCCGCCGTGTGGACCGCGTCCCGGGAGCGCGGAGTCCTAGACGTCCCGCAGCACGAGCCGGGCCTCGGCGGCGTCGGCGGGGAAGACCAGGAGCCGGTGTCCGTGGTCGCGGTTGACGACCGTCACCCGGATGCGGGACCTGCGCAAGCGTGACGCGAGCACCTGCGCCGCCTCGGGCGTGGGCACGACCGCGACCTCGGTCAGCAACCCGAAGTCGGTCCCGGTGTGGTCCGGCACGCCCCGGCGGTCGCTGCCGAACGCCCACCGCAGCACCAGGGCCAGCAGGCCGAGCACGACGGTCAGGATCAGCAGCGGGGTGAGCGTGGTCACGACCGACCATGCTCCTCCCGCCGCCGTCCGGTGGGCAATCGGTCAGCCCGTGACGTCCTTCGTGGACACGATCTGCGCGAACCGGCCGCCGGCCAGGTTGGTCGCGGTGGCCTGGGCGAGCTGGTCCGCGGTGAGGTCGCCGAGGTCGAACGTGTAGGTGGCGTCCAGCACGACCTTCACCCGGTAGCCGAGGTTGTGGCCGAGGCGGGCCGTGGTCTCGACGCACATGTTGGTCTGGATGCCCGCCAGCACGATCTCCGTGATGCCCCGTCCGGTCAGCCAGGCGTGCAGGTCGACCTCGCCGTGGAACGCCGAGTGGACCTTCTTGCCGAACAGCAGGTGCGGCACGACGCCGTCGAGCACGGGCTTGAACGTGTTGCCCTCGGTGCCGGGTTCCAGGGGCGAGCCGGGCTCGACGGAGTCGTGGCGGACGAGCACGAGCGTGCCGGTCCACGCGCCGAGCAGGGCCGCGATGTTGGCTTCGGCGTCGGGGTTGTTGCGCGGGCCCAGGACGGGGTTGTCGAAGCCGCGCTGCACGTCGATGAGGATCAGGGCTGAGGTCATGGCTGTGATCGTGGCTTTCCGCCACCACGCCCGGACAGTGGCAGAAGTGGCGCGATCCGGTACTTTCCTGCCATGCGGACGATCGGGGTCCTGGTGTTGCCGGGCAGTCGGATGTTCGACGTCGCCGTGGTCGGCGAGGTGTGGGGCGTCGGGCGGGTGGACGCCGGGGTCGGGCCGTTCGAGGTGCGGATGTGCGCGCCGGACGGGGTGTCCACGCCCGTGCACCCGTTCGGCGTGATCCCGGCGACGCACGACCTGTCCGGGCTCGTCGACTGCGATCTCGTCGTGGTTCCGGGGCGGGTCGACCCGTTCCAGCCGGTGCCCGCGGTGGCGGTCGAGGCGTTGCGGGACTTTGGGGGCGCGATCGCGGCGTTGTGCTCCGGTGCGTTCACGCTCGCGGCGGCCGGACTGCTCGACGGGCTCCCGGCCACCACGCACTGGATGTTGCTCGACGCCTTGGCCGAGCGCGCCCCGGCGGTCGACGTGCGGCACGACGTGCTGTTCACGTCCGAGGGCCGGGTGCTCACGTCGGCGGGCGTGGTCGGCGGGTTCGACCTGTGCCTGCACCTGGTGCGCCGCGAACTCGGGGCGGACGCCGCCGCGACCCTGGCCCGCCGCCTGGTGATGCCGCCCGTGCGCCACGGCGACCAGCGCCAGTACGTGGAGCCGCCGTTGCCCAGTCGGCCCGGTTCGGGGATCGCGGCCACCGTGGACTGGGCGGTCGACCGGCTCGCGGACCCCATCGGCGTGGCCGACCTCGCCGCGCACGCCGGGCTGAGCGAACGCACCTTCCACCGGACGTGGCTCGCGGTCACCGGCAGCACGCCCGGCCGGTGGCTCCAGACCCAGCGCGTGCTGCTCGCCCAACGGCTGCTGGAGACCACGGACCTGCCGGTGGACCGCGTGGCCGAACGCGCCGGGCTCGGCACGGCCGCCAACCTGCGTCGACGGCTGCGTGCCGAACTCGGCGTGGCGCCCGACGCGTACCGCCGGACGTTCCGGGTGCCGGCCTGACCTACGGCGCGGTCGCGACGTCGAACACGCCGCCGCCGGTGTCGAGGACCAGCCTGTTCCCCACCGGCTTCGACAGCTCGATCTTGTACTTCTTCGTCTTGACCTCCTGGGTGCGCACGCACTCGCCCGGGTCGCCGACGGTCTTCACGGACAGGGTCACGGACAGGTCCGACTCGACCGCGACGGCCTCGTTCGTCGCGGGCTGGTGGCCGGGGCACGGTGCCGGGGCGTCGGGCAGCACGACGGTCAGCGTCGAGCCCTGGGCGATCGCGCCGTTGCCGAGCGTCGTGGCCTTCAGGTTGTCCGGGTTCCAGAACAGGCTCGGGTCGATCGCGGGCCACGTCACCTCCCCGCCGCCGGCCAGGTGGAAGGACCATGCCGGGATGTCGATCCGGCCGCGGTCGGTGGTGACGGTGGCCTTGATCCGTTCGATCTCGACGATCTCGATCGCCGTCGGGTCGTCGGGCAGCGACGTCATGGCCTGGTACGCCTCGGCCGCGTCGATCACCCGCGTGGTGACCTTCTCGCCGGTCGGCAGGAAGATCTCCTGGGGGCCGGGGGTCTGCGGCGCCTGGACGGTCGTGCTCAGCTTGAACGCGTGGCGCCGGGCGGCCTCCCGTTGTGCCTCGGAGAAGTCGCCGAGCAGGCCGAGCCGACCGCCGGGCATGACGATCGGACGCGGGGTCGCGGTCACCGGGAAACCCGTGTCGACGGGCGCGAAACCCGGTGGCGTCGAGGTGCCCGGCGCGGCGCTCGGCTCGACCGGGGTGGTCGTGGGGTTCGAACCCGCCGGGGGCAGGGCGTTCCCCGACGCGCACCCCGTGAGCAGGAGGGCCAGCACCACCAAGCGGATTCTCATGGTCATGGGACGGTGGGCGGGGTCCCGGCGGTTGCAAGCTTGTAGAACAGGGTGGTCGGCCGCAGGGCGCCGCCCGGGTCGGCGGCGAAGTCCGGGATGCGGCCCACCTCGGTCCAGCCCGCCGACCGGTACAGGTTCTCGGCGGGCGAGCCCGTCTCGGTGTCCAGGACCAGCAGCGTCCGACCCAGCCGGGCCGCGCCGCGTTCGGCCGTGTCGAGCAGGCGGCGGCCGACGCCCCAACCCCGGGCGGACGGGGCGACCATCAGCTTGGCCACCTCCGCGCGGTGCGTGCCGTTGGGCATCGTGCCGTGCCTGAGCTGCACCGTGCCGACGATCCGGCCCTCGGCGCGGGCGACCCACAGCGTCAGCGCGCCGTTGGCCAGCGGCGCGGCCAGGCCACGCCACCACGTCACGGCTTCGGCGTGCGTCAACGTCGCCAGGAACCCGACCGACGAGCCGCCCGCGACGACCGTGAGCAGCAGGTCGGCCAGTTCGTCCGCGTCGGCGAGCAGGCCGGCCGAGGTCGACTCGGTGATCACGGCTGCGCGTGTTCGTGCAGCAGGAGCAGGGTGTACGCGGCGATCGACTGCGCGTCGGTGATCTCGCCGCGCGCCATCATCGCCTCGACCTCGGCACGCGGGAACCACGCCGAGCGCATGTCCTGCTCCTCCTGCTCGCGCTCGTGGTCGCCCTCGGTCAGCTCGGTCGCCAGGAACACCCGGCCGCGCTGGCTGGACATGCCCGGTGCCACGTCCAGGTTGCCGAGTTCGACCAGCTTCCCGGCGCGCAGGCCGGTCTCCTCGCGCAGTTCGCGGGCGGCGAGTTCGAGGGGGTCGGCCTCGGCCCGGTCGGGCGCGGTGCCCTGCGGGAACTCCCAGCGCCGCAGGCCCAGTGGGTAGCGGTACTGCTCGACCAGCCGCAGCCGTTCGCCGTCGAGCGGGACGACCAACGCGTACGCGGGTTTGTCGACCACGCCGTAGATGCCCGTGGTGCCGTCCGCCCGTCGGATGTCGTCCTCGCGGACCGTCATCCACGGGTTCGCGTACACCTGACGTGAGCCGAGCTTCTCCACCATCACACTCCCTGTGGCCGCCTTACGTAGCCGAAGTACACCACCAGTCCTCCCTCGGTCCACGTGGCGGGCGTCGGGCCCTCGGCCGGTGGGGCTGCGGGAGCCTCGTCGCAGGTCGGGCCGGTGTCCACGCTCGGCCTCGCCCGGTCGCCCGGCCGCACGGGCATGGCGAGCGTGGCGACCACCACACCGACGATCACCGTGTTGGCCGTGGGGGCGGTACCTGTCCGTGATGTGCGGGCGTCACGTGCGTAACCTGTCGGCCGTGCGCCTCGTCATCGCTCGCTGCCAGGTCGACTACGTCGGACGACTCACCGCCCACCTGCCGATGGCGCAGCGGTTGCTGCTGGTCAAGGCCGACGGGTCGGTGTCGATCCACTCCGACGACCGCGCTTACAAGCCGTTGAACTGGATGAGCCCGCCGTGCTGGCTCATCGAGGAGCCGGACCTGTGGGTGGTGCAGAACAAGGCCGGCGAGAAGTTGATCATCAGCCTGGCCGAGGTGCTGCACGACTCGAAGCACGAACTCGGTCCGGAGCCCGGCCTGGTGAAGGACGGGGTGGAGGCGGACCTC
Source organism: Saccharothrix violaceirubra (assembly GCF_014203755.1). Taxonomy (NCBI): domain Bacteria; kingdom Bacillati; phylum Actinomycetota; class Actinomycetes; order Pseudonocardiales; family Pseudonocardiaceae; genus Saccharothrix; species Saccharothrix violaceirubra. Next base: position 968,362 of record NZ_JACHJS010000001.1, read on the forward strand.
CAGAAGTTGCTGGCCGAGCACGTGACCACGTTGGGGGAGGGGTGGACCCTCGTCCGTCGCGAGTTCCCGACGGCGATCGGTCCGGTGGACCTGATGTGCCGGGATTCCTCGGGTTCCTCGGTGGCCGTGGAGATCAAGCGGCGCGGCGAGATCGATGGGGTCGAGCAGTTGACCCGGTACCTGGAGCTGCTCAACCGGGACCCGTTGTTGGCGCCGGTGTCCGGGGTGTTCGCCGCCCAGCAGATCCGGCCGCAGGCGCGGACTTTGGCGGAGGACCGGGGCATCCGGTGCGTGGTGTTGGACTACGACGCGTTGCGCGGGATCGAGTCGGACGAGTTCCGGCTGTTCTGACCCGTCTGGTGGCGTTGATCGCGGCGTACGACCCCGACGGCCCCGTCGCGATTACGACGGTGGCCGAGTTGGATGCCGTCGTGGACCAGGTGGTCGGGTGGGGTCATCGTGCCGTCGTCGAACTCAAGATCGCCCGACCGGTGGAGCCGCGGGGGCGGCAGTTGTCGTTGACCGTCGGAATACACGGTGCGGCGGGGCTGGGGACGCTGATCTACTCGTCGCCGGACGGGGTGTGGTTCGGCAAGGCGACTCCCGGGCCGGAGTGGGCCGAGGTGGACGAGCGGGTCCTGTACTTCCTGATGTCCGCCGACACCGAGTATCCGCCCGAGTCCGAGATTCCTCTGGACGTTGTGCGGCGGGCGGCCCAGGAGTACTGGCATGGTGGAGGATCGCGGCCGGGTGGTGTCGGCTGGTGTGCGCCGCCTCCGTGGTATCCGACGGCGTTTCGGTGATGCGATCTTCGTTGGCTGGAGCCGCATCGGCAGCGAACGCCGACCGGTACGCATTTACCTGCCGGTAAGCAGACGTTGATCGTGGTCGGCTCTGCCGCACCGCAGGGCTGGGTGTTCGCCGGGGTTCATTCGGGTCCCTGTGGCGGTCGGTGGCCGGTTTGCCAGGGCACGGTTTCCGGGCGTTGGTTGGTGGCGAGGTAGGCCACTACCGCGTCTTCCACATCGGCGGCGGTCACCTCGGAGTCGGGTGGGAATTCCGTGTCCGCTGTGACGTAGTAGTAGATCACCGGTTCGGAATTGGAAGGCATTCGGCTGTGGCTGTAGGCACCGTCGGGGTGGTCCTCGCCGGAGTAGTGCAGGACGCCCACGTCGCCGTCGAGGCCTGCGTTGAGTTCCGAAGACCAGGGGTCTTCGGCGTGGACGATCGTGAGCAGGACCGCGTTTCCCGCCGGGTGCTTGTCCCGCACTGTGGCGAGCAGTTCTCGGACCTGTTGTGGTGTGGTCACGACGACAGGGTCGTCGGCGTGTCCGGCGTCGTAGTAGACCTTCAGTCCTTGCGCCACGGTGGTTTCGCTCCTCCCCGATAGGTCTTCTCGAAGCCGTTCGCGCCGTGCACGGTCAGGGTGGCGCCTGCGGGCAGCAGGACCGGTACGAGCCGGTCGCAGCCGAATTCGCCCACGCACGGAGTGTTGTTGATGACCAGTGTGGCTGAGTGGATGCCGTGGTTGCGCATGTGGGCGGCCAGCTTCATCTCGACGTCCGACGCGCGGGTCAGTTTCCTGCGGAATCCCAGGTCGGCCAATGCGGTTGCGGACTCCGGGTACATCCCGTCCTCCCCGCTCTGGACGGCGTGGGTTCGACCGTCCGGACCGATCCACCTTCCGTGGGTCTTGGGACGGGGTGCGCCTGGTGGGCGTCGATCGGCGGGCGGAACATCGTCGGGAAGTTCCCCGCGGAGCCGTTCGATCCGTTCGGGCGGGACGACCGAAGACGTGTCGTCGACTGATGGCGAGGCCGAGAACGGAGTCGGGTGTGGGTTTTCCGGTGTCCGCGCGAGTTGCGGGATCGTCGGTGACCTGGCGCTGCCGGTCAAGGTGGTCAGCAAGGTCGTCGCGTCGGAGATGATCTTCTCGACGACCGCGCACAGCCTGGCTGCTCCATCGACCACTTGGTGAAGGACGGCTTTCGCCTGCTCGGCCTCGGCTGCCAAGTCGTGCGCACCCGTCAATGCGGTCGACAACGTCGTTCGCGCGTCCTCCGCGAGTTCGCGGGCCGACACCAGCATGTTCAAGCACTGTGACGCTTTGTCAGAAGCTCGGGAAACCTGCTCGGCGACTTCCCCCAGGGATGACACCTCGCAGCGGCCTCCTCCCGCAGTGCCGGTGCGGCCATTTGGCCGTTTACGACACCGGCCGCAACGACTGTGCGCAACGCACTACTGCGGATATCGCCGGTTCGAGAGTCGGCGATATCCGCTCGTGCTGCGGCGTGCGACCCACGAAAGGGCGCCTGCCGAGCCGCCTCCGGATGTGTGCGGTCAGCGGTCGAGGGTGTGGAGGAAGCGGCGCCATTCGGTGGTACTGAAGGAGAGCGCCGGGCCGGTGGGGTTTTTCGAGTCCCGGGTCAGGACTTGTTCGTTCGTTGGGGTCACCTCTACGCACGACTGCCCGTTGGCGCTGTGGGTGCTCGTGTGCCAGCCGACTTCTACGCAGGATGCGCCGTTGCCGCTGTGCGTGCTGGTTCGCCAGGCCACTTCCACGCAGCTTGGGCCTTCGCCGCTGTGGCTGCTGGTGCGCCAGGTCGTGGTGGTCGGGGTGGCTGGCATTTGGGCCTCCCGGTGCGTTGTGGCCTACCTGGTCGAATGTAGTTCGGCGGCGGCCAGTACCTCGTCTGCCAGTTCAGTGGTGGTGAGGTGGTCCGAGCGGAGTTTCAGGGTTCCGCTTGGTTGGTGGGCGGCGGCTGTGATGGCTGCGGTCATGCGTTCCAGGGCCCACTCGCGGGCCGTTTGGCCGGTTACCGGGGTGTCGGTGACGGGGCCTCGGGCGTCCAGTCTGGCGATCAGGACGGTGGGGTCGGCTTCCAGGAAGACGTGGAGGACTTCCTCGCCTGCCGTTGCCAGGCCGCCGAGGATCTCTGCCTGGTAGGCGGTGTTGGTCAAGGTCATCGGGATGATGAGGGTGTCCGTGTGGTGTCTGCGTAGCGAGATCGCTGTGGCGACCACCAGTTCGCGCCAGGCCGCGAGGTTTTGGAAGTCGTCGTTGGGCGGGACCCACTTCCACAGGGTGATGCCGAGTTCCTCGGGGTCGAAGACGACCGCCTGGGGGAGTCGCCTGAGCAACTCCCCGGCCAGCGTCGTTTTTCCTGCCGCGAAACTGCCGTTGAGCCAGATGATCACGGTCGGACGCTACCCCCAGCGGTTGTTAGGGGCGGTCGGCCCCTGTGAGGCTGGTGCAGAAGGTGCGCCACTGGTCGGCGGTGAAGGTCAGGACCGGGCCCGTGGGGTTCTTGGAGTCGCGGGCGGCGACCCGATCGTCTACCGGGGCCACTTCGACGCAAGCCTCCCCGTTGCCGCTGTAGCTGCTCGTGCGCCAAGCTGCGCCTGACAGGTCTTCGTACTTCATGGCCGTGCCTCATTTCGTCGGTACTCGGATGCGATCTCGGCGATGAACGCCGACGAGTCGTTGGGGCTCATGGCCACGGCGACCAGGTGGTCGAAGTCGGAGCGGAAACGCTTGATATCCGTCTCGGACTCCAGGAGCGTCTCACCGGCCTGTCCGTCGACGTAGATCAGGTCGGCATCCATCGGGTCCTCGAACTCCATTACGACGAACTGGCCAGGCATGCCGGGATGGGAACCCGAGCTGAACGGGATGATCTGGATCTTCACGGTGGCGACCATCGCCGTCTGACGCAGGTGTTCCAGTTGGGCGTGCATGACCTCTCGACCACCGATCTCCCTGCGCAGTGCGGCCTCGTCGATGACCGCCCAGAGGTGGAGTGGCCGCTCCTTGGTCAGGACGGCCCGCCGCTCCATGCGCGTACGGACACGATCTTCGATCTGCTCCGTGGTCGCGGAGTGCAAGACGCCACCGATTACTGCACGGGCGTAGTCCTCGGTCTGAAGCAGGCCTGGCATGAATAGTCCCGAGTAGTTGCGCATGCCTTGCGCTTCGTCCTCGAAGCTGATGTAGGTCGTGTACTCCTCGGCCAGGCTCTCGTGCCACGGGCGGATCCAGCCCGGCTTGACCGACTCCTTCGACAGGGTCTTCAGACGTTCCTGCTCATCGGCCGGGGTGTCGTAGAGGTCGAGGAGGGTCAGCAGTGTGCGGGTCTGTGGGCGCGACTTGGCGGTCTCGATCCGGTAGAGGGTGGCGGCGTTGATGTTCGTCCGCTCGGCCACCTCCTCGCGGGTGAGGTCGGCGCCTTCGCGAAGACGGCGGAGCTGAGTGGCCAACCGCCGTAGTCGAACGGTCGGCATGCTCTTCTTCGCGGCCACGATGTCCAATCCTTCCTCAACTCCCCTTGGGAGCCACGTCAGTGTGGCTGTGATCCGAGTCGGGCTCAAGCTCATCCGCAAGTGCACGACATGTACTTGCACGACTTGCATATTCCGACGTGCAGAGGCATTCTGATGTCCGCGTACCGTAGCGGGTCGCTGCGGACAGTCACCATCGAGTGAGGGGTTGGCATGGAAATCGACTTCGACACGCTGTTGCACGAGGTGGCGAGCGAGAGTGCGCCGCGGAAGTTCGCGATCGTGGAGGAATGGGTGGACGGGGACGTCGTGGTCTCCGCCTACGGCCTTGCCTACGCGGATCGGGCCGAGGCGGCGTCGGTGAGCAGTGAGTTCGCGGCCCACGCGGACACCGCCGAAGGGGTTCGCGCGCTGTTCGCGGTCGACGGTCAGGCTTACCTGGTGTGGCTGGACGAGGAGATCAGCGCCCCCGCAGCAGGACGATGATCGCGATGGCGAGGGTGAGCGTTCCCCCGAACGCCACCCCGCCCGTGATGATCGAACCGGGCACGTCGGCGGTCGAGAGCCAGGACAGCCAGCCCGCGACGAAGGCGACGCCGACCGCCACGAGGAGCGCGAACGCCATCCACACGAGCAGGAACTGTTTTTGAGCCGTCGTCGCGGGCATGAGATCCTCTTCTCTGAGCGTCGACCGAGGAGAAAGGGTTCCGCCGGGGTGTCAGATCTGTACATCTGACACGTCTGACACGTAGGGTACGGCTCGTCCGACCCCGCACGCAATCAGGGTGAACCCCGAGGAGAACGACCGTGGAGTCAGCAGCCGCTCGACTGACCGAAGAGCTGCGTGACCTCCACCTGCGCGCGGGTGCGCCGAGCATGCGGACCCTGGCGTCGTCGGCGGATATGAGCCATACCAGCGCGCACGACGCGCTCAACGGCAAGCGGCTCCCGTCGTGGTCCGTCGTGGCGAACCTGGTCCGCGCCCTCGACGGCGACGTCGACTACTTCCGCGACCTCTGGAACCGGGCCAACGCCCCCTCGGACGATCTGGTGCCGCTGTACTTGCGACAGGAGGCGAACCGGCTCAGGCGGCTGCTCGGTGTGGACCTCATGCCATTGCGGGTCGATGGTCCGTACGGGCCGGAGGTGCTCGACGACTTCGACGAGCAGTTGCGCCGGGCCCTGTTCATCGGCGAGCCCGGTTCGGGCAACTTCACGCTGCTCCTGGTGTTCGCCCGGGGACTGATGAAGCGGACCGTCGACCACGTGCCATTCGTGGTGTCGTTGGCCCGGTTCGGCGACGAGTACCCCCCACACCGGTCGATCGCCGGATTCGTCGAGCACCATGTGCGCACGGTCAACCAGCTCGACGTGCCCGACGGGTGGGTGTCGGGGCTCTTCGCGTCCGGTAGGGCACTGGTGTTGTTCGACGGGCTCAGCAAGGTGCCGGACGAGCGACGGGCCAGGATCGCCGAGGTCGTCGAGAACTTCGTCCTCCGGTACCCGGACCTCAGGGTGGCGCTGACCCTGCGACCGCGCGACGTCGGCCTGATCGACGAGAAGATGTTCGCGCACTACCGGATGCTGCCGCCCGAAACCCGCGACGTCGACCGGTACTGCGACCGGGAGCGGGTTCCGGTACCGGCGCCGGACGAGCTGTTGATCACTCCCGGGTTGGTCGTCGAAGCCGTGCGCGACGCGCGACGTGGGCAACCGTGGGGCCACTGCGCGACAGTCGAGGCGTACCTGCGCACGGTGTTGGCCGACATGATCACCGACGACACGGTCCTGGCGTTGGCCGCCCTCGCGTCGGCCAGGACCGAGTTCCGACGGGCGCCCGCCGTCGCCATGCTCCGGGAAGTGCTCGGCGACTACGCGGTCGCGCAGGATTTGTTCGATGCCTGTGTGCAGTACCTGCTGCTGGGGGACGGCGAGGGGACCTACTGGTTCACGACGCCGGCGGTTCACAGTTACCTCGTGGCGGTCCGTCTGGTGGCGCACGCGGCCGACGTCGAAGACCTGGTGGTGAGCGGGCCTCAGGTGCGGAGGTTCGTGTTCGAACTCGCCGATCGGCGGTGGCCGGACGGCGCCGAACTGCTCCGTGAAGCGCTGACCCGAACGGATGCGTCCCAGGGGAAACGGCCGGGTTAGGCTGACGGCCCGGTAGCGCCTTCTGGAGGATTCCGTGCGAAGACCCTGGTTGCCCGCTGTGTTCGTGGTGGTGCTGAGCGGTTGTTCGGTCGAGGCGGCGTCCACGCCCCTTCCGGTCCGGCAGGCCGATCCCGCGTTCGTCGCGCCGGTGACCACGACACGGCTCGCGACCGGCGCCCGGCTGTCCGCGCTGCCCATGGCCGGCAAGGCCGGGGACAAGGTCAAACTCACGGGCCAGGGGTTTCCGCCCAACGCCCGCGTCGTGCTGTCCTTCCACGACACCAAGGTGGGCGAGGTGACGGCCGACGCCGTCGGTGGATTCGCCGACGCCGAGGTGGTCGTGCCCGATTCGTTCGGTGGGTCCGGTCCGGGGACACAGTTCTTCCTGCGTGCGGGGGCCGGTCCGTATCAGGCCGAAGCACCTTTCGTACTCACCGGGTGAACAGGTTTCCGTCCGGGTAGTCCCGCGTACTGGCGGCGCGACCCGGGAGGTGGGCGATGGTGCCCCTGGCGGAAGCGGACCTGCGCTTGGACGCGGGTCCGCTCGACTACGCCCTGTTGGCGCTGTACTTCGTGTTCGTGCTCGGCATCGGGTTCCTGGCCCGCCGGTCGGTCACCTCCAGCCTGGACTTCCTGCTGTCCGGGCGGTCGCTGCCCGCGTGGGTCACGGGCCTGGCGTTCGTGTCCGCGAACCTGGGCGCGATCGAATTGCTCGGCATGTCGGCGAACGGCGCCCAGTACGGCATGGCGACCGTGCACTACTACTGGATCGGCGCGATCCCGGCCATGGTGTTCCTCGGCCTGGTGATGATGCCGTTCTACTACGGCTCCAAGGTGCGCAGCGTCCCCGAGTTCCTGCGCCGCCGGTTCGGCACGGGCGCGCACCTGGTCAACGCGATCAGCTTCGCCGTCGCCCAGGTGCTGATCGCGGGCGTGAACCTGTACGCGCTGGCGTTGCTGCTCAACCTCCTGCTGGGCTGGCCGATCCCGCTGTCGGTGGTCGCCGCCGCCGCGATCGTGCTCGTGTACACCACGCTCGGCGGGCTGTCGGCCGCGATCTACAACGAGGTGTTGCAGTTCTTCGTGATCCTGGCCGCGCTGCTGCCGTTGACGATCGTCGGCCTGCACAAGGTCGGCGGGTGGCAGGGCCTGGTCGACAAGGTCACGGCCGGTCCCGGCGGCGCCGACCAGCTCTCGGCCTGGCCCGCCACCGAACTCACCGGCATCTCGAACCCCGTGCTCAGCGTGCTGGGCATCGTGTTCGGGCTCGGGTTCGTGCTGTCGTTCGGCTACTGGACGACGAACTTCGCCGAGGTCCAGCGCGCCCTGTCGGCCAAGAGCATGTCGGCGGCGAAGCGGACGCCGATCATCGGCGCGTTCCCCAAGGCGCTGATCCCGTTCGTGGTGATCATCCCGGGCATCATCGCGGCGGTCGTCGTCCCGGAGATGGCCGCGCTCAAGGGCGGCGAGGCCACCGGCGTCACCTACAACAACGCGTTGCCGCTGCTCATGCGCGACCTGCTGCCCAACGGCATGCTCGGCATCGCGATCACGGGTCTGCTGGCGTCGTTCATGGCGGGTGTGGCGGCGAACGTGTCGTCGTTCAACACCGTGTTCACCTACGACCTGTGGCAGAGCTACGTCCGCAAGGAGCGGCCGGACGGCTATTACCTCAAGGTCGGTCGGATCGCGACGGTCGTCGGCGTGCTGATCGCGATCGGCACGGCGTTCTTCGCGGCCGGCTACGGCAACATCATGGACTACCTGCAGGCGCTGTTCTCGTTCTTCAACGCGCCGCTGTTCGCCACGTTCATCCTCGGCATGTTCTGGAGGCGGATGTCGGCCGCCGCGGGCTGGTCGGGCCTGGTCGCGGGCACGCTCGCGGCCGTCGGCGTGTTCGTGCTCGCCGAGACCGGCGTGCTCGACCTGCCCGGCCAGGGCGCGAGTTTCCTGGGCGCGGGCGTGGCGTTCGCGGTCGACATCGTGGTGAGCGTGGCCGTCACGCTGGTCACGAAGCCCGTGCCACCCGAACGTCTCACGGGCCTGGTCTACGGACTGACGCCCAAGAAGGACCGGGAGCACGACACCTCCGGCGAGAACGCCGGGTGGTACCGGTCGCCCGCGTTGCTCGGCGGCGCGGTGCTCGTCCTGACCCTGCTGCTCAACATCGTCTTCGGCTGAGGAGGTCGTCGTGTCGGGACTGTCCGACCTGCGCGTGGTGATCGCCGCGCTGTTCGGGGTGTACGGGGTCGTGCTGGTCGTCGTCGGCCTGTGGTTCACGGCGGCCGACGACCTCGCCGCGGCGGACGGGTTCAACGTCAACCTGTGGGCGGGTGGCGGCATGGTCGCACTGGCGCTCGTGTTCACCGCGTGGGCGTTGCTGCGGCCGTTGCGGGTGCCGGAGGGCTGAATCGTTCCCGAATGCTGTGGCGAGGCTCAACCCCGTGATGTGACCCCTTTTCACACCTTTGGTCGCTACCGTGCACCCGTGCCCCGTCTCGTCGCCGTCCTGTGTGCGCTCCTGGTCCTGGCCGGCTGTGCCGGAACGGACCTCAGCAAGCAGCCCCCGTCCGCGCGCAGCACCATCCCGGCCAAGGACGCCGCGGACGCGGTGGCGACGAGCACCGGCGCGGCGCCGACCGGCACGGCGGGCGAGGGACCGGTCGACCCGGCGTTCGCGGTGGACAAACTGCGGTTGATCGACCCGTGCGCGTTGCTCGAACGCGACCTGCTCGCCCAGTTGGGCACGCCCGGCGAGACCTCGCGCAGCGGGTTCAGCCGGTGCTCGAACTTCATGAAGGACAAGAACAAGAAGGACCTCGCCGTCACGGTCGACGTCGGGCAGTCGCTGACCGCCGAGCTGAACAACGCCAAGAAGCAGCTCGCCGGGCTCAAGTCGCACGAGCAGGTGCTGCCCGGCAGCGCGTGCTTCGTCTCCGTGATCACGCAGGAGAAGCCGGGCCTGGGCATCACCGTGCAGATCGGGTCCAAGGAGGACGAACCGTGCGCGCCCGGCCGGGTCGTGGCCGAGGCCGTGGTCAAGAAGCTCAAGACCAAGCCGTCGCCGGTCACCCCGGCCAAGGGTTCGCTGCTGACGTTGGACGCGTGCTCGCTGCCGGACAAGGCGGCGGTCACGGCGGCGGCCGGCACCCAGGCCCGGACCTACCCGTACGGGCTGCACACGTGCTCGTGGCTGGGCGACAGCGAGGAGGCCGGGCTGGACTTCCGGCTCGGGTTCGTGCCGCGCGACAAGAAGTTCGACCCCAAGCAGACCGAGGTGGACCTCGGCAACGGGGTCGTCGGCTACCAGGTCGACGGGTCGACCGCGTTCCCCACGTGCACGATCAAGTGGGTGCAGCGCCTGGCCTCCGGCGACGAGGGCGAGACCGTCGAGGTGAAGTCGGCCGGACCGTCGAAGGCGACGTTCAACCGGTGCGAGCGGGCGCAGGCGTTGGCCAAGGCCGTCCTGCCCAAGATCCCCAGACCGTGAGGCACCCCCGTCGGCGTCCCCGCGAGTAGCCGAATACCCTTCGGAAACCCGTCGTGATCTGGAGGGACGCCCGATGGTCGATGCTTCCCGGTTCGCGTCCCTCGACCCGCGCACGGGCGAGGTCGTCGGCCACCACCAGGTCCACGACGCCGCCGACGTCCGTGCCGCCGTCGAGGCCGCCCGCGCGGCGGCGGTGTTCTGGGCCGACCTCGGGTTCGCCGGCCGCAAGGCCCGGCTCGACGCGTGGCGCCGGCTGCTGGTCAAGCGGCTCGGCGACCTCCAGACGTTGATCAGCGCCGAGACCGGGAAGTCTGCCGACGACGCGCGCACCGAGTCCGTGCTGGTCGTCGACCACCTGCACTGGGCGGCCCGCAACGCGGAGAAGGTGTTGCGGCGGCGCAAGGTCGCGTCCGGCGTGCTGGGGCACAACCACGCGGCGACCGTCGAGTACCGGCCGCTGGGTGTGGTCGGCGTGATCGGACCGTGGAACTACCCGGCGTTCACGCCCATGGGTTCGGCGGCGTACGCGCTCGCGGCGGGCAACGCGGTGGTGTTCAAACCCAGCGAGTTCACACCCGGCGTCGGTGAGTTCCTGGCGTCGGCGTTCGCCGAGGTCGTGCCCGAGTTCCCGGTGTTCACCGTCGTGACCGGGTACGGGAAGACCGGTGCGTCGCTGTGCGCGGCGGGCGTGGACAAGATCGCGTTCACCGGGTCGACCGCGACCGGGCGCAAGGTGCTCGCGGCGTGCGCCTCGTCGTTGACGCCCGTGCTGCTGGAGTGCGGCGGCAAGGACGCGTTGATCGTGGCCGAGGACGCGGATGTGCGCGCCGCCGCCCGGGGCGCGGTGTGGGGCGGGTTCTTCAACTCCGGGCAGACCTGCGCGGGCGTGGAACGGGTCTACGTCGCCGACGCGGTGTACGACGAGTTCGTGCGCGAGGTGACCGCCGCCGCGTCCAGGGTGCGTCCCGGCGGTGATCCCGACGCCGACTTCGGGCCGATCACCATGCCCGGTCAGGTGGACGTCATCCGGGCGCACGTGACCGAGGCGTTGGCGCGCGGCGCGCGGGCCGTCGTCGGCGGACCGGAGTCGATCCGGCCGCCGTTCGTCGAACCCGTCGTGCTGGTGGACGTGCCGGACGACGCGGCGGCGGCGACCGAGGAGACGTTCGGGCCGATCCTGGTGGTGCGCCGGGTCGCCGACGTCGACGAGGCCGTGGCGCTGGCGAACTCGTCGCGTTACGGCCTCGGCGCGGCCGTGTACTCGAAGGCCCGCGGCGAGGAGATCGCCGCCCGGCTGCGCTGCGGGATGGTGGCGGTGAACGGGGTCCTGGCGTACGCGTCGGTGCCCGGCCTGCCGTTCGGCGGTGTCGGCGACTCCGGGTTCGGGCGGATCCACGGGCCGGACGGGTTGCGCGAGTTCTGCTACGCGCGGTCGGTGACCCGGCGGCGGTTCCGGCCCTTGCTGGACGTGATGACCTACGACCGGGGTGCGCGGACCGTCCGCCGACTGGTGCGGCTGATCCGGGTGCTGCGCGGGCGCTGACGGCGTAGGAATGGGGTGACGGGAGGCGCTCCATGAAGAAGATCATCAACGAGCCGGCGACCGTGGTCGTCGACGCGTTGCGCGGGTTCGAGGTCGCGCACGCCGATCTGGTGCGTGTGTCGTACGACCCGGTGTTCGTGGTGCGGGCCGACGCGCCGGTGCGGGGCAAGGTCGCGCTCGTGTCCGGCGGCGGATCGGGGCACGAGCCGCTGCACATCGGGTTCGTGGGGCCGGGGATGTTGGACGCCGCCGTGCCCGGCGAGGTGTTCACCTCGCCCACACCCGACCAGATCGTGGCGGCTGTGCGGGCGGTCGGCGGTGGCGCGGGTGTGCTGCTGATCGTGAAGAACTACACCGGGGACGTGCTCAACTTCGAGTTGGCGGCCGAGATGGCTCTTGCCGAGGGGATCGAGGTGCGGACCCTGGTCGTGGCCGACGACGTCGTGGCGCAGCGCGGGGTGGCCGGGACCCTGGTCGTCGAGAAGATCCTCGGCGCGGCGGCGGCCGGTGGCGCGGACCTGGAGACCTGTCTGGAGATCGGCCGGCATGTGGCTTCGCACGCGTTCTCGATCGGCGTGGCGCTGGAGGCCGGGACCGTGCCGCACGTCGGCTCGCCGGGTTTCGTGCTCGGGCCCGCGGAGGTCGAGTACGGCGTCGGCATCCACGGCGAGCCGGGGCATGAGCGGCAGGAGCTGCGACCCGCTCGGGCGTTGGTGGAGGGGATGGCGTCCGAGGTGGCGGTCCAACTGCCGGTGGGTCGGGGCGACCGGGTGCTCGTGCTGACCAACGGGATGGGCGGGACGCCGCCGGTGGAGCTGTACCTGGCGCACGGGATCGCCGAGCGGTCGTTGGTCGAGCACTGGGGTGTGGTGGTGGAGCGGCGGCTGGTCGGGTCGTTCGTGACCAGTCTGGAGATGCGAGGGCTGAGCATCACGGTGGTGGTGCTGGACGGTGCGCGGATCTTCCTGCCGGAGGAGCGGTCGCGGCTGGCCCGGTTGGTCGAGTGGTGGGACGCGCCGGTGCGCACGGCGGCGTTGCGCTGGGGGATGTGATGGAGTGCCGGGCGGCGGTTCTGGCGGTGGCGGCCGTGGTCGCGGCGCACCGCGACGAGCTGGTGGAGCTGGACCGCGTGATCGGCGACGGTGACCACGGGGAGAACCTCCGGCGGGGATTCGCCGCCGCTGTGTCCACTGTGGATGGTTCCGGGCCGGTGCTGAGGCAGGTGGCCACGCTGTTGATCTCCAAGGTCGGGGGTGCGGCGGGGCCCTTGTACGGCACGGGGTTCCTGCGTGCGGCCGGTGCGGTGGAGGGGCGGCCGTTGGACGGGTTCGTGGTGGCCTCGGCGTTGGCTGCCGCGTTGGAGGGTGTCGTGGCTTTGGGCAAGGCCGCGGTGGGGGACAAGACGATGGTGGACGCGCTTGCTCCGGCTGTTGCCGCCGCCGAGTCCGCGGCGGCCAGTGGGGGGTCGGTCGCCGCGGTGTTGGAGGCGGCGGCCGTGGCGGCGGCGGAAGGGGCGGCTTCGACCGTGCCTTTGGTGGCGCGTAAGGGGCGTGCGGCCTACTTGGGGGCGCGGAGCGCGGGCCACCTCGATCCGGGGGCGCGGTCGACGGCGTTGGTGCTGCGGGCTTTCGCGGACGCGGCCCGATGATCTCGTTGGTGATCGTGTCGCACAGTCGGCTGTTGGCCGAGGGCGTGGTGGAGTTGGCCGCAGAGATGGCTCCGCACGTGTCGATCACGGCGTGCGGTGGGCTGTCCGGTCGGTTGGGTACCGACTTCGCGGCGGTGTCGGCGGCGGTGGGGCGGGCGTCCTCGGGGGTGGTGATCCTCTACGACCTGGGCAGTGCGCGGATGGTCGCGGAGTTGGCGGCCGAAGGGGCTTCGGTGCCGGTGGTGGTCGTGGCCGCGCCTGTGGTGGAGGGTGCCGTGGCCGCCGCCGTGGCGGCCGAGAGCGGTGCCTCCTTGCCCGAGGTGGCCACCGCCGCCGCCGAGAGCGTCCGCTGGCTGACCTGACCCCCACCCACCCCGCGAGTCGTGCCTTCAGACACCGCGAGTTGTGCACTCAGGCACTGCGAGTTGTGCGTTCAGACACCGCGAGACGGGTACTCGGGGGCATTCGACCCGGATCGGGGTGATGGAGCGTGGGGACACCTGGGCGCGGGCAGGGTTGGACCGTTTGGCATCGTGGTGGTATGCGACGTCTGGTGATCCCGTTCCTGGTGGCGGCCCTCGCGGTGGTCGGCGGGTGCTCGTACAAGGTCAACGGCGCGCCGGTGTCGACGGCGCCCCTGGAGGTCGAGCCGCCGTTCGGGGGCGAGGATCCGTCCTCGACCGAGGAGACGGACCCGTCGTCCACGGATTCGCCCGACCCGTCCGGTTCCGCCGAGCCGTCGGCGGTGGGCGACGTGTGTTCGCTGATCGGGTGGAAGGACCTGCCCTACGACGTGCCCGACAAGAACGCCAAGCCCACCGACACCGGGTACGACTCGTCGTTCGACCAGTCGTGCAAGTGGCAGACGCACGTGGACGACCTGGACGTCGGCGTGACCCTGCGGTTCCGGGAGAGCCGCACCATCACGCTCAAGGACGCGACCGGCGAGGTCGAGGTCGGCGGGCGCAAGGTCGCCTACAGCGATCGCACGACGGACACCGAGGTGCAGCCGTCGTGCGTGCTGGCGATGGACTACGCGGGTGGCGGGATCGGGATCATCGTGATCGACGGGTCGGCCCGGTTCGGTGCGATCTGCGACCAGGGCAAGAGGGTGGCCGAGCTGTTGCTGGGCAAGGAGCCTGCCTGACCGGGGTCAGCCGCAGCACCCGCCGCCGCAGCACCCGCCACCGCCCTGTCCGCCGCCCGTCGTCTTGCCGGCGAGACCGGCCATCGACAGCAGCTTCACGGTGTCGTCATGGCCCTCGGGGCAGGACGCGGGCGCCGAGGACTCGGCGAGGGGACGGTTCACGTCGAACGTCGAACCACACGTCTTGCAGCGGAACTCGTAGGTCGGCACGGGGTCATTGTCGCGGTCTGCCGGGCATGAGCACCAGCGTGGACACGGCGACCAGGCTCACGCCCGCCAGCGCCGCCACCGCCGGCAGCCCGTAGGACCAGGCCAGGCCCACCACCGCCACCCGCGTGCCGGCGAACGTCCCCAACCACGAGCGCGACCGGGGGCGGGCCAGGACGGTCGCCGCCGCCACCCCGGCGGTGACCATCAGGATCGTGATCGTGGCGACCCGGACACCGACGCGTGGGGCGTGTCGTCGTTTCGCCTCGGTCGCGGTCCGGTCCTCCGCCGAGACGGTGACCGCCTGGCGTTCAAGGTTGGTCAGCTCGTCCAGCACGCTCAGGGTCCGCGCGATCGGTAACAGGGTCACCGCTACTTCGGCCAGGAGCACGGTCACGACCGCGATCCGCTGCCACTTGTTCATCCGCCCGACCGTAGGCGATCGGGCGTCACCCGGCGGGATTACCCTGGGAAGCCGTGCCACGCCGCAACCGCCCCAAACGCCCGGACGACGAACCGCGCCCGCCCGCCGGACACGGCTGGGCGCGGGCCGAGCAGGCCGCGGACGGCGAGTGGTTGGTGCGCAACGTCAGCGGGGCGGGGACCACGAAGAACTACCGGTGTCCGGGGTGCGATCACGAGATCCGGCCCGGGACGCCGCACGTGGTGGCCTGGCCGTCCGGCGAGCACGGCTCGGTGGCCGACCGACGGCACTGGCACCCGTACTGCTGGTCGTCGCGGTCCCGCCGGACGCCCACTCGCCGCCGTTGGTGATCTGACACCGATGCCCTGACACCGGTGATGCGATGCCGATGGCCTGGCGTCGGCGATCCGCTGTCGGGTGGTCGGGGTGCCGCTCCCGACCTGCTGCCGCTGACCTGCCGGTGGAAGGCGACGCGTTCACGCACCGCAGCGGCCGGCCAAAGGATGCGCGAGCGGGGCGAGGATGACCGTCACGGGTTCTTCGACCTGTCCGCGGTATGTCCCGGGCGACCCCTGGAAAGGGCGGGTGCCCGCTGCCCGGTGATTGTCGAGTGGGGTTTACCGGGGTTCCCCTCCGGAAAGGCGGCGCCAGACCAGGACCGGGCCGTCGATCGTGATCGAGTCGGCCGTGTGGACGAATCCGAGTTTCTCCGCCACCCGTTGCGACGGTTTGTTGTCGACGTCGGTGATGATCACCACCGGGCGGTCGGGGGTGTTCGTGTCCGCCCAGGCGATGGCCGCCGCGGCCATTTCCGGGGCGTAGCCCTTGCCCCAGTGGATCGGTGTGAAGCGGTAGAAGAGGTTGAGGGTCTGTTCGCCGTCCTGGACGTGGTGGCGCAGGCCGCCGAAGCCGACCTGGTCGCCGGTCGTCCGCAGGGTCACCGACCAGTAGCCGATCCCGTCGCGCCGCCAGTGCTCCTGCCACTCGGCCACCTGGGCGGTGGCCTCCTCGGGAGTCGGAGCGCCCGCCGGGTTGTACCGGTTCGTCTCCGGGTCGCCCATGATCCTGATCGCCGCGGGGACGTCCGCGTCCGTCACGCGGCGCAGCACCAGGCGTTCCGTGCGCAGCTCCGTCGGGTCGGTGGTCATGGCACCACGGTAGGGACCGGGTCCGACAATCTTCGGCATGGGAATGCCTCCGGTGGTGCTGTTGCACGCGTTTCCGCTCGACTCGCGGATGTGGGACGGGGTGCGGGCCGAACTCGACGTCATCACGCCTGACCTGCGCGGATCAGGTCGGGAGCCCGATCTCGACGTGCTGGCGCGGGACGTGGTGGAGCTGATCGAGCCACTCGGTCGGGTGATTCTCGGCGGGTGTTCGATGGGCGGGTACGTCGCCATGGCCGTGCTGCGGCTCGCGCCGGAGCGGGTGGCCGGGTTGGTCCTCGCCGACACGCGGGCGGGTGCGGACACCGACACGGCCCGCGCCACCCGGCTCGCGGTCGCGCGGCGGGTGGAGGCCGAGGGGCTGGAGTGGCTGCCGGACGCGGTCGTGCCCGGACTGCTCGGACCCGAGCCGTCCGCCGACGTGGTGGCCGGGGTGCGCGGGTTCGTGCTCGACCAGGACCCGGTCGAGGTGGCGTGGGCGCAGCGGGCCATGGCCGCCCGACGCGATTCGGCCGAGGTGCTGCGCGGCGCGGACGTGCCCGCGCTCGTCCTCGTCGGCGAGCACGACGGCCTCGCGCCGCCCGCGGTGGGGCGGGAGTTGGCCGGGTCGCTGCCGCGGTCGACCTACGTCGAACTGCCCGGCGCCGGACACCTCACGCCGGTGGAGGCGCCGCAGGCGTTCGCCGCCGCGATCCGGACCTGGTGGGACGCCTGACGGCTCAGCGCTTGCCGGTGTGCGCGCGCGGGTTGGGGCGGGGGATCTTGCGGGTGGGGCCGTCGACCTTGGACGTCGGGGCCTCGTCAGCGGGCTTGGCCTTGGTCTCGGTGCGCTTGGTCGCGTCGGCGGCCGGCGCGGGACCGGGCTCGGACGGACCCGGCGTCGGCTGGGCGGGAGCGTTCTGCACCGGAGCGACCTGGGTCGTGGTGTTCCGCGCGGATTCGGGGTTCGGGCCACTCTTCGCCGGGCCGCCCTGGGCCGGCACGGCCTGGGCCGCGGCGGGCTCGACGACGGTGCCGGCGGCCGGCTGGATCGTGGTCGCGGGGACCGGACGCGGCTTCTCCTCTTCCAACGGGTCAAGGAGCGGCGTCACCTCCAGCAGGGCGGCACGCGCCGCGTGGAGCTGCTGCGACAGCCGGTTGCGCAGGTTGCGCAACGAGTCGACCTTCTGCGACGCCGCCGTCACCCGCCGGTTCGCCTCCTCGGTCGCCTCGCGCACCCGGCGGTTCGACTCGTCGACGGCCTCCTGCACGCGCGCGGTCGCCTCGCTGATCGAGTCGTGCCGACGCCGGTTGGCCTCCTCGGTCGCCTCGCGGACCAGGCGCTGGGCCTCGGCGTTGGCCGCCGCCTGCTCCTGCGCGACCTGGGTGCGGATGCGGGCGGCCTCGTCGGTCGCCTCCCGCACGCGCCGGTCCGCCTCGGCCTTCGACGACGCCTCGGTCTCGGCCAGGGTCCGCATCGACTCGACCCGGCGGGCGGCCATCGCGATCTCGAAGTCCTCCTCGACCGTGGTCCGGCGCTGGAGCGACTCCTCGTCCAGCCGGGCCGCCTCCTCGCGGGACGTGCCCACGATCCGGTCCGCCTCGGCGCGGGCGGTCTCCAGCACGCCCCGGTGCTCGGCCTCCATGTCGGCCCGTCGCCGGTCCAGGTCGGAGATCAACTGCTCGTAGCGGGTGCGCAACGTCAACGCCTCGGCCTCGGACCTGGCCCGGACGTGGCCCGCCTCGGCCTCGGCGCGGGCGTGGATCTCGTTGGCCTCCTCCTGGGCGAGGCGCAGCATGTGCTGCAACCGCTCGCTCAGGCCCTCCAGGGTCGTCGGCGGCAGCGACAGGCGCTCGACCTGGCCGCGCAGGTCCGCGATCTCCGACCGGGCGGCCTCGAGCTGACGGGCCAGGTCGTTGGTCTGCGACACGGCCGCGTCGCGGTCGGCGGCGAGCAGGCGCAGATCCGAGTCGATGCCGTGCAGGTGCTCCTCGACCTGCGCGCGGTCGTAGCCGCGTTTGACGATGTCGAAGCCGGTTCCCAGGGGGACGAGGTCACGGTCGTCGGCGAGGCCCATGGCCTCACGCTACCCGCATGCGCGACGCGGCCGGCACCCCGTGCGGCGCGGCGCGCGGCGGATTCGCTTGACCCACCTCGAAAACGGCAAATCCGGTACACCGTGGACGGTGTCGGTGCTACCCGTGGGTAACCGCCGTGCTGTGAGCCGTCGCACGCTGCGGTTACCCGAACGGGCTAGTCAGTGCGCGCCGGGCTCGACCAGTTCGACGAGCACGCCCCCCGCGTCCTTGGGGTGCACGAAGTTGACGCGGCTGCCCGCCGTGCCGCGCCGCGCCTCGGGGTAGAGGACGCGCAAGCCCTTGGCGCGCAACGCCGCCGTCGCCGCGTCCACATCGGACACCTGGTACGCGAGCTGCTGCAGGCCCGGACCCGACCGGTCGAGGAACTTCGCGATCGTCGACTCGGGGGTCAGCGGCGCGAGCAGCTGCACGGCCGCGCCCGACGGGTCGCCCGGCGCCCGCAGCATGGCCTCGCGCACGCCCTGCTCCTCGTTGACCTCCTCGTGCGCCACCTCCAGGCCGAAGTGCTCACGGTGGAACGCGATCGCCGCGTCCAGGTCCGGGACGGCGATGCCGACGTGGTCGATGGCGGTCACGTAGCCGCCCAGTTCTGCCCGCATGCCCGGCACTGTAGCCGGCGGAACCTGTGTCCGACCTCACCCGATCGCACTCTGGGACGCCTGAGTATCGTGTTTGGTTAACGACCGCTTACAACGCTGTGGAGGTTGCGGTGTCCGGTTCCGTCATCGTCGCCGGGGCGCGCACCCCGATGGGCAAGCTGCTCGGCTCGCTGAAGGACTTCTCCGGTGCCCGGCTCGGCGGCGTCGCGATCAAGGCCGCGCTGGAGCGCGCGGGCGTCGCACCGGAGCAGGTCCAGTACGTGATCATGGGCCAGGTGCTCACGGCCGGCGCGGGCCAGATCCCCGCCCGGCAGGCCGCCGTCGCCGCCGGCATCCCGATGACCGTGCCCGCGTTGACCGTCAACAAGGTCTGCCTGTCCGGCGTCGACGCGATCGCGCTCGCCGACCAGCTCATCCGCGCCGGCGAGTTCGACATCGTCGTGGCGGGCGGCCAGGAGTCCATGACCCAGGCGCCGCACCTGCTGCCCAAGTCGCGCGGCGGGTACAAGTTCGGCGACGTCACCGTGCAGGACCACATGCAGCTCGACGGTCTGTTCTGCGCGTTCGACCAGGTCGCCATGGGCGCCTCGACCGAGAAGGCCAACGCCCGCTACGACCTGACCCGCGAGGAGCAGGACGAGTTCGCCGCCCGCTCGCACCGGCTGGCCGCCGCGGCGATCGCGAACGGCGTGTTCGCCGAGGAGATCGCGCCCGTCGAGATTCCCCAGCGCAAGGGCGACCCGCTGCTGTTCGCCACCGACGAGGGCGTGCGCGCGGACACCACGGTCGAGGGCCTGGCCAGGCTGCGCCCGGCGTTCTCGGCCGACGGCACGATCACCGCCGGTTCCGCGTCGCAGATCTCCGACGGCGCGGCGGCCGTCGTCGTGATGAGCAAGGCCAAGGCCGAGGAGCTGGGCCTGACCTGGCTGGCCGAGATCGGGGCGCACGGCGTCGTCGCGGGCCCCGACGCGACCCTGCACGAGCAGCCGGCCAACGCGATCAAGGCGGCGTGCGCCAAGGCGGGCATCACCCCTGACGACCTCGACCTCGTCGAGATCAACGAGGCGTTCGCGGCCGTCGGCATCGTGTCCACGCGGCAGTTGGGCATCTCGCCGGACAAGGTCAACGTCAACGGCGGCGCGCTCGCCCTCGGCCACCCGATCGGCATGTCCGGCGCGCGGCTCGTGCTGCACCTGGCGCTGGAGCTGAAGCGGCGCGGCGGCGGGGTTGGCGCGGCGGCGTTGTGCGGCGGCGGCGGCCAGGGCGACGCGCTGATCGTGCGCGTGCCGAAGGCGTAGTGCCTTTCGGGGTGTACCGGGACCGCGGACGGTCCCGGTACACCCCGAAAGGAAAGGCTCTCAGGAGCGCTCTTGCGGCGCCGATAGGGGGACGACGGCGGAACCGCCGCCACCACCTGTCGTCGGGGGAGCGCCAGCATGTCGAGTTTCCGGTTGTCGAGTTTTCGGGGCCGTCTGCTCGCCGTGCTCGTTCCCGTCGTCGTGCTGGGGCTGGCCGTCCTGTCGGTGTTCGTCGTGGTCAGCGCCACGACGCTGGAGGAGGACGCGCAGCGCGGGCACGGTCGCGACGTCGCGGAGAGCCTCGCCCGGCAGGTGGAGACCCGGATCGCGGCGGCCCGCGCCGCCGAGCGCGCCATCGTCGCCACCGGCGGTGTGCTGCCGACGGAGAACCGCCCGCTGCTGGACGAGGTGGTCCGCGCGTCGCTCGCCGCCACGCCCGAGATCTTCGACATGTACCTGTGCTTCGAGGTCCCCGGCGACCCGCGCTACCCGCTCTCGGGCGTCCAGCAGTACCTCTGGGTCAAGGACGCGAACGGCACGCCCGTGCGCCAGGACCTCGACGACGCGGCGAACGCCGAGGCCATCAAGTACGACTGGTACACCCAGCCCAAGCGCACCAACGCCGAGAGCATCGTCGAGCCGTACTACGACGAGAACCTCAAGGCGCTCATGACCTCGGTGACGGCCCCGATCGTCCAGAACGGGAAGACGGTGGGCATCGCGGGCGTCGACGTCACGCTCGACCAGCTCTCCCAGCAGGTGAGCGCCGCGAAGGTGTCCGACAACGGCTACGCGGTCCTGCTCTCCCGGCAGGGCATGCTGCTCGCGGCGCCCGACGCGTCGGGCGTGGGGTCCAAGACGCTGGAGCAGGTCGCGTCCGAGCCCGCGCGCGACACCGCCGCCGCCCTGACGAGCGCGATCGCGGCCAACGGCAGCGGGACCCTCGACGGCCTCGACCCGCTCTCGGCGGAGGCGAGCGACGCGGTGGTGACCTGGGCGCCGGTCGAGGGCACGGGTTGGACGCTGGCGACGGTGACGCCGATGGACGACGTGCTCGCCCCGGTCGCCGCGCTGCGCACCAAGCTGATCGGTTTCGCGCTCGGTATCGCCCTGGTGCTGCTCGCGACCGTGTGGTTCACGACCCGCCGCCTGACCGCCCGCATGCCCGTGCTGCGCACCGCGGCGCTCGACATCGCCCGTGGTCGCCTGGACGTCACCCTGCCCCGCGCCGGGCGGGACGAGCTGGGCGAGCTGGCGGTCGCCTTCGGCGAGATGGTCGCGACGCTGCGCCGCACGGCCGACCACCTCCGCCGGATCGCCTCCGGCGACCTGGCCGCACCGGTCCGGCCCGCCGGTCCCGACGACGAACTCGGCAACGCGCTCGTGGAGATGCAGCGCGGGCTGACCTCGTCGGTGCGGGCCGTGGTGGAGACCGCCGGCACCCTCAGCGGATCGGCCGAGGCGCTGCGCGGCCAGGCCGGGGAGCTGCGGGAGAGCGCGGCGGTGACCTCCAGCCAGTCGGCGGCGGCCAGCGTCGGCGCGGCCGAGTTCAGCGCCAGCGTCGCGGAGATCGCCTCGACCATCTCGCGCGGCGCGGACCTGGCCATGGACGCGGAGCAGGCGACGGCCACCATGACCGCGCAGCTGCACAGCCTCGCCGGGTCCTCGGCCGCCATCGCGGACGTGGTCGACGTGATCACCAGGATCGCCGCCCAGACCCACCTGCTCGCGCTCAACGCGACCATCGAGGCGTCCCGCGCGGGCGAGGCGGGCCGCGGGTTCGCGGTCGTGGCCACCGAGGTGAAGAGCCTCGCCGAGTCGACGACGACCGCGACGGTGAGCGTCACCGAGCGCATCGCGGCGATCCAGTCCGATGTGGACGGAACCGTCCGGGTGATCGAGCGGATCGGTGCCTCGATCCGCGACATGACCGAGCTGCAGGGCGTCATCGTCGCCGCGGTCGAGGAGCAGTCGGCGGCGTCGCACTCGGTGCGGGAGAGCATCGGGCACGTCGCGGACGTGGCGGGTCGCACGGAGACCAACGTCCAGGCCGGCCTCGGCCTCGCCGACGACCTGGCCGACGCGGTCGGGCGGCTGGAAGAGGTGAGCAAGGGCTTCCGGCTGGGCGACTGACCCCGTCGGTGCCGCACCGCACCGAAGTGCCGGTCCGCCGGTCCGAGATGTCTCAACTGGGCTTTGTGCGAAATCGACGGGAATAGTCGTCCGCAGGGTTTCCGCTGGTCCCGGATGATCCACTGAAAAACGAGGTGTGCTCGGCGACACAGGGGGAATTCCTCCATCCGTGTGCGCAGACGAACGCGGGACTTCCGACCCTAGGCAAAACGCGGGGACAGACCGAACGTTTGTGTCCGGCAACTGGGGGATGAAGAGGTGCGATGTACGACTCGGTCGGACTTGAGGTGCTCTCCAGACAGGAGTGTCTCGAACTGCTGGGAGCGTCGTCCATAGGACGGCTGGTGTTCACGGACCGTGCGCTCCCGATGGTCCACCCGGTCGTGTTCGCGCTCGACGGCGAGTCGGTCGTGCTGCGGGTGCCCGAGGGCAGCGCCACGCTCGTCGCCCGCGACACGATCGTCGCGTTCGAGATCGACGAGATCGAGAAGGACCTGTCCCGGGGTTGGTCGGTGATGGCCGTCGGGCACGTCACCGAGGTCGACGACGAGGCGAGCCTGGAACGCCTGCGCGCCCTGCCGCTGGCGAGCCGGCCGCACGGCCGCGTCGACCACTACCTCGTGGTGGAGTTGGAGGTGCTCACCGGCCGTCGCATTCCGTAGCCGGAAGGTACTAATCTCGGAGCCGCGCTGTGGAGGTGTGGTTCCTTGGGCGGTTCCCCGGAGACGAACGCGATGCGGCTTGACGGCCTGTTGCGCGAGTTGACCGACCGCACGGCACAGGTGCTCATGTCCCAGGAACGGCTGCACCGGCTGCTCGGCGCGGTGATGTCGCTGGCCAGCGACCTGTCGCTGCCCGACGTGCTGCGCCGCATCGTCGAGTCGTCGTGCGGCCTGGTCGGCGCCCGTTACGGCGCGTTGGCGGTGATGGGACCGCACCGGCAGCTCCTGGAGTTCACCTACGGCGACGACGACCACCGCGCCGCGTTCGCGGGCACCACCTTCGACCCGGCCGCACCCGGTTTCCTGGGCGTGCCCGTGCACGTGCGCGGCGAGGTGTTCGGCAACCTCTACCTGACGGACAAGGAGGACGGCGCCGACTTCACGCGCGCCGACCAGGAGGTCGTCACGGCCATCGCCGCCGCCGCCGGCATCGCGATCGAGAACGCCCGCCTCTACGAGCAGTCCCGGCAGCGCGAGGTGTGGCTGCGCGCGTCCAACGAGGTGACGAACGCGCTGCTCACCGGCACGCCGGACCGCGACGCGCTGCGCCTGGTCGCCGTGCGCGCCCGGCTGGCCGCCGACGGGGCGTGCGCCGTGCTCGCGCTGCCCGACGAGCAGGGCGAGCTGCAGATCCGGGTCAACGACGGCGAACTTCGCGGCTTCACCATGTCGCGCGAGGGCAGTGCCAGCCGCGAGGTGTTCACGACCGGGCGGACCATGGTGCTCGACGGGCTGCCCGGCCACTTCGACCGGATCGGGCCCGTGGTGATCGTGCCGCTGGCCGCCGGCGACCGGCAGCTCGGCGTGCTCATGGTGGCCCGCGCCCGCGACCGGGCCGGGTTCGGCTCGTCGGACGTGATGCTGGTCGAGGCGTTCGCCCGGCAGGCGGCGTTGATCCTGGAGTTCACGCGGGCGTCCGGTGTCGGGCGGCGGCTGGCCGTGCTGGAGGACCGCGACCGGATCGCGCGGGACCTGCACGACCTCGTGGTGCAGCGGCTGTTCGGGCTGGGCCTGGGCTTGCAGAGCCTCAACGGGCTGGTGGAGCAGCCGCTGGTGGCCGACCGGCTGGCCGAGTTCGTGGCCGAGGTCGACCAGACGATCCGCGAGATCCGGCAGACGATCTTCTCGTTGCAGGAGCCGCCGGACGGGCCGAACAGCCTGCGCGGTCAGCTCGTGCGCGCGGTCCAGGACGCCAGCCGGCTGCTCGGGTACGAGCCGACGCTGGCGATCGAGGGGCCGGTCGACTCGGTGGTGCCCGACCACGTCCGGCCCGATCTGCTGGCGACCCTGCGCGAGGCGTTGGCCAACGCGGCGCGGCACGCGTCGGCGCGGATGGTCGAGGTGGCCATGCGGGTCGACCGGGACGCGACCGAGGCGACGTTGATCGTGCGGGACGATGGTGCCGGGCTGCCCGAGGGCGGGCCCCGGCACACGGGCGGGTTGGCGAACATGACCGCGCGGGCACGGCGGTGGAACGGCACGTGCGTGGTCGACTCGGCGGAGGGCCACGGGGTGACCGTCACGTGGTCCGTCCCGCTGGCGTCGGTGTGACCGCGCGGTCGGGTGTCACGGAAGGGAGAGGGATGTCCATCTCGGTACTGCTGGTCGACGACCACGAGATCGTCCGGCGGGGGTTGCAGCAACTGCTGGCGGTCGAGGCGGACATCACCGTGGTCGGCGAGGCGGACACGGCCGCGTCCGCGGTGACCGCCGCCGCCGAGCACCGGCCCGACGTGGCGGTGATCGACGTCCGCCTGCCCGACGGCGACGGGGTGACCGTGTGCCGGGAGATCCGGTCCGTGGTGGACCCGCCGCCCGCCTGCCTGATGCTGACCTCGTACTCGGACGACGAGGCGCTGTTCGGCGCGATCATGGCCGGTGCCGCCGGGTACATGCTCAAGCAGGTGTCCGGCAACGACCTGGTCTCCGCGATCCGGACCCTGGCCGCCGGCGGGTCGCTGCTGCACTCGGGGGTGACGGCCACCGTGTTGCAGCGGTTGCGGGGCGGGCCGGTCGAGGACCCCCGGTACGCCGCGCTGAGCCCGCAGGAGCGGCGGATCCTCGACCTCATCGCGGAGGGGTTGACCAACCGGCAGATCGCGCACCGGCTCTACCTCGCGGAGAAGACCGTGAAGAACTACGTGTCGTCCCTGCTGCACAAGCTGGGGTTTGACCGGCGGACCGAGGCCGGGGTGTACGCGGCCAAGCGCCGCCAGCGCGGCGCCGGCCTCTGACCCCGCGAGTCATACGTTCGGACACCGCGAAATGTGCACTCGGACACCGCGAACTGTGCGTTCAGGCACCCCCGATCGGGGTGCCGGGGCACGTGGTGTCGCGCGTGGGCAGCGTGCCGTCCACCAGGAAGTCCTCCACGGCGTCGTTGACGCACGCGTTGTCGTAGCCGTAGACGGTGTGGTCGCCGTCGTCGACGGTGAGCATGCGTGAACCCGCGAACCGGGCGTGCGTCCTGCGGGCGCCCTCGACCGGCGTGGCGGGGTCGCGTTCGGTCTGCACGAAGAGCACCGGCGGGACGCCCTGGCCCGTGGGCGTCTTCAAGGTGAGGCTGGGCCGGTCCCAGAAGGCGCACGGTGCCAACGGCTGGTAGTAGCCGTTCAACGGGTACCGCCCGCCCAGCCGCGCCGACTCCTCGGCCAGGAAGTCCGGCCCGCCGCGGAACGGGGTGTCGTTGCACATGATCATGTACGCCGTCGCCCGCGACGCGTCCGGGCTGCCCGGGTCGAACGCGGCGAACTCGCCCGCCAGGACCGCGGCGGCCTGCGGGAACGCCTCCTTGTGCCGGGTGGCCGCGGTCAGCGCGCGGTCCAGGGACATGGCCGTGAACAGGGTGCCGTCGGGCAGCTCCACCGGATCGGCGGCCAGGCTCGCGCGGGTGGTCTCGTAACGGCCGCGGACCTGCTCCGGGGTCGTGCCCAGGTGGTACGTGGCGTCGTTGCGCGCGATCCACGGCAGCAGGTCGGCGCGGAACCGGCGTTCGGTCGCGCGCGGGATCTCGGCGAAACCGCCCTGGAACGTGCCGGTGACGTCGAACGTCGAGTCGAGCACGAACCTGCCCACGCTGCGCGGGAAGTAGGCCGTGTAGTACGCGCCCAGCCACGTGCCGCCGGAGTAGCCCAGCCAGTCGACCTTGTCGACCTTCATCAAGCGGCGCAACAGGTCCAGGTCTTTCACAGTCTGCTCGGTGGTGATGTACCGACCCGCCTCGCCCGATCGTTGTCGGCACAGTCGGGCGTGGTCGCGGGCCTTGTCGTGCACGGCCCGGATGCCCCGCGGCGAGCGGTCGCGCGGGTCGGGGTGGTCGGCGAAGTCGTGGCCACCGCAGGAGATCCCGTGCGCGGGACTCGTGCCGCGCACGTCGATCCCCACGATCTCCAGGTTGTCGACGAGTCGGGCGCGGTGGGTCAGCTCCAACGGCAGTTCCCGGCCGAGGTCGCCCGGACCTCCCGGGTTGGTGAACAGCACGCCCTTGCCCGGCCCCTTGGGCTTGAGGCGGCTGACGGAGATCGTGAACCGCTTGCCGTCGTCCGGCCGGTTCCAGTCGCGTGGCACGTCGAACGTGGCGCACTCGAGGGCGCCGGGGTCCGGGATGTCGGTGCACGGCGCCCACACGAGCTGCTGGATGCCGAAACCCGCCGCGTGGGCGGGTGCGGGCAGGAATGCCGCGACCAAGGCGGCGGTCGACAGGACTGTGATCGTCTTACGCAACGGAGGTCCCCTCAAAGGTCGGTGCGCACACCTCACTCCTGTGAGGTGTGCGCGGACATCCGACCGGAGGTTGATCCGGACGTACGACCGGCCCGCGCCCCGGGCGGGGACGCGGGCCGGACCGACTACAGCGGGAAGAAGATCGGCCGCCGTACGGTGTCGTCCGCCTTGGCCTGCGGGGCCGTCGGGTCGGGCAGCGGCACGCCGGCGCACGTCAGGTCCTTGTCCGGGACCTTGGCGTCGACGAGGAACGCCTCCACGATGTCGTCCACGCACTTGTTGCCGAACGCGTAGATGCCGTGGTCGCCCTCGTCGGTCACGGTCAGCAGCCGCGAGCCGGCGAACTTTTCGTGCGACCGGCGGGCACCCTCGACCGGGGTGGCCGGGTCGCGTTCCGACTGCACCATCAGGATCGGCGGGACGCCCTTGCCCGTGGGCTTCTTGAGCTGCAACGCCGGCCGCTCCCAGAACGCGCACGCCGCGTCGATCTGGTAGTAGCCGATCAGCGGGTACTGCGCGCCCAGGCGTTCGGCCTTCTCCGCCAGGTACTTGCGACCGCCGAGGTAGCGGGTGTCGTTGCACGCTATGGCGTAGAACGTCGCGCTGGACGCGTCGCGGTACTGCGTCAGGCCGAGCGCGGCGTTCGCCGTGGTGGCGGGCACCGCGCCGGACGCGACCGCGGCGAGGAACTCCGCGCCGATCTGGAAGTAGTTCTTCGAGTACTGCACCTGGACCAGGAGGCTGTCGAGGTGGACGGCCTTCAGGTGCGAGCCGTCCGGCAGCGGGATCGGGTTGGCGGTGAGCGCCGCACGGGCCTTCTCGTACTGCTGCCGCACGGCCTCGGCCGTGGTGCCGAGGTGGAACACGTTGTCGTACTTGGCCACCCACGGCAGGAAGTCGGTGCGGAAGCGGCGCTCGAAGCCCCGGCCGAACTCGTCGAACACGTCCTGGAACGTGGTCGTGAACTCGGCGTTGGAGTCGAGCACGAACTTGTCGACGCGCTCGGGGAAGTACGTCGCGTAGTACGCGCCCATCCACGTGCCGCCGGAGTAGCCGACCCAGCTGATCTTGTCCCGCTTGAGCAGGCGGCGCAGCAGGTCGAGGTCCTTGACCGTCTGCTCGGTGTTGACGTACTTGCCGAAGTCGCCGGACAGCGTCTGGCACGTGGTGGCCTGGAACTCGGCGGCGTCGTAGAACAGCTTGACGTTGCGCGGGCTGCGGTCGCGCGGGTCGACCAGGTTCGACGAGTCGAAGTCGCCGCACGTGACGTTCGTGCTCGCGCCCGTGCCGCGCACGTCGATGCCGATCACCTCGGCGTTGTCGACGAGCTTGGTGCGGGACGCGAACGCCAGCGCGAACTCCCGGCCCGGCGCACCGGGGCCGCCGGGGTTGGTCAGCACGCTGGACTTGGTCGGGCCCTTGGGCTTGAGGCGGCTGATCGCGATCGTGATCTTGTTGCCGTCGTTCGGCCGGTTCCAGTCACGCGGTGCGCCGAAAGTGGCACACTCGAGCAGCGGAGGCGCGTTCGGGATGTCGGTACACGGCCCCCAGGCGAGCTTCTGGTCGTCGAACTGCTTCGCCGCCTTCACCGCTTCGGGTGCGGCGTCGGCGACCGCCGGCACGCTCGCGACGAGCGCGAGCGCGGAGACGGCCACCACCAGTTTTCTCATCCGTGGAACTCCCCTCGGTTGTGGACCGCCTCACCCCATCTGTCCGGCCCGTGGCTCCACAACCACCGGAAGAACCACCTTGCGATCCACCAAAGTGTTAGGCCGGACACCGATTCCGCTGTGCCGAATGGCTTCATCGCCTTGCTACCAAGGGAATCCCGGCTGTCGTCCCCGGTGTCGGCAGCGGAGTCGCCGCGCACGTCAGGTCGCGGTCGGGAGTCACGCCGTCCACGACGAACGATTCCACGATGTCGTCCACGCAACGATTCCCGCTCCCGTAGACACCGTGGTCCCCGTCGTCCACGACGGTCACCAGGCGTGATCCGGCGAGGCTCGCGTGCGCGCGGCGTGCGCCCTCGATCGGCGTGGCCGGATCGCGTTCCGACTGGACCAGGAGGATCGGCGGGGCGCCCTTGCCCGTCGGCTTGCGCAGCTTGAGCGGCGTGCGGTGCCAGAACGCGCACGGCGCGCTGATCTGGTGGTAGCCGACGAACGGGTACTTCCGGCCGCGTTCCTCGGCGCGGGCGGCGAGTTCGGCCCGGCCGCCGACGTACCTCGTGTCGTTGCAGATGATCGAGTAGAACAGCGCGTTCCCGGCGTCCGCGTACCGGGCGAACGCCGTCACGCCGGGTACTGCCGCACCCTGCCCTTCGACGGCGGCGACGACCCGCGCGAGCAGTTCCGTGCCTTGGGGGAACAGGGACTTGCCGTAGAGGATCCGGGCCACCAGGCCGTCGAGTTCCACGATCGTGAGCGGGCCGCCGGTCGCGAGCCGGGCGCGGACCGACTCGTACCGGGCGCGGACGGCCTCGGGCGTGGCGCCCAGGTGGTAGACGGAGTCGTACTTCGCCACCCACGGCAGGTAGTCCGTGACGAGTCGGCGTTCGAAGGCCATGGCCAGTTCGCCGAACGTGTCCTGCCAGGTCCTGGAGAAGTCGACGTTGGCGTCGAGCACGAACCTGCCGACGTGTCCGGGGAAGTACGCGGAGTAGTGCGCGCCCAGCCACGAGCCGCCCGAGCCGCCCAACCAGTCGATCCGGTCCCGGCCGAGCAGGCGGCGCAGCAGGTCGAGGTCCTTGACCGTCTGTTCGGTGTCGACGTACTTGCCGAAGTCGCCGGACAGCGTCTGGCACGTCTTGGCCTGGAACTCGGCCGCGTCGTAGATCAGGTCGACGTTGCGCGGGCTCCGGTCGCGCGGGTCGACGGGGAAGTCCGGGAACACGAACCCGCCGCACGTGACGTTCGTGCTCGCGCCCGTGCCGCGCACGTCGATGCCGACGATCTCGACGTTGTCGGCGAGTTTCGCCCGCGTGGCAAGGAAGAGCGGCATCGTCCGGCCCGGCTCACCGGGACCGCCGGGGTTGGTCAGCAGCGACCTGGCGTGCCGCGTGGGCGACTTGAGGCGGCTGATCGCGATCGTGATCCTGTTGCCGTCGTGCGGTCGGTTCCAGTCGCGCGGCGCGGAGAAAGCGGAACACTCCAACGGTTCCGAGTCCGGGATGTCGGTGCACGGTCCCCACGCGAGCACCTGGTCGCCGAACGGGTCTGGTGCGGCCTGGCCCGCGGCGGGTAGCGTCACGGCGAGCGTGGCCGTGATCACGACGGGTAACAGTCTTCTCATGGTTCCCCCTTTGAAGACGCGAGGGGTGTAGCACATCGTCCGGGTGCGGGGCGCCACAACCGACGAGAGTCGTCGACCTGTGTCTACGAAAGAGTTCGTCCGGTCGGCCCTGCGGAGAAGTAAGGTCGACGGGGTGGGGATGTTCCGGAGGAAGCGGCCTGCTGCGGTCGCCCGCGAGGTGGTGCGCGACCACACCTACGACGACGCGATCCTGGACATCGCGGCCGAGGAGATGGACGCGGGCCACCTGAGAGCGGCGACGACCGTGCTGGCCGAGTGCCGCGCCGAACCCGAGGTGCGCGCGCTGCGGGTCGAGGTGCTGGGGGAGCACGCCATCGGCCACGCGGACGAACTGCTGGAACTCGCGAAGACCAACACCGACCCCGACCTGTGGCTGCTGGCCGGCACGGCGTTCATCCGCGAGGCCTGGGCCATCCGGGGCGCCGGACGGGCGGACTCGGTGGGCAAGGACCGGTTCAAGGTCTTCTTCGCCACGTTGCGCAAGGCGGTCGGCCCGCTGCACGAGGCCGCGAAGCTGCTGCCCGAGGACGCCGTGCCGTGGGCCCAGCTCCAGACCGCCGGCCTGGGCCTGCAGGTCGACCGCGAGCAGAAGGACGAGGTGTGGCGGGAGATCGTGCGCCGCTGCGCCACCCTCTACCCGGCGCACTGGACCCGGTTGCAGATCCTGGCCGCCAAGTGGGGCGGCTCGGCCGAGGAGATGATGGCGTTCGCCCAGGGCAGCGCCGACCACGCGCCGCCCGGCGACCCGGTCGTCGCGATGCTGCCGCTGGCCCACTTCGAGATCTTCCTCGAGCAGTTCGAGGAGGCCGTCCAGGCACGCAGCGCGTTGAAGATCGCGACGTTGAAGATGCGGTACTTCAGCCGGGTGCGCGACGAGATCGCCCAGGCCGCCGACAAGTGGACCCGCACGCCCGGCGGCCCGCACCCGCGCGGGTTGCAGGCGCACAACCTGTTCGCGGCGGCGTTCGCGCTGGCCGACGACGCGCCCCGGGCCCGGCGGCACCTGCTGGGCATGCGCGACCACGTGCACGACGTGCCCTGGTCGTACGTCGCCTACCTGGCGGACGACCTGGAGAAGGAGTATTCGGAACTGGCGAACAAGTACCTCGACGCCTGAGTCCGATCGGGGTAAGTCTCTAGGTCGTACAGCGCACTCCAGGTTGGGCCAATAGCGTCATCGGGCCGGTCGCGTACGCGGCCATTCCCCGAAAGGACCGATGACGCATGTTCAGAACCGCGCTCGCCCTCGCCGCCGTCGCCACGTTCGCCACCGCGCCGACCGCCGGGGCGTCCGCCGCCCTCGAGTGGGTCGCGCTGGGCGACTCGTTCGCCGCCGGGGTCATCTCGTCGGCCGGGCCCGTGCTGGTCCGCGACGGGTGCGAGCGGACCAGGGGTGCCTACCCGCGGGTGCTGTCCGCCCGGCTCGGGTTCCTCTGGCGACTGGTCGACGTGAGCTGCGGGGGCGCGACCGTGGCCAACATGGTGGACGAGCCGCAGTACCCGACCGGCCGGCACCTGCCGTGGCTGGGCGTCGTGGACCCCGCGTACCCGTTCCCGCCGGTGTGGCCGCAGGTCCACGCGGTGAGCGCGGCGACCGACCTGGTGACCGTGTCCGGTGGCGCGGAGACGGTCGGGTTCCCGGAGCTGCTGTCGGCGTGCGAGAGCCTGGGGTCCGGGCACGACGGCGACGAGAGTCCGTGCCGCGACCTGTTCACGTCCGGTGCCGACGGGGTGCCCACGGTCGCGGAGCGGCTCGCGTACACCGGTGTGGCTGTGGACTACCTGCTGGACGTCGTGCGGGCACGGGCGCCGCTGGCGGCGTCGATCGTGGTGGGGTACCCGTCGATCATCCCGGTGGACACGGGGACGTGCCTGCGTGTCGGGGGTGAGTCGTACTTCGAGTTCGGGCACACCACCTACGCGGACCTGGACTGGTTGCGCACGGGTGTGTTGGAGCCGTTGAATGCCTTGCTCGCCGCCAAGGCCGCTGCGCACGGGGCGTTGTTCGTGGATCTGGACCTGGTCACGCGGGGGCACGACGTGTGCGCGTCCGAGCAGTGGGTCGAGGGGTTCGTGAGTCGGACCGGGGACTGGGCGTTCGTGCGGCCCAACCTGGCCGGCCACGCGGCCGCCGCCGACGCCATCCTGACCGGCGGCTCCCTCTGACCTCGCGAGTCCTCCACTCAGGCACCCCGAAATACGCACGCGGACAGTCCGGCGGGGACTCGTGGGGTGCCTGAACGCACAACTCGCGGTGTCTGAGTGCATAACTCGCGGGCTTGACGAGAAAAGTTGTCGGGGTGAGGGTGGCGGCGTGCACGACGTGGCGGTGATCGACGATCCGGGTGCGGCCGAGGTGCCCCTGGACCCGGTGCGGGCGCGACTGCCGGCCGGTGCCGTGACCGCGCTGGTCTCGAAATACCACGACGACGCCGGCCGGTCGCACCGGATCGTGGTCGCCGTGCACCCGACGGTTCGACGCGAGGAGAAGGACTGACATGTACGTCCCCGTGACCGGCATCCCGGTCGACGACCAGGACAAGGCCCTGGCCTTCTACACCGAGGTGCTGGGCTTCGTGAAGAAGCAGGACGTCCCGGTCGGCGACGCCAAGTGGCTGACCGTCGTCTCGCCCGAGGCGCCCGACGGCGTCGAGATCCTGCTCGAACCCGACGGCAACCCCGGCATCCGGATCGGGGACGAGCCCGCCGCCCGCGTCTACAAGAAGACCCTCTACGACGCGGGCATGCCTTACACCATGCTCGGCACCAAGGACCTCCAGAAGGACTACGAGCGGATGACCGCACACGGGGTCAGGTTCACCCTGGAACCGACGAAGACGCCTTTCGGCGCGCAGGCCGTGTTCGACGACACCTGCGGCAACCTGATCGTGCTCGTCCAGCTCGACTGACGGTCGAGCGGGAGGGATCGCCGCCGACCCCGGCCGGTCCACAGTGGATTCTCCGACACCGGCCGGGTGGGCGGGTACGACGGCTTCCGCGAAGGCCGTACGACCCGGCGGCGGCGAGGTCGGCCGCGCCGCCGCCGGGCCGGAACGTCAGCACTTCTGCTTGTAGAAGTACTTCTCCTGCAACGAGTCCTTGGTCAGCGCGACGAGTTCGGTCTGCACCTCGCGTTCCACCGCGCCGCCCTGGATGGCCTTGGCCGCCAGGTCCACGCCGGTCGAGCCGATGCCGGCCGGGTCCTGCGCGATGAGCGCCTGCACGACGCCGGACTTCAGGTCCTCGACCTGCTTGGGCGAGGCGTCGAAGCCGATCAGGTTCACCTGGCCGGTCTTGCCGGCGTTGCGCAGACCGGTGGCCGCACCTTCGCCGGTGTTGAGGTTGGTGGCGAACACGCCGATCAGGTCGGGGTTGCCGGCCAGGACGCCGGTGGTCTTCGACGCGGCCTGGTCGGGCTCGTTGTCGGTGAACTGGCGGCCGGTGTAGCGCAGGTTCGGGTACTTCTTCAGCTCGTCCTCGAAGCCCTTGGCGCGGGCGTCGGTCGTGGACGTCCCCGCCTTGGTGTCGAGCACGAGCACCGAACCGGACTTGTTCCCGACGAGCTTCGCCAGCGTCTGTGCCGCCAACCGCCCGCCCTGCTCGTTGTCCGACGACACGGTCGACACCGCGATCGACGTGTCGGCCAGCCGGGTGTCGACCTCCACGACCTTGATGCCCGCGTCCTTCAACTGGCGGATCGGACCGGCCATGGCCTTGTCGTCGGTCGGCGCGATCAGCACCGCGCCCGGCTTGTTGCCGAGCACGCCGGTCACGATCGGGGTCTGCAACGTCGAGTCGAACTTCGCCGGCGCCTGCACGTCCACGTCGAAGCCCTGGGCCTTGGCCGCCTCGCGGAAGCCGCACTCCATGGAGATGTAGAACGGCTCGGCCGCCACCCCCGGGATCAGCACCAGCCGCTTGGCGTCCGTGCCACCGCCGCCGGTGTCGCCGATCTGCCCACCGCCACCGCACGCGGTGAGCAGCAACAGCGCCGACAGAAGAGCCGCAGTCCTCGTTGACATGTCCCCTCCTCCTAGCGTTGGTCCCGCGCCTTGCGCCGCGACTGGTCGAACCAGACCGCCGCCACCAGCACGACCGCGACCGCGATCGGCTGCCAGTACACGTTCACGCCCACGATCACGAACCCCTTGCGCAGCACGGCGGGCACGAACACGCCCAGCACCGTGCCGATCACCGAGCCGGCGCCGCCGAACAGGCTCGTGCCGCCGAGCACCACGGCCGCGATCGCGTTCAGGTTGTCCGTGTCGTGCCCGGTGATCGACGCGACGCGGAAGTACGCCAGCGCCATGAACCCGGCCAGCCCCGCCAACGTCCCGGCCAGCAGGTACACCCGGACCAGGTGGCGGGTGACCCGGATGCCCGCCCGGCGCGCGGCCTCGGCGTTGGAGCCGATCGCGTAGGTGTGCCGGCCGAACCGGGTCGTGCCCAGGACCAGCGCGCCCAGCGCGGTCACCACCGCCGCCAGGAGCACCAGGTCGGGCACGCCGAACCAGGTGCCCGTGCCCAGGCTGTCCGCCAGCACCTCCGGCACACCGCCCACGTTCGAGCCGTTCGACAGCAACTGCCCGGCACCGAGCGCGGCACCGAACGACCCCAGCGTCACGATCAGCGGCGGGATGCCCGCACGGGCCACGAGCACCCCGTTGAGCAGGCCCCACGCCGCGCCGCTGACCACCGCGACGAGCAGTCCCACGACCACGACGCCCCAGCCGGCGTCGGTGGCGTCGCCACCGGACAGCGCGTTCATGGTCATCGCGGCCGTCACGCCGGAGAACACCAGCACCGAGCCGACGGACAGGTCGATCCCGGCGGTGATCACCACGTACGTCATGCCCACCGACAGCACCAGCAGCACCGCGGTCTCGACGAGCGTGGTCTGGAGCGTGAACACGGTCAGCACGGCATCGGGCCGCAGCGCGCCGAACACCGCGATCAGCACCAACAGGACGAGCCCGATCCACAGCGTGTTCGCGCCCAGCAGTCGCCTCACGACTCCACCGCCCCGGTCATCGCGCCGACGAGTTCCTCCACGGTGGTGTCCGCGGCGGTGAACCGCGCCACCCGCTG
Source organism: Saccharothrix violaceirubra (assembly GCF_014203755.1). Taxonomy (NCBI): domain Bacteria; kingdom Bacillati; phylum Actinomycetota; class Actinomycetes; order Pseudonocardiales; family Pseudonocardiaceae; genus Saccharothrix; species Saccharothrix violaceirubra. Next base: position 1,003,370 of record NZ_JACHJS010000001.1, read on the forward strand.
CCCCAGCCTCAGCACCTCGACGCGGTCCGACACGGCCAGCACCTCGGGCATGTTGTGGCTGATCAGCACCACGGCGATGCCCCGGTCGCGGACCCGGCGGATCACGTCGAGCACGCGTTCGCGCTGCACCACGCCCAACGCCGCGGTCGGCTCGTCCATGAACACCAGGTCGTTGGCCCACACCACGGACCGCGCCACGGCCACGCTCTGCCGCTGCCCGCCGGACAGCGCCCCGATCGGCACGTCCAGGCTCGGCAGCGACACGCCCAGGTCCTCGAACGCCATCGCCGCCCGCCGCCGCATCTCCCGGTGGTCCAGCACGCCCAACGCGCCCAGGAACCCCGACCGGCGCAGTTCCCGGCCCAGGAACAGGTTCGCGGCCGGGTCCAGGTCCGGTGCGACGGCCAGGTCCTGGTAGACGGTCTCGACCCCGGCCGCGCGGGCGTCCAGGGGCGAGGCGAAGGTGACCGGCGAGCCGCGCAGCAGGATCGTGCCCGCGTCCGGCCGTTCGGTGCCGGACAGGCACTTGACCAGCGTCGACTTGCCCGCGCCGTTGTCGCCGATCAACGCCACGACCTCGCCCGCGTGCGCGGTGAACGACGCGCCGCGCAACGCCTCCACGCCGCCGTACCGCTTGACCAGCCCGTCGGCGGCCAACAGGGGTTCGCTCATCGCCTCAGCTCCTCACCGGTGGGCGGCACCGCACCGCGACCAGGTCGCCGGTGAGCACCGGGGCGTCCGCGCCGTGCGGCACGACGACCGTGCTCCCGCGCCGCAGTGCCACCGGCCCGAGCGACCCCGTGCCCTCCAGCACGATCAACACCGCGAACGACGGGTCGAGGTCGACGTGCCCGGACACGTGCAGCCGGTCGGCCCGGAAGTACGGGTCGGCCACCGCGTCGAACAGCGCGACCGACGTCCGCACCGACCCGCGCGTGGCGCGCACCAGGGGAGCGACGTCGCGGGCGGACCGGTCGAGGCCGCGCAACGCCGCGGCGTAGCCCAGGCCGAGGTGACCGGCGTCCGCGTCGGGCAGGAAACCGCGCCACTCCAACGTGATCGAGAAGTCCGTCGGCTGCTGGAGTTCCACGATGAACACCCCGGCGCCGATCGCGTGCGGCGTGCCCGCCGGGACGAACACCGTGTCGCCGGGGGAGACCGGGAACCGGTTGAGCGCGGCCAGCATCGCCGCCGAGTCCTGTTCGGACACCCACCGCTCGACCACGCCGGGCGGCACGTCCTCGCGGAAACCCAGGTACACCACGGGGTCCGGGCCTTCCGTGCCGATCACCACCCACGCCTCGGTCTTGCCGTGCCGGCAGTCCAGGTGGGCCGCGGCGAACGCGTCGGAGGGGTGGTGGTGCACGGGCAGCCGTTGCCCGGCGTCGAGCAGTTTGACCAGCAACGCCGTGTCGTCGCCGAACGCCGCGACGTGCCCGGGTCCCAGCCACGGCACCGGGTCGGCCGCGATCGCGTCGCGCAGCAGCCGCCCGTCCGGCAACCGCGACAGCCCGGCGTCCGCGTCGCCGAACCGGGACGTCGTCGAGGCGACCCAGTCCTCGGGACCCGCCGCGTCGGCGGTGCCCCGGAACCGCGCGATGGCCGCGCCGCCCCGGTAGAACTGCCGGGGCTGGTTGGCCCCCACCGCCACCGCGTCCATGCGGCGGCCTCCTCTCCGCGGCTTCAGGGAGATGTCTCGCCCGACCCCCGCGCCACGAGGCGGACGGGCAGGACGACGCGTTTCGGCGGTCCGGTGTCACCGTCCAGCCGGGCGTACAGCAGGTCGGCGGCGGCCCGGCCCAGCGCGCTCGCGTCGTGCGCGATCACGGTCACCGGTGGCGAGAGCAGGTCCGCCAGCTCGAAGTCGTCGAAGCCGACCAGCGCGGGTCTTCGGGTCCACCCGGCCAGCGCGCGCACCGCGTGCACGGTGATCCGGTTGTTGCCGGTCACCACGGCCGTGGCCCGGTCCGCCAGCGACCGCAGGGCCGCCGCGACCGACGCCGCGTCGTGCGGACCCATCACGACCAGGTCCTCGTGCGGTCCGATGCCCGCGCGCACACAGCCCTCGCGGTAGCCGCGCAGGCGTTCGGCCGCCGTGAAGATGTCCGGCGCGTCGCCCAGGAAGGCGATCTTCCGGTGCCCGTGCGCCACGAGGTGCGCGACGGCCGCCGCCGTGCCGCCCACGTTGTCCACGAGCACGGTGTCCGCGGCGATGTCGCCCGCCGGCCGGTCCAGGAACACCACGGGCGTGCCCGCGCGCATCTCCGGTACGAGGTAGGCGTGCTGCGACCCGGCGGGCACGATCAGCAGCCCGTCCACCCGGCGCGAGCAGAAGTCCAGCGCCAGCTCGCGTTCCCGGTTCGGGTCCTCGTCGGACGAGCCGGTGATCACCTGGCGCCCGCGCAGTCGCGAGGTCTCCTCGACCGCGCGCGTCACGCCGGAGTAGAACGGGTTCGCGACGTCCTCCAGCACCAGACCGACCGCGCCGGTCGACGAGCCGCGTCGCAGGTTGCGGGCGCTGAGGTTGCGCCGGAAACCCAGTTGGTCGATCGCGGCGAGGACGCGTTCGGCGGTGGCCGGGTGCACGCCCACCTCGTCGTTCACCACGCGGGACACGGTCTTGATGCTCACGCCCGCCAACCGGGCCACGTCGTTCATCGTGGCCCGCCGCACCGCGCCGTTCGGGGACAACGTTGTCATGGTCGACGAATCACACACCTCGCGCCAGGTCGTGTCAACGCTTCGGACCGGACGACCAGCTTGACGCGCTGCGCACACCCTCGGCAAGGGTTTGACTACCCGCAGTCGGAAAGCGAGGAGCGTGTGGCATGCGGGTGAAGGTGCTGTCGGCGATCTGGTCGCTGCTGTCGGCCCTGGTTATCGTGGTTCCCGTGGCGGAAACGGCGGACACCGTCGAGTCGGTGGACACGTTCATCGGCACGCAGGACGAGGGCAACACGTTCCCCGGTGCCTCGATGCCGTTCGGCATGACGCACTCCAGTCCGATCGGGTCGCACTACGCGGGCTGGCGCTACGACGACCCGGCGATCCGGGGCTTCGGCCACTTCTTCCTGTCCGGCGCGGGCTGCTACGAGCAGGGCGGCCTGGTGTCGATCCTGCCCACGACGGGTCTGCCGCGTTCGTTCGACCACCGCCGCTACGCGGTGCCGTACTCGCACGAGGACGAGGTCGGCAAACCCGGCTACTACCGGGTGCGGCTCGGCTCGGGCGTGCTCGTCGAGTCGACGGCCACCACGCGCACCGGCGTCGAGCGGTTCACGTTCCCGGCCGGCACGACGGCGCACGTGCTCGTCAACGTCGGCCAGGCCAACGACAAGGAACCGGTCTCCGGCAGCTCGGTCCGCGTGGTCGGCGACCGCACGCTCACCGGAACCGTGACCGCGCAGGCGTTCTGCGGTGGACGGCCGTACACGACGTACTTCACCACGACGTTCGACCGGCCGTTCGCCCGCACGGGCAACTGGGGTGGTGAGTCGGGCGGCGCGGGGCTGCGCGGCCAGTGGGTCTCGTTCGCCGACGGCGCACCCGTGACGGCGTACACCGCACTGTCGCATGTGGACGCCGAAGGCGCGGACCGCAACCTGGCGGAGTCGCGCGGCATGACGTTCGACGCGGTGCGCGCGGCGGCGCGGGCGGCCTGGCGGCGTGAACTGGACAGCATCTCGATCTCCACCGCCGACGCGACCGACCGCACGGTCTTCTACACGGCGCTGTACCACGTGCTGTTGCAACCGCTGACCGGCAACGACATCGACGGCCGCTATCGGGGATTCGACAACCGGATCCACCACGCCGACGGCTGGACCTACTACGAGTACTTCTCGCTGTGGGACACCTATAGGGCGCAAAACCAACTCTTGGCGTTGCTGCGCCCCGAGCGTGCACGGGACATCGGCCGGTCGCTGCTGGCGATCGAGGAGCAGGGCGGGTGGCTGCCGCGCTGGGCCTACGCCAACCAGGAGACCAACACGATGACCGGCGACCCGGTCACCCCGTTCCTGGTCGACCTGTGGCGGTTCGGCGCGCTCGAAGGACTGGAGGAGCGGGCGTACGCGGCGCTCTGGCGCAACGCCACGTCGGTGCCGCCCGCGTCGTCGCCGTTCGAGGGGCGCTCCGGGAACCCGTCCTACCTGAGCCGGGGATTCGTCCAGTACGACAAGGCGTTCCCGAAGAAGGGCCAGGACGTCGACCCGCACCACGGCGCGTCCGCCACGTTCGAGTACGCACTGGCCGATTGCGCGTTGTCGATCATGGCGGCCGGGCTCGGGCACCACGAGGACGCCGCGGTGTTGCGCGGACGCGGCCGGAACTACCGCGTGCTGTGGGACCCGTCGGTCACCGACCGGGGCTTCACCGGCTTCCCCCGGCCACGCCTGGCCGACGGCCGGTGGCTGGAGCCCTACACCGCGCAGGGGCCCGAGGGCTTCCACGAGGGCACGGCGTGGCAGTACCAGTGGCTGGTCCAGCACGACATCCCCGGCCTGGTCGACCTCCTCGGCGGCCAGGACCGCGCACTGGCCAGGCTGGACGACTTCTTCGCGTACGCCGACCTGGTCGCCGACCCCGCGCGGACGGTCCGCGAGAAGTGGGTCGTCGGCCCGTACGACTACTACGACCAGTTCCGCTACAACCCGAACAACGAGCCGGACCTGCACGCGCCGTGGATGTACACGCTGATCGGGCAGCCGTGGAAGACCTCGGCCGTGGTCCGGGCCGCGCAGACCCTGTTCGTGGCCGGACCGTCCGGCGTCACCGGCAACGACGATCTCGGCCAGATGTCCGCGTGGTACGTGTTCTCCGCGCTCGGCCTCTACCCGGTCGAACCCGGCACCGGGCGGTACGTGCTGCACGCGCCCAGGTTCGAGGAGATCGTCGTCGAAGGCGGACCGACGATCACCGCGCCCGGCGCCGACCCGCGCGTCCTCCAGTACGTCGAGGGCGTGCGCGACCGGGTCTGGGTCGACCACGCCGAACTCGTCGCGGGCGTCCGGCTCGACTTCACCCTCACCGACGACCCCGCGCGGGCCCGGTGGGGGACCTCGCCGGAGAGCCGCCCGTCGGCGCCGTGCGGCTGACCGCGAACGATTAGTGTCTGAGGCATGACTGGGGTGGGCGAGCCGGCCGCCGTCGTCTCCGAGGTCCGGAAAAACTACGGTGCGTTGACCGCTGTGGACGGTGTGTCGTTCACGGTGGACCAGGGCGAGTTCTTCGGCATCCTCGGACCGAACGGCGCCGGCAAGACGACGACGTTGGAGATCGTGGAGGGACTGCGCCGTCCCGACAGCGGCACGGTGACGCTCCTGGGGGAGAACCCGTGGCCGCGCAACCCGCGCCTGCTGCCGCGCATCGGCGTGCAGCTCCAGGCGTCGAGCTTCTTCGAGAAGCTGACCGCGCGGGAACAGCTCCACACGTTCGGCTCGCTCTACGGCGTGACCGCACGCGCCGTGGACGAGATGCTCGACCTCGTCGGGCTCACCGAAAAGGCCGACGTGCGCGAGGACAAGCTGTCCGGCGGCCAGCGGCAGCGGCTGTCCATCGCGTGCGCGCTCGTGCACGACCCCGACGTGGTGTTCCTGGACGAGCCGACCGCCGCGCTCGACCCGCAGGCCCGCCGCAACCTGTGGGACGTGCTGCGCGCGATCCAGGCCCGGGGCAAGACGATCGTCTACACGACCCACTACCTCGACGAGGCCGAGATCCTCTGCGACCGGGTCGCGATCATGGATGCCGGTCGGATCATCGCGCTGGACACGCCCGCGTCGCTGGTGCGCGGGCTGGACGCGCCGACGCACGTGGTCGTGCAGAAGGGCGCGCTGAGCGTCGAGGACGCGCGGGGCATCGCGGGCGTCGAGTCCGTGCAGGAGAAGGACGGCGCGCTGACCATCTCGACCCGACGGCCGGCGCCCGTGCTGTCCGCGCTCGCCGAACGCGGCACGCTCGACGGCCTCCAGGTGCGCACCGCCACGCTGGAGGACGTCTTCCTCCGGCTGACCGGGCGGGAGTACCGCGCGTGACGTCCTTCCGCAGCCTGTCGGTCGCCATCCTCAAGGGTCTGGTCCGCGACCGGACCGCGTTGTTCTTCACGTTCCTGTTCCCGCTGATGTTCCTGGTCGTCTTCGGACTGATCTTCTCCTCGGGCGGCGCGTCCAAGACGAAGATCGCGGTGGCCGGCGACGGGCCGGTCGTGACCGCGCTGGGCGACACCGGCGTGCTGGAGCTGCTGCGGACCGACGCGGCGTCCGCGCGTCGGCAGGTCGACGACGGCGACGTGCCCGCCGCCGTGCTCGTCGACGGCGACGACGTCCGCGTGTTCTACGCGGCCAGTGACCAGGTCAAGGGGCAGACGGTGGTCGGCGTGGTGGCGAGCGTGGTCGACCGGGCCAACGTCGCCGCGACCGGGCAGCCGCCCCGGTTCACCCTCGACGTCGCCTCGGTCGAGGACGCCTCGCTCAAGCCGATCCAGTACCTGACGCCGGGCATCCTGTCGTGGGCGGTGTCGATCTCGGGGGTGATCGGCGCGGCGCTGACCCTGGTGTCGTGGCGGCGCAAGCAGGTGCTGCGCCGGATCAGGCTCGCGCCGGTGAGCCCGTTCACGGTGCTGTCGTCGCGGCTGTTGATCAGCGTCGGCACGGCGTTGGCGCAGGGCGTGCTGTTCGTGGGCATCGCGTCCACCAAGCCGTTCGGCCTGGTGCTGTCCGGGCAGTGGTGGCTGGCCATCCCGTTGCTGATGCTCGGCTCGGTGGCGTTCTTCTCGATCGGCATGTTCGTCGGGTCGTTCAGCAAGACCGAGGAGGCGGCCAACGGCGTGGCCAACATCATCGTGATGCCGATGGCCTTCCTGTCCGGGTCGTTCTTCCCGCTGGACGACGCGCCGGGCTGGCTCAAGGCGGTCTCGGCCGTGTTCCCGCTGCGGCACATGAACGACGGGATGCTCGACGTCCTGGTGCGCGGCAAGGGGATCGAGGCCCTGCTCGTGCCCGCCTCGGTGCTGATCGGCTTCACGCTGGTGATGAGCTTCCTGGCCGTGCGCCTGTTCCGCTGGGAGGAATGACCCGGATGTCCGGTGAGCGCGGTCACCTCGCACAATGGGACGCATGCTGAACACGCCCGTCGGTCGGTTCCGTCTGCTCGCGTTCGCCGAGGCCGTCTCCTGGGCCGGCCTGCTGCTGGGGATGTTCTTCAAGTACGTGGTCGTCGGCAACGAGATCGGCGTGAAGGTCTTCGGGCCGATCCACGGCGCGATCTTCGTGGGCTACGTGCTCGTGACGCTGATGATGGCGCAGAAGTGGAGCAAGGGCGTGCTGTTCGTGGCGCTGCTCGCGAGCATCCCGCCGTTCGGCACGGTGCTGTTCGAGCGCTGGGCGCAGCGTCAGGGCAAGCTGGCCTGAGCCTTCGCGCGCTCGGCCGCCGGGTCGCCCTCGTGGTAGACGCGTTCGCTGGGCTCGATGTGGTCGAGGAAGTCCTGGTAGACCAGCGCGCCGAGCAGGTGTGACGCGTGCCGGCCGTGCCGGATCGCCTGGTGCGGATCGCTGTCCGGTCGGTGTGCGAGCCACGCGTCGGCCCACGTCCGTTCGATCAGCGGGTGGCTGGCCGGGTCGACGAAGCCGAGCAGGCGGCCGACGTCGAGCGCGGGGTTGCCCCAGTGCGCGTCGGCCCAGTCGAGCACCACGCCCGACGACCGCCAGTTGCCGGGGTGGAAGTCGCCGTGCAGCAGCGTGTCCGGCAACCCGAAGTCGGGGACGTCGATGCCCCGAACCCGAGACCTCGCCGGTCCGGCCAGGGCGTGCTGGACGGCGACCAGGCGCGGGACGACGTCGGCGATCACCTCGGGCGTGGGGTTCCAGCAGTCCTCGCCGGGCACGTCGGCGAGCAGGACGCGGCCGGGCTCGCTCGCGATCACCTCGGGGACCAGGGTCGGGTCGACCTCGCGCACCAGGGCGATGACCGCGGCCTCGTCGGCGACGAACCCGGGGAACGCCTTGGCCCACACCGGGCCGCGATCGGTGGGCAGGCGGTACACGCACGACAGGTGCCAGGTCTTGACCTGCACCGCCGGACCGGTCCGGGTCACGTGCCGGTCGGCCCACTCGACCAGGGACCTCGGGCCGCCCGGCCGGGCCCACGGCACCCGCAGCGGGTGGTCCGGGAAGTCGTGGTCGACGCTCCGGTCGAGCGGGACGCGGGGCATCGCCTCCGCTTCGACCTGGTAGACGACGAGGTCGCCGGACCGGCGGGCTTCGGTGGTGCGCTCCAGCCTCAACACGCTGACCGGGACGCCCAGGACCGCTTCCAGGTGCGCGACCACGTCCTCGGTGGCGTTGAGCCAGAAGCTCTCGACGTCGAAGTCCGGCGCCGCACCGACGAACTCCCCGCCCACCGTCACCAACGCCCGGATCCGTCGCACCACCCCACTGTCCCGGTGGGCACAACCGGATTACTCAGTCGGTGAAGTCCCCGGCCGTGCGGCGGACCCGCGACAGCAGTTCGGTGAGCTGGTCGGTCTGCCGGTCGGTCAGGCCGACCAGGCCGAAGTCGACCTCGATGACCGAGCCGGTGGCGGCCTCGCGCCGCTCGTGGCCCTCGTCGGTGATCTCCACCAGGGTGGTTCGCCGGTCGGTCGGGTGCGGCAGCCGGCGCACCAGGCCGTCGGCCTCCAGGCGGTCGACGATGTTGGTCACACTCGTGGGGTGGAGTTGGAGCCGTTCGCCCATCACGCGCATCGGCAGGTGGCCCGCCCGGGAGAACGTGAGCAACACCAACGCCTCGAAGCGGGCGAACGTGAGCCCGTGCGGTTTGAGGGCGGCGTCCACGGCGGACTGGATGATTTGCTGTACGCGCATGACGCTGGTGACCGCCGCCATGGCGGTGGAAGGTCCGATCCGCTTCTCCCACAACTCGGCGGCACGAGCGATGGGGTCGAACGGAAGCGGCTGGGACGTCATGCGCCGAAGCTACCAGTGGGTACCCGCCAAGGAGGCAGCCATGCTCGTCGCGTTCAGTGTCAGCCCGGTCGGTGGCGAGTCCGACAGCGTCGCCGCCGCGGTGGCCGAAGCGGTCCGGGTCGTGCGCGACTCGGGCCTGCCCAACGAGACCAACGCGATGTTCACGCTGGTCGAGGGCGAGTGGGACGAGGTGATGGACGTGGTCCGCCGGGCGACCGAGGCGGTGGCCGCCGTGTCGACCCGGGTGGGCCTGGTGCTCAAGGCCGACATCCGTCCGGGGTACACCGGTCAGCTGACCGCCAAGGTGGAGCGCGTCGAACGGCACCTTGCCGGCGAATAGTCGGACGTCCTACTAATTGAACATGACGCCCCGGGACCTGTGGCTGCGGTTCGAGACCTACCACGACGTCACCTACTTCACGCCGGAGTCGCGCGCGGTCACCGACGCGCTCGGCTGCAAGGGCGGCTGGATGGGCTACTTCGGCATGCGGGCGGCACCCCTGGGTGAAGCCGCGCCGCAGACCGTGACGGCCGCGTTCTTCTCCTTCCACCCCCGGAAGGTCGAGCGCGCCCTGCCCGACGCGTGGCACGTCGCACCGGCCCGACGCTTCCTCCAGGCCCGGCTGGAAGGCGTCGACGGTGCGTTGCGCCGCATGCTGGGGGACGTGACCGTACCGGCCGAGCTGGTGGAGATCGCCGTGGCCGCGGCCTCGGCGATCCCGCTCGCCGGGCGACCGCTGGGCGCCGCCAACCAGGCGCTGCCGTTGCCCGACGAGCCGCATCTGGCCCTGTGGCAGGCGTGCACGACGCTGCGCGAGCACCGGGGCGACGGTCACATCGCGGCCCTCGTCGCAGCCGACCTCGACCCGTGCCAGACCCTTGTCCTGTTCGGTGCCGACAAGGGTCTCGACCCGGCGTACCTGAAGATCGCGCGCGGCTGGTCCGACGACGAGTGGCGGGCCGCCGTCCGTGCGCTCACCCACCGTGGTCTGTACTCCGAAGGGGTGCTCACCCCGGCAGGTCACGCGCTGCGTGCCGACATCGAAGCGCGCACGGATGCCGCCGCGGCGCACCCGTGGTCGGCCGTCGGCGACGACGCCACCCGGCGATTCCTCGATCTGATGACACCGATCGCGCGTCGGTTGGGCGTCGCCAACGACGCGATGCGCGTCAACCCCATGGGAATCGACCCGGTCCGCGAACTGCCCGGCTGAGGTCCGTGCCAGGATGGAACAGTGACGAGGCCAGACCCACGCAAGACCGCCGCACTGTCCGCCGCGTTGTCCGGGGCGGTCGACCTCGGTGCGCTGAAGGCTCGTGCGGACGCCGCACGTCAGCGGGCTTCCGCGCCGCCGCCGACCCCCTCCGACGCCGCCCCGAGCCCGTGGGTGCTCGAGGTCACCGAGGCGACCTTCCAGTCCGTCGTGGAACGCTCGCTCGAGGTGCCCGTCGTGGTCGAGTTGACCGCGTCGTGGAGCCCGGAGGCCGGGCAGTTGTCGCCGGTGCTGGAGAAGGCCGCGCGTGCGGCCGGCGGCGCCTGGCTGCTCGCCCGGGTCGACGTGGACGAGAGCCCGCGCATCGGGCAGCTGTTCCAGGTGCAGTCCGTGCCCACGGTCATCGCCGTGGCGGCCGGCCAGCCGGTGGACGGGTTCGCCGGGCCGTTGCCGGAGAAGGACTTCGCGCAGTGGATCGCGCGCATCCTCGACGCGTTGCGGGACCGGTTGCCCGGCATCCGCGAGGCCGAGGCGTCGGGCGACGGTGGCGCCGAGGTGGTCGAGGAACCGGCCGATCCGCGCTTCCTGGCCGCGGAGGACGCGTTCGAGGTCGGGGACTACGCCGCGGCCGAGGCGGCTTACGAGGCGATCCTGTCCGCCGAACCGGGCAACGAGGACGCCAAGGCGGCGTTGGCCCAGGTGCGGTTCGCCGCCCGTGCCGAGGCGGTGTCCGCGGACGCGATCACGGTGGCCGACGCGGCGCCGGACGATCTCGACGCGCAGTTGGCCGCCGCGGATTTCGAGGTCGCCACGCAGGCGGTCGAGCAGGCGTTCAAGCGGTTGGTCGACACGGTGCGGCGGGTGTACGGGGAGGACCGGGACCGGGTGCGCGGGCACCTGATCGCGTTGTTCGACCTGTTCCCGGCGGACGACCCCCGGGTGGCTGCCGCTCGGCGGAACCTCGCTTCCGCGCTGTACTGACCGTTTCGGCCTTGTGCCGGGGTTCGGGTGTCGGTTTCGTTGTCGGTCGCTTCGGGGAAGCTCTACAAGCGGTCGCTCGCCGCTGGGCAGGCCGCCAAGGAGGGCTTGTCCCTCCCTGTATGGCCTGCCGCTTCCGTGGTGGCTTGCCCGAGATGCTGCCCGTGCCTTGCCGCGCGAGTTATGCGTTCAGACACCGCGAAATGTGCACTCGTGCACCCCTGTGCCTCGCGAGTCCTCCGCTCGGACACCCTGAAATACGCGCTCAGGCACCGTCGAACGGGTGGCGTGTGGGGTGCGTGTCCGTCCGGGTCAGCCGGAGTACTTGCGGGTGCAGAGGCCGGAGCCCTCGAAGAAGCCGTCGCGGAAAGCCTCCACGCGGGCGAACCCCGACGGGACCACGGTGCCGTTCACGTCCGCGGCGATCAGGCTCTTGTCGGCGAGCAGTTCGGCGACCGCCTCGTCCAGGTCGCCGGACGACAGCCGCAACTGCACGCCCTCCTTGGTGGTCGTACCCGCCCAGGCCCCGGTCAGGCACGCGGTGCGCAGGCCGGCCGCCGGGCCCTCCAGCGCGTAGCCCGTGGCCTTCTGGATCGACAGCGCGAAGCGCGACGCGATCTCGGCGAACGCGGCGAAGTCGCCGATCCCGCCCTTCTGCCCGCGTTTCGGGGGGGTGCCGATCTTGACCAGTTCCGGCATGTCCACGGAGATCTCGTTGGTCGCCGGGCAGTACGACGCGGGCGACGTGGGCTGCGCGTCCGGGCACGAGGACTCGCCGACCTTCAGCGCCGGCGGGGTGGCGCCGGACTGCTTGTACGCGTCCCGCAGCGAACTCTCCAGCAGGTCGAGGGACTTGCGGTCGTTCACCGGCAGGTTGCCCTTGCCGAAGCCGAGATCACGCTCGTTCGGGTCGAAGACCTCCTGCGTGATGCGCGAACGGATCTCGTCCGGGTCGATTTGGGCACAGCGCTTCGGGTCCCCGGCGAAGCCGAACTGGAACGCGGCCACGCGGTCGAACGCCGAGCCGTGCGCGCCCTGCTTCTCCGCCGACGTGCCGGCCGCGTCCCGGATGAAGAACATCGTCGACAGGATCTGGTTCAGGCCCGGACCGGTCGAGATGCGGAAGTGCGCGGACTTGCCCTCGGCCACCCAGCGGAAGAAGTTGCCCGCGTAGCAGTCCGCCTGCTGCTCCTTCACGATCGACGGCGTGGCCTGCGTGATGCCGCCCTTGTCGCCGAGCTTGTACTGCACGGCGTGACCCATCTCGTGCGCGAGCACGGTCACCACCGACATCGGCCCGAACATGTCGTCGAGCATGGGCAGCAGTTCACCGCGATCCCACGCGATGCTGTCGTCCAACGAGCAGTAGAACGCGTTCGCCACACCCTTGGTGTTGGTGCGGCAGATCTCCACGCCCGCGCCGTTCGAGTCGTACGACACCAGCCGCTTCACCGACTCGAACCGGGTGCCGAACTGCTTCGGGAACTGCTCCGACCAGTACTCCTCGACGTCGGCCAGCGCGTTCGTCGACAGCCGGTCCATCTCGCCGCCGTCGCCGTTCTCCACGCGCAGGTCGGCGTCGGGCACGCCCGGCTTCGGGCCGCTCTCCCCGGTGGTGATGTCCAGGCCCGCGACCTTCGACACGTCCGGCCGTTCCGTGCGCGCCACACCGGCGATCTGCTGCGTGCACGCGCTGAGCAACCCGAGCACCGCCACCGCGGCAACCACCCTGCGGACCATGCCCAAGCCCCGTCCCGTACCCCGCCCGAATCGTCGTGAACAGTAACCCGACTAGGACAGCCCGCAGGCCCCGATCCCCTCGAAGACACCGGACCGGAACACGTCGACCCGCTTGAACCCCGGTCCCACGGTCGCGCCGCCGACACCGTCGCGCGCCGCGTAGTCGTACGCCAGCAGCACCTGCACGGCCTCGTCCAGGTCGCCCGGCGACAACCCGAACCCACGCCCGCGCGTGAACACCTCGCGCGTGTACGCACCGGCCAGGCACAACGCCGACGTCGCCGCCTTCTCGCCCTTGGTCTCCACGCCGAGCACGGACATCGCGACCAGGCCGAACCGCCCGGCCAGCAGCACGCCCGTGGCGTAGTCGCCGATCTCGGCGTGCAGTTCGGGCAGCTCCTCGGCGGTGTCGATCTCGATCGTCCGCCCGGTCGGGCAGAACGCGATCGGACCCTGGTCACCGGAGCACTCGGGCTCCTGCTCGGTGGCCTTGGTCTGCGGCGTGGTCCACGTCTTGCCGCCGGCCTCCACCACGCTCTTGAAATACGCGTCGAGGTCGGGCGTGATCAGCCGCAGCATCTCCTGGAACGGTAGGTTCCCGCCGTTGTCGCGGTCCTCGACGCTGGTGAACGCCTTCTGCGTGAACGCCCGGTTCTCCACGGACATGTCCGCGCAGAACTTCGTGCCCCGCTGGTAGCCGTCCTGGAACGCCGACACCCGGTCGAACGCGTTGCCGTGCGCCGACCGGTCGCCCGCGGACGTGCCGACCGGGTCGCGGAACGTGATCAGCGCGCCCAGCGCCGAGTCGAGCGTGTCCGAACCGATATCCAGGTTCTCCGACTTGCCGTCGTTGACCCACTTCACGAACGACCCGGCGAAGCAGTCGGCCATCGCCTCGGTGAGGATCGTGGGGTAGCGGGCCGGGTCGCGGCGCTCGGCCTCGGGCGTGATGCCCATCCGGCGCTGCACGGCGTGGCCCATCTCGTGCGCGAGCACGATCACGACCGCCGCGTCGCCGAAGCGGTCCTGGAGCACGGGCAGCAGCGCCGCCCGGTCCCAGGCGATCGCGTCGGCGCTCGGGCAGTAGAAGGCGTTGCCCTCGACGTCGCTCGCCTTCTCGGTGCACGGCGGCGGCTTGGCCTGCTTGTCGGCGGTGTCCACGGAGTAGATGCCGCCGGACAGGGGCGTCCACTGCTTGCCGAACGTCTCCGGGAACGACTGCTTCCAGAACGTCTCCACGTCGGTGATCGCGGTGGCGGCCAGGCGGTCGATCGGGCCGCCGTCCGTGCCCTTGATGAACGACGGGTCGACGCTGCCCTTGGCCACCGACGCGCCGGCGACCGGCCGTCCGGGCACGACCTGCGTGCAACCGGCCACCCCGAGTGCCGCCACGACGAGCACCGTCGTCTTCACCAGCCGTGTCGCTGCCTGCCGCATGAGGCCATTGTGCAGGCAGCCGACCCCTGCCCGGTCGGCTTTGCCCGCACGGCTCCTGTCCGTGGCCGTATGCCTGCGGTGCGGAGTCGGTCAGGTGCGGATCGACGCCAGGATGCGATCGGCCAGTGCGTGGAAGTGGCCGTAGGCGTCGCGTGCGGCTTGGAAGTGACCGCCGAAGGCACCGTCGGCCGTGGTCAGCGAGAAGATCGGCTTGTGCGCTTCCTGGGCCAGCGGCATCAGGCTGTGGTAGTGCTTCAGCGTGCCCAGGCAGTCGGGGTCGTCGGACAGCGCGGGCACGGCCCCGTCCGCGCCCAGGACCGACGTGCGGAACTCGGCGGGGAGTCGAACTCGACCGGCGGGTTCCCGTTCTCCGACAGGCTTCGGTGGGTGACCGGAATGCCCGCGCCGAACCGTTGCACGTAGCCCAGCCCACGCATGATCTCGGCGAGCGTCGGGTTGCGGTAGTCGGTCAGCCCGCTGCCGAAGTTCCCGGTCGACACCATGCCGAACGGACCACCTGGGTTGACCACCTCGATCCGGTCCGCGTACCAGGTGATCCGGATCGGTGCGTTCGTGTGTTCGTAGCCGCGGTGCAGCACCGCGTTGCGGACGACCTGCTGGAGCGCGGTGATCGGGTAGTCGGGTACCCGCGCCTCGGTCGGGCCGGACGTGAAGTCGACCGTCGAGCTGATGTTGAGCGCGAGCAGCTCGTCGAGTTGGCGGAGCGTGTCCGGCAACGGACCGGAAAGTCGCTTCTCGTCGTTCAGCGGGTCCGCGAGCGTGGTGCCGTCGACGCGGAGGAACTGGACGTAGGCACCCGGCAACCACGCGGTCGGGTCGTTGCCGATCGCGAGAACGCCCGCCGCTGTCGGGATTTGGTCGGGAGAGACGAGGCGCAACGCGGCCAGCCGCTGACCGGTGGTCCGGCCGTTGGCGGCCGGCACGTCGGGCGGCACCAGGGAGGGGATCACGAGCCGTTCGAAGAGCGTGAGGTCGAGGTCGTCGAGTGTCGTGCCCGGCGTCGGCCGGCTGTCGAACGGCAGGTCGAGCGAGCGGCGGCGCTCGTTGAGCTGACGCTCGTCCTCGGCGTTGGCCACTCCCCGACGGGGGCCGACGCGAATCCACGCCTGGCCCTTGTACTTCACCGGCGGGGTGTTGCTCGGCAGCACGACGACCGCCGCGACAGGCTTGCCCGCAGCTCCGTCTTGCGCACCGAGATCGACGGAGGCGGAAGGATGTTGCCCTGATCACGGAACGAGGCCAGGTTCTGGAGCAGCTGATCGGTGAGGTCGAGACCGGACGGTGTCCCGTCGTCGCGCACCCCGACGAACAGCACGCCGGGCAGCCGGTGCCCGGGAAGGTCGTTGGCGAACGCGCAGATCGCCTGCGCGATCTTGTCGGTGTTCCCGGCCGACTCCTTGCGTTCGATCCTGTCCGACTCCAGATCGCCGAGCAGTACATCGAGGTCATCGTCCGACAAAGCCACGCGTCGGATACCAGTGGGAGCCGTCCGGCCGCACCCTTTCCCTTACGACAGGTCGTCGGGCGGACCGTCCGCCGGTTGCGGGTCCGGGGTCAGCCACAGGACGCCGGACGGCGGCAGGTTCAGGACCAGCGACGCCGGGCGGCCGTGCCACGGGTCGGGGTCGGCTTCGACCGTGCCCAGGTTGCCCACGCCCGAACCCGCGTACACCGTCGAGTCCGTGTTCACGATCTCGCGCCACACGCCCGCGTTCGGCACGCCCACGCGGTACCCGTGGTGGGGGTTGCCGGCGAAGTTGGCCACGCACACGAGCCGCGAGCCGTCCTCGCCCAGGCGCAGGAAGCTCAGCACGTTGCCGCCCGAGTCGTTCGCGTCGATCCACTGGAACCCGTCCGGGCTGGAATCGGCGCTGTACAGCGCGGGCAGCGCGCGGTACGCGTGGTTCAGGTCGCGGACCAGCGACTGGACGCCCCGGTGGTAGTCGGACTCCAGCAGGTCCCAGTCCAGGGACCGCGCCTCCGACCACTCGCCGCGCTGGCCGAACTCGCCGCCCATGAACAGCAGCTGCTTGCCCGGGTGCGCCCACATGAACGCCAGCAGCGACCGCAGCCCCGCCGCCTTGTTCCAGTCGTCGCCGGGCATCCGCTGCCACAGCGAGCCCTTGCCGTGGACGACCTCGTCGTGCGACAGCGGCAGCACGAAGTGCTCGCTCCACGCGTACACCAGCGAGAACGTGATCTCGTTGTGGTGGTACGACCGGTGCACGGGCTCACGCGACAGGTAGTGCAGCGTGTCGTGCATCCAGCCCATGTTCCACTTGAACCCGAATCCCAGCCCGCCCAGGTGCGTCGGCCTGGTCACGCCCGGCCACGCGGTCGACTCCTCGGCCACCATCACCACGCCGGGGTGTCGCTTGTAGACGGTCGCGTTCAGCTCCTGGAGGAACCGGACCGCGTCGAGGTTCTCCCGGCCGCCGAACTGGTTGGGCGCCCACTGCCCCTCGTCCCGGGAGTAGTCGAGGTAGAGCATCGACGCGACCGCGTCCACGCGCAGCCCGTCGACGTGGAACTCCTCGATCCAGTACAGGGCGTTGGCGACGAGGAAGTTGCGCACCTCGTTGCGGCCGAAGTCGAACACCAGCGTGCCCCAGTCCGGGTGCTCGCCCCGGCGCGGGTCGCCGTGCTCGTACAGCGGCGTGCCGTCGAACCGCGCCAACGCCCACGAGTCGCGCGGGAAGTGCGCGGGCACCCAGTCGACCAGCACGCCCACGCCCCGGCGGTGCAGGGTGTCGACGAAGTACCGGAAGTCGTCGGGCGTGCCGAACCGCGACGTCGGCGCGTAGTACGACGTCACCTGGTACCCCCACGACCCGCCGAACGGGTGCTCGGCCACGGGCATCAGCTCGACGTGCGTGAACCCCTGCGCCACCACGTAGTCGGCCAGCTCGTCGGCCAGTTCGCGGTAGTCCAGGCCCTGCCGCCACGACCCCAGGTGCACCTCGTACACCGACATCGGCGCGTTCTCCCACCGGGTCGCGTCGCGGCGGGCCTCCCACTCGGCGTCGCCCCACACGTGCTCGGACCGGGTCACGATCGACGCGGTGTGCGGCGGCGTCTCGGTGGCGAACGCCAGCGGGTCGGCCTTCTCGTGCCACGTGCCGTCCTGGCCGAGCACGCGGAACTTGTAGCGGGTGCCGACCGGCGCGTCCGGGATGAACAGCTCCCACACGCCCGACGAGCCCAGCGAGCGCAGCGGGTTCGCCCGGCCGTCCCAGCCGTCGAAGTCGCCGGTCACCCGCACGCCCCGGGCGTTGGGCGCCCACACCGCGAACGACACGCCCGTCACCTCGCCGTCGGCCGTGTCGAACCGCCGCACGTGCGCGCCGAGCACGTCCCACAGCCGCTCGTGCCGACCCTCGCCGATCAGGTGCAGGTCGAGTTCGCCGATCGTGGGCAGCCACCGGTACGGGTCGTCGACCTCGACCGTGCGGGTGCCGTACTCGACCTCCAGGCGGTAGTCGCCGGGGTGCTCGGGCAGCGCGCCCGCGAAAAACCCGTCGGCGACGCGGTCCAGCGGGAACCTCTTGTCGCCCGCGACGACCGAGACGGCCGACGCACCCGGGCGCAGTGCCCGTGCGACGACGCTTTCCGCCCCGTGGTGCACGCCGAGCACGGAGTGCGGGTCGTGGTGCGAACCGGCCAGCAGCCGGTCGACGTCCTCGGGCGGGATGGCGTACACGTCAAGCTCCTTCCCCGGTGATCCGGGCGATCGAGGACAACGGCACGGTCAGCCACTCGGGCCGGTTCGCGTGCTCGTATGCCACCTCGTAGACGGCCTTGTCCAGTTCGAAGGCGCGCAGCAGCCGGCCGCGTTCGCGCGGGTCGCCGACCGACGACGACGCGGCCTCGGCGTAGCCCTCGGTGAACGCGGCCCGGTTGCGCCGCGCCCACTCCAGCGCGCGCACGGTCAACTGGTGGTCCTCGGCCGCGCCGACCAGCAGTTGGTGCGCCGCGTAGTCGAACGAGCGCAGCACGCCCGCGACGTCGCGCAACGGCGACCGCAGCGACCGGCGTTCGTCCACCGGCGTGCCGGGCTCGCCCTCGAAGTCGATCAACAACCAGCCCTGCACGGTCCGCAGCACCTGGCCCAGGTGCAGGTCGCCGTGGATGTGCTGGATCGAGATCGCGCCCGCGGTGTCCGCCGCGGCGTCGAACGCCGAGCGCAGCGCGGGCACGTACGGCAGCAGGTCGGGCACGTCCTCGACCACCGCGTCCAGCCGGTCCCGCATGGCCTGGACGGTCTGCCCGATGTCGTCGTCGGCCGCCGGTTCGCTGCCCAGCGCGCGCTCCAGGTCGGCGTGCACGCGCGCGACCGCGTGCCCGAGCCGTTGCGCCTCGCCCGCGAAGTCGCCGCCGACCTCGTCGGGGTGCAGGTCGCCCTCGGCCATCAGGTCGCGCACGCTGGTCGTGGCCATCGCCCACCCGTCCACGGCGTCGGGCAGGAACTGGGCCAGCATGCCGATCGTCGTCGGCCGGCCGTCGCCCAGCGTGCCCGTGATCGACCCGAGCGGGCGGGCGATGTGCTCGCAGCCGACGGCCGTGAGCGCGCGGTGCAGCACCAGGTCCGGGTTGTCGCCCGGGGTGAGCTTGCGGAACAGCTTGAGGATGTACTGGCTGCCGTACACCAGCGAGGTGTTCGACTGCTCGGACGTGATCGGCCGGCCGCGCAGCCCGCGGTGCAGCTCCGCGTCCGGCTCGGCCGCGAACGCCAGGTGGTCCACGCGGGCGCCGTCGGCGATCAGGTCGAGCAGCAGGCCCGCGGACTCGGCGTCGTGGGTGGCGTCGTGGTCGTCGGTCCGGTCGCCGACCAGGAGCTGGTAGGGCTCGCGCCGGTCGCCCTGCGCGACCTCCACGACCACGTGCACGAGCACCGGGTCGGCCGCGTTGAGCACCGTGGTCCGCAGTGGACGGACACCGGTCACCGGCCGGTCCTTGCCACCGAACCAGCGCTGCGCGGGCAACTGGTCGGGCAGTTCCGCGAGGACCTTGTCCACCAGTTCGTTCGGTCCGGTCATGACGCTCACCTCGGCTCGCCGTCGTCGCCCGCTGCCACGAGCTGGAACCAGTAGAAACCGTGACCGGGCAGCGTGAGCAGGTACGACAGTTCGCCGATCGCCGGGAACCGCACACCGCCGGTCAACTCGTAGGGCCGGCACTCGCGGTGCTCGGACAGGTCCAGTTCGACCGGCTGCGGGAAGCGCGACAGGTTGTTCACGCACAGCACGACGTCCTCGTGCCCGTCCGGTCGCCGCCACCGCCGCCGGTAGGCCAGCACGCTCGGGTTGGAGCCGCCCAGGTCGGTGAAGTCGCCCTCCGCGAACGCGTGGTGCTGCTTGCGCACCTCGATCATCCGGCGCGTCCACTGGAGCAGCGACGACTGGTTGTTGAGCTGCGCCTCCACGTTGAGCCCCTGGTAGCCGTACACCGGGTCCATGATCACCGGCAGGTAGATGCGGCCCGGGTCGCACGCGGAGAACCCGGCGTTGCGGTCCGGCGTCCACTGCATCGGGGTGCGCACCGCGTCCCGGTCGCCCAGCCAGATGTTGTCGCCCATGCCGATCTCGTCGCCGTAGTACAGGACGGGCGAACCGGGCAGCGACAGCAGCATCGCGGTGAACAGTTCCTGCTGGTTGCGGTCGTTCTCCAGCAGCGGCGCCAGTCGGCGGCGGATGCCGATGTTGGCTTTCATCCGCGGGTCCTTGGCGTACTCCGCGTACATGTAGTCGCGCTCTTCGTCGGTGACCATCTCCAGCGTCAACTCGTCGTGGTTGCGCAGGAAGATGCCCCACTGGGTGTCCGCCGGGATCTCCGGCGTCTGCGCCAGGATCTCCGAGATCGGGAATCGCGACTCGCGCCGCACGGCCATGAAGATGCGCGGCATCAGCGGGAAGTGGAACGCCATGTGGCACTCGTCGCCGCCCACCGCCGGGTCGCCGAAGTACTCCACCACGTCCGACGGCCACTGGTTGGCCTCGGCCAGCAGGATGCGGCCCGGGTACTCGTCGTCCACGACCTTGCGGCAGCGCTTGAGGAAGTCGTGCGTGCGCGGCAGGTTCTCGCAGTTCGTGCCCTCCTGCTCGAACAGGTACGGCACGGCGTCGAGCCGGAACCCGTCGATGCCCAGGTCCAGCCAGAACCGCAGCACGTCGAGCATCGCCTCCTGCACGTCGGCGCTCTCGTAGTTCAGGTCCGGCTGGTGGGAGAAGAACCGGTGCCAGTAGAACTGGCCGCGCACCGGGTCGTAGGTCCAGTTCGACGTCTCGGTGTCCACGAAGATGATCCGCGCGTCCGCGTAGCGCTGGTCGTCGTCGCTCCACACGTAGTAGTCGCCGTAGGGCCCGGTCGGGTCCTGCCGCGACGCCTGGAACCACGGGTGCGCGTCGGACGTGTGGTTGAGCACCAGGTCGGTGATCACCCGGATGCCCCGGCGGTGTGCCTCGTCCAACAGGTACACGAAGTCCTCGACCGTGCCGAACTCCGGCAGCACGGCCCGGAAGTCGGAGATGTCGTACCCGCCGTCGCGCAGCGGGGACGCGTAGAACGGCGGCAGCCACAGGCAGTCCACGCCGAGCCATTCCAGGTAGTCCAGCCGGGACGCCAGGCCGCGCAGGTCACCCGTGCCGTCGCCGTTGGAATCGCTGAAGGCGCGCACCAGCACCTCGTAGAACACCGCGCCCTTGAACCAGTCCTTGTCGGCCGGTGCCGACGTCGCCGAGCGGAAATCCTCGGCCTGCGGCTCCACGAGCAGTCCGTCCGCACCCACGGCTTCGCCGGTGTGCGGTACGCCTGCCAGTCCCAGTGCGGCATCGGGGCGTGGGTCCTCGTGCATGTGCTCCACCTTCGTCCCACCCGGTCGGGGGTGCGCTCGGCAGTCCCTCGCGCGTCGGCGCGGGGACTGGCTGGTGCGAAGTCTCGGTCAGCCGGCGAACCTGCGCTGGACGGCGACGACGTGCGCCGCGGACCGCCACGGTTCCAACCGGACGTAGTTGGCGGCGCCCCAGTCCCAGGTCTGGCCGGACACCTCGTCGTGCGCGATCAACCGATCGTGCCAGTCGACGCCGAGCACGGGCAGGTCCAGGTCGAGGATGCCCTCCTGGGCCTGCTGGGGATCGAGGTTGACCACCACCACGACCGTGTCGCCGGTGGCCGGGTCCCGCTTCGAGTACGCGATGAGCGCGTCGTTGCCGACGTGGTGGAACCGCAACGTCCGCATCTGCCGCAACGCGGGGTGCGCCCGCCGGATCCGGTTGAGCCGGCGCAGCCACGGCTCCAGTGACCGGTCCTGGGCCAGCGCGGCGGCGTAGTCACGCGGGCGCAACTGGTACTTCTCCGAGTTCAGGTATTCCTCGCTGCCCGGGCGCACGGCCTCGTGCTCGAACAGCTCGTAGCCCGAGTACACGCCCCAGGTCGGCGACAGCGTCGCGGCCAGCGCCGCGCGCAGGGCGAACATGCCCGGACCGCCGTGCTGCAACGACTCGTGCAGGATGTCCGGCGTGTTGACGAACAGGTTCGGGCGGGCCTCGTCCCAGTGCTCCACCAGTTCGGTGCCGAACCGCGTCAGCTCCTCCTTCGAGGTCCGCCACGTGAAGTAGGTGTAGCTCTGGGTGAAACCGAGCTTGGCCAGGCCGTAGAGCCGGGCCGGGCGGGTGAACGCCTCGGACAGGAACAGCACGTCGGGATGGGTCTTCTTGACCGTGTCGATCAGCCACGCCCAGAAGTCCGGCGGCTTGGTGTGCGGGTTGTCGACCCGGAAGATCCGCACCCCGTGCTCCACCCAGTGGAGTACGACGCGCAGCACCTCGTTATAGACGCCCTGCGGGTCGTTGTCGAAGTTGACCGGGTAGATGTCCTGGTACTTCTTGGGCGGGTTCTCCGCGTACGCGATCGTCCCGTCCGGACGCGTGGTGAAGAACTCCGGGTTCTTGAGCACCCACGGGTGGTCCGGCGCGGCCTGCAACGCCAGGTCCAGCGCCACCTCGATGCCCAACTCGTGCGCACGGGCGACGAAGGCGCGGAAATCCTCCAACGTACCCAGTTCCGGGTGGATCGCGTCGTGGCCGCCCTCGTCCGCGCCGATCGCCCACGGCGAGCCCGGGTCGTCCTCGGTGGCGACGAGCGAGTTGTTCGGACCCTTGCGGTTGACCCGGCCGATCGGGTGGATCGGCGGCAGGTAGGCGACGTCGAACTCCATCGCGGCGATGCGGTCGAGTTCCCGGGTCGCGGTGGCGAACGTGCCGTGCACCGGCACCCCGGCCTCGTCGAGGCCACCCGTCGAACGCGGGAAGAACTCGTACCAGGAGCCGAACGCGGCCCGCTCCCGGTCGACCCACAGCCGGAGCTGCCGGCCCTTCGTGACCAGCTCGCGCACCGGGTGCTCGTACATCACGCGACGGACCTCGGTGCCGAGCGCGGACGCCACCCGTTCGACCAGCGGCAGTTCCTCGTCGCGCAACGCCTGCGCGGCCCGGACCAGGGTCGGCTTCTCCCGGCGCCGGTCCGGGCGGCGGGCCACGCGGTCGAGCAGCAGCGCGCCGGTCTCCAGGTCGTTGGCCAGCTCGCCCTCGCCCTGACCGGCGGCGATCTTCACCTCGACGGTGTGCAGCCAGGTCGCCCACGGGTCCGACCAGGCGTCGACGCGGAACGTCCACGCGCCCTGGGCGTCCGGCACGATCGTGGCCGCCCAGCGGTCCAGGCCGATGCCCTCGGGGACCATGCGCGTCTGCCGGGCGACCCGGTCCCCCGGTCCTCGCCACGTGACGGTGGCCGCCACGGCGTCGTGGCCCTCCCGCCACACCGTGGCCCGCACCGGGACGTGTTCGCCCGCCACGGCCTTGGCCGGATACCGGCCACCGCTCACGGTGGGGCTCACGTCGTCGATCCCGAGTCGTCCGCTCATCGGCCGCGCCCTTCTCGCCGTCAGGTGACGTTCATGCGGTTGGATCACCGCGGTCGGGGTCCGCCTACCCTCGTGTTCCTACCCCGTCCCGTGGGAAAGCACACCCGATGCCGGTGCGAATTTGCGTGCGGGGGCGTGCATTCGACGTGGCGTCACACAGACGGGCGAGTGAACAGAGTCGATCGGCCTCTGTGGACGGTCGGCGCCGGCCGGCGTCCGCGTCACCCTGCCGGACGAAAAACGACTACGCCTAGTGGATCATGGTTGTGCATCCGATCGGGCTAACGGGTAACGCGCCGGCCCGGCTGCGGCGAAAGTCATCCAGGGAGCGGTCTTGCCTGTTCGGGCTGGATCGGTCCCTGCATCGGTTCGGCTCAGCGGTGTCCGACACCGCTGGATGGGGGATAAGGTCCGACGCCATGCGAGCACTTCGCCGGTTCACCGTCCGAGCCAGTCTGCCCGAGCCGCTCCAGGCGCTGGGCACCCTCGCCACGAACCTGCGCTGGACGTGGCACCCGCCCACACAGGACCTGTTCGCCTCCGTCGACCCGGAGATCTGGGCGCGCTCCGCCGACCCGCTGCGCCTGCTGTCCGACGTCGCGCCCGAGCGGCTGGAAGCCCTCGCCGCCGACGGACGGTTCCTCGCCGACCTGCGCGCGATCGCCACCGACCTGGACGAGTACACCACCGGCCCGCGCTGGTTCCAGCACCGCGGCGCCGACGAGCGGCTGCCCGCGGCCATCGGCTACTTCTCGATGGAGTTCGGCGTCACCGAGGCGCTGCCCAACTACTCCGGCGGGCTGGGCGTGCTCGCCGGCGACCACCTCAAGGCGGCGTCCGACCTGGGCGTACCGCTGATCGCCGTCGGCCTGCTCTACCGGTCCGGCTACTTCCGGCAGGCGCTGTCGCTGGACGGCTGGCAGGTCGAGCACTACCCGGTGCTCGACCCGCGCGGACTGCCGCTGGAACTGCTCACCGACGACGCCGGGGGGCCGCTGCTGGTCGACGTGGCCATGCCCGGCGAGCGCGTCCTGCGGGCCAAGGTGTGGAAGGCGCGGGTCGGCCGCATCCCGTTGCTGCTGCTCGACTCCGACGTCGAGGAGAACGACGAGGACCTGCGCGGCGTCACCGACCGGCTCTACGGCGGCGACCAGGACCACCGCATCCGGCAGGAGATCCTGGCCGGCATCGGCGGCGTGCGGGCGGTGCGCGCGTACTGCGACCTCACCGGCCACCCCGCGCCCGAGGTGTTCCACACCAACGAGGGGCACGCGGGCTTCCTGGGCCTGGAACGCGTCCGCGAGCTGGTCACCGGCGAGGGACTGGATTTCGACCAGGCGCTCGCCGCCGTGCGCGCCGGGACCGTGTTCACCACCCACACGCCCGTGCCCGCGGGCATCGACCGGTTCCCGGTCGACCTGGTCCAGCACTACTTCGGCGACGGCACGCTGCTGCCGGGCGTGAACACGCAGCGGGTCTTGGCGTTGGGCGCCGAGGAGAACCCCGGGCTGTTCAACATGGCGCACATGGGGTTGCGGCTCGCGCAGCGGGCCAACGGCGTGTCGCGGCTGCACGGCGAGGTCAGCCGGGACATGTTCCGCGGGCTGTGGCCGGGGTTCGACGTGACCGAGGTGCCGATCCGGTCGGTGACCAACGGCGTGCACGGGCCCACCTGGGCGGCGACCGAGATGAGCGCGTTGCCGGCGGACCTGGGCGAGGTGACCGACGCCCGGCTGTGGGAGCTGCGCAGCACGTTGCGCGGACGGCTCGTGGACGAGGTGCGCAAGCGGACCCGGGCGTCCTGGTTGCAGCGCGGGGCCTCCGCGTTGGAGCTGGGCTGGACGTCGTCGGTGTTCGACCCGTCGGTGCTGACCGTGGGGTTCGCGCGGCGCGTGCCCACCTACAAGCGGTTGACCCTGATGCTGCGCGACGTCGAGCGGCTGCGGGCGTTGCTGCTGCACCCGGAGCGGCCCGTGCAGCTCGTCGTCGCCGGCAAGTCCCACCCGGCCGACGACGGCGGCAAGGCGCTGATCCAGCAGATCGTCCGGTTCGCCGACGACGCGGGCGTGCGGCACCGGATCGTGTTCCTGCCCGACTACGACATGTCGATGGCGCGGTACCTGTACTGGGGGTGCGACGTCTGGCTGAACAACCCGATGCGGCCGTTGGAGGCGTGCGGCACGTCCGGGATGAAGTCGGCGTTGAACGGCGGGCTGAACCTGTCCATCCGCGACGGGTGGTGGGACGAGCTGTACGACGGCAGCAACGGGTGGGCCATCCCGACCGCGGACGGCATCACCGACCCGACCCGGCGGGACGACCTGGAGGCGGCGGCCCTGTACGACCTGCTGGGCAACCAGGTGGCGCCGCTGTTCTACGACCGGGACGCGGACGGGGTGCCCACGCGGTGGTTGTCGATGGTGCGGCACACGCTGTCCACGCTGGGGCCGGCCGTCCAGGCTTCGCGGATGGTGGTCGAGTACGTGGAGACCTTGTACGCGCCCGCGGCTTCCTCGGCGTCCTCGGTGGTGGGGGAGGGGTTCCGGGGGGCCAAGGAGTTGGCGGCCTACCGGCAGCGGTTGCGGTCGGCGTGGACGCGGGTCCGGGTGTTGGACTCCGAGTTGTCCGTGGACGGGTCGGCTGTGCCTTTGCTGGGCACGTCGGTCGACGTGCGGGCGCACGTGGAGCTGGCCGGGCTCGAACCGTCCGAAGTGGACGTGCAGGTGGTGTTGGGCAAGGTCGGGGATTCGGACGAGCTGTACGACGTGGTCACCCATCCGATGTCCTACGGCGCCGACGGCTCCTACCGGGCGTCGGTATCCCTGCCACATGCCGGCGCCGTGGGCTACACCGTGCGTGTACTTCCCCGGCATGACCTGTTGGCCACCTCCGCCGAACTGGGCCGCGTGGTCCTGGCCGGCTGATCTCCTTCTCGGACCGGACCGGACCGGACCGCCGGTCCGGTCCGGTCCGGTCCGGTCCGCGAGTCCTCCACCCGGACACCCCGAAACACGCACTCAGGCACCTCCTTTCGGGTGACCCCACCCCTCAATCGCGCGAGTTGTACATTCAGACACCGCGAGTTGTGCGTTCGGACACCGCGAGTTGTGCGTTGGGGCGCCGAAAGGTGGGCGTCGTGCGTTCGGGGCTTGGGTCCCCGGGTGGTGGCTTGGTCCGGGGTCGGGTGCCGGTATGTGGTGGGTTTCGTTGCCCTGGGGCCCTTGACGACCCGTGCGGCCGCGCCCAGGCCATACGGGGAGGGGCACTCAGGGGGATCGACCCCCGGCTGCTGCCAGTGTGTCCGTGGGATTGGTCAGGGTGGGTTGTGTGTTGCTTTGACCCTTGTTCTTAGGTGATGTGCAGGCGGGCGCTGGTTTCCGCTACGCGGGGTGCCCACGGGGCCAGGGTTTCCGCTTCTGTCAGTGTTTCGCGGGCTGCCGCGTTGTTTCCCGCGGCCATGTGTGCGCGGGCTATCGTGGCCAGGGCGTCCGCTCTGCCCAGGGAGCTTTGGCTTGTGTGTTTTGCCTGTACGCCCAGGTCCAGGGCTTTTGCGTGGTCGCCGGTCAGCAGTGCCAGTTGGGCCAGTGTTCCGCACGCCCGGTAGCGGGGGTAGCCGAGTTCGATCGCGCCTTCGATCGCTCGGTGGGCGGCACCCATTCCGATTTCGGCGGGCAATTGGCCTGCCTCCATGGCGTTGGCGGTCGAGCTTGCCATTTCCGCCATCACGAAAGCCATGTCGCGCGGTGTGAGGTCGGTTCGGCCTACGAGGCTGCTGACCAGGTGCAAAGCTTCCGCGTAACGGCCTCGCATGGTGAGTACGCTGATCCGTGAGCCGATCGCCACCAGGAGTGTCGGGTGTTCTGCCAGTAGTTCTCCGGCCAGTTTCTCCGCCTCGTCGAGGTGGCCTTCGTGTACCGCGTCGGAGATCCGGGTGACCAACGGGGTGGCGTCCAGTTCCGCTGCCGGGCGGCCGGTCAGGCGGGGGAGTGCGAACAGGAACCAGCCCGGTGACGTGACGCCCGCGCCTCGGCGCGGTACCAGGGCGTTGACCAGTACTGCTGTACCGCCGATCGCGACGCCTCTCGGGAACGGCTCGGTCAGCGCGAACCAGGGGACGGCGACCGCTGCCGCTGTGATCAGCACGGACAGCAGCGAGCACAGCCACAGCCTCGGGCGCACCGGTGTGCGGATCGACGTCACGCCCACCGAGACCAGCAGCGGCACGGTGCGCAGGACGACCCGTCGTTCCGGTCGCGTCCAGGTGCGGACCTCGCTCCCGACGCCGATCACGACCAGGGACACCCGGACCCGGAACAGCAGTGCGCCGATCAGCAGCGTCAGTTGCAGCAGGGCGAGCGTTGCCCATACGCCACAGGCCGCGCCGCCGAGCGACGACAGCGCCGCACGCGGCTCCCAGATCACCAGAACCGCTATGACGGCCGCCGTGAGCACCTTCCACACAAACCTGGAGACGCTACCGGTCGGGTGGTGGTTCCCTCACGTGATCGCGGGGGTCGCACCTTCTCTGACCGGTAGGCCGGCCGCCGCGTACGCGCGGAAGCCGCCGACCAGGTCGGTGGCGTTGGGCAGTCCCACGCGTCGCAGGTCACGGGCCGCCAGTGAGGACGCGTAGCCCTCGTTGCACAGGACGACCACGGTGCTGTCGGCGGTGAACCCGGGAATGCGGTGGTCGCCGTGCGGGTCCAGCCGCCACTCCAGCACGATCCGCTCCACCGGCACCGAACCGGGGATCTCGCCCTCGGCGAGTCGGTTGTGGACGGGACGGATGTCGACCACGAAGGCGTCGGTCAACCCCACGAGTTCTTCCGGGGTGACGCGGCGCAGCTCGCGCCTGGCCTCGTCGAGGAAACTCTCGGCGCTCACGGCCCCTCCTGGTCGGCTCGTTCGCGCAGCACGTCCAGCGGCAGGCGTTGCGCGGGCAGCGGTGGGATGTCGCCGGGGATGTCCCACAGCGACTCGTACTCACGGGTGGGCACCAGCGGCGGCGAGTAGGCGTGTACGGAAGACGCGCCGATCGTGCCCTTGTTGGTCACGACGTGCGCCCGCCCGGAGCCGAACCCGAGTGCCGCGCCCACCGGACGTCCGGCGGTGCGGATCGGGCCGCCGGGGTAGCGGTAGTCCTCGGTCAGCTCGCCGGTGAGGACGGTGAACGAGCCGGCCGCCCCGCCGTGGTCGTGGGGTTCGGTGCCCTGGCCGGGCAGCCACGAGAGCAGCCACAGTTCGACGCCCTCGGTCAGGCCCAGGCGCAGCCACCACCGGTGGTCGCTGTCGAATCGGAGGACGTCGAGCAACGGCGTGGTGAGTTCACTGGCGACGGTGGACGTGAGGTCGCGCAGTTCGCGCGGGGTCCACAGGTCGCGTTCGGGGTGGATGATGTCGCGCAGCAGCGGCAGGTCGAGTTTCGGGTGCAGATCGGCGCGCGGGACGACGGTGGTCACGGTTCGCTCCTGTGGGCTGGCGTGGAATGCGGCACACGAGGACGCGACGTGGTCTACAACGCGCTAGCGGAGTCCACGTCGCGTGCCGCTACACCGGCCGGACGCGACCAGTACCAGGTCGATCGTCCGGTCGCGCCAGGTGAGGAGCGATGCGGTCACGAGCGCGATGCTGCCACGCCCGACGCGTTCCGCACACCCGCTCCCAGCCCGCAGGATTGGTTCGCACACCGATATACAGGGGTGCCGTAATGGCATTGTGCGAGGTCCGGCGTTCGCCGGTGCCGGAACGTATAACTCGCGGTGTCCGAACGTATAACTCGCGATGTGGGTCAGGCCGGGACGCGGAGGAGGAGTAGGGCGCGGGACGGGAGGGTGAAGGTGGCGCCCGACGGGAGCGGGGTCGGCGACGGCGGGGTGCCGTCGTGGGTCGTGGTGTCCAGGACCGGCTCGTAGGTGGTGCCGTACTCGGCCGGGGGCAGGGTGGTGGGGATGCCGTCCGGCGAGGCGTTGAGCAGCAGCAGCCACGAGTCGTCGGAGACGACGCCGCCCTCGCGGTCGTGCGACAACGCCGTCGAGCCGTCGATCCACATGCCCAGGAAACGCCGGTGTTCGTCGAACCAGTCGGTCTCGGCCATTTCCTCGCCGTCGTGGCGGAACCAGACCAGGTCGGGTTTTCCGCTCGGCGTGGTCCGGCCGTCGAAGAATTCCGGTTGGCGCAAAGCCGGTGATTCGGCGCGGAGTGCGATCACGCGGCGGGCGAATGCCAGCATCGATTCGGCGGTCGGGTCCGGTTTCCAGGACACCCACGACGTTTCGTCGTCCAGGCAATAGGCGTTGTTGTTGCCCGACTGGGTGCGCCACTGCTCGTCGCCGGCGGTGATCATGGGGGTGCCGGTGGACAGCAGCAGCGTGGCGAACAGGTTGCGGGCCTGGCGGGCGCGCAGTTCCAGCACGTCGGGGTCGGTCGTCTCGCCTTCCACACCGCAGTTCCACGAGCGGTTGTCGTCGGTGCCGTCGCGGTTGTCCTCGCCGTTGGCCTCGTTGTGCTTGTGGTCGTACGAGACCAGGTCGCGCAACGTGAAGCCGTCGTGCGCGGTCACGAAGTTCACCGACTGCCACGGCCGCCGCAGGTCGTCGGCGTAGAGATCCGACGACCCGGACAACCGGTACGCCAGGTCGCGCACGCCGGTGTGCCCGCGCCAGAAGTCGCGCACGGTGTCGCGGTAGCGGCCGTTCCACTCCGCCCACTGCACGCCGAAGTCGCCCACGCGGTAGCCCTCGCCGGTGGCGTCCCACGGCTCGGCGATGAGCTTGCACCGGGACAGCAGGGGATCGGTGGTGATCGCGGTCAGCAGTGCCGAGTCGCGGTCGAAGCCGCCGCCGCCGGGCCGGCCCAGGGTCGAGGCCAGGTCGAACCGGAACCCGTCCACGCCCAGCTCGCCCGCCCAGTACCGCAGCGAGTCGGTCACCAGGCGGATGACCGACGGCGTGCCGGACTCCACCGTGTTGCCGCAACCGGTGATGTCGAACGTCCCGCCGCCCACCACGTGCATGTAGTAGCCGGGCGCGTCGAACCCCCGCAGCGACAGCGTCGGACCGTCCGGCCCGCCCTCGCACGTGTGGTTGAACACGACGTCGAGCAGCACCTCGATGCCCACCGCGTGCAGGGCCGCCACCATCGTGCGGAACTCCTCGACCTCGCGGCCGGGTTCGGACGCGTACGCGGGGTGCGGCGCGAAGTACGACAGCGGCGAGTAGCCCCAGTAGTTCTCCCGCCCGTTCTTGATCAACGCGGGCTCGGTCTGGAACGCGTGCACGGGCAGCAGCTCGACCGTGGTCACGCCCAGTCTCACCAGGTGTTCCACCACGGCCGGGTGAGCCAGTCCCAGGTAGGTGCCGCGCTGGTGCGCGGGCACGTCCGGGTGCAGCCGGGTGAAGCCGCGCACGTGCAACTCGTAGACCACGACCTCCTCGTACGGCACGTCCGGCTTCACGCCCGTGTCCGGCCCGCCCGGCGCGGTGACCACGGCCAGCGGCACCGACCCCAGCGAGTCGACGGCCGACGGCGGCCCGTGCATGGGGTCGTCGACGTACCCCAGGGCGTCGTCCAACGACGTCAGCGATCCGCTCACGCGGCGTGCGTACGGGTCGAGCAGCACCTTGGCCGGGTTGGACCGCAGACCCCGGCTCGGGTCGTACGGACCGTGCACGCGGTAGCCGTAGCGCCGGCCGGGCGTCACGCCGGGGATCAGGCCGTGCCACACGCCGAACGTGCGCTCGATCAGCTCCACGCGCTCCTCGCCGCCGTCGTCGTCGAGCAGGCAGACCTCGACGGCTTCGGCGGGCGGTGCGCACACCGCGAACCTGACCCCGCCCGCCTCCGGGTGCGCACCCAGTGGGAACGGTCGGCCGGCCAGTGGGAGCGTGTCGGCTGCCATGCCCCGATCTTCCCAGCACTCGGCGTCATCGTGGGCATGAGCGGGGCAACCCCCACGTCGCGGACGGCCGGGCGACGGGAAGAATGGGCGACGACAAGCTTCGACGGGGCGAGGACAGGCGTGGAAAACGAAGATCTGGTCATCCACATGCAGGGTGTGTCGGTTCGACGGGGCAGGACCACGCTGGTCGGGGACGTCGACTGGAGCGTGGAGCTGGACGAGCGGTGGGTGATCCTGGGACCCAACGGCGCCGGCAAGACCACGCTGCTGCGGCTGGCGGGTGCCGAACTGCATCCCACCAAGGGCCGGTTGCACCTGCTCAACGAGCGCGTCGGCCGTACCGACCTGATGGAGTTGCGCCCGCGCATCGGCTTCTCGTCCGCGGCGCTGGCCAACCGGGTGCCGGCCGAGGAGAAGGTGTCGGACCTGGTCGTCAGCGCCGGGTACGCGGTGCTGGGCCGCTGGCGCGAGGAGTACGACAAGCTCGACACCGGACGGGCGGTCGAGCTGCTCGACGCGTTGGGCATCGCCCACCTCGCCGACCGCACGTACGGCACGTTGTCCGAGGGCGAGCGCAAGCGCACCCTGATCGCCCGCGCGCTCATGACCGACCCCGAGCTGCTGCTGCTCGACGAGCCGGCCGCCGGTCTGGACCTGGGCGGACGCGAGGACCTCGTCGCCCGGCTCTCGGACCTGGCGCTCGACCCGGACGCGCCCGCGCTGGTGCTGGTCACGCACCACGTCGAGGAGATCCCGCCGGGCTTCACGCACGCGTTGCTGCTCCGCGAGGGCGGTGTCGTCGCGCAGGGCCTGCTCGACGACGTGCTCACCGAGGAGAACCTGTCGAAGACCTTCGACCAGCCCCTGGAACTCCAGCGGTCGGGCGACCGCTGGTTCGCCCGCAGGAAGGCCGCGCCTACCGGCAGGTAACCTGCGTCACCGAGTCGAGGAGGACCCCTGTGGCCGAGTTCGTGAGGCTGGACGTCGAGGACGGCATCGGCACCATCCGGCTGGAGCGCCCGCCGATGAACGCCCTCAACCGGCAGCTCCAGGAGGAGATCCGGGCCGCCGCGCTGGAGGCCGCCGCACGGGCCGACGTGTGGTCGGTGATCGTCTACGGCGGTCCGAAGGTGTTCGCGGCCGGCGCCGACATCAAGGAGATGGCCGACCTCACCTACGCGGAGATGGCCGAACGGGCGGGCGCGTTCTCGTCGGCGTTGCGCGCCGTGGCGGAGATCCCGAAGCCGACCGTCGCCGCGATCACCGGGTACGCGCTGGGCGGCGGCTTCGAGCTGGCCCTGTGCGCCGACCGGCGGATCGCGGGCGACAACGCCAAGGTCGGCCAGCCGGAGATCCTGCTCGGCGTGATCCCCGGCATGGGCGGCACGCAGCGCCTGCCGCGCCTGATCGGCGTGTCCCGGGCGAAGGACCTGATCTACACCGGCCGGTTCGTCGGCGCCGAGGAGGCGCTGCGGATCGGCATGGTCGACGAGGTCGTCGCGCCCGACGAGGTGTACGCGGCGGCCAAGCGGTGGGCCGGGCAGTTCGTCGACGGTCCGGTGCGCGCCTACGCCGCGGCCAAGGCCGCGATCGACGGCGGCCTCGACACGGACCTGGGCAACGGCCTCAAGCTGGAGAGCCAGCTCTTCGCCGCCATGTTCGCCACCGAGGACCAGAAGGCCGGCATGGCGTCGTTCATCGAGAACGGTCCGGGCAAGGCGAAGTTCAGTGGCCGCTGACCCCCGGCCGCACCCGCACGCCACGGCCGAGGAGGTCGAGGCGGCCTACGCCGACCCCAAGCTCGCGAACGTGCTCTACCACGACTGGGAAGCCGACACGTACGACGAGAAGTGGTCGATCTCGTACGACGAGCGCTGCATCACCTACGCCACCGACCGGTTCCGGGCGGCGGCGGGCGACGCCGGTCCGTACGGGCACGCGTTGGAGCTGGGCTGCGGGACCGGGTTCTTCCTGCTCAACCTCATGCAGGGCGGCGTGGTCGACCGGGGTTCGGTCACCGACCTCTCGCCGGGCATGGTCGAGGTGGCGACGCGCAACGCGGCGTCGCTGGGCCTGCCCGTGGACGGCCGGGTCGCCGACGCCGAGCGCATCCCGTACGACGACGACACGTTCGACCTGGTCGTGGGGCACGCCGTGCTGCACCACAT
Source organism: Saccharothrix violaceirubra (assembly GCF_014203755.1). Lineage (NCBI taxonomy): Bacteria > Bacillati > Actinomycetota > Actinomycetes > Pseudonocardiales > Pseudonocardiaceae > Saccharothrix > Saccharothrix violaceirubra. The sequence goes on from NZ_JACHJS010000001.1 coordinate 1,036,705, forward strand.
CCCGGACGTGCCCGCCGCGCTGCGCGAGGTGCTGCGGGTGCTCAAGCCGGGCGGCCGGTTCGTGTTCGCGGGCGACCCGACGAACATCGGGAACTTCTACGCGCGCCGGCTCGGGCGCCTGACGTGGTGGCTGACCACGAACGTCACCAAGCTCGGGCCGTTGTCGTCGTGGCGGCGTCCGCAGGCCGAGTTGGACGAGTCGTCGCGTGCGGCGGCGTTGGAGGCCGTGGTCGACCTGCACACGTTCGACCCGGGCGAGTTGGAGCGGTACGCGCGGCGTGCCGGCGCGGTGGACGTGCGCGCGGTGACCGACGAGCTGTCGGCCGCGTTGTTCGGGTGGCCGGTGCGCACGTTCGAGGCCGCCGTGCCGCGCGACAAGCTGGGCTTCGGCTGGGCGATGTTCGCGTACCGGACCTGGCAGCGGCTGTCCTGGGTGGACGAGCACGTGCTGTCCCGGGTGCTGCCGAAGGAGATCTTCTACAACGTGTCCGTCACGGGCCGCAAGCCGGTCTAGGTGGGGTACGCGTTCAGCCTCGACGACGTGGCGTACCTGCGGTCCGACGCCGGGTGCGCCGCGTTGTCGGCGGTCGCCGACCTGCCGTTGACGCCGGAGTCGCGGCTCGCGGACGTGGCCGCGGCCCGGCGGGTGGCGCCGGAGAAGTTCGCGGCCGTGCTGGAGACCGCGTTGCTGCGTCGGCGCGCGGTCGGGCGCGTCGACCTGGTCGACGGGCTGTACACGGCAGACGCGCTCCAGCAGGCGACGGCGTCCGCGGTGGCCCGGCACCGGGCGTCGAGGTTCGCCGGACGGGTCGTGCACGACGTCACGTGCTCGGTCGGCGCCGACCTCTCCGCGCTGCCGGTCGGGTCGATCGGCTCCGACCTGGACCCGGTGCGGTTGGCGATGGCGGCGCACAACAACCCCGGCCGGGTGTTGCTGCGGGCGGACGCGTTGCGGCCGGTCAGCCGGGGCACGGCCGTGCTCGCCGATCCGGCCCGACGGGATTCGGGCGGGCGGCGGACGTGGCGACCGGCGGACTTCCTGCCCCCGCTGGACGAGTTGGCCGCCGCCTACCGGGACCGGGACCTGGCCGTGAAGTGCGCGCCGGGCGTGGACTTCGCCGTGGCGCCGTGGGCGGACGAGGTGGAACTCGTGTCGTTGGACGGATCGGTGCGCGAGGCGTGCCTGTGGACGCGGGGGTTGGCGACGCCGGGCGTGACGCGGCGGGCGACCGTGCTGCGGTCGGAAGGTCCACAGTGGACCGTTACGGACGCGGACCCCGACGACTGCCCGGTGACCGACCCCGACGAGTGGCTGATCGACCCCGACGGCGCGGTGGTGCGGGCGGGTCTCGTCCGGCACTACGCGGCCCGGTTCGGGTTGGCGCAGGTGGACGAGCGCATCGCCTACCTGACGGGTCCGACGCCGCCGCCGGGGATCCGGGCGTTCCGCGTGGTCGAGCACGGCCACTACACGGAGAAGGCGTTGCGCGCGGTGCTCAAGGCACACGACGTCGGCCGCCTGGAGATCCTGGTGCGCGGTCTCGACATCGACCCGAACACCCTGCGTCGCCGCCTCAAGCCCACCGGCACGGCCGAGTACTCCGTCGTCCTGACCCGGATCGGCCGCCGCCCCACCTACCTCCTGGCCCACGCCACCCGCACCTGACCCCGCGAGTTATACGTTCAGACACCGCGAGTTGTGCGTTCAGACACCGCGAAATGTGCACTCAGACCTCGCGCGCGGCCCGCTCCACGGCCTCGCGCGCCTTACGTGCCATGTCCTCGACGGCAGCACGCCGCACGGCATCGGCCTCGTACGCCGCACGACGGTCCTTCACCACCCGCGCCGGCACCCCGACCGCCACCGCGAAGTCCGGCACGTCCCCCCGGACGACCGCGTGCGCACCCACCACGCACCCCCGGCCGATCCGCGTCCCCCGCGTCACGGTGACCTTCGTGCCCAGCCAGCAGTCCGGACCGATGCGCACCGGCGACTTCACGATCCCCTGGTCCTTGATCGGCCGCGTGATGTCGGACGTCACGTGGTCGAAGTCGCACACGTACGCCCCGTCGGCGACGAGCGTGGCCGCGCCGACCTCCACGTCCAGGTAGCAGTTGACCGTGTTGCCCTTGCCGAACACGGCCTTGTCCCCGATCCGCAACGACCCCTCGTGGCACCGGATCGCGTTGTCGTCGCCGATGTGCACCCAGCGCCCGATCTCCAGCCGGCCGTAACCCCGGCGGCAGTGCAGCTCGACGCCGCGGCCGAGGAACACCATGCCGCGCAGCACCACGTGCGGGTGGGCCAGGCGCAGCCGCAGCAGTCGCCAGTACCGGACCAGGTACCACGGTGTGTACGCACGGTGCTTGATCACCCAGCGCAGTGACGCCCACGTGAGGAACTTCGCCTGCTGCGGGTCACGGCCGCGCCACGGGATCACGCGGGCACTTTAACCAGCACCCCCGGCGCCACCTCGACGAACCCGTTGCGCAGGTAGAGCGCCCGCGCGTGCGTGTTGGACTCGGCGAGCTGCAACGAGACCGGCCGCCGTCCCGCGTACTCGACCACCGTGCGCACCAGCGCGTCACCGACGCCCTGACCCCGCACCTCGGGCGCGACCCACAGCGACAGCAGCTCGACGCGCTCCTCGATCGGCGAGCCGGTCACCATGCCGACCTCCTCGCCGTCGAGCGTGGCCACGGCGTTGAGCGACGGCTTGGCCAACCGCTTGCGCCACCGCTCCTCGTCGGCCTGGGCCCAGTACTCGTAGGACGCCTCGAACGCGTCCGGCGAGTCGATCAGCGCCGCGAGCCGCAGGGTGCGCCACACGGGCCACTCGTCGATGTCCAGCGCACGCACGTCCAGCTCCATGCCGTCCAGCATGGCGGTTCACCCGTCCGAGAGCACCGTGTCGAAAACAACTGTGGGGTGCGTAGTGTCCGGTTCGTGACGACCCCTCTCATCGTCGACACGGACCCGGGCATCGACGACGCGTTCGCGCTGGCGTTGGCCGCCCACAGCCCCGAGGTCGACCTGATCGGCGTGACCACGGTGTTCGGCAACGTGTCGCTGGAGCACACCACGCGCAACGCCCTGGGCCTGCTGGCCGCCCTCGGCCGCCCGGACGTGCCGGTCGCGGCCGGTGCGGCGCGTCCGCTCGTGCACCCGCAGCCGCACGTGTCCCGCGCGCACGGCGACGACGGCCTGTCCGGTCTGGCCCACACCCTGCCGGTCGGGACGGCCGACCCGCGCGACGCCGTGACGCTGCTGCGCGACCTGCTGCTCGCCGCCGAACGGCCGGTGACGATCGTGCCCATCGGACCGTTGACGAACATCGCGCTGCTGCTGGCCGCCCACCCCGGTCTGAAGGAGAAGATCGACCGCCTGGTGGTCATGGGCGGCGGGCTCGCGGGCGGCAACATCACGGCGGCGGCCGAGTTCAACCTGTGGAGCGATCCGGAGGCCGCCCGGCGTGTGCTCGTGGACGAGGACGTGCCGGTCACGCTCGTGCCCATGGACCTGACGCAGCGGTGTGCCGTGACCGCGCAGTGGCTGGACCTGCTGTCGGCGTCGTCGCCGACGGGCGCGCTGCTGACGTCGTTCACGCCCGCGTACCTGGCCACCTACCGGCGTTTCCTGGGCTGGGACGGCATGGTGCTGCACGACGCCGTCGCGGTCGCCGAGGCGATCCGGCCGGGCCTGCTCACGACCGCGCGCCACCCGGTCGAGGTGGACTGCGCGCACGGCCCCGGGCGGGGCGCGCTGATCGCCGACCGGAGGCTGGAGGCGCAAGGCGGGATCGACGTCGCCGTGGACACCGACCTGGACGGGCTGCGGGCGTTCCTGCTGGAGCGGTTGGGCCATTAGAGGGACCCTTTGCACGGCCGTGGCCGCTCGACGTACTTATGGGGCATGGAGACGGAAAGCCGCCAGGTGGCGGCGGGGGACGCCTTCGACGAGTTCTTCCGGGCCGATTTCGCCCGGCTCATCGCCTACCTGGGCAAGCTCGGCTTCCGGCGGGAGGACGCGGAGGACGCCGCCGAGGAAGCCATGACCATCCTGTACACGCGGTGGTCGCAGGTCGAACACCCCGGCGCGTGGGTGCGGTCGGCGGCACGCCGGTGCGCGTCCCGGTTCGCGCGCCGGGAGCAGGAACGCGGTGCCCGTGAGGCACTCGGCGGCACGCTCGGTCACGACGGCGCACATCACGTGGAGGAAGTCCTGTGGCTGACCGACGAACTCGCCCGCCTGCCCACCCGCGAGCGCGATGTGGTCGCGTTGCGCGTGGAGGGTTTCAGCGCCGCGGAGATCGCGACGATCCTTGCGGTACGGCCGGCCACGGTCCGGTCCCACCTGCGCAACGCCCGCAAGCGGTTGCTGACGTGCACTGGCGCGATGCGCTGACGAAGGCGGACGAGACCCTGGTGGCGCTGACCGCCGCGACGGTCGACGTGGAGGCCGCGTTGCGGCGCGTGAAGCACGGGCCGGTGTTCGGGTTCGACCGGTGGCTGGGTGTGGTCGTGATCGACTGCCGCAGCGGTGCCTGAACGCACATTTCGTGGTGTCTGAACGCACAACTCGCGGTGTCTGAACGGCTAGCTCAGGGCGAGGCGGTGGAGGTGGGGGAGCTGGGGGAAGCGCTGGGCGCCGTGCACGAAGTACGACAGGAGCACGGTCAGCCACGGCGCGGTGGGGCCGGTCAGCATCAGGGGTTCGCTGTCCCCGAACGTCATCGCGCACCAGCCCGCCGCCGGGTCCCCGGTGAACTCCACCACGCCGCCGTGCCAGAAGCTCAACCACTGCCCCTGGATCTGGCACATCGTGCGCTGGTTCGTCACGACCGTGCGCGCCACGCAGTGCTCACGCCACTGCGGCGCGGACTGCGCGGCGGCCCGGTTGCGCGCGTTGGCGTTGCCGATCGCGTTCGCGGCCAGCCCCGCCGCGACGAACAGGGGCGAGCCGAAGAAGAAGCCGCTCGACTGCTGGTACTCCACGGTCATCGAGTAGTAGCGCGCGTACCCGATGGCCAGGTCGGCGTACGCGACCTCGTCCTGCCCGAGCACCAGCGGGCACGCCACCGGCTCGGGCACGCCGCCCGCGGCCAGGTGGCGGTACAGGTACACCGCCGCGGTCCACGAGTTCTGCCACTCCGCATCGACCGTCACGCGTCGACACCCCCTCGCTCCGTAGACGACAAGCCTACGGTCACAGGAACGCGTTCCCGGACGCGATCTTCGGGCGACCCAGGGGACCGTGGTCACGGACGACCGCGCGCCGGTAGACCCCGACCGTGCCCGCGGCGATCTCCGACCAGTCGAAGTCGGTGGTCAGCCTGGCTTTCGCGGCCCTGGCCCGGCGCACGGCGGCCGGCCGGTCGTCGAGCACGGACCGCACGGCGGCGGCCAGGCCCGCCACGTCGCCGGGTGTGAACGACACGCCCGTCTCCCCGTCCACCACGACCTCGCCCAGGCCGCCGGCCGTCGACGCGACCAGCGGCGTGCCCGCCGCGGCGGCCTCCAGGGCGACGATCCCGAACGGCTCGTACCGGCTGGGCAGCACGACCGCGTCCGCCGCCGCGAGCAACGCCGCGAGGTCGCGGTCGGGCAGGTGCCCGACGAAATCCACCGCACGCCGGACCCGGTGCGCACGGGCCTGGTCCACGAGCCACGACCCGTGCGTGCCCTCGCCGGCCACGACCACCCGCGCGCCCTTGTGCGTCCGCCTGATGCGCGGCAACGCCGCGATCAGGTCGTGCACGCCCTTCTCCCATTCCAGGCGCCCGAAGAACAGCAGCAGAGGCGTGCCGTCCGGGTTGTACGCCTTGCGCGCGGCCGTGGAGCGCACCCGCCAGCGGCGCGGCTCGATCCCGTTGTGCAGCACGGTGATCGTGGCCGGGTCGACGCCGAACAGGTGCGCCACCTCGGTCCGCATCGCCGCGGAGCACGTGATCACGGTGTCGGCCCGGTTCGCCAGCCACCACTCGACGGAGTGCACCTGCTGGTTGAGGGTCTTGGACAGCCACCCGCTGTGCCGGCCGGCCTCGGTGGCGTGGACCGTGGCCACGAGCGGCACACCGGCCGCCTCGGCCAGCGCCACGGCCGGGTGCGTCACGAGCCAGTCGTGGGCGTGCACCACGTCCGGCCGCCAGCCGCGCAGCAGCGCGAGCCCGGCGCGGGTCATCGCGTGGCCCATCGCCAGCGTCCACGCCACGAGGTCGCGTTCGAACACCAGGTGCGCCGGGTCCTCGGCGACCCGGACGAGCCGGACCCCGGCCACGACCTCGTCGGCGGTCGGGTGGGTGACCGCGTCCGTGCCCGAGGGGTGGCGGCAGAGCACGACGACGTCGTGGCCCTGTGTGGCGAGTCGGGTGGCGAGCGCGTGCACGTGCCGCCCGAGCCCGCCGACGACCACCGGCGGGTACTCCCACGACAACATCAGGACGCGCATCGGCGCTCCTCGTCTTCGGCGGCGGAATCCCGGCGGGTCAGGTCACGGGCGTCGAGGTGGCCGAACGGCCCGTCGACCCGGCGCAGGTCCGCGGCCCGCGCCCGACCCCGGCCGTGGCGTGCCGCGGCGACCAGTTCGGCGAACCGGTCCCCGTGGATCTCGGCCCGGTGGCGGGCGTAGTCGGCGGCGGAGTCCTTGGTGACCATGAACGCCCAGTCGCTGGCCAACGCGAGCAGCCCCTCCCGCACCGCCTGGTCGGCGACCGGGTCGCGGTCGGCCGAGGCGGGCAGGGCGAGCAGGGCGCGCTGGACGGCCTCGTTGCCCGCCACGATGTCGGCGACCCGCGGCCCGTGCCACACCCGCCAGTCCTTGCCCGAGCCCCACGACGACGCGGGCAGGTGCACGGCCGGCCCGACGTGCCCGGCCTCGACCGCGCCGCGCAGCGTGGTCACCCGGACCCCGGCCTCGGGCAGGGCGCGCAACACCGCCTCCAGCCACAGCGGACCTTCGTGCCACCAGTGCCCGTACAGCTCGGTGTCGTAGGCGGCGACGACCAGGGACGGCCTGCCGTGTCGTGCTTTCAGCTCACGCAACCTGGTGACGACCGTGTCCACGAAATCGAGCGCGTGCTTTCGTACGGCCAAGAGCGCGCGCTCGGGCTCGTAGGGCTTCTTGTCGTGCGGGGCGATGTGCGTGCCCGTGACCCGTGAAGGCTTGAGTCCGCTCGCGTGGTCGTAGGTGTGGAAGTCCCGGTACGCCGGATCACCCGGATACCCGGCCTTGGGCGACCACACCCGGTAGGAGACTTCGAGATCACGCCCGAACGCCAGCACGTCGGTGTCCCCGACCGGCCGGGCCAGGGCGGTGTCCCCGCGCAACGCCGGTCCGTCCACGAGGAAGCGTTCCACGCCCGCCGCCGCGTACCCCTCCTCCATACCCGGCGCGTAGGCGCACTCGGGAGCCCAGATGCCCTTGGGTCGCGTGCCGATCCGCAAAGCCGTGTCCCGCAACCCGGTCTCCAACGCGAACGCCCGCAGGCGCGGGTCGAGCAGCGGCTGGAAGGTGTGCGTCGCCGGTCCGCCGAGCGGTTCGACCACGCCCGCGTCGACCAACCGGCGCAGCACCGGCGAGAACCCGTGCCGCCACCGGGTTTCGAACGTCTCCAACGCCCACCGCGCGGCGCGGTGCTCCCGTGCGGCAAGGTCCGGCAACCGGGACGCGGCACCGTGCGCGCGGAGCTGCCAGTCGCCGAGCCAGTCGTGGACGCCGCGCAGGCAGTGGGGATCGTCGAGCTGGGCGGCGAGCACGGGCGTGACCCCGAGCGTGAGGAGGTCCGCGAAACCCTCGGCGGCCAGGCGTTCCACCAGGTCCACGACCGGCAGGTAGGAGTGCGCCCACGCCTGGTAGAGCCACTCCTCGCCGACCGGCCACGCGCCGTGGTGCGCGAGCCAGGGCAGGTGGCTGTGCAGGACGAGGCAGAACGAGCCCTCGCTCACGGGCGCACCGCCACCGCGACGAGGTCGAGGCTCGTGCCCACGTCGTCCGGGTCGATCACGAAGTCGGCCGCCGTCACCGACCCGACCGCGGCGAGCAGGTCCGCCGGCCACCGGTCGTCGACGACCGCGAGCTGCGCGTCGACCAGCGACCCGCCGAACCGGTGGTCGAGGTCGCGCAGGCGCGGTCCGTGCCGCAGTCCCGCCCGGGCGACGACCCGGAACCCGGCCCGGGACAGCAGGTCGCCGAGTTCCCGCGCGTCGAGCTCACGGGTGTGGAACGGGTTGAGCGGGGTGTCGCGGCCGGGCGAGAACGTGATCCGGTTGGGCGTGGTGAGCAGCAGCTTGCCGCCCGGCCGCAGGACGCGTCGGCACTCGTCGAGGAACCCGCCCTGGTCCCAGAGGTGTTCGACCACCTGGAGCGAGGCGACGACGTCGACGGCGCCGGCGCGCAACGGCAGCGCGGCCAGGTTCCCGCGTACCGCCCGCAGCGCGGGGTAAGTGCGTCGGACGTGCGCGATGGTGTGGGCGTCGTAGTCGAGCGCCACGACCTCGGCCGCCTCCCGGGCGATCGTCGCCGCGCCGTAGCCCTCGCCGCACCCGGCTTCGAGCACGACCGCGCCCGCGCAGTGGCCGGCCAGGTTCAGGTAGGCGGCCTCGTGCCGGCGGAACCAGTAGTTCTCGGCGACGATCCCGGGCACGGTGCGTTCGCCGGTCAGGAGCAGGCTCACCGCGTCAGCCTAGAGGTTCGTTACTCGCAAGTAGCGCGTGGCTCCTGGAGTGGGTGTCACTGTTTCGGGCTAATAGAGGGTGTCCCATTACCCGCTGATGTGGTCACGGGGCCTTCTTGTCGGGTTGGTCCCTATGCGGAAATTGACACAATCGAGTGAGGTCGCAGCGACCCGTGTTGATCTTGACGTGTGGCGTTCACGCAGGAAAACACTGTTCCGATCCGGTCGTGCGACCGCCGGAACGCGTTCCGGCACCACTGGTTGGCCATAACCGGCGTGGGTAGTCTCGCCGAATCTTCAGCCGGGCGGGGCGGCATTCGGTCGCCGCTGCCCAGCGGGTAGGAGCGAGGCAGATGGCTGGCGCCGGCGCGGTGGCGTTCGTGTTCGGTCTGTGCGCGTTGTCGTTCGCCGGTGGCTGTGTGCTGACGGCGTTCATGCTGCGTCGACCGGAACCGGTTCCCGATTCGGAACCGGGGTCCGACGACGACCGCGAGTCGAGACCGGGGCACGCCGGACCGGCACACCGCAGTCCCGTCCTGCACGTGCCCGAGTCGGCGCGCGGCCGATCGCCCGAGGGCACGGTGCCCGTCCAGGAACCACCCGAGGGGTCCAGCGCCGCGCGACCTTACGGGCGCGTGGCCCGCCGTGACGGGAGTTGACCGCCGGGGCCGGGGCGAACGCCATCCCCGTGCGCTCGCCCCGGTGGTCGCTCAGCGCTTGCGGAAGCGACGCAGGATGTCCTGCGCCTTCGCGCGGGTGCGCGGGTCCCGGGCGGCGTGCTTGATCCGGTCGACCGCCTGACGCCCCTGCGGACTGCGGGCGAACGCGGCGAGCTTGCTGAACAAGGAGGCCATGGTGTTTCTCCTTCCCGCAGGGCTCAACGCGCAAACGTCCGCGCGGGTTCCCTAAACCGGCGAAACGGTCACGGCGACCGCGCCCGGTCCGACGTGCGCGCCGATCGCCGAACTCACCGACGTGGTCAGGAACCGCCGCACGTGGGGGACCCTGGTGCGCAACAGGCCCAACACGGTCCGGGCCCGTTCCGTCGCGTCGAAGTGCTCCACGGCGATGTCCACCTGCTCGCGTCCGGCGTGCCGGACCGCGTGGTCGACCAGCTTGCGTAACGCCCGGTCGGTGCCCAACGCCCGGTCCAGCGGCGCGATCCGGCCGTCGGTCATGGTGAGCAACGGCTTGAGCGACAACGCGTTGCCCACGAACGCCGCCGTCGCGCCGATCCGCCCGCCGCGGCGCAGGTACTCCAACGTGTCCACGTACATCAGCTCGGCGCTGCGGTGGTAACTGTGTTGTGCCGCTTGGAGAACGCGCTGCACCGGACCGCCCGCCGCGGCCACGGTCGCCGCCGCCACGACCGCGTACCCGAGGCTCATCCCGACCGTCCTGGTGTCCACGACGTGCACCGGCACCTTCACCTGCGCGGCGGCGATGCGCGCCGCGTCGGCGGTCTGCGACAAGCCCGTGGACACGTGCAGCGACACCACGGCGTCCACGCCCGAAGCCGCCGCGTCCGCGTACGCCCAGAAGAACGCGCCGGGGTCCGGCGGCGTGGTGGCGACCTCGACCTGGTCGCGCAGCGCGTCGACGAGGCGGGGCACAGGGACGCGGACCTCGTCGTCGACCCAGTCGCCGATGCGGAGCTGGATCTGGGCGACGGTGACGCCGAGCTTCTCGACGAGCTGCGGCGGGAGGGATGCGGTCGAATCGGTGACTATCGCTACTCGCCGATGCATACCGCGAACCTAGCGTCACTTCGTGATGAGAACGCAACCTTCGGAAGTCTTGAGGGGTCGCCCGTCGACGTGCTTGATCGTCAGGGGTTTGCGCGGGTGCTACTGGCGGGTAACATAGGGGTGTCCGACACCACCATGCCAACGTCGCGACAGCATGGCAGGGTCACGGGACACACCGCACGCCACGGCGACCCGGGTCGATGCCACCGCGTCGCCCGGACGTCGCCGCCCGTCCGCAGGAGGTCGAAGGGGACCCATGAACATCGTCGTCCTGGTCAAGCAGGTGCCCGACACCTGGTCCGAGCGCAAGCTCGTCGACAGCGACCACACCCTCGACCGCGACGCCGCCGACGCGGTGCTCGACGAGATCAACGAGCGCGCCGTCGAGGAGGCGCTCGTCCTGCGCGAGACGCACGACGGCAAGGTGACCGTACTGGCCCTGGGCCCCGACCGCGCGACGGACGCCATCCGCAAGGCCCTGTCCATGGGCGCGGACGAGGCGGTGCACGTGAGCGACGAGGCGCTGCGCGGTTCCGACGCGCTGACGACCGCCCGTGTGCTGGCCAAGGCGCTCGGCACCGTCGACGGCGGTTTCGACCTGGTCGTCGCCGGCAACGAGGCCACCGACGGCCGCGCGGGCGCCGTGCCCGCCATCCTGGCCGAACTCCTGGGCCTGCCCCAGCTCACCCAGGTCCGCAAGGTCGTCGTCGAAGGCACGACCGTCCGGGCCGAGCGCGAGACCGACGAGGGCATCGCGTTCCTGGAGGCCACGCTGCCCGCCGTGGTCAGCGTGACCGAGAAGATCAACGAGCCGCGTTACCCGTCCTTCAAGGGCATCATGGCCGCTAAGAAGAAGAAGGTCACCACGCTGACCGTCGCGGACCTGGGCATCGACGCCGGGCAGGTGGGTCTGGGCGCCGCCGGGTCGCGCGTGCTCGAAGCCGCGCCCAAGCCGCCGCGGTCGGCCGGTCAGCGCGTCGAGGACGAGGGCGAGGGCGGTCGCAGGATCGCCGAGTACCTCGTCGGCCAGAAGCTCATCTGAAGGAGGGGAGGGAACCCATGTCCGAAATCCTGGTCCTGGTCGACCACGTCGACGGTGACGTCAAGAAGGTCACCCATGAACTGCTATCCGCCGCGCGCCGTCTCGGCGACCCGGCCGCGGTGGTCGTCGGTGCGCCCGGCGTCACGGCGAAGCTGAAGGAGTCGCTGGCGGTCCACGGCGCCACGAAGGTGTACGTGGCCGAGTCCGACGCCGCGACCGAGTACGTCGTCACGCCCAAGGTCGACGCGCTCGCCGCGGCCGTCGCCGCGGCCTCGCCCGGCGCCGTGCTCGTCCCGGCGACCGCGGAGGGCAAGGAGGTCGCGGGCCGACTGGCCGCGCGCCTGGGCTCCGGCCTGCTCTACGACGTCGTGGACCTCGACGGCGAGGGCGTCGCCACGCAGTCGATCTTCGGCGGCTCGTACGCGGTCAAGTCCCGGGTCACGACCGGCGTGCCGGTGCTCGCGCTGCGCCCCGGCGCCGTCGAGCCCGTCGAGGCGCCGGCCGAGGCGACCGAGGTCGTCGTGGACGTGCCCGCCGTGGACCCGGCGAAGAACGCGCGCGTCGTCGGCCGCGAGCCCCTGGTCGGCGGCGGCCGGCCGGACCTGTCCGAGGCCTCCGTCGTCGTCTCCGGCGGTCGCGGCGTCGGCAGCGCGGAGAAGTTCGACGTCGTGGAGAAGCTCGCGGACAGCCTCGGCGGTGCCGTCGGCGCCTCGCGCGCGGCCGTCGACTCCGGCTACTACCCGCACCAGTTCCAGGTCGGCCAGACCGGCAAGACGGTGTCCCCGCAGCTCTACATCGCGTTGGGCATCTCCGGTGCGATCCAGCACCGGGCCGGCATGCAGACCTCGAAGACGATCGTCGCGGTCAACAAGGACTCCGAGGCCCCGATCTTCGAGATCGCGGACTTCGGTGTCGTCGGCGACCTGTTCTCCGTCGCGCCGCAGTTGACCGAAGAGGTCGACAAGCGCAAGGGCTGAGCCGAAAGCGCGAACCGGGCCGTCCCCTCGAACGAGGGGACGGCCCGTCCGGTTCCGGGTGCACCGCCCCTTAACCGATCTGCCATTGACGTGTCACCGGAACGACCTGCTGTAAGTCGTCCAACGCCGGTCAACCTGAAGGCATGACGCAGCCGCAACTGCTTGTCAGCACCGGGGACGCCACCACCGGCACGCCGAGGTACTCCCTCCTGGTCGCCCGCGACGGTGCCGAGGTCGTCGCCGCGCAAAGACTGCGGCACCGCGTCTTCGCCGAGGAGATGGGCGCGACCCTGCACACCACCGCGCCCGGCCTCGACGTCGACGCGTTCGACGAGCACTGCGACCACCTCGTGGTCCGCGAGGACGACACCGGCGAGATCGTCGGCACCTACCGGATGCTGCCGCCCGACCGCGCCGCCGCGGCCGGCCGCCTGTACTCCGACACCGAGTTCGACCTGACCAACCTCGCCGACCTGCGGCCGAGCATCGTCGAGACCGGGCGGTCCTGCGTGGACGCCGCGCACCGCAACGGCGCCGTCGTCGGGCTGGTGTGGGCGGGCATCGCCCGGTACATGCTGCTGTCCGGCCACTCCTGGCTGGTCGGCTGCGCGTCCGTGCCGCTGCACGACGGCGGCTCGTACGCGGCCGGCGTGTGGGACCAGGTGCACGCCAAGCACTACGCCCCCGAGCGCTACCGCGTCAGCCCGCTCGTGCCGTGGGACGTCGACAGCGTCGAGCGCCCGGCGCGGACCGTGCTGCCCCCGCTGCTCAAGGGCTACCTGCGGTTGGGCGCGTGGGTGTGCGGCCGACCCGCCCACGACCCGGACTTCGGCGTCGCGGACCTGTTCGTGCTGCTGGGCATGGAGCACGTGGACCAGCGCTACCTCAAGTACTTCCTCGGGGAGACATCGTGAGCGCGCACCCGTGGATGCCGACATCGCCGTGCGGTGACGGCTGCGTCGACCACACCACGGCGACCGTGGGCGGTGTCCGGGCGGGCCTGCGCGCCCTGGCCGGCGTCCTGGTGCTGCTGTGCGGAATCCCGCTGCTGCCGGTGCTGCTGCTGACCCGCGGCCGAGTCCGGCGCACGGTGCTGCGGAGCTGGTTCCGCACGCTGCTGCGCGGGTTCGGCGTGCGGTTGGAGGTCGTCGGCCCCGCGCTGTTCCAGGCCACGCCCGGACGTGGCGTGCTGGTAGTGGCCAACCACGTGTCGTGGTTGGACGAACTCGCCCTCGACGCCGTCCAGCCGATCCGGATCGTGGCCAAGCGCGACATCCGCTCGTGGCCGGTGCTCGGCCCGCTGATCACCGCGTGCGGCACGGTCTACCTCGACCGCGAACGGCTCTCGCTGCTGCCCGGCACGGTCGCCGAACTGGCCGCGACCCTGCGCGACGGCGCGGCCGTCGGCATCCACGCCGAGGGCACGACGTGGTGCGGCCACGCGTCCGGCCGCTACCGGCCCGCGCTGTTCCAGAGCGCGCTCGACGCCGGTGTGCCCGTGCGGCCGGTCGTGCTGCGCTACCGGCAGGACGGCGCGACATCCACGCGACCGGCGTTCATCGGCTCGGACACCCTGGTCGACTCGATGCGCCGGGTGTTGCGGGCGCGCGGACTGGTCGTCGAGGTGCACGTCCTGGACGAGATCGCGCCGGGTCGTGCGGCCGACCGGCGCGGCCTGGCCGCGCTCGTGCAGCAGGAGTCCGAACGGGCCGTGGCCGGCGTGCTCCCGCTGCCCGTCCACCCGAGGCTTGACTTCGAGCGCACCGGAGGTTGAACCATTAGTTCGTGAAAACAACTTCGACACCGAGCCGGCTGTGGTCCCCCGAACGGCGGGGGCCCACGGCCGGCATCGTCCTGCTGGTCACCCTCCTGGCGTTCGAGAACATGGGTGTCAACACGGCCATGCCGCGCATGGTCGCGAGCCTCGACGGCAACGACCTGTACGCCTGGCCGTTCCTGGCGTTCCTGGCCGCCAGCGTGGTGGCCACCGTGCTCTCCGGCCGGCTGTCCGACGTGCGCGGCCCCCGGCCGTCGCTGATCCTCGGCCCGGCCGTCTTCCTCGTCGGCCTGCTCGTCGCGGGCACCGCGCAGGACATGGGGATGCTGCTGCTGGGCCGCGTGCTCCAGGGCCTGGGCGGCGGTGCGCAGGTCGTGGCCGCCTACGTCCTGATCGGCCTGGTCTACCCGGAGAGCGACCGGCCGGCGGTGTTCGGCGTGCTGTCCTCGGCGTGGGTCGTGCCGTCGCTGGTCGGCCCGGCGTTGTCGGGCTGGCTCACCGAGACCGTCGGCTGGCGGTGGGTGTTCCTGGGGCTGGCGCCGTTCGTGCTGGTCGCCGTGCTGCTGATCACGCCGGTGCTGCGGGGGCTGCCCGCGCACACGCCCGATCAAGGCACCCGGCGCGGCCTGCCGCTCGCGGCGCTCGCGGCCGGTGTCGGCGTCTCGGCGTTGAGCTGGGCCGCGCAGCACCCGAACGGCCTGAACCTGGTGGCGGGCCTGGCCGGGCTGGCGATCCTCGTGCCCGCGCTGCGCGTGCTGCTGCCCAAGGGCACGCTGTCCGCCCGGCGCGGCCTGCCGTTCACCATCCTGGCCCGCGGTCTGCTCGCGGGCTCGTTCTTCGGCGCGGAGGCGTTCCTGCCGTTGACGTTGACGTCGGTGCACGGCTATTCGGCGGTCGCGGCCGGACTGCCGCTCACGATCAGCGCGCTGGGGTGGTCGGGCGCGTCCCTGTGGCAGGCCAGGAGACCGGACATCCCGCGCGAGAAGCTCGTGCGGGCGGGCTTCGTGCTCAACGCGGTCGGCATCGCGGGCGTGACGCTCGTCGCACCGTCGTGGGGACCCGCCTGGGCGACGCCGGTGCTGTGGCTGGTCGCGGGCGCCGGCATGGGCATGGCCATGTCCAGCCTGAGCGTGCTCACGCTCGGCGCGTCCACCGACGCCGACCGGGGGTTCAACTCGTCGGCGTTGCAGATGAGCGACATGCTCACGGCCGCGCTGTTGGTCGGCCTGGGCGGCGTCATGATCGACCTGATCGCGTCGGCCGAGCACCCCACGGCCGCGGTCGTCCCGTTCGACCTGGCGATGGTGGCCGTCTCACTGGTCGGTGCCGTGCTCGCCGGCCGTCTGCGGCGGGCTACCCTGGACGATTGATGGCCTACTTCGACCATGCCGCCACGACCCCCATGCTCCCCGAGGCGATCGCGGCGATGACCCAGGCGATGTCCGGTACGGGCAACGCCTCGTCGCTGCACACGTCGGGACGACGGGCGCGGCGCGCGGTCGAGGAGGCCCGCGAGGACCTGGCCGACGCGCTGGGCGCCCGTCCCTCCGAGGTGATCTTCACCAGCGGCGGGACGGAGAGCGACAACCTGGCCGTGAAGGGCGTCTACTGGGCGCGGCGGGCCGCCGGGCCGCGGCGGATCGTCGCCTCCTCGGTCGAGCACCACGCCGTGCTGGACACCGTGGGCTGGCTGGTCGAGCACGAGGGCGCCGAGGTGACCTGGCTCGAGCCCGACCGGCACGGGCGGATCACCGCCGACGCGCTGCGCGCCGTGCTGTCCGACGACGTCGCCCTGGTGACCGCGATGTGGGCGAACAACGAGGTCGGCACCGTCAACCCGGTCGCCGACCTCGCCGCCGTCGCGGCCGGGCAGGGCGTGCCGTTCCACACCGACGCCGTCCAGGCCGTCGGCGCGGTGCCGGTCGACTTCGCCGCGTCCGGCGCGAACGCGTTGACGCTGACCGGGCACAAGGTCGGCGGGCCGTACGGCGTGGGCGTGCTGCTGCTGGGCCGGGACGTGGCGCCGACGCCGCTGTTGCACGGCGGCGGGCAGGAGCGGGACGTGCGGTCGGGCACGGTCGACGTGCCGGCGATCGTGGGGCTGGCGACGGCCGTGCGGCACGCCGTGGACACGCGGGCGGATACCGCGGCCCGGCTGTCGGCGTTGCGCGACGAGCTGGTGGCGGCGGTGCGCCGCGCGGTGCCGGACGTGATCGTCAACGGCGACCCGGTGCACCGGCTGGCGGGCAACGCGCACCTGACCTTCCCGGGCTGCGAGGGCGACAGCCTGCTGATGCTGCTCGACGCCAAGGGCATCGAGTGCTCGACCGGTTCGGCGTGCACGGCGGGCGTGGCCCAGCCCAGCCACGTGCTGCTGGCCATGGGGGTGGACCCGGTGCTCGCGCGCGGGTCGTTGCGGTTCTCGCTCGGGCATACGTCGTCGTCGGCCGAGGTCGAGGAGTTGGCGGCGGTGATCGGGCCGGTGGTGGAACGGGCCCGCGCGGCGGGCATCGCGGGGTTGAAGCGGCAGAAGGCAGGGGTGTGATGCGGGTCCTGGCGGCGATGAGCGGCGGTGTCGACTCGGCGGTCGCGGCGGCGCGTGCGGTGGCGGCGGGTCACGACGTGACCGGCGTGCACCTGGCGTTGTCGGCCAAGCCGGGCACACTGCGGACCGGCGCGCGGGGCTGCTGCACGATCGAGGACGCCCGCGACGCGCGGCGCGCGGCGGACGTGCTCGGCATCCCGTTCTACGTGTGGGACTTCGCGGAGCGGTTCACCGAGGACGTCGTGGACGACTTCGTGGCCGAGTACGCGGCCGGCCGCACGCCCAACCCGTGCCTGCGGTGCAACGAGCGGATCAAGTTCGAGGCGTTGCTGGACAAGGCGATCGGCCTGGGCTTCGACGCGGTGTGCACCGGGCACTACGCGCGTCTGTCCACTGTGGACGGTCGGATCGAGTTGCGGCGCAGCGCCGACGACGACAAGGACCAGTCGTACGTGCTGGCGTCGTTGACCCGCGAGCAGCTCGCGCACGCGATGTTCCCGTTGGGGGACTCGACGAAGGCGGCGGTGCGGGCCGAGGCGGCGGAACGCGGCCTCCAGGTCGCGGAGAAGCCGGACAGCCACGACATCTGCTTCATCCCCGACGGCGACACGCGGGGGTTCCTGACGCGCAAGCTGGGCGAGCAGCCGGGGTTGCTGGTCGACGACGAGACCGGTGCCGTGCTCGGGCGGCACGTGGGCGTGCACGAGTTCACCGTGGGGCAGCGCAAGGGCCTGGGCATCGACGCCCCCGCACCCGACGGCCGACCCCGGTACGTGTTGTCGCTGGAGCCGGTGACCGGGACCGTGCGGGTGGGCGCGGCCGAGAAGCTCGCGGTGACCGGGATCGTGGCGACGTCACCCGTGACGCGGGTGGACCTGGACGGTCCGGTGGAGTGCGTCGCGCAGGTGCGTGCGCACGGCGGCACGGCACCCGCCGTGGCCCGACTGGTGGAGGGCGAACTGCGCGTCGAACTCCGGGCGCCCCTGCGCGGCGTGGCACCGGGACAGGCCGTGGCCATCTACCGCCCCGACCCGGCGGGCGACCTGGTGCTGGCCAGCGCGACGATCAGTACCACCCACTGAAACGGTCCGGACCACCGCGACGATGAGGGCTGTGTGACCGATCACCACGCGGGGCGCGGCGCCGCCCACCGGGCCGAGATCGACCGCCGGGTGACGATCATGGCGGCGAAACTGGAACACCCGTCGACCCAGTTCCTGGACGAAGAGCGCTACCAACGCCTCAGAGCGGAGGTGCGAACCCTCTACTGGGTGACAAAGGAACGAGAACACCGCCCCGAGTGGCAGGACGTGATCACCGCCGTCCTGAACCTCCTGGCCGCACTCGAACGCCTGGACCCCTCCCTGCGCAGAGAGGTGGAGGTCGCCCTCCCCGCGCCACGGACCACGCCCCACCCCACACCCTGCCCACCGTCGTAACCGGGCCAGGGCCCACCTCCGGACACCGGGAGCCACACACCCAGCTTTCGGCGCCCCAACGCACACCCCACGGTCCCGACCGCACAACTCGCGGTGTCTGAACGCACAACTCGCGGTGTCTGAACGCATAACTCGCGCGTTCACGGGCGCAATCGACACCCGGTCGGGGGTGCCTGAGTGGAGGACTCGCGACTCAAGGCGTCCAGTCGGTGTTGGCACCGCACAAGACGACACAAGGCAGATGCCCCGGCACCCGCCCGTCCAACCACGCCGCGAACGGCACCGCGGCAGCCGGTTCCACCGCCAACCGGAACTCCTCCCACAACCGGTCCCGAGCCGCCGACAACTCCGCATCGCTCACCAGGACCGAAGTGACGGGATACCGGCTCAACACCTCGAACGGCAACATCCCCACCCGCGTCGCCCCCAACGCCGAAGCCGCCACCGACTCGACCGGCGAGTCCACCGGCCCACCCGCGTGCAACGCCCGGTTGAGCGCACAACACATCTCGGGCTCCACGGCCACGGTCAACCGCTTGGACCCCAAAGCCGTCCCCGCCGCCAACCCGCCCCCGCCGACCGCCACCGCGATGGAGTCGACCTCGGGCATGTCCGCCACGATCTCCAACGCCACCGTGCCCTGCCCCGCGACCACCGCCGGGTCGTCGTAGGCCTCCACGTACCGCCCAGGAGCCTCACGCGCCGCTGCGGCGGCCTCCGCATAGGTGTTCCCATGCCGCACGAGAGTCGCGCCCGCGGCCTTGATCCGCCGGGCCTTCCCCTCGGGCACGGTCTCCGGCACGTACACGGTCGCCGGCACGCCCAGTACGGACGCCGCGAGCGCCACGCCCAACCCGTGGTTGCCGCCGGACGCCGTCACCACCCGTTCGGGCGGTGGGCCGTCCGTCAACGCGCTCACCGCGCCGCGGAACTTGAACGACCCGCCGACCTGGAGGTGCTCCAGCTTGAGCACGACATCACGTCCGTCGACGGTCACCCGCCACGAAGGCGTCCAGCGCACGTACGGTCGGATGCGCCCGACCACGTCTTCAGGTGTCACCCCTCCATCATCACGTCAGCCAGTGGTAGGCCCACAACACGAGAGTGACCGCGCCCACCACGAAGCACAGCAGCGCGAGCACGAGTCCGAGCAGGACCAGCACGTTCACCGTCCACGACGAGTCGCGGTCGTCGGCGACCGCGATCTCCCGCCGCAGCTGCGCGGACACCTCGGACTGGAGCGCGGCCAGCCGGACCCGGGCGGTCTCGGACGGGATGCCGTTCGCGCCGGTCGCCCAGTTCAACGCGGCCAGGCGTGCCTTGGGCGTGCGGTAGGCCCGTTCGAACGCGGCGACCTCCGCGTCGTACCGGTCCTCGCCCAGGTAGCTCCACCGACCCGCCTGGACCGGGTCGCCGAGTAATCGGTAGACACCGGCCAGCCGGGCGCGCAGATCGAGGCGGTCGGGGTAGGTGGTGACCAGTCCGACCAGGCGTTGCCGTGCCCGCAGCACGCTCGCCAGGTCGCCGCGGTCGACCTCCTCGGCGGCCTTGCGCAGCGTGTGCTCGACAGGCATGAGCCACATCGTCCCAGTCGACGCAACCACTACCGGGTGGTCCACGCCGGGTCGGAACCCCCGCTCACCCGAAAGGCGGCTTCGCGGCGTCCCGTCCGACCACCCCAGGAACGGGTGGTCGGGCGGAAAGAGTCGGGCCGACCGCAATTCTCCGGACGAGGTACCGGGGCGCGCGCCACGGAACAGCCGACGAATGGCGGTACTCCCGCGTGCGGTTCTTGGACTATGCCGTCGGCAAATCGGCGCGATGATCGCACCTGTTCACATATTCGCAGGTCAGATACCTGTCGGTGGGCCAACCGAGACGCACGCACAACGCCGCTCGCCCGGTGTCTCCGACACGCCGTGAGTCCGCAATTCTAGTGTCGATCGATCCGGAAGTGTTCGACGTCCGCGTTCGACCCATTCGCGCACTTGTGGGTGTGGTAATTCTGGGTAATTTCATCCGGGTGCCGGGCACTCGTCGTGTCCGCACCGGGTGAGCCGAGAAAGGAACGCGAGACGTGAACGCGCTGACCCACGGGTACACCAATCTGACCGAGCAGCGCGGGTCGGTGGTGCGCAAGTCGTACCTGGGCCCCGACGCCGAGGCACGCCGGCGCACGGAGCGGTCGGTGCTGGTGGAGTTGCGGGACCGGTTCCCGGTGCCGCCCCTGTCGCCGGGGACGGAACGCGACCTGCGCACGGCCTACGTGCGCGGCGTGCCGGGCCGTGTCGCCGTGGACGCGGGGCTGGCCGAGCGGGTGCTCGCGCTGTGCGGGCGGTTGCGCCGGGAGTTGGACGCCCTGGACGTGCCCGGCCTGCCCGGCACGGGCGCGGTGGTGCACGGTGACTTCGGCCCGCAGAACCTGATCGTGACACCGACCGCCGACGCCGCGGTGGCGGTGGTCGACTGGGAGTGGTGCCGCCGGGGCGATCCCGTCGACGACCTGGCGTGGGCGGAGTGGACCGTCCGCCTCCACCACCCCGACGCGATCGCCGCCGTGGACGCCCTGTACGCGGCCTACGGCCGGCGGGCCAAGTGGTCCGTCCGCCACGAGGCGATGATGGCCACCTGTCACCGCAACCGGGATTTCTGCGCCCGGGGCGGCGATTGCGCGGGCGTGGCCGTGTGGGACGACCGGATCGCCCGGACCGCGGGCTTCCGGGACCGCTGAGACGGAGCAGGGGCGGTCCCCGAGGAGACCGCCCCTGCTCCGTGCTGCCTTCTACCGGGAAGCTTCTACCGGTCAGCCGGTGAAGCCCTTGAAGATGTTCGTGAATTCGTACTGGGACTGCGAGATGCTGCTGCACGTCGGCGAGATGCCGCCGCCCGGGCAGCCGCCGTTGTCCCGGCCGGTCGACCAGAAGCCGAGCAGGCCGATGTGGTTGGTGTTCGCCCACGCCACCAGCTTCTGCGCGTGCGCCTGGTTGAAGATCTTGCCGTTGTAGTTCCGGCCGATCATCGGGGTGACGCCCAGCAGCTTCTTCAGCTCCGCGTCGGACTTCGCGGGCCAGATCTGCTTCATCTGGCCGAGCGTGGCCTGTGCGGCGGCGATCACCGCGTCGCCCCAGTCGGACCGCGACGTGCCGAACTCCATGGTCATCGGGTTGACCAGGACGGTCAGGCCCTTCGACGCGGCGTTCTGGAGCACCTGCACCGAGTACGGGTCCATGCCGTAGTCGTCGCCCTGGATGCGCATCGTGTAGCTGATGTGCGTGCCGCGCTCGGCCTGGAGCTTCTTGAGCGCCGTGTTCACCAGGTCGTGCGGGATGGTGGCCTCGACGTCGACGTCCAGGTGGTTGCCGCCGACCGCGTCCAGGATCTTCTTGTACGCGTTGTACAGCGCGTCGGCCGTGGAGCAGGTGTACTCCAGGTACGGCCCGGCCGCGCCGCCGGTCGCCACGATGACGTCGCCGCCCAGCGCCTTGAGGGCCTTGACGTCGTTGATGATCCGGCTGTCGTTCAACGGGATCGTGCCGCCCCACGCCGGGTTGCAGCCGGAGCTGTCGGCGAGCGCGAACGCGAGCGTGAAGACCTTCTGGCCGGTGGTCTTGGCGATCGACTCCAGCGACGGCGTGGGCATCGTGATGTCCACGTACGGCGCGGACTTGATGCTGCCCGGCTGCTGCGGCGTCGTGGTCGTCGGGTCGGTGGTGACCGGCGGCGTGGTCGGGTCGGTCGTCACCGGGGGGCTGGTGTCGGAGACGATCGTGGTGGTCGTGGTCGTCGACGACCCCTCGCACGGCTGACCGTTGATCTTGCAGCCGGTCGGCACGCCGGTGCCGTTGACCAGGAACCCGAACGACGCGGACGCGCCGGCTGCCAGGGTGCCGTTGTAGTTGCGGCTGCTGAACGTGTGGTGCGTGCCGCTGGTGGCCAGCGTGGCGTCCCAGTACGCACCGGGCTTGGTGTCGGCGGGCAGGTCGAACTCGACCTTCCAGCCGTTCACAGCCGACGAGCCCGCGGTGATCGTGTAGCGGGCCTGGTAGCCGGAGCCCCAGGACGAGTCCTTCGCGAACTTCGCGGACGGGGTGGCGGCGGCGCCGGCAGGGGCGGCGACGAGCATCCCCGTGATCGCGGTCGCGGCTACGCCGGCCGCGAGCAGCATCAAAGACTTGCGCTTCGAGAACATCGTGCTCCCACGGATGCAGGGTTGGGTGGGAGTGGTGCGGGGACGTGGGGCGCGGCACGCCCCCACACCACGATCGCAGCGGTGCCCGCAACTGTGAGCACCGACCAGGTGACCGTATGTGGCCTAGACCACCGCGTCAATGGGTCTAGACCTTTTCGCCGCCGATCGGCCGTTCGGACGTGGTGGGAGACTGTGTGCCGTGGACGTCTCCCCCTGGCCCGAGGGCACCGCGACCGGTATCGGTTCGCTGCCCGGCGCCGACCCGCTCGAAGCCGCACGTGTCGTCCTCGGCGAGCTGCCGCAGCTCCCCCACCTGCCCGAACTCCCCGGACGCGGGGTCGGTGCCGATCTCGTCGGCCGCACCGCCGGCCTGCTGGTCGACCTGCCCGTCGAGGTCGTGCCGTCCGGTTACCGGACCGCCGCGCACCCCGGTCGGGACCACCGCCGCGCGGTGGACCTCCTGCGGCGCGACCTCGACGCGTTCGAGGAGGCGCTGGAGACCTCGGGCGCCCGGCCGGAGGTGGTCAAGGTCCAGGCGGCCGGGCCCTGGACGCTCACCGCGAGCATCGAGCTGAACCGCGGCCACCGCGTGCTGACCGACCGCGGCGCGTTGCGCGAGTACGCCGAGTCCCTGGCTGAGGGGCTGCGCCGGCACGTCGCCGAGGTCGCCAAGCGCATCGGCGCCCGCGTGGTCGTGCAGCTCGACGAGCCGGGTCTGCCCGCCGTGCTGCGCGGGCTGCTGCCCACGCCGTCCAAGCTCGGCACCGTGCCCGCCGTCCACGAGCCCGAGGCGCTCGCGGTGCTCCGGCCCGTGATCGAGGCGTTGGGGCCGGACGTGGTCGTGCACTGCTGCGCGCCCAAGCCGCCGATCGGGCTGTTGCGCCGGGCCGGTGTCCGGGCCGTGGCGTTGGACGTGGGCCTGCTGGACGAGTCGTCGTGGGACGAGGTCGGCGAAGCCTGGGAGGAGCGCACGACCCTGTTCCTGGGTCTGGTGCCGAGCACGGACCCGGCCGCGCCGGTGGACCTGGCGGGCGTGGCCAAGCCCGCGCTGGACCTGGTCGACCGGCTCGGGTTCCCCCGCGAGACCCTGGCGAGGTACGCCGTGCCCACGCCGACGTGCGGGCTGGCCGGTGCGAGTGCCAAGTGGACGCGCCGGGCGTTGTCGTTGAGCCGGGACCTGGGGCGCGCGTTCGTCGAACCGCCGGAGAACTGGCGGCGGGCGGAAGAGGGCCGCGAGGGTGCCTGAACGCACATTTCGCGGTGTCTGAACGTATAACTCGCGGGATTCAGGGGGTGGAGAAGGGGGCCGCGTAGGTGAAAGGGCCCGCCAGGGACGGCGTCCAAGCCGACAGGGTGCGGACCTGGAAGTGGGGTGCCCACTCGGCGACCGGCGGGGTGATGCCGTGGTCGGCGGCGAGGACGAACCCGAAGCGGGCGTAGTACGCGGGGTTGCCCAAGAGGACCACGGCGGGCTCGTCCAGGGCGTCGGCGGCGCCGAGGACGGCGTGCAGGAGCGCCGAGCCCACGCCCGCGCGCTGGTGGTCGGGACGCACGCTGACCGGTCCCAGGCCCACACCGATCGAGGCGCGGGTGGCGACCGCGTGCCCGACGACCTCGCCCGCCACCTCGGCGACCAGCGACAGCGCCGGAATCCAGCCCGGGTCCGCGCGCAACGCGTCGACCAGGCCGGCCTCGCCGCCGGGTCGTGCGGCGAACGCGGCCGACGTCACCTCGCGGATCACGTCGACGTCGGCGGGGGTCTCGCGGCGGATCATCATGCGCGCGAGCCTAGGGCGTGCACGCCCGACGGCAGCGCCACACCGCGCAGGTACCGGTTGAGGACGTCCAGGAACGCCCGCGCGGCCGACGTCGGCGCCACGTCCGCCCGGTGCGCCACGGCGACGACCCGGTCGATCCCCGGCTCCAGCGGCACGCCGTGCAGCGACCGCGTGGCCAGCACCGTGCTCGGCACGATCGCCCACCCCAGTCCCACCTCCACGAACCGCAGCACGGCGTCCATCTCGCCGCCCTCCACCGCGAACCTCGGCTCGAACCCGGCCTCGCGGCACGCGGCCGAGGTGGTCTCGCGCAGGTCGTAGCCGGTCCGGAACATCACCAGCGGCCGGTCCCGCAGCGCGGCGACGGGCAGCCGGGCCGAGTCGAACGGCGTGGGGGAGGCGACCACGAGTTCCTCGCGCAGCACCGGGATCACCGTGAGCGCCCGGTCCGCGTCCACCGGGGAGGCGATCACCAGCGCGAGGTCCAGGTCGCCCGCTTCCAGCGCGCGCACGAGGTCGCGCGACCCGCCCTCCTCGACGAGCACGCGGATGCCGGGGAACGCGTCGTGATACGCCTTCAGGACGTCCGCGAACAGGCTGCCGCACAGGCTGGGCGTGGCACCCACCCGCAGTCGTCCGCGGCGCAGCCCGACGAGTTCGGCCACCTCCAGCCGGGCGGTGTCCACATCGGACACGATCCGGCTCGCCACGGGCAGCAGCGCCTCGCCCGCCGGGGTCAGCGCGACGTTCCCGCGTGCCCGGCTGAACAGTTCCGCGCCGAGTTCGCGCTCCAACGCGTGGATCTGCTTGGACAGTGAGGGCTGCGCCACACGCACCTGCTCGGCGGCCCGGGTGAAATTCCGCGTCCGGGCCACTGCCAGGAAGTACGCGAGCTGGTGGAGCGTCATAGCCTCAGGCTATCGTCGTCCAGTCAATGATGTATTGGACGACTTGTCGAGGCCGTTCCTAGCGTCGAAGACGTGCTTCACCTCTACCGCCGCACGATCGGCAAGAAGGCCGTCATGGCGGTCACCGGATCGCTGCTGCTCCTCTACGTGGTCGCACACATGGTCGGCAACCTGTCGATCTTCGTGGGCGGCATCGACGACTACGGCCGGTGGCTGCGCTCGATCGGCGCGGTCTGGCCCGTGCGGCTGGGCCTGCTCGGGTGCGTGGTGCTGCACTTCGTGGCCGCGTGGCAGCTCACGAGACGCGCCGCGAAGGCACGCGGCCGGTACGAGCACCGACGTGTCGTCAACGGCTCCTACGCCGCCCGCACGATGCGTTGGGGCGGCGTGATCCTGGCCCTGTTCGTCGTCTACCACCTGCTCGACCTCACCGCCGGGGTGCTCAACCCGCACGGCGTCGAGGGCGAGATCCACGCCAACGTCGTGGCCGACTTCCGGCACTGGTACGTGGTCCTGGCCTACACCGTCGCCGTGCTGGCCCTGGGTTTCCACCTGCGGCACGGGGTGTGGAGCGCGACCCGCACGCTCGGCGTCGCCACGTCCCGCGCACTCGCCCTCGGCGTCGCCGTCGTGGTGTGCGCCGGGTTCCTGTCCGTCCCGTTCGCCGTCGTCACCGGAGTGGTGAGCTGATCATGTACACCGAAGGCGATCCGATCGCCGACCACCGCGCGCCCACGGGTCCCATCGAGACCCGCTGGGACCGCCGCCGGTTCACCGCGCGCCTGGTCAACCCGGCCAACCGGCGCGGTCGGACGGTGATCGTCGTGGGTACGGGCCTGGCCGGCGGTTCGGCCGCCGCGACCCTGGCCGAACTCGGCTACCGGGTGCTCTCGTTCTGCCACCAGGATTCCCCGCGCCGGGCGCACTCGGTCGCGGCCCAGGGCGGGATCAACGCGGCGAAGAACTACCGCAACGACGGCGACAGCGTGTGGCGGCTGTTCCACGACACCGTGAAGGGCGGCGACTTCCGCGCCCGCGAGTCGAACGTGTACCGGTTGGCCCAGCTCAGCACGGCGATCATCGACCAGTGCGTGGCGCAGGGCGTGCCGTTCGCGCGCGAGTACGGCGGGCTGCTGGACACGCGGTCGTTCGGCGGCGCGCAGGTCTCGCGCACGTTCTACGCGCGCGGCCAGACCGGGCAGCAACTCCTGCTCGGCGCCTACCAGGCGCTGGCCCGGCAGATCGACGCCGGACGCGTCGAGTCGCACCCGCGCACCGAGATGCTCGACCTGGTCGTGGCCGACGGGCGGGCCCGCGGCGTGGTCGTGCGCGACCTGGTGACCGGTGCGGTGTCCACGCACCTCGCCGACGCCGTCGTGCTCGCGACCGGCGGCTACGGCAACGTGTTCCACCTGTCCACCAACGCCAAGGGCTGCAACGCCACCGCGATCTGGCGGGCGCACCGGCGCGGCGCCCTGTTCGCCAACCCGTGCTTCACGCAGATCCACCCGACATGCATCCCGCCGGCGGGGGAGCACCAGTCCAAGCTGACGTTGATGTCCGAGTCGTTGCGCAACGACGGCCGCGTGTGGGTGCCGCGCGATCCCGCCGATCGGCGGACACCGGGCGCGATCCCCGAGTCCGGACGGGACTACTTCCTCGAACGGCTCTACCCGGCGTTCGGCAACCTCGTGCCGCGCGACATCGCCTCACGTGCGGCCAAGAACGCCTCCGACCCCGAACGCGGCGTGTACCTGGACTTCGCCGACGCCATCGCCCGGCTCGGCGCGGACGTCGTGAAAGCCCGCTACGGCAACCTGTTCGAGATGTACCAGCGCATCACCGGCGACGACCCGTACACGACGCCGATGCGCATCTGGCCCGCCGTCCACTACACGATGGGCGGGCTGTGGGTCGACTACGACCTGCGGTCCACCATCCCCGGCCTGTTCGTGATCGGGGAGGCCAACTTCTCCGACCACGGCGCGAACCGGCTCGGCGCCAGCGCGTTGATGCAGGGGCTCGCGGACGGGTACTTCGTGCTGCCCAACGTGATCGGCGACTACCTCGCGGACGCGCCGTTCGGGGACGTGGACCCGGGCGGGGTCGAGGACGAGGTGCGCGACCGCGTGGCCCGACTCCTGGCGGTGGACGGGGATCGCACGGTCGAGTCGTTCCACCGCGAACTCGGCCGGATCATGTGGGAGGAGTGCGGCATGGAACGCACGGACGCCGGGCTGCGCACGGCGTTGCGGCGCATCCCCGAACTGCGGGCCGAGTTCTGGTCGCGGGTGAAGGTGCCCGGCCGGGGCGAGTCGTTCAACCAGGAGTTGGAGAAGGCCGGTCGGGTCGCGGACTTCCTCGAACTGGCCGAGCTGATGTGCGTGGACGCGCTGCACCGCGAGGAGTCGTGCGGCGGGCACTTCCGCGCCGAGAGCACGGCCGGCGGCGAGGCGTTGCGCGACGACCACCGCTTCTCGTACGTGGCCGCGTGGGAGTTCACGGGCGGTCCACCCGTGCTGCACCGCGAGGACCTCGTCTTCGACCACGTCCGACCGAGCATTCGGAGCTACGCGTGAACCTGACGATGCGGATCTGGCGGCAGAACGGCGCGACCGGCCGCCTGGTGACCTACGACGTGCCCGACCTGTCGCCGGACATGTCCTTCCTGGAGGCGTTGGACGTCCTCAACGAACGACTCGTGCTCGCGGGGGAGGAGCCCGTGGCGTTCGACCACGACTGCCGCGAGGGCATCTGCGGCATGTGCGGGCTGATGATCGATGGTGTGGCACATGGTCCGGAACGCGCCACCACGGCGTGCCAACTGCACCTGAGGCACTTCTCCGACGGCGACACGGTGACCGTGGAACCGTGGCGTGCCACGCCGTTCCCGGTGATCCGCGACCTGGTCGTGGACCGGTCGGCGTTCGACCGGATCGTCGAGGCCGGCGGGTACGTGAGCGTGTCGACGGGCAGCGCGCCCGACGCGCACGCCCTGCCCGTGCCCAAACCCGATGCGGACGCGGCCTTCGAGGCGGCGGCGTGCATCGGGTGCGGTGCGTGCGTGGCCGCGTGCCCCAACGGCTCGGCGATGCTGTTCACGGCCGCGAAGGTCACGCACCTGGGCCTGTTGCCGCAGGGCCGGCCGGAACGCGGGACGCGGGCGTCGGACATGCTGGCCGCGCACGACGACCTCGGGTTCGGCGGGTGCACGAACACCGGCGAGTGCACGGCCGTGTGTCCCAAGGGGATTCCGCTGTCCACGATCACGCGGTTCAACGCCGACGTCCTGCGCGCCGCACGCAGTTTTAGTCAGGGTGACAAAAGGAGGTAGGGTCGCGGAATGGCACCCCGCGACCACGAGATCGTCCGGCTCACCGCGGACCTGGTGATCCTCACCGTCCGATCCGGGCGGCTGTGCGTGCTGCTGGTGGAGCGGGCGAACGAGCCGTTCCGCGGCCGGCCCGCGCTGCCCGGCGGGTTCCTGCGCGCCGGCGAGACGATCGAGGAGACGGCGGCGCGCGAGTTGGCCGAGGAGACCTCGCTGGACGGGCTGCCCGTCGAGCAGATCGGCGTGTACTCGGCGCCCGACCGCGATCCGCGCGATCCGCGCGTGGTGACGTGCGCGTTCCTGGCCATCGCGCCCGACCTGCCGGTGCCCGTGGCGGGCACGGACGCGCGGGAGGCGAGGTGGCTGCCGTTGGACGAGGTCGGCGGGTTGGCGTTCGACCACGGTCGGATCCTGGCCGACGCCGTGGAACGGGCGCGGACCAAGCTCCAGTACACGACCGTGGCCACGGCGTTCTGCCCGCCGGAGTTCACGATCAGCGAGCTGCGCGAGGTGTACGAGGTGGTGTGGGACGTGGAGGTCGACCGCCCGAACTTCCACCGCAAGGTCACCGACGCGGAGGGGTTCGTGGAGCCGACGGGTGCCAAGAGCACCAAGGGCGGCGGCCGGCCGGCGGTGCTGTACCGGGCGGGCGGTGCACGGGTGCTGCACCCGCCGATGGTCCGGCCGCGCGCCAAGTCCTCCTAGTGGGTCTGCATCCTTCCCCCTTATTGTCGTCTAGACCCGAACGTAGTCCGACGGCCTGGTTCGTGTCAATACGACAAGAAGGGGGTGCGGTTCAATGGACGCCATGCGCTGGTTCCGACGCCCGCCGCGGGTCGCCGCGGCGCACGTGCCCAACCCCGCGGAGGCCGCCGAGGCGTTCTGGCGGGGCTGGTTCGAGCTGCTGCCGGCCGTGAGCGCGGCGCTGGGCGACCGCGAGCCGCAGCGCTTCGAGAACGACCTGTGCGAACTGGTCGCGGCCGTGCACCCGGACCTGCACTTCACCGTGGAGCGCGGACAGCGGGCGATCTACGCGCTGGTGCTCAGCGGCCAGGAGGACCCCCGGTTGCGGCCCTACACCGACGCGTGGCGGGCCGCCGCGCCGCCCGAGGACATGATCTGGGAGTACCACGACTCCGTGCCGCCGGTGCCCGATCCGACGGCCGTGACGGTGAACCTGGGCGCGCACCGGGTGGGCCTGGCCGACGTGCGGGTGGCGGCCCGGATCGTGGCCGGCGTCGTCGACGTGGCCGTGTACCACCCCGGATTCGCCGCGTTGGACGACGAGGCCCGCCGGACCATGACCTACCTGCCGCTGGACGTGACCCTGGGCGAACGCCTCGCGGCCGAACGCCTGGGCCGCGTGG
Organism: Saccharothrix violaceirubra; assembly: GCF_014203755.1. NCBI lineage: Bacteria > Bacillati > Actinomycetota > Actinomycetes > Pseudonocardiales > Pseudonocardiaceae > Saccharothrix > Saccharothrix violaceirubra. The sequence continues at coordinate 1,066,478 of NZ_JACHJS010000001.1, forward strand.
AGACCGCCCTCACCGACCCCGCCGACTCCATCGACCTCCTGGCCCTGCGCACCCTCGTCACCTCCCTCCCCTGACCGCGCGAGTCCTCCACTCGGACACCCCGAAATACGCGCTCAGGCACCCCCGATCGTGGTCAGGCAGCGGGGAAGCGACGTACCCACCGTCGCTGCCACGGCGTTTCCACGGCCTTCGGGTGGTAGTGCGCACGGGTCCACGCCACGGCTTCCTCGGCGGGCACGCCGCTCAACACCGCGACGCACGCCATGACCGTGCCCGTCCGGCCCACGCCACCCAGGCACGCCACCTCCACGGCCTCGCCCGCCAAGGCCCGGCGGTGCAGGTCCTTGATCAACTCGATGGCCCGCGCACGATCGCGCGGCAACCGGAAGTCCGGCCAGTCCAGCCACTCGGAATGCCACGGCACCTCGGGCCGTTTCGCCAGGTACAACCCGTACTCCGGCGACGGCCCGGCAGGCAGGTCACGACCACGCCCGCGCACCACCGCACCGTCCGGAAAACGCACCGCCCCCGTCAATTCCATCCTCCGATTGAACACCCGCCGGAAAGGCCCGCGATGACCGATCTCCACGTGCGCCCCGCCCGTACCGAAGAACTGTCGGACATCGGCGCGCTCACGGTCGCCGCCTACACCGCCGACGGCCTCGACCCCGCGAGCGGCTACGTCACCGTCCTCGCCGACGCTGCCACCCGCGCCCGCGACGCCGTGCTCCTCGTCGCCGTCGACCCCGAGGGCACGTGCCTGGGTACGGTCACCGTCGCCCGCCACGGAACGCCTTACGCCGAACGCTGCCGACAAGGCGAGGTCGAGTTCCGCATGCTCGCCGTCGCCCCGGCCGCCCGTCGACGCGGAGTCGCCGAAGCGCTGGTCCGGACCGTCCTGCGCACCGCGCGCGACGAAGGCGCCCACACCGTCGTCATGAGCAGCAAACCGAGCATGACCACGGCCCACCGCCTCTACCACCGACTGGGTTTCACGCGCACGCCCGACCGCGACTGGGAAGTGTTCCCCGGCCTCACCCTCGTCACGTTCGCACTCGGACTCGGGTAACGGTTTCCCGGAGGCGCCCGATTCCCGGGCGTGGCCGAGGGAAACCGATTGGAAGCCAAAGGATTCCGGGGCGCGCGTTACATCGCGGTCGTCCTGCTCGTCATCAGCGTCGCCGCCCTGGTGTTGTTCGGCGCGGTCCAGGCGAAACCCGTGCAGGCCGTCGCACTCGGCCTGATCATCGCACTGGGCTCGACGATCACCGGTGCCCTGCTCGGCTTCGTGTTCGGGATCCCTCGACGCGTCCAGGGCGAGTCCGGGACGACCGGGTACGCCGTCAACACGAACTTCGAGCAGATCTCCGACTGGCTCACGAAGATCATCATCGGGCTGGGCCTGGTCGAACTCGGCTCGATCGTCGGGCACTTCGGCCGGCTCAGCACCACGCTCGGCGCGGCGTTGGGTCCGGGCACCGCGACCACGGTCGCGGCCGGTGCGACCATCGTGTTCTTCGTGCCGCTCGGCTTCCTTGTCGGCTACCTGCTCACGCGCACGTTCCTCACCGACGCGTTCCGGTCGTTCGACGACCTGCCCGCGAACGCGGTCACCGACGCGGTCGACCGCGTCGGCACGCTCGCCCAACGCCGATACCGCTCCATCCACGCGGACTACGAGAACCAGTCGCACCTGCCCGCCGACAACCGCAACCGCGAGACCGTCGAGCGCGCCGCCGAGGCGACGAGCCCGGTGTCCGACGTGGTCACGCTGTGCGGCGAGATCGAGAACCTGCTCGCCGAACTGCTCGCGCCGTACCCCAGCCAGGACCTGGCGTCCGACGAGCTGGTCGACCTGCTCGCGGCCCGGGGCGTCGTCGACGCCGAACTCGCCGACGCCCTCAAAGGACTGTTCGAGTTCGCCCGCAAGGTCGCGCTGGGCCGTCCACTCGCGCCGGTCGACGCGGTCGCCGTGCGCAACCAGGGCACGGCCGTGCTCGCCGAGGTCGGCCGGTTGCGCCGGATCGCCGGGGTGGCGTTCGAGAAGCACGTCGTGGACACGTTGCTCGACGCCGCGGGCGGGCGTGGGTGGCGGGTCGTGACCGACGCCCTGGTCTCCGAGGTGCCGCGCGTGCACGTGGACGCGTTGGTGGTGAACGGTGCGGGTTCGGTGATGGTGGAGGCGCGGTCGTTGCGCGACCCGGTCGCGGTCGCCGACCTCCAGGGCTGGCTCGACCACGTGCCCGAGCAGCCGTTGGTGCTGGTCGTGCCCGGTGACCAGCGGCAGCGGGCCCGCGTCGAGGGGCTCGGGCGCCGCGGTGACGTCCGGGTCGTGATGTGGGATCTGGAGCCCGGCGCGCTGGTCCCGCTGGTGGAGGAACTGCTCGGCCGGCGGCCGGGATGACACCCCGCGACCGCTGTGGTGAGCTTGGCGGGTGCTCCAGGCCTGTCTGAACGGCGCCCGGGAGGCGCACTGCCACCCGGCCCTGCCGATCACGCCGGACGACCTCGCGCGCGACGCCGCCGCGGTCGCCGAACTCGGCGTGACCCACCTGCACCTGCACCCGCGCGACGTGCTCGGCCGCGAGGTCCTCGCCGGACCGGAGATCGCGCCGACCGTGGCCCGGGTGCGCTCGGCCGTGCCGCACGTCGAGATCGGCGTGACGACCGGTGCGTGGATCGAACCCGACCCGGACGTGCGGGTGGAACTCGTGCGCGGGTGGGCGGCACTGGCGGCCGGGCGGCCGGACGTGGCGTCGGTGAACGTGCACGAGGACGGCTGGCTCGCGGTGGCGGAGGCGTTGCACGCGGCCGGGATCGGGCTCGAACTGGGCGTGCGCGACGACGCCGCGGCCCGCGTGCTGCTCGCCGCCGGCCCGCCGCCGGGCACCCGGCGGGTGCTGGTCGAGATCCCGGCCGACCACCGGGTGGCGCACGCCGAGCGGCTGCTGGACCTGCTCGCGGTGGTGGACGTGCCGATCCTGGTGCACGGCGCGGACGACAGCGCGTGGCCGGTGCTGAACTACGCCGTGCGCCGTGACCACGCCACGCGGATCGGTTTGGAGGACACCCTGTCCGACCCCGACGGCACGCCCACCGAGGGCAACGCCGCTTTGATCGGCCACGCCTCCCTGGGCCCTTCCTGACGGCGGATCAGTCGGGCAGGACCACGGACACGATCCCGGCCAGGTGGGCCAGGCGGGCCACCTCGGCGGCGCGGAACATCGGGCCGCCCGGCCGTCCCACCAACAACACCCGATCGGGCTTGCCCAACGGGGTGGCGGCGAGTTCCGTGCCGAGTTCGCGCCACGTGTCCGGCACCCACGTGTCCTCGCCGTCCAGCACGGTCGCGCGTGCCAGCGGGAACCACGGCGGGTTCTCGATCCGGGTCTCGGGGGCGGCCGACGACGCGGTCAGCCGGTGCACGCCCGTGCCGTCGGCCGCGAACACCACGGCCCACCCGGCGCGGATGATCCTGGGGACGCCCTCCGTGAACACGGCGAGGCCGCGTGCCGGTTCCTCGGCCACGTCCTCGACCAACTCCAGCTCGCGGTGCGTGTTCAGCACGCCCGCGTACGGCCGGACGGCGTCCACCTCCACGCCCTCGACCGACTCGGCCGCGGTGATCAGCACGTCCGGCAGCCGACCCGACGGCAGCTCCACCACCAGGTCGTCGATCGCCAGGCCGGGCCCGCGCTCCACCACGTCCACGCTGAGGATGTCGGCTCCGATCTCGCCCAGCGCCGTGGCGACCGCGCCCAGCGTGCCGGGGCGGTCCGGGAGTTGGACCCGGATCAGGAAGGACACGGTCACGCCTCCAGGCTCTGGTGAAAGTTGCCGGCCGATGATTCTCGCAGACCCGGGTCACCTTTCCGAGCCACCGGGCACGCCTGATCGCGGAGCCTGGCCTGACCTGGCGATTGAGCCGGCAATAGACTCGTCGGGTCCACAATCCGAAACACTCGACCCACGGGGGTTGACGAGGTGCCCAGCATCTCCCGCGACGAGGTCGCGCACCTGGCGAGGCTGGCCAGGCTGGCCGTCACCGACGACGAGCTTGACCTGTTCGCCGGCCAGCTGGACGTGATCCTCCAGTCGGTGGCCACGGTCGGCGACATCGCCACCGCGGACATCCCGCCCACTTCGCACGCCGTTCCGCTGACCAACGTGTTCCGCGAGGACGTCGTGCGTCCCAGCCTCGGTCAGCGGCAGGCGCTCGCGGGCGCCCCCGCAGCCGAGGAAGGCCGCTTCCGCGTGCCCCGAATCCTGGGTGAGGAAGCATGAGCGACCTGATCCGCGAGAACGCGTCCGACCTGGCCGCGAAGATCGCGAGCCGCGAGACCAGCGCCGTCGAGGTCGCGCAGGCGCACCTCGACCGCATCGACCAGGTCGACGGTGCCGTCCACGCCTTCCTGCACGTCGACCGCGAAGGCGCCCTCGCCGCCGCGCGCGCGGTCGACCAGGACATCGCCGACGGCCGCCCGGTCGGCCCGCTGGCCGGCGTCCCCCTGGCGCTCAAGGACGTCCTGACCGCCGAGGGCATCCCGACCACGGCCGGTTCCAAGATGCTCGAAGGCTGGCGTCCGCCTTACGACGCCACGGTCACCCGCCGCCTCAAGGAGGCCGGCGTCGTGATCCTGGGCAAGACCAACATGGACGAGTTCGCCATGGGCTCCTCCACGGAGAACTCGGCGTACGGCCCGACGCGCAACCCGTGGGACCTCGACCGCATCCCCGGCGGTTCGGGCGGCGGCTCATCGGCCGCGCTCGCCGCGTTCGAGGCGCCGCTGGCCATCGGCACGGACACCGGCGGCTCGATCCGCCAGCCGGGCGCGGTCACCGGCACGGTCGGCGTGAAGCCCACCTACGGCGGCGTCTCGCGCTACGGCCTCATCGCGTTCTCCTCGTCGCTGGACCAGGCCGGTCCGTGCGCGCGTTCGGTGCTCGACGCCGCGCTGCTGCACGAGGTCATCGGCGGCCACGACCCGCTGGACTCCACGTCGGTCGACGTGCCGGTGCCGCCGGTCGTCGCGGCGGCCCGCGAGGGCGCGAACGGCGACCTGACGGGCGTGCGCGTCGGCGTGGTCACGCAGTTCAGCGGCGACGGCTACCAGCCGGGCGTGCTGCGCTCGTTCGAGGCCGCGGTGGCGCAGCTCAAGCAGCTCGGCGCGGAGGTCGTCGAGGTCTCGTGCCCGAGCTTCGACTTCGCGCTCCCGGCGTACTACCTGATCGCGCCGAGCGAGGCGTCGTCCAACCTGGCCCGCTTCGACTCGATGCGGTACGGGCTGCGGGTCGGCGACGACGGCACGCGCAGCGCCGAGGAGGTCATGTCGCTGACCCGTGAGGCCGGTTTCGGCCCGGAGGTCAAGCGCCGGATCATGATCGGCACGTACGCGCTCTCGTCGGGCTACTACGACGCGTACTACGGCTCGGCGCAGAAGGTGCGCACGCTCATCACCCGCGACTTCGCGTCCGCGTTCGAGCGGGTGGACGTGCTGGTCTCGCCGACGACGCCGACCACGGCGTTCCGCATCGGCGAACGCGTGGACGACCCGTTGGCCATGTACAAGGCGGACCTGTGCACGATCCCCGCCAACCTGGCCGGCACGCCCGCGCTGAGCATCCCGAGTGGACTGTCCGACGAGGACGGTCTGCCGGTGGGTCTGCAGATCATGGCTCCCGCGTTGCAGGACCACCGGATGTACCGGGTGGCCGCGGCGTACGAGGTGGCGCGCGGCCCGATCGGGTCGGCGCCGGAACCGGTCGGTGCGTGATGGACGTCAAGAAGGCACGGGGCCTGATCGGCCTCGCCGGTTCGATCTTCGGTGCGGTCAACGCGTTCTCCTCGCTGCGCGCCGCCCGCGGTGACAAGGACAAGCTCGCCCTGGCCAACGCGGTCGCGGGCATCGTCGTGGCGATCACCGGCGCGGCACTGGCCGTCCGGGGTCTGCGGAAGGGCGGCAAGGCATGACGGCCACGCTCATGGACTACGCCGAGGTCGTCGAGCGCTTCGACCCGGTGCTGGGCCTGGAAGTCCACGTCGAGCTGCACACGGCGACGAAGATGTTCTGCGGCTGCGCGAACCTGTTCGGCGGCGAGCCGAACACGCACACGTGCCCGGTCTGCCTGGGCCTGCCGGGCGCGCTGCCGGCCGTGAACGGCCAGGCCGTCGAGTCCGCGATCCGCATCGGGCTCGCGCTCAACTGCTCGATCGCCGACTGGTGCCGGTTCGCCCGGAAGAACTACTTCTACCCGGACATGCCGAAGAACTTCCAGACCTCGCAGTACGACGAGCCCATCGCGTTCGGCGGCTGGCTCGACGTGACGCTGGACGACGGCGAGGTCGTGCGCGTGGAGATCGAGCGCGCGCACATGGAGGAGGACACCGGCAAGTCGCTGCACGTCGGCGGCGCGACCGGGCGCATCCACGGCGCCGAGCACTCGCTGTTGGACTACAACCGCGCGGGCGTGCCGCTGATCGAGATCGTGACCAAGCCGATCACGGGCACGGGCGAGCGGGCGCCCGAGGTGGCGCGCGCGTACGTGAGCGCGTTGCGGGACCTGCTCAAGGCGCTGGACGTGTCCGACGTGCGCATGGACCAGGGTTCGCTGCGGTGCGACGCCAACGTCTCGCTGATGGCCAAGGGCGCGGACGTCTTCGGCACGCGCACCGAGACCAAGAACGTCAACTCGCTGCGCAGCGTCGAGCGCGCCGTCCGGTTCGAGATGACGCGCCAGGCCGCCGTGCTCGCCGAGGGCGGCGAGATCACGCAGGAGACCCGGCACTTCGACGAGTCGACCGGCAGCACGTCGTCGGGCCGCAAGAAGGAGACGGCCGAGGACTACCGGTACTTCCCGGAGCCCGACCTGGTCCCGATCGCGCCCGCGCGCGAGTGGGTCGAGGAGCTGCGCGGCACGCTGCCGGAACTGCCGTGGGAGCGCCGCAAGCGCATCCAGGCCGAGTGGGACCTGACCGACGCCGAGCTGCGCGACCTGGTCAACTCGGGCGCGATCGACCTGGTCGCCGCGACCGTCCAGGCCGGGACGACCCCGGCCGAGGCCCGGTCGTGGTGGGTGGCCTACCTGACCAAGGAGGCCAACGCGCGCGGCGTGGAGCTGGACGGGCTGCCGGTCACGCCGGCACAGATCGCGCGGGTCGTGGCGCTGGTCAACGCGGGCGAGCTGACCAACAAGCTGGCGCGCGAGGTCGTGACGGGTGTCCTCGCGGGCGAGGGCGAGCCCGAGGCGGTCGTCGAGGCGCGCGGCCTGAAGGTCGTGTCGGACGACTCCGCGTTGGAGAAGGCGATCGACGAGGCCCTGGCGGCGCAGCCGGACGTGGCCGCCAAGATCCGCGACGGCAAGGTGGCGGCGGCGGGTGCGATCGTCGGCGCGGTCATGAAGGCGACCAAGGGCCAGGCCGACGCGAAGAAGGTGCGTGACCTGGTCATCGCGCGCTGTTCGTAAGGATTCCTCGCCCGAACGGGGGTGTGCCGGATTTCCGGCACACCCCCGTCGTCGTTTCGCCCACGGTGTGGTTCGGGTCACCGAAGTGCGTGCGGACGGATTTCGCGGAACCGTCGCGGCCCGGAATTCCCGGGGCGATGATCACTGTTCGGAGCCGCGCGGGTACGGGAATTGTTGCCGGTGAGTGACTTCGTTGTGTTAATACGTTCGGCCATTCGAGTGGTATCCACAGTGGCACTGCATTATCTACCTGGGGAAACGCCAGGGCTAACCTGGACTTCATTGCTCTAAGTAAGAGTTCCCCTCCATAGATGCATCCATCTGTGTCAGGATTGATCCGTTCGGTCAGGCCGGGGGGCCGGCCGGACGAGCAGGAAGTACTGACCGAAGGTGATCACGACCCACAGCCGGGGTCGTAGTTGTAGGGGAGGGCAACCACAGATGTCTGTCACCGACGAGAAGAACACCACCGGCACGCTGTCGGCCGAGACCGTCGACCTGGACTCGGTCGAACTGGCGGGCTCCGTCGAGGAGACCACGCCGGCCGAGGCCGTCACCGCGGAGGCCGAGGCGGTCGTCTCGAACGCGGCGCTGCTCGCCGCCGCCAAGCCCAAGGGCCCGCGTCAGGGCGGCGACGGTGACGAGGTCGAGGACGGCCCGTACAAGCCGCACTCGCCGGAGCCCGCGACTCCGCTCAACTAGAAGATGTCCTTACGGCCGGCCGGACGGGAGTTCCCGTCCGGCCGGCTGCGTCCACCTGGACCTTTGTGCTTACATATGTCAGTGCCAGCCGCGACACCCTCTGATGGTGGATCCACGGGCGCGGCCGAGAAGGCGCGGCTGCTGCACCGCAGGGGCAAGAAGGCGGCCACGGCCGACCGGCACCCGACCGCGATCCTCCTGCTGAAGCGCGCGTTGGCCGTGCTCGACGCCGCGCAGGACGTCGATTCCGTCGTGCGGGTGGAGATCCGCACCCGGGTCCAGGCGACTTTGGCCTACTGCCTGGCCGAAACGACGAGCCTCGACGAAGGCGCCGCCCTGCTCGACCGCGTGCGGGCGGAACTGGCCGAGTTGCCCGACATGCCGCTCAAGGACGAGCTGCACGGGTTGATCGACCACAACCACGCCGTACTGCTCTGCCGGGTCGGCCGGATCAAAGACGGCATCGTGCTTTTCGACTCCGACGTCCGCCACACGGAGCGTCGGCTGGCCGAGACCACCGGTGACCGCACGGCCGTCGTCGACTGGCTGGTCACGTCGCTGTCCAACCGCGGCAACGCCCATGGGACCTCGGGCAGCCCGTCGCTGGCGGTGCGGGACCTGAACCGGGCCATCGACCTGGCCCGCGAGTACGGACTGCACGAACGGGTCGGGATCGCGACGCACGCGCTGGGCAACTTCCTCCAGCGCATCGGGGACATGCCCGCCGCGCTGCGCCGCTACGAGGAGGCCAACCGGCTGTTCACCGAGCACGAACCCGGACTGCTGCTGCGCCTGCGGCTGGACCAGGCCGAAGCGATGCTCAGCGTCGGCCTGGCCGACGAGGCCGGCCGGCACCTGGACGAGGTGCTGCCCGAGATGCGGCGGCAGCGCATCCTCCAGGACCACGCCGAAGCCGAGCTGTTCCGGGGCGCGGCGGCCCTGCTGGAGGGCGAGGTGCGTACGGCCCGGCGCATGGCCGTGTCCGCGCACCGCCGTCTGTTGCGCCGGGGCAGCCCCGGGTGGGCGGCGATCGCGGCCCTGATGATCGCCCGTGTGGACGTCCAGAAAGCCTTGGACGCCAGGGTTCCGGCCGCGCTGCCGCGCCGGGTGCTGGAGCTGTCCGACCAGCTCGCGGTGTTGCGCCTGGCCGACGCGTCCGCGCAGGCCCGCATGCTCGCCGTCCGGCTGGAGGTCAAGCTCGGCAACGTCGACCGCGCGGCCGAGCTGTTCGCGGCCGTGCCGACGCCGCGTCCCACGTCCGCGATCGACCACCGCATGCTGGTGCGCATGTGCCGTGCCGAACTCGCGTTGGCGCGCGGCGACCGCCGGGCCGCGTTGGCGCAGGCCAAGGCGGGCCTGACGGAACTGGGGCGGATGCGCGACAGCCTCGGCGCGGTGGAACTGGTGTCGGGCAGCGCGTTGCACGGTCGTGAACTCGGCGACTTCGCGGTCCGGCTCGTGCTCGGCTGCGGCGACTCGCCCGCCGACGCCCGCCGCCTGTTCACCTGGCTCGAACGCACGCGCGCCCAGCTCTACCGGTACGACCCGGTCGAGTCCACTGTGGACAGCGAGTTGCGCGAACGCATCGCCGAGGTGCGCCGGCTGAGCCGGGCACTGCTGCGCGCCCGCCTGGACGGCGCACCCACCTCGAAGCTGGAGATCCAGTACGCCGCGGCCCAGCGCGACGCCATGCGCCTGGGCTGGAGCGAATCGCCGTGGGGCAAACCCCGCCCGGTCGCCCGGCCGCGCGACGTCATGGACCGGCTCGGCGACCGGGCGCTGATCAGCTTCGCGGCGTCCGACGACAGCCTGGTGGCCGTGGTCGTGCTGGCCTCCGGCGTGCGGATGGTGCGCCTGGGCTCGGCCGCCGAGGTCAACGAACGCGCCCGCCGCCTGCACGCCGACCTCAACGCCCTCGCGCCCGACCACCTGCCGCCGCCGCTGGTCGAGGTGATCACCGCCTCGGCCCGCCGCGAGGCCGAACGCCTCGACGAGACGTTGCTGCGCCCGCTGGTGGATCTGATCGGCGATCGCGACCTGGTCGTCGTGCCGACCGGCGCGCTGTACGTGGTGCCGTGGGCGGTGCTGCCGACGTGCGCGTCCCGGCCGACCGTCGTCGTGCCGTCGGCCACGGCGTGGCTGTCGACGACCCGGGCCGACCCCGAGGAGGCCAGCGGTGTCCTGCTCGTGCGCGGACCCGGCCTGGTCGCGGCGGAGGACGAGATCGACCGGCTGGCCGGCTACCACAGCGACGCGCGCACGCTGGGCCTGCCGGACGCCAGGGTGTCGGCGGTGCTGAAGGCGTTGGACGGCGTCGAGCTGGCCCACATCGCCGCGCACGGCGAGCACGAACCGGACAACGCGCTGTTCTCCCGGCTGGAGCTGATCGACGGCGCCCTGTTCGCCCACGAGGTCGGCCGGGTGCGCCGCCCGCCGCACCGGGTCGTGCTGTCCGCGTGCGAACTGGCGCTCAACCGCATCCGCCCCGGCGACGAGCCGCTGGGCTTCGCCGGTGCCCTGCTGGCGGGTGGCGCGCTGACCGTGATCGCGGCGTCGAGCAAGGTGGGCGACCAGCCGTCGGCCGCCGCCATGGCCGACTTCCACCGCAACCTGGCCAACGGCGCGGCGCCCGCCGTGGCGTTGGCCGAGGCGGTCGCCGTGGACCCCTTCCGCCGCCCGTTCGTGTGCCTCGGCTCAGGCTGACCCGCGAGTCCTCCACCCAGGCACTCCGAAATACGCACTCAGGCACCCCGAAAAACGCGTTCGGGCACCCCGAAAAACGCGTTCGGGCCGGCCGGCTCAGTCCTGGCCGCCGCCGGCGCTGTCCGGCCGGACGATGATCACCACGCGGTCGTCGCTGGACACCGGCGTCGCGCCCGGGACCTTGTTGACCGTGCCGACCAACGCCGTGCGGTCGTCCAACGCGACCATGGGCCCCAGCCGCCCGAAACCCTTGTCGTCGTCGAGGTTGCGCTCCGGCTTGCCGCTGAAGCTGCCGTCCGGGTTCAGGTGCAACGACAGCGTGCCCGGCGCCTTCGTCGTGGCCAGCCAGATCAGGCCGGTCATCGACGCGCACCCGGCGATGCCCGGACGGTCCGGCCACGACCACGCGGCCGACGTCAGCGCCTTGCCCGGCTCGACCCGGAACAGCAGGTCCGACGTCGGCGTGGAGTCGGTGACCCACAGCTTCGACCCGTCGGTCGCCAGGCACAGACCGCCAGGGGAGTGCAGGCCCGACGTCACCACGCGCGAACCCTCGGTCGGGTTGCCCTTCGCGGCCTGGCCGGACGCGTCGATGCGCAGCACCTTGCCCGCCAACGACGCGGGGTCGGCCGCCGACGCCGCGTTGCCCGCGTCGCCGGTCGCCACCAGCAGCGCGCCGGACGGGTCGGACGCCAGCGCGCCCCGGTTGCCGGTCGCGCCCTTGGGGATCCCGGTCAGCACCGGCTTGGGCACGTCGCCCGGCGCCAGCCGCAGCACGCGGTTGTCGGTGGCGGTCGTCACGTACACGTAGACGAGCTGGTCCTCCGCGTAGGTGGGCGACAGGGCCAGCCCGCTCAGGCCGCCGTCACCCGACGCGTCCACCTCGAAGGTCGCCACCACGACCGGCTCGACGTCCTTGGCCACGCGCAGCAACCGGCCGCCGCGCTCGGTCGCCAGCGCCGTCACGGACCCGGTGGTCTCGTCCACGTCGATCATCGCCACGCCGGTCACGGTGTTCAGGCAGGTGGCCACGACGGCCGGGTTGAAGTCCTTGCACCCCTCCGGCGGTGGGACCGGCACCGCGGACTGGCCGGGCTGCTGACCCTGGCCGGGGCTGCTGGGCAGCTCCCCGGGCAGCTCGGGCCGGGGCCCGGCCTGGGGCGTGAGCTGCACCTGCGCGCTCCACCCGGCGGGCGCCGGCTGGTCGGGGAAGCTCGCGCACCCGGCGGCGAGCAGGCCGACGGCGGACGCGACCAACACCGTGCGCAGACGTGACACGCGACCAGGCTAGGCGGCGCCGGGTGAACGCGGGGTGAGCAGGAGGGCCTCCCGCACGGCGGCGGCCCGCCGGACCAGCGCGTCCAGTTCCGCCACGACCAGACCGGGGTTCTCCACGGGCAGCAGGTGCGTGTTCGGCACGACCCGGACGCGGGCCTGCGGCAGCGACCCGGCCGCGCCGACCACGTCCGACGCCGCCGCCAGCGGGTCGTAGCGCCCGGCCAGCACGGTCGTGGGGCACGTCAACGGCCGCAGGTCGAACCGGGGCGTGCGGCCCAGCGCCAGCGACAGCGTGAAGTACCAGGCCCAGTCGTGCCGCAGCACCGCGCCGAGCGAGCCGGCCAACGGCACGCGGTGCAACACGCCGTCCAACACCGGCGCGGCCAACCGCAGCGCGGACACCGACAGCACGCCCAGCGCCCGCCGCACCGACTCCGGCACGCCCGGCACGCCGAACGCCCCGGCGAACGCGTCACCCGGCGCACCGGCCACGAGCAGCAGACCGGACACCCGCTCGGGATGGCGCAACGCCAACGCGGCGGCGACCGTGACGCCCATGGCCCACCCGGCGACCACGCACCGGCCCACGCCGGCGTCGTCGAGCACGGCCACGGCGTCGGCCACGTGGTCGTCGACCGCGATCCGGTCCGGGTCGTCGGGTCGCGCCGAGCCGAACGTGCCCCGGTAGTGCCAGCCGCGGACCCGTGCGCCGGCCGCCGGCCACGCGCCGGGCAGCGCGCCGAGGCCGGTGCACAGCAGCACGTCCGGTCCCACACCGGTGTCCCAGGCCCTGATCCGCGTGCCGTCCGTCGCAACGACGTCGTGCTCCCGCATGCGGTCCAGCATGCCGTATACCGTGCGAGGGTGACGATCACCGTGCTGGTACCCGACGATCTCGGCGTGCGCGTGCTGTCCGAAGTGGAAGGCGTGACCCCGGTCCGCTACACGGCGGGCGAACCGCTTCCGCCCGAGGCGGTCGAGGCGCGGGTGCTGGTGCCGAGGTTCCTCGCGGGTGTCGACCCGGAGGCGTTCTTCGCGGATCTTCCCCGCCTGGAGTACATCCAGTTGCTCAGCGCGGGCGCCGAGAACTTCGTGGGCGTGATCCCGGACGGCGTCGTGCTGTCCACGTGCCGGGGCGCGCACGGCGGCAGCACGGCCGAGTGGGTGGTCGGCGCGCTGCTGTCGGTCTACCGGGACCTGCCCGCGTTCGACCGGTCCCGGATCGAGGGCCGCTGGGACTACCGCGGCACGGAGACGTTGCAGGGCAAGGACGTCCTGGTCGTCGGCGCGGGCGACCTGGCCGTGGAGCTGCGGCGGCGGGTCGAGCCGTTCGACGCGACCGTGACGCTCGTCGGTCGTACCGCGCGCGACGGCGTGCACGGGTTCGACGAGCTGCCCGACCTGCTCGGCCGGTTCGACGTCGTGGCGCTGGTCGTCCCGCTGACCTCCGAGACGACGGGCATGGTCGACGCCGCGTTCCTCGAACGGATGCGCGACGGCGCGATCCTCGTCAACGCCGCGCGCGGACGGGTCGTGGACACCGACGCGCTCGTGGCCGAGCTGGTGTCGGGCCGGTTGCGCGCGGCGCTCGACGTGACCGATCCCGAGCCGCTGCCCGAGGGGCACCCGCTGTGGAGTGCGCCCGGCCTGTTCCTGACCCCCCATGTGGCGGGCAGCTGTACGGGCACGATGGAGCGCGCGTATGCGGTCGTGGCTGCTGAAATCGCCCGATTTGCTCGCGGAGAGCAGCCGAATAACCTCGTTCGGGGAGAGTATTAGTCCGTTCGGGTCAGATGGCAGGGCGGAACGGACGCTCGCGGTTGTCGGCCGAACCTCCTACCGTGCGGGTGCGTGGCTACTCACGACGACCGCACGACCGGCTACTCCGACGAAGGTCCCTACCCGGCGAGCGGAGGAGTCCACCACTTCGACGACGGCACGACGGCGTTCGACAAGAAGACCAACGCCTTCGACACGTCCGCCTACACCCCCGTCGACCAGTTCCCGACGGCGGCGGCCCACCTGGACGAGGAGGACACCCGCCGCCCGTTCGGCTGGACCGCCGGACCCGACATCGGCCTGCTCGTGCTGCGGCTCGCGCTCGGCGGCGCGTTCGTGCTGCACGGTCTGCAAAAGGTGTTCGGCCTGTTCGGCGGGCCGGGCGTCGACAAGTTCGCCCAGGCGTTGCAGGACATGGGCTTCCGCGAGGCGAAGGTGCTCGCCTGGGTCACCGGCGTCACCGAACTCGCGGGCGGCGGCCTGCTCGTCCTCGGCCTGTTCACGCCGCTCGCGGCGGCCGGCCTGCTGGGCGTGATGGCCAACGTGCTCGTGCTGCGGTGGCGGTCGGGCTTCTTCGCGCCGGGCGGCGTCGAGTTGGAGGCCGCCTACGCGGCGATGGCGTTCGGCCTGCTGTTCGCCGGACCGGGCCGGGTCGCGCTGGACCGCGGCCGGACCTGGTTCCGGCGCCCGCTGCTGTGGGGCTTCCTGTGCCTGGTACTGGCCGCGGGCGCGACGGCGGCGACCCTGTACGTCTTCCGCAACACCCACTGATTCCGGTCGCGTCCCCACCCTCGACGGGGACGCGACCGGATCGTCCCTACCGGTCGACGTCGCGCACGGCGCCCAGCGAGGCGTCCGTGGCCATGCGCGCGTAGGCCCGCAGCGCCGAGGTCACCGGGCGCACCCGGTCGACGGGCTGCCACGGCCGCTCCGACGTCTCCATCTTCGCCCGCCGCTCGGCCAGCACCCGCTCGTCGACGAGCAGTTCGAGCTTGCGCCGCGCCACGTCGATCAGGATGCGGTCGCCGTCCTCGACCAGGCCGATCGCGCCGCCGCCCGCCGCCTCCGGCGAGACGTGGCCGATCGACAGACCCGAGGTGCCGCCGGAGAACCGGCCGTCGGTGATCAACGCGCACTTCTTGCCCAGGCCCGCGCCCTTGAGGAACGCGGTCGGGTGCAGCATCTCCTGCATGCCCGGACCGCCCGCCGGACCCTCGTAGCGCACGACCAGCACCTCGCCGGCCTGGATCTGCTTGCCGAGGATCACCGACACGGCCTGCTCCTGGGACTCGACGACCCGCGCCGGTCCCTCGAAGCGCCAGAGGTCCTCGTCGATGCCCGCCGACTTGATCACCGCGCCGCGCTCGGCCAGGTTGCCGCGCAGCACCGCGAGCCCGCCGTCCTTCGTGTACGCGTGCTCGACGTCGCGGATGCAGCCGCCGCCGGCGTCGGTGTCCAGGCGCGACCAGCGGTTCGTGGTGGAGAACGCCTGCGTGGTGCGCACGCCGCCGGGCGCGGCGTGGAACAGCTCGACCGCCTCGGGCGACGGCGACTCGGCGCGGACGTCCCACGCGGACAGCCAGGACGCCAGGTCCTCGCTGTGGACGGTGCGCACGTCCTCGTTGAGCAACCCGCCCCGCCAGAGTTCACCCAGCAGGGCCGGGATTCCGCCCGCCCGGTGGACGTCCTCCATGTGGTAGTCCGAGTTCGGCGACACCTTGGCCAGGCACGGCACCCGACGGGACAGCCCGTCGATGTCCTCCAGGGTGAAACCGATCTCGCCCTCCTGCGCCGCGGCGAGGATGTGCAGCACGGTGTTCGTCGACCCGCCCATGGCCATGTCCAGCGCCATCGCGTTCTCGAACGCCTTGCGGTTCGCGATCGAGCGCGGCAGGACCGACTCGTCGTCCTCGTCGTAGTACTTGCGGCACAGCTCGACGACCGTGGTCCCGGCCCGCGCGAACAGGTCGCGGCGCGCGGCGTGCGTGGCCAGCGTCGACCCGTTGCCCGGCAGCGCCAGGCCCAGCGCCTCGGTGAGGCAGTTCATCGAGTTCGCGGTGAACATGCCCGAGCACGACCCGCACGTCGGACACGCCGACCGCTCGACCTCGGCCAGGCCCGCCTCGTCCACGTCCGGCGACGCGGACGCCGCGATCGCCGTGATCAGGTCGGTCGGCGCGACGGCGACGCCGTCCACCACGACCGCCTTGCCGGCCTCCATCGGCCCGCCCGAGACGAACACCACGGGGATGTTCAGGCGCATGGCCGCGTTGAGCATGCCGGGCGTGATCTTGTCGCAGTTGGAGATGCAGACGATCGCGTCGGCCTGGTGCGCGTTGACCATGTACTCGACGGAGTCGGCGATGATCTCGCGGCTGGGCAGCGAGTAGAGCATGCCGCTGTGGCCCATCGCGATGCCGTCGTCGACCGCGATCGTGTGGAACTCCCGGGGGACGCCGCCCGCCTCCCGGATCGCCTCGGCCACGATGTCCCCGAGGTCCCGAAGGTGCACGTGACCCGGCACGAACTGGGTGTAGGAGTTGGCGATGGCCACGATCGGCTTGCCGAAGTCCGAGTCGGTCATGCCGGTCGCGCGCCACAGCGAGCGGGCGCCCGCCGCGTTGCGGCCGTGGGTGGTGGTTCGGGAACGGAGCGGTGGCACGGCTCCTCCAGGATCTGCGTGTGGTGCTGTCGCGAAACGGCGCGGTCGTGGGCGCCGGAAAGCGGTGCGGGCGGTGCGTCCAGGCTACTCCCGCCGCGTCGCCCCGGTGACCGGCCGGTCCTCCCGCAGCGCACCCGCCACCAGTACGCCCGCCAGCGCGAGCGTGATCACGTGCACGGCCGTGCACCACAGGCAGATCTTCCCGATCAGCACGAATTCGGCCGCGACCAGGTAGACGACGAACAGCACGCCCACGCCGGCCGCGCCCAGCCGTGCCCAGTGCAGGCGTCGGTCGCGCCAAGCGGCCGGCAGGCACAGGACCGTGATCCCGACGAAGAACGCCAGGCCCAGGACCGCGACCGGGATGCCGAGGAACTCGGACTGCTCGCTGGTGGTGACCGTGCCGCAGTCGATCACCGCGCCCTCGGAGCACAGCAGCACGTCCGGGTCGAAGTGGGTGTAGGTGAGGTACGCCGAGACCGCGAGCCCGGCGATCGCCAGGACCAGGCTGATCAGCGGGAGGGGCGTCGTCCGGGTGTTCGAACTCACCGTGCCGACTGTACGGAAGCGGCCGTGTCGTCCGGGTCAGGTGGGCGGATCGGGCGAGGTGGACGGGGGTGTGCGACCGGGCAGGTCTCGCGGCTACTTCGCGGTGGGCTTTTCCCCGGCCGGGGCGTCCGGGGTGGTGCTGTCCGGGGTGGTGCCCGCGGGGGCGGCGTCCTCCACGCGGTCCGAGGCGGTGGCGTCCGTCTCGTCCGGCGCTGCTTCGTCAGGCTCCGGAGCGCTCGGGTCCGGCACCCGGCCGCCGCTGACGACCGAGAGCGCGGGCAGGTGCCCGGCGCGCACGGCGGGCAACCGGACGAGCGAGCCGTCCGCGAGTCGGGCGCTCAGCCAGCCCCTGGCCACGACCTTGATCGCGGACACCTCCGACCACGCGATCACGCGCCGGCCGAACGTGCCGCGTGCGACCAGCCGTTCTTCGTCCACAGTGGTCCGGTTGCGCACGACCCACCAGCCGAACCCGAGCGGCAGCAGGTAGATCGCCTGGAGGCCCGGTGCGGCCCACGCGACCGGAGTGGCGCAGATCGCCGTGGTCAGCGCGGCGAACAGCGCGGGCATGGGCATCCGGAAGACGACTCTGCGCACGTCGGGACATGCTGCCACCGGTCGTTCGAGCGGGTGATGGCGGGCCGGTTTCCCCTGATCGGAGCGTCCACGATCCGGGAGTGCCATCCCGCACAGTTGACGCCCGCCTTCATTGACGGTTAACGTCCCTGCCATGCAGCGCAACCTCGTTCTCGTACTTCCCAGGCGCGTCGACGCCTAGGCAAGCGAGCTTGCGTCGACGCGCGACCCTCGTCCGACCCTGCGGGTTGGCGAGGGTTTTTTCGTGCCCGGACCGTGCATTCTCCTTACCCACGAGGCAGACAGATGACCAGCGCAACCTCGCGACCGGCTCCCGGCGAGTCCGCGTCGCCCCGCCCTGGACCGCGACCGAAACCGGCCCCGCCGAGCGGAGCACCGATCCGCGTGACCGGTGCCCAGTCCCTCGTCCGCTCGCTCGAAGCGGTGGGCTGCGAGATCGTGTTCGGCATTCCCGGCGGCACCATCCTGCCCGCGTACGACCCGCTACTCGACTCCACGAAGGTGCGCCACGTCCTGGTCCGCCACGAGCAGGGCGCGGGTCATGCCGCGACCGGCTACGCGCAGGCCACGGGCAAGGTCGGCGTCTGCATGGCGACCTCGGGCCCCGGTGCGACGAACCTGGTCACGCCGCTGGCCGACGCCAACATGGACTCCGTCCCGGTGGTGGCCATCACCGGCCAGCAGTCCCGGCCGCTGATCGGCACGGACGCGTTCCAGGAAGCGGACATCTGCGGCATCACGATGCCGATCACCAAGCACAACTTCCTCGTCACCGACCCGGCGGACATCCCCCGGGCGATCGCCGAGGCGTTCCACCTGGCGGCCACCGGCCGCCCCGGCCCCGTCCTCGTGGACATCCCCAAGGACGTGCTCCAGGAGACCACCTCCTTCTCCTGGCCGCCGGAACTGCGCCTGCCCGGCTACCGGCCGACCACCCGGCCGCACGGCAAGCAGGTGCGCGAGGCCGCGAAGCTGATCGCGGGCGCCCGGCGTCCCGTGCTCTACGTCGGCGGCGGCGTGATCAAGTCCGACTCGTCGGCCGAGCTGCTCACGCTGGCCGAGCTGACCGACATCCCGGTCGTGACCACGCTGATGGCGCGCGGGGCGTTCCCCGACTCGCACCGCCAGCACCTGGGCATGCCCGGCATGCACGGCACGGTCGCGGCCGTGGCCGCGATGCAGAAGGCCGACCTGCTGGTCGCGCTCGGCGCCCGGTTCGACGACCGGGTGACCGGTCAGCTCGCGTCGTTCGCGCCCGAGGCCGCGATCGTCCACGCGGACATCGACCCGGCCGAGATCTCCAAGAACCGGCGCGCGGACGTGCCGATCGTCGGCGACTGCAAGGAGATCATCGGCGACCTCGTCGAGGCGGTCCGCGCCGAACGCGAGAACGGCGAGGTCGTCGACCTCGCGCCGTGGTGGAGCCAGCTCGACGCGCTGCGGGACACGTTCCCGCTGGGCTACGACTGGCCCGACGACGGCACGCTGTCGCCGCAGTACGTCATCGAGCGGATCGGCGCGCTGACCCCGGCCGACACGCTGTACACCGCGGGCGTCGGCCAGCACCAGATGTGGGCGGCGCAGTTCGTGAAGTACGAGACGCCGCGCACGTGGATCAACTCCGGCGGCCTGGGCACCATGGGCTTCGCGGTCCCGGCCGCGATGGGCGCCAAGGCGGGCGTGCCGGACGTCCAGGTGTGGGCGATCGACGGCGACGGCTGCTTCCAGATGACCAACCAGGAACTGGCCACCTGCGCCATCGAGGGCATCCCGATCAAGGTCGCCGTCATCAACAACGGCAACCTGGGCATGGTCCGCCAGTGGCAGACCCTGTTCTACGGCGAGCGGTACTCCAACACCGACCTCGGTACGCACAAGCACCGCATCCCCGACTTCGTCCTGCTGGCCGAGGCACTGGGCTGCGCCGGGTTCCGGGCCGAGTCGAAGGAAGAGGTCGACAAGGTCATCGAGCAGGCCATGGAGATCAACGACCGCCCGGTGGTCATCGACTTCGTGGTCGGCAAGGACGCGCAGGTGTGGCCCATGGTCGCGGCGGGCACCGGCAACAGCGAGATCATGGCCGCCCGCGGCATCCGGCCGCTGTTCGACGAAGACGACGTGTGACGGGAACGAAGGACATGACAAGGCACACCCTGAGCGTCCTGGTCGAGGACAAGCCCGGCGTCCTCGCGCGGGTGGCGGGCCTGTTCTCCCGTCGCGGCTTCAACATCGAGTCGTTGGCCGTCGGCCGCACCGAGCACCCGGACATCTCGCGGATGACCATCGTGGTCTCGGTGGAGGACCTGCCGCTGGAGCAGGTCACCAAGCAGCTCAACAAGCTGATCAACGTCATCAAGATCGTCGAGCTGGAGCCGACCGCCGCCGTGCAGCGGCAGCTCCTGCTCGTGAAGGTCCGCGCCGACGCGACCGTCCGCAGCCAGGTGCTGGAGACCGTGCAGCTGTTCCGCGCCAAGGTCGTCGACGTGTCACCCGAAGCGGTGACGGTCGAGGCGACGGGCACGTCCGAGAAGCTGGACGCGCTGCTGCGCATGCTCGAACCGTACGGCCTGCGCGAGATCGTCCAGTCCGGCATGGTCGCGATCGGCCGCGGCGCCCGTTCCATCACCGCCACCGCGGTGCGCTAGTAGACCGCGTTGAGAATCTTCGCCAGTTCGAAAGGGAGTACCACACAGTGAGCGTCGAGATCTTCTACGACGAGCATGCCGACCTGAGCGTCATCCAGGGGCGCAAGGTCGCGGTCATCGGCTACGGCAGCCAGGGCCACGCCCACGCGCTGAGCCTGCGCGACTCGGGCGTCGACGTCCGCATCGGCCTGGCCGAGGGCTCGAAGTCCCGGGCCAAGGCCGAGGAGGAGGGCCTGGTCGTCGGCACCGCCGCCGAGGTCTCCGCGTGGGCCGACCTGATCATGATCCTGGCGCCGGACACCGCGCAGCGCCACATCTACGCCAACGACATCGCGCCCAACCTGAACAAGGGCGACGCGCTGTTCTTCGGCCACGGCTTCAACATCCGCTACGGCCTCATCCAGGTGCCGTCCGATGTGGACGTCGCCATGGTCGCCCCGAAGGGCCCGGGCCACCTCGTCCGCCGCCAGTTCGTGGACGGCAAGGGCGTCCCGGCGCTCATCGCCGTGGAGCAGGACGCGTCGGGCAACGCGCAGGCGCTGGCCCTGTCCTACGCCAAGGGCATCGGCGGCACGCGCGCGGGCGTCATCAAGACGACGTTCAAGGAAGAGACCGAGACCGACCTGTTCGGCGAGCAGGCCGTGCTGTGCGGCGGCGCGTCCGCGCTGGTGCAGGCCGGTTTCGAGGTGCTCACCGAGGCGGGCTACGAGCCCGAGATCGCGTACTTCGAGTGCCTGCACGAGTTGAAGCTGATCGTCGACCTCATGTACGAGGGCGGCATCGCGCGCATGCGCTACTCGATCTCCGACACGGCCGAGTACGGCGACCTCACCCGCGGCCCGCGCGTGATCACCGCGTCGGTCAAGGAGGAGATGCGCAAGATCCTGGGCGAGATCCAGGACGGCACGTTCGCCCGTCAGTGGGTCGAGGAGGACGACGCCGGTCGCGCCAACTACAAGAAGTTGCAGTCCGAGGGCGAACAGCACCCGATCGAGGAGGTCGGCAAGAAGCTGCGCGGCCTCATGTCGTGGGTCGACCGGCCGATCACCGAAACCGCCTAGGACCTGCGGGTTCGCTGCCGGGGTGTGCGGTGTCCCCACGCACCGCGCACTCCGGTATACCTAGTTTCCATGACCGAGAGCGCGCCGATCTACGACGACAAGGCCCACGTCAGAGGCAATCTCGACCTGTCCGCAGCGGGTTGGATTCGCAGTGACGAAGGGGCGGAGGACGAGGACGAGCACGTCGAGATCGCCTTCGTGGAGCACAGCGACGGGGTCACGTACACCGCGATGCGGAACTCCGCCCATCCCGATGGGCCGGTGTTGGTGTTCACGCCGGCCGAGTGGGAGGCGTTCATCCTGGGGGTCAAGGACGGGGAGTTCGACGAACCCTGGTGAGGGTTCGTGCCTGGTGGCCGTGTTCGGGGTCGGGTCGGGGAAGCGCTGGTGCCTGGCGGGTGTCGTCGTGGGGCGCTGACGGAAGCGTTCAAGCGTCGCTCGCCGCTGGGCAGGCCGCCAGGGGCACTCAGGGGGATTCCGCCTTCGACTGTTGCCGTCGTGGGTTGGCCGTGATGCTGCCGGTGCTTCGCACAGGGTTCGCTGCCGGCAGGTCGCGGGGCTGATGGTGATGCTGCCGGTGTCTCGTGGTCTGTCTGTCTGTCCATCTGTGGCTGTGTGGGCGATTTTTCGGTGTCGTGCTCATCTGCCTTCGGGTGGATTCCCTCCCGGGCCGACCTCCCGCCCGTTCCGTCGGTCGGCGGGACTATGCTCGGGCGGAACCCGGACACACTGTCGTGGCCGGTCGGCGCGGGTATCCGCTGCGACGGCCGCCCGCGCATCCCACCCGTCCACACCCTCCGGGAGCGACGTCCGTGACCAAGCCCGTTGTCCTGATCGCCGAGAAGCTCGCGCCGTCCGTTCTCGACGTCTTCGGTGACGGCATCGAGGTGCGCCACGTGGACGGCACCGACCGTCCCGCGTTGCTCGCCGCCGTGGCCGACGCCGACGCGCTCCTGGTCCGGTCCGCGACCAAGGTCGACGCCGAGGTTCTCAAGGCCACCACCAAGCTCAAGGTCGTCGCCCGTGCGGGCGTCGGGCTCGACAACGTCGAGGTGCCCGTCGCGACCGAGCGCGGCGTCATGGTCGTGAACGCGCCGACCAGCAACATCGTCAGCGCCGCCGAGCACGCCGTCGCGCTGCTGCTCGCGGTCGCCCGGCAGATCCCGGCCGCGCACGCCACCCTCCAGAACCACGAGTGGAAGCGCAGCAAGTTCAACGGTGTCGAGCTGAACGGCAAGACGGTCGGCGTCGTGGGCCTGGGCAAGATCGGCCAGCTGTTCGCCGCCCGCGTGGCCGCGTTCGGCACCTCGCTCATCGCGTACGACCCGTACGTGTCCGAGGCCCGCGCCGCGCAGTTGGGCATCGAGCTGGTGTCGCTGGACGAGCTGCTCGAGCGCGCCGACGCGATCAGCATCCACCTGCCCAAGACGCCCGAGACCAAGGGTCTGATCGGTGCCGCGCAGCTGGGCAAGACCAAGCGGGGCGTCATCATCGTCAACGCGGCGCGGGGTGGTTTGGTCGACGAGGAGGCGCTCGCCGAGGCCGTGCGCTCCGGCCAGGTCGGCGGTGCCGGTGTGGACGTGTTCTCCACCGAGCCCACCACCGAGAGCCCGCTGTTCGGCGTGCCCAACATCGTGGTGACGCCGCACCTGGGCGCGTCCACGGGAGAGGCGCAGGACCGCGCGGGCACGGACGTGGCCAAGTCGGTGCTGCTGGCCCTGCAGGGCGAGTTCGTGCCGGACGCGGTGAACGTGCGCGGCGGCGGTGTCGGCGAAGAGGTCCGGCCGTACCTGCCGCTGGTGCAGAAGCTCGGCACGGTCGTGGCCGCGCTCAGCGCCAAGGCGCCCACCAGCGTCACCATCGAGGTGCGCGGCGAACTGTCCAACGAGGACGTCGACGTCCTGCCGCTCGCCGCGCTGCGCGGCGTGTTCTCCCGCGTGGTCGAGGAGCAGGTCACCTTCGTCAACGCGCCGGCGCTCGCCGAGTCGCTGGGCGTGACGGTCGACCTGGTGAAGGGCTCCGAGAGCGCCAACCACCGCAGCCTGGTGACGGTGCGCGCGGTGCAGGCGGACGGCGCGGTGATCACCGTGTCCGGCACCCTGACCGGCCTCGACCAGGTCGAGAAGCTGGTCGGCGTCAACGGCCGCGGCTTCGACCTGCGTGCCGAGGGCAACGTGCTGCTGCTGGAGTACCCGGACCGGCCCGGCGTGATGGGCACGGTCGGCACGCTGCTCGGCGAGGCGGGCGTCAACGTCGAGGCGGCGCAGATCAGCCAGACCAAGGACGGCGCGGACGCGTTCATGCTGCTGCGCGTGGACCGGCCGGTCGACAACGCGGTGCTGGACCCGATCGGCGCGGCCGTCGGCGCCCGGACCGTCCGCTCGGTGAACTTCGACTGATTCGTCGGTGACGCACCGGGGTTCACGTTAGATATCGTTGTGAGCCCCGGTGTTGTCACACTTCACCGTTGAGTGTCAAATCTGTGGTTTACGTCACTCAAAATGCCTAATTGTTCCGGATGGTCACTCGAATAGGTTGCCCCCACGAGGTTGACCCGGTGCCGTAGAGGGCACGGCACCACGCGGGCGTGACACCTACCGGATTTTGATCACTGACCGTGCTCGCGAACACCACGCCGGGTGGGCTGACCTGCGGCCGTATGGGCAGACGTTTTTCGGCGGGCACTGAAGCCACAGACCGTACCGGCGGACGCTCCACCGTGCTGGCGAACGCGGCGCCGGACTCATAAACGGTGGGTTTAGGGTGGCTCACGCCCCTGCGCGGCATACGGCACGGCGCTCTACCGTGAGTTGTATTCACGTTGAATATTGAGCGTCACGGGTGATCATGTTACGCCGATCGGCGGCGAGCACCTGTCCATGTACCGATGGACGTGTTGGATGGAATTTCCGCAAATCGCGTACCCGCCCTGCGACACCCGGGGGACCAGTGACCACAGACCGTGACAGCGGAGGAGTCCAGCTCTGGAACATCCTCGCGAACATGCTGCACCGACGGGCGAATCTCCCGGCGGACACGCTCATCACCGACACGATCGTCATATCTCGCACGGTGCGTTACGACGCCGACGGACACCCCCGATACCGCGTACACCTCACCCACCCGCACGGCCCCATGGACCCCCATCTGGAGCAAGGCATCCTGGAGGCCGCACTGCGGCAGTCCCACGAGCGGACGTCCTAATCGACCCTGGTGCTAATCGTGTCCGCCAAGGTCGCACCTTCTCCCGCGGCGGCGATTTCGTCGCCCGCGCGGTCTCCCGCCGCCGCGACCTCCGACCCCGAATGCACGACAGGTCCGGGACCGACGTCGTATCCCCGGGCGCGGAGCAGGGAGTCGACGATCGCCTCGATCGCCGAGAAGTCGGCGGGGGCGAGCTTCACCAGCTTGCCCGCCAGGTGGCGTGCCTCCGGTGGCTCTTCTTCTTCGGACGCCTCCACTTTGTATCCGGCGAGTCGGAGCCACACGGAGGGCCGCTCCTCGAGCCCGGACGCCACCCGACGCACGACGTCCTCGCTTGGTTTCCACGGCTCGCCCGGCAGGTGGGTCATGTAGCCCCGCACCAGGTTGCTGACGGTCTGGGGGCTGAGCCCGGACCGCTTCGCGAACCTGTTCTGAGACCATCCGCGCTGACGCAGCGACGCAGTCAGCCGCTCACCGAAGGCCCACTGCGTCCGAGGCTCGCCATCCCCGACTGTCATGGGCGGCATCCTCCCGGATCGGGCACTGCCCGTCGAGCGGTACCCGCTCGCACTTGCCTTTGGATGGTCTTGGATATAATTTGGATGCATGTCGTCCTCCCTCCCGACACCCCAGGAGATCCGTGATCTCCGGATGGCCGCACGGCTCAGTCAGGTCGAACTTGCCCAGCTCACCGGCCTGAGCCGCAACACCGTGCAGGCAGCCGAGCAGGGGCGCCTGACCACCCGTACCGCGCGCGCACTCGGTTGTGTACTGCGCGAACTTCAAGTCCCCTCCGATCGGCTCACCCAGGTCGAGCGGCAACTCGCCGACCTCACGGCCCAGGTCGAGCAACTGGCCCGAGGTGCGGCGTGACGTACTTCCTCGCCGAACGTCGCGCCCTCGCGCACCGCCCCCTGGTCAAGATCGCGTACACCGTCCCCGAAGCCGCCACGGCCCTCGGTAAACCCGACCACACCATCCGCCGGCTGATCGCCAGAGGCGTCATCCGCAGCCGTAACACCGGGTCCGAGTACCTCATCGCCGGCGGAACACTGCTCGACCTCGTCGAGGGCACGCTCCCGGGCATCGTCGACCACCGCGACGTCGTCCACGCCGACGATTACTACCTCACCGCCGATCTGCTGGCCCTGCTCCCCCTCAGCGAGGAGCAGATACGAGGACTCGTGCACCCCGGCAACGCCAGGTTCCGTAAAGGCCCGCTAGTGCCGACGCACCGCAGTCCGCGACTCATCGTGCCCGGGAGCAGCCTGCTGGAGTACCTGAACGGCGAGGACGCCCCGATCCGACACTCCGCGTCCGCGTGATCGAACTCTTACCCCCGCCAATCACAGCGGTGGGTCGTCCTCCACACCGGATTGCGCCCGGTACGGCGACGACCCACCCAGAACACGAGGAGTCGACTCGTGCCCGAACGTAACCATCCCATACCGGCGCAAGCCATCCTTACCGCCCCGGAGGTCGCGTCGTGATCAAGCGCTGGCAGCAGGGCTCCGGCCATTGCTACTCCATCGACGGCAAACGCGCCCTCGGGGTCACCACGGTCCTCAAGGCCGTGCCGAAGGAACTCGTCGGCTGGTCCGCCAGGACCGTCGCGGACTTCGTGGTCGAGCACCCCGGTCTGCTCCAGGACCTGATCCGCGACGGCGGCGGCGACGCCACCCGCGACTTCCTCGCCGGACTCCCCTTCCAGCAGCGCAACGCCGCCGCCGTACGCGGAACCGCGGTCCACCGCCTGGCAGAGCGGATCATGCACGGCGACGAGGTCGAGGTGCCCGACGACCTGGTGCCGTACGTCCGGTCCTACATCGCGTTCTGCGACGACTGGCAGCCGACCGCGCTGCACTCCGAACTGGTGGTCGCCTCCCGCAAGCACGGCTACGCTGGCACGCTCGACTCGATCCTGCGGATCCCCGTCCAGGGGCTGGGGGTCGTGCAGGTGGACTACAAGACCGGCAACGGCGTGTACGGCGAGGTCGCACTGCAGACCGCCGCCTACCGCTACGCCGACGTCTACCTCGACGAGGACGGCGTCGAGCAGCCGATGGTCCCGGTCGACGGCGTCTACGTGCTGCACGTGCGCCCCGAGGGCTACGAGCTGATGCCGCTGGAGGCCGGGCCGGCGACGTTCGACAGGTTCCTGGCAGTGCTGGAGATGTACCGGCAGGTGATCCGACCGGTACAGCGGGTCCGGCCGCTCGACCGGCTGATCGGCGCCCCGCTGTCGATCGACGCGCCGGCGGTGGCCTGATGGGCGACGAGCCGCGCGACGAGCCGATCGTGAAGGTCATGGCCCGGGTCATGGCCGAAGTGCGTGCCGTGGGCAAGGGCGACAAGAACACCTTCCACAACTTCTTCTTCCGGGGCATCGACCGCATCCTCGACAACGTCGGCCCGGCGCTGCGCGCGCACGGCGTCGTGCCCACACCGAGCTTGCTCACCCTGGAGTCACGGGACACCAAGACCGAGAAGAACAAGACCGCACGCGAGATCACCGTCTGGGTCAAGTACACGTTCCACGGCCCGGCAGGCGACTCGATGGAGTGCATCGTGCCCGGCGAGGCACAGGACACGGGAGACAAGGCGGTCTCCAAGGCCATGGCCGTCGCGTACCGGACCGCGTTGATCCAGGTGCTCGCGATCCCGACCAGGGAGCTGGACCCGGATGCCCGGTCCTACGAGCGGACGTCGACGGACGGCGGCCCCAGTGTCACCGAGCTGAAGCGGTCCATCTGGGCCGCCGCCCAGGAACGCGGCTGGATCGCGGAGGACGACACCTACGAGGAGCTGACGCAGGACTTCGCTCTATGGCGGGCACAGGGCGACGAGCCCGTGATCGAGCTGGCCGACGCCGACTCCGAGACGCTCACGGCCTATCTGGCCTTCCTGAAGCCCAAGACGCGAATGTCGCGGACGCGGACGCGGACGGCGCAGTCATGACGGCCGCCGAGCAGTTCGCCAGCGTGGCCGCGTTGGACGCGGCCACCCACCACGCGGTGGAGGTGCTGCCCCCGCTGGACCCGCCGTACCAGGGCGAACTCGACGTACCCACCCGCCCCACGGTGTCGCCGTGGTTCCGCAAGCCGAACAGCCTCGGAGGTGCCGCGTGAGCGACCCGAGCCGGTACGACCCGGTGGACCTGTGGGACCGGATGCTCGCGGCCAAGCAGGTGGTCGAGGAGTTCGAGGCGGGGGTCGATCCTGGCGAGCAGGTGGCCGCGTTCCTGTACGACCTGAAACTCGCGCTCAACGGCGACGTCCTCCGCGACGAGATCACCGGCGAACTGATGCGGTTCCGTCCCGGCCACGGCCAGGCGTTGACCGCGCTGCTCGCCGCCGGTCGGGAGGCGTCATGACCCGCCGCCGATGGGGAAAAGCCGGGGTCCAGCTCACCCCGCGCGAAGCGTCCCACCGCGACCGGCTCTCCGTCCTCCGTAACGCCGAGCGGAAGCGCCAGGACGAGGCCGCTCGGCAAAAGTGGTTGCAGGGCTTGGTGGTCCCGGCACACATCACGATGGCGCTCGACGCCGCAGGCCTGCACGGGCCCGAAGTGGACTGGGCGTGCGGAGTCAACGAGCCCGACGTGGACAACTGGGAATCGGGGCTCCTGTACCCGAGGTGGGAACAGCTCCTGCGATTGGCTGAAATCACGAGCCGGAGGCCGATGTACTTCATGGCTCCGGTGCACCAGATCACGTCCATCTACGACACGTCGATGCGGTTCCACCTGGTTCCCGGAGACCGGCATCCGCTGCCCGTCCACCGATATCGCTACCGCGCCCTCGTCGACGCACGCCAGTGGGGGGTACGAGCATGAGCGTCCGCACCGTGTTCCGCTACCTCTGCGACGCGCCTCGGTGCCCGGTTTCAGCCACCGGGGAGAGCGCCTCGTCGACTCCGGCTGGTTGGTCCCGCCTGTCCTCCACCGCCCACCTCGCCGGTGTACGGGAGACGAGAGGCACGGTGTCGCCGTCGGACCGGGCGCGTGGCAGCTTCAGCCTGCTGCTGTGCCCGGACCACGCACAGGCGTTCGACGGCCACCGGCCGGTCACCGACGGCCGACCACCGCGACCGGGCCGTGGTGCGGTCGCGGTGCACGTGGCCTGCACGTGCGGCGGCCTGTCCACCTACGCCGACGCCGCGACCGTGGCCGGTGACACCGGCGGTGTGCCCGCGCACCTGCCGGAACGCGCCTGGTGGCTGCACCTGCCCGTCGCACTGCGCTGGTACACCACCCGGGAGATGCCGTGAACCGGCGGACGCCGCTGAAGCGCTGCGGCCGAGATGTCCGACGGAGCGGGTATTCGTTGCAGCATCGGCTCCCGCGTGGCCGTGGTGGCACCAACACCATGGCCAACTTGGTGACGCTCTGCGGATCTGCCACGACAAAATGCCACGGCGAGGTCGAGTCCGGACAACGCGCCCTCGCCACCGCCGAGGGCTGGGTCGTCCCCTCGGGCATCCGCCTGGAGGACTGGCCGGTCCTGCGCTTCCGGGAGACGTGGTCGCTGCCCGGCGAGCACGGCTGGGACGACGACGTCGACCCGCACCCGCTCCAGACCGACCCGAGGCTCACGTGAGCCGCCGACGACTGCCCGCCGCACTCACCACCGGCCGTCCCCGCTCGGACTGGCGGCTGTGGCGGGCCTGCTGCGACGGCCGCGAACCCGCCGAGGCGCTGACCACCCGGGACCGCGAGGACCTGGTGCGGCTGCTGTGGGACTGCGGCTGGACCGACGGCGAGATCGCCGTGCACACCCGACTCACCGACTACACCGCCGCCCGCATCAGGACCCGACTGGGCCTCGTGGCGAACACCCTTCCGAGCGCAGCTTGACCGCCGCCGCGGCCGACGCGCCTCCGATCCCGACCACCAGGAGGCAGGCACCATGACGTTCTTCCCCACCCCCGACGAGTTCTATCGAGACCCCCTGTACCTCGGCTTGTCCGCCCAGGCGATCGCTCTGTGGACAGTGGCCGGCTCGTGGTCCGCCGACCGTCTCACCGACGGTTTCGTGCCGACCGCGGCGCTCGCTCTGTTCCCCACGATCGACCCCGCCGCGGCCGACGAGCTGGTGGCACGCGGGATCTGGAAGCGGGCTCGCGGCGGTCACCAGTACGTCGACTGGCCGAGGACGTGCAGTCGCGAGTACGTGCTGGCGAAGCGGGAGAAGGAGCGGGACAAGAAACGCGGGCAACGCGCGGCCAATCCGGGTGCAGGAAGCCGAACTCCCAGTTCAAAGCCGGTTGTGTCCCCAGGGGACACCCGAGGGGACACCCCGGGGACTCACGTGGGGAGTCCATCGGGGAGTCCCCGCCCATCCAGTAAGCCAGTACAACCAGTACAACCAAACAAAGAACAACCCCCTTCGGGGGTTGTCGCGCCCACGCGCCCGCGCGCGAGTGCCGGGACCTACATCCCGGAGGACTTCACCGCGACCGACGAGATGATCGCCTGGGCACGGAAGGAGACCCCCCTGGTCGGCGCGGCCGAAACCGACCAGTTCCGTGACTACTGGCTCGCCGCGTGCGGGCCGTCGGCGAAAAAACGCAACTGGCTCGCCGCGTGGCGGAAGTGGATGCGCGAAGCACAGGCCAAGGCCGAAGCCGCGCCGGTCCGACCGCACCCGCTGGTCCGGCAGCGACAGGGACTAGGACGCGTACCGACGACCGACACCGGCACGGTCACCGGATCACGGCGCATGGACAAAGTCCTCGCGGCGCTCGAGCCAGACGACCCGTTCCTCGCCGACTACCTCGACGAACCACCGACGAACGATCACCTGCTGGTCATCGAAGGAGGCCGGACGGCATGAACCTCTCGGAGGCAGGACGCATCCTCGCCACCGCGATCAGCCTGGACCCCAAGATGCCCCAGCCCGACGCCAAGGGCTTCATCCGCGGCGTCTGGCAGAAGGCCCTGCACGACGTGCCCTACGAAGACGCAGAGAAGGCCGTTTTCGCCCACTACCGGTCCGACGAGTACACCCGGCACCGCGAGACGATCTCGCCCGCGGACATCGTCCAGTGGTGGAACGCGCGGCGACGCCCGACCGAGCGCGAACGCTCCGGGTCGACCGGGGCCCGTGCCATCCCTGCTGCCCCGTTCGATCCGGAGCGGCTGCACGCGGGCGTGGACCGGGCCGTGGCGGCGCTCAGGGCCGGGAAGCGGGTACGGGCCGGGTCCGCGCTCGCCGTCGCCGAGCGGGAGGGCGTGCGTGAGTCGACCGCGAGGCGAAGAGTCCTGGCCCGGCCGTGCGGGTACTGCCGGGCACAGGTTGGGGAGGCGTGTGTGGACGGTCGGGGCCGGAAGCTCACGAAGTCGGAGGCGCACCCCTCCCGCCTGGTCGGCGCCGAGGTCACGCCGCGCGCGCGGAGGCTGTGGTGAGCCCGTCCCGGTTCGGCGACCCCGACGACGAGGCCGTGACCGCCGACGAACTGCTCGTCGACGAGCCCGCGGTCGAGGTGCCCGAGCAGCGTGACCAGCCCCCGGTGCCGCACGTGTGCGACGGGGGCTGGGTCGACCCGGACGCGGACCGTCCGGTGCCGTGTCCGGTGTGCCAGCCGTGGCTGGCCGTGACGGTCCGGGTCGGCATCTGCCCACCCCGGGTCAGGCCGGCCCGACAGGAATCCCCCGCAGTGCCGTCCAGCGTCCCCGTGGACGCGAGAGGAGACCGTTCCGCATGACATCCCACCCCGACACCAGCAGCGGCCCGCAGTACCCGACTCCGTGGCGATGCGGGGAATCCCACGGCACGACGGCGATCGTGGCTGCCGACGGCCGGGTCGCGGCCCAGGCGGTGCCCGACGTCGCCAAGATGATCGTTCGGCTCGTCAACGCAGCAGCTGCATGCGGGGGCATCAGCACGACCCGGACCGGTGACAGCCGCTACCGCACCGGGAGCCACAACCCGCGCAACGTCTACACCGACACCGGGGACAGGGACACCGACGAGCACGTCGCCGTCGCCCTCGACCCGGCTTTCGGGCCGGTGATCGCCGCCGCCCTCAACCGGGCCGCCTGCGGAGGCGGGGCGGTCTCCGGCGGTCACTACGGCGTGGACGAGCTGCGGTCCGCCACGTCCGCATGGGCGCGGGAGCGCGAGTCCCGGATGGACTGGGCCGCCGAAGCGATGCGCGTGGACGCCGCGATAGCCGGGCTGGCCGCCGACTTCCGCCGCATGGCGTCGCTGCCGGAGGCGGGCGAGTGCGTGCGGGGCATGTGCGAGCTGGTCGTCTCCCACCTCGACGCGATCCGTGTGCAGCCCGACGAGGAAGACGGCTGCGACTGACGCGCCCTGCGGGCTGAGGTTCCCCGACCGCTCGCCGCCCCCGGACGACCGCCTGGCGCGCTGAAGCTGTCCTGAGGCGCAAGGTCTGAATTGGCGAAGTGGGATCGACAACACTTGCGTTTGGATGGATTTGGACGTAGTTTGGATACATCAGACGCCCAAGGAGATCCGATGACGCTCTCCACCGCTCGCACCGAACTCGACCCCCAGCTCCGCCCCCTCGACACCCCTGCCGACGCGGTCGGCCTCACCGCCGCGACCACCGCCGCCGGCGCCCTCTCCGCACTCGTCACCACCGCCGTGACCACCGACCTGCCCTGGTGGGCGGTCGGCCTGTCCGGACTGGCCGGCGCGTCGGCCGCCCTGGTCCTGCTCGCCGTGTCCGCGGCGCTGATCGGCGCCGCCGGGACCGTCCTCGCTCGAGCCCGCCGGAGCACCCGATGACCATCCCCACCGTCCGTACCGACGACCAGGCGCTCACCGGCCTGGCCTCCGGCGACCCGGGCACCGTCACGGCTGGCGACCCCGGGCTCGACGCCCGGCTCGCCGCGTGGGCCGCCACCGAACGGGCCGCGCTGGACGCCCAGGGCCGCGAGGCGCTCCGATGACCCCGGCGTGGACGGTCGCGGTGCTGCTGGCCGGGCTGTGGACGGCACCGGTCGCGGTCCTGCGCGCCGCCGTCCGGCGGGCCGACGACGACGCGTTCACCGCCGCCCTGCCCTACCCGCGTGCCCGCTGCCCGCACCGCGACCTGCCCGGCGGCCGGTCGTGACGGGCCGCCACCACATCCACCACACCGACCGGGCCCGGCACGCCTGCGCCGTCCTGCTCTTCGCGGTGGCCATCGCCGGCCTGTGGGCCGTCGTGCTCGGCCTACTCCCGTGACCCGCCAGTCCTGGTTCGCCCGGCTGCTGCTCGGCCCGCTCGACGGCCAGGACGGACCCGACCCCGACTGCCCGCGCGGCGGCGAACCCCACCCCGACGTATCCGACCACGACACCACCACCGATCCCGAGGAGGCGCGGTGAGCGCGACGGTCCGCCTGTCCTGCGACTGCGGCGACGACTGCGGCCTGCACACCACGGTCACCACCGACACCCCGTGGTCCGCCCGGGTCGTCGCCCAGGACGCCGGCTGGTCCTGCGACACCCTGCCCGGCGGCACCACGATCGACCTCGCCCCCGGCCACACCCTCCCGACGGAGGCCGACACCGGCTACACCCCGGACACCGGCATCCCCGGCGACGTCGGCCACCTCACCGACCGGTACGGCCGGCCCTGGACCCGACGCGGCACCCGCTGGCAGAACACCGACGGCGGCTGGCTCACCGTCGCCTCCGAACACGACCTGCTCCGCGAGGACGGTCCGCTGCGCGACCGCGTCCCCGACGACGACGAGCCCGCCGCGACCGCGATCCCGGACTGGGTGCGCAACCACGCCGCTTTCGCCGAGGGCGACCCGGCGTGACCACGACCTCCGACCCGTGGTGCGTCTACTGCCACGACTCCGGTGCCTGCCGGTGGTGCGGCATCCCCCGCACCACCGGCACCACCCCCCGCCCGCCCCGACCCCCGAGGTGAAACCCGCCGTGAACAACACCGCCCTCCTCGCCCGCATCGCCCGCGTCGCCGGACACCCCGCCCTCACCGCCACCACCCCCGACCTCGGCCGCATCGGCAACATCACCGGCACCGCCAAGCGCGTCGACATCCAGCTCGGCCAGCCGAGCACCGTCGAAATCCTGGCCTCCTGGTACGACCTCCTCCACCAGTCCCACATCGCCCTGCACGACATGACCCGCTACGACCCCGACAAGACGCTCTCCGTCCACATCGACGTCACCGGCAAGCTCGACGGCGACGAGGTGCGCGTCTTCACCGCCCTCGACCCCGTCCGCACCGCCCGGCTCCACGCCCTCATGCGCGGCCACGACTCCATCGCGATCGGCGTCGGCACCCTCTGCTCGATCGAGGCACCGTGACCGTCCTCGACCACCACCCCGACGCGGAGACGTGCCCCGAGCTGTGCGCCACCACGCGCAGCCAGAGGTACGCCCCCACCTGCGGCCACCCCGCCGCAGACCACCGCGTCTGCGGATGCTGCCCCGGCAGGCACCGTTCGCGGTGCCAGCAAGCGCAGATCCTCACCCAGCTCACCACCACCGAGATCACCGCATACCTGCGCGACCTCAGCGGCAGTCTCGGCTACCTCGCACCCGAGGACGCGTGGACGGACGCCGTCGGCGTGCCGCTGCCCGAGGACGTGCAGGACGCCGCACACCGGTTGTGGCGCAACGGCCTGCTGCCCGCGTTCGTCGACTGCGGGCTGCCGGACGACTACGTCGCGCCGAACGCCTGCGCCTACTGCGACATCGACCGCGAACACCACCTCCAGCGCCACGCACCCGGCATCAGCTGGCACCGGTGGACCGAGCCGAGCGACGCCCTGCGCCTGGCCCGCATGCGCCACCGCTACGCCACCCGACACCACTGACCACCCCGCCCGGCGCACCCCGCGTGCGCCGGGCCTCACCCCGGAGACCAGCCGTGGCTGACCCAACCGAGGACGAGATCACCACCGCGATGCGCGGCCTGACCCCCCTCACCGCCGCGATGCTCGCAGACATGGCGGCCCAGCCCGATCGGGCTCTGATCCTGGTCGGCCAGTACCACCCGGCCACCCGCGCCGCAGCGGACCGACGCGGCCTCATCTACCCCGTGCCCGCTGGCGAGCACCGGCTGACCCTGCTCGGAGAGGCTGTCATGTCCCGCATGTCCATCCAAACTGGACAGAACAAAGCCGTGGCTGACCCCATCACCGACCAGGCCGTGGCCGCAGCAGCGACCGCGATCCACGACCTCCTGTCCCCGCACGCACACGACTGCGCCGGGATCTACACCGGCCAGATCGGCAGCCTCTCTCCCACGAACGAAGACCTCGCCCGCGCCGTGCTCGCCGCCGCGCTCCCGATCATCCACGCCAACGCCAGCACGGCAGCACACGTCCACACCGGAGAGTGCGACCACCGCGTCGTCCCGATGGACGTCGAGGGCGCCACCGAGTGCTACCACTGCGGCCCGCACTACGGCACCAGCCGGTACTGCCACGAAACCTGCCCGGCACCCGACGACCGGCCGCCAGCGGACATCGACACGTTGATCGCCGAGCACTTGGTGGCCTGGCCTGGGTGGGCCGTGCAGCGAGACCTCCTCGCCAGCGGCACCGCACCGTCCGGTGAGGACCGGAACACGACCCTGCGAGGTGAGCCCGGTGAGTGACCTCGACAAGGCCATCCGCGACCAGCAGGTCACCGGCGGCCTGTCCGACGTGGAGCCCCGATGACCACCGCCTGCGACTGCCCCGACCGCATGCATGGCTACGGCCTCGGAGACCTCACCGCCATCGCTCGACGTGCCACCGCCAACGCGCGCGCCCGCGGCGACGTCGACCTGCTCCACGAGGCCGCCTGGAACGGCTTGGTGGACTGCCTGCTCGCCTCGGAGACCCACCCCGGTCCATGCGAACTCGCGGTCGCCGCCCGCGACGGCATCCTCAACGACATCCATCAGTGGCAGGGCCACCGTGGACGTCGGAAGAGCTGGGGCAATCCCGGGGCACGGTTCGCTGCCTACTGGCACTCGGATCTCCCTGCCCTCGTCGACCCTCGAATCGAAGCGCTCGTCGATCGCATCGCCACCGAGCAGGTCACTCACAAGCTCCCTCGCCACCAAGCCGACCTTCTGCTGCTTCTCGCCGCCACCGGCAGCGTCCAAGCCGTCGCGACCGCGCGCGGATTGCCCTACGAGACCGTAAAACCGCAAGTACGACAGGCACGTCGGTGTTGGGAAGACCTGTGGTTTGACTGGGAACACGCCCACCGCGTGCGACACGCCAAAATCCGGCCACGGCGTCCGATCCAACACGGCACCATCAACGGCTACGCACAGCACCGCCGCCGCTACGAACAGGCATGCGACGACTGTCGTCACGCGGCACGCGCCTACAACCGGGCACTGGCGGCCTGCGGTAAAAAAGGGAAAGCGAAATGATCACCGTAACCGACCTGTTCTGCGGAGCCGGGGGCTCCGGACTCGGCGCGACCGCCGTCCCCGGCGTCCAGCTCGTCATGGCCGCGAACCACTCCCCGCGCGCCATCGAGACCCACGCCGCGAACTTCCCGGACTGCGCACACGACTGCGCCGACATCTCCCAGGTCGAGCCCCGCCGCTACCGGCGCACCAACATCCTGTGGGCGTCGCCGGAGTGCACCTCGCACTCCGTCGCGAAAGGACGCAAACGCCGCCAGGTCGGCCCCGGCCTGTTCGACGAACCCCTGCCCGACCACGTCGCCGAACGCTCCCGGGCGACCATGTGGGACGTACCCCGCTTCGCCGAGGTGCACCGCTACGACGCGGTGATCGTGGAGAACGTCGTCGACGCCGCGCACTGGGCTCCGTTCCAGGCGTGGCTGATGGCCATGGACTCCTACGGCTACGACCACCACGTCGTGTACCTCAACTCCATGCACGCCCCCGCGATCGCCGCGCCCCGTGCCCCGCAGTCCCGCGACCGGATGTACGTGGTGCTCTGGCGGCGCGGCAACCGACGCCCGGACCTGGAGATCCGGCCGCGGGGCTGGTGCACCGGCTGCGCGGCCGAGGTCGAGTGCCGGCAGGCATGGAAACGGCGCGGCGCGACGTGGCCGCTGGAGCGGTGGGGCCGCTACCGCGCCCAGTACACCTACGCGTGCACCACCCCGGGCTGCGGCAGGCCGGTCGAGCCCTACGTGCTGCCCGCCGCGTCCGCGATCGACTGGTCGATGCTCGGCGAACGGATCGGCGACCGGGACAAGCCGTTGTCGGACAAGACCATCGCGCGTATCCGCGCCGGCCTGGCCCGCTACGCCGGTGCCCAGCTGGTGCCGTCCGGGGGCACGTGGAACGAGTCCGCCCAACCCGTGACCGGTCCGTTCCGGTCCCGTACGACCCGGGAGAACGAGGGGCTGCTCGTCCCGGTCGAGGGCAGGGTCGGCAACGCCGCACTCCCAGCCGCGGCACCGATGCGCACCCAGACGACCCGGCACGAGACCGCGCTGGTCGTCCCGTACTACGGGACCGCCGAGGCCGCGCAGCCGACCGACCGGCCGTTGGGCACCCTGACCACGGTGGACCGCTACGGCCTGGCGTTCATCGCCGAGCTGCGCGGCGGCGGCTCCACCGCCCGGGACGTCCGCGAGCCGCTGTCGACCGTGACCGCGAGCGGCACCCACCACATGCTCGTCCGGCACAACACCGCGCGCGGCGACGAGGGCTACCTGTCCACGCCCGTGGACGAGCCGATGCGCACGCTCACCACCGCCGGACACCAGTCCCTGGTCGGCTGGTCCGAGCGGCCTCCGGCCGTGGAGGACTGCACGTTCCGGATGCTCGCCGTCCCGGAGATCCAGCGCGCCATGGCGTTCGGCGACGACTACGTGGTCACCGGGAACAAACGCGAGCAGGTCAAGCAGTTGGGCAACGGAGTCACCCCGCCCGCGGCCGAGTTCCTGATCCGCGCCGTCGTCGACTCCCTCACCCCCTGATCACCCGTGCCGCCGCCGCGGCGGCCTGAGGAGGACAACACCCATGACCGACACCGACAACCTCCACTCCACCCTCTCAGCCTGGCGGGTCGGCGACATCGGCATCTTCCGCCACGACGAGGTCGGCGACATCGAGGTCGAGGTCGAGCGCATCTACAGCGACGGCCCCGCAGCCCCCGCGCTGGGCATCGTCTACGCCGACGACTGGCACGCGGTGATCGACCCGTCGCGGCTGCGCCCGGCACCCGCGGCCGAGGTGTCCCGGTGACCGCCCCGGACCCCGAGACCACGGCCGCCCGGGACCTCGCCACCGCCTGGTGCACGCTGCCCGGCTGGACCCGTGCCCACGCCCTGATCGAGATCGGGTCGATGGGCGCGGTCGCCCTGTACTCGACCGGGTGCGAGCGGGACTACCGCCCGCCGGACCCGGAGGTGGACGAGCCGATCGTCGCCCCGGACGACATGCCGCGCTGCAAGCGGTGCCTGCGCCGATCCGAGGAGCGCGCATCGTGACCACCCCCTCCACCGGCCACGACCAGCCGTGGCTGCCGACCGCCGGCCACCCGGCGGTGTGGATGCCGCACGCCACCGGCGATGACGACTCCCGACTGGTCGTCGACGTCCTGGACGTCTGGCCCGACGCCGGGCGCCGGCACCACACGCCGAGCGCGCTCCTGTGCGAGGTACGGGAGCCTGGCGAGGGCACTCCGGTGTGGGTGTGTACCGAGCAGGATCTCCTCCCGCCCGCCGTCCCTCAGGCCACGGCAGAGCCGACCGAGTGGCACGAGGGGGACGCCACAGATCTTGGGGACGCAGTCACCCCGCCCGCCGAGGAGGCGTGACGTGGCCGCCTACCGATCCGTACGACTGATGTGCGACGGAGCGCGCTGCCTCACGGAGTACATCCCAACCGACCCGACGCCGACTGCGAGCGCTGCCCGGTACCTCGCCTCCCGACGGGGCTGGACGACTGTCGCCCGGCGCGACTACTGCCCGGCGTGCTGCCCCGCCACCGCCAACACCACCGCCAAGGAGGCGTGATGCCCCGCTTGATGTCCGTCGCGATGACGGAGGACGCCGTCCGATCCCGCATCAAGACCGTGACGCGTCGCAAGGGCTGGGTCGACCTCCAGCCCGGTACCCGTCTCACCCTGTGCCGCAAGATCATGGGCCGCAAGCCCGGCGAGCCGCTGGTGCGGATCGTGGACGTCGAGGTCGTGTCCGTCCGCCGCGAACGCCTCGACACCATCACCGCCGACGACGTGGCCCGCGAAGGCTGCCCCGGCATGACCCCGGACGAGTTCGTCGACCGGTTCTTCGTGCGCGCCCAGCGGATCGACCCGGCCGCAGAGATCACCCGCATCGAGTGGCGCTACCTGCCCGACACCACCGAGGAGACCGTCCGTGCGTGAGATGCGTCGGTCCATCCAGCCCACCTACGACAGCCGTGAGACCGGACCCCGGTATCGGGTCACCTACCAGCTCGACGACCGCACCATCACCTTCCGGGAACCCATCGCCGACCCGTTCGGGAGGTTCACGCTCCGCGTGTCGTGGTGGGACCGCTTCAAGTCGCTGCTGCGCCGCGACATGGCCGTGACCGTACTGGTCGACGGCGACCCCGAGGTGATGGACGACGTCCTGGAGTTGGACGCGGACACCCTCGTGCCGTACTCAACCCGGCAGGCCGAATTTCGGGCGGGGGTCCACAAGAGCTTGGCCCGATTCGCCAAGGAGAACGAAACCGTCGAGGGAGCGTGAGCCGTGGCCAACGACGACACCTGGATCTACCCCGCACCCGCCTGGAGGACCGGCGACCGGGTCGCCATCGACGACAGCAGCCGCCTCGACTACGACGAGGCTGGGACCGTCATCGGACCCGACCCGTACGACAACGGCGCGTGGCTCGTCGAACTGGACGACGGCACCGAGACCTCTGCGTACTCCGATGAGCTGACCGGGCTGATCGAGCCCCACTCCGCTTCGTCTCCCGAAAGGACAGACACGTGAGCAGCGACCCCGCCGCCATCACCATCCACCTCGGCATCGGCGGCCTGGACCGCAACGAAGCCACTGCCGTTCTCCGCGCCATCCCGGCCGGACGCTCGGCCACGTTCGACGTCACCCAGCCCGCCCTCGGCGGCCCGCGCTACGACGTCACCCTGCACGACCTGTCCAGCGTGCAGGCCCGAGACCTGCTCGCCGCCCACATCACCGCCGCCGAAGCTGTGTGGAACACGGGAAACGGCGATGGCACCGCCCCGCCCGCCGAGGAGGCGTGAGCCGTGGCGGTCTTCATGGACTCCGCAGCATTCTTTCGCCGCCAAGCCATGCTCGCCCGCCGAGCGGAGGTCATGGCGGCCAACCCGACGATCACCGAGGCATCCGCTCTCGCGCCGCTCATGGGCGACATGCAGAGCGAGTACTGGAAATGGTGCCTGGAGCGCCACCTCATCGAACCGGCCGCGCCCGAGGGTGCGGGGTGAGCTCCGTGCCGGACGGGATACGCCAGCCCGTCCGCCACGACCTCACCACCACAGAACTCGGCGCCCGCCTGCACGTGGTCGAACGCCCGGTCTTCCCGTGCCCCCGGTGCGGCCGGGCCGGGTGGCTGGCCGTGCACCTGCACGGCGTGCGCCGGCCGTGCGGCCACACCCGCAGCCTCCCGCCCCTGACCCCCACACCCGCACACCACCGCCACCACCGAGGAGCAGCATGACCACCGATCCCCTCGCGTACTTCGAGGACGAGACCCTGCCCGACCACTGGTCCAACGGCGACCTCGCCGCCGAGATCACCAGGAACGACCCCGTCGCAGACGCCCGCGTCGTGTGGATCCTCGCCGCCCGCGTGGCAACGGCCGGCGCGGCGAACACCGACCCCTTGCACACCCTCCACGACCTCGGCCGCGCCGTCGCCGCGATCACCGTCACGGCCGACGCGATCATCCGAGACCGTTTCGACGACCTCGACGCCGAGGAGACCACCGACTTCCGGTCCACGATCGACCACCTCGTCGCCGCCGCGAAGGGCCTGGACGACTTGTCGGGGTGGTTCTGATGGACGCCGCCTCCGCGCGCGGGAACGTCATCGGCCTGGACTTGTCCATCACCGCCACCGGGATCGCCTACCCCGACGGCTCCACCGCCACGGTGAAGACCCGGTCCGCCGACGGCGACCGCCGTCTGCTGGACATCGTCGTCGCCGTCAATCTCGCCCTCGGCTCCGAGCCCACGCTCGTGGTGATCGAGGACCTCCCGACCCACGCCCACGCCGCCGGGATCACCGGCATGGTCCACGGCGCGGTCCGGGCCGCACTGCTCGACGCGGGCATCCCGTACGTCCTGGTGCCCCCGGCCACGCTCAAGGCGTACGCGACCGGGAGGGGCAACGCGGACAAGACCGCGATGGCCCTGGCCGCGTTCAAACGCGCCCAGGTCGAGTTCGGCGACGACAACCAGTGCGACGCGTGGTGGCTGCGCCATGCCGGTCTCGACCACCTCGGCGTCCCGCCGGTCGCGCTGCCCGAAGCCCAGCGGAACAGGCTGTCGGTGCTGCGCTGGCCCGACCTGCCGGCCCGGGTCGCGTGATGAGCTCGGACAACCTGTTCATCCCGAGCGTGCACGCCCGCGTCCACGCGTGGGACCGCGACGACCAGGACGGCTACCTCCAAGACCAGCGGCACGCGGCCCGGCTGACCGTGGCCCGCCACGCCCACGACCGGGACGACTGCGTGGTCCTGCTCGACATGCTCGGCCTGCTCCCCGACACCAACCCCCGCCACTGACAGGAGACACCCCGTGACCGTGTTCCGCCGCTACGTGGAAGAGAACGACTGGGAGGGCGAGACCTGGACGTTCTGGCTCCAGGTCGACGGCAACGAGGCCGGCCTCGACCGGCTCGCCAGTCTGCTCGCCGACCTCGACCCAAGCAGCCAGTACGACACCGAGGACTCGGAGGAGTCCCCCTACACCCTGGCCGACGAGGTCGAGCCGGAGCACGTCGTGGACAAGCTCGTCGAGTACTCCGACACCGGCTACATGGCCTCCCACACCAAGGTCCCCGGCCGCCTCGTGCTGCCCGAGGCGACCGTCGCCGAGACCCTCCACAAGGGCGGGATCAAGGACTTGTTCGTCGCATGACCGCCGGGACCACCGCGGCCCTGGTGTTCGTCGCGCTCTACACGGCCCACCACCTGGCCGACCACTGGGTACAGACCGACCACCAAGCCATCCACAAAGGACTCCCCGGTTGGCGGGGACGCCTGGCCTGTGCCCGGCACGTCGCCACCTACACCCTCACCACCCTCGCCGCCGTCCTGGCCGTGCTCTGGCTGCCGCTGGGCCTGCACGCCACCTGGACCGGCATCGCCGTGGGCCAGGCCGTGTCGGCGGTCACCCACTACGTGATCGACCGGCGCACCCCGCTGGCCCGACTCGCGCACGCCACCGGCAAAGGCGACTACCACGACCGCGGAACCCCACGGCCGCACCGGGTGTTCGCGTACCGGCCGGACGTGGAGGACGACCCGACGGCCGACCTCCCGCTCGACCAGGCCCCGGTGGTGCGGGGCGCGTACTTCCTGGACCAGTCTTTGCACATCGCCGTGCTGTTCGCGGCGGCCTTGATCACCGCCCTGCTCTGACCCAACGCACCGAGGAGACCCGCCAGTGATCATGACCAAGGTGGTGCTGGACCACCGCAACCCGCAGACCGTCGAGGATCTCCGAAACGCCTACCAAATGCACGTCCGCGTCCGGGAGATCGCCGAGGGCCTGCCCGACCCGGACGGCGGCAGGCTGCTGTGGGGCCTGCACGGCACGACCCTGCTCGTGCAGACCGGAGCGGCGGTGTCCCCGCTCGCCCTGCCCGCCGGGTACGCCGTCTCGGTCCACTCCGCGAACCTGGCATCCCGCCTCGACCGGATCACCGCCGGTTCGGTCGTGCGGTGGGCGGTCATCGCCAACCCGACCCGGGCACGGGCCAAGGCCACCGCCGTCGGCCCCGACGGCGTCCCGGTGCGCAAGTCGAGGGGCCAGCCCACCCCGGTCGCCCTGGGCGAACGCAACGAGTGGATCACCCGCAGGCTCGCCCCGGCACTGGAGATCACCGCGCTGACCGGCAGGCCGCTGCCCGCCGCCGCCGGCACCCAGATCCGCACGAGGCACCGCGTGCACCACTCCCGGCACCTGTGGCAGGGCACCGCGACCGTGGCCGACCCGGACGTCCTGCGCGGTCTGGTGTCGTCCGGGATCGGCCACGGCAAGGCGTTCGGCTGCGGCCTGCTGCTGGTGGCGTCGTGACCTCGCCGACCCGACTCGTCTGGGGACTGGCCGGACACCCCGAGCCGACCGGGGCCGTCGCGAACCTGTTCGCCGACCGGCCCGGGATGTGCGTGATGTGCGGGCTGTCCGCCGACCGCACCGCCGACGCCGCCCGTGCGACCGGCGCGAACTTCACCGACCAGTACCTGTACCGCCGGCCGGACTCGGACCGGATCTGCCCGGCGTGCGTGTGGTGCTGCTCGGGGAAACCCCCGGCGACGCTGCGCATGTGGACGGTCGTCGCCGCGATCGGCGCGACCCTGCCCGACAACCACCCCAAGTGCTGGCTGCCCAGCCAACCAGGTTTGTGCCTGACCAACCGGGCCGCGCCCGGTGTCGTCGCCGACATCCTCGCCGCCCCACCGGAGGGGGCGTGGCTGGTCACCGTCGCGACCTCCGGGCAGAAACACGTCCTGCCCTACGGGAAAGTCAACCACGGCGGTCCCGAGTGGACGGTCCGAATGGAGAACACCACGATCACCTCCAACGCCCCCACGTGGCGCCGCGTCCTGGGCCACGCCGCCACACTGCGCGCGGCCCGCCACACCGGCGACGACCTCGCCGCCGGGCGGCCCACCCTCGCCGCGATCCGCACCGCCGACGACCTCGACACGTGGAACCACCACCACGCCGGACTCGCCGACCACGTCGGCTCACCACTACTCGACCTAGCCCTCTGGTGCCTGACCAAGGAGACGATCCATGACCACGCCCACGCCGCCCCCGTCGCCTGACGAGCTGATCCAGGCCACCGTCGCCTGGCTCAACGCGCTGCTCGACTCGGCCTCGGCCGACGTGCTCGGCGTCGCCCACTACTGGGACCGCGCCCAGTCCGCGCTGATCACCGCCGCCACCGCCGACACGGTCGGGGAGGCGGTCACCACCGCCGCCCGCAAACTCCAGATCGAGACCACCCAGGCCCGCACCGACACCGCGCTGCTGGAGGCG
Source organism: Saccharothrix violaceirubra (assembly GCF_014203755.1). NCBI lineage: Bacteria > Bacillati > Actinomycetota > Actinomycetes > Pseudonocardiales > Pseudonocardiaceae > Saccharothrix > Saccharothrix violaceirubra. Next base: position 1,110,285 of record NZ_JACHJS010000001.1, read on the forward strand.
TGCGCGGTGATCGCCGCCGACTACCCCGCCTGGCAGGCGAGGGTGGAACGCGAAGCCGTCTACCTCGTCGCCCTCGCCCGTGTCGCCCGCACCGCCCGGAAGGCCACCCGATGACCACCACGCTGACGATCCCGTTCACCGCCACCCTGGTGGCGCCGCTGCACCACGGCGCCGGCACCGCCGGCAACACCAGCCTCATCCGCACCCAGCGGATGGTCCGCCCCGACGGCACCGTAGCGCAGGTGCCGTTCGTGTCCGGGAACTCGCTGCGCCACGGCCTGCGCGCCGGCCTGGCCTGGCACGCCGTGCGCACCCTGGGCGTCGAGGACGGCGGCCTGTCCAAGGCCGTGGTCGACCTGCTGTGGTCCGGCGGCGCGATCACCCGCACCGGCTCCCAGACCGACCTCGCGCTGCTGCGCCGGGTCGAGCACCTGTACCCGCCGCTCGCCCTGATGGGGTACAGCGCCGCGGCCGACATGACCGCGGGCACCCTCGCCGTCGACCAGCTGCACCTGGTCTGCGCCGAGAACGCGTGGCGGCTGCCCGGGCGGCTGGCCGGCGACCCACGCGCCGCACGGCCGGCGTCGGCGTTCCGCGGCGAGGAATTCGGGACTCGCCACGACGTCGCCGGGACCCCGGTCGACCGGTACACCGCGCTGGCCGACGAGCTGGTCCCCACCACCACCCAGATGATCTACGAGCACCAGGTCGTGCTGCCCGGTGCCGCCCTGTACGGCGGGCTCGTGCTGACCCCGGCGGCCACCGACGCACAGCTCAGGGTCCTGCTCGTCGCCCTCGACGAGATCATGCCCGCCGACCGGGACGGCGTCCGCGTCCTGCAACTTGCCGCGAAGCGCGGCGTCGGCTACGGCACCTGCCGGGTCGACCTCGACCTGCCGGACGGCCTGCCCACCCCCGCCGACGCCCGCGCCTGGTGGGAAGCCCACCTCGTCGAGCACGCCGAGGAGATCACCGCCCTGTGGCAGGAGATCGTCGCGTGAGCCCGGTCGTCCCCGCCGGCACCGTGGTCGACACCACCGACGACCCGCGCTGGCAGCCACTGGTCGTCACCGCGACCCTGACCGAGCCGGTCGTCGGCCTGGACTCGCAGCCGCTGTGCCTGGACGGGCCGCTGGCGTGGTGCGCCGCGCAGCTCGCCCTGGCCGACGAGGCCGGCCTGCCGCCGCTGCGGCACGACTGGGCACCCGACCTCGCCCTGCCCCTGGCCACGTGGACCGCCGCGCCCTCCCGGCCCGACACCGACTCGCGGCTGCGCGCCGCCGACGGCGAACGGGTGTGGGGGTGGGCGTGCTCGGCCGCGTCGTGGACCGCGCTCGGCCACACCACCGTCGAGATCCGCCGCCGTCCCCCGGTCGGAGAGATGGCCCGGTTCACCGCGGACGGCAAGCACCACTCCGGGTTGGGCCCGTACAAGGCCCGGGACACGCCGATGGCCGCGACCTGGGTCGACACGGTCGTCTGGCACGCCCTGGGCGACCCCGACGCCGTCGCCGGGCTGCTCGCCCACCTGGGACACCTGGGCCGGGCGACCCGGCACGGCCACGGCCGCATCCAGACGATCACCGTCGAACCCGGCCGGGACCGGGACGCGTGGCGGTCCCGGCCGCTGCCCGACCCGACCGGCCCGGCCGGGTCGATCCGCGCCCCCTACCACCACCACTCCCGGAGGATGCCGTGCCGCACCCCGTGATCGCCTGGGACGGGCAGCCGGTCGGCGACCGCTACCCGGCGATGGACGTCGTCCCCGGCGTGCTGCCCTGGTCCACCCTGGACCAGGACTCCCGGCCGTGGCAGGACCGCAAGAAGCACTGGCACGACCTGGGCGTCCGCGACACCACGCCCCGCGACCACGCCGCGGGGATGATGACCACCGGACGGCACGGCGCCCTCTCGGGCGGGGTGTCGCGGTTCGACCCGGTGCTCGCCGAGGTCCTGTACCGGTGGTACTGCCCGCCGGGCGGGCGGGTGCTCGACCCGTGCGCGGGCGGACCCGTACGCGGCCTGGTCGCCTCCCACCTGGGCCTGGAGTACGTCGGCGTCGACCTGGACGCCGACCAGGTCGACGCGAACACCGCCGTCGCGGCGGGTTCGCCGTACCCGTCCCCGGCCTGGTTCGCCGGGGACGCGCTGACCTACGCCTGGCCGGTCTCCGACGGGGACGCGGACATGGTGCTGACCTGCCCGCCCTACCACGACCGGGAGCGCTACTCCGACGACCCCCGCGACCTGTCCACCATGGACTGGCCCGCGTTCCTCGACGCCCACCGCGCCGTGGTCGGCCGGGCCGCCGCGGCGCTGCGCGAGGACCGGTTCCTCGCGTGGGTGATCTCCGACGTCCGCGACCGGCACGGCCACCTGCGCGGCCTGCCCCGCCACGCCTGGCAGCACCTGGAGGACGCCGGACTGCACGTCGTCAACGAGCACGTGCTGCGTGCCCCGGTCGGCACCGCGCACAAACGCATGCGCCCGCCGTGGCAGGCGTGCCGCACCGCGACCCGCCGCCACCAGATCGTCCTGGTCGCGGTCAAGGGCGACCGGCGTGCCGCGACCCGCGCCGTGTCCGGGGGTGGCGGGTGCTGATCGACTCGACCCGGATCACCGACCGCGACCGCGACCACTGGGACGCGCTGGAGCGCTACGACCGGATGCTCGCCGCCGACCCGGCCCTGGACCGCAAGGCCGAGAGCGCCGTCGCCGAGGTCCGGGCGTTCCTGGACGCGGGCGAGGCGTACGTGTCGGTGTCCTGGGGCAAGGACTCCGTCGTCGTCGCCCACCTGGCAGCCCTGGCCGAGCTGACGGTCCGGGTGGTGTGGGTCCGGTCGGTCCTGTTCGAGACCCCCGAGTGCGACGCGGTGCGCGACGCGTTCCTCGACGCCCACCCGCAGGTGCGCTACGAGGAGATCGCGGTCGAAATGCGGAACCCGAAACGCGGCGAACCGGGCTACGACACCCGGCACGCCGACCCGCACGCCGACCACCAGGACGTCCTCCGGGAGACCCTGACCGGCCGGTGGATCTCCGGGCTGCGCGGCGAGGAGTCCCGGATGCGCCGCATGTCCATCGCCCACCGGGGCCTGTCCACGAAGAACACGTGCCGGCCGATCGGCCGGTGGGACGCCACGCACGTGTTCGCCTACCTGTGGCGCGAGAAACTCCCGGTGCACCCGGTGTACGCGATGACCGCCGGCGGACACTACGACCGCCGCTGGCTGCGGGTGCACCCGCTGGGGTCGGCACCCCCGGCCCGGTCCGCCGTGCACGGCCGGGACATGGACTCGTGGGAGGACGCCTACTACGGGGACGTGCTCGCCGCCGCGAGGCAGGCCCGCGCCCACCTGTGGCGGTGACCGGCTGAACGACCAACGCCCCGCCCGACAACCGGGCGGGGCGTTGCGCACGCCGGCGGAAGCTCAGGGGCCGTCGGGGTAGACGACGGCGCGGAGTGCCGCGGCACCGATCCTGTAGATGGCCTCGGCCGCGTCGTCGCTGTGGTCGATCCACCAGCGGGCATCGGTCCGACCGGTCAGCACCTCGCGCATGGCGTCGATCCAGACGTCGCAGAACGCCGGGGTGAATCCGTTGACGCCGATCGACGCGACCAGCTCTTCGACGTGGCGTTCGACAGCGGGCGCGGCCCTGCCTCGGATGGCTTCGGCCCAGGCGATCTGTTTGGTGCTGCCGGTGAGCGGGGGCAGGTCGAGGTCGGCGGTGACCCGGGCGCCGGCGCGGTGTTCGGCGGCGGTGTGGCAGGCGAGGCAGGCGCGGCGTTCCTGGCGGCGGACTTCGCCGCGGTGTTGGTTGCGGACGTTGGTGCCGGTGATGTTGATGGTGTCCTCGTGTCCGCAGGTGCGGGTGATCGTGTACTGGGCCATGGTGTCCTCCGTCGCTCACCCAAACCGTACAAGTCATGCTTGCAATACACAAGTGGTGCTTGTACGGTCGTGCCATGCGATTCGACACCACCCGCCCCGCCGCCGCCTCGCCCCAGCACTACCACGCCACCCCACCCGAACGACCGTTGCCCGAGTACGCCGAGCTGACCGACGACGAGTTCACGGCGCTGTACCGCGACACCCTCGGCCAGGGCGAAGCCCCCGCCGAGTACTTCGCCGCCGAGCTGCTCCGCCGATTCCCCGGCCTGCAGTTCGCCCACCGCCAGTACAAGGACTCGTTTCGCCGCGACATGGACGAAACCACCGCGACCGAGAAGGCCGCCGGCACGTGGAACGTGATGAAGGTCGTCCCGGTCGAGCCGTCGGAGCAGACGCAGCGACTCGCCGAGGCGTTCGCCGCGCTGGTCCGGGCGACCGCCTACGACGACGACACCAGCCTGCGCGCCCGACCCACCATCACCCTCGACGAGATCCTGGAACGCGCGCAGATCAAGCGCGACACCTGGCACGGCTACATCAGCCGCGGGCAGGTCGGCGGCAGGATCGGCCACGACTGGCACACCGGAGAGCCGGTATGGGACCGGGACGTGGTCGAGTACTGGATGCGCCGGCGCCGTACCCCGGCCCGCAGCCGGTAGCCGCGCCCGCGAACAGACCTGTGCCCCGCCACCTCCGGGTGGCGGGGCACTTTCGCTCGTCCCGATCCGTCAGTCGAGGGTGTCGCGCACCGATTCGGCGTGCTGGCGTGCCGACTGCTCGGCAACACTCGTCAGCCCGCCTCCGATAGCCGAGGCTTCGGCGTTCGTCAGCGAGATGGTGGCCCACTGCCCCCCGGCGTCGGAAATCCGAAGCCGCACGTCACCGCCGGCTTCGGGTGTGACCGAGAATTCGATCGGGCCTTTCCACAAGACAGGGCAGCTCGGCGGCCCGTATGGCCGTGGCGTGTCGCACATGGCGTCCTCCTGGTCCGAATCGGTCGTGCGGTCAAGCGCCCGAAACCTGTCCGGGGCGCGGAAAACTCCCCGGCACCGGCCAGTGCTCGATGTCCCCGCCGTCGATCAGCCACAGGTGCCCGTCGACGTCGGCGTAGTTGTCCCGACAGGTCTGCGGCGCGGCCTGGCGGATCGCGGCGAGCCGGGCGGGATCGACTTCCGCGCCGCTGTCGGGCAGGTACGGCATCGCCACGACGACACACTCGAAGCCCCACTCGTCCAGCACCGTCCACAGCGTGGTCGGCGGTGCCCACGGGGCACCCGCTTGACGCCACGCGGTCAGCGCCTCGTGCTCGTACCGGTTGCCGGCGTCGCGCCCGACCTTGTAGACGACTCCGTCGATCAGCCACGCCACGCACCGCTCGCCCCGGCCGATCAACCGCTTGTGCAGGCGCGGATCGTCCTCGTGCGCGTCGTCGTGGAGCATGAGCGAGATGTCGTGGTCGTCGTAGTCGTGGTAGCCCAGTGCCGCCGAGGCCGCGTCGCGCCGGTTTCCGACGGGGCGGTCAGACCTCAAAGGATCTCCCCCCACAGGCTCTCCGCGGTCACCTCGTCGGTGATGTGGCCGTCGTTCCGCAGGCTGGTGCGGGCGGGGCTGGTCATCGTCAGCACCAGCGGCTGCTGCTGCCGGACCTCCTCGACCGTCATCCCGGCCACCTCCGCGATCTGCTCCACGGTCAGCGGGCACGGCTCGAGCGTGCGTACCCGACGCACGGCGTACCGGCGGGCCGCGAAGGCCTCCAGCAGCCCGGTTCGGTCCGGACGCGCGTACGAGGAGGCGACCCGGTCGGCTTCCGCGCGCAGCAGTGCCAGCGAGTCGGCGTGGGCCTCGGCCCGCGCACGCTGTTCGGCCTCGCGTTCCCTCTCGTGGAGGGCCTGGTCCAGGCGGGCCCGGGCGACGACCGTCACGAGCGCGTCCAGGACCTGGTCGGGGTCGGACAGGTCGAAGCCGTACTCCCAGCGGCGCGTCCCGTAGACGTACGGGTGGTCCGGGTCGTCGTTGTGGTTCTCCTCGGTCAGATGCGGCGCCGCGGCCTGCACCCAGTCCAGGCGTTCCGTGCCGACCACGCCGGCCTGGCCGGTCTCGACCAGCTCCTGCTGGTGCCAGGCGGCCAGGACGGTGACGCCGTCGGCCAGGGTCGCGCGCAGCCGCCACCGGGTGCGCGGGAGCGGTGCCTCCTCGACGATGCGGTGGGCGAGGGCGACGAGTTCGCCACGGCCCTCGGGCGTGTCGGTCATGGAGTGTCCTCTCGGTGGTCGTCGGGGTGTCGGGTGGTGACGTCGGCGCGCGGCGCGGTCACGCGGTCCTCTCGGCGGTGTCCTCGGCGCGGCCGCGGATGTCCACGTCGGCGCGCGCGTACTCCTGCTGGACGTCCGAGGACGCCAACGGCATCAGTTCGCCTCCAGCCAGCCGAGCACGGTGGACCGCTCCACCCCGGCCCGGCGGGCGAACGCGCCGGGCGAGTCCGGGTTGTGCCGCCCACGGACACCGACCCGGACGGTCATCACGGCGACTTGGCGCAGCGCGGCCAGCGCTTCGATCTCGGCCCGGCGTGCCCTGGTCCGCTCGGCCGCGAGGGTTTCGACGAGGTCGTCCTCGCCGAGCAGGACGCGGTAGGCGGCGGTGAGCGCGGCGGTGCGTTCGTCCTCGTTGTCGGGGTCGGGCCACGTGGCGGCGATCCGGTCGGCCTCGTCGCGCAGCCGTGCGAGCCGTTCGTCGTCGAGGCCGTGGTCGTCGCCGAGCCACGCCTCGATCTGGTAGTCCTGCACGGGTCGGGGGGTGTCAGTCATCGTCTTCCTCGTCGTCGATGGTGTCGCAGGCGAAGCAGTCGCACGGGTAGTCGGCGACGGGGCCGCCGACCGCCCGTGCGAACGCGTCGCCCTCCTCGGTGCGGTGTCCGGCCGGGGCGTGGAAGACCCCGACCTGGGTGTCCGCGGCCCGATAGAGGGCGCGGGCGAGCCCTTCGCCGCGTCGGTCGGATCGGGTCTCGATGTTGGCGATCTCGTGGGTGTCGACGAAGACGTACAGCTCGGCGGCGACACCTCGACCGTCGAGGATTTCCCAGATGAGGTACCGGCCCCCGTCTCCGAGGTAGTCGCCGGCGCGTCGGGCGATCGTCTCCGTCATCATGTTGTACACACTACATGACTCATGCGGTGTGCACAACATGATGGTTGCCGCTGGACGCAGCGTCCCGACCACATCATTCGGTCTCCGGACGGCACTGGCCCACCATGGCTTCGAGGCCGGCGCGCGTCGGTGTGCAGAGATCTACTCGCCGTCGCCGTTCCCGTGGTCGCGGTACCACCGCAGCCACGACCAGGGCCTCACCCACACACCCCACGGCATCATCGACTCCTCGGTCCCGGTCAACCCCGCGACCCCGACCTCGATCAGCCGCATCCCGCCCAGGACGACCACCACGACCGCGGGCGCGACGGCCGGGGCCAGCCACCACGGCCACCGGACGTCCCGGGCCACGTCGGACCACCTGTCCGCCTCGACCGCGACGACCACGCACCACCCCAGGCCCAAGGCCGCGCTGACGGTTTCCCTGAGCAGCTCCCGGTTCGTCTTCTTCACGACGACTCCTCTCCTTCCCGTTCCGTGTCGTCCGGTGCGGCGCCCGGAGCACGTCGCCCCGGCGTGGTCAGCGCCGCCTCGGGATCCCACCCGTTGATCAGCCGCGACCGCAGCGCCGACACCGAGACCACGCAGCGCTCGTCACGCGCCCACTGCGCCTGGGTCTTCTCCTCCCCGAACGCCACCAGCATCGGCGACGGCCTCCCCCCGCCCGCACCGCGTCCGGACCCGGGCTTCCGCCCGCCGGACCGCCGGGCCCTCGCGCCCGCCGCCGCGGCGGCGAACGCCCGCGCCTGTACCGGGGTGACCTTTCTCGGATAGGGCTTGGTGGGCAGGTCGGTGAAGTACGCCACGTACCGCTCCAACGCGACCCCGGCCTTCGCACGCATCAACATGCCCGACGAGCCGCCGAACGGCAGCCGGTCCAAGGCCTGCGCGCACAGCCCGACCAGTCGCCGGCCGTAGTCCAGGCACACCCCGGCCAGCTCCTCGTGGGACGGGTCGGTGTCCAGCGCGGCCAGCCGGCGGGTCGTGTCGGACCACAGCCGCTCCAGCGCGTAGGCGTCGGGCGTGAGCCTGTCGCCGAGGGTGACGTGCGGCAGCGCCTCGGCCGCGGCGACGGCCAGGCCGCGCAGCGTGGCCGCCGTCTGGTGGTCGAGGAACGCCACCACGCGCGCGGTGGGCTCGGCGGCGTGCACCCCGACCGGTCCCAGGTCGACCCGGCCGTTGTGGTCGCCGACGGCCACGGAGCCGTGCGTGTTGTAGACGGCCTGGGACACCCACACCCGCAGCGGCAGGTCGGCGGGCAGCAGGCCGCGCCGGGCCGCGCCGACGGCGTGCACCAGTGCGCCGCTGTGCCAGCGGCGGGGGTCGGCGGCGGGCGGGACGTGCAACGGCCGGGTGAGCAGCCACCACCGGGGCTGGTGGCCGTACGGGTCGAACGCGTCGGGGTCCGCCGTGCCCTGGCCGTCCCGGGAGTCGCGGCACAGCAGGGTCGGGTCCAGGCGGTGGTAGTGGTTCCAGTACCCGGCGACCCGGTCCCCGTCGTGCCACGCCCACCGGGCCACCCGGCCGTCCCGGTCGGGGAACAGCCTCAGCCGGCGCGCGGGCATCGTGGCCAGCTCCAGCCGCCCGGCCGGGACGCGGTCGACGCGGATGCCCGCCGGCGGGCCCTCGTCGCGTTCCCACTCCGGGGCGTCGCCCGGCGCGCGGGGCGCGGGCGGCAGGTTGAGCAGCAGCGTGTCCTTGAGGGTGGCGCCGAGCACGACCAGCCGGACGGTGGCGCCCAGCGGGCCGATCCGGGACCCGTAGACCTTGTTCCCCTTCCCGGCGGGGTCGCCGGGCGCGGCGGGTTTGATCCCGCCGGTGTCGTAGGCCATGCGGACGAGCAGGTTCCGGGCCGCCTCGCCCGGCTCCCACGGCGGGTGGTCCGCGCCCCGGTACAGGCCGGGGTGGAACCACGCCGCGCCCTGCCCGCCCAGCCAAGCGGGGTGCAGCTCGACCGCGCCCCGGTTCGGCTCGGCCAGGTGGGCGCACTGGGCGAAGGGCCGGTCGGGGTCGTACAGGTCGAACCGGTTCGCCCACCGGTCGAGGTAGTCGGCGATCCGGCCGTGCGGGTCCAGGGTCGGCGCCCGCCAGGCGGCGTCCCACCCGTCGTCGTCGACGGGTCCGGCGGCGGCCTCGTAGACGGCCAGCAGCAGCCGCAGCAGGACCAGGCCCTCGCCGGACAGGCCGAGGCGGGCGAGGTTGTGCCGGTGCGCGGACTGCAGCGCCTCGCGCAGTCCCACCTCCCGTTCGCCCTCGCCCCCGGTGGTGTACACCGGGATCCAGGGCCGGGAGAGCAGGTCGTAGGACGGGGCGCCGGTCACGCGTCGTCACCGGTGGGCCGGGCGGCGTGGACGGTGTCGTGGCCCTCGGTGGTGACGGTGACCACGAGGATCGGGTCGTCGCCGTCCCGGCGGACGGTGACGCGCACGGCGTCGTAGGCGGCGGTGTCGTCGAGGTCCCACTCGTCGACGTACCGTCCGGCTAGGCGCAGCGCGGCGTCCTCGTGGTCCTCCTGCCCGCCGTACTCGTTCTCGCCCAGCATGTCGCGGTCGGATTCGACGCGCTGCCAGTCGCCGTCGATCTCGTGGGTCTCGATGGTGTAGGCGAACTTGCACTGGGGGACGCCGTCGACGTCGGTGCGGTGCCACCAGACGGTGCCCTGCTCGGCGCAGTCGGCGAGCTGGCGGACCTCGTACTCGTAGCGGGCGTCGGCTTCGGTCCGGTCGTCGGTGTCGGCGTAGTGGGTGCCGTTGTTGTCCATGGTGCGCACGGCCCACCGGACGACCTGCTCGGCGTGTCCGCGTCGGGAGAGCACGGTGTCGGTGTTCGGGTCGGTCACGGGCGGCTCCTCGACCCAGACGCGGCCGGCGACGTACTGGATGAGGTCGACGCCGAAGGTGGTCTGGCCGATCTTGTCGGTGCAGTCGGAGGAGCGCTTGACCGATCCCCGGTTGATGGTCTCGACGAGGGCGTCGACGGTCTCTTTCAGGGCTTCGACGACGGTGGTCTCGTAGTCGCTGCGGAGGATGCGCATCGGGGCTCCGGTGGTGTGGCGGTCGGTTGTGTGCCACCACCGTAGCCAAACCAACAAAACATAGTCAACTAATTGCGGAGGTTTTGTTGTTTGAACTAGGGTGGTGGCACGACAACCTCGGAGGCCCGCGTGATCACCACCGACCTGGACACCGTCCTGGCCACCCTCGACCGCACCGACCTGCACTGCCGCTGCCCCCGCCCCGACACCTGCCGCGACGTCCACGCCGAGCACGAGGACCTCCCGCGCGGCGAGTACGGCCTGGCCTTCGTCCACCCCGACGGCCGCCTGCACCGCGCCGCCAACGCCGAGGCGTTCGGCCAGCAGGGCGCCCAGTACGCGACCCTGGCCGACGTGCTCGCCGCACTCGACGACTGGACCGAGTACCTGCACGAGCTGGTCGTGGTCCACCGCGACACCCGACAGACCCGCCCCGCCGCCGACGTCCACCGCGCCCGGGCCTGGTAAGCCCGACCCGGGGCCCGGGGGATGCGTCCGCGTCGCGGGGCGGTTCAGGGGGTGTGCGCCGGGTCCGGCGCGAACCCGTCTCGGTACGGCCTGCGCGGGGCGTAGGTGCGCCCGACGAGTCCGGCCAGCTCCCAGGGCACCTCCGCCTCGCTGATGCGCAGGTGGTAGCAGGGGCACCAGTGGTCGTGCACGGAGGACCTGAGGTCGGCGTCCGTGCACCGGTGCACGCCGTCCGCGTTGGCCGTGCACCGGTGGGTGTCCGACCACGCGGCCCAGCACTGGCCGGCCCGGTCGATCACCGCGCGCAGCAGGTCGACGACTGCGGTACGCGGGTGGAACTCGGCGCCGTACTCCACGCCGAGCGCGTAGCGGGCCCGGTCCGGGTCGTCACCGACCACGGCGGCGAGCGCGGCCAGGTCGACGACCTCCGGGTCGACAAGCAGGGCGGAAAGTTCGGCGACGATGTCGCCGGGGGCATGGGGGCGGGTGTCGGTCATCTGTCCTCCACGGGGGTCAGGGCCGCGCTGCCCGGTGATTCGCATCCCGGCCGTGTCGAGCACGTAGTAGAGACCGTGCTCGCCGCTGATGAAGTCGCTGTCGTCCAGGTCGTCACACCGTGCCAGGCGGTAGCCGCGAGGGAACGGGGCGCCTGGGTCCGGGTCGTCGACGGCCCAGAGCCGCCACATGCTGCCCTCGGGGTCTGGTGCCTCGAAGACGCCGCTGCCGATGCCGCCGATCGGCTCCCATTGCGGGAGCGGCTTGGAATTCATGAAACCTCCAGAGGGTTCGGGGTCAGATCGCGGTGGACCGCGCCCGATCGACGTCGAGTGGAGCAGATACGGAGATCTGCGGGTACATCGGTCATCGGGTGATCCAGGGCCACACGCCGGGCAGCAGCAGCACGGCGGCCACCACGCACACCGGCCACACCACCCACAGCTCGACCCGGCCCCCGGTGCGGAACCTCCACCAGGGCGGCGGGCCGAGTTCGTACCACGTCTCCCCGAGGATCGGGACCGGCCAGAGGATCGGGCAGCCGGAGATGGTCATCGCGTCGCCCAGGCAGTGCACCAGGCAGCCCACGCCGACCGCGATCCCCAGCCAGCCGGTGATGGCGGCGAGTTCGGCGCCCGGGTCGCCGCGGCCGACCCACACCAGCCACACGGTGACCACGGCGGCGGCGACCCAGTCGCCGAGGGCGTCGACCGCGAGCAGCACCGCGACCGCGAGCACGACCACCGCCGCCCACGTCCCGGACGAGGACACCCACCACGTGGTGGCCGCGCCGACGAGTATGGCGAACGCGAGGGTGTGGGTGAGGTGGCGGTGGGTGCCGTCCAAGTCCTCGTCGCGCGGGCCCCGGGTGGCCCGGTAGGCCAGCCCGGACAGTCCTTGCACGATCCGGGACAGCAGCCGGGTGACCGGGGCGGCGAACCGGCTCGCGCGGGAGCCGGGGTGGTCGAGGTCGGGCAGGAGCGCGGACCCGGCGGTCACGGCGGCGACCGTGACGGCCTGGCCCAGGCCGTGGGCGCCGAGCAGCGGGGCGAGGGCCAGTCCGGCGCACCAGCCGGTGAGCGCGTGCGTGGAACCCAGCATCAGGGGTCTCCCGGTCAGACGACGGCGCGCAGGCCGTGGCGCAGGTCGGCGTTGAGGGCTTCGCGGATCTCGCGGGCGCGGGCGGCTCCGACGGACAGGGCTTCACGGACGGCCTGCTCGGTGTAGCTGCCCCGCGCGCCGGGCTGGAGCCGACCCGACTCGATCAGTCGACGGGCGGCGTCGAGCTGTCCGTCGAGAGTCGGGTCGGTCGGGTCGGCATCGGAGTCGGGTCGGGTCGGGTCGGGTTCGGTCGACTGCTTCTGAGTCGGGTCGGCCAGTCGGGTTGCCGGAGTCGGGTCGGCTTCCGGCTCGCCGGTCGGGTCGGGTGAGTCGGCTACCGGGTCGGGTCGGTCGGTCGGGCAGTCGGCTTGTCGGGTCGGGTCCGGTTCCCGCGCGGTCGGCAGGGTCGGCTTGCCCGACTCGACCGGTCGGGCCGGGTCGGGTCGACTACCCGACTCACCCGACTCTCGCAGGTCAGGCCCAGAGTCGGGTTCGAGTCGGGTACCCGACTCGGCCACGCGAGTCGGGTACCCGACCCGGCCCGTCGGGTCGGGTGGGACCGGCGAGTCGGCAGGTGAGTCGGCTACCGGGTCGGGTCGGGTCGGCTTCGCGGAGTCGGCCGGCTCGACGTGGGTCGGGTAGTCGGACAGGCGACCGGTCGGGTAGCCGACCGGCCCGACCGCGAGTCGGGTACCCGACCCGACCCGACCCGACCGGGAGTCGAGCCAGGCCCGCAGCACCGCGCCGAACGCATGCACCAGCACGCCGACCATGATCGGCACGGCGACCGACAGCAGCATCACCACCAGATCCCACCGGCCCGGCAGGTGCCAGCCGGCCATCGAGTCGGGCATCACCGCCCGGGTCGTGCCGCCGGGCACCGCGATCGAGTGCCCGGCGAGGTTGACCACGACCGACAGGCCGGTGGCGCCGACCAGCAGGCCCAGTCCCCAGGCGCGGACCTGCCGGTCGCGGGCGACGACGTGCATCACCGCCCCCGCGGAGGCGGCGAGGTCGAGGACGACCGGCCCGAGCGGCGCGGTGCGGGGCCCCCAGCCGCCGAGCATCATCACCGGCAACTGCTGCTCGAACGACAGGACGAACGCGCCGCCGGCCAGGGGCAGCAGCAGGGCGCCGAGGACGGCGACGAGCCATCCGGGCGTGGGGGTGGTGTGGGGTGCGGTCACGGCGTCTTCCTGGTGTTTTGCCTGGTGAATGGGGGTGTGAAGGGGGTGAATGCGAGGGTGAGTCGGTTCGGTGTCACCGGGTCTCACTCCGCTCTCACTCCGCATCACTGCGGCTTTCACCCCCGTGTCACCCCGTATCACTGCGGTCTCACCTCCGGTCTCACCCCGCTTGTCACCCCCGCTCTCACCCCCTCCGACCTGTAACTGCGTGTCCGTCGGCCGGGGTGACGCGTCGACGGACGGACCGGCCGCCTCCGGGACTTCGGCGCGGATCATGCCGGGACCAACTCGCGCACGAACCTGAACCCGGTGTCGGTGCGCTCCAGTTGCCCGGTGTCCACACGGCCGTTCAGCGACTTGTAGACCCACGCCGGGGACCGGACCGCCTTTCGGGCCACGTCGACCAAATCCCCGGCCCGGATCTCCTCCACGCCCTGGGCCTGGAGTTCGAGCAGCCGCTGCTCGAACAGCGCGGCGGCCTCGGCGGGCGTGGCTTTGGGTCCGGCGGGTCGCTCCCAGTCGCCGTCCGTGCCGCCGATGGGCAGCGGGTCGTCGATGCCCGGCTGCACGGAAGGGTCCGGGTCGTCGGCACCGGGCCGCCACGGCTCCTCGAAGTCGTCGCCGAGCAGATCCCGCACCGGCGCCTCGTCGTCTTCGTCGTCCACGACCGGCACCGGCACCGGGGTGGGCGGCACAACGGGTGCTGCGGGTGCGCTCGGGGCCGCGCCGACCATGCTCTCGACCGGAACCCGGGTGGTGTACAGCTCGCCGAACGCCGCCGTGGTCATCGCGTCCAAATCGTCGCCGTGCAGCCGTGCCCAGCGGGCCAGCATCCGGAGCTGGTCGTCGGAGATCCCCAGGGTCCGGCCAGGGGTGGTCCACAGCGCCCGGTCGACGCCGGGGGCGACCAGGTAGCAGCACGCGGGCCGTTCGTTCTTCCACCGTGACGGGTCGGCACCGGCCTCCAGGACCTCGTCGGGCATGGCGAACGCGGCGTCTTCCTGCTCGGCGACGCCGAAGCAGAGCACCGCGCCGAACTGCGCGCGCGCGGCCACGTCGAGCGACACGTACGAGGGCCTCTGCATGGACAAGGTGAACTCGACGCCCACCGACCGGATGCGCTCCATGGACTGGACGAACGCCTTGTCGCCCAGGAACAGGCCGGATCCCTCCTCGATGTGCACGCGCAGCCGGGGAATGCCGCACCCGGGCTCCCAGTTCTTCAGGCCGCGGCGGCCGAGGTAGTCGGCCCGCGCCGGTACGACCTTGTCCCGCAGAGCCCGCATCAGCGCGTGGGCCTCGGCCTCGGTGCGGATGACCCACCGGATCCCCTCGGCCAGCGGCCCCAGGGACTGCGCGCCCTTCACCGTGTCGACGTAGATCGTGTAGGTGTCCCGGCGGGTGAACTCCTCGGCGAAGATCACGTAGGCGCCGAAGGTCTTGCCCGCACCGGTCATTCCCATGATCAGGAGCGCGGTCTCGCCCCATCCGGGTCGGTGCAACGGCAGCATCATCGGCCGCCCGTCCTCGTACACCCCGATCCGGTACGGCTGCGCCGGCGTGCCGCCCAGCGCGGACGGTTCGGTGTACGGGGTGGACTCGCGCAGCATGTCCCGGCGGACCAGGGTCAGCTCGGCCTGCGACGAGTCGTCCGGGGACGGGGTGATGCGCGCACCGCCCGGCGGGAGCCGGAGCACCGACTCGAGCTTGGACAGGGAGCGCTGGGCGTCGTCGACGGTCTCGCCGCCCTCCAGCGACAGCGGCCCGGCCAGCCGGTCCTCCGACTTCTCCTTCGGCGTGTAGGCCGAGCCCTCGAGCGCACCGCCGACCTTGGTGGACACCTCGTCCCACAGCGACCGGCGGGCGCCCTCGGTCGCGTCCTGGGTGCGGCGCAGCACCCGGCGTACGATCCACGCCCCGGTCACCGACGCCCCCGCCCACCCCCACACGCCCAGCAGCGGCTGCGACACCGGCCCGGCCATCACCGCGGCGATCTGGTGGGCGCCGACCAGGATCGGCGTGCCCAGCGCGAACACCCGGCCCAGCATGTTGCGCCGTCGGTCCAGGTGGTGGACCAGGACGACCATGCCCGCGGTCGTGGCCCCGATGCCCAGGGTCATCCACGGCAGCGACTCCGGCGTGGCCAGTCCCCACAGGGTGCACGACAACGCGAAGTCGCCGGCCAGTCCGGCGACGGGCGCGGCGGCCACGGCCAGGCGGGACGCGGCGTGCTTGGCCACCCGGCCCCCGGCGTCCTTCGACGCTCTGATCAGCGGGTTAACCACGTCACCCCTCCCACGTCGTCTTCTTGCGCTTCTGCTCCGGGGTCATGCCGCGTTTGAAGTACTTGAAGTACAGGGCGTACGACTTGACGGCCATGCGTCCGGCGTGCAGCACCGCGTCGGCGGACTGCCGCAGCGCCCAGGCGACGATCTTCGCCCGGGCCTTGGCGGTCAGGCGGCCGAACGGGTCGCTGATCTGGCGGCCCTCCTCGTCGTAGCGGCGGAACTGGAAGGTCGCCAGGCTCACCTGGACCTGGTCGGCCTGGTAGGAGAGCAGGAACGCGAACTCCCGGCACGCGTCGCGTACCACCACGGTGAATGCCTCCAGGCTGGCGCCGGATTGCAGTTCCACCCGGTACAGGTCGTCGAAGCGGTCGTCACTCACCGCTGGTCCTTTCCGGTGTCGAGCGCGGGGGAATGGGGAGGGAAGAACTCGGGGTCGTCGGGATGCGGGTCGCGGCCGAAGTCGCGGACGGCGAGGATCGTGTGCACGGCCTGGGCACGTCCGGCGCACCACCGGCCGGCCCGCTCGACCACGGCCACGGCGGCCAGCAGCACGGCCCGTGTCGTGGCCAGCACGAGCACGGCGGCCAGCCACCCGTGGTAGGAAGCCAGCCACCACGCCGTGACCAGACGGATGCGCATTCCGATCACCGGGTCAGCCGATCCAGGTCACGGCGCTCCAACCGGCCGTGGTCACGCAACGCGGCGGCCACGGCGGTCACCGCGTCCCAGTTGAGGTCGAGCAGACCCTCGACCTCGACGTCGAGCCCGGCCGCGTCCAACTCGGACTCCCGATCGCGCAGCGCCGCGGCGACCTCCCGGAAATCGCCGCGGTTGCACCGGGCCCGGTGCACCTGGCGGCGGGCGGCCGAGGGCCGGACGCCCCGGGCGACGCGGCAGCGGATCTCGGCGGCCGGTCCGACCGCGGCGACCACGGCGGCGACGTCGGGGTGCTCGTCCACGCGGCGGGACAGCTCGCTGCGGCCCTGCACGTGCCAGTCGGACAGCCACGGCTTGCGCCAGGCCAGCCATACTCGGGCGACGGGCAGCCCGAGCAGTATGCCGATCACGGCGTGCGCGGCCTCGTGGACGGAGATCGCGTGCAAGTCGTCGGCGAGGCGTTCGGCGACGGCGGCGGGCGGGGCGGTCACCGGTCGTCCCCGGTCTGCGGGGTG
Organism: Saccharothrix violaceirubra; assembly: GCF_014203755.1. NCBI lineage: Bacteria > Bacillati > Actinomycetota > Actinomycetes > Pseudonocardiales > Pseudonocardiaceae > Saccharothrix > Saccharothrix violaceirubra. The sequence goes on from NZ_JACHJS010000001.1 coordinate 1,127,067, forward strand.
GACAGCCAGTCGGCGAGCCGGGTGATCACGACGGGGTCGTTCGAGCCGGACAGCCGCCGGGCCTGCTCGTAGCGGTCGGTGTTCTCGGCGGACACGGGGGCGAGGACGGGAGCGGCGAGCCGTTTGGCCGTCTTGATCGCGTCGCGCACGATCCGGGCGTGGTCGAACCCGAGCCGGTCGTACAGGCCGTCGTCGACGCGCCGCCATTCGGCGGTGGCCGCGTCGTCCCCGGCGACCGGGACGGGCAGGAACGTGGCCACGGTGACGTAGGCGAGGGTGGCGTAGTCGCCCCGGGGGTCGCGGCCCGGGTCGGCGTAGCCGCCGACGTGGTGCCAGCGGCCGGGCACGACGATCCCGGTCTCCTCGGCGAGTTCGCGGATCGCGGCGGCCAGCGGGGTCTCGTCGGGGTGGACGTGCCCGCCGGGCAGCGCGGGTTGGCCCTGGTAGGGGTCCTTGCCGCGGGCGACGGTGAGCACCCACCAGTCGTGGCCGACGCGGTGCAGGACGACGGCGTCGGCGGTGAGCGCGGGATGCCGGCGGTCCGGCCGGTCCGGGTTGTGGGGTGTGCTGGTACCCGGGAGCATCGGGGTCCCTCCTGGCTGTCGGTGGCGTTGCGGTTGTCGTGGTCGGGGTGGGGCCCGGTCGGGGCGGGGACGTGCCGGTCAGCGTGTCGACCCGCCCCGACCGGGGGCATGGCGGGGTCAGCCGGGGATCAGCCCGGCATCGACCAGGTAGGTGCGGCGGTCCTGTGCGGATTCGGCGTAGGCGTGGCCGATGGTCACGATCCGGTCCGGCAGGTCCAGGTAGTCGGCGACCGGGCGGACGAGGACCCACTCCTGCCCGTCCGGCTCGGCCGAGTCCAGCGTGATCCGCCCGCCGAGTTCCGGGTGCTCGCCCAGGAGGGGCCGTGCCTGGGCGGTGTGGGCCTCCCGCACGATGTCCCGGAGGGCCTTGACGAGGCGCTGGGCGGCTTTGCCGAGGTGGTGGTGCTGGTCGCGGTGCCGCAGCAGGCTCTGCTGCCACGGGCGGGTCGGGTCGCGCAGGTCCTGCCAGGCCTGGTTGGACTCGGTGGCTTCCTTGGCGAGCGCCCGCCAGGCCGTGGCCACGGCCTCGACGGCGGTCTGCGCTGCGACGATCGTCATGACTGCTCCTGGATCAGGTACGGGTCGGCGGGCGATTTCGGTGCCGGTACCGGTGGTCACGGGTGGTCTGCTCACGGCAGCAGGCGGTGGTCTTCGAACATGTCGGTGGCGTGAAACTGGCCGAGGACCATGCAGCGCAGGTCCGCGTCCCGCTCCATGACCGGCGGCACCCCGAACACGACCGCGCCGACCACCACCAGGAACGTCCGGATCACCGCGTCGGACCCCTTCTTGGTGCGCGGGGACTGGTAGAGCAGGAACCGGGCCCACTGCCAGGCGCGCAAGGCCTTGTCGGGGTGGTCGAGGTAGGCCTGGGCGAGCAGGTCCAGGGCGGCGGTGAACATCCGGTCGGCGTGGTCGGGGTCGGCGGTGACGCAGTACATCGGGTCGCCGCCGGTCTCGACCTGTCCGGTGTCGGCGCGGCGCGCGCGGATGCGGGCGTACAGGTGTTCGGCGACTTCGCGGGCCGCCGCGCCGCGCACGATCCGGTTGCCGGGCAGGGTGGCCCCGCCGGGCAGGGTGACCGTGGTGACCAGCTCGTCGGCACGCGGCGCCTCGGCGGCGAACCTGCGCTCGGCCTGCTCGCCGTAGTGCTCCATGATCTCGCTGGCCGGGGTCGACAGCCCGCCGTCGAACGTCCGCGTGGCCGGGCTCCACACGGCCGCGTCGCGCAGCCGGCCGAACGCGCCGATCCGGTCGTAGTTCGGCCCGCCCGCGCGCAGCGACAGCCGGTAGCGGCCGTGGTCGGCGGGCAGCAGGTAGCCCGGCCGGACCGTGTCCCCGCCGGTGCGGGCCCGGTCGAACTCCAACTCCCACCGCCAGCGGATCAGGTCGGCGTACAGGTCGTGCAGGTACGCGATCCGGGCGGCGTGGTCGTGCCCGGCACGCTCGAACTCGTCGGCGAGGCGGACCCGCATGTGCTCGGCGACCGCTGCCTGGAGGCAGGCGAACGCGTGCACGTCGGCCCGCTTGGCGGCGTTGTTGGTGCGCAGGGCGAGGTGGGGGGTGGGGAACGAGTCGGCGGTGATCACGGGTTCCTCCGGGCGTGCTGGGCGGCCAGGGCGGCGGTGAGCTGGGCGTTGAGCGCGTGGACCTGTCCGGCCTTGTCGTACTGGATGCTGGCGATGCCGTTGCAGGTGTTGCAGTAGCGCACGGCGTCCTTGTTGTGTACGCGCCAGTCGCTGTCGGCTCCGTGCCCGGTGGACCCGGGGCAGGTGGTGTTGGTCATCGGCTGAGTCCCTTTCGTTACTGCCAGGTGGAGTGGATGAGGAGGTCGGGGAGTCGGGTGTCGTCGAGGTGGTCGACGGCGGCGGTGAGCGCGGCGATGAGGGTGCGGGCCTGGTCGGCGGTGACGGTGAGGTCGTGCCAGCCCTCGCCGTCGACGTGGGCGAGGTTGATCCAGGCGTGGACGCCGTCGTCGGGGTCGGCGGTGCGGGTCACGGAGACGCACACCGCGTTCGGGTTGGTGTTGGTCTCGTGCGGGGTGCGGCCGAACACGCGGGTGGCGGTGCACTCGCCGGGGCCGAGGTCAGGGGTTTCGAGGTGGCGGCCGTCACAGCCACGGAGGCACTGGGGGATGACGGTGATGAGAGACTGGGACACAGGTCCGCTCCTGGTGATGCAGGTGGTGGGCTGAGAAGGGCCGTTCGGGGTGCTGTCCCGGCGGCCCTTCGTCCATCGCGGGGGTCAGTGGTCGTGGTCGGGTTCGGGTTGGGGTTCGGGTAGGGCCAGGAGGCCGGCCACGGCGTCGGCGAGCGTTCCGTCGTGGTGCCAGGTGGCGTGTTCGCCGTCGCGGCGGTGGGCGGTGGCGTCGTCCGGGCCTCGGGTGGCCATGACGTCCACTACCGCCGTGCCGGGCCACACGCGCATGCCGGAGAAGCCGCATTTGCCGTCCTCGTAGGCGATACGCAGCGGGAACCACTTCCACGGGCCTTGTGTGGCGAGCAGGTCGAGGTCGGGTACGTCGGCTAGCCATTCGGCGAGCGCTTCGGGGGTCAGGTCGTCGGCCACGGCGTCGGCTCCGTTTTCGCGTGGGTCGGGTGGTTCTGGGGTGGTGCGGCGGCGGGGTCCCGGTGGGGGGTGTCCGGGTCCGCCGCCGCACCCGCCGCCCTGTCGGGGGAGGCTCGGGCGGCGCCCACACGCGGCGCGTACCACGTGCGAGTTCTCGGGGCTGGGTGTCAGGAACCGCTTCGCTTCGACTCTGTCGACCCGCCGAACGCCAAGTGCTGGCGGCACTTACGCAGGGCATCGATTAGCTGGTCCAGCTGAGCTAGATCGAAGTGACCTGCGGTAGGGGACGGGGTGTGCACGGTCACGTACCGCATGTCCAAGTTGACCGCCACGACGGCGGTTCCTCTGCGATCGGATGGGATGCGGCACGGGATCGCGGCTCGGTACTTCATTGCGGATCGAACCCGCTGGTGCCAGCGGCTTGTTTCCACGCTATCGTGTCTGTTGCCGTCAGGGCGTCTTGTTTCCGAAACACGCCGGAACCATCGCACTGTTTCGACAACGCCGCAAGGCGCGATCGGGTGAAGCGGGAGGGCACTACATGCCAAGAAGGTCACCGGGCCCACGCGAGCGGGCGCTCGGCGCCAAGCTGCGGACACTGCGTGAAGCAATCGAGCCTCGTATGACGCTCGGTCACGCGGCGCAGCGGGCCGGGCTCTCCAAAGGCGTCATGTCGAAGCTGGAGAACGGCTTGCGCTTCATCCGCAGCGACGAGGTGCGAGCGCTGTGCACGCTCTACGGCGTGCCCTCGGACGTCCAGGAGCAACTCGTCAAAGAGGCATCCGACGAGTCCTCAGCCCATCTCGAGAAGAGCCTGCCCGGCGTCCCGAAGGAGTCAAACACGCTCGCCTCCTACGAAGGCGACGCGTGCCGCATGACGAGCTGGCAGCCTCTGTTGGTTCCGGGACTGCTTCAGACGTTCAGGTACACCGAAGCGTTCATGGCTGCAGACGGCATACCGGCAGACGAGATCGAGGCACGCGCGGTGGCGCGCCTACGCAGACAGGAGGTCCTGAAGAGCCGCGTCAGGTACACCGCGTACATCGGGGAGTTCGCCCTCGGGGTACCTGTGGGCGGACCGGCCGTCATGGCTCAGCAGCTACGGGAGCTGATCATCGCTGGCCAACGGCCGAATGTCACCATCCGGGTCGTCCCGTCCGACGCGGTGCATTCAGGGCTTCTCGGTCAGTGGTTGCTGCTGGAGTTCCCGCACGCCCGGCCTGTCGCCCACGTGGAGCAGCTCAGAAGTGCCCTGTTCCTTGCCGGGCCCGACGCTCAGCCGTATGCCGATGCCGCCGCCCGCCTCGTGGATGTTTCGATGAACGCGACAGATTCGGTGCGGATCATCGAACAGATGGCCGAGACGATGGAGGGTCGAGCAGGTGGAGGCACAGCGACGGTGGAGGAAGTCGACTAGATCGGGCTCAACGTCTGACTGCGTAGAGGTCAGCCGGTCCGAGGGCCAAGCCGGCATCCGGGACAGCAAGCGCCCCGGACCCGAGTTGGCGTTCACCCCAGGCGGCATGGACGCATTCCTCGCGGCCATTCGTGGGGGGAACTTCGACCGCCGGTGATACAGAAGGCCGCGCCCACCGTTACTGGGCGCGGTCTCCGCGCTAGTGTGGTGCCGGTCACTTCCGCCGCTCAAGCACACCCGACGAGGAAACCAGCCCCGACCCAAGGCAGGTCCACGATGAGCAAGGACGAAGCGCCGGACTGGCGTGTCAGCAGTTGGAGCGCGTCGGAGTCGAACTGCGTCGAGATCCACCGTGACCTTGGCGCGGTGCGCGATTCGAAGAACCGAATGGGCCCGGAGTTGAGGTTCCGCCCCGGCGCCCTGGCGGCGTTCGTGCAGGGGGTCCGGCAGCAGTAGGCCGGACGTGTCAGAAGGCCGCGCCCAGGGCTGTTGGGCGCGGCCTTCGCGCTAGTGTGGCCGCGATCACCTCAGGCTTCACCCCCCTGTCGCCCCCTCGACGGATGCGAGCGTTCGTTTCGATCGGAAGGTGCTCCCAGGCGATGATCAAACCCGAATGGCGAAAATCAAGTCGCAGCACCAACACGGACTCCTGCGTCGAGGTCCGCAACGATCTCGCTGCCGTCAGGGACAGCAAGAACCCGAGCGGACCGCAGTTGGAGTTCACGCCACGATCACTGAAGGCGTTCGTGGCGGCAGTACGCCGCTGACCACCCTGTCGAAGGAGCATGAACGACGATGCCCAAACTCCGATGGAAGAAGTCCAGCAAGTCCGGCTCGAACACCGGCTGCGTGGAGATCAGCAACCGGTTCGACGCCGTCCGCGACTCGAAGAACCCCGGCGGTCCCGCACTGGAGTTCCCGGCCGGCGCGGTGAAGTCCTTCGTCGCGGCGCTCCGGCAGAGCTAGCCGCCCATGGACGAAGACCCCGACGCCGACCGGCTGACCGCGCTCACCCGCCGCCTCCACGACCTCCACCCCGCCCACGACCACGCCACGATCGAGAGCATCGCCCACGCGATCGACCGCGACGGCCACGGCGGCTCGGGCCTCGTGCCCGACCCGCTCTACTGGGACCCCCGGTACCGGGACCAGCCCGAGCTGTGGGACTGGCTGGAGTCCGACTACCAGGTGTACGACTCGGCCGACCCCCGCCGGCTGTGGCGCATCCCCACCACACCGGACACCCCGACGGTCCGCGCGCCGCGTCCCCGCTTCCGGTTGGAGAAAAGGTTGCGCGTCCGGCCGGCGCCGTACGTGGGCCGGGCGTTCGTGTACGCGTGGTACGTCGGCGTGTCCCTGGCGGGCCGGTGCGTCGCCAGCGAGGTGTGGAGGGAGTACCAGGACCGAGGGCAGCCGACCCCGGCTTGACGGTGTCCCTTCCGGACGCAAAGCTGTCGCCGTCGAACGCCGTTCAGCGCGGGTACCCCACGCGGGGTTGGCGGGTGGCACTCCGGTCAACGGCCCGCCAGCGGCTGTGACACCGGCTCAGGCGCCCGGCGGGAACCGCTGGCACTGGTCCCCCTCGCGCTGATCGACGTTCGACAGTGAAGCCCCGGCCGCCTGACATACGGCCGGGGCTTCGTCATTGTGTGAACGGCTCGGCGGGTTGTCCACACAGGACCGTACCGGCCTGGCAAACGCTTGACCGTACTGGCAGACAGCCAGATCACATTCCCGTCACCACCACCCCCGCCCATGCCCTCCCACATGGATACCCCCGCCCACCCCACCTACCCTGCGGGCACGCTCCCCATCCGCCGTAGGGAGGACCACGTGACCACCCCAACACCCCACGCCACCACCGCACTGATCACCACCACCGACGACGTCTACAACCTGCACGCCGAGATCGCCTCGATCCTCGACCGCAGACTCGCCACGATCACCACTCGGACCCGCACCGACATCGCCGACGACCTCGACGCCGCCGGCTACACCGAAGCCGCCGCGTACCTCCGCTCCCAGCCGTGACCGGCATGGACATCGTCGCCGCGATCGACCAGGCGATCGGCTGCGAACAGTGCGGCCGGCCCCTCGACGACTCCCCGTCGGACCTGTGGTGCAGCGAGGGATGCCAGCAGGCGTGGCAGTCCGCGCGCACCACGCCGCTCACCGGCTACCGCGAGCCGTGGGGCGGGTACTACCCGGAGGATTACGAGACCGGCCGCGTTCCTCGGTCGGCAGCAGAGAACCGAGTCGGCGTGTCCGTGTCGGCGTGGTTCTCGGCGTACCACGCCGGCATTGTCGGCGTCGCGGACGCGTTCACAGCGATGGGCTACTCCGAGTCCGAGGCGCAGCGGTTGTCCCAGCGGTTCTCGGAACGCCGCGACGCTTCACTCGCACCTCGGGTGTTGGTGCACGACGCGGGCACGTTGTTCACCGGCTCCGTCGACGGCTGGCGTGAGATCGGCGCTGTGGCAGGGTCGGTGCTCGTGGACGTCGCCGCGTCCACCCCTGGGACCGACGTCGACCAAAGGCGCGGTCTGGACGCGCTCCGCGAGCACGGCGCGGACTTGGACGTCGAGGACGTCGAGTTCCTGAGCCACCACGGCCACGAGATCCGCACTCGCCTGTCCGACACGATCCGCGGTGTCGAGTTCACCGCGGCGTTCGTCGACGAGGCGTTCGTGGACAGCCTGTTCCGGGCGTCCGAGGGGATGGCCGAACTCGCCGCCGTCGTGCGCGAGGTGGACGACCGGCAGGCCAGGGCGTTGGAGGCCCGGCGTAACCGCAACACCGGGCCCCGACGAACACCGCGTCCACCTCGGTCGATCAACGCCAACAAGGCGCGTTGACATGCCCCGCTTCCTTGCCACCGTGCTCAGGACCTGTTTCGTGGTCGTGGTCGTGTTCAACGTCGTCGGCGCGGTCGGCAACCTGGTCACCGGCCAGCCGACCACCGGCTACATCGCGAACCTGGCGTTCGCACTGAGTGTGTACAACCTCGCCCGCCCCGGCGACCCGCACTGGGCGCGAGCATGACCGCCCCGCCCCCACCGGACCCGTTGGACCCCGCCGCCTGGGTCCTGCTGGTCGTGGCCCTGCTGTTGATCCTGCTCGCTGTCGGAGTCGCCGCCGTCCACTAGGGAGCCGCGCATGAAGCCGTTCCTGTTCCTCCTGCTCGTCCTGGCCGTGCTCGCGTTGCTCGCCTTGGCCGTGTGGGCTGCCCACCACCGGACCGGGGTGCGCAGCCGCACGCTGGCCCGCTACCGGGCGGCGGTGCGCGACATCGAGGCCAAGGCCGACCTGTACCGGGACATCGACTCCGTACTCGCCACCGAAGTCCGCGCCATCCTCCGCACTCTCAGGGAGCACACGTGATCCGCCCTCTCACGCTCGCCGTCCTGCTGTTCCTGGCCGCCGCCGTGCTCCTGCTGTCGGGGTGTTCGATCGCGAACACCACCGCGTCCGAGGTCGCGTTGCAGTACGGAGGCGGCCCGTTCGACTCGCGTGTGTTCGTGCAGTGTGTGCCGAACGGCACCCGCGAGGTCAACGACGTCGCGGACGACCACTTCTACTACCCGGCCGGGCAGCGGGACTTCACCTTCGGCCCCGACCAGGGGTTGGACTCGGCGCCGCTGACGTCCACGACCGGCGACGCGCAGGAGATCAGCGTCTCGGGCACGGTCAAGTTCACGGTGAACACCGACTGCTCGGAGTTCGTCGACCCGTCCGGCAAGAGGTGGCCGGGCGGGAAGTTGCAGATGTTCCACGAGCTGATCGCCGCCAAGTACGACGCCGCCCCGACCGACGGCGGCGAGTCGATGCCGAACGGGTGGAAGACGCTGCTGCGCAACTACATCGGCGCCGCCGTCGACCGGGCAACGGACAACGAGGCGCTCAAGTACGGGTGGCAGGACCTGTACACGGACACGGCGAAGAAGGCCCAGTGGGAGAAGGACGTGCTCGCGCAGCTCCCGGCGATCCTGTCCACGCTGACGCAGGGCGTCGACCTGATCCAGATCAACGCGGTCCTGCTGCAGAAGCCCGGCATCCAACCGGCCCTGGTGTCGGGGCTGACGGACAAGCAGGCCGCCGAACTGCGCAACCAGGCCGCCGAGGTGGACAAGAAGGCCGCGGAGAACTTCCCGGGCGGACTGGCCGGGTATCAGGCGTACCAGCAGCAGCAGGCGATCAACCAGGCGATCAAGGACGGCAAGGTCCAGGTGCTGCCGGTGCCGCAGGGCTCGCCGGTGATCGTCGGCGGCAAGTGATGGCCGCCGCCGTCGTGTCCCTGGTCCTGGCCGTGGCCGCGCTGGTGGTGGTGCAGCGGAACTGGCTGACTCTCGCCGACACCGAACGCATCCTGGGCGACAACGCCAGGACGTTGGCGTCGGTGACCGGGGATCGGGAGACGTGGATGGCGTCCGCCGTGCGCCACTACGCGCGGGCCCGTGCGTTCGAGCGCCGCGCCTGGCCGTTCAGGCCGAAGCGGCGCGGGGTCCGTGAGTCCGATCCGTCCACAGAGGAGGCGTGATGACCGACTTCTGCTCGACCCCGACCTGTGCGTCCCGTGACACCCCGCCCTGGGCGGCCGAAGGGGCGACCGTGTGCGCCCGGTGCGTCACCCGGCTCCGGGAGGACTGCACCGCCATCCCCACGCTGTGGAGACCCTGGACGGCCACCGCCGCGCTCTACCCCACCCGTGCCGCATCCGGCCGGCGCGCTCCGGGCGTGGCCCCGGCCGCACCGGCCAACTTGGTGGCCCTGGTCATGACCGACGTGCGCACGTCGTGGGACGAGCCCGGTGACCTGCTCAACCCTCAGCGGGCGTTGGCCGAGGTGTCCGCGCGCATCCTCCGCGACGGCGCAGGCCAAGCGCGGGCGTTGGGGTCGCTGTCGGTGGCCGAGTCCTGTGCGGTCATCGGCGTCGGCCCGCTGCACTGGTGGGCGCTGGCGCAGGAGTGGGCGGGGGCGATGTGCTGGACGGTCCGCCTGGTCCGCCACCAGCTCGGCGGCCTGGCGCACGAGGTCCGGCCGCGCCCGGTCGGGACGTGCGAAGGGTGTCAGGGTCCGTTGTGGGTGTCGGGCATGTCGGTGGTGTGCCGGGCGTGCCGCACGGACAGGTCGGGGTTCGAGCTGCTCGGGCTGTCGGCATGAGCGGCGACGACGCGGGCTTGCGCCGCCACGCCGCGAGAACCGTCATGTCCGAGTGGTGGCCTGGAACCGCATGGTTCCAGTACGGCAACGTCGGCGCCTTGCCATCGGAGGTAGGTAGCGCCCGTGCATGACATCGCCAGGTGGCTTCGTGACCAGATCTCGGCCGACGCCGACGTGCTCGCCATGTGCGACGCGCACGCCGCAATCCTTGCCGTCCACTACGTCGACGAGAAGGACCCTGCCAGCGAATGCGTAGGCTGCCTCACCACCCGCTGGCGTGAGCCCTGGGCGCCCAACATCAACGAGTGCCCCACTCTGCGAGCGCTCGCTTTGGCCTACCAGCACCGCCCCGGCTACCGCGAGGAGTGGAGGCCATGACGGGCGAGGTGTACGTCCTGGTCTCCGATGACGAGGCCGGGTTGCAGGTGCACGGTGTGTTCGAGGCCGAAGCCGACGCCCGCCGTATCGCCAACGAACTCGACGAGGACGGTGACTGCGGCTACGACGTCCGCCCGCTCGGATACTGGCCGTCGGGGACCGCGCCCACGGTCTACGAGGAGTGGGAAGTCGCCATCATCCGCGACTCCCCGGACGGCCAGAGCATCTACACGGAGGCCCGACGCTGCCTCGAATCCGACCTGCGGCCGGGCCGGGCCACCGTCGAACGCGACGAGTCCGGCCGCGTTCTCTCGATCACTGCGACCGCTGCCACCAAAGCCGCCGCGCTCGCCAAGGCCGAGGCCACCGCCGACGCATACCGCGGCCCGCGCTGTCTGGCCCACCGCCAGGACGGCCCCTGCTGGTCCGACCGAAACTGGTGTCTCCTGCCTGCGGCACACGGCGAAGACTGCGAGTTCGGCGCTTTCCCCGAGCCGGTGGTCGTGGACAGCGACTCCGACGTCCTGTACTTCAGGTTGTTCGACCAGCGCCATCGGGTGCCCCGGAACGGCGGGGGCGTGGTCGCCCTCGCCGACGCCGGTCCGTATCTGGTGTACGAGCCGTCCCTGCCGCGGATGTGGTACCCGTGCGTCGACGAGGCCGAGGCGCGGGTGGTCCAGGCGAGCCGTCAGGTGCAACGGGGTCGCATACCGCGCGGCGACGGCGGGTGACCCGGCTGTGCCGCCCGCCAGAGACCGGCCGTCCCGTGAGGACGTGTGGCTGCCCGCCGACCTGCTGCTCGTGCTGCTCACCCAGGAAGCGGTCCGGACCGGCGACAGGCGCCTGCGCGTGACCCGCAAGGCCATCAACACGTGGGTGCGCCGGCGGCACGTGCGGTACGAACGCGGCCGGGGCTACCACGTCGCCTCGGTGATCGACTACCTGACCAACCGGGGACGACGCGGCCTGCACCGCCGGTCGTCTTGACCAGCGGCGACGCGATGTGTCACCATCCGTGACAGCGCCACACGTGTGCCCACCGCACCACACGACGCGCGCGAAACCCCCTTGAGGCCCCGGCATCCACCCGCCGGGGCCTCACCCATGTCTTCCCCGGAAAACGGGCCTGGGCGGCCCTGTGTGGCGGGCCGGGGAACAACGCGGTCGGGAAGCACCTGCCGGGAACTCCACCCCCGGCGCTTCCCGACCGCCCCCATCCGAACCGCACCCCCGAACAGCAGGAAAGGGGGGTGAGACCCCGTGGCCGACACCCGACTGCTGCGCACCTGCATCGGCTGCGCGCAGACCGACGACCACCCCCGCCACGTGGTGTGGCAGCCCGGTGACGTCGAGGTCACCTGGCACATGGACTGCCACGTCATCGCCACCGGCTGCCCCGTCTGCGAGGGGCAGTTGGCCGGGGCGGACGGGCTCACCGGGGACGCACTCCGCGCCCACCTGACCACAAAGGACGGATGACACGATGCCCGCTCTGGTCACCACCGAGGCCAACAGGTTGCTGGACGCGAGCCTCGGCGTCGCCACGTACACCGCGCCCACCGGCTCCATGAAGGTCGCACTCGCCACCTCCGCGTCCAGCGCTTCGGCCGCGGGCACCGAGGTGTCCGGCGGTTCCTACGCCCGCCAGAACGTCACCTTCGGGTCGGCGTCGGCGGGCTCCACGAGCAACACCGGCGCGGTCACGTTCACGAGCATGCCCGCGGCGACCGTGACGCACGTGGACATCTACGACTCCAACGGCACGCCGCGCCGCGCCTGGTACGGCGCGCTGACCGCCAGCAAGACCACTGCCAGTGGCGACACGCTCAGCTTCGCCATCGGCGCGCTCACGATCAGCCTGTCCTGACCGACACACGACATTCCGGGGGAACGAGTTGGCCGGCTTACAGCCCACCAGCGGAAACGACGTCAACACCCAGCTCGGGGTTATCGCGCGCAACGTGTTCGCGGCCCTGGCCGACGTCAAGCAGGCCAAGGACTGGCTCGACACCATGCCCGACAACACCCTCACCTCCCCGCCGTTCAACATGACGTCGGGTGACGTCGCGGTCCTCAAGTCCGCTTTCGCCGACCTGGCCAAGCTCGCCGCGGTCTTCGAGGGGACCCAGCCGCACAGCCCGGCGGCTGACCTCCGCGGGTTCGCCCGGCAGACGATCGGCATCAACTCCTGACGAGGTAGGTCGCGATGGCGGCTCCCGCGTACGGCAGCGCCGGCACCTACTACAACCCCGGCGGCACCGGCACCTCGGCGGTGGTGGCGGTGCCGTCCGGCGTGGTCTCCGGCGACGTCGTCCTGGTCGCGCTCTACAAGGAGAACAGCGCCACGGTCACCCCGCCGTCGGGTTTCACCGAGGTGTCGTCCACCCCGGTCACGACCACGTCGTCGGGCGTGCACACGCTGCACGTGTTCTGGAAGCGGGCGACCGGCGCCGACTCGGGCACCTACACGTTCTCGTGGACCGGCGCGGTCTACCGCGAGGGGTCCGCGCAGCGATACACCGGCGTCGTCACCAGCGGAAACCCTTTCGACGTCCAGAACTCGGCGCAGCGCTCCAGCAACGGCACCGCCACCCCTGCGGTCACTGTCACCACCACGGGCGCCGACCGGCTGCTCGTCTGGGCCGCGACGAGCTGGGCCGGTGGCGCGTGGACCCCGCCGACCGGGTACACCGAGCGCGTCGACACCTCGGCCGACCTCACCGTGGCCACGGTGGTGCAGGCGTCGTCCGGGTCGTCGGGCAGCGTCACGGGCACGTGTGCCGGGTCCAGTGCGCAGACCGCGTGGCTGGGAGCGCTGCTCCCGGTCTCGGGTGCGTCCACGGTGGACGCCACCGCCACGCTGGCCGCGTCGTCCACGCTGGCCGCCGCGGGGACGGTCACCACGCCGGCCACTGCCGCGCTCGTCGCGTCGAGCACCCTGTCCGCCGCGGCGACCACGACCACGAGTGCCACGGCCACGCTCGCGGCCGACTCGGCGTTCACCGCTGCGGCGGCGATCGCCCGCCCGGCCGCCGTGACCTTGGCGGCGGACTCCGCGCTGACCGCCGTCGGAACGGTCGACCGGCCTGCGACCGCGACGCTGCCCGCCGAGTCGACGCTCACCGCGATCGTCGACCGCACCGCCGTCACCACGACGCTCCTGGCCGGAACCGCAACGCTTACGGCGGACGCGGTCGCGACCCGCACCACGGGCGCCACGCTGACCGCGTCGTCCTCGCTCAGCTCGGGCGCGGACCGCACGGCCACCACAACCGTGGGCCTGTCCGCCACGTCGACCGTCACCGCCGACCCGACCGTGGTTCGGCCTGCGGCAGCCACGCTGACCGCGACCGGCACCCTCACGGCCGGCGCCGACCGCACCGCCGTCACGTCCGCCGTCCTCGCCGGTACCAGTGGTCTCACCGCGGACGCCGCCGTCACCCGGCCCGCGACGGCTGTCCTCACCGGCACGTCGACGCTCACGGCCGACCCCGGCGGCGCACTCCCGGCCACGGCCGGCCTGACCGGCTCCACGACCCTGGCCGCGACCGCCGTCCGGTCCACGCACCCCGACGCCCAACTCGCCGCCACGTCCACCCTGACCACGACGGCGACACGCACCACGACCGGCGCTGCCCAGGCGGTGGCCGACAGCCAGCTCGCCGCGACCGCCGGCCTCACCACTACCGCCTCGGGAACGCTCACCGCGAGTTCGAGCCTCACCGCGGCGGCGGTGGTCTCGGCGGGTGGTGTCGGGGCGTCGCTGACCGGCGGGTCGTCGCTGACCGCGACCGCCGTGCGCGACGCACCCGCCCTGGCCGTGCTCGTCGGCGCGGCCACGCTCACCACCTCCGGAGCCGTCCACGCCCCGGCCGTCGCACTCCTGGCCGGAACGTCCGCGCTGGCCGCGTCCACGACCTCGACCCACACGGCCACCGCGACCCTGACCGCGACGAGCGCCCTGGCCGCCACGGCCACGGGTGAGAGCGGTGAGCTGGACGACGTGTTCGCTCTCGGCCGAATCGGCACCGGGTGGACGCTCGGCCGGTTCGGGAGCGGGTGGCGGGCCGGACGCGTCGACTGAGGAAAGGGGACATCGGTGGACAAGCGCCTGTCCCGTGACTCGGTCGAGCTGCTGCGCGTCGAGGTCCTCCACACCAGACCCGACGGCACCCCGGCCGACCCGACGATCTACCCGGTCGCCGTCGCGGTCACCCCGGCCGACGTGCGCTACGTGCTGTCCACCGACTTCAAGCCTGCCCAGTGGCAGCACGGCCCGGCCGGTCCGGTGGCGGTGGTGCTCGTGGGTACCGGGTCGGACGTCGGCACCCTCGCGCTCGGCCGCAACGCCGTGTGGGTACGGGTGCAGGCAGACCCGGAGATCCCGGTGATGCGCGCCGACATGACCCTCGTCGTCTACTGACCGGACGTGACGCTGCGTGGTCGAGGTGTCGGAAAACACCGGGCCGAGACCCGTACCAGCCAGTAACTCCGGTGGACGGAGAGTGACATGCCCCAGCGTGCGGGCAAACGCTGCCCCACCCCCGGCTGCACCAACCCCACCGGCCCCGACGGCTACTGCGCCGAACGCTGCGCACGCCGCCGCAACGCCGCCGCCCACCGCACCACACCCACCAAGGTCGCCAGGGCCAGCCGCGAGGTCCGCCGCCACCGCGCCGAAGCGGTCCGAGCCCACCTCGACCAGCACGACGACGGCATGGGCCACTGCCCCGGCTACGGCCGCGAACCACACGACGTGTTCCCGGGCGAACTCACCGCCGACGACCCGGTCCCGATCGCGCGCGGCGGCGACCCGCTTCAGCAGATGGCCGTCCTGTGCAGGTCGTGCAACAGCCGCAAGGGAGCCCGATGACCGCCGCCATCACGCCCACCGACAGCAACCTCGTCGCCCACGCCCGACGCGAACTCCAGCGCCTCGGCGAGGACCCTGACACCATCGACGGCATCGTCGCCGTGGTCCAGGCTTTCGCCGACTGCGGCCACTCCGGTGGCTCCGCTCCGCACGCGATCGCCTACCTCGAACGCCTGCTTCGCTTCGAGCCCCTGTCCCCGATCACGGACGACCCCGACGAGTGGATCGACCGCTCGGAGATGAGTGGGATGCCGTGCTGGCAGAACCTTCGCCACTCCCGTGCCATGTCCCACGACGGGGGCAAAACCTACTGGCTGGTCGAGGACAACGTTCCCGTCGACGGCGTCACCCCGACCTACGTGAGCGAACCGGCGTAAGGGGGCAGTATCCGGATCATCAAGGGCGTGAAGGGCGAGTTCTACCCGTGAAGCCGAGGGGTTCACCGCGACCTACGAAGCCGTCCGGTAGAGCCCAAACGAGAGGACCCGCAGTGTACGAGCACGAGTCTTGGCCCGAGGTCATAGCCGACGCCCTCGCCGGACTGTTCGGGTTCGTGTTCTTCTTCGCCGTGCAGTTCTTGTTCATGTGGGGTCTTCTAGAACTGGTGGAGGCGGTGGCATGAGGTACTGGTACGACACCGAATTCTTGGAGGACGGCCGCACGATCGACCTGATCTCCATCGGGATCGTCGCCGAGGACGGCCGCGAGTACTACGCGGTCAACGAGGACGCCACGTACGGCAAGCTCAACCGGCGCATCCGCCGCCACCAGTGGCTGATGGACAACGTCGTGCCCGGCCTGCCGAAGCCGCACGGCGACCGGATTCTCCACATGCCCGACCGGTGGCTGTTCGACTACCACGCGCCCGAGGTCAAGCCGCACCACCGCATCGCCGACGAGGTACGCGACTTCCTCCTTGCCACCGACAGCCCGGTGTTGTGGGCCGACTACGGCGCCTACGACCACGTCGTCCTGTGCCAGTTGTGGGGGCCCATGGTCGACCTTCCGAAGGGCCTGCCGATGTTCACCCGTGACATCCAGCAGGAAGCCGCCCGGCTCGGCATCGGCTGGGATGAACTGCCCCAGCAGGAGTCCGGCCACCACAACGCGCTCGCCGACGCCAGGCACTGCCGACTCAGGTGGCGGTATCTGGACGAGGTCCGTAGTGCCGAAGGGACCCGATGACCGCGCCCGACGAGACCCGGTGCATGCCCGGCTCCACAGTCCCGGAACTGCGAGACCGGATCGCCCAGCTCACCGCCGGCGCCGACCCCACCCCGTACGACCCGGGCGTATGGCCCACCCCGGCCCAGTACGTGCACCGCTGGAACCTGATGACCGGCCCCGAACGCCTCGCCGAGGCAGACCGGACGATCAGCCTGCTCAAAGAACTCGGGCCGCCCAACTGGCTCGACATCCGAGGCAGGGTCGTCGATCCGGAATCCGCGCCGCTCGGCACGACGCTGCTGTTCCCGGAGCAGCAGGACGAGCACCACTGGCCCGAGATCGCCATCCGCTGGTCCCCGCCCGGGGCATCGGACGAGCCTTACCCGTGGCTGATCGTCGGCAGCGAAGGCCCGCAGAAGCTGAGCCACGACGTCGTCGTCGGCTGCACCGTCCTCACCGGACGGCTCACCACCCTGTGCCAAGCGGTGGAGGCAGAGACCCAAGCGCGGGCGTCACGACACGGAGATCGCGGTACGGTCGCCTGATAGACGCCCCCACACTTCCATCGGAGCCGCCCCGATGAACGAGTACCCCTACGCCACGTGCACGCGCTCGATCCCGTCGTGGGTGATGTTCGGCGTCGAGCGCCCTGGGCATGTCGTCCTGTTCGCCAGCAACGAACTCACCCAGGCCGAGC
Source organism: Saccharothrix violaceirubra (assembly GCF_014203755.1). Lineage (NCBI taxonomy): Bacteria > Bacillati > Actinomycetota > Actinomycetes > Pseudonocardiales > Pseudonocardiaceae > Saccharothrix > Saccharothrix violaceirubra. The sequence goes on from NZ_JACHJS010000001.1 coordinate 1,143,911, forward strand.
TTCGATCGCACGTCCTGGGGGAACCGCTGCTCTGGGAGTCGTCGCCGGTCGAGTGGGAGTACGTGCTCACGACGACCACGAGTTCGTTCGTGAAGATCCTCGCTCCGGACTGGCCGGCTGCGTTCAAGGGCCCCTTCGCACGCTGGTCGCCCGACGCGCAGAACCGGGACACCACCAACCCGGCTGGCCTCTTGGGACACGACATGGCACAGGCCCAGCTCCCGCAGTGACCGACGGCAGCACGGGAGCCCCGAGGTTTGGACGGCACGAAGTCACGCGAGAAGCGGGTGGGGATGATGGACAGCCCCAAAGACGTCACCGTTCAGGAGTTCCTCGACGACCTGTGTGACGCCCTCGCCCACATCGACGTGGTCCAACCCGCAGACCTCCGCGAGCCCTTGAGCCTGTGGCTCCGCGCCACCGAGGAACGCGCACTCCGTGACGGTTGGACGCACCTGCTGGGCCGGTCGGTCACCGCCGAGTGGAACGCGACCCGAGCGATCCTCCGCGCCGCAAGAGAGTGAGGCGTCGATGCGCTGCATCATGCAGAACCCCGGCGTCAACGAACACGAACCTGCAGTTGCGGTCATCGTCACCCACGTCGAAGACGGCAACCGCATCCCGATCTGCAAGCGGGACCTGGACTGGTGGCTGGACGACGCCGACGACAATCCCGGCATGGAACCGGCAGACCTCGTTTTCCTCTGATCTCGACGGAGATGCCCGATGTCTGACCTCCCGCGCAACCTCGTGATCCGCGACCCCGGCGAGGAATTCACGTTCCGGATCGGCGACCACGACCTCACCGACCTCCCGATCGCCCAGCACGGGCCGATCATCGAGAACCTCACGCCCGGCCACGCCAACCCGCTTTACCGCGCGTGGGTGCCGTTCATGGTCGAGGGCACGATCGAGGACCCGCAGGGCCTGTGCCGTCTCGTCCACGACGGAGAAGCCGAACTCGTGGGCCTGCCCAGCGGCGAGCAGGAACTGACCCTGCGCCTACCCGCCGAGCCACCCGAGGGCTGGCACGCCATACCCCGAGGCGGACCCCACGCCCGACGTACCTTCACCCGAGCCGGCAGCCGCTGGGCCCACACCACCGATGGTGACAAGCCGACGTGGCCGGAACTTCTCGCATCGGCTGGCAGCGCGGGCGTCGCGGTCATAAGCCCCTTGGTCCCCGGCATCTGACCCGACAGGGAGGGTGACAGCGTGGGCACCTTCACCGTTCCCTGCCCGGACTGCGGCCACTCGTTCCCCATGACCACGACCACCACGCGACGCGGCGTCGATACCGACGGGCACCCGGTCGTCAACCTCACCCTCGACCTCACCGACGCGAAGACCCGCTTCGCCGCACACGTCCTGCTCAACCCCGACCAACATCCCACCTTCACCATCGACACCCAGCCCGACAGCAGGGAGACGGCCACGTGACCGGCCAGCCCCGACCCATCGGCGATCTGCTCGACGCACTCGGCGTCACCGCCCAGCTCGGCGACCACGACCGCATCACCGAAGCAGTCGTCATCGCCAAGGTCGTCGAACTCGACAGCTCCACAGGAGACCCACTGCTGGGCGTCTACACCGCTGCCGGTACGGACTGGATCGCACAGCGGGGACTGGTGCACGCGGCACGCGAGGTGCTGGAGGCCACGCCACCGGTCGGGTCGGACGACCCCGACTGACCGGACGGCACCCACACCAGCACCCTCAAAACGATCAAGACAACGACCATACCCCCAGGGGTAGTCCCCCGTACCGGGGGTGTTTCCGCAGGTCGCCTCGGGCAAGGGCCGCGCAGGTGCCGGCAGAAGTTCGGAAGACCCTTTGAGGCGGTGATCGTGATGGGTCGTGGAGGTCAGGGAAGGCCGAGGATGCCGACCGCGGTGGCCGAACTGAACGGCTACCGCAAGGACCGGATCAACCACGACGAGCCAGTCCCGGCCGCGGGTGAGGTGGAGCCGCCGGCCTGGATGGTCGCCGTGCATCAGTTGGCCGACGACGGTGAGGAGTCGGCACTGCAGGTGTGGCGCCGGCTGGCCCCGGACCTGATCGCGAAGAAGGTCCTCACGCCGTGGGACGTCGAGGCGTTCGCCGTGTACTGCACCTCGGTGGTCGGCTACCGGCGGGCTGCGATCGAGGTGGCCGTGGAGGGCATGACGACCCGGGGGTCGCAGGGGGTCGTGAAGAACCCGGCGGTGACGGCGATGAAGGACTGCGCGGACCTGATGAACCGGTACGGCGCGAAGTTCGGTCTGACCCCCTCGGACCGGGCGGCGTTGGCGATCAAGCCCGACGAGGGCAAGGGCAAGGGGGCGGAACGCCTGCTCGGCTGAGGAGGGCGCGGTGGCTCTCCCGAGATGCGGGTACGTCCTGGACGACCTGGAGTGCCGGGAGCGCGGGGACCACTTCTGCGAGCCGCGGGCGTTGCACGCGAAGGCGTTTTTCGAGGAGATCCTGGTCCACACCAAGGGCACGTGGGCGCGGAAAAGGTTCGTCCTGTCGGCGTGGCAGGACACCGAGATCATCGCCCCGATCTTCGGTCCGGTGCGGTGGTCGGAGGAGTTCGGCTGCTACGTGCGCGTGATCCGGATCGTGTGGATCGAGCTGGCGCGCAAGCAGGGCAAGTCCGAGATCCTGGCCGGGATCGCGCTGTACATGCTGTGCGCGGACGGCGAGGAGCAGGCCGAGGTCTACGGGGCGGCGTGCGACAAGGACCAGGCGCGGAAGGTGTTCGACGTCGCGGCGCGGATGGTGCAGTTGTCACCGGTGCTGTCGAAGCGGCTGGTGGTCAAGCAGCACGAGAAGCGGATCGTGGACGAGCGGACGGGTTCGTACTACGAGGTGATCGCGGCGGACGCGGCGGGCAACCTGGGGCACAACCCGCACTGCATCGTGTTCGACGAGGTGTTGACGCAGAAGAACGGTGCGCTGTGGGACTCGCTGCGCACGGCGATGGGCACGCGGACGCAGGCGTTGATGGTCGCGGCGACCACGCCGGGGGACGATCCGTCGTCGTGGTGCGGCGGGATGCACGACGAGATGCAGCGCGTCGCGGACCAGCCGGAGCGGGCTCCGCACATCCACGTGTTCCTGCGCAACACGCCGCCGGACGCGGACCCGTGGGACGAGACCCTGTGGGGTTACGCGAATCCGGCGCTCGGCGAGTTCCTGTCGATCCAGGCGTTGCGGGACGAGGCGGTCGAGGCGCGCAACGACCCGTCGAAGGAGAACTCGTTCCGCCAGTACCGGCTCGCGCAGTGGGTGCGGCAGTCGCATCGGTGGATGCCGATGCACCTGTACGAGGACTGCGTCGGCGAGCCGTGGCTGGCCCCGGACTACCGGCGGCGGGAGTTGTCGGGGCGGGTGGCGTGGGCCGGGTTCGACCTCGCCGCGAAGTTCGACCTCGTCTCGTGGTGCCTGCTGGTGCCCGATGGCCACGAGGTGCACGCGTTGTGGCGGTTCTGGCTCCCGGAGTCGGGACTGGCCTTTTTGGACAAGCACAACGAGGGGAAGTTCTCCCGGTGGGCGCGTGAGGGCTGGTTGACGGTGACCGAAGGGGACGTCGTCGACTACGACCGCGTCTACACCGACATCGAAACGGACGCCCGGGACTTCGACATTCGCGCGTCGGACGCGGACCAGTGGTCGATGGCGCCGGTGATCCAGGAGATCGAGAAGCGCACCGGGGTGTGGGAGATCGATGCCTACAACAACACCTACCAGCGCATGTCCCCGGGGATGACGGAGCTGATGGCGCTGGTGAAAGCGCGCCGATTCCGGCACCACGGGAACCCGGTCGCCCGGTTCTGCTTCGACGCGGTCGAGGTGCGCAAGGCCCCGTACGACCCGGAGCTGATCCGGCCGGACAAGCCCGAGCGTGACAAGTCCGGGAAGCGGATCGACGCGGTGCCGTCGGCGGCGATGGCGGTGTCGGCGTGGAAACGGGACCCGCTGCCCGAGACGAAACCGACCGAGCCTGGTCGGCGGATCGTGGTGTCGTCGCGGAGAGGGAGGTCCGCGTGAAGCTGTCCGACCTCACCCCCGAGGAGTGGTACGCGCGGCTGACCACGAAGACGCTGCACCAACGCAGGACCGCGTTGAAGTGGTGGCAGTACATGAACCTCGAACAGGAACTCGTGTACGTCGCCCGGATCATCGCCGAGCAGGACGACCGGTTCCCGCCGCTGTTGCTGCCGTGGGCTGAACTGGTCGTCGAGTCGGTGATCGAACGCCTGCGGCTGGAGAGCTTCCTGTCCGGTGAGGCGCCGGTCGACGCGCTGGTGAAGTCGTGGAACGACAACGACCTAGCCGTCAACAGCGACGAGGCGCACAAGGCGTCGAGTGTCTCCGGCCTGCACTTCCTGATGGTCGGTCCGGACGGGGCCGGTGGTTCGCCGATGGTGACCACCGAGTACTGCGACCAGGTCGCGGTCGAGTTGGACCCGCGGACCCGGCAGCCGCTGGTGGGGCTGAAGTTGTGGACCGAGGACCTCGATGGCTTCGGAGAGGGGCACGCGGCTCTCTACATCCCCGAGGTGCCGACGTTGACCCAGCGGAGGCCTGGCCGGTGCAGGGTATTCGAGCTGGACGAGAACGGCGCCCTGTTCGAGACGGAGCCGCTGGGCGACTGGTCGCGGGTGATCGCCGAGGACCCGTCGTTGCCGAGTGTTCCGTTCGTGCCGATGCTCACCAACCCGGTGCGAGGCCATGGCACCTCCGACCTGCTGCAGCTCAAGCCGACGCTGGACGGGGCGAACCAGATCGCCACGAACATGATGGCGGCGGTGGAGCATCACGCGGTGGGCCGGAAGTGGGTCGTCGGCGCGTCGGAGAAGGACTTCGTCGACGAGAACGGGAACCAGATCCCGTTGTGGCGGATCGCGATGGGCGACGTGTGGGCGATCCCGCATGCGAAACAGGAACAGCGCAACGAGAAGCCGCCGGAGACCAAGGTCGGCCAGTTCGCGGCGTCGGACCTGCGGAACTTCCACGAGTCCCTGAAGACCCTGGCGCAGGTCGCGGCCTCGAAGTACGGGCTGCCGCCGCTGTACATGGGCTACTCCAGCGACAACCCGGCGTCGGCCGAGGCCATCCAGTTCTCGCTGGAGCGGCTCGTGCTACGCGCGGAGAAGCGGCAGTTGTGGTACGGCGGCGCGTGGGAACGCGCGGGACGTATCCAGTGGGCGATCCTCGGTAAGGACCCGACGGAGATTTCCGGCATGGAGTCGAAGTGGCGCAACGCGGCCACGCCGACGATGGCGTCCAAGATGGACGCGGCGGTGAAGGCGGTCGGTGGTCCGGTGATCGACCAGGAGCAGGCGTGGAACGACATCGGCTACTCCGAGGCGGCCAAGGCCGGGATGCGCGAGCGGATGCGTCTGCGTGGTGTGACAGCGGCCCAGTCGCTGCGTGACCTCGATGCCACGGCGACACCCCGCGGGGGTGCCTAGTGCTCCCGTCCTCCGTAGCTGAGGTCGCCGGCACCTACAGCCGCCTGGTGGACGAGCTTGTGGTCGAGGCGATGGCAGTGCTGGACCAGGCGCTGTCGCGTGGCCGGTCGTCACCGGAGGCGTGGCGGGACGCGGTGCAGGCGATCGGTGACCGGCTACTCGCACTGCAGGTGACGGCCGCGTCGTACGCGGACCCGTACCTCAACGACGTGCTCGACGCCCAGGACACCGACCCTGTCGCGGATGCCGTGGTGCAGCCGGCGGCGTTCGCGGACACAACAGACGGCGGCGGGTCCTGGCTGCAGGGGCTGGTGTTCGCGCCGAACTCGGTGCGGGAGCCGGGTGTGGAGTGGGCGTCGCGGTTCGCTTTCGTGGCCCGGTCGATCACGGCGACGGGGATCACCGACGTCGCGCGCGGGTCGGTGCAGGCGGGCATGCAGGCCCGTCCGGCGACCCGCTGGTACGTGCGGATGCTGACCGGCAAATCCTGTGCGCGGTGCGCGATCCTCGCGGGCCGCCAGTACCGGTCCTCGGTGGCGTTCAAACGCCACAGGCGCTGTGACTGCCGGGTGGTGCCCGCGGCCGAGTCCGTGCGGGACTGGACGGTCGACCCCGACGAGTACTTCCGCTCCCTGACCACGGAGGAGCAGGACGAGCGGTTCGGCAAGGCCAACGCGGAGGCGATCCGGCTGGGTGCGGACGTCGCGCAGGTCGTCAACGCCGAGTCCGGGGTGTACGTGGCCTCGGCGCACGGCCGCGAGTACCTGGCGACCACCACCGGTACGACCCGACGAGGTCTGGCCGGGCAGCGGCTCGATGGCGCCGCCCGCCTGCTACCGGACGAGATCTTCCTCCAGGCCGAGCGGCTTGGTTGGGACCGCGAGGAGATCCTCGCGCAGCTCAGGCGTAACGCCTACCTCATCTGACCTACTCGAACAGTCCTGTGTGGACGTGCCGGACGACGGCGGCACACCCGGTTCGAGGTTTCCGTCGGTACTCCGCTCCGGAGGATGCAGTGACCCAGCCCCAGGCTGTTCCGTCCGACCCTGCCCAGACCACGCCGCCGGCCCCCGGACCGACGACTGGGTCTCCCGCTCCCGCGACGACCGACTCGCCGTCTGCGAAGACGTTCACGCAGGAGCAGGTGAACGAGATGTTCGCCCGGGAGAAGCGGCGGCTGGCGGACAAGTACGCCGACTACGACACCGCGAAGACCAAGGCCGCGGAGCTGGACAGGCTCCAGGAAGCCAGCGCCACCGAGTTGGAGAAGGCGGTCAAGGCCGCGGACGCGGCGGCGCGTGCCGACGTGACCGCGAAGACCAACGCCCGCCTGGTCGGCGCGGAGGTCAAGGCGGCGGCGGCGCACGCCGGGTTCAACGACCCCGGTGACGCGGTGATCCAGCTCGGCGCGCAGATCGCGGGCGTGAAGGTCGGCGACGACGGCCAGGTCGACGAGGACGCCGTGAAGGCACTCGTAGCCGAGTTGGCGCAGGCCAAGCCGTACCTGGTGAAGCAGGCGGACGCCAGGCAGCAGCCACTTCCCGGGCAGGGACTGCACCAGCCATCACGCACTGCGGGCAGTGACGAGGGCAAGGCCGAAGCCGCACGCCGGTTCGGCAAGCCACCGGCCCGCCCCTGACGATGAAAGGCAACCCATGACCGACATCTCGGTCCGCTGGAACGACTACCAGGTCGAGAAGCGGGACTGGTTGGCGGGCGAGCACGGAACCGGCCCGGGCGACAACCCGTCCGTCGTGCTCGACGTCTCCCTGTTCACGCAGAACATCCACTACCCCAACGGTTACATCCCGTCGGGCACCCCGCTGGCGAAGGTGACGGCGACCGGATTGTACGGGCCGTACAGCGTCACCGACGAGGTGCAGACCATCACCGAGGGCGGCTCCGGTCTCACCTCGTTCACGTTGACCCTGTCGGGTCAGACCACGGGGTCCATCGCCGCCGCGGCGACCGCGGACACGGTGAAGGCCGCGATCGAGGCCCTGTCGAACGTCGGCGCGGGCAACGTCGCGGTCACCGGCAACGCGGGCGGGCCGTACACGGTGACGTTCACCGGCGCGTTGGCGGACACCAACGTCGCGCAGATGACCGCAACCCCGACCGGTGGCACCGGCACCGTCACGATCGCCACGACCACCGGCGGCGGCACCGAGGGCACCGGCGGCCTGGAGACCTGTGCGGGTCTGCTGTTCGGCTTCGCCACGGTCGTACGCGGGACCACCACGCTGGCCAAGGTCGGCGGGGCGCTGTTCGTGCACGGGTTCGTGCGCCGCTCACGGCTGCCGTTCACGTTGGACACCAACGGGCAGAACGACCTCAAGCTGATCCACTTCACCGACTGATCGGAGGGACTGATCATGGCTATCGTCTTCGACGGCCCGGTTTCCCCCGACGCCGTCACGAGTTTCATCCGTCTGGTCCCGGCCACCACCGGGTTCATCCTCAACGAACTCCTGCCCGACAAGGAGTTCCAGGACATCGAAGTCGACTTCGAGGAACTGGTCCTCACCAACCGGGTGGCCCGGTTCCGCAGCTACGACGGCCGAGTGCACGTCTCCCAGCGGGACGGCATGCGGTCGGGCAAGGTCAGGCTGCCCCCCGTGTCCTCGTCGCTGAACATGGGCGAGTACGAACGGCTGCTGCTGGAGTTCGAGCGCATCGGCGGTACCCGCACCGACGCGCTCAAGCAGGCGATCTACAACGACGCCCTGCGCCTGGTCCGCGAGGTCCGCAACCGCATGGAGTTGGCGCGCGGGGACGTGCTCACCGACTTCAAGCTGTCGATGCTCGCAGGCGGCAACGAGCCCGCCGGTCTGGAGGCCGACTACGGCGCCCCGGCCGGGCACCTCGTCGCCCCCTCCACGCTGTGGAGCAACACCACCACGGCCACGCCGCTGAGCGACCTGGTCGCCTGGTGCGACCGGTGGAAGACCGACAACGGCGGCGCCGGAGCCGGTGCGCTGTGGACCTCCAACCGTGTGCTGCGTCTGGCGCAGCGCAACAAGGAGATCATCGACGCGGTCTACGGAGCCACCCAGGGACGTACCCGGGTCACCGTGGAGGAGCTGAACAACCTCCTGGAGTCCGAGGGCATCCCGACCATCCGTACCTACGACGCGTCGGTGGACGTGGACGGGGTCACCACGCCGATCATCCCGGACGACCGGTTGCTGATCGCTCCCGCCAACGGCGAGGAGCTGGGCTTCACGGCCTGGGGCATCTCGGCGACCGCGCTGGAGCTGGTCCGATCGAACGAAGCGGAGATGAACTTCGCCATCGCACCCGGTGTCGTCGGCCTGGTCGTCAAGGAAGGTCCGCCGTTCCGGGAGTTCACCTACGTCGACGCGGTCGGCATGCCCGTGATCTCCAACCCGCGCGCGCTGATCGTCGCCGACGTCCTGTGAGGAGGGTGACCGTATGGCACGGCTGAACACGCACGTGTCCGTGAACGGCGACTGGTACGGGCCCGACGACGACGTGCCGGACGAGGTGGCGGACCGGATCACCAACCCGGACGTGTGGTCCGAGCCGCCTTCCCGACGCGTCCAGGAGTCGGAGCCCGACGCCGAGGGTGAGGGCGAAGGGCCGGCCGACATGCCGGTTCCGCCTCCTCGGCGTGGCCCGGGTTCGGGAGGCCCGGCGTGGATCGAGTACGCCCGACAGGTCGGCGTCACCGGCGAGTTCGACTCCAAGGACGCGCTGATCGGCGAGCTGGAACGGCGCGGCCTGCTGCCGAAGGAGGCGTGACGCGGTGGCCACGTACGCCCTCCCGTCGGACGTGGCCACCCGCCTCGGCCTCGGTGGCAGCGGTTTCGACGAGGACGAGGAATCCCAGGCGCTCGCGCTGCTGGAGGACGTGTCTGCGGTCATGCGGTCACGTCTGCCGCTGCTGGACACGTGGATCACGGCCGGGCTGGTCGGCGCCGACACCGCCAAGGCCGTGGCCTGCTGGCTGGCGATGGAGTGCATCACCGTCGCCACCACCGGCGTCGGCAAATCCGGCGAGACCCACCCGGAGCACGCGGTGACGATCCGCTCGGCCGCAGGGCTGGACCTCTCCGACGCCCAGGTCGCCCAGCTCACCCCCGCCGGCGCGCGGGGCAGCGGGAGGCCGTTCTCGATCCGACCCGGAGGTGACTGACTGGTGAGCATCATCCGACTCAGGGACGTCGACGGCGACGTCCACTACACCGAGCAGGGTTCGCAGGCCGCGCGGCGGCTGCTGGACGAAGGCGCGGTCGACCTGGACGCGCCGACCACCGGAGGGGAGGTGGCGGCCGATGCCGCACCTGCCGGACCGGGTGACGATCACGACCCCGCGCCCGCCGACGACGGACCCGGACAGCGGAAACGAGCTGCCCGGACCGCCGATCGTGGAGCGGAACCGCCCGGCGCGGCTTAGCCAGCAGCCGGTCGCGAACGTCGGCGGCCAGACCGAACTCGTTGCGGCACAGGACACCACGGTGTCGCTGTGGACGATCCTCGTCGGCCCTCGCACCACGCTGACGGCCGAGTCCGTCGTGGTCGACGAGGCCACCAAACGCAAGTGGGTCGTCGTCGGCGCCGTGGCCCGCCGGCCCGAACATCACCCCAAGTACTTGGCCGCCGGCGCGCGGCTCATCTCCGACATGCAGTAGGGAGCCCACGCATGCCGCTCCAGACCAACCTCGGCGCCGCGATCACGGCGCTGCTGACCGGCACCACAGACCTCGGACCCGCGTCCACCCCGCAGAACCTGTCCTACGCGCGTACCTGGACCAGCGGTACCGCAGCCGGACAGGCAGACCTCGTGTGGGGCGACACCAACACGCTGGCCGCGTCGGCGACCACCGACGTCGACCTGGCCGGGTCGCTGACCGGACCGCTCGGCGGGACGATCACGTTCGCCCGGGTCAAGGCGATCCTGTTGACCGCCGACGCCGGGAACGCCAACAACGTCGTGCTGGGCGCGGCGGCGTCGAACGCGTTCGTCGGCCCGTTCGGGGCGTCGACGCACACCGTCGCCGTCCAGCCCGGCGGCAGCGTCCTGCTGGTCGCGCCCGGCGCCACGGCGTGGCCGGTCACCGCGTCGACCGCGGACCTGCTCCGGGTGGCGAACTCCGGCGCGGGCACGGCCGTCACCTACAGCCTGCTGATCGTCGGCGCGAGCGCCTGATGGGCGCGAAGGTCACCGTCTACTCGGGACAGGCCGTCGCGGAGGCGAACCGCATCTCCACCGAGTATCGGCGGCGGATCGCCGAGCGGATCGCCGCCGACGCCCGCGCCGAAGCACCGGTGCGCACGGGCGAGTACCGCGAGGGCATCGGCACACGCTCGGACGGCGACCGGGTGTTCGTCGAGGACACCGACCCCGAGTCCGTGTTCAAGGAGTACGGCACGGTCGACACCCCGCCTCATGCCGTGGTCACCGACGCGGCACGCCGGTACGGCCGGTACAGCGGGTGGCAGCCTCGGGGGTGAGCCGTGGAATCGGTGCTCCCGTGGATACCGCCGGCGATCCGACGCCTGCTGCTGGCCGACCCACTCTTCGCCGCGGCGGTGCCCGGTGGCCGGGTGTCCACACGCGCCCCCGGCGACGTGACCACGCCGTTCGTCACCATCCAACTGCCGACACCTCTCGGTGCGATGGGCGGCGGCGGGTACAAGCCCCTCGTCCAGGTCGACGCGTGGTCCGCGACGGTCGGCGGTGACGACCCGGAGGGCGTGGTGTGGCGGATCGCCATGACCGCGAAGAACACGCTGGAGCGGGCGCGGAACGTGCCGTACCAGTCGATGCACTACTCGTGCCGGGTCCTGGACGCCGGCCCGCTTCCCCCGGATACCTCGCGCGGCACCTCGTCGCCGCTGTACCGGGCGATGGTCCGCGTCGAGATGACCGTGCACAACACCTGACCCCGGCCCGCCGTGGGCTGGCCGCCTTGCGCGGCGGGCCGGACCTCCCTGCGGCGGCCACGAGATGACACCTCCAAGGCGGCCGGCCATCAACGAGCCCGACTGACGGGCCTTGAGTAGGAGGTTGCAGTGAGCACCTACGCAGACCCGTCCAAGGCGGTCGTGTGGCTGGACGGAGACGCTTTCCGCGCACCCGCCGGTACCGCGCTGCCGGCCGACATTTTCGCCGCCAGCCTTTCCGGCTGGGAGGCGTTCGGCGGCATCAAGGCCGGTTTTACCGTCCAGCGCACGCAGGAAATCACCAAGTTCACGATCTTCAACGCCAACGGCACTTACCTGTCGGTCAAGGGCGACGAGGACGGAACGATCAAGATGCGCCCGGTGGACATGTCCAAGGCCACCGCGCTCACCCTGCTCACCGGTGGTTCCATCGTGGCCGCCGCCGGCGGCTACGAGTGGGTCAAGGGTGACGACGAGAAGTTCGCCTACATCTGCCGGGTGTCCGCCGGAACCAGGCGAAAGGCGTACTTCCTCAAGAAGTCCGAGCTGGCCAACATTCCCGACGACGTGCTCAACGACGAAGACCTCGCCGGTTGGGACATGGAGATCAGTCCGTTGATCCCCGACGACGGGTCCCGGTTCATCCGCGTGTTCACCGAATCCAACCCTCTCGCCTAGGAGTGAGACATGACGCAAGGCGGCCACGACGTGCTCGACCTCGACGACGACACCCCCATCCCGCTGGCACCGATCGAGGTCTCGGTGTTCGGTCGCGTGTGGACCGTGCGACGGGAGTGGACCCCGGCCGACGCCATGCGGTACTGGGTACTGGCCCATCGGCGTAAGGACGCCGAGGCGATGGCGCTGCTGGTCGGCGACGGCGACGCGGCGGCGTTCGCCGAGATCATCGCCGCGGTGCCGTTGGAACGCAGCCAGGGCAAGCTCCGCCGACTGCTCAAGATCGCCGGGCTGCTCGCGCGTGACGCGCAGGACGAGGAGTCGGAGGGAAAATCCTCGGCTACCTCGCCGCCGCCCGGGGAGGATGGCGGGACGCACTCATCGCCGACTTCCGACAGTGGTACCGGGTCTCCCTGAACGCGGCGTGGACGTCGTGGCCGGTCGCCGAGTTCGTGGCGTGCGTCGACAGCCTGCTGCACCGACCGGATTCGGCGCTGGCCCGACATCTCGGCCTGGACTGGTCCGCGCACGAGGAGAACACCGCGCGGCTGTACGAGGTGCTGCACTACGGCCTGCAGCTGACGTGGGCTGACCGGACCGTCGATCCCGACGATCCCGAGGTGCGCCGCCGTCGCATGCAGGACGAACGCAACGGTGTCCGCCCGCCGAAGGCCCCGATCCTGCCGCCGGTCGCCGTGCGTCCCGCCGCTGCCGCAGAGCGTGCCCGCGAGTCGTATCTGGCGGAACTGGCCGCGTGGACCGCTCCCGTCGCGTCCGAGCGGGTGATGGTCGACTCGGACGAGTTCGACCGCATCCTCGGCCTGGACTCGGAATAGCCGGGTGAGGGGGTGACCCCTCGTGGCCGGTGGCCGGATCGACATCGAGGTCGCTCCAGACCTGTCCAGGTTCCCAGGGGACCTGTCGTCCGGGCTGAAAGCGCAGACCGGACTGGCGTCATCGCTGGGCCGGGGACTGGGGCTCGCAGTCGCCGCCGGAGCCACCGTCGCCGCGGTCGGCCTGAAGAAGGTCATCGACCTCGGAGTCCAGTACACCGCGAACCTGAACGAGTTGCAGGCGGTCACGTCCGCGACCGGGTTCGAGATGGCCCGGGTCGGCGAGACCGCCAAGGCGTTGGGCGCGGACATCTCCCTGCCGGGCACCAGTGCGGCCGACGCCGCTGCGGCGATGAAGGAGCTGGCCAAGGGCGGCTTGGACGTCAACGAGGCCATGACGGCGGCCAAGGGGACGCTGCAACTGGCCGCCGCCGCCCAGGTCGAGGCCGCGCAGGCCGCGGAGATCCAGTCCGACGCGCTCAACCAGTTCGGCCTCGCAGCCGACCAGGCCGGGCACGTCGCCGACGTGCTGGCCAACACCGCGAACGCCGCCTCGGGCGAGATCACCGACGTCGCCAACGCCCTGAAATATGTGGGTCCGGTCGCCAAGACGGTCGGCGTGGACATCGACAACGTCGCCACGGCGATCGGCGTGGTCGCCACCCAGGGCATTCGCGGCGAGCAGGCCGGTACGTCGCTGCGTGGCGTGCTGGCGTCGCTGGCGGCACCGTCCAAACCGGCCGCCGAGGGCCTCAAGGCACTCGGGATCGAGGCGTTCACCGCCGAGGGCAAGTTCGTCGGCCTGCGGGCGATCACCGAACAGCTCGCCGCCGCCAAGGGTCGGTTGTCCGAAGCGGAGTTCACCGCAGCGGCAGCGACCGCGTTCGGCAACGAAGGCCTGACGGTCGCGTCGGCGCTGGCGTCGTCGGGCGCGGCGGCGTTCGACTCGATGGCCGGGGCCGTCACACGTGCCGGGGGGGCGGCGGACGTCGCCGCCGCGAAGACCAAGGGTCTGGGCGGGGCGTGGGAGGGGTTCAAGTCCCAGGCCGAGACCTTCGGAATCGAGATTTTCGAGGCGATCGACGGGCCGTTGGAGCAGGCCGTGCGCGCGGCCACAGACCAGCTTTCCAAGCTGGGCCCGGCCATCGCGGACGGCATCGACACTGCGGTCGCGGTCGGCGAGCTGTACGGACCTCGGATCGCGGCGGCGATCGAGGCCCGCGCGGACGTGGTGGCGCAGGCAGGTCGGGACGTGCTCGGTCCGCTGGTCGAGGGCGCGATCGGCCCGCTCAACGCGGCCGTGAACACCGCACTAGGCCTGTGGGGCAACTTCACCGGTGTCCTGGACAACGCGGTCGACGCAGCCGCTCCGGCCGCCCAGGGCCTGGGCGCGGTGGCACAGGCTGCGGCCGATGGGGACGGGCCGGTGTCGGCGCTGGCGTCCGGTCTCGGGCTGGTCGGTGACGCGGCCCAGGCCGCGTCGGGTCTGCTGGTCCCGATCGGCGAGATCGTCGGGGTGATCGCGGCCGGATTCGCCGCCCTGCCCGGCCCGGTCCAGAGCGCGGCCGTGGCGATGGGCTTGGTCGCCGCGTTCCGCGGCCCACTGACCAACCTGGGCACCACGGTCCGGGACCGGGTCACCATGCCGTTCCAGCGGCTCAACGAAACCGTCCGGCTCCAGCAGGCACTGCTGACCGGGTCGACACAGATCGCTACGACCCAGGTCGGCCGTCTGGGGTTGGCGTTCGCCGCGCTGGAGGCCCGTGTCCCGGTCATCGGGCGCATGGCCGACTCGTACCGGACTGCGTCGACGGCCGCGCAGGGGTTCGTGACCCAGCAGTCTGCGGTCGCGCAGGTCGCGGCCGGGATCAGTGGCCAGTACACGGGTGTCGCGAACGTCATCCAGCGCACCGAAGGGGCGCTTCGGGCCACGGCCGGTGCCGCCGCCGGCACGGCGGCGGCGCTCGGGACGGGGCTCCAGTCCGCTGCGACGGGCCTGGTCGGCGCGCTCGGCGGCCCGTTCGGGGTCGCGATCGCCGCCGCGTCCGTAGGGCTGTCCCTCATCGCGGACCGGCAGGCCAAGGCCGCGCAGCAGGCGCAGCAGCACGCGAGCCAGGTGGACAGCCTTACGGCCGCGCTGGTCGAGTCCAACGGCGCCATCACCGAGTCGGTTCGTGCCGCGCAGGCGAAGACGTTGCAGGGCACGAAGGTGGCCGACACCGACCGGAACGTGGCCGACGCCGCCCGTGAAGCGGGGATCAGTCTGTCCGACCTGACGGACGCGACGCTCGGCAACGGCACCGCGCTCGACGGTCTACGCCACAAGCTGGAAGAGGTCGTCAAGGCCGGTACCAAGTATCAGGACACGGCGACGGGCTGGAAGTCCGGGCAGGTCGAGACCGTCAAGACCATGTCGGACGAGGCACGGGCCGCGGAGTCCCTGCTCGGTGAGATCAACAAATTGGCCGACGTCTACGGCGAGTCCAAGCGCAAGCAGGAGGAGTTCGACCGGGCCGTCCGCGAAGGTCGTGCGTCCATAGTGGATGCGACGTCGTCCGGACGCGCGTTGGCCGGGGCGATGACGACGCTGTCGGACGCGACCGCGTCCGCCGACGACAAGGCCCGCGCGCTCAAGAACGCGCTCGACGCGCTGTCCGGCGGACAGATCGACCTCGAGGAGGCCACGTTCCAGGTCGAGGAGGTACTCGACCGGCTCGGCGAGACGTTCAACAAGAACACGGACAAAAGCAAAGGGTGGGGCACCGAACTCAACAACGCCGGCGCCGCCCTGATCAAAGCGGACGGGTCGATCAACGGAGCGACGCAGAACGGCCGGCTGCTGCGGGACACGCTCGAAAGCCTGACCGAGGCAAGCGCTTCGGTCGCGCAGAGCACCTACGACATGGCCATCGCCCAGGGCGACTCGGTGCCTACGGCGACGGCGAAAGCCACTGCCGCGGTCAAGCATTCCCGCGACGCTTTCATCGCTCTCGCCGAGGACATGGGTCTGAGCGCGACCGAGGCGGCCAACCTCGCGACGAAAGCCGGGTTGATCCCGGAGAACGTGGCGATTCTGGTGTCCACGCCGGGCAGTGACAAGACCCGTCAGGAACTGATCATGGTCAAGGGGCTGGCCGACGCCCTCCCTCCGGACAAGCCGATCACGGTGAGATCGCTGTCCGACGAGGCCAAGGCCAAGTTGATCGAACTCGGCTACACCGTGGTCACCACGCCGAACAGCGTGACGATCACCGCCAACTCCGACAAGGCCCAGCAACAACTCAACGCGTGGCTCAGCACACCCGCGACGAAAACCGTCTACGTCAACTACGTCCTACCGGGCAACGCGGGTTCGACCGAGCGGATCGGTACGCCCGGCACCGGCGGACTCGCGGCGGGCGGCATCGTGGCCGCGGCCTACGCCTCGGGTGGCGTGCACAAGCTGACGCCGATGCGCGCCGGATTGGCGCGGATCGTCCCGCCGAACACCTGGCGCATCGTCGGTGACCGGGTGGTCGACGACGAGGCGTACATCCCGATCAACAGCTCGGTGCGGTCGGCGTCGCTGCTCGCGGAGACCGCGTCACGCATGGGCTACGACCTGATCCGCAGGTTCGCAGTCGGCGGCTTCGCCCGCGGCGGCGAGGGAAGCGGGTCGGCCCCGGTTCTGCCCGGTGTGGACGGATGGCGGATCTCCGGCGAGCTGCGGGTCAACGGCCTGGACGGGCACATCGACGGCCGGATCGGCACGGCCATGGACCGCGCGGGCACCGCGCTCACCAGAAGGACGAGGTAACCGATGCCCACCTATCGCGCGCCCAAGGACTACCTTTTCGGACAACTGTCCGCGTCGGCGACGAACTCCACGACCACGTTGACCAGCAACGACTTCACGAATCTGCCCACCACGTACAGCTCGACCTACGTGCTGCCGCTGGCGCTGTCGGACGACACGCTCAAGGTCTACGAGGTCGTGTGGGTCACCGGACACGCCTCCAGCTCCAACCAAGTCACCGT
Organism: Saccharothrix violaceirubra; assembly: GCF_014203755.1. Lineage (NCBI taxonomy): Bacteria > Bacillati > Actinomycetota > Actinomycetes > Pseudonocardiales > Pseudonocardiaceae > Saccharothrix > Saccharothrix violaceirubra. The sequence continues at coordinate 1,160,808 of NZ_JACHJS010000001.1, forward strand.
GGTCCGCGGCAAGGAAGGCAGCACGGCACAGACGTGGTCGTCGGGTACGCGATGGCAGTGCGCGCCGATGCAGTACGACGGCCTGGGGGTCACGTCGCGGGCCGGCCTGAACGCGGATCCGCACGTCGGTCAGCGGCGCATGCTCAACGACGAGGGCTTCGTGGTCCAGTCAACGTATGCGCAAGGCTGGCAGGCTGATGTCGGCCTGGCGAACCCTTCGGAGTACGGCAAGACCATCGCCGGCGGCGCGATACCGACCTGGGCTTCGGTGATCGCCCGGGGAAACATCGTCAACGGCACCACCAACGGCTCCGGTCAGATCCCGGTCACCTACACCACGCCGTTCCCCACCGCGACGCTGACCGTGGTGACGACGTGGATCACCGGCTCGGCGTCCTGTGACACGCGCCTGTATCCGGGCTCTCAGACCGCGAGCGGGTTCAGCGTGTACGTGGTCGCGATGGCCACCGGCAGCACGGTCGGCTCGGGCATCACGGCGACGTTCAACTACATCGCCCACGGCTACTAGGAGCGGGGGGCGGCATGGGCTGGGCTTCCGACGCCTACGGACTCGCTCCCTGGGCGGGCGGCTACATACCGAACGTGCTGCCGCCGGGCTGGACTCCGGTTCCGCCGCCGGTACCGGGCGCGACGACGGTCTACACCGTCGCCGCGCCGACCGGCACCGGTCCGTGGGGGGTGCGGACGTGGGGCGGGGCGATGCCGTCGGTGGCATCGCTGCCCGGCGGGGTCAGCGTCGCCCCCGATCCCGAGGCCGGGGTGGTGCGGGTGTGGGCGTGGTGGCCGGACGCGGCGACTCTGCAACTGGTCCGGGTCGGCGAGGACGGCGTCCGCACCCCGGTGCGTGGCGCGTACGGGCTGACCGTCACCGAGCAGACCCGGCGCAACCTGGTCCCCAACCCGTCGATGGAGGCCGGGCTCAACGGCTACCTGCCCGTCGACGGCAACACGACGCTGTCCTCGGTCGTCGACCCTGTGTGGGCGGCGGCGGGCACGGTCGCGCTGCGCATGGCGTCCACCACCACGACCACCGGCGTGGTCGTGCCCGGCACGCTGCCCGGCACGGGCGGCTACACCCTCGCCCTCAACCTGGGCCTGACCGCCGTGCCGTCGACGGTGACCGTGACAGTGGCCTGGCTCAACGCCGCCGGGACGTCGGCCGGTACCACCACGCTGACCGCGACGGCCGATCAGATCGCGGCCAGTGTGAACCGCACCAACCGTCTGGTGTGGACGTTCTCCGCGCCGGGTACGGCGGTCACCGGCGCCGCGACCCTCACGATCACCGGCCTGACCGTCGGCCAGTACGCCCACCTCGACGCCGTCGTCGCCGAACGCGGCACCACGGCGGGCGACTACTACGACGGCGACACGCTCGGCGGACTGTGGACCGGGACCGCGGAGCTGTCCACGTCCGTCCTGTCCCCGGTGCGGCAGATCGTGGACGGCGAGTGCCCGCTGGACGTGCCCGTCCGCTACGAGGTGGCCTCCCCGGCGATCATCGGCGGCAGGGCCACGTCCACCCCGGTGATCCTGGAGTCCGGCGACCGGACGTGGCTCACCCACCCCGAGTACCCCGAGTCCCCGGTCCAGGCGCACGCCACCGCCACACCGACACGTGACCACGTGCTGCGCCAGGCGCTGCACCCGATCCTCGACTCGCCCTATCCGGTGGCGGTGTCGGCCGCCCAGCGGTCCGCGCCCGGCGGCGAGATCCAGCTCGTCACCTCGACCTTCGAGAAGCGCGACCAGGCTTTGGCGCTGCTCGGGTCGGGCACGCCGGTGCTGTGGCGCACCCCGGCCGGGTTCGGCGACGGCGACGGCCAGTGGATCACGCTCGGCACGGTCGTCGAGGATCCCGTCGGCCAGAAAGGCTGGGGGTCCGTGCGTCTGCTCACCGCGCCCTACCAGGTCGTCGAGGCCCCGGCCGACGTGCTGGTGGCCTGATGTGGGCCCAGTCCACCCGGGCCGCCGCGACGATCACCCGGTCGCACTCGGTCCGGGTCCGGGCCACCGCCTACGGCCGCACGATCGGCACCCTGGCCGGGCTGCCCGTGGTGGACGGCGAGGTGACGGTGGACTCCGGCTCCCAGGTCCGCCGGACCGGCACGGTCGAGCTGGCCTCGCCGTCGCTGTGGCCGTACGACCCGGCGGACATCCTGGCCCCCTACGGCACCGAGGTGCTCGTCGAGTACGGCATCGTCGTGTCCCGCACGGTCACCGAGTGGGTGCCGATCATCCGGGGCCTGATCACCCAGGCCACGCGCACCCGCGGCGCCGGGGGCAGCGGGCCGATCACGCTGTCGCTGGCGGACCGGTCGATCAGGGTCGCCGAGGACCGGTTGGACGCACCGGCCCAGACCGTGTCCGGCGCGACCACCGTCGCCGAGATCACCCGGCTGATCCAGGAGAGCATCCCGACCGCGACCGTGGTCGACCGGACCGGGTCCACCCAGGTGGCGGCCGTGCTCGAAATCGAGCGGGAGCGGTGGGCCGACGGCGTCGAGAAGCTCGCCGACAGCATCGGCGCGGAGGTGTACGCCGATCCGATCGGGACGTTCGTGATCCGCCCGCAGCCGCTGCTCACCGATCCGGTGGTGTGGCAGGTCGCCTCCGGACGCGGCGGCATCCTCGTGGAGCGCACGGACGACCTCACCCGCGAGCGGGTCTACAACCGGGTGGTGGCCACCGGGGAACGCACCGACGGCACCCCGCCGGTCCGCGCCGTGGTCTCCGACACCGACACCACCAGCCCCACCTACTACGGCGGCGATTTCGGCAAAAAGCCGTACTTCTACACCTCGCCGCTGCTGACCAGCACGGGCATGGCCACGACCGCGGCGACCACGATCCTCGCCCGCGCCCGCGGCATGCAGGCGTCGGTCACCCTCGACGCGATCGTCAACCCGGCCCTGGACGCCGGGGACGTGATCCGCGTGGTCGACGAAGGCCGCACCACCACCCACATCGTCGACAAGCTCACCGTCCCGCTGGGGGTGGGCGGCGTGCAGACGATCTCCACCCGCTCGGTCGACCTGGAGCCGTGATGGACCTGCACGCCGCGATCGACATCGCCTTGGCCGAGCTGCGCCGGTCCGCGCGCGCGACCGGGACCGTGTCCGGCACGTCGGGCACCAAGGTCGTGGTCGCCGTCTCGGGCGGCACGCTCACCCTGCCCCGGCTCGCCTCCTACACGCCGACCGTCGGGGACGTGGTCGTCATCGACACCCTCCAACCCGGCGCGTGGCTCGTGCTGGGAAAACCCGCCTGACGAAAGGGGAAATCCCGTGGCCGCGACCCTGGCCGAGTCCTACACCCTGACCCGTGTGGCCTCGTTCGTCGAACGTGTCGCTGTGGCGGTGGCCAACGCCGCCGTCGCGGTCGCCACCGAGACCCCGGAGAACACCGAGCGGTCCCGGCTGCGCCGGGCACTCGCCGCGCGGATCGCCGAGAACCGCGACGGCCTGGACTACGCCGCCCGGTTCGCGCTCCTGGTCGCCCGCAACCCGGCCATCGTCCTGGGCTCGTCCGACAACGACATCCAGTTCACCGTGAACTCGGTGTGGGACGCGGTCGCCGGCGCCGAACCCCCGCCGCAGCCCTGACCGACGAGACGAGGACGGCACCGATGATCGTGATACCCAGCGGCCGGCACCCGCACGAAATCCTCCTGATGGCCGTGTTCGTCCTCGCCGGGGTCGCCGGGCTCATCGCTCCGCGGCGCTTCAGCGGGCAGACCCTCCAGGCGCTGCCGCACTCGACCCTGCTGCTGTTCTACGGCGTGCTCGCCGCAGGCGGACTGCTCGCCCTGGTCGGCGTTTTCCTGCCCGGTCTGCGCGGGCCGACGGTGGAGATGTACGGGCTGACGCTGCTCGCGGTCGTGCTGATCGGCTACGGCGCCGCCGTGTGGTGGGCGTTCGGCGCACGAGGCTTTTTCTTCGCGCTGATCACGATCGGGATCGGCGCCGCGAACGTGTGGAGGGCCGCGCAGATCAACGCCAGCATCGCCGCCGCCCGCAGGACCCTCAGAGCGCTCGGTGACGCCCCGTGAGCGCCGCCGTCCTGCTCCAGTGGGCCAGCGCGATCGGAGGCATCGGGGCGGTCGGCACCGCCGTGGCCCTGCCCCTGACCCTGCGCCGGATGCGCGCCGAGGTCCGCAAGGCCGAGACCGAGAGCGACAAGGTCGAGGCCGAGGTCGCCCAGGTGCTCTCCAGCACCGCCTTGGCACTGCTGGCACCGGCCCGCGCCGAGATCGAGGAGCTGGAGCGTCGGCTGCGCCTGGCCACCGACCGCGCCACGGCGTTGGAGGCCGAGGTGCAGACGCTGCGCGGCCAGGTCACGGCCATGTCCCGCGAGATCACCGGCCTGCGCGAGGAGAACACCGCCCTGCGCTCACATCACTGACCACTCTCCCAACCCCCCCACCCACACCTCCGAGGAGGTGGCATGGCCCAAGTCCTCGACTACTCCGCAGGCATCCCCGGCGGCGCCGCGATCAAGGCCGCCGGTTACGCGGGCGCGGTCCGCTACATCGGACTGCCCGGCTACACCAAGAGCACCACACGGTCCGAACTGGACGACTTCACCGCGCACGGCCTTGGCATGGCTTTGGTGTTCGAGCACCTGGCCAGCGACTGGCGGGGTGGCTACCTCGCCGGGTCCGAGAACTACCGGCGTGCACGACAGCACGCGACCGCCATCGGATTCCCCGCCGACAGGCCGATCTACATGGCCGTCGACCAGGACGTGGTCACCAACGCCGAGTTCGGTGTCGCGCTGGCCTACATCCGGGGCGCCCGCGACGCGGCCGGAGGCGATCCCGGCCTGGTCGGGGTGTACGGCGAGTACGACGTGTGCGCGGCCGTGGCCGCGTGGCGCGGACCGACCGGCGACCGGCTGTGCGACTGGTACTGGCAGTGCCGGGCCTGGTCCGGCACACCCGTACGGCTGCTCGACGCACGACACCTGTACCAGCGTGTCGGCACCGTCACCGTGGGCGGCGTCGACTGCGACATCAACGACGTGCTCCAGGACGACTGGGGCCAGCACCTGGAGGACTCCGTGGGCGTGAACGACTCGCTCGGCGAGGTGACGGTCGGAGGCAACACGTTCTCCCTCACCCTCGCCAAGGCGGTGAAGGAGCTGTACCTCGGCGCCTACGAGGGGGGCGGGGACGCGGGCAGGCTGCCCGCCTACATCGCGGCGAACACCGCCGCAGCGGCGTGGGACACGCCGCTCGACAACAGATACGGCGGCCAGGTCACCGCGAAGACGATGCTCGCCTACATCGACCAGCACGTGAACGACGTGCGCGCCGAGCAGGCCGCGCAGCGCGAGATCCTGGCCCAGCTCGCCCAGCACCCGGACATCACCCCGGAACGGCTGGAGCAGGTCGTCCGGGACGCGGTCCAGGCAGCGAACACCGCCCACCTGGCCGAGGTGACCGCCGTGGTCCGTGAGATCGTCGGCGCCCGCGACGAGAACCTGGCGGACGAGGTCGTCGACGAGATCGGCCGCCGTACCGCGAGGGCTGCCTGATGCGCGTGCTCGGCCGGGAGCCGGCCTACTGGATGAGCCTGTGCGCCGCGCTGCTCGCGCTGGCCGGTGCGTTCGGGTTGCCGCTGACCGTGGAGCAGCAGGGCCTGCTCAACGCCTTGTTGGCTGCGGTGTTCGGCGCGATCACCGCCGCGCTGGTGGCCGCCGAGAAGTCGGTGCCTGCCTTGGTGGGCGTGTTCAAGGCCGCGATCGCCGTCGGGTTGGCATTCGGCCTGCGCCTAGCCCCTGAGGTCCAGGCGTCCGCGCTGGTCGTGGTCGAGCTGGTGTTGACCGGTCTTCTGGTGCGGCCCAACGTGGTCGCGTCCGTGCCGCCGTCGGAGAGGCTGGCCATGGTCGGCCCGGACGGTGTCCAGCACGCGACGTTCGGGTTGCGCGGCTAGCCTCATCCCTACGTCCACGGGTTTACGTCTCGTGTCCGTCTCGCAGCAACGCCCCGTCCACCTCTGGTGGGCGGGGCGTTGTCGTGTATCGGTTGACACCGGTCCGCCCCCGGGTACAGTGAAGTCCGCACTCCCGGTGCGCAGCTGGCGGTTACTTCATGGCGTTGAACACCGCAGGCGACTTTGATCTCGGGAGCCCACAACTCCACACGTGCCCGGTGCGCAGGCGAGGGTTACTTCCACTACTAATGGGCGGTCGCAGGTTCGAGTCCTGCCAGCGGCTTCGGCCGTTGTAGCTCAGTTGGCCAGAGCAGCTACGTCACCTTCGCCGACTTGATCTCGGGCCGTGTGGGGCTGTATCTCCCTCTCCGTAGAGAGGTCGAGCAGTGTCCAGGTTCAACACCGCCACGGCACGCCCGGTCGGCTCGGGTCCGATCCACACGGAGTCGACGCCGTCGACCCTCACCCACGAGGGCGCCCCCGGGTACGCGCGGGACACCAAGTCCGCGCTGTTCCTGCTCGCGGTGTCCAACATGGCCGGCGAGGACACCTACTACGAGAAGGCCGGCGACCGCGACGCGCGGTACGCGGACCTCGTTCACGCCGCTGCCCTGGAAGACCCGAAATGGACGGCGCGTTTCCTGGCGTGGCTGCGGTCGGAGGCGAACATGCGCTCCGCGCCGCTGGTCGGTGCCTGCGAGTTCGTCCGCGCACGCCTGACCGCGCAGCGGCGACGGCGTGGTGCCAACCGGGCCGTGATCGCGTCCGTGCTCCAGCGCGCCGACGAGCCGGGTGAACTGCTCGCGTACTGGACCTCCCGGTACGGACGGGCGATTCCGAAGCCGGTGAAGCGCGGGGTCGCGGACGCCGTGCTGCGTCTGTACGACGAGCGCTCTCTGTCCAAGTGGGACTCCGCTGGGCGCGGGTTCCGGTTCGGTGACGTGCTCAACCTCGTCCACCCGACCCCTCGCGCGGACTGGCAGGGCGACCTGTTCCGGTACGCGCTCGACCGCAGGCACGGCAACGCAGAGGAGATCCCCGAGTCGCTGACAGTGCTTCGTCAGCGCGGCGACATGCTGTCGTGGCCGGTGGAACAGCGACGCGCCCTGTTCGCCAACGACGTCGTTGCCTCCTCGGTCCTGCGTACGGCGGGGATGACGTGGGAGTCGGTCGCCGGGTGGTTGCAAGGACCGCTCGACGCGCGCGTGTGGGAAGCGCTGATCCCGTCCATGGGCTACATGGCCCTGCTGCGCAACCTGCGCAACTTCGACGAGGCAGGGGTGTCCGACCAGGTCGCGGCGTCCGTGTCGGCGCGGCTGGCCGACCCGGGCCAGGTGGCGAGGTCGAGGCAGTTCCCGTTCCGGTTCCTGTCCGCGTACGAGGCCGCGCCGAGCCTGCGCTGGGGCCACGCCCTCGACCAGGCGCTGCAAGCCTCGCTCGCGCAGCTGCCCGCGCTGCCCGGCCGGTCGTTGATCCTGATCGACACGTCCGCGTCGATGACCGGCACGTCGTTGTCCGCCAGGTCCAAGGTCACTCCCGCCAAGGCTGCGGCGGTGTTCGGCGTCGCACTGGCCGCCAAGGGTGTCGACGTGGACCTGCGCGGGTTCGCCTCCGGCGAGTTCGTGCACACCGTCCCGCGCGGCGGGTCGGTGATCCGCGAGGTCGACCGGTTCCTGTCCCGGATCGGCGAGGTCGGCCACGGCACCGACATCGCCGGCGCCGTCCGCCGCAGCTACAACGGCCACGACCGGGTGGTCATCGTCTCCGACATGCAGACCATGACCGGCGGCGTCGACACTGCAGTCCCCGGGCACGTGCCGGTCTACGGGTTCAACCTCGGCGGCTACCGGGCGGCGGCCATGGCCACCGTCGGGAACAGGCACGAGTTCGGCGGGCTGACCGACGCGACGTTCCGCATGGTCCCGCTGCTCGAAGCAGGCCGGAACGCGGACTGGCCGTTCTGACCGCCCGGTGCCCGCCCGCGAATCCCGCTGGCGGGCACCGGGTCAGCCGCCCAAGTCCCCGAGCTGCAGGTCGACCGGCAGCGTCGCCCCGCCCCCGATCAGGATGGTCGTGACGTGCGGCAGACAGTCGACGCCCGAGCACGTCTCGTAGGCGTCGTACGCGCTTTTGACCTCCCCGATCAAGGCCGTGGCCTTGGCGTAGTGGTCGGGGTTCGGCTGCGATTCGATCGCCTGCTCCACCGCGTACGCCACGTTGACGATCCAGATCAGCAGAGCAGCGCAGTTCTCCGACTTGACCACAGCCGGGGCGCAAGCGCTCGGCGGTGCGCTGTCGGTGGCCTGCTTGAACAGCGGCCCGTAGCGGGTGTACAGGTCCCCGGTCGTGGCACTGGAGGTCACGACCGAGGACGTAGTCGCCGAACTAGGTGGTGGGCTCGCGGTGGGCTCGTTCGGTGCGGTGGAGCAGCCGGCGAGCAGGAGGGCGGCGGCGACAGCGGCGGTACGCATGCCTGCCTGTCGCCACCACCGGCCCCGGTCGTTACTCCGCTCACTCGATCAGGGCTTCACGCCGAATGCAGGCGGTGGATCGTCGCTGCCGCCCGCCTATTCGGCTCCCCCTTCGCCATGTAGATGTTCTGGGTCATCGACGGGTTGGCGTGCCGCAAGATGCCCGCGATCTCGCGCGCGGAATGCCCGCCACGGTCCAGTGCCGTGGCGACCGTCTTGCGACCCAGGTGCGTGGTGAATCGCGGATAGCCGATCCGGATCCGCATCCGCCGCACCGCCCGCTGCACGTTGGACGGCGTGCGCCAGCCTCCCAGAGCCGACGGAAAAATCGCCGTTCCCGGAAAGACCTGGTCGGGTTTCCGCGCCCGCAGCAGATCGACCAGGAACTCGGGCATCACCACGACGCCGCGCGAAGTCGCGGTCTTGCCCTCGTGGCGGACCACTCCCTTGCCCGTCACGGACACCAGGTTCGCGTGGAACCAGACGCCACCGGCTGGAACGACGACCTCCTCTTCGGAGTCGCGCATCCGGATCGCGTCCGAGCCGAGGTTGACGTCGCCCCATTGCAGGGCCAGCGCCTCGCCGAAACGCGCGCCCGTGCCGAAAAGAAGCCGGATCAGGTCCCGCAGGTCCGCTCGTGCCGAGTACCGGTCGCCGTCGAGCCGCGCCAGGAAATCCACGAGCTGCTTGTCGTCGTAGGCGGCGACCGCTTTCTTGCGCCCGTCGTCTTTGATCTGTCCCATGTCGCGCACAGGATTGCGGCCGAGCAGCCCGCGGTCGACGGCCTCCTGCAGGACTCCGGACAGCACGGTGCGCACGCCGCGGCGAGTGGGGGCGGACAGGCCGTTGGCCTTCATCGCGGACAGCACGCGCCCGAGCCTGCCGGGTGTGCACTCGCGTAGGTACAGGTCTCCGATCGCTGGCAGCACGTGGCCTTCGAGGCGGCCCTTGTAGCGGTCGTAGGTGGTACCGACGTGCTCGGTCCTGATCCGATCGAGCCAGACGGCGGCGACCGCGCGGAACTTGGTGTCCGCCCCGGCCGGGAGGTCCTCGTTGAGGATTTCGGCGAGGGCGGCCTTCAGTGCGGCCTTGGCCTTGGCCTCGGTGGTCGCACGGCGTTCGAGTCGTCCGACCTTGCCCGCGTAGTCGCGGTAGCGGCAGTCGGCACGCCATTTGGCGGGCGTGACGTCGCCGGGGGTGAGTCGGGTGGTGTTGATCTCGCCGTAGGTGCCGATTCGGAGCGGTGGGCGTGGCATCTGAGGTGCCTCCGTGAAAAAGGAGGGTTTGCGACGGTAGCGGCCTACTCTACCGGCCCAGAAGCTTCCGTTCCACGGCGCTGACCTGCGTCTATCTGGTGCCCCCGGTGCGACTCGAACGCACACTGGACGGATTCCGCGCCCGCCAGGTCGTAGCCGACCTCGGTTGGGGCACGTTGTGAGCCGATCTCGCGTTGTCGCCAGATCAGCCGTACCGGTATTGGCGGCGATCCTCGTCGTCGGTTCGACCGCCGGTACCGCGCTGGCCGCGGAAGATCAGCCCGCGCCGTCCGTCGCCACCGCGACGGGCCTGGACGCGGGCATGGTGGACACCAAGGTCGTCGACCGGTTGTCCACCGCGACCGGCACGGTCACCGCGTTCGTCGAGCTGGAGGCCAAGCCCGCCGTCGACGCGTACGAGGAGAAGGCCGACCAGGGCGGGACCAAGCAGCAGGCCAAGGACGCCGCCAAGGCGTCCAAGGCCGAATCGGGCAAGGTCGCGGACTCCGTCGTCGGCGACCTCAAGGGCAAGGACGGCGCCACCCGCGAGCTGTACCGGACCGCCAACGGCGTGCCGGGCGTGGTCGTGCGGGCCGACGCGGAGAAGCTGCGCGAACTCGCCACGCGGTCGGACGTGAAGTCCATTCGCACCGTCGTGCCCAAGCAGCGCACCAACGCCAGCGCCGTGCAGCTGACCAAGACGCTCAACGCGTGGCAGAGCTACGGCAAGCTCGGCGACGACACCCGCATGGGCATCATCGACACGGGCATCGACTACACCCACGCCGACTTCGCCGGTCCGGGCACGCCCGAGGCGTACAAGGCCGTCGACCCGACGAAGGTCGACCCGTCGTTCTTCCCGACCGCCAAGGTCGTCGGCGGCTACGACTTCGTGGGCGACGCGTACGACGGCGAGAGCCCCGACCCCGAGATCAACACGCCCAAGCCCGACCCGAACCCGCTGGACTGCAACGACCACGGCACGCACGTGGCGGGCACCGCGGCCGGTTTCGGCGTCAACGCCGACGGCTCCACGTTCAAGGGCGACTACACCAAGCTCACGCCCGAGGCGCTCAACGCCATGCGCATCGGCCCCGGCACCGCGCCCAAGGCCCTGCTCTACGGCCTGAAGGTGTTCGGCTGCACCGGCTCCACCAACGTCACCAGCCTCGCGCTGGACTGGTCGCTCGACCCGGACGGCGACGGCGACTTCTCCGACCACCTCGACGTGGTCAACCTGTCGCTGGGCTCGGACTACGGCGCCCCGGACGACCCCGACAGCCTGTTCGTGCGCAAGCTGAACAAGGCCGGCGTGCTGACCGTGTTCTCGGCCGGCAACGGCGGCGACCTCTACGACATCGGCGGCTCGCCGGGCAGCACGCCCGAGGCGCTGACCGTGGCCAGCACCCGGGACGCGGCCGTCCTGCGCGACGCCGCCGAGGTCACCGCGCCCGGCGCGGTCGCGGGGTCCAAGCCCGGCCAGTACAGCCAGTCCTACGACTACGCGGGCAAGGACACCACCAAGCCCGTCGTGAAGCTGACCGACCCGGCCAACCTCGACGGCTGCCTGCCGTTCTCGGCCGCGGACAAGGCCGCCGTCGCGGGCAAGTTCGTGTGGCTGGAGTGGGACGACAACGACGCCACCCGACGCTGCGGTTCGGCGGGCCGGTCCAACAACGCCTCGGCCGCCGGCGCGGTCGGCGCGGTGTTCTCGTCGGCGTTGGAGAACTTCAACGCGGGCATCGCGGGCAACGCGGCCATCCCGGTGTTCCAGTTCACCGGCTCGGCCACCGCTTCGCTGCGCCCGGCGCTGGACGCGGGCACGCTCGTCGTCCGGCTCGCCGGCGACCTGCGCACCTCGCTGCCCACCTACAACCAGGCGCTCACGGACACGCCCAGCACGTTCACCTCGCGTGGCGTGCGCGGCCCGGTCGTGAAGCCGGACGTGGCCGCGCCCGGCGACACCATCGCCTCCGCGCTGGTCGGCTCGGGCAACAAGACGCTGGTCATCAGCGGCACGTCGATGGCCGCGCCGCACACCACCGGCATCGCCGCGCTGGTCCGCCAGGCCCACCCGGACTGGACGACCGAAGAGGTCAAGGCCGCGATCATGAACAGCGCGGGCGCGGACGTGAAGGAGAACGGCAAGACCTTCGCGCCCAACCGCGTCGGCGCCGGTCGCATCGACGGCAAGGCCGCGCTGGACAACCAGGTCCTGGCCTACGTCGAGGACGACAAGGGCGCGGTGTCCGCGTCGTTCGGCACGGTCGAGGTGGCCAAGCCGGTCGCGCTCACCAAGACGATCAAGGTCGTCAACAAGAGCACGAAGTGGGTCGACTACAAGGTCGGCTACGAGGCGCTGACCACGATCCCGGGCGTGGCCTACGAGCTGTCCGCCGAGACCGTCCGGCTCGCGCCGCGCGGCGTGGCCAAGGTCCGCGTGACGCTGCGCATCACCGACCCGAAGGCGCTGGCCAAGACCGTCGACCCGACGATCGTGCCCACCCAGCTCGGCGTGCCGCGCCAGTTCCTGGCCGACGCGTCGGGCCGCGTGGTCCTCACGCCCAAGAGCGGCGCGACCGTGGCCCTGCGCGTGCCGGTGTACTCGGCGCCCAAGCCCGCCGCGGACATCGACACGGTGAACACGCTCCAGTTCAAGGGCAAGAACACCCAGGCCGTGCTCAACCTGACCGGCCGGGGCGTCGACCAGACCGGCTACAGGTCGCTGATCAGCGTCCTGGAGCTGCAGGCCACGTCGCCCAAGCTGCGCGACTGCAAGCGCAACGTCACGACGAACTGTGCGCTCAACGAGACGGCCAAGGGCGGTGACCTGCGGTTCGTCGGCGCGGCGTCCACTGCGCCGCTGGCCAGGCAGCAGGGCAAGGCGGCCGACTCGGTGCTCGGGTTCGGCATCGCGACCTGGGGCAACTGGTACAACCTCGGCAACAACACCAGCCCGTTCGTCGACATCGACACCGACGGCGACGGCACGTTCGACTTCGAGGTCTACGCGACCAAGCTGTCGGACACCGACCTGCTCGTGGCGGCGACGGTGAACCTCGCCACCGGCGCGACCGTGAGCGTCCAACCGGTCAACGGCCAGTGGGGCGACGTGGACACCAACGTGTTCGACACCAACGTCGTCGTGCTGCCCGTGCCGCTGGTCGACCTGGGCATCGACCCGAACGGCTCGACCGCGCGGCTGTCGTACCAGGTGGGCGTGACCGGGTTCTACAAGGCACCCGGCGCGACCGACGGCCTGGTCGACTCGATCGGCAAGAAGCTGTCGTTCGACCCGCTCAAGCCCGGCCTGTGGGTGCAGGGCGGCGGGGACGCGGCGCTGTCGTACCAGTCCAAGCCGGGCACGGCGCTGGTCGTGAACCGGGACGCGGCGGCGCTCGCGGCCGATGGCGCGGACAGCCTGCTCGTGATCAACCACCACAACGCCACCGGCGACAAGGCGGACGTGGTCAAGGTGCGCGGCGGTGCCAAGGCCGGCGCGTAAGGACGCGTAGGTGGGCTGATCCCACGTTGCATCGCTCTGGCCGGTCGGGGTTGCCCCGGCCGGCCAGAGTCGTTTAGACCGTTAGGGTTACACCCGAAAGGCGGTACTGAACCGTTCGGGTGTCCCGCAGTCCGGGAGAGATGGCCTCTCAGGGGTGTTCGGGTGCGGCCCGCGCGGCACGGGCCGGTAGCCTTTCGCAAAGGAAACTAGTCCCGAGCAATGGGACTGATACCTGGGAGGTGTGTGGATGCGGCTCGCAGTGATCCCAGGGGACGGGATCGGGCCCGAGGTCGTCGCCGAAGCGTTGAAGGTGCTCGGTGAGGTCGTTCCGGCCGCCGAGATCACCCGCTACGACCTCGGAGCGGCGCGTTGGCACGCCACCGGTGAACTGTTGCCCGAATCCGTGCTCGGCGAGTTGCGCCAGCACGACGCGATCCTGCTCGGCGCGGTCGGCGACCCGTCGGTGCCGAGCGGAATCCTGGAACGCGGCCTGCTGCTGCGGCTCCGGTTCGAGCTGGACCACCACGTGAACCTGCGCCCCGCCCGGCTCTACCCGGGTGTGCGCAGCCCGATCGCCGACCCGCCTGAGATCGACATGGTGGTCGTGCGTGAAGGCACGGAAGGTCTCTACGCGGGCAACGGTGGCCTGCTGCGCAAGGACACCCCGCACGAGATCGCGACCGAGGTGTCGATCAACACCTCGTTCGGGGTCGAGCGGGTGGTGCGCGACGCGTTCGCGCGGGCCGCGAACCGGCCGCGCAAGCACTTGACGTTGGTGCACAAGACCAACGTGCTGACCCACGCGGGCTCGCTGTGGTCGCGGGTCGTGGAGGAGGTGTCGTTGCAGCACCCCGACGTGACGGTCGCGTACCAGCACGTCGACGCCGCGACGATCCACCTGGTGACCGACCCGGCGCGCTACGACGTGATCGTGACGGACAACCTGTTCGGCGACATCCTGACCGACCTGGCCGCCGCCGTGACCGGTGGCATCGGCCTCGCGGCCTCGGGCAACCTCGACGTGACCCGTCGCAACCCGAGCATGTTCGAGCCGGTGCACGGCAGTGCGCCGGACATCGCGGGCCAGGGCATCGCGGACCCGACGGCGGCCGTGCTGTCGGTGGCGCTGATGCTCGACCACCTCGGCGAGTCCGAGGCGGCCCGGCGCATCGAGGCGTCGGTCGCGTTCGACCTGGCGACCCGGGACCACACCAGCCCCGGTGCCACCTACGCCGTCGGCGACCGCTTGGCGGCCCTGGTCTCGTCGAACGCCCGCGCGGGCGCCTGACGCGCGAGTCCTCCACTCAGGCACCCCGAAATACGCGTTCGGGCACCCTGAAACACGCACTCGGGCACCACACGACCTCGTGTGGTGCCCGAGTGCTTTCACCCTCCAACCCGCGAGTCCTCCACTCAGACGCGCGAGTTATGCGTTCAGACACCGCGAGTTGTGCACTCAGACACCGCGAGTCGCGCACTCAGGCATCACAAGTCGCGCACCAGGCCACCGCCGACCGCGCTCCCGGACACCACGAGCCGGGCCTCCGATCTCCCGCTGAACGGGTGACCCCAGGGGCTAGCGAACGCTTGCGTCACACCACAGTGTGGGAAAAACGGCCCGTGGATTGGTCACCGCCGCCGACCCTGTGGCAGTATCGCCGACGTGGCTCTCCACACCGCGATCATTATTTCCCAGCGCGTCGGGTAAGTGCTCCGCAGAGCACCCGACGCGCAGACCTCTCGCATCCCGCGGGGGGTCTTTTTGTTTTCCGTGAAGACTTCCAGGAGACCCTCGTGACCACGCTCGGCGATTCCTTCCACGTGTACGACACGACCCTGCGAGACGGCGCGCAGCGCGAGGGCATCTCGTACTCGGTCAGCGACAAGATCGCGGTCGCGCGGCTGCTGGACTCGCTCGGCGTCGGCTTCATCGAGGGCGGCTGGCCAGGGGCTTTGCCGAAGGACACCGAGTTCTTCGCCCGCGCCGCCGCCGGCGACCTGACGCTGAAACACGCCCAGCTCGTGGCCTTCGGCGCCACGCGCAAAGCGGGCGTCAAAGTCCACGAGGACCAGCAGGTCCGCGCCCTGCTCGACGCGCAGGCGCCGGTCGTGACGCTGGTCGCCAAATCGGACCGGCGGCACATCGAACTCGCGCTCAAGACCGACGTGGCCGAGAACTTCGCGATGGTGCGCGACACCGTGAAGTTCCTGGTCGACGAAGGGCGGCGGGTCTTCCTCGACGCCGAGCACTTCTTCGACGGCTTCGCGTTCGACCCGGACACGGCGTTGCGCACGCTGGAGTCCGCTGTGGAGGGTGGCGCCGACGTCGTCGTCCTCTGCGACACCAACGGCGGCCAACTCCCCCTGGGACTGGCCGAGACCGTGCACGACGTGGTCGCCCGGACGGGCTTCCGCGTCGGCATCCACTGCCAGGACGACACGTCCTGCGCGGTGGCCAACACCATCGCGGCGGTGCAGGCAGGGGCGACCCACGTGCAGTGCACCGCCAACGGCTACGGCGAGCGAGCGGGCAACGCGGACCTGTTCGCCGTCGTCGGGAACCTCGTGACCAAGCTCGGCCTGCCGGTGCTACCCACCGAATCGCTGGCCGAGTTGACCCGGGTCTCCCATGCCCTCGCCGAGATCGCGAACATCGCACCCGACTCCCACCAGGCATACGTCGGGTCGTCGGCCTTCGCCCACAAGGCGGGGCTGCACGCGAGCGCGATCAAGGTCGATCCGGAGCTGTACAACCACATCGATCCGGAGACCGTCGGCAACGGCATGCGGGTACTGGTCACCGAGATGGCGGGTCGGGCCAGTCTCGAACTCAAGGGACGCGAGTTCGGGATCGACCTGACCCGCCGGCCCGACGCCCTGACCAACGTGGTGCGCAAGATCAAGGAGCTGGAGGCCGCCGGCTGGTCGTTCGAGGCGGCGGACGCCTCCCTGGAACTGCTCCTGCGCGACGAACTGTCCGAATTGGACGCGCCGCCGTTCACGCTGGAGTCCTACCGGGTCGTGCTCGACCACCAGAAGGACGGCGGCATCGTCTCCGAGGCCACGGTCAAGGTGCACGTCGGCGGCGAGCGCGTGATCGCCACCGCCGAGGGCAACGGGCCGGTGCACGCGCTGGACGCGGCGTTGCGCAAGGCGTTGCGACCCCATCTGTCCTGGGTGGACAGTGTGGAGCTGAACGACTACAAGGTGCGCATCCTGACCGACCAGCACGGCACCGACGCCGTCACCCGCGTGCTCGTCGAGTCGACGGACGGCGAGCGCGAGTGGACCACGGTCGGCGTGCACGGCAACATCGTCGAGGCCAGTTGGCTGGCCCTGTGCGACGCGCTCGTGCACAAGTCCCTCAGCCCGTCACAAGCGTGAACCCCTCGGCGGAGAGCACGGGCCGCAGCGGCAGGAAGTAGGCCGTGCAGCCCGAACCGCCGAGCAGGTGGCCCTGAGCCTGTGTCCCGCCCAGCACCGGCGCCCACTCGTCGCCGGGCAGCGGGCACAGGCTCGCCTTCGTCAGGCCGGTGATCGTGCCCTCCGGGTAGTTCACCGTCGCGTTCTTCCGCTGGACGGTGCCGCAGCGCTTGCCGCCGCGTTGGCTGAAGTAGCAGACCTGGCCGCCGATCGCGGTCTCCGTCGCGCCCGCGACGGTCCCGGTCGAACCGACGACGGTGGGGGACTGGGTCTGTCCGGGGGCGAGATCCGCGACGGCGTAGGTCGTGCGGACGGCCTTGATGGTGCCGACCAGGACGCCGCCGGCGTGCAGGGTGGTACCGACGGGGCCGCAGCGCGGCGACAGGATCAGGTGGCCGCGGACGTTGAAGCCGTTGGTGCACCGGGCACCGGTCGACGTGGTGAGCGTCGCACCCGCCGCTATCGGCGGTGCGGCCGTCGTCAGGGACAAGAGGAGTGCAAGCAGGGTTCGCATTCCTCTCAAACTAGGCAGGAACAGTGCGCGTGCAAGCCTCCGGTTAGGGTGAACGTCGTGCGCATCGCCCGTATCGCCCAGCCGGACGGCCTCGCTTTCGCCGCGATCGAAGGCGAGGGTGACGACCTCACCGCCGTCGAGATCGCCGACGACCCGTTCAGCGACCCGAAGTTCACCGGCCGGAAGTGGCCGCTCGCCGACGTGCGCCTGCTCGCGCCGTTCCTGCCGCCCAAGATCGTGTGCGTGGGCCGCAACTACGCCGCGCACGCCGCCGAACTCGGCAACGAGGTCCCCGACAACCCCCTGATCTTCCTCAAGCCCAACACCGCCGTGGTCGGTCCGAACGCGGACGTCAAGCTGCCCGCCGTGTCCGAGCGCGTCGACTTCGAGGGCGAACTGGCCGTCGTGATCGGTGTCGGCGGGCGTGACATCCCGGCGGCGCGCGCGTGGCAGTCGGTGCTGGGCTACACGATCGCCAACGACGTGACCGCGCGGGACCTCCAGAAGACCGACGGCCAGTGGACCCGCGCCAAGGGGTTCGACACGTTCTGCCCGTTGGGGCCGTGGGTGGAGACGTCCTTCGACCCGCGGGACGTGGCGATCCGCACCATCGTGGACGGCGAGGTGAAGCAGGACTCGCGGACGTCGTTGCTCGTGCACGACATCCCGACGCTCATCGAGTACATCTCGGGGATCATGACCCTGCGCCCGTTGGACGTGATCCTGACCGGCACGCCCGCCGGCGTCGGCCCGTTGTCGCCGGGCCAGTCGGTGAGCGTGACGATCGAGGGCCTCGGCACGCTGACCAACCCCGTGTCCGCCCGCTGACTCCGCGAGTCCTCCACTCGGACACCCTGAGATACGCACTCGGGCACCGCGAAACCCGCACGCGGGCTGTCCCGAACGCGGGTTTCGCGGTGTCCGAACGCACAACTCGCGGTGCTTGAGTGCACAACTCGCGGTGCCTGAGTGGAGGACTCGCGGGGGTCAGGTGCGGGGGATGCGTTCGGGGGCACGGCGGGCGAAGGCCGGGGCGTGCTCGGGACGCAGGCCGATCGCCACGAGGTAGGCGGGCACGCCCTGGAGGACCGGGAACCGCTGGAGCAGGCGCAACGGCAGCGGGGGACGGGTCGACTCCGGCGTCTTGTCCCCGGGCGGACTGAGGAACCGGCCCTGCACGAGCCGCTGGAACGTCTGCGTCACCACGGTCGGGAACAGCCGCCGCCGACGCACCTTCGCCAGCACCGAAGGCGTGACTGTGCCCCGCCGCAGCGGTGCGGCCAGGATCGCCGCCGTCGCGACCGCGTCCTGCACGGCCAGGTTGATCCCCACGCCGCCGATCGGCGACATGGCGTGCGCGGCGTCCCCGATGCACAGCACGCCGTCCGCGTGCCACCGCCGCAACCGGTCCAGCTTCACGTCCAGCAGCTTCACGTCGTCGAGCGACTCGACGGTCTCCAGCCGCTCCGCCAGCCACGGCACGAGTTTCGCCACCCGCGCCCGGAACGCCTCGATCCCCTCGGTTCGCAGCCGCGCGTCCGTCCCCTTGCGGATCAGGAACGCGGTCTGGAAGTAGTCGCCGCGCGGGATCAGCACCACGGCGGTGTCCGGCCCGAACCGGCCCAGTCCGCCGCCGACGTCCTCCGTGCCGCGCGGCAGCCGGAACCACCACACGTCCATGGGCACGCCGAACCGGTGCACCGGCAGCCCGGCTTCGGCGCGCACCAGCGAGCCGCGTCCGTCCGCCGCCACGACCAGGTCCGCGTTCAGCGTGCCCGCGCCGTCGGGACCGCGGTAGTGCACGCCGGTCATCTTGGACCCGGTGCGCGCCAATCCCGTGACCTCGGTGGACATCCGCAACGTGAACGAAGGCTCACGTCGGGCCGCGTCCGCCATCAGGTCGAGGAAGTCCCACTGCGGCACGAACGCGATGTGCTTGTGCGGCCCCGGCAACCGGGTCAGGTCGGCCACCGTCTGCGGCCCGCTGTCGAGCAGGATCGCCATGCGCTCCACGAGCTGGTGCGGCACCTCGGCGAACGACGGCCCGAGGCCGAGTTCGTCCAGCAGCGTCAACGTCGACGCGTGCACCGTGTCGCCGCGGAAGTCGCGCAGGAAGTCGGCGTGCTTCTCCAGCACCGTCACGTCGACACCCGCACGGGCCAGCAACAACCCCAACACCATGCCCGCGGGTCCACCGCCGGCGATCGCGACCGTCGTCCTCTCCATCGTCCCCACCTCGTTTTCAACACCAGTTGAATAAGCTCAGGATGCTCCCGGGTGCCCGCGCGGTCAAGCCGGATAGGCTGATCGGGTCATGAGCGCAACAGCTGCCCCCTCAGAGGTCCGCGTCCGCTTCTCGCCGTCGCCGACCGGTACGCCCCACGTGGGCCTCATCCGCACCGCCCTGTTCAACTGGGCGTACGCCCGGCACACGGGCGGTTCCGTCGTGTTCCGCATCGAGGACACCGACGCCGCGCGCGACTCCGAGGAGTCGTACAACTCACTCCTGGACGCCCTGCGGTGGCTGGGCCTCGACTGGGACGAGGGCCCCGAGGTCGGCGGCCCGCACGCGCCGTACCGGCAGAGTCAGCGTCGCGAGATCTATGCCGACATCGCGCGCCGGCTGTTCGAGGCGGGCGAGCTGTACGAGTCGTTCTCCACGCCCGCCGAGGTCGAGGAGCGGCGCAAGGCCGCGGGCCAGGACCCGAAGCTGGGCTACGACAACTTCGACCGCACGCTCACCGACGAGCAGAAGGCCGCGTTCCGCGCCGAGGGCCGCGAACCCGTGCTGCGCCTGTTCGTCCCGGACGAGGACCTGTCGTGGGTCGACCTCGTGCGCGGCGAGATCACGTTCAAGGCGGGCAGCACCCCCGACCCGGTCCTGGTGCGCGCCAACGGCGACCCGCTCTACCCGTTCACCAACCCGGTCGACGACGCGCTCATGGGAATCACCCACGTGCTGCGCGGCGAGGACCTGCTGCCGTCCACGCCGCGGCAGATCGCGCTTTACCACGCGCTGATCCGAATCGGTGTCACCACGTTCACGCCGCGGTTCGGCCACCTGCCCTACGTGATGGGCGAAGGCAACAAGAAGCTGTCCAAGCGCGACCCGCAGTCGAATCTTTTCCTCTACCGGGATCGCGGATTCCTGCCCGCCGGATTGCTGAACTACCTCGCGCTGCTCGGCTGGTCCATCGCGGACGATCGGGACATCTTCTCCGTCGCCGAACTCGTCGAGGCGTTCTCCCTGGAGAAGGTGAGCGCGAATCCCGCGCGCTTCGACCTCAAGAAGGCCGAGGCGATCAACGCGACGCACCTGCGCGCCCTGCCCGCGGCCGAGTTCGTGACGCTGGCCGTGCCGTACCTCGTGGCCGACGGCGTGCTGCCGGCCGAGCCGTCGGCGGAGCAGCTCGCCGTGCTCTCCGGTGTGGCGCCGCTGGTCCAGGAACGCCTCGTGGTCCTGTCCGAAGCGGCCGGCATGGTCCGGTTCCTGTTCGCCGCCGAGGAGGACTTCGCCCCGGAGGAGGACTCCGCGGCCAAGGCGCTGGGCGCCGACGCGGTTCCCGTGCTGGAGGCGTCGATCGCCGCGCTGGAGACCGTGCCGGAGTGGACCGCCGCCGCGATCGAGGAGGCGCTGAAGGTGTCCCTTGTGGACGGACTGGGCCTCAAGCCGCGCAAGGCGTACGCGCCGGTGCGGGTCGCCGTGACGGGCCGTACCGTCTCGCCTCCGCTGTACGAATCCATGGAACTGGTCGGTCGGGATCGCTCGATCGGGCGATTGCGTCGGGCGCTCGGGGCAATCTGAGTGGTGCTATCGGGCGGTTCAGGAGTGCTTGACCGTACAAGAGCCGCCAGATATCACCTCCTTGGTCGAGTCGGACGGGGTGTGCCCGCACCTAGCCTCACTGGGTGACAACCGCAGCCCCGTCCCTCACCCCCCGGAGAACCGGCGAGATCCGCGCCGTGTGCCTCGACGTGGACGACACGCTCGTCGACTACAGCACCTCGTCGAAGGCGGCGCTGGCCGCGATCGTCGGCAACGACGACTCCTTCCCGCTGTGGCAGCGCATCACCGACGAGCACTGTTCGCGCCTGCTGGCGGGTGAACTCACCTACGACACCATGCGGAACATCCGGACGCGGGCGTTCTTCGCCGCGCTCGGCGAGGAGCTGTCCGAGGCCGAGGCCACCCGCCGCGAGCTGCGCCGGCAGGAGGTGCTCGCCGCGGGCTGGCGCCTGTTCCCCGACGTGGTGCCGTGCCTGGAGTGGTTGCGCGCCAGCGGGTTGCCCCTCGCCGCCGTGAGCAACGCCTCCGGCCGGCACCAGCGCGTGAAGATCGCCAACCTGGGCCTGGCCCAGTACTTCGACACGGTTCTGATCGCGGGTGAGGTGGGCGCGGCCAAGCCGGACCGCGTGATCTTCGACACCGCGTGCGACGACCTGGGCGTGTCCCTGCACGACACCGTCCACGTAGGAGACCGGTTGCACGCCGACGCCATCGGCGCCCGCGACGCCGGGATGAAGGGCGTGTGGCTGAACCGACAGGGCCCCCGCGAAGGCACGCTGCCGACCGGCATCAGCGCCATCAGCAGCCTGTCTGAGCTGCCCGAACTCCTCGTGTGCGAGCTCTCGGCAGCCTCGGCGTGAACCCCGATTTCCGTTCCGCCGGGTGCGTGGTCTAGTATTCATCCCGGCGGAACGGAGAGCCCCCGAAGCCCAGGCAGCGGGTAAGCTGATCGGAAAGCCAATGGGGTATGGTGTAATTGGCAGCACGACTGATTCTGGTTCAGTTAGTCTAGGTTCGAGTCCTGGTACCCCAGCTGTAAGACCCGGTGAATCGGTAGAATAAGATGTGCTAGACTGCCGGAGCACCACGGAGAACGAAAACTGAATTTCTTGATCGGCAGCCAGTCTGATAAGATCGAGAAAACCTAGGGCCCCGTCGTCTAGCGGCCTAGGACGCCGCCCTCTCAAGGCGGTAGCGTGGGTTCGAATCCCATCGGGGCTACAGATTGAGGGATCCCCGCACCGGAAGAGCTGGTGCGGGGATCTTTCGCATTTCGCATTGGGGGCGCGGCCCCCAAACCCCGCGCAGGAGGGCTTCGCCCCCTGCACCCCCGAGCGGGGTCGAGTCGCGTTGTGATGATGGCGAGCCCCGTGCGGGATTCGAGTTACTCGGTGATGGTGTGGTCACCCCGCGTCGAACCTGTGCGAAGCACGGACAGCATGTTGATCATGCCCCCGCTACCTGCCGGCAGCGAAGCCTGTGCGAAGCACCGGCAGCATGGTGAGCAACCCGCATCGGTGGCACACCTGGGGCACGACACCCTCCTTGGCGGCCTGCCCGGCGGCGAGTGACGCTTGAAACGCTTCCCCGCACCAGCCCCGGACGACACCCGTCAGGCAGAAGTCGCTGGAACGCCTCCACGCCCAACCCCGGAACACCAAGACACAAGCCCGCCCCGCCACGAAAACCGTGACGGGGCGAGAAGACGGTCACCAAGACACGAACCACAGACACAGAAGCCCTACAGGCGCGACTGAAGAGCCTCCGCGGCAGCCAGCAGATCCGCGGCCCACCGCGCCCCGGGCCGACGCCCCATCCGATCGATGGGCCCCGACACCGACACCGCCGCGACCACGGCCCCCGTGCTGTCCCGCACCGGAGCCGAGACGCTCGCCACACCGGGCTCACGCTCGGCCACCGACTGAGCCCACCCACGCCGCCGCACCTCCAGCAGGGTGCGCTCCCCGTAGACCGCGTCCGCCAGGACCGAACGCTGGGTCCCCGGATCGGCCCACGCCGCCAGGACCTTCGCTCCCGACCCCGCCGTCATCGGCAACCGCGCACCCACGGGCACGGTGTCCCGCAACCCGCTGGGCGGTTCCGCCGACGACACGCAGATCCGCTGCGTCCCGTCCCGCCGGTAGAGCTGCACGCTCTCGCCGGTGATGTCGCGCAGCCTCGGGAGTACCGAGGACGCCGCGTCCAGGAGGGGGTCGGTGGCCCCGCCCGCCAGTTCCGCCAAGGCCGCGCCAGGACGCCAGCGACCGTCGGAACCCCGTCGCAGCAACCGGTGCACTTCGAGCCCCACTGCCAAGCGGTGCGCGGTCGCACGGGGCAGGCCCGTCCGGTTGCACAACTCGGCCAGGCCGCACGGATCCTTTGCGACGGCGTTCAACACGGCCACTGCCTTGTCCAGCACGCCGATCCCGCTATGCTGTCCCACAAGCCGATACTAGCTTCCCACTGTCTGGGAAGTCCAGATCTATCGACTGTCCAGATCCTGGGAGTAAAGCTGATGAGCCGCACGCTCGCGGAGAAGGTGTGGGAGGCGCACGTCGTGCGTCACGGCAGTGGCGCCGAGCCCGACCTGCTCTACATCGATCTCCACCTGCTGCACGAAGTCACGAGCCCGCAGGCATTCGACGGCCTGCGGCTGGCCGGTCGTCCGATCCGCCGTCCGGACCTCACGATCGCCACCGAGGACCACAACGTCCCCACCGTCGACATCGAACTCCCCATCGCCGACCCGGTGTCGCGCACGCAGGTCGAGACCCTGCGCCGCAACTGCGCCGAGTTCGGCGTGCGGCTGCACCCGATGGGCGACTTCGAGCAGGGCATCGTCCACGTCGTCGGTCCGCAGCTGGGCCTGACCCAGCCCGGTATGACCGTCGTCTGCGGCGACAGCCACACGTCCACGCACGGCGCGTTCGGCGCGCTCGCGTTCGGCATCGGCACGTCCGAGGTCGAGCACGTGATGGCGACGCAGACCCTGCCCCTGCGGCCGTTCAAGACCATGGCCATCACGGTCGACGGCTCGCTCAAGCCGGGCGTCACGGCCAAGGACATCATCCTCGCGGTGATCGCGAAGATCGGCACCGGCGGCGGACAGGGCTACGTGCTGGAGTACCGGGGCGCCGCGATCGAGGCGCTGTCGATGGAAGCGCGGATGACCGTTTGCAACATGTCGATCGAGGCCGGCGCCCGCGCGGGCATGATCGCGCCGGACGAGACCACGTTCGAGTACCTCAAGGGCCGGCCGCACGCGGCCTCCGGCGCGGACTGGGACGCGGCCGTCGAGTACTGGAAGACGTTGCGCACGGACGACGACGCCACGTTCGACGAAGAGGTCCGGCTGAACGCGGACGAGCTGACGCCGTTCGTGACGTGGGGCACCAACCCCGGCCAGGGCCTGCCGCTGGGCGCGTCGGTGCCCGACCCCGAGACCATCGGGGACGAGAACGAGCGCGTCGCGGCCGAGAAGGCGCTGGCGTACATGGGTCTGGAGGCGGGCACGCCGCTGCGCGACATCCGGGTCGACACGGTCTTCCTCGGCTCGTGCACCAACGGTCGGATCGAGGACCTGCGCGCCGCCGCCGACGTGCTCAAGGGGCACCGCGTGGCCGACGGCGTGCGGATGCTCGTCGTGCCGGGTTCGATGCGCGTGCGCGCCCAGGCGGAATCCGAGGGCCTGCACGAGGTGTTCCTGGCCGCCGGCGCCGAGTGGCGCCAGGCCGGCTGTTCGATGTGCCTGGGCATGAACCCCGACCAGCTCAAGCCGGGCGAGCGCAGCGCGTCGACCTCCAACCGCAACTTCGAGGGCAGGCAGGGCAAGGGCGGTCGCACGCACCTGGTCTCGCCGCTCGTCGCCGCCGCCACCGCCGTGCGCGGCACGCTGTCGTCGCCCGCCGATCTGGTCTGAGGGAGTTCGAAGGACATGGAAGCGTTCACCACCCACACCGGTGTCGGCGTGCCGCTGCGGCGGTCCAACGTGGACACCGACCAGATCATCCCGGCCGTCTACCTCAAGCGGGTCACCCGGACCGGCTTCGAGGACGGCCTGTTCGCGGCGTGGCGCGGCGACGAGTCGTTCGTGCTGAACCAGGAGCCGTTCCGGGCGGGCAGCGTGCTCGTCGCGGGCCCCGACTTCGGAACCGGCTCGTCCCGCGAGCACGCCGTGTGGGCCCTGATGGACTACGGCTTCCGGGTGGTCCTCTCGTCACGGTTCGCCGACATCTTCCGGGGCAACGCGGGCAAGCAGGGGCTCGTCGCCGCTCAGTTGGAGCAGTCCGACGTCGAATTGCTGTGGAAGATCCTGGAGAACGAACCCGGTACGCCGGTGACCGTCGACCTGGCCGCGAAGACGGTGTCGGCCAAGGACTTCTCGGCGCCGTTCGGCATCGACGACTACACCCGTTGGCGTCTGCTGGAGGGATTGGACGACATCGCGCTGACCCTGCGGCACGCCGAGGACATCGGCGGGTTCGAGGGTCGTCGGCCGGCTTGGCTGCCCACAACCGTTCCGCCGACCGCCGGCTGACGGATCGGGGCCGGATTTCCCCCGCGAACAGCGGAAATCCGGCCCCGCCGATCCCGTCGAGCGCCTCTCGTGTCCCTCGACAGGGCGCAATTGCCCACGCCACAACGGAAATTTTGGCGTGGCGATTGGTATTTCCTTGCATATGGGCTTACCGTGGCCTTCAGTCGGCCCTGAACTAGGGCCGTGAGCGTCCTGGGAGGGACTGAAGGTGAACAAGGCCCAGCTCATCGAGGCGCTCGCCGAGCGCCTGGGCGACAAGAAGAACGCCGCCGCCGCCGTCGACGGCATCGTGGACGTCATCGTCCGCAGCGTCCACAAGGGCGAGAAGGTCAACATCACCGGTTTCGGTGTCTTCGAGAAGCGTGCCCGTGCAGCCCGCACGGCCCGCAACCCCCGCACCGGCGAGACCGTGAAGGTCAAGAAGACCAACGTCCCGGCCTTCCGCGCGGGCTCGACGTTCAAGGACGTCATCAGCGGTACCAAGAAGCTGCCCCGCGTCACGGCCGCCAAGCCCGCCGCGACGGCCGCCCCCAAGGCCGCCACCACCGCGACGAAGGCTCCGGCCACCCGCGGCACCACCGCGCGTACGACCACCACGCGTGCCACGCGTGCGACCACGACGCGCACCACCACGGCCGCTGCCGCCGCGACGAAGGCTCCGGCCACCCGCCGGACCGCTGCCGCCGCCAAGCCGGCCGCCGCTGCCGCGACCACGGCCGCCAAGGCGACCACCGCCACCAAGGCGGCACCGGCGAAGGCGACCGCGACCAAGGCCACGGCGGCCAAGACGACCGCCGCCAAGGCCACCACGGCCGCGAAGCCCGCCGCCAAGCGGGCCACGGCCGCCAAGGCCGCGCCGGTCAAGGCCGCGACCACGGCAGCGGCCAAGCCCGCCGCCAAGAAGGCCCCGGCCAAGAAGAAGTGACCCGAGGGCGATGAGCCCTCACGTGATCCGGGCCGGCCTCCAGCCGGCAGGACCACACAGCCACACAGCTCGAGGCCCGGTGCGGACGCGCACCGGGCCTTAGCTATGTCCGAGGCACCCCAGGGCAAATCGGTCCCGACCGGTACCGCTCACGCGTGCGGTCCGGACCGAACGGTCCCGTGACCCGCTTCCGTCGGACGAACTTCCCGGACCGTCCGGCGGACCCCTTCATGCGGAAGGGTGGTCGTCCCACCGGACTTCCGAAGGGCCGTCCGGGCGCGATGCCGATTCGGAAACCGAATACGCGTGCGGTCCGAGTGCGTGTTTCGGGGTGCCTGAGTGCGTGTTTCAGGGTGTCCGAGTGGAGGGCTCGCGAGAGGGGCGGGGGCTCACGGCGGCGGCAGGTAGTGCGGGTCCGAAGTAGAGGGAGAAACGGGCAACACCCAGGTACTCCCCTTCTTGCAGGGGGTCGCGATACCGGGATGCAGGCGCCCGATCACGTCCGGGATGACGTCCCCCTGGCTGCACACCACCGCGGTGCCGCCCGCCGCCGCGATCTCCCGCAATCGGGCCATACCGGCCGTAGGGGACTCCCAGTACCCGTTCTCCGACAACAGCGGTTCCTCGACCAGGGAAGTCCCGATATCGGCCGCCAGTGCCCGCACGGTGTCCGTGCACCGGAGCGGCGGTGCCGAGAACACCCGTGCGGGGGCCCAAAGCCGCAGCAGCGAACGCAGCCCCGCCACCTGTTCCCGGCCCGCCGGGGTCAACGGCCGCAGGTCGTCGTCGCCGGTCCACTCCGCCGGCTTCCCGGCTTTCGCGTGCCGCACCAGCAGGACGACCCCGGCAGGGGGCGAGAACGCCGACAGCACCTGCCGGTCGTCGGGCCGAGTGACCAGGTCGGCGGCCTCCGACACCGGCAACCACCGCAGCTCGTCCACCTCCTCGTTGGGCGTGAACGACCCGCCGACCACCGTCGCGGCGTAGTAGTCGACGGTCTTCGGCCTGCCGAACGCGGTGTACGCCGCCTGGACCAGGAAGCGGTCCAGCACCACCGAGAAACCCGTCTCCTCCGCGACCTCGCGCACCGCGCACCCGGGCAGCGTCTCACCCGGGTCGAGTTTGCCCTTGGGCAGCGACCAGTCGTCGTACCGCGGTCGGTGGACGACGGCGACGAGTCCGTCGCGCCACACGACCGCGCCGGCCGCCCGGATGGTCCGGCTCATGCGAGCGCGTCGTGCTTGCGCAGGAGTTCGGTCTGGTGGTCGCGCACGCGCGAACCGTCCGACGGCGACGCCTCCCACTCGCCGTCCGCGCCCAGCACCCAGCAGCGGGTGGTCGGCTCCAGCGCCGAATCCAGCACCTCGTCGAGCTGCGCGATCAGCTTCGGGTCGGTGACCCGGACCTGCACCTCGACCCGGCGGTCCAGGTTGCGGTGCATCATGTCCGCGCTGCCGATCCAGTACTCGTCGCAGCCGACGAAGTGGAAGAGCCGCGAGTGCTCCAGGAACCGGCCCAGGATCGAGCGCACGTGGATGTTCTCCGAAAGTCCCGGAATGCCCGGCTTCAACGCGCACACACCGCGCACCACCACGTCCACGGGCACGCCCGCCTGCGAAGCCCGGTAGAGCGAGTCGATGACCTGCTCGTCCACCAGTGAGTTCACCTTGATGCGCACACCCGCGCGTTCGCCGCCGCGCGCGTGCTCGATCTCCCGCTCGATCCGCTCCACGATGCCACGCCGCACGCCGTGCGGCGCGACCAGCAGGCTGCGGTAGTTGTCCTGCCGCGCGTAGCCGGTGAGGACGTTGAACAGGTCGGTGAGGTCCGCGCCGATGGTCGGCTCGGCGGTCAGGATGCCGATGTCCTCGTACAGGCGCGCGGTCTTGGGGTTGTAGTTGCCCGTGCCGATGTGGCAGTAGCGCGCGATGTGCGACCCCTCCTGCCGCACGACCAACGACGTCTTGCAGTGCGTCTTGAGCCCCATCAGGCCGTACACCACGTGCACGCCCGCCTTTTCCAGCGCACGCGCCCACTTGATGTTCGCCTGCTCGTCGAACCGCGCCTTGATCTCGACCAGGGCCACGACCTGCTTGCCCGCCTCGGCCGCGTCGATCAGCGCGTCCACGATCGGCGAGTCGCCGGACGTGCGGTACAGCGTCTGCTTGATGGCCAGCACCCGCGGGTCGGCGGCGGCCTGCTCGATGAACCGCTGCACGGACGTGGAGAACGAGTCGTACGGGTGGTGCACGAGGACGTCGCCCTCGCGCAACGTGGCGAAAATGCTCTTGGGCGTCTCGCGCTCGCCGAACGCCGGGTGTGTCGAGGGGACGAAGGGCGGGTCCTTGAGCTGCTTGCGGTCGACGCTGTAGAGCTGCCACAGGCACGAGAGGTCGAGCAGGCCGGGCACCTGCACGACGTCGTGCGGGTCGACCTCCATCTCGCGCAGCAGGCGCTCCAGCATCTTCTCGGTCATGTCCCCGGACACCTCCAGGCGCACGGGCGGGCCGAAGCGGCGGCGGGCGAGTTCGCGCTCCAACGCCTGGAGCAGGTCCTCGTCGCGGTCCTCCTCGACCTCCAGGTCCGCGTTGCGGGTGACCCGGAACGCGTGGCACTCGATGACCGCCATGCCCGCGAACAGCTCGCCCAGGTGCGCGGCGATGAGTTCCTCGACGGGCAGGAACGTCGCCGTCGGACTCGTCCGGTCGGACTCGACGCGGACCAGGCGCGGCACGTTGTCGGGCACCTTGATGCGCGCGAAGCGCTCGGCCGAACCGTCGGGGTCCCGCACGGTCACCGCGAGGTTGAGCGACAGGCCGGAGATGTAGGGGAACGGGTGCGCGGCGTCGACGGCCAGCGGCGTCAGCACCGGGAACACCTGCTCGCTGAAGTAGTTCGACAGCCGCAGCCGCTCGAAGTCGGTGAGCTGCGACCACGAGACGATGGAGATGCCGTGCTTCTCCAGCTCCGGCTGCACGTGGTCGAGGAACGCGCGGGCGTGCTGCTCCACGAGTTCCCGCGACCGCTTGGTCATCCCGGCGAGCTGCTCGCGCGGCGTGAGGCCGTCCGCGCTGCGCACCGTGAGCCCGGTGTCGTCGCGGCGCTTCAGACCGGCGACGCGGACCATGTAGAACTCGTCCAGGTTCGACGCGAAGATGGCCAGGAACTTCGCCCGTTCCAGCAGCGGCTGCGACGCGTCCTCGGCGAGCGCGAGCACGCGGGCGTTGAAGTCCAGCCAGGACAGCTCGCGGTTGAAGTACCGGTCGTCGGGCAGGTCGGCGGGCGAGTCCGTGCTCGTGGCGGCCGGCGGCGAGCTGGGGAACACCCGGACGGGCTGCTCCACGGCGGCCCGGCGCACCGCCGGACGCGGGCGGCGGCGTGGCGTGGTCGCCGTCTTGGCCGGTGCCGCGGGGGTCCCGGCCGTCGCGGTCGCCCGGGTCCGGGTGGTCTTCGCGGTAGTGGTCCCTGCGGTGGTGGTCCCCGCCGCGGTGGACTTCGTCGGCGTGGACCTCGTCGAGGTGCTCTTCGCCGGGGCCGCCTTCGCCGGCGCGGCGGTCGACTTCGCCGGTGCCGACGGGGAATCGGCCGTCGGCGCGGCGGCCCTCGACCCGGACCTGGTCGAGGACTTCGCGGTGGCCGACCGCGTCGCCTTGGCCGGTGCCTTCGGCTTCGCGGACCTGGTCGCGGTCTTGGTGCCGGCGGTGGACTTGGTCGTGTTCTTCGCGGCTGTGCTCGCGGGCGCCGACGACGTCGCCGAGCCCGTCGACGCGGTGCGCGTCGTACGGGCGGTCCGGGTCCGTCGTCGCGGCTGCTCAGGGGAGTTGTCCGTGCTCACGTTTCGCATTGTTCCCCACAAACGACCACCGCGCGCCGGCCGCCGCGGTCGGTCCGGTGAACTCCGCGTCACACGGGCCGGAGCAGCGCCCTTACCGCGCCGTCCGCCGACCGGACCACCAGCACCCGCTGGCCCGGTCGCAGGAAGCGCCAGCCACCCTCCGTGACGGCCGTCGCCGGCACGTCCACGAGTACGCCGTCGTCTCGCAACACGGTCGCCGAACCGTCCGCGTGGTGGGAACTCACCGTCGCCTGCTCGCTCACGCCTGTCGAAACTAGTGGTCGCCTCGTCAACCCCTCCGATCGGCCGTGGTGCCGCGCGTAATCGCGCTGCGACGCTGCGCGATGGCCTCATCCAGCGGAAGGAGCGGCATGAGAGTGCTTGCAGGGGCGGTCGCGCTGGTCCTCGCCTTCGTCGGCCAAGGCGTGGCGAACGCGGCGCAACCGGAGACCCCGGACGTGACGCCCGCACCCAAGGCGAACTTCCAAGCGGCCTCGAAGAACGTCGAGCTGCGCGCGGCGATCCCGGACACCGCGGGCGCCATCTCCATCAACTTCATCGAGTACCGGCACCGCGATGTCGCGTTCGTCAGCGGCACGTGGGGTCTCAAGACGTACGACGTCACCAGGCCCGACCAGCCCAAGCTGCTCGACCACCTGACCAAGAAGGACATCGCGTTACCCGGTGACGACCCCGAACAGCGGTTCTGGGAGAACGAGGACGTCACCGTCGACCCGGTGCGCAAGCTCGTCTTCCTCGCCCGTGAGCGCAACGCGTTCGGCCGTCAGCCCGGCGGCGAACGTCCCACCGGCGTCTACATCATCTCGGCCGAGAACCCGGCGAACCTGGAACTGCTCAGCTTCGCGAGCATGGGCACCGGCCACATCACCACGTGCGTCAACGACTGCCAGTACCTGTGGACCACCGGGTACGACGGCACCCCGTCGACCGACCCCGACACCTACCGCCGCTCCGGCAAGGTGTTCGTGACCGACATCCGGGACCCTCGCAACCCGAAGACCTCGCCCACGTACGTGGACCTCAACCGCAACCAGGGCGAGACCCACATGACCCACGACGTCCAGGTGGACTCGGAGGGCGTCGCGTGGGTGACCGGGACCGGCGGCACGCGCGGCTACTGGACGCGCGGATGGCACCGAGACCCGTTGACCGGCAAGCACCGGAAGGCCACGCCGACCGACCCGGTCGCGTACGCGGGCGGCGCGGCGCCGAAACTGGACATGCCGACGTCGTTCTCGCACAACGCGCTCCGACCGACCGGGCGCACCTTGAAGGACGGTCCGCGGCCGACGCGCGAGAACCCGGCGGGCAGCCTGCTGCTGCACACCGAGGAGGCGTACGGGTCGCCCACGTGCAAGGACCAGGGGCGGTTCGTCATCTCCTCGCTCCAGGGCTCGACCGACGGCGAGTCGTGGCGGGCGACGCCGGACAAGCCGTTCACCCTGAAGACGGTGGGCATCTGGAGTCCGGACGACCAGGAGGGCACCATCCCCGGTCCGGACGCGTTCTGCTCGGCGCACTACTTCGACCTGAAGAACCGGATCGTCGCGTACTCCTGGTACGAGCAGGGCACCCGGTTCCTGGACATCAGCGACCCGGCCAAGCCCATCCAGATCGCCTACTGGCGGCCGGACGGTGCGGTGTCGTGGGCGCCGTACTTCCACCGTGACCGCGTGTACGTGGCGGACTACGCGCGTGGGGTCGAGATCGTGAAGCTGACCAAGGGGGCTTACGACGCGCAGGAGACGCACACCAACGTGCAGCTGACCACGTCGGCTGTCACGGAGTCCATCCACAGCACCGAGGGGCCGCGCAAGCGCTTGCCGCTCGCGCCGGATCCCCAGTACGGGATCGCCTGCCCGATGCTGGTCGGGCGTGGCTGCGGTGACGGGTCTGCCTGCTGCTAGGAGCTGTTTGAAGTTCGGATCTAGGTGGGCCCGGTGGTGTGCTGGTTGGGCTGGTAGAACACGGATGTGGCGCGTTTTGATCTGACCGATGCCGAGTGGGCGTTGATCGAGCCGCATATGCCGGTGGCGGCCACCGGGCCGTTGCCACGTCGGGTGCGGGAGCAGTTCAACGGGATCCTGTGGCGGTTCCGCACCGGGTCAGGCTGGCGTGACGTGCCCGAACGGTACGGTCCCTGGTCCACCGTCTACTCCCGGTTCAACACCTGGGCGAAGACCGGAGTGTTCCAGACGCTGATGGAGGCGCTGATCGCCGAGGCCGCCTCCCGCGGACAGGTCGACCTGGAACTGGTGAGCGTGGACTCCACGATCGTGCGGGCACACCACGAATCGGCCGGACTCGCGGTGACCGGGGAGACCCTTGACGCGCTGGAACAGGCGTTGACCGGGGAAAAAGGGGCTCCGTTGCCCGTCCAGCGGAGCGTGCTGCGGGTGGTGCGTCGCGGTCCGCGCCGGACACGACCGACGCGGGCACATCTGCCGGTCGGGACCGTGCCGCCCGTAGGCGCCGTCGGAAGGCGCGGGCTGCGGCGGCCGGGCTCGGCCGGTCCCGGGGCGGGCTGAGCAGCAAGGTCCACACCGCGGTCGACGCCGCCGGGCTGCCGTTGGCGTTCGTGCTCACCCCTGGCCAGGCCGGGGACAGCCCGCAATTCCGGACGGTGCTGGACCGGATCCGGGTTCCCGGCCCGGTCGGAAGGCCGCGCACCCGTCCGGACGCGGTGGCCGCGGACAAGGCGTACTCCTCCAAAGCCAACCGGGCCTACCTACGCCGCCGCCGGATCACGGCTGTGATCCCGGAGAAGACCGACCAGCGGGCCAACCGCAGGAACAAGGGCTCCGCCGGCGGGCGGCCTGTGTCCTTCGATCCCGTGCGCTACCGGCGGCGCAACACCGTCGAACGCCTCTTCCAGAAGATCAAGACATGGCGCGGACTGGCCACCCGCTACGACAAGACACCACAAAGCTACGAGGCCGGACTGCATCTACGAGGAGCCATCGTGTGGTTGAAGACCCTTACCCCAACCACATGATCCCAACCCCAAACAGCTCCTAGTGCTCTCTTCGTCGGGCCCCGGTGCGCTCTCTCGCACCGGGGCCTCTTTCTGCGCGAGTCCTCCACTCGGACACCCTGAAATACGCACTCGGACACCTCCTTCCGGGTGACCCACCGCGCGAGTTATGCGTTCAGACACCGCGAGTTGTGCACTCGGACACTGCGAGTTGTGTGTTCGGGACCGTGGGGTGTGCGGTCGGGTGCTGTGTGGTCGTGCGGTGGGGATCGTGGGGCTTGCGTTGGGACGCCGAAAGGTGGGCGGCCTGCGTTCGGGGTTGGGTGCCGGTGTGTGGTGGGTGTCGTCATCCTGTGGTCGCGTCAGCCGCAGACCGGGGTCAGGGCTGCTGTTGTTCGTTCGCCCAGGCCCAGGGTCGCGGTGACGTCCAGGTCGTCCGCTGTGTCCACGTCGTGGCGCAACGAGGGCCAGGGGCCGGTCAGGCGGTGGGCGCCCGAGGATTCGTGCGCTCTTGCCGATCCTGGGCCGAAGGACGGGTTCAAAGGTTTTCCCGGTGCGGACAGGAGCAGGGTCGTGCCGGTGCCTTGGCGGTCCGGGCAGAACGCGCGTGCGTCGTGTGCCGCCGTCAGTGCCGCCGCCAGTTCGGTCGGTCGTAGGGCGGGGAGATCCGCCTGCAGTGCGCCTACTACGGAGTGGGGGTCGCGTGACCTCAGCAGGGTCGCGCCGAACGTCAACGCCTCGTTCAGGCCCTCGGGGCCGGGGATCGATCCCACGCCCAGGTCGGCCAGGGCGGCGGCCACCGCCGGGTCGTCGGTGATCGCGGTCACGCTGCGGACCACCCGCACGGCGGCGGCGATCGTGTCCAGGGCGAACGCCAACGCCAGGGCCGGACGGTCGTCCGTGACCCCGACCAGCCGCGACTTCGCCCGGCTCAGGCTCTTGACCGGGACCACCAGGTCCACGTCGGTGCGCACTTGACCCATACTCCCCGATGCCGGCTGGACCTGGCCGGGTGCTCCGGGGAAGACTTCCAGGTCCACGACGAGTAGGGAGAGCACGTGGCGAAGGAGAAGGGCGGCTTCTGGGTGGGGGTCGCCGCGGCGGTCTTCCACCCGGCGACCGCGCTGATGGCGCGTCGACGCGGAACGGGCGTCGAGAACATCCCCAGGACCGGGGGAGCGCTCATCGTGCTCAACCACGTGTCGCACCTCGACCCGGTCTACGACGCCGTGTTCGTCCACAAGCACGGTCGCGTGCCGCGTTTCCTCGCCAAGCACAGCCTGTGGAAGGTGCCGGTCCTCGGCACGGTCATCAAGGGTGCGAAGCAGATCCCGGTCTACCGGGGCACGGCCGACGCCCAGCAGAGCCTGCGGGCCGCGCACGAGGCACTGGAACAGGGCCTGGTCGTGGTCATCTACCCCGAGGGCACGATCACCCGCGACCCCGACGGCTGGCCGATGGCGTCGCGCACCGGCGTGGCACGGCTCGCGCTCGACCACGACGTGCCCGTGATCCCGGCCGCCCGCTGGGGCACCCGCGACCTCTACGACCACTACCGCAAGCGGTTCCGGCCGTTTCCGCGCAAGACGGTCGTCACGAAGGTCGGGGAACCGGTCGACCTGTCCGCCTACCGCGACCGGCCACGCAACCTGGCTCTCTTGCGCGAGGTCACGGACCTGCTGATGACCGAGGTCAAGGACCTGCTCGCGGACATCCGCGACGAGCCCGCGCCCGAGGGTTTCCACGCCGGCAAGAAGGACTGACGCGTGACCAGGGTCGCGGTCATGGGTGCCGGTTCGTGGGGCACCGCGTTCGCCAAGGTGCTCGCCGACGCGGGCACGGACACCGTCCTGTGGGCCCGCCGGTCCGAAGTGGCCGACGCGATCTCGGCACGTCGCGTCAACCCCGACTACCTGCCCGACGTGGTGCTGCCCGCCAACCTCGTCGCCACCACCGACGCGGAGAAGGCCCTGGCCGGCGCGCGGGCCGTGGTGCTGGGCGTGCCCAGCCAGACGTTGCGCGCGAACCTCGCCGGGTGGCGGGACCTGCTGCCGCCCGACGCCACGCTGGTCAGCCTCGCCAAGGGCGTCGAACTGGGCACGCTCAAGCGGATGAGCGAGGTGATCCGCGAGGTCGCCGACGTGCCCGAGGACCGCGTCGCGGTCGTCACCGGCCCGAACCTGGCCAAGGAGATCGCCGCCGAACAGCCCACCGCGACGGTCATCGCGTGCGCCGACCACGACCGCGCCGTCGAACTCCAGCGCGCGTGCTCCAACGCGTACTTCCGGCCGTACACCAATGTGGACGTGGTCGGCTGCGAACTGGGCGGCGCGTGCAAGAACGTCATCGCGCTCGCGTGCGGCATGGCGGCCGGCCTCGGGTTCGGCGACAACACGATGGCGTCGATCATCACGCGCGGCCTCGCCGAGACCGCACGCCTGGGCGCGGCGCTGGGCGCGGACCCGTTGACGTTCGCCGGGCTCGCCGGACTGGGCGACCTGGTGGCCACCTGCGCGTCGCCGTTGTCCCGCAACCGGACCTTCGGTGAACGCCTCGGGCGTGGCGAGACCCTGGCGCAGGCGCAGGAGGCCGCGCACGGGCAGGTCGCCGAGGGCGTGAAGTCGTGCCGCTCGATCGGGGAGCTGGCCGCGCGCAACGGTGTCGACATGCCGATCACCGACGGCGTGCGCCAGGTGTGCCACGAAGGGCTGGACCCGCGCGTGCTCACGGCCGCCCTCCTGGGGCGGGAGCGCAAGTCCGAACGGCAGTAGGCAAGAGGTGCGGTCGTCGGGGTGTGGTTGCCCGAGGGTGGCGGGTGGACTGGTCGGGAGTGGTGATGGCTGAAGCGTGGGGTGACGGGACGCGGGTCGTGCACTCGGTGCCGGCCGCGGCGGGGCAGCCGTTCCTGCCCGGACCGGTGTTCGCCGCGCCGTACCACCTGGGCGGCGACGACACGTACGGCCGGGCGCACAACCCGACGTGGCGTGCGCTGGAGGACGCGCTCGGCGGGCTCGAAGGCGGCGAGACCGTGCTGTTCCCGTCGGGGATGGCCGCGATCACGACGTTCCTGCGCGTGGTGCTGTCGCCCGGTGACACGGTGGTCCTGCCGTCCGACGGGTACTTCCTGGTGCGGACGTTCGTGGCGGAACTGCCGGTGTCCGTGGTGGAGGTGCCGACCGCCGGGCCGTACCCGTCGTTCGACGGCGTGCGGCTCGTGCTGCTGGAGACGCCCGCCAACCCCGGGCTCGACGTGTGCGACATCACGGCGGTGTGCGAGGCCGCGCACGCGGCGGGCGCGCTCGTGGCCGTGGACAACACGACCGCCACGCCGCTGGGGCAGCAGCCGCTGCGGCTGGGCGCGGACGTGGTGCTGTGCAGCGACACGAAGGCGGTCGCCGGGCACAGCGACGTGCTGCTCGGCCACGTGTCCACTTCGGACACCGACCTGGCCGCGCGGGTGCGTGCCGCGCGGACGCTCAACGGCGCCGTCCCCGGACCGTTCGAGGCGTGGTTGGCGCATCGCGGGCTGGGGACGTTGGACCTGAGGCTGTCGCGCCAGGCCGCGAACGCCGCCGCGCTCTACGACGTGTTGAAGACGCACCCGGCCGTGTCGGGGCTGCGGTGGCCGGGCGCGGTGGAGGACCCGGCGCACGCGGTGGCCGTGCGGCAGATGCGGCGGTTCGGGGGCGTGCTGACGTTCGAACTCGCCGACGCCGACGCCGTGGCCCGGTTCCTGGGACGGTCGCGGCTGATCGCGGCGAGCACGAGTTTCGGCGGCCTGCACACAAGCGTGGACCGGCGCGCGCAGTGGGGCGATCCGGTGCCCGAAGGGCTGGTCCGACTGTCCGCCGGGTGTGAGGACACCGCCGACCTGGTCAGGGACGTGCTGGGGGCGTTGTAGCTGATCACGGGCGGCGTGTCCCAATTCCTGGGACGCCCTTGCGGTGGTCGTCGGGGTGCTGCCACCCTTCGGCCATGTCCTTCCGCGCGATGACGGACCGGCGGGGTCACATCGACCTCGGCCGGATGTCCAGCGCGCTCTGTCTTCCTCGGTGATCGTCCTGCGTCCGGCGGGCGTGTGAGCACGTCCGCACTCATTCGCATCACGAAGATCCCGAGAAGGAACCATGTTCGCCGTTCCGGAGAACACGATCGCCCTGCCCCAGACGCGTGCCGCCCTGCACCCCGTGCGGATCGCGCTCGACGTGGCGGCACGGCGTGAGCGCTGGGCACACCTGCTCCGCTACGACCCCGAGACCCGCTTCTCCGCGCTGGTCGAGCGGACCGACGACCACGAGGTCTGGCTGCTGAGCTGGCTGCCGGGCCAGCACACCGACCTGCACGACCACGGACCGGCCAACGGTGCGTTCACCGTCGTGAACGGCGCCCTGACGGAGGTGGTCGCGTCGGGTCGGCACCAGGTGCTGCACCACCTGACCGCCGGCCAGTCCCGGGTGTTCGGCCCGTCGTACGTCCACCAGGTCCGCAACGAGGGTCCCGATCCCGCCGTGACGATCCACGTCTACCGCGACGGCACCCGCACCCTGCGCCCGTACCACTTCGACCCGCTCACCGGCCCCACCCCGTCCTAAGCCCCGCGAGTTATGCGTTCGGACACCGCGAAATGTGCAATGCACATTTCGCGGTGTCCGAACGCATAACTCGCGCGTGGTCAGGTGCGGTGGGTGACGTGGGGCGGGATCTCCCACGGGCCGACCAGGGTGGGGTCGGATTCGGGCGTGCCCCACGAGCGGTGCAGGGGCAGGACACCGGCCCACCGCGAGTTCTCCGCGACGTCCGCCGGTTCGTCGCCGGGCGGGCCGGTGCGGATCTTGACCGACGCCTCGGTCAGGTCCAGGGCCAGGACGGCGGTCGCGGCCAGCTCCTTCGGCGTGGGCCGCCGCGAGTAGTCCCACGAGCCCGGTGCGAGGTGGTCGGTCAGCACGCGCAACCCGTGCTCGGCCCGCGCCGGGTCGGTGATCCGTTCCGCGACCCCGTGCACGACCGCCGACCGGTAGTTCATCGAGTGCGAGAACGCCGAACGCGCGTAGACCACGCCGTCGACCAACGTCACGGACACGCACACCGGCATGCCCGAGGACGCTTCGCGCATCGTCCGCGCGCCCGTCGACCCGTGCAGGTACAGCGTGTCCCCGTCACGCCCGTAGCCGGTCGGCAGCACGACGGGCGCGCCGTCGACCACCACGGCCAGGTGGCACACGAGTCCGGCGTCGAGCACGTCGTACAGCGCGGCACGGGAGGTCACGGCCCGCTTCTTGCCCCGGGCTACCGTGCTGCGCGGCGTCGGTGAGAGCGTCATGCCTTCACCCTGCGCGGTAAAGTGGCCTTCGACAAGGACCATTTCAAGGCGATTTCAGGAGGCCACTTTGCCCAGCGAGGCCACCCTGCCGGTCACCGTCGACCGGAACTCGTCCGAACCGCTCGCGGTCCAGCTCGCGGACGCCGTGCGCGCCGCCGCCACCGACGGACGCCTGCGCAGCGGCGACCGCCTCCCGTCCACCCGCGCGCTGGCCGGCCAGCTCGGCGTCAGCCGCACCGTCACGGCCGCCGCCTACGAGCAGCTCCACGCCGAAGGCTGGATCGCCGGCCGCCACGGCTCCGGAACCTACGTCACGACCACCCCGCCCGACGCCCTGCGCGCCCCTGCCCGGCACGCCACCGCCGAACACCCCGACACCCAGGTCGACCTCGCGCCCGGCGCGCCCTGGGCCGAGGGCCTCGACCGGGCCGCGTGGCGCCGCGCGTGGCGTGCCGCCGCCGACACCCTGCCCCTGTTCCGCCCCCGGCGCGGCGGTCTGCCCGAGTACCGCGAGGTCGTCGCCGAGCACCTCCTGCGGCACCGCGGCCTGGCCGTGCGCGGCGGGCTGAGCGCCGAACTCGTCCTGGCCACGGGCGGCACGACGGCCGCGCTCGTCGAACTGGCCGCCGCCGTGCTGCGCCCCGGCGACGTGATCGCGGTCGAGGAACCCGGCTACCAGCGCGCGGTGTGGGCGCTGCGGTCCGCGGGCGTGCGCGTGGTCCAGGCACCGGTCGACGAGGAGGGCATGCTCGTCGACGGCGTGCCGGCGGGCGTGCGCGGCGTCTACTGCTCGCCCGCGCACCAGTACCCGATGGGCGGCCGGATGTCCGCCGCGCGCCGCGTCGCCCTCGTGGAACGCGCCCGCCGCGAGGGCTGGCTCGTCGTCGAGGACGACTACGACGGCGAACTGCGCTACGACGTCGCCCCGCTGCCCCTGCTCGTCGCCCTGGCCCCGGACGTCGTCGTGCACCTGGGCACCACGTCCAAGATCCTCACGCCGACGCTCGGCGCGGGCTGGATGGTCGCGCCCGAACGCGTCGCCGCCGAGGTCCTGGCCCACCGCGACCGCACGGGCACGAGCCCGTCGGCCGCCGGCCAGCGCGTGCTCGTCGAACTGGCCCGCTCCGGCGACCTGGGCCGCCACCTGCGCCGGCTGCGCCGCGAGATGTCCGAACGCCGTGCACTCGTTTCCGACGCGCTCGCCGAGGCGGGGGTCGCCGTGCTGGGTGACGACGCCGGCGCGCACGTGGTCGTGCCGCTGTCCTCGGCGGCTGCCGAGCGTGACGTCCTGGCCACCGCGGACCGGCACGGTCTGCGCCTGGACGGCCTGGCCAGGCACCACGTCGGCCGCCCGCGCGTGCACGGCGTCCTGATCGGCTACGGCGCGTGCTCCCGTGAGCAACTGGTCACCGCGCTACCCGTGGTGGTCCGACTCCTCCGGGACGTTAAGCCATCCGGGTAGGGTCCCGCCTATGACTGAGCGCAAGACCAAGGTCGCCGTGGTGTTCGGCGGGCGCAGCACCGAGCACACCGTCTCGTGCCTGTCCGCCGGCAGCGTCCTGCCGCACCTGGACCGCACGCGGTTCGAGGTCGTGCCGGTGGGCATCTCGCCCGAGGGCATGTGGGTGATCGGCGCCGACGACACCAAGGCCCTGGAGCAGCGCGACCGGGAACTCCCGTCCGTGAAGAGCCTGGTGCCGGCGTCCGGCGGCGCGTTGACGCCCGTGCAGCCCGGCGTCGCGCTCGCGGACGTGGACGTGGTCTTCCCGCTGCTGCACGGCGCGTGGGGCGAGGACGGCACGATCCAGGGCCTGCTCGAACTCGCCGACCTGCCCTACGTCGGACCGGGCGTGCTGGCGTCGGCCGTGTCCATGGACAAGGAGTTCACCAAGCGCCTGCTGCGCGGCGCGGGCCTGGAGGTGGGGCGCTTCGTCGTGCTGCGCCGCGACCAGGAGACCTTGACGTCCGAGCAGCGCGACGAG
Organism: Saccharothrix violaceirubra; assembly: GCF_014203755.1. Classification (NCBI taxonomy): domain Bacteria; kingdom Bacillati; phylum Actinomycetota; class Actinomycetes; order Pseudonocardiales; family Pseudonocardiaceae; genus Saccharothrix; species Saccharothrix violaceirubra. Next base: position 1,201,315 of record NZ_JACHJS010000001.1, read on the forward strand.
CTGGGTCTGCCGGTCTTCGTCAAGCCCGCGCGCGCCGGGTCGTCGGTGGGCATCTCGAAGGTCGTCGACTGGGCGCACCTGGACAGCGCGATCGCGCTGGCGCGCAAGACCGACCCGAAGGTGATCATCGAGGCCGCGACGGTCGGCCGCGAGGTCGAGTGCGGCGTGCTGGAGTTCCCCGACGGCCGGGTCGAGGCGTCGCTGCCCGCCGAACTGCGCATCGTCGGGGGCACGGTCGACTGGTACGACTTCGACGCCAAGTACCTCGACGACGTGTGCGAGTTCGACATCCCGGCCCGGCTCGACCCGGACGTCACCGCGCGGCTGCGCGAGCAGGCCGTCGAGGCGTTCCGCGCGCTGGACTGCCAGGGCCTGGCCCGGGTGGACTTCTTCGTCACCGAGTACGACGAACTGGTCCTCAACGAGGTCAACACGATGCCCGGCTTCACGCCCATCTCGATGTACCCGCGGATGTGGGCGCACACCGGCGTCGAGTTCAAGGAACTGCTGACGATCCTGATCGAGACGGCCGCGGCACGGGGAACGGGCCTGCGCTGAGGTCAGCCCCGGGTGTCCACCGGCGTCTTGGGCAGGGTGTCGCGAATGGTCGTCGAGACGTCCTGCAACGGCCCCGTGCCGGCGTCGGAGGGCACGGTCAGCGCCACGTACACCGGACGGTCGACGACGTACCAGGTCGCGTTCGGACCGTCGGCCACCTCCAGCCACTGGACGTCGGAGATGATCCGGAGTTGTGACGTGGGTTCCAGGTCGGCCGGCCGGTCGAGGCCGCACCGCAGCACGAGCGGCGAGTGCGTGGAGTCGCTCCACGCCAGGGCCCCTTCGGGCGCGGGCGCGGCGAGTTCGCGGCGGGGCAGCGTCACGCCGGAGGACAGCAGCTGCATGGGTAGTTTCGCCAGCAGCCCGGCGCACTCCGGCGACGCCGCCTTCGGCGCGGGCACCGGCACCAGCGCGAGCGGCCCGGTCGGCACGGTCGTCGGACCGCCCGGGGTCTCGCTGCCGGTGCCCAGGAACAGGCCCGCCGCCGCGACGCCTGCCGCGAGCAGCGCCGGCAGGCCGATGGCGACGGCGAGCAGGGGGCGGGGGAGCAGCGAGGTGCGTTCCGGTTCCGGTGCCACGCGGTTATGACAGCACGGACCTACAGGTGCACCACAGGGCAGGTCAGTGTTCGGGTGATGCCTTCCACGTTCTGGATGCGCGCGACGACCAACTGGCCGAGCTGGTCGACGGTCTCGGCTTCGGCGCGCACGATGACGTCATAAGGACCGGTGACGTCCTCCGCGGTGGCGACACCGGGGATGCCGGAGATCTGGCCGGCGACGGCGGCAGCCTTTCCGACCTCGGTCTGGATGAGGATGTATGCGTGGACCACGGCGTGCCCCTTCGTCGCTACAGAACAGGTCGGGGTAGGAACGTGTTCAGCAACGTACCCCAGTCGGGGTTCCGAATGCTCAGAACGGGAGGCAACTGTGCGTCCGGACCCGCCGCGCACTGCGGACACGGTCGCCGACGTGGGTGAGTTCGGTCTCATCCGCCGCGTCACGTCCGGTCGGACGCAGCCGCCCTCCACCCTGCTCGGGCCGGGTGACGACGCGGCGGTGGTCGCCGCGCCGGACGGCCGCGTCGTCGCGTGCACCGACGTCCTCGTCGAGGGTGTCCACTTCAGACTCGACTGGTCGTCCCCGGAGCAGGTCGGGCGCAAGGCGGCGGCGGTGAACCTGGCCGACGTGGCCGCGATGGGCGCCATGCCGACGGCGTTGCTGATCGGGCTCGCGTGCCCGGCGGACACGCCGACCTCGGTGATCGAGGGGATCACCGCGGGCCTGTGGCAGGAGGCCGCTGCGGCGGGCGCGGGCGTGGTCGGCGGCGACCTGGTCAGCTCGGCCACGCTGGTGATCTCCGTGACGGCGCTGGGCGACCTCGGCGGCTTCGAACCCGTGACGCGGTCCGGCGCGCAGGTGGGCGACGTGGTCGCGGTGTGCGGCCGACTCGGCTGGGCGGCGGCTGGTCTGGCCGTGCTGGGCCGCGGTTTCCGCTCACCCGTCGCGGTCGTCAACGCGCAGCGGAACCCCGAACCCCCGTACGAGGCGGGAATCCGGGCTGCCGAAGCCGGCGCCACGGCCATGATCGACGTGTCGGACGGGCTGCTCGCCGATCTCGGGCACATCGCCGAGGAGTCGGGCATCGGCATCGACGTCCGCACCGAGCTGCTGGAGGTGCACACGCGACTCGTCGACGTGGCGTCCGCGCTCGGCGCCGACGCCCGGCACTGGGTGCTGACCGGCGGCGAGGACCACGCGCTCGCCGCGACGTTCCCGGACCCGCGTGCGGTGCCCGAGGGCTGGCGGACGATCGGCACGGTCCGGCACGGCTCGGGTGTGACGGTCGACGGCCGCGCGTACGAGAAACCTCCTGGTTGGGAGCACTGGCGCTAGGTAGGCTGCCCGCGTGGAACCATGCGTGCGGCCGTATGACCATCCGGACTCGGTGAAGTTGATCGCCGAACTCCAGCAGTTGTTCGTCGTGCGCTACGGCGAGGCCGACGCGACCGTGGTCGACCCGGCGCAGTTCGCCGCGCCCGCCGGGCACTTCCTGGTCGGCTACGTCGACGGCGTGCCGGTCGCGTGCGGCGGGTGGCGTGCCCGTGAGGAGGCCCGGCCGCCGCTGCTGGCCGGCGACGCGGAGATCAAGCGCATGTACGTCGTGGACTCCGCGCGCGGCAAGGGCTACGCGCGGCTGCTGCTCGCCGCCCTCGAACAGGCCGCCCGCGACGCCGGGCGCACCCGGCTCGTGCTGGAGACCGGGGACAGGCAGCCCGAGGCCATCGCGCTGTACGAGTCCAGCGGCTACACGCCCATGGCGGGCTTCGGCCACTACAAGGACGAGCCCGGCGCGCACTACTTCGCCAAGGTCCTTTAGCGCACACGGACCGCATCGGAACGAGCCGAACGGGTGAGATAAAGTCCACGCCCGTGGCACGTCCGCTGGAAGAAATCATGGAAGCAGGCTGGGCCGAGGCCCTCGCGCCGGTGGCCGACCAGATCGCCCGCATGGGCGAATTCCTCCGGGAGGAGGTCGCGGCCGGGCACACCTACCTGCCCGCCGGCGAGAACGTGCTGCGCGCGTTCCAGCAGCCCTTCCACGAGGTGCGCGCGCTGATCGTCGGCCAGGACCCGTACCCGACGCCGGGGCACGCGGTCGGTCTGAGCTTCTCCGTCTCGCCGGAGACCAAGCCGATCCCCAAGAGCCTCAACAACATCTACCGGGAGTACCAGGAGGACCTGGGCCACCCGAAGCCCGCCAACGGCGACCTGACGCCGTGGACCGAGCAGGGCGTGCTGCTGCTCAACCGCGCTCTCACCGTGCGGCCGGGCAAGTCGAACGCGCACCAGGGCAAGGGCTGGGAGCCGATCACCGAGCAGGCGATCAAGGCCCTGGCGGCCCGCGACGTGCCGCTGGTCGCGATCCTGTGGGGCCGCAACGCCCGCAACCTCAAGCCGCTGCTCGCGCCGTACCCGTGCGTCGAGTCGGCGCACCCGAGCCCGATGTCCGCCGACGGCGGCTTCTTCGGCTCGCGGCCGTTCAGCCGGGCCAACGCGCTGCTGGTCGAGCAGGGTGCCGAGCCCATCGACTGGAAGCTGCCGTGACGCGCGGTCGTCGCCGCTGAACCCGCCCGGCGGGAATCGTCCACTTTGGAGTGATGATCGCGTAGGTCCGGCCGTGTCGGGAATCCCGGGTGTCCCTGGGATTCCCGACACGGAAGGACCTGTGCGATGTCTGTCCGACGCCACCTCGCCGTAGCCTGCGCACTCCTCGCGGCGGCCTTCGTCCCAGTGCCGGCCTCGGCCGCGGTGGGAACCGTGCGCATCGTGTCCGCCATGGCCAACGGCGGCGCGTTCGCCGTGAACGGCGAACGCGAGGCCGTGGTCGTGGTCGCCCCGGGCGCGGAGTACACCCCCAACGCCCAGTGGTACCTCGAGATCGAGGGCCAGGCCGCCGAGATCCGCAGCAAGGTCACACCCGGCTGCCTCCAGGCCGACCCCCGGCCCGACGACCCGGGGCAGGGCGGCCTGGTACCCGGCAACCGGCTGATCGTCGGCGAGTGCTCCGGCGAGGACGACCAACTCTGGCGGGTCGCCGGCGCGCCGAAGGGCCGCTGGACCATCGGCTCGCTGGTCGACGACACGCTCGTGCTGTCGGTGGGCAAGCCGACCCACTCGGCCGACGCCGAGATCTGGCTCGGCGTGCGGGGCATCTCGACCGCGTCCGAGTGGACGATCGAGCCGTTCGACTCCTAGTCCGTGTTCCGACCACGACGAAGAGGGCACCGGGAAGCTCCCGGTGCCCTCTTCGCGAAACCGTGAGGTCGCGGACTCAGCCGCGCACCACCTTGCCCGCCTTCAGGCACGAGGTGCACACGTTCAGCCGCTGCCGCTGCGAAGAGGACACCTTCGCGCGCACGGTCTGGATGTTCGGGTTCCACCGACGGTTGGTGCGCCGGTGGGAGAACGAGACCGACTTGCCGAAGCCCGGCCCCTTGCCACAGACGTCGCACACAGCAGCCACGTCAGCCACTCCTTAGGTGATCTCCAGCGGTACTCACGCCCCGGCGGGCGCGCAAGCGTGCACAAGCCTCAGCCGGGCATGGCAACCCGGTCAGGGTAGCCGGTGGGTCTCCTCGCCTCCAAACCGGGTCGAATACCCTCGCCGCCATGCAGGCTCTCGACGCGGGCGCGGTACGCCGATGGGCGGACGCCTGCGTCCGGTCCCTCGATGCCCACCGGGCGGACATCGACCGCATCAACGTCTTCCCGGTGCCCGATGGCGACACGGGGACGAACCTGCTCCAGACCATGCGCGCGGGTCTCGACGCCCTGCTGCGCACCCCCGCCGACAGCGTGGGCGGCGCACTGACCGCCCTGGCCAAGGGCGCGCTCGCCGGTGCGCGCGGCAACTCGGGCGTGATCCTGTCCCAGGTGCTGCGCGGGCTGGCCGAGGCGGCACGGGAGGCGTCCACGGCGGGCGGCGTGGCGTTGCGCGCCGCACTGCAACGCGCCGACGTGCTGGCCACGGCCGCCGTCGCGGACCCGACGCCGGGCACCGTGCTCACCGTGCTGCACGCCGCCGCCGAGGCCGCCCGCGACTGCCCGTCCGACGACCTGGACGCGGTCGTCACGGCCGCCGCCCAGGCCGGTGCACGGGCGCTCGCGGACACGCCGCGCCTGCTGCCCGTGCTGTCCCGGGCGGGCGTGGTCGACGCGGGCGGGCGCGGCCTGGTCCTGTTGCTGGACACGCTCGCGGCCGTGATCACCGGACAGGCCGTCGAGCACGTCGCGACCAGCGCCTCGCCGCGCACGGCCGACGCACTCACCACCGCGCGTGAGGCGGGCAGCGCGGACTACGAGTACGAGGTCATGTACCTGCTGGACGGCGAGCCGGACGTCGACGGGCTCAGACACGCGCTCGCCGCGCTGGGCGACTGCGTGTCCGTGGTCGGCGACGGCGACGGCCTGTGGACCGTGCACGTGCACTGCACCGATGTGGGCGCGGCGATCGAGGCCGGGATCGAGCGCGGGCGTCCGCACCGGATCACCGTCAACCGGTTCGCCGACCAGGTCGCGGCCCCGGCCTCCCGCTTCACCCGGGACCGCGTGATCGTGGCGCTGGTGGACGGCGTGGGCACCGCCCGGCTGTTCGAGACCGAGGGCGCGGTCGCGCACGGCACCGACCTGTCGGACCTGCTGTCGGTCGTCACGGGCACGCGCGCGCGGCACGTGACGCTGCTGCCCGGCGACCCGGCCACCCGCACGGCGGCGGCGGCCGTCGCGGCGCAGGCGGTGGACGCGGGGCAGGACGTGGTCGTGGTGCCGACGGCGTCCCCGGTGCAGGCCCTCGCCGCGTTGGCCGTGCACGACCCGTCCCGGCGACCGGGCGACGACGTCGTGGCGATGGCGGACGCGGCGGCGGCGACCCGGCGCGGCGAGATCACGGTGTCCGAGCGCGAGGCGATCACCTGGGTGGGCCGCTGCCGGCCGGGCGACCTGCTGGGCATGGTGGACGGCGAGGTCGTGCTGATCGAACCGCGCCGTGCGGACGTGGCCGACCTGGCCTGCCGGCTGGTGGACCGGATGCTCGCGCTCGGCGGCGAGCTGGTGACCGCGCTGCTGGGCGAGGGCGTGCCCGAAGGGCTGGACCGGGAGCTGGAGGAGCACCTGCGGTCCGCGCACCCGGAGGTCGAGCTGGCCGCCTACCCGGGCGGGCAGGCGGGTGTGCTGCTCGCACTCGGCGTCGAATAGCGCCTTCACCCGAAGGTGGAATCGGCCCGCGCGGCGGCCAGGCGTCCCGTTGTCGGTGCCGGGTAGTTGAATGGGCCGCGATGACGACGTTCGACGAGAAGCTGGAGTCGGTGCTCGGGAAGAAGAGCGCCGACGCGTTGGCGACCGGCCTGGGCCTGGCCACGGTCGGCGATCTCCTGCGCCACTACCCACGCCGGTACGACGAGCGCGGCAAGCTCACCGAGATCCGCGGGCTGGAACTCGGCGAGCACGTCACCGTGCAGGCCCGCGTGAAGAGCGCACGGCAGCGGCGGATGAAGAGCCGCAGCGGCGAGCTGCTCGAGGCCGTGATCACCGACGGCACGTCCGACCTGCACCTGGTCTTCTTCGGACGGGGTTCGCGCACGGTCGAGCGCGAGTTGCTGCCCAACCGCGAGGCGTTGTTCGCGGGCAAGGTCGGCATGTTCAACGGCAAGCTCCAGCTCGCCCACCCCGACTACAAGATCCTCGACGGTTCCGCCGACGGCGCGGACTTCGCGGGCGCGTTCATCCCGGTCTACCCGGCCGCGCAGGGCATCCAGTCGTGGATCGTGGCCAACTGCGTCGAGCAGGTGCTGTCGCTGTGGGACGGCGTGGACGTCGACCCGCTGCCCGACGACCTGCGCGCCGAGCACGGGCTGGTGCCGTTGGAGAAGGCGTTGCGCGACATCCACCGGCCGGACGGGTGGGCCGCGGTCACGATCGCCCAGCAGCGGCTGAAGTGGGACGAGGCGTTGGCCGTGCAGCTCGCGTTGGCGCAACGGCGGTCCTCGGCGACGGCCCGCCCGGCGTCCGCGTGCCCGCCGGTGCCCGGCCGGGTGCGGGACGCGTTCGACGCGCGGCTGCCGTTCGAGCTGACCGCCGGCCAGCGCGAGGTCGGCGAACGCCTGGCCGCGGACCTGTCCGGCGAGCAGCCGATGAACCGCCTGCTCCAGGGCGAGGTCGGGTCGGGCAAGACGATGGTGGCGTTGCGGGCGATGCTCCAGGTCGTCGACGCCGGCCGGCAGGCGGCCATGCTGGCGCCGACCGAGGTCCTCGCCGCGCAGCACGCCCGGTCGTTGCGGGAGCTGCTCGGCGACCTGGCACAGGCGGGCGAGCTGGGCGGTGCCGAGCACGCCACGCGCGTGACGCTGCTGACCGGCTCCATGCCCGCCGCCCAGCGCAAGAAGGCGTTGCTGGAGATCGTGAGCGGCGAGGCCGGGATCGTCGTCGGCACGCACGCGCTGATCCAGGACAAGGTGGAGTTCGCCGACCTCGGGTTCGTGGTCGTCGACGAGCAGCACCGGTTCGGCGTCGAGCAGCGGGCCGCGCTCAGCGGCCGGTCCGGCGGATCGACGCCGCACGTGCTGGTGATGACCGCGACGCCGATCCCGCGCACCGTGGCCATGACGGTCTACGGGGACCTTGAGGTGTCCGCGTTGCGCGAGCTGCCGGGCGGGCGTTCGCCGATCAAGACCTCGGTCGTCCCGGTCGCGGACAAGCCCGCGTGGCTGGACCGGGCGTGGCAGCGCATCCGCGAGGAGGTCGGCAAGGGGCACCAGGCGTACGTGGTGTGCCCGCGCATCGGCGACGACGAGGACGACGAGCCACCCAAGGGCGATTCGGACCGGCGTCCGCCGCTGGCCGTGCTCGACGTGGCGGCCCGGCTCGCCGCCGGTCCGCTCCGGGGGCTGCGGGTGGGTATCCTGCACGGCCGGATGGCGCCGGAGGACAAGGACGTGTCGATGCGGGCGTTCGCGGCCAACGACGCGCAGGTGCTCGTGGCGACCACTGTCGTCGAGGTCGGCGTGAACGTGCCCAACGCGACCGTCATGGCGATCATGGACGCGGACCGGTTCGGCGTCAGCCAGCTCCACCAGTTGCGTGGCCGCGTCGGTCGGGGCAGTGCGCCCGGACTGTGCCTGCTGGTCACCGAGATGCCCGACGGCACCGCGACGATGGAGCGGCTGCGGGCCGTGGAGTCCACGTTGGACGGTTTCGAGCTGGCGCAGCTCGACCTGGAGTTGCGGCGTGAGGGCGACATCCTCGGTGCCGCGCAGTCCGGGAAGCGCTCGGGGTTGAAGATGCTGTCGCTGCTGCGCGACGAGGACGTGATCGTGCAGGCGCGGGACGTGGCGCGGCGGGTCGTGGCCGACGATCCGGGACTCGACCGGCACCCCGGCCTGTTCTCGCTGGTCGCGGGCCTGTTGGACGGGGACCGTGCCGAGTACCTGGAGAAGGCGTGAGAAGGCTGCTGCCCGCTTTGCTGCTGCTCGTGCTGACGGCGTGCTCGTCGGGCGACGCGACACCCGCGCCGACCACCACCCCGTCGTTGCCCAAGGGCGAACTCGCCGTGCTGGTGGACCGGATCACGGCGGCCCGCGCGACGCAGCGGACGTTCCGGTTCCACACCGAGAGCTTCGCGTCCGACGGCGCCGCCACCGAGGCGCGCACGATCGCCGACGGCCACACCCGCGAGGGGCCGGACGGCGTGGGCACGTCCCTGTCGATGACCGTGTCGGCCGGAGCCGGTGACCAGCGGATCGACATGGTGCTGGTCGGCGACGACGCGTACGTGCACATGGACGGTGCCCCGATGCCCGAGGGCAAGCGGTGGGCGTTCTACGACCAGGGGCAGACGGAGACGGGGATCGCGGCCCTGCTGCGCGGTTTCGGCCCGCGTGCCAGACCGGGTTCCGAGCTGGACTACGCGGAACCGCGCGCCGCCCTCGTCGTCGGCCGGGCCGAGGAGCCGCTCGACGGCGTGCCGACGACCCGGTACGAACTGGTCGTCGACCCGATGAAGATGGCCAAGGTCATCGCCGACCCGGACGTCCAGCTCCAGCACACCCAGCTCGCCGAGCACGGGGTGACCATCGCCGCCACCGTCTGGGTCGAGGCGGGCGGCCTGCCCCTCAAGGTCGACTACCGCTTCACCCTGGACGGCAAGGTGGTCAAGCGCTCGACCACGACCTTCGCCGACTGGGGCCGACCGGTCGACCTGACCGTCCCCTCGGCCCAGGAGACCGTCCCCGCCGACCAACTACCCAAGTAGCCGCGCGAGTCATGCGTTCAGACACCACGAGTTGTGCGTTCGGACACCGCGAAATGTGCACTCCGCACGGCCGTGCGGATCCGGCCCGCCGCCCGAGCCGCGCCGGTCGGAGGTGAGGTTGTCGGGTGCCTGCTCGCGGCGTCGGCGAGCGTGATGTCGACGGGTGGGGCGCCCCTGGTTCGGGGCGACCCGGATCGGCCGACGTCCGCACACCGGTCGGCGGAGTCCGGTGTGCGGGTGGGGAGCTACTTCGCCACGGGCTTGGGGAGCTGCGTGGTGGGCTCCTCGGAGTTCTCCTCGGCCTCGGCTTCGAGTTCCAGCGGCTTCAGGGTCGCCATCGCGCGCGTGACCGCGTCCTGCGCGGCGGTGAACTGCTCGGTCAGCGCGGTGTGGACGGTGCGCAGGTCGGCGAGCTTGCGGTCGGCCGCGGTGATCCGGGTGTCGGCGTAGGCGTCCGCGTCGGTGACCGTCTTCTCGGCGCGGGTCGTGGCCTCCGACAGCGACTGGTCGATCCGGGCCAGGGCCTCGGACTCCAGCTCCGCGATCTGCTTCTCCGAGTCGGCACGGGACGCGGCCACCTCGGTGGCGACCTCCGCGCGCAGCTTGGCGGCCTCGGCCTTGGCGTCGACGACGTGCTGCTCGTGCTCCTTGCGGAGCTTCTCCCGCAGGTCCTCGTACTCCTTGTCGAGGTCGTCGTGGTAGCCCTTGTACTTGGCCTCCAGCTCCTCGCGGCGCTGGTCGAGTTCGCCGCTGCGGCGCTCGTAGTCGGCGACCGCCCGCGCGGTCTCGGCCTTGGTCTCGGCGACGAGGGCCGCGTGCTCGGCGGTCAGCTTCGCCCGCTGCTCCTCGAAGGACTTCTCCAGCTCGGACCGGCGCTCGTCGTACGAGCGCTCCAGGTCGGCCACGCGTTGCTGGTCGGCGATCTCCAACGCCTTGCGCCGGTCGTCGACCTCGGCCATGGCCCGCTGGTGCACGGCCCGACCCTCGGCGGCCTCGGCCTCGGCCTGCGCGCGGGTCGCGTCGGCCGCGTCCTCGGCGGCTTTGCGGATGTCCGCGATCTCCTCCTCGGCCAACGTCATCATCACGCGGACACGCTCGGTGACGTTCGCGGTGCTGACGGGGGCGCTCGCGAGGCTGTTGAGCTGACGCTTGACCTTCTCCAACTCGGACCGCGTGGCGTCGAGTGTCCGGGCCAGTTCGGAGTTCTGCGCGGTCGCCGCGTCACGGGCGCGTGTGGCGTGCTTCAGGTCGTATTCGAGCCGCGTGACGCGCTCGTTGACCTGTCGCTGGTTGTACCCGCGCAGTACGACGTCGAAATGGGTTCGGGCAGCAGGCTGCCCAGTCCCTTCAGCCCCGGCCATGCGTGCAACCCTACCCACGCTGAACCCCTACTCGTCACCCGAACCAGCGAACGCTGAGTAACTGAGGGGTGTCCGACCCTGCCTCCGTCCAGGCGCTGCGCGCACGGTCGGTACAAGGAAGAATCCCCCGTCGGGTGCAGGTGGTTCCTGAATCGATGAGGTTTCGGTCACGATGACGTCCGTCACGTGGGATGGAACTCCCGACCGTCGGGAAACGCGCGGTAGCGTGCCCTGACTGACCCGCCGAGTGATCCGGGAGGGAACGCCGAATGTTCCGCAAGGTTCTTGTCGCCAACCGCGGCGAGATCGCGATTCGGGCTTTTCGTGCGGCTTACGAGCTGGGCTACGGAACGGTCGCGGTCTTCCCCCATGAGGACCGCAACTCCCTGCACCGGCTCAAGGCCGACGAATCGTACGAGATCGGCGAACCCGGCCATCCGGTCAGGGCCTACCTGTCCGTCGAGGAGATCATCAAGGCCGCGCGCAAGGCGGGCGCGGACGCCGTCTACCCCGGCTACGGCTTCCTGTCGGAGAACCCCGGCCTCGCGCGCGCGTGCGCGGAAGCGGGCATCACGTTCGTCGGCCCGCCCAGCGACGTGCTGGAGCTGACCGGCAACAAGGCCCGCGCGATCGCGGCGGCCCGGGAAGCCGGCCTGCCCGTGCTCAAGTCCAGCGAGCCGTCGAGCGACATCGACGCGCTGGTCGAGGCCGCGCGCGACATCGCGTTCCCGGTGTTCGTCAAGGCGGTCGCCGGCGGCGGCGGTCGCGGCATGCGGCGCGTGGCGGACCCCGCCGCGCTGCGCGAGTCGCTGGAGGCGGCGTCCCGCGAGGCCGAGTCCGCGTTCGGCGACCCGACGGTGTTCCTGGAGCAGGCCGTCGTCGAGCCGCGCCACATCGAGGTGCAGATCCTCGCCGACGGCGTCGGCAACGTGATCCACCTCTTCGAGCGCGACTGCTCGGTGCAGCGGCGCCACCAGAAGGTCATCGAGATCGCGCCCGCGCCGAACCTCGACCCGGAGCTGCGCGACCGCATCTGCGCCGACGCGGTCCGCTTCGCCCGCCACATCGGCTACCGCAACGCCGGCACCGTCGAGTTCCTGCTCGACCCGAACGGCAACTACGTCTTCATCGAGATGAACCCGCGCATCCAGGTCGAGCACACGGTCACCGAGGAGGTGACCGACGTCGACCTCGTCCAGTCGCAGATGCGCATCGCGGGCGGCGAGACCCTCGACGACCTCGGCCTGAGCCAGGACACCGTGCAGCTGCGCGGCGCGGCGCTCCAGTGCCGCATCACGACCGAGGACCCGGCCAACGGTTTCCGCCCGGACACCGGCATGATCAGCGCGTACCGCTCGCCCGGCGGCTCGGGCATCCGGCTCGACGGCGGCACGACCGGCGCCGGCACCGTGGTCAGCGCGCACTTCGACTCCATGCTGGTCAAGCTGAGCTGTCGGGGTCGCACGTTCGGCGCGGCCGTGGCCCGTGCCCGCCGCGCGGTCGCCGAGTTCCGCATCCGCGGCGTGTCCACGAACATCCCGTTCCTCCAGGCCGTGCTCGACGAGCCCGACTTCTTCGAGGGTCGCGTCACCACGTCGTTCATCGAGCAGCGCCCGCACCTGCTGACCGCGCGCCACTCGGCCGACCGCGGCACGCGCCTGCTCACCTACCTCGCGGACGTCACGGTCAACAAGCCCAACGGACCGCGACCGGCGGCCGTCGACCCGCGCGACAAGCTCCCGACCGTCGACCTGGGCACCGAACCCGCGCCCGGCTCCAAGCAGCGGCTCACCGAACTCGGGCCCGAGGGCTTCGCCCGGTGGCTGCGCGAGAGCAAGGCGCTCGGCGTCACCGACACGACGTTCCGCGACGCCCACCAGTCGCTGCTCGCGACGCGCGTGCGCACCAAGGACCTGCTGGCCGTGGCGCCGCACGTGGCCCGGCTGACCCCGGGGCTGCTGTCGCTGGAGGCGTGGGGCGGTGCCACCTACGACGTGGCGCTTCGGTTCCTGGCCGAGGACCCGTGGGAGCGGCTGGCCGCGTTGCGCGAGGCCGTCCCCAACATCACGCTCCAGATGCTGCTGCGTGGCCGCAACACCGTCGGGTACACGCCGTACCCGGAGGCGGTCACCGCCGCGTTCGTCGAAGAGGCCACGAAGACCGGCATCGACATCTTCCGGATCTTCGACGCGCTCAACGACGTCGAGCAGATGCGCCCGGCGATCGAGGCCGTCCGCGCGACCGGCACGGCCGTCGCCGAGGTCGCGCTGTGCTACACGGCCGACCTGTCCAACCCGGACGAACGCCTCTACACGCTCGACTACTACCTCAAGCTGGCCGAGCAGATCGTCAACGCGGGCGCCCACGTCATCGCCGTGAAGGACATGGCCGGTCTGCTGCGCCCGCCCGCCGCGTCCCGCCTGATCACCGCGCTGCGCAAGGAGTTCGACCTCCCGGTCCACCTCCACACGCACGACACCGCGGGCGGTCAGCTCGCCACCTACCTGGCCGCCATCCAGGCCGGGGTCGACGCGGTCGACGCCGCCGCCGCGTCCATGGCTGGCACGACGTCGCAGCCGCCGCTGTCGGCGATCGTCGCCGCGACGGACTACACGGAGCACCAGACCGGCATCGACCTCCAGGCCGTGTGCGACCTGGAGCCGTACTGGGAGGCCGTGCGCAAGGTCTACGCGCCGTTCGAGTCCGGCATCCCCGGCCCGACCGGTCGCGTCTACCACCACGAGATCCCCGGCGGGCAGCTGTCCAACCTGCGCACCCAGGCGGTCGCGCTCGGCCTCGGGCAGAAGTTCGAGGAGATCGAGTCCATGTACGCCGCCGCCGACCGGATGCTCGGCCGGCTGGTCAAGGTGACGCCGTCGTCCAAGGTCGTCGGCGACCTCGCGCTGCATCTGGTGGGCGCGGGCGTGTCCCCGAAGGAGTTCGAGGCCGAACCGGGCCGGTTCGACATCCCGGCGTCGGTGATCGGGTTCCTGCACGGCGAGCTGGGCGACCCGCCCGGCGGCTGGCCCGAGCCGTTCCGCGGCAAGGCGCTCCAGGGCCGTGCCGCGCCCAAGGGCGTGACCGAGCTGTCCGAGGACGACGCGAAGGGCCTGGAGACCGACCGCCGCGCCACGCTCAACCGCCTGCTGTTCCCCGCGCCGACCCGCGAGTACCTCGCGCACCGCGACGCGTACGGCGACACGAGCGTGTTGCGCAGCAAGGACTTCTTCTACGGCCTCAAGCCGGGGGAGGAGTACTCGGTCGACCTGGAGCCCGGAGTTCGGCTGCTGATCGGTCTCGAGGCCATCGGCGAGGCCGACGAGCGCGGCGTGCGCACCGTGATGGCCACGCTCAACGGCCAGCTCCGCCCGATCCAGGTCCGCGACCGCTCGATCGCCGCCGAGGTGCCGGCCGCGGAGAAGGCCGACCGTGCCAACCCGGACCACGTGGCCGCGCCGTTCGCCGGTGTCGTGACCCCGTCGGTCGAGGAGGGCGACGAGATCGAGGCGGGCCAGACCGTGGCGACCATCGAGGCGATGAAGATGGAGGCGTCCATCACCGCGCCCCGTGCGGGCCGCGTCAAGCGCCTGGCGGTGCGCGGCGTGCAGCAGGTGGAAGGCGGCGACCTCCTGATCGTCCTGGAGTAGGCCCGGTTCCCGGCCGGACGCGATGCGCGTCCGGCCGGGCGTCGTCCGGTCGGGTGTCATTTGCCGCCCGCGGTCCGTGGCGCAGGTCTCAACGGGGAACCCGCATCCTTCAGGTGCCGTTGGGGGCGGTATGAGGAAAGCCACCGCAGCCCTGCTCGGCGTGGTCGCGGGTGCGGTCGCGGTCACCGTGCGCGACGTGCCCGCCGCACTCGGCGCGACGCCACGCGACGAACGCGTCCTCCGCTCGCCCCGCTACCGCGACGGCCGCTTCCACAACGACGCGCCGACCAACTCCGCCCCCAGCGGCGGCGGCATGGCCAAGATCGTGCGCGACATGCTCGTCGGCAAGCAGCGCCGCCGTCCGTCCGGCGCCGTGCCGCTGGTCGCGCACCGCCCCGGCGACACCGCTCGCGGCCTGCACCTCACCTGGTACGGGCACGCCTCGACGCTCGTCGAGATCGACGGCGCGCGCATCCTGCTCGATCCGGTGTGGAGCGACCGGTGCTCGCCCTCGAGGCACGTCGGCCCGCGCCGCCTGCACCAGCCCCCGCACTCCCTCGCCGACGTCGGCGCGGTGGACGCGGTCGTCATCTCGCACGACCACTACGACCACCTCGACCTGCCGACGATCCGCCGGCTCGTCCAGTCCACGACCGCGGTCTTCGTCGTGCCGCTGGGCATCGGCGCCCACCTGCGCCGGTGGCGGATCGCGGCCAACCGGATCGTCGAACTCGACTGGGACGAGTCGCACACCGTGGCGGGCGTGAAGCTCACCGCGACGGCCGCGCAGCACTTCTCCGGCCGAGGGTTCAAGCGCGACGTCACGCTCTGGGCGTCGTGGGTGATCGCCGGACCGGAGCACCGCGTCTACTACAGCGGCGACACCGGGTACTTCGACGGCTACGCGCGCATCGGCGCCGAACACGGCCCGTTCGACGCGTCGCTCGTGCAGATCGGCGCGTACGGCGAGGGTTGGCCGGACATCCACATGACGCCCGAGGAGGGTGTGCGCGCACACCTCGACCTGCGCGGCGGCCTGCTGGTCCCGGTGCACTGGGCGACCTTCACCCTGGCGCTGCACGACTGGTCCGAACCGGTCGACCGGGTGTGGCGCGAGGCGAAGGCGCACGACGTGCCGCTCGCCGTGCCGCGTCCCGGTGAGCGCGTCGACGTGTCCACGCCACCGCCCGTCGACGGCTGGTGGCAGACGATCGCCTGATCGGCGATCGGCGGTGGTGGCCGCCGGATGACCCACGGCGTGCTCCGGGGCCGCCGGCCCCACCACGCGATCCACTGTGGAGCGATCCACGACGGCACGGAAAGGCCTCGCGTACCTGTGACGGTCCGGGTACAGAACCGCCGCTGTATACCCGTGTCGTGCGCTGAATCGCATCGCTGGCTCCGACCCGTGCGCGCCACTGCCGCCAGGTACTACGCCCGTTCGCGGAATCCCCGTCACATACCAGGCCTGTGCTCGGAACCGCGCTTCCGAGCAGAGCCGTGCCCGGCACCGCGCTTCAGTCCCGGGCCGTGCCCGGAACCGCGCT
Organism: Saccharothrix violaceirubra; assembly: GCF_014203755.1. NCBI lineage: Bacteria > Bacillati > Actinomycetota > Actinomycetes > Pseudonocardiales > Pseudonocardiaceae > Saccharothrix > Saccharothrix violaceirubra. The sequence continues at coordinate 1,217,236 of NZ_JACHJS010000001.1, forward strand.
TCCGGCCAGCGTCGTGCGCGGCACCGCGGCAACGTACCGGGCCCGTGAGCGAAACCTGTCTCCGTGGACGGGCCGCTCACGGAAACGCGGTCGCGTACCCCATCCGTTGCCGGAACCGCGCTTCCGCGCCCAAGCCGTGCGCGGACCCGCGTCGCGTACCGGTCCGTGTGCCGAACCGTGTTTCTGTGCGCTTCCGTGCCCGCGCTACACGGAACCGGCATCGCATACCGAGCCGGTGCCCGGAACCGACCTACTGCCTCCAGGTCCTGCACGGAACTGCGGTCGCGTGCCCGGTCCGGGCGGTATCGCGCTGCTGTGTCGACGCTGCGTGAGGACCGGCAGTCCGGTTCCGGATCTGTGTCCGGAACCCGCTTCGGTGCCCAGGTCGTGCGCGTAGCCACCGTCGCGACCCGACCGGCGTGCGGTATCGCGCTGCTGTATCGGCGTCGCACTCGGAACTGCGGTCGCGTACCAATCCCGTGTCCGGAACCGTGCTTCTGTGCCCGGCCCGTGCGCGGAGTCGCGGTCGCGTACCCGGTTCGCGTACGGCATCGCGCTTCCATACCGGCTCTGTACGCGGACCCACGGTCCGGTGCCGAGCCTGTGGCCTGAACCGTGCTTCTGTAGCCGAGTTGTGCACGGGACCGCTGTCGCGACCCGACCTGGGTGGGGAATCGCGCTGCTGTGCCGGGGCTGCGCGCGGACCAACGGTCCGGTTAGGGCACTGCATCGGAACCCTGCCGCTGTGTCGGGTCGTGCTAGGAGTTGTGATCGCGTATCCGGTTCGCATGCGGCGTCGCGCCGCTGTGGCGGCGCTGCGCGCGGACCCGTGGTCCGGTTCAGGGCCCGTGTCCGGAACGTGCTTCTGTGACCAGCCCGTGCGCGGAGTCGCGGTCGCGTACCTGGTTCGCGTGCGGAACCGTGCCTCTGTCCCAGGCCGTGCGCGGAACCGCCGTCGGTGTGCCCGGTTCGGCTACCGAACCGTGTTTTCGTACCGTGCCAATGCGCGAAACCGCGTCCGGTCGTGGACCCGTGTGCGCAAAGGGGTTCCCTTCTCGCGTTGGGTGCCCAGGCGCGTCCCCGTGCCCGGCCCGGCTACGGAATCGTGCTTCCGTGTCCGGACCGGGTGAGGAACCGTGCTTTCGTAACCGGGCCGGGTGCGGGATCCCGGTTCTGTGTCGGCGCGGTGTACGTAACGCGGTCGCGTGCCCTCCACCGTGCCAGGCCGGGCACGGACCCGCCCCGCCCGCCTGGGACGATGGTCCGGTGACCAGGATCGTGGCGGGCGTCGTCGGCGGACGTCGGCTCAAGGTGCCGCCGCGCGGCACACGGCCGACCTCCGAGCGGGTGCGCGAGGCGCTCTTCAACTCCCTCACCACGCTGGTCGACCTCGACGGCGCGCACGTCCTCGACCTCTACGCCGGCTCCGGCGCGCTCGGCTTCGAAGCGCTGTCCCGCGGTGCCGTCGCGGCCACGTTCGTCGAATCCGACAAGCAGGCCGCCGACGTCCTCAAAGCCAACGCCCGTACCCTCGCCCTCCCCGGTGCCACCGTCCTCAACCGCACGGCCGAGACCGCCGTCGCCGTCGCACCGGCCGCGTCGTTCGACATCGTGTTCGCCGACCCGCCGTACGCCGTCGACGAGGTCCGCCTCGGCCGCGTCCTGGCCCTGCTGGTCGTCAACGGCTGGACCGCGCCGGACGCCGTCGTGGTCGTCGAGCGGGCCGCGCGCGACCCCGAACCGACGTGGCCGGCGGGCCTGGAACCGTTGCGCACCAAGCGTTATGGGGACACCGCACTGCACTGGGCGGAACGGTCCGGCGTCACCGGGTGACGCCGCACACGGAGTCGAGTTGACGCGTCCGACCGGGTGCTACCGTCCGGGACCATGACGCGCGCCGTGTGCCCCGGCTCCTACGACCCGGCCACCAACGGACACCTCGACATCATCGGCCGGGCGGCGAAGCTGTTCGACGAGGTGGTCGTCGCCGTGCTGATCAACAAGAACAAGCGCACGCTGTTCTCCGTCGAGGAACGCACCGAGATGCTGCGCGAGGTCACCGCCCAGTGGCCCAACGTGCGCGTCGACTCCTGGCACGGCCTGCTCGTCGACTACTGCCGCGAGAACGACATCAAGGCCATCGTGAAGGGCCTGCGCGCGGTCAGCGACTACGACTACGAGCTGCAGATGGCGCAGATGAACCACCAGCTCTCCGGCGTCGACACCCTCTTCATGCCGACCAACCCGCTCTACAGCTTCCTGGCCAGCTCGCTGGTCAAGGACGTGGCGACCTACGGCGGCGACGTGTCCAGCCTGCTGCCCCCCTCGATCCTCCATCGGCTGAACCTGCGCCTGGCCGAACGCCGCTGACCGGGTCCCCCGCGCGTCCTCCACACCGTCCCGGCCCGCGCAGGGCACACTGGTCACGTGGCGACCACGGGTGAGGGGAGTGACGTGTACCGGGTGTTCGAGGCCCTCGACGAGCTGGTCACGATCGTCGAGGAGGCGCGCGGCGTGCCGATGACCTCCGGCTGCGTCGTGCCGCGCGGCGACGTGCTCGAACTGCTCGACGACGTGCGCGACGCGATCCCCGGCGAACTCGACGACGCCCAGGACGTGCTCGACCACCGCGACGAGCTGATCGGCAAGGCGCAGCACGAGCTGGACACGGCGACCAGCAAGGCGCGGTCGGACGCGGACCGGATCGTGGGCGAGGCGCAGCACGAGGCCGAGCGGATGCTCTCCGAGGCCCGCGCCCGCGCCGAGCGGATGGTCGCGGAGGCCGAGGACCAGGCCCAGCGCACGGTCGTCACCGGCCGCCAGGAGTACGAGGACCTGGTCGGCCGCGCGCACGCCGAGGCGGACCGCATGATCCAGGCCGGTCGCGCGGGCTACGAGCGCGCGATCGAGGAGGGCCGCGCCGAGCAGTCCCGCCTGGTCGACCAGACCGAGGTGGTGCGTGCCGCGCACGCCGAGTCCGCGCGGGTCGTCGAGTCCGCGCAGACCGAGTCGATGCGCCTGCGCGGCGAGTGCGACGCCTATGTGGACGGGAAACTGGCCGACTTCGAGGACCTGCTCGCGCACACCCTGCGCAGCGTCGGCAAGGGTCGTTCGCACCTGCGCGGCCCGGCCGTCGCGGGCGCCGCGCCGTTCGACTACCACGACTGACACGACCTTCGACCTGCCGATTTCACGACCGGGCCGGTTGTCCCGTACCCTTGACCGGCTGGCCGTGGTAAGTCGCCCTCCAGCACACCACCATCATGTCTGAGCACCGTCACGCCTCCGCGCGTCCTTCAGCCACCGGGCCCTGGGTCATCGACACCAGGGACCTCGGTCGTCGCGCGGGCTCTTCACGCGCGTACCGCAGGTCGGTTCCCGCCGAAGGTGTCGGTCTGCTGGGCGTGATCGCGGTACCGCCCGGCGGCGAGGTCGACCTCGACGTGCTGCTGGAATCGGTGGTCGAGGGCGTACTGGTGACGGGCAGGGCCTCGACGGCGGTCGAAGGGGAGTGCTCGCGCTGCCTCGAACCGCTGACCGACGAGGTCGCGGTCGAGTTGACGGAGCTGTACGCCTACCCGGACAGCGCCACCGACGAGACCACCGAGGAGGACGAGGTGAGTCGGCTCGCCGACGACCTGGTCGACCTCGAACCGGTGGTGCGCGACGCGATCGTGCTCGCGCTGCCGCAGGTGCCGCTGTGCTCGCCGGACTGCCCGGGGCTGTGCGTCGATTGCGGTGGCAGGCTGGCCGAACTCGGCCCCGACCACGGGCATGAGACGATGGACCCCCGGTGGGCCGCTCTTCAGGAGCGGTTCGGCGGGAATCGTGACAATCCAGAGGAGAACTAGTCGTGGCCGTCCCGAAGCGGAAGATGTCGCGCTCGAACACGCGCTCGCGCCGCGCTCAGTGGAAGACGTCCGCCGTGCACCTGGTGGCCTGCTCGAACCGGGCGTGCCGTCAGCCCAAGCCCCAGCACGTCACCTGCCCGTCCTGCGGCCAGTACGACGGCCGCCAGGTCGTTCAGCCGGCCTGATCCCTCTGGCGAAGGTAGCGGCGAACAGTGGGGGGTAGGTCGTCGCGCGGTCGGTCCGCCGACAGCGCCCCGTTGCTCGAAGCGCTCGGCGTCCCGTTGGACGCCGAGCTGCTGACACTCGCACTCACACACAGGTCCTACGCGTACGAGAACGGCGGGCTCCCGCCGAACGAGCGTCTCGAGTTCCTCGGCGACGTCGTTCTCGGTCTCGTGGTCACCGACCACCTTTACCGCACGCATCCCGACCTGCCCGAGGGTCAGCTCGCCAAGCTCCGTGCGAGCGTGGTGAACATGCACGCGTTGGCGGGCGTGGCCAGGGGACTCGGCGACGACGGGCTCGGCGGTCATCTGCTGCTCGGTCGTGGCGAGGAACTGACCGGCGGGCGCGACAAGGCGAGCATCCTCGCGGACGGTCTCGAGGCCGTCATCGGTGCGGTGTACCTGCAATTCGGTATCGACACCGCGCGTCAAGTTGTCCACCGCCTGTTCGACCCGCTGCTGGCCGAAGCGCCACTGCGGGGCGCGGGGTTGGACTGGAAGACCAGCTTGCAGGAACTGACCGCGTCGGCAGGGCTCGGCGTGCCCGAGTACCGGGTGGACGACCAGGGCCCCGACCACCGCAAGGAGTTCACCGCGACGGTGTTCGTCGGTGGTCAGGCCCACGGCTCCGGCGACGGGCGCACGAAGAAGGAAGCCGAGCAGAAGGCGGCCGAGGCCGCCTACCACGTGCTGGAGCGGGCCAAGGCCAAGCAGGACAAGGCCGCGTCCGGGAACGGCCACGCTGCCGGTGGGACCACCTCATCGCAGACCTCATCCTCCGAGGAAGACTGACGCCGTTATGTTTGCCACGAACGTCCGGACGACCCGGCGCGCACGCCACACGCGACCGGCCCGCCCGCTGAACGCCTCCCGCAGCGGTGGCATCCAGGGCCTGGTCCTGGTCCGCGACACCGCCCAGGCGGGCGGCTGGATGCTCAAGCCGACCAAGCCACAGGCCGCCGCGTACGAGATGCTCGAAGAGCTCGAACGCGCCGAGGCCGAGGGCACCACCACCGAGGACTGACGCTCCGACCGTGCCCGAACTGCCCGAGGTCGAGGTCGTCCGTCGCGGTCTGCACGAGCACGTCGCGGGTCGCACCATCACTTCGGTCGAAGTGCTGCACGCCCGCGCGATCCGCCGCCACCTGCCGGGGGCGGCGGATTTCGCCGTGCGCCTGACCGGACAGCGCATGGAGGCCGCGCGTCGGCGCGGCAAATACCTGTGGGTCGACCTGTCCGGCGGTGACGCGTTGCTCGCGCACCTGGGGATGAGCGGCCAGATGCTGGTGCAACCGGTCGACGCACCGGACGAGAAGCACCTCCGGGTCCGCCTGCGCTTCGACGACGGCGGACCGGAGCTGAGATTCGTCGACCAGCGCACGTTCGGCGGACTCATGGTCGCGGACCTCGTCGAGGTGGACGGCACGTCCCTGCCGGACGAGGTCGCGCACATCGCCCGCGACCCGCTCGACCCGGAGTTCGACCTGTCGGCCGCGGTGCGGGCGCTGCGGCGCAAGCGGACCGAGGTCAAACGCGCGCTGCTGGACCAGACGCTGGTGTCGGGGATCGGGAACATCTACGCGGACGAGGCGTTGTGGCGCACCCGGCTGCACGGCCTGCGGCCCACCGCGAAGCTGACCGCGGCACAGGGTGTCGAACTGCTCGGGCACGCCACCGAGGTGATGCGCGAAGCACTGGGGCAGGGCGGCACGTCCTTCGACGCGCTCTACGTCAACGTGAACGGGCAGTCGGGGTATTTCGACCGGTCCCTCGCGGCCTACGGGCAGGAGGACCGGCCCTGTTCGCGATGCGGAACCGCGATCGTCCGGGAACCCTTCATGAACAGGTCCTCGTATTCCTGTCCCCGGTGTCAACCCCGACCGCGTTCGGCGGTGCGGCCGATCGGCTAGCCGCGTGAGTGCGGATCGGCCAGTCGGCGCAGCAGTGAGGTGGCCAGGCGGAGGCTCTCCAGTTCCGCCTCGGTGAGCCGGGAAAGGCGGTCGGAGAGCAGTTCCGCTTCGCCGTGCGCGAGTGAGGCAATCGTTTCCCGACCGGCTCCGGTGAGTTCCACGATCGTCGCGCGGCCGTCGGCGGGATCGGGTTCGCGGCGGACGAGACCACCCGATTCCAGGCCGGTCACGACGGTCGTCGCGGTCGGTTGGGAGCACAGTGCACGGACCGCGATCTCGCCGATACGCATGGGTCCCTGCGTCGAGAGTTCCGAAAGTACGAGCAGTTGCGTGGGCTGGAGTCGCTTCACCGGAGCGGCCTGGCGAAGACTGCGGATCAGCCGGTGAACGGCAACCACGAGTTGTAAGGCATCCTGATTGGTCACACTGGCGGTCATAGCGGACCTCCTCGTGGCTCACTGGCAGTGAGCGGTTGTCCGAATTCGGACAGGACATTCGCACTATCGCAGTACTCCTGTCCAGCAAACTGATTCATTCGCACCCGGATGTACTCATCGGCGCCGCAAGCATGCGGGCCTAGGGGTGTGAATGCGGCATTAATGGCCGACGGGTCGGCGTCAAGGGTGCGTCAAGACCTGACGTTACCGACTCCGCGTGCTCCCGCGCGCGTAGTGTCACAGCGTGACGAAGGTGCTCGTGGTCGACGACGAACCGCAGATCGTGCGCGCGTTGCGGATCAACCTGTCGGCGCGCGGCTACCGGGTGCTGACCGCCTCCGACGGCGCGTCCGCGTTGGCGGTCGCGGCCGAGGGACGGCCGGACGTGGTCGTGCTCGACCTCGGGCTGCCCGACCTGGACGGCACCGAGGTGATCTCGGGCCTGCGCGGGTGGACCACCGTGCCGATCATCGTGCTGTCGGCGCGCACCGACTCGACCGACAAGGTCGAGGCGCTCGACGCGGGCGCCGACGACTACGTGACCAAGCCGTTCGGCATGGACGAACTGCTCGCCCGCCTGCGTGCCGCCGTGCGCCGGTCCGCGGTGTCGCACGACGTCGGCGACCCGGTCGTGCGCACCGCGTCGTTCGTGGTCGACCTGGCGGCGAAGAAGGTGCACCGCGAGGGCGTCGAGGTGCACCTGACGCCGACGGAGTGGGGCGTGCTGGAGCTGCTGGCCCGCAACCAGGGCCGGCTTGTCGCGCAGAAGCAGCTCCTCCAGGAGGTGTGGGGACCCGCGTACGCGAAGGAGACCCACTACCTGCGCGTGTACCTGGCGCAGTTGCGTCGCAAGCTCGAACCGGAACCCGCGCGTCCGCGGCACCTGGTGACCGAACCCGGCATGGGGTACCGGTTCGAGCCGTGACCGCCGCTCAGAACGAGGTCGGGATCGTCGGGTGGCGTTCGAACAGGACGGTGCCCCGCACGACCGCCTCTTTCACGCGGGCGGCGAGCCGGCCGGTCAGCACGAGTTCGCGGGGCGAGTCGTCGCCGCGCACGAACTGGATCAACCCGTCGCGGCGGCCGAGGCTGACGCACTGGAGCGCGTAGCCGAACCGCAACGGCTTGCTCACCCGGCCGCTCAGCCGCGCGGCCACCGTGCGGATCGCGTACTGCGTGGTCGGCAGTCCGGTCGCGCACGCCATCCGCAGTTCGAGCCCGTCCGGGCGGTGCACGGCGGCGGCGTCGCCCACCCCGATCACCTCCGGGTGCGACACCGACGACAGCGTGCCGTCGACGACCAGCCGGCCCCGGCCGTCCACCTCGAACCCGGCTTCCCGCGCCAGGTCCGGCACACGGAACCCGGCCGTCCACACGACGGTGTCGGCGGTGATCTCCCGGTCGGCGAGCACGACACCGTCCGCGCGCACCTCGGTCACCCGCGCGTCGTCGACCACGGTCACGCCCAGCCGGTCGAACACGCGGCGCAGGTGTCGACGGCCCTTGGCCGACAGCGCCCCGCCGAACACGCCGCCGGTCGCCAGCGTGACCGCCAGGTGCGGGTGCGCCTCGGCGAGTTCGGCGGCGGCCTCGATCCCCGTGAGGCCGCCGCCGATGACGACCACGGACCGCGCGGTCGTCAAGTTCACCCGCAGGCGTTCCGCTTCTTCACGGGTCGCCACGGTGAACGCGTGCTCGCGGGCGCCGGGCACCGAGTCCAGATCGGCCCGGCTGCCCAACGCGTACACGAGCCGGTCGTAGTGCAGTCTGCCCGTTTCCAGGGTGATCTCGCGCGTGTCGGCGTCGATCCGGGTCACGCGGTCGACGACGAGCCGCACGCCGGTGCCGTCGAGCAGGCCGGTCAGCGGCAGGTCGTGCGGGGTCCGGCCGGCCGCGAACTCGTGCAGGCGGACCCGTTCGACGAACCGGTCACGGTCGTTGACCAGCGTGACCTCGGCTTCGGTCCAGCGGGCGAGGAGCTTGGCGGCGGCCAGTCCGGTGTACCCGCCGCCGACGACCACGATGTGCTCTGCCATGTCGGAAGTCCTTTCGCTCTCGCGGAAGGAGCGAAATG